>NZ_CABVPP010000038.1 GCF_902499075.1 Burkholderia pseudomultivorans | reverse complement strand
GCCGACGCGTTCGTCGCGACGCGGCTCGCCGCGCCGGACTGGGGCCGCATCGCGGGCGGCTTCGAGCCGCGCGCGCTCGACGTCGCCGCGCTGCTGCAGCGCGCCTACCCGGCCTGACGCCGCGCCGCCCCTTCGCCCAGGAGCCCCGATGAACCTCGTCGCCGCCCTCGACCGCGCCGCCCGCGCGACGCCCGGCAAGCCGTTCCTCGTCAGCGAATCCGAGACGATCACCTATGCCGCCGCGCGCGAGCGCTCGCATCGCGCGGCCGCGGTACTGAGCGCGCTCGGCGTCGCGGCCGGCGACCGCGTCGCCGCGATGTGCTTCAACACGCCGGCCTTCGTCGACCTGATGTTCGGCGCGTGGCGGCTCGGCGCGGCGTTCGTGCCGATCAACCACAAGCTGCAGGCGCCGGAAGTCGACTACGTGCTCGAACACAGCCGCAGCAAGGTGCTGCTGTTCGACGTGGCGCTCGCGCCGGTGGTCGAACGCATCGTGCACCCGGCGCGGCGGCTCGTGACCGAAGGCGAGCTCGACGGCGTGCCGGGCTTCGACACGATGTGCGCGACGATGGACGGGCTTGCGGGCATCGAGCCCGCCGACGGCGACGTCGCGCAGATCCTCTACACGTCCGGCACGACCGGCCGCCCGAAGGGCTGCGTGCACAGCCATCGCACGGTGACGTTCGCGGCGATGTCGGCGGCGCTCGCGATCGGCATCGGCCGCAACGAGCGCACGCTGATGGCGATGCCGATCTGGCATTCGTCGCCGCTGAACAACTGGTTCGGCGGCACGCTGGTCGCGGGCGGCACCGTCGTGCTGCTGCGCGAATACCATCCGTTGCGCTTCCTGCAGGCGATCGAGCGCGAGCGCATCACGCTGTATTTCGGCGCGCCGGTGTCGTACACGCTGCCGCTCGACACGATCGATGGCTTTGCCGCGTTCGACCTGTCGAGCGTGCGCGCATGGCTGTACGGCGGCGGCCCGATCGGCGCCGCGCAGGCCGAGCGGCTCGCGCGCGCGTACCGCAGCGACGCGTTCTTCCAGGTGTACGGGATGACGGAGACGGGCCCGGCCGGCACGACGCTGTATCCGGACGAGCAGATCGCGAAGGCCGGTTCGATCGGCCGGCACGGCGGCCCGGGCGTCGACCTGCGCGTGGTGCGGCTCGACGGCGTCGACGCGCAGCCCGGCGAAACCGGCGAGATCTGGCTGAAGGCCGACAGCATGATGCTCGGCTATCTCGACGACGCAGCCGCGACGCGCGCCGCATTCGCGCCGGGCGGCTGGTACCGCACCGGCGACATCGCGCGCATCGATCAGGATGGCTATCTGTTCATCGTCGACCGGCTGAAGGACATGATCGTGACCGGCGGCGAAAACGTCTATTCGAAGGAAGTGGAAGACGTGCTCGGCGCACATCCGGACATCGCCGAGGCGGCCGTCGTCGGCGTCCCGCATCCCGAGTGGGGAGAAACGGTCGTCGCGCATGTCGTGATGCGCGCGAACGCGGCGGCCGACGCGGATGCGCTGCGCGCGTTCTGCCGCGAGCGGCTCGCCGCGTACAAGATCCCGCGCGAGTTCAGGTTCGCGCAGGCGCTGCCGCGCACGCCGACCGGCAAGCTGCAGAAGTTCCTGCTGCGCAAGCAGCCGGACTGAGACCCCGACGAAAAAGCCACCGGACCGAACGGCCCGATGGCTTTTACCCGCATGCCGGACGACGGCACATCGCCGCCGCCCGCAACATGCGCAATGCTTACTTGCCGCCGATGCTCTTCAGCGGCTTCCACTCGCCCTTCTCGACCTTGTACATCGTGATGCCGCCGTTCTTCAGGTCGCCCTTCGCGTCGTACGCGACGTGCGTCGACGTGACGCCCGCCATGTCGGTCTTCGCGAGCACCGGCAGGTACTTCGCCGGATCGGTCGAATCGGCCTTCTTCATCGCGTTGAGCATCGCCATCGCGCCGTCGTACGCGTACGGCGAGTAGGTCTGCACGTCTTCGCCGAAGCGCTTCTTGTACTTGTCCGCGTAAGACTTGCCGCCCGGCATTTCTTCCAGCGGCAGGCCGGCCAGCGATGCGATCGTGCCTTCGGCCGCGTTGCCCGCGATCTTCAGGAAGGTCGGCGTCTTCACCATTTCGCCGCTCATCAGCGGCGCCGTGATGCCGAGCGCCTTCATCTGCTTGACCATCGGTGCGGCCTGCGAATCCGCGCCGCCGTAGTAGACGAGGTCCGGCTTCGCGGCCTTCAGCTTGGTCAGGATCGCCTTGAAGTCGACCGCCTTGTCGTTCGTGAACTCGCGGTCGACGATCGTCGCGCCGCCGGCCTTCGCGGCCTTCTCGAACTGGTCGGCGAGACCCTGGCCGTAGGCCGTGCGGTCGTCGACGATCGCGATCTTCTTCATGCCGAGATCCTTCGACGCGAAGGTGCCCGCCACCGAGCCCTGCTGCGTGTCGGACGTCATCATCCGGAAGGTCGTCTTGTAGCCTTGCTGCGTGTACTCCGGCGCGGTCGCCATCGCGATTTCCGGGATGCCCGCGTTCGCGTAGATGCGCGAGGCCGGGATCGTCGTGCCCGAGTTGAAGTGGCCGAGCATGCCCTTGATGCCGTCGTCGACGAGCTTCTGCGCGACCGTCGTGCCGGTGCGCGGGTCGGCCTGGTCGTCCTGCGTGTCGAGCACGAACTTCACCGGCTTGCCGCCGATCTTCGGGTTGGTCGCGTTGAAATCGTCGAGCGCGAGCACGATCCCGTTCTGCATATCCTTGCCGTAGTGCGCCTGCGCGCCCGTCATCGGCCCTGCGTAACCGATCTTCACGTCATCCGCATGAGCCGTCCCCGCCAGCGACATGACCGCGACGAACGTCGCGCCTGCCAGCTTTTTCATCGTGTGTTGCATAGCATCTCCTTGGTACCAGGGTAAGTGGAGCGGCTTCGGGATCGCCTTGCCGCTTCCTTTGTTTGATCCGAGCGGCAAGGATGGTCAGCCGATCGTCATCAAATTCGCATTGCCGCCCGCCGCGGCCGTGTTCACGCTCACCGAACGCTCGGTCAGCAGCCGCTCGAGCGCGTAGTCCTCCGCGTCGCCGTTCTCGAACGCGCCCACCGACACGCCCTGCACCGACACGATCGGGCCCGGCCGCTGCGCGACGTCCTTCACCAGCGTCTGCAGCTCGTCGCTGTCGCCTTCGAACAGCACCGCGTCGAACGCCGCATCGGCCTGCTTGCGCACCGCCGCGTGCGCCTTCAGCGCGGCCGGCAGCGCGGCCGCCAGCGCCTCGCCCGCCGCGCCGGCGAACAGCGCGCGGTTGCCGGTCGCCAGCACCGCCGCGAACTGCGCGCGCGCGCCGGACGGCGTCGCCGCGACACACAGCACCGTGCCGCGCGGGCCGAGTGTATACGTGTTTCGCTCGCCCGTCGGCCCGGTCAGCACCGCGGTCGCGCCGGCCGGCACCTGCGCGAGATAGCCGTCGCAGCGCGCGGCCAGCGCCGGCTCGCGCTGCTCGATCAGCCAGTCGCGCAGCGCGGTCAGCGCCGCCGCCGGATGCGGGCGCTGGTCGCCCTCGACCGTGCCGTCCGCGATCAGCGTCTGCGCGAGCGAGCGCGGCAGGCCCGACGGACGCGTCGCGAGCAGGCGCTGCAGGTACAGCGCGCCGCCGGCCTTCGGGCCCGTGCCCGACAGCCCTTCGCCGCCGAACGGCTGCACGCCGACCACCGCGCCGATCACGTTGCGGTTCACGTAGATGTTGCCGACGTGCGCGCGCGAAATCACGTGCGCGATCGTCTCGTCGATCCGCGTGTGGATGCCGAGCGTCAGCCCGTAGCCGGTCGCGCGGATCTGTTCGAGCAGCTTGTCGAGCTGGCTGCGGCGATAGCGCACCACGTGCAGCACGGGGCCGAACACTTCGCGCTTCAGCTCGTCGATGCTGCCGATCTCGATCAGCGTCGGCGGCACGAACGTGCCGTGCGCGCAGGCCTCGGGCGCCGGCAGCTGCGTGACCGCGTGGCCCTTGTCCTTCATCGCCGCGACGTGCGCGTCGATCGTGCGCTTCGCGTCGGCGTCGATCACCGGGCCGACGTCCGTCGACAGGCGGTCCGGGTTGCCGAGCGTGAGCTCCTGCATCGCGCCCTTCAGCATCGTCAGCGTGCGGTCCGCGACATCGTCCTGCAGACACAGAACGCGCAGCGCCGAACATCGTTGACCAGCCGAGTCGAACGACGACTGCATCACGTCCGCGACGACCTGCTCCGCGAGCGCCGACGAATCGACGATCATCGCGTTCTGGCCGCCCGTTTCGGCGATCAGCGGAATCGGCTTGCCGTCCGGGTCGAGGCGCGCGGACAGCGTCTTGTTGATCAGGCGCGCGACTTCGGTCGAGCCCGTGAACATCACCGCACGCGTGCGCGGATCGGCGACCAGCGCCGCGCCGACGGTCTCGCCGTCGCCCGGCAGCAGTTGCACCGCGCCGGCCGGCACGCCGGCCTCGCGCAGCAGGCGCACGGCCTGCGCGGCGATCAGCGGGGTCTGCTCGGCCGGCTTCGCGAGCACCGTGTTGCCGGCCGCCAGCGCGGCGGCGACCTGGCCCATGAAGATCGCGAGCGGGAAGTTCCACGGGCTGATGCAGACCACCGGGCCGAGCGGACGATGCGTGTCGTTCGAGAATTCGCCGCGGATCTGCGCCGCGTAGTAGCGCAGGAAGTCGACCGCTTCGCGGATCTCGGCGATCGCGTTCGGCAGCGACTTGCCCGCTTCGCGCACGATCAGGCCCATCAGCGTGTGCATCTGCGCTTCGAGCAGGTCGGCTGCGCGCACCAGGCAGTCGGCGCGCGCATCGACCGGCGTCGCCTGCCAGATCGGCGCGGCCGCGACCGCGTGCGCGAGCGCCGCGCTCACGTGCTCGGCCGTCGCCTCGCTGACGGTGCCGACCACGTCGCGCTGGTCCGCCGGATTGCGCACGTCGCGGGCCGGCGCGTCGGCGAGCGCGTCGTCGGCCAGCATCGGCGCCGCGCGCCACGGGTGATGTGCGCTCGCGAGCAGCGCGGACGACAGCGACGCGAGGCGATGCTCGTTCGACAGGTCGAGGCCCATCGAGTTGGGACGCTCGTCGCCGTACAGGTTGCGCGGCAGCGGGATCTTCGCGTGCGGCGCGCCGAGCGGCACGACCTTCGACGCCTCGTCGACCGGATCGGCAACCAGCTCCTTCACCGAGACCGACTTGTCGGCGATGCGGTTCACGAACGACGTGTTCGCGCCGTTTTCGAGCAGACGGCGCACCAGATACGCGAGCAGCGTCTCGTGCGTGCCGACCGGCGCGTACACGCGGCACGGCCGGTTCAGCTTGTCGCGGCCCGTCACTTCCTCGTACAGCGGCTCGCCCATGCCGTGCAGGCACTGGAATTCGTACTGGCCCGGGTAGTAGTTCTGGCCGGCCAGGTGATAGATCGCGGCGAGCGTGTACGCGTTGTGCGTCGCGAACTGCGGGTAGACCGCGTCGGGCGCCGCGAGCAGCTTCTTCGCGCACGCGAGGTACGACACGTCCGTGTAGATCTTGCGCGTGTAGACCGGATAGCCTTCGAGGCCGTCGACCTGCGCCCGCTTGATTTCGGTATCCCAGTACGCGCCCTTCACGAGGCGGATCATCAGGCGATGGCGGCTGCGGCGCGCGAGATCGATCAGGTAGTCGATCACGAACGGGCAGCGCTTCTGGTAGCCCTGCACGACGAAGCCGATGCCGTTCCAGCCGGCAAGCTCCGGATCGAAGCACAGCGCTTCGAGCAGGTCGAGCGACAGCTCGAGCCGGTCGGCTTCTTCCGCATCGATGTTCAGGCCGATGTCGTAGCGGCGCGCGAGCAGCGCGAGCGCGCGCACGCGCGGCAGCAGCTCGCTCATCGTGCGGTCCTGCTGCGAGCGCGAATAGCGCGCGTGCAGCGCCGACAGCTTGATCGAGATGCCGGGGCCTTCGTAGATGCCGCGGCCGCCGGCCGCCTTGCCGATCGCGTGGATTGCCTGCTCGTACGACGCGTAGTAGCGCTGCGCGTCCTCTTCGGTCGTCGCCGCTTCGCCGAGCATGTCGTACGAGTAGCGGAACCCGCGCGCCTCGTACTTGCGGCTGTTTGCCAGCGCTTCGGAAATCGTCTCGCCGGTGACGAACTGCTCGCCCATCAGGCGCATCGCCATGTCGACGCCCTTGCGGATCAGCGGCTCGCCGCCGCGGCCGATCAGGCGCGTGAGCGCCGACGACAGGCCCGCTTCGCTGTTGGTCGTCACGAGCTTGCCGGTGATCATCAGGCCCCAGGTCGCCGCGTTCACGAACAGCGACGGCGCATGGCCGACGTGCGAGCGCCAGTCGCCCTTGCTGATCTTGTCGCGGATCAGCGCATCGCGCGTCGCGCGATCGGGGATGCGCAGCAGCGCTTCGGCGAGGCACATCAGCGCGACGCCTTCCTGGCTCGACAGCGAGAACTCGTGGATCAGCCCTTCGACGCCGCCGCCCGAGCTTTTCTCGCGCAGCGCCTCGACCAGCCGGGTCGCGAGCGACTGCACGTCCGCCTGCAGGTTGGCGGGCAGCCGCGCCTGGCCGAGCAGGAACGGCACGCATTCCGGTTCGGGACGGCGATACGCGGCCGTGATCGCCGCGCGCAGCACCGATTGCGGCTGCACGTTCTGCGCGAATTCGAGGAACGGGTGCGGCGAGTTGTCGTCGTCGCCGTCCGCGGCCTGGCCGTCGGCGAGATCCGCGACGCCGCTGTGGCCGGACAGTTCGGGCGGCAGCTGGCCGTGCTCGATCCGTTCGAGATACGCGAAGATCGCCTGCTTGATCAGCCAGTGGGGCGTGCGTTCGAGACGCGTGGCCGCGTCTTTCAGGCGCGAGCGGAGAAGGTCGTCGACTTTGACGCCGAGGGTGGTGCTTGCCATGGTGGGTTCGTGTGCCGGCGCGAGTCCGACGAAATGACGTGAGAGGATGCGCGAAATCCTACGGCACGCAATAAAAAGGTGCAACCCAATTTCAAGTCAGGTTGCACCAACAGTTTTATCAATATAATCAATGGCTTACGGAGTTGCAACCTAGGGGTTGCCCGCGGTATGGGGATCGGTGTTTTCCCTGATCGGACACATTCGGCATGCGTGTGCAACCGTCGGGACGGATGCCGGCCGATGAAAACGGTTGCACTGTGCACGTCGGCGCAGGCTGCACGGCAGACGGAAAACCGGCGACGACGGATGGCGGCGCGCACGCCGCGCGGCGTCGAACCCGGCCGTCGCAACGCGCTGAGCGACGCGCGCTCGCGTCGCTCGGATCAGATATCGAGCGGATCGACCTCGACGCTCCAGCGCAGCACGCCCTTCAGCGCGCGCAGTTCGGGCTGCCATGCACGCAGCGCATGCTGCAGCGCGGCGCGCGACGCGCTTTCGAGCAGCAGTTGCGCGCGATGCACGTTCGCGACCTTGACGATCGTCATCGGCACCGCGTCGTAGACCGTCACGCGATCGGCGCCCGGCAGCCCCGGCAACGCGGCCGCGGCCTGCTGCAGGAACGCGAGCGCCGCGTCGAGCGTGCGCGCTTCGGCGCGCAGCAGCGCCTGGTAGACGAACGGCGGCAGGTGCGCGTCGCGGCGCTCGCCGAGCGTCGAATTCGCGAAGCCGACGTAATCGTGCCGCGCGAGCGCGTGGTACAGCGCATGACGCGGATAGCGCGTCTGCACCAGCACCTCGCCCGGCAGCCCGGCACGCCCTGCGCGGCCGCTGACCTGCATCAGCTGCGCAAACAGCCGCTCGCTCGCGCGGAAGTCGTGCGAGAACAGCGCGGTGTCGGCATTGAGCACGCCGACCAGCGACACGCGCTGGAAGTCGTGCCCCTTCGCGATCATCTGCGTGCCGACCAGGATATCGACTTCGCCCGCATGCACGTCGGAGAACAGCGCCTGCGCGCTGCCCTTGCGGCGCGTGCTGTCCGCGTCGATGCGCAGCACGCGCGCGCCCGGCACCACGTCGGCGAGCGATTCCTCGATGCGCTGCGTGCCGCGTCCGAGCGGCGCGATGTCGACGTTCCCGCATTCGGGGCAGGAACGTGGAATGCGCGCCTCCCAGCCGCAGTGGTGGCAGCGCAGCGCGTGCTCGGGCTTGTGCAGCACGACGTACGCACTGCAGCGCGGGCAGCCCGCGACCCAGCCGCACGCGTCGCACGCGAGCTGCGGCGCATAGCCGCGCCGGTTCAGGAACACGAGACTTTGCTCGCCGCGCTCGAGCCGCGCCTTCAGCGCCGCGACCAGCGGCCCCGACAGCCCGCCCATCGACGCGCGCCCGCGCCGCCGCTCTTCCTCGAGATCGATCAGCCGCACGGCCGGCAGCGTCGCGTCGGCCACCGCGCGGCGCGACAGCGTGAGCCGCGTGTAGCGCCCCTGCTCGGCCTGCCACCAGCTTTCGAGCGACGGCGTCGCGGAGCCGAGCACGACCGGGATGTCGAGCTGCTTCGCGCGCCACACGGCGAGATCGCGCGCCGAATAGCGCAGCCCTTCCTGCTGCTTGTACGCCGGCTCGTGCTCCTCGTCGACGACGATCAGCGCGAGCGTCGGCAGCGACGCGAGCACCGCGAGACGCGTGCCGAGCACGATCCGCGCGCGGCCCGTATGCGCGGCGAGCCAGTTGCGCGCACGCTCGCCTTCGGCCAGCCCGCTGTGCAGCGTGACGATCGCGTCGTCGGCGAGCGCGCCCGCGAAGCGCGCGCGGAACGCCGCCTCGAACTGCGGCGTCAGGTTGATTTCGGGAACCAGCACCAGCGCCTGCGCGTCGGGCCGCGCGTCGAGCAGCGACGCGAGCGCATGCAGATAGACCTCGGTCTTGCCGCTGCCCGTCACGCCGTGCAGCAGGAACGGCGCGAAGCCCTGCGCCGCGCGGATCGCGTCGAGCGCCTCGGCCTGCTGGTCGGTGAGCGACGGCGGCACAGCTCGTCCACCGGTTGTCGACAGCTTATCCACAGACTTGGGCACAGCCGCGTCGGCCCAGCCGATTTCCGCGATGTCGACCCAGCCGCGCGCCGCCCAGTCGTCGAGCGTCGCGGCCGCCTTCGGATGCAGCGCGCGCGCATCGGGCAGCGTCAGCGAATCGGCGTCGGCCAGCGCCTGCGCGAGCCGCCGCAGCGCGGCTCCGCGCGCCGGCAGCGCATCAGGCAGCGCCGCGCGGCCGGCTTCGGTCAGCCGGTAGCGCACCTCGGGCGCCAGCAGCCGCCCCCAGCGGCCGGCGTCGCGCAGTGCCTGCGGCAGCGCCGGCAGCGCCACTTCGCCGCGTCCGCGCTGGTAGTAGTCGGCGGCGAACGACACGAGCGCGAGCCAGTCCGCCGACAGCGGCGGCAGATCGGCGCAGACGGCGTCGATCGCGCGCAGCCGGGACGGCGGCACGTCGGTGTGAGTCGTCACTTCGCAGACGAGGCCGACGGCCTGCCGCCTGCCGAACGGCACCTGCACGAGCGTGCCCGGCACGGGCGCCGGCTGCACGTCGCAGCGATAGTCGAACAGCGTCGCGAGCGGATGGTCGAGTGCAACCCGCAGATAGGTGCCGTCCATCACCGCGCTCCGGTCGGGACGGGTGTCGCGCAGACGGCCTGCGCGCGCGTCCGCATCGCGGCGGCGAACTTAAAGTAAAACTTCAGATTCGGCGCTAAGTTTTGGATTCGCATTAGGAATCGCCGCAATACGCTGCCCAGCCTGTGGATAACTTTGTTGAGAACTCGCCATCCGCGGCGCGCGGAGCGCGCGGGGCCGTGCTTTGCGGCGTTTTTGCCCGTCTCCGACGGGCCCCCGCGGAGCCTTATTCCATAAGGCTGCTATTCAAATTCCCGAATCATAGCGAGGTAAATTGACCGACACAGGGCTCTACCGCGCTGCAACGTGGAAAATGTGCATAAGTCAAGTCTTGACAAGCATCGAATCGGCATCCGGTGCGGGGTTGCGCCCTGTTTAGCACCGGCCGCGCAACGCGCTCATCCCGCAGCGCAGCATGAGCGCGCTTGCATTCAGCCGGCAGCTCCGCTACGGATCGCGCGGCTGTGGCGATGCACCTCGTCGACGAGTTCGGCGACGTGTTCGGGCGGCGTGAACTGCGAAATGCCGTGCCCGAGGTTGAACACGTGGCCCGGATGGTTGCCGTAGCTGTCGAGCACCGCGCGCGCCTGTTCGCGCACCACGGCCGGCGGCGCGAACAGGATCGTCGGGTCGAGGTTGCCCTGCAGCGCCACGCGCCCCGCGACGCGTTCGCGCGCGGCGCCGACATTGACCGTCCAGTCGAGCCCGACCGCATCGACGCCGGTCGACGCGATTTCCTCGAGCCACAGCCCGCCGCCCTTCGTGAACGTGATCACCGGTACGCGCTCGCCATCGTGCTCGCGCTTGAGCTGCGCGACCACGCGGCGGATGTAGTCGAGCGAATAGCGCTGGTATGCACCGTCGGCCAGCGCGCCGCCCCATGTGTCGAAGATCATCACGGCCTGCGCGCCCGCTTCGATCTGCGCGTTCAGGTACGCGGCCACCGCCTGCGCGTTCACGTCGAGGATCCGGTGCATCAGGTCGGGGCGCGCATACGCCATCGACTTGACCGTACGGAAGTCGTCCGAGCCGCCGCCTTCGACCATGTAGCACGCGAGCGTCCACGGACTGCCGGAGAAGCCGATCAGCGGCACGCGCTGGCGGCCCTGGCCGTCGGTCAGCGCGCGGCGGATCTCGCGCACGGCGCCGGTCACGTAGCCGAGCGTCTCCTCGATGTCCGGCACCGCGAGCTTCGCGACGTCGGCCTCGGTGCGCACCGGATGCGCGAACTTCGGCCCTTCGCCGACCTGGAAGTCGAGGCCGAGGCCCATCGCGTCGGGAATCGTCAGGATGTCCGAGAACAGGATCGCGGCGTCGAGCGGAAAGCGCTCGAGCGGCTGCAGCGTCACTTCGGTCGCGTAGTCGGGATTCTTCGCGAGGCCGAGGAAGCTGCCGGCGCGCGCACGCGTCGCGTTGTACTCGGGCAGATAGCGGCCGGCCTGGCGCATCAGCCAGATCGGCGTGTAGTCGGTCGGCTCGCGCAGAAGCGCACGCAGGAAGGTGTCGTTGAGCAGGTTATGGGCCACGGTGAGAGCGACGATGCGAAGGCAAAGCGGCATTTTACCGGAGCGGCGCGCACAGGCTGCGCATGCCGGTGCGATGGCGGCCATATGACGCGCGCGATGGCTCCGTTATGATCGGACGCTGTTATCGAACCGAACCATGGAGGAGACCGATGAAGACACTCGCGACGATCGCTGCGGCCGCGGCCGCACTGCTTTGCTGCGGCGCCGCGCATGCGCAGGCCGCGACAGCCAGCCCCGCCGCCGCGTCGCGGCTCGACGACGTGCTCGCGCGCGGCACGCTGCGCGTCTGCACGACGGGCGACTACAAACCGTACTCGTACTACCGCGCGGACGGCCGCTTCGAAGGCATCGACATCGACATGGCCGAATCGCTCGCGAAATCGCTCGGCGTGAAGACTGACTACGTGAAGACGAGCTGGCCGAACCTGACCGCCGACTTCGTGGCGAAGTGCGACATCGCGGTCGGCGGCGTATCGACCACACTCGAGCGGCAGAAGCGCGCGTTCTTCACGCAGCCGTACGTGGTCGACGGCAAGACGGCGATCGTGCGCTGCGCGGACGCCGACAAGTACCAGACCGTCGCGCAGATCGACCGGCCCGACACGCGCGTGATCGTGAACCCGGGCGGCACCAACGAGCGTTTTGCGAAGCAGCATTTCACGCATGCGAACCTGACCGTCTATCCGGACAACGTGACGATCTTCAAGCAGATCCTCGCGGGCAAGGCGGACGTGATGGTGACGGATGCGTCCGAGACGCTGCTGCAGCAAAAGCTGAATCCGGGGCTGTGCTCGGTGCATCCGGACAAGCCGTTCCAGTTCGGCGAGAAGGCGTACATGGTGCCGCGCGGCGACGTCGTGTTCCAGCAGTACGTCGACCAGTGGCTGCACCTTGCGCTGTCGACCGGCGAATACCAGGCGATCTCGGACAAGTGGCTGAAGTAGGCGATGCATGCCGCCCGCGCGGCGACGGCCGATAACGGGCATGACCCCGTTCCGGTCGCCGTCGCACGCCCGTCGATATCGCACCGGAACGAAAAGTCGGCTTCATTTGGCCGATTGGCCGACTACCGCGCATCGCGCGCACGTTTCAAAATCTTTCTGACGATTGAATCGACTCATGCCGATGCGCGATCTCGACGCATTTTCTCGCCTGAAAATGAACGCTTCATCGAGCCGGATACGCGCGAAAAACGCACCGTATGCATACGATGAAAACTCTGCCGAATACATGGGTAAAAATGACCTTTTTCAGGATCCCGAAAACTGCAAAAAATCCCGGAAAGCCTTGTCTGGCGGGCGTTACAACCTGAAACACTTTGTTACCGCGACAGGTCATTAATTCGCCCACAATGGCCTCAACGGTTTCAACACGGATGCGGTCTCGTGTGCCAAGTGTGAGCGGACGCGAAGCGCTGCGAGCCAGTCGGTCACGTACCGAAGCCCTTCCGAGGGGCATCCCTGTTGGAGTCGTTTCCGGCTCCCCCGCCGGACACGGTTTCAACTTTGGTCTCCTCGCGCTAACCCCGTAGCGTGTGGTTTTTAGCGGGCTAATAAGCCCGCTTTTTTTCGTCCTTAGAAAACGCGGCAGCCCCTCGTCGGGGCGCCGCGTTCTTCGTTCGCCGAACCGTCAGGCCGTCTTCTGCACGTCGAGCTTCAGCTCGTCGATCATCCGCTCGCGCATCACGAACTTCTGGATCTTGCCCGTCACCGTCATCGGCAGCTCGTCGACGAAGCGGACATAGCGCGGGATCTTGTAGTGGGCAATCTGCCCCTGGCAGAACGCGCGCACGTCGTCCTCGGTCATCTGCTCGTCCGCGCGCAGCACGATCCACGCGCACAGCTCCTCGCCGTATTTCGGATCGGGCACGCCGAACACCTGCGCGCTCTGAATCTTCGGATGCCGAAACAGGAATTCCTCGATCTCGCGCGGATACACGTTCTCGCCGCCGCGAATCACCATGTCCTTCAGCCGGCCGACGATATTGCAGTAGCCGTCCGCGTCGAGCGTCGCGAGGTCACCCGTATGCATCCAGCCGTCGACCAGCACTTCGCGCGTCTTCGCATCGTCGTCCCAGTAGCCGAGCATCACCGAATAGCCCTTCGTGCACAGCTCGCCGGTCGCGCCGACCGGCACGATCTCGCCGCTCGGGTCGACGATCTTCACTTCGAGATGCGGCTGGATGCGGCCGACCGTCGTCGTGCGCTTCTCCAGCGGATCGTCGGTCGAGCTCTGGAACGACACGGGGCTCGTCTCGGTCATCCCGTACGCGATCGTGATCTCCGACAGATGCATCTGCGACACGACGCGCTTCATCGTCTCGATCGGACACGGCGAGCCGGCCATGATCCCGGTGCGCAGCGTCGACAGGTCGAACTTCGCGAACTCCGGATGATCGAGTTCCGCGATGAACATCGTTGGCACGCCGTGCAGCGCGGTGCAGCGCTCCTCCGACACCGCCGCGAGCGTCGCGACCGGGTCGAACGCCTCGCCCGGAAACACCATCGCCGCGCCCTTCGACACGCACGCGAGCACGGCCAGCACCATGCCGAAGCAGTGATACAGCGGCACCGGAATGCACAGCGCGTCCTGCTCGCTGAAACGCATCGCCATCGCGATCGAGCGCGCGTTGTTGACGACGTTGCGATGCGTGAGCGTCGCGCCCTTCGGGCTGCCGGTCGTGCCGCTCGTGAACTGGATATTGATCGGATCGGTCGACGCGAGCGTCGCGCCGAGCGCATCGAGCGCGGCCGCATCGACCGCTTCGCGGCCGCGCGCCATCACGTCCGCGAAGCGGAACATGCCGGCTGGCGCGACGTCGCCCATCGACACGACCATGCGCAGGCTCGGCACGCGCGCCGCGTGCAGGTCGCCCGGCGTCGCGGTCGCGAGTTCCGGCGCGAGGGTCTGCAGCATCTCGACATACGCGGACGTCTTGAAGCGCTCGGCGGCGATCATCGCCTTGCAGCCGACCTTGTTCAGCGCGTATTCGAGTTCCGCGAGCCGGTAGGCGGGATTGATGTTGACGAGGATCGCGCCGATCCGCGCGGTCGCGAACTGCGTGAGCAGCCATTCGCTGCGGTTCGGCGACCAGATGCCGACGCGGTCGCCCTTCGCGATGCCGAGCGCGGCGAGCCCCGCTGCAAGCACGTCGACCTCGTGCGCGAACTCGCGCCAGGTCCAGCGCACCTGCTGCTCGCGAAACACGACGGCCGGCCGGTCGGGAAAGCGCGCCGCCGTATCGAGCAGGAATCGGCCGATCGTCGCCTCCGACAGCGGCACGTCGGTCGCGCCGCGCACGTACGACAGTCCGTTCTCGGGCGCGATCAGCGCCCCCACGCCAAGGTCTGCTGCCATGAGTGTCTCCGTCCGTTTTGTCTGATCAGGCCTCGCCTGCGCCGTCGCGCGGCGCGGCCTCATCGCGGATGATGCCGCGCTCCGCTGACGATACTCTGACAGCAAATCGCGGCGCGCGGATGAAATAGCACGACCGGACGGAACGATGCGTCGCGCGGCGGCAAACCGCAGACGAAAAAAAAGCAGCCCGAGGGCTGCTTTCTTTCGCGGGATGCGCGACGCGGCTCAGTGCCGGCTGCGAATCTTCGCCAGACGCTGGATCGCCTCGAGCTGCGCCATCGCGGTCGCGAGCTCGGATTGCGCCTTCGCGAGGTCGATGTCCGACTTCGCGTTCTGCAGCGTCTCCTCGGCGCGCTTGCGCGCTTCCTCGGCCTTCGCCGAGTCGAGGTCCTTGCCGCGGATCGCGGTGTCGGCGAGCACCGTCACGGCGCCCGGCTGCACTTCGAGAATGCCGCCCGCGACGAACACGAATTCGTCGTTGCCGCCCTCGACTTCGATGCGCACCGCACCCGGACGAATCCGCGTGATCAGCGGCGTGTGACCCGGCAGAATACCCAGCTCACCCGTTTCGCCCGGCAGCGCGACGAATTTCGCCTCGCCCGAGAAGATCTGCTCTTCCGCGCTGACGACGTCTACTTTGATGGTTGCCATATCGACTCCTGTCGATCGGAGTATGCGCTTTGGCGCGTACTCCGATCCCATGCACGGCGGGTTGAGCGTGTTGCTGCGGCGCGAGCGGCCGGGGGATAAGTCACTGGTGACTTATTCCCCAGCCGGCACGCGCCGGCGTGCTACTCACTCGAACCCTTACTGGATCTTCTTGGCCTTCTCGAAGGCTTCGTCGATCGTGCCGACCATGTAGAACGCCTGTTCCGGCAGGTGGTCGCACTCGCCGTCGACGATCATCTTGAAGCCGCGGATCGTTTCCTTCAGCGGCACGTACTTGCCCGGCGAGCCCGTGAACACTTCAGCGACGTGGAACGGCTGCGACAGGAAACGCTGGATCTTACGCGCACGGGCGACCGACAGCTTGTCTTCCGGCGACAGTTCGTCCATGCCCAGAATCGCGATGATGTCGCGCAGTTCCTTGTAGCGCTGCAGCGTCTGCTGAACGCGGCGGGTGATCGAGTAGTGCTCTTCACCGATCACGTTCGGGTCGATCTGGCGCGACGTCGAGTCGAGCGGGTCGACCGCCGGGTAGATACCCAGCGAAGCGATGTCACGCGACAGCACGACGGTTGCGTCGAGGTGGCCGAAGGTGGTTGCCGGCGACGGGTCGGTCAAGTCATCCGCAGGGACGTACACGGCCTGAACCGACGTAATCGAGCCCTTCTTGGTCGACGTGATGCGTTCCTGCAGCTTGCCCATTTCTTCAGCCAGCGTCGGCTGATAGCCCACGGCCGACGGCATACGGCCGAGCAGTGCCGACACTTCGGTACCGGCCAGCGTGAAACGGTAGATGTTGTCGACGAAGAACAGCACGTCGAGGCCTTCGTCGCGGAAGAACTCGGCCATCGTCAGGCCGGTCAGCGCGACGCGCAGACGGTTGCCCGGCGGCTCGTTCATCTGGCCGTACACCAGCGCGACCTTGTCGAGAACGTTCGAGTCCTTCATTTCGTGGTAGAAGTCGTTCCCTTCACGGGTACGCTCGCCCACGCCCGCGAACACGGAGTAACCGCCGTGCTCCTTCGCGATGTTGTTGATGAGCTCCATCATGTTGACGGTCTTGCCCACGCCTGCACCGCCGAACAGACCGACCTTGCCGCCCTTTGCGAACGGGCAGATCAGGTCGATGACCTTGATGCCCGTTTCGAGCAGCTCGGTCGACGGCGACAGTTCGTCGAACGCCGGCGCCTTCTGGTGGATCGAACGCTTCGTTTCGCTTTCGATCGGGCCCGCTTCGTCGATCGGACGGCCGAGCACGTCCATGATCCGGCCGAGGGTCGGCTTGCCGACCGGCACCGAGATCGGGTTGCCCGTGTTCTTCACGGTCAGGCCGCGGCGCAGGCCGTCGGATGCACCCAGACAGATGGTACGGACCACGCCGTCGCCCAGCTGCTGCTGGACTTCGAGCGTCAGTTCCGAGCCATCGAGAATGAGCGCGTCGTAGATCTTCGGCATGCTTTCGCGCGGGAATTCCACGTCGATAACGGCGCCGATGCACTGTACGATCTTGCCTTCTACCAAAGCAGCAGTACTCATCGCTTTTCCTTTAAATACCTGATTCTTTACTCGCGCAAAGGCGCAGTTGTCGTCCCGGACGCGCGCTTAAACAGCGGCTGCGCCGCCGACGATCTCCGACAGTTCCTTCGTGATCGCGGCCTGACGGCTCTTGTTGTACACGAGCTGCAGTTCGCTGATCACCGTCTTCGCGTTGTCGGACGCGGCCTTCATCGCGACCATGCGCGCCGATTGCTCGGACGCCATGTTCTCCGCGACGGCCTGGTACACCAGCGCCTCGACGTAACGCACGAGCAGTTCGTCGACGACTGCCTGCGCGTCCGGCTCGTAGATGTAGTCCCACGACGTGGCCGGCGTACCGTCGTCGGCCTCGAAGTGCTCCGACGACAGCGGCAGCAGCTGCTCGATCACCGCTTCCTGCTTCATCGTGTTGATGAAGCGCGTGTACGCGAGATAGACCGCCGACAGCTTGCCTTCCGAGTACAGATCGAGCTGCGTCTTCACGGCGCCGATCAGCTTGTCGAGATGCGGGGTGTCGCCGAGGTGCACGACCTGCGACATCACCTTCGCGCCGAAACGGTTCAGGAACCCGAGGCCCTTGCCGCCGATCGCGGTGGCTTCGACCTTCTGGCCCTTCTCTTCCAGCTCCTTGAACTTCTGCACCGTCGCACGCAGCACGTTGGTGTTCAGACCGCCGCACAGACCCTTGTCCGTCGTGACGAGGATGATGCCGGCCGTCTTCGCGCCGTCGTTTGCCACCATGAACGGGTGGCGGTACTCCGGGTTCGCGCGGCTCATGTGCGCGGCGATGGCACGGACCTTGTCCGCGTACGGACGAGCGGCGCGCATGCGTTCCTGCGCGCGGCGCATCTTCGATGCGGCCACCATCTCCATCGCCTTCGTGATCTTGCGCGTGTTCTGCACGCTCTTGATCTTGCCGCGAATTTCCTTCATTCCAGCCATAGCTTGCTCCTTTGCGCCCCGAGTTAGCGCTTCAGCGCTTTACTCGGGGCTCATGCACCGCTCACCGAAGCGGCGCGGGCGCATCACCCGCGCGGCCTCAGTGTGTCACTCGCGGATCAATAGGCACCCGACTTCTTGAAGGATTCGATCGCCGCGCGCAGCGCGCCTTCGTCGTCCTTCGAGAGATCCTTGGTGTCTTCGATGCGCTTGATGAGGTCAGCGTGGCTGGTCTTCAGGTTTTCGCGCAGGCCCTTCTCGAACGACAGCACCTGCTTCACGTCGAGATCGTCGAGGTAGCCGTTGTTCGCGGCGTACAGCGACACGGCCAGCTCCCACACCTGCAGCGGCTGGTACTGCGGCTGCTTCAGCAGTTCCGTCACGCGGCGGCCGCGCTCGAGCTGCTTGCGGGTCGCTTCGTCGAGGTCCGATGCGAACTGCGCGAATGCGGCGAGTTCACGGTACTGTGCGAGGTCGGTACGGATACCGCCCGACAGCTTCTTCACGACCTTCGTCTGCGCGGCGCCACCGACGCGCGACACCGACACGCCGGCGTTGATTGCCGGGCGGATGCCTGCGTTGAACAGGTCGGTTTCCAGGAAGATCTGGCCGTCGGTAATCGAGATCACGTTCGTCGGAACGAACGCGGTCACGTCGCCAGCCTGCGTTTCGATGACCGGCAGGGCCGTCAGCGAGCCGCTCTTGCCCTTCACTTCGCCGTTCGTGAACTTCTCGACATACTCTTCCGACACGCGAGCCGCGCGCTCGAGCAGACGCGAGTGCAGATAGAACACGTCGCCCGGGTACGCTTCACGGCCCGGCGGGCGGCGCAGCAGCAGCGAGATCTGACGGTATGCCCATGCCTGCTTGGTCAAGTCGTCATAGATGATCAGCGCGTCCTGGCCGCGATCGCGGAAGTACTCGCCCATCGTGCAGCCCGCGTACGGCGCGAGGTACTGCATCGCGGCGGAATCCGATGCCGAAGCGGCGACGACGATGGTGTACTCCATCGCGCCCGTTTCTTCGAGCTTGCGCACCACGTTCATGATCGACGAAGCCTTCTGGCCGATCGCGACGTAGATACAGATCAGGTCCTTGCCCTTCTGGTTGATGATCGCGTCGAGCGCCACCGCGGTCTTGCCGCACTGACGGTCGCCGATGATCAGCTCACGCTGGCCGCGGCCGATCGGCACCATCGCGTCGATCGACTTGATGCCCGTCTGCACCGGCTGCGACACCGACTTGCGCCAGATCACGCCCGGGGCGATCTTTTCGATCGCGTCGGTCAGCTTCGCGTTGACCGGGCCCTTGCCGTCGATCGGGTTGCCGAGCGCGTCGACCACGCGGCCGACGAGTTCCGGACCGACCGGGACTTCCAGAATGCGGCCCGTCGTCTTGACGATGTCGCCTTCCGAGATGTGTTCGTATTCGCCGAGAATCACCGCGCCGACCGAGTCGCGCTCGAGGTTCAGCGCGAGGCCGAACGTGTTGCCCGGAAACTCGAGCATTTCGCCCTGCATCACGTCGGACAGGCCGTGGATGCGCACGATACCGTCGGTCACGGAGATCACGGTGCCCTGGTTGCGAACGTCTGCGCTCGCTTCAAGGCCCTGGATCCGGCTCTTGATCAGCTCGCTGATCTCAGAGGGATTGAGTTGCATTATTCGCTCCTGATAGTCAATTCTGTTGCGTGCCGGCGTGGCGCTCAGGCGGTCAACGCAGCCTGCATCGATGCGAGGCGCGCACGAACCGAGGTGTCGAGCACTTCGTCGCCGACCGTCACGCGCACGCCGCCGATCAGCGACGAATCGACTTCGACCGTCGGTTTCAGCTTGCGCTTGAACTTGCGTTCGAGGCTCGCGACAAGCGTGTCGAGATCCGCGCCGTTCAGCGGGAACGCGCTCACGATCTCGGCGTCGGCTGCACCTTCGCGTTCGTTCTTGAGCGCCTCGAACTGCTCGGCGATTTCCGGCAGCAGCGCGATGCGATGATTGTCGACCAGCATCTGCACGAAGTTCTTCGCTTCCGCACCGGTCGCGAGCGGCGACTTCACCGCGGCAAGCAGCAGCTCGGCCACTTGCGCGCGCGTCACCTTCGGATTCGACGCGATGGACAGCACTTCCGGCAGACGCGCAACCTGGGCCAGCTCTTGCACGAGCGTGGACCAGGCGGCGATGTCACCTCCCTCGGCCACGCGGAACAGCGCTTCTGCGTAAGGGCGGGCGATGGTTGCAAGTTCGGCCATGATCAGAGCTCGGCTTTCAGTTGATTCAGCAGTTGGGCGTGGGCCGTTTGATCGACTTCGCGCTTCAGGATCTGCTCGGCGCCCTTCACGGCCAGCGCGGCGACTTCACCACGCAGCGCTTCGCGCGCCTTCACGATTTGCTGTTCTGCTTCCGCCTTCGCCTGGGCGACGATGCGGGCGGCTTCAGCCTGGGCGTTGGCCTTGATTTCCTCGGCGACCGCCTGGGCACGCTTTTCAGCGTCGGCGATGCGCTGCTGGCCGTCGTTGCGGGCCTGCGCGAGTTCCTGGTCCACGCGCTTGTGCGCTGCTTCGAGTTCCAACTTGCCCTTTTCGGCGGCGGCCAGGCCGTCGGCGATCTTCTTCGAACGTTCGTCGAGGGCGTTGATCAACGGCGGCCACACGAACTTCATCGTGAACCACGCGAGGACCAGGAACACGACCATTTGCGCAAACAGAGTTGCGTTGAGAT
Organism: Burkholderia pseudomultivorans; assembly: GCF_902499075.1. Classification (GTDB taxonomy): domain Bacteria; phylum Pseudomonadota; class Gammaproteobacteria; order Burkholderiales; family Burkholderiaceae; genus Burkholderia; species Burkholderia pseudomultivorans. The sequence goes on along the minus strand of NZ_CABVPP010000038.1, from coordinate 50,034 downwards.
TCACGGTGTTTCCTTATCTGCTATTCCGGAAAAATGAAACGGTAAGGCGCTCATCGAGTTGCATTCGATCAGCGCCCCAAGTCTCCGTTCCGCCCTGCGCCGGCGTTACACCGGGCGCATATTTCCGAGGAACCTTAGCCTGCGAGCTTCGACAGGAGCGGGTTCGCGAACGCGAACAGCATTGCAACACCCACGCCGATCAGGAATGCCGCGTCGATCAGGCCAGCCAGCAGGAACATCTTCGTTTGCAGCGGGTTGATGAGTTCCGGCTGACGTGCGCAGGCTTCGATGTACTTACCACCCATCAGCGCGATACCGATACAGGCGCCGATTGCACCCAGGCCGATGATGATGCCGATACCGATGGCGGTCAGACCCTGGATGTTGGCGATGTAAGCTTGCATGATCACTCCTTTGAGAAAAGACTTGGAACTGAGATTTAAAAAACTAAAACGAAGACTCTTGTTTGCACGCCGTGCTTAATGCTTGTCGTGCGCCTGGCCGAGATACACCAGCGTCAGCATCATGAAAATGAATGCCTGCAACAGAACAATCAGGATGTGGAAGATTGCCCAGACGCTGCCTGCGATCACATGACCAACGAAGCCGAGGAACGTTGCATCGCCACCGAAGCTCCACATGCTGCCGAGCAGGGCGATCAACAGGAACAACAGCTCACCCGCGTACATGTTGCCGAACAGCCGCATGCCGAGCGAGACGGTTTTCGCGACGTATTCGACGATGTTCAGCGCGAGGTTCGGGATCCAGAGCAGCGGGTGGCCGCCGAACGGCGCCGACAGCAGCTCATGCACAAACCCGCCCGCGCCCTTGATCTTGATGCTGTAGTAGATCATCAGGACGAACACGCCAAGCGCGATGCCGAGCGTGCCGTTCAGGTCGGCCGTCGGAACGATGCGATGGTGGGAGATCACGTCCGACAGACCGAGCCAGCCGATGATGCGGCCCGGCAGGTCGACGGGAAGGAAGTCGAGGGAGTTCATCAGCGCGACCCACACGAACACCGTGAGGGCGAGCGGGGCGATGAAGGTGCGATTGCCGTGGACGATGGCCTTCGACTGGTCTTCGACCATTTCGACGAGCATCTCGATCGCGCACTGGAAGCGGCCCGGCACGCCCGGCGTCGCCTTGCGGGCAGCCAGGCGCAGCACGACGATCGTCACGATGCCGCAGACGATCGACCAGAACAGCGTGTCGAGATTCCAGACGTGGATGTCGAAAATCGACGTCTGATGCGAGGTGGAGAAATTCTGCAAGTGGTGCGCAATGTACTCGGACGGATCCGGACCGCGCGTGCCTTCGCTAGCTGCCATATCGTTAATGCCACCCAAATTGTCGAAAATCGTTTTGCCTGTTCCGCAACACGCTATTGCGGGAACGGGCCGGTGCGATTCGTTGTCGAAACCGCACGCTGCTGTTTTTTACCGCCAGGCCAGCGCGATCCAGTACGTCTTCAGCACGACGAGGTACGTGACGAGGAGCGGCACCCAGTGCACGCCGGCCCAGCCGAACGCCACTGCTGCAAACATCCCGATCGTCAGGCCGAGCTTCAGGGCTTCGCCCATCACCCAGCTCATCACGGTGGCCGAGCCACCGGCCTTCAGTCGTGCCACGAACAACGCGCTGGGCACCCAGCCGATCGCTCCGCCCAGAAACGCGGATTGCGCAGCGGCGCCCGGCGACTTCGAAAACAGCCACCACGCCAGCGTTGCAACCAGGGACAGGGCCACCTGCACGATCACCACCTTCGAGGGGGTCACGCGCGACGGCTTGCTCACGTTCGGGCCGAACAGCCTCTCGGCCTCCTCCCGCGTGAGCGGAACGATGTTGTTATCCTGCTGCTCGGCATCCCAGTCGTCGGCATCGGATTCGCGCCGCTCGCCGGCCGCTGAAGCGGTGCGTTGCGCGCGGTGATCATCGTGCCCGTTGTTCGGCGCCTGACCCGCCATCGCAGTATTCCGCAAAATCCTGAAACCAGCCCCAAGCTTTCCGAAAGCTTTCAGGGGTGCCTAGCTAACAAATCCGGGCGATTGTAAGCGATAGTTGCAACTGATTCAAGGCTTTAGACGCGACAAAAACCAGCGTAAAACGACCACTCATCATGTGAAAAACGCGCGAATCGACGACGTACGATGACAGTTGTAAGGTCAACTTTCCGCACCGGTATTTGTTGCAGGGAAAAGTCGGCCGGCATCGGATAGCGGCGGAAACGACGCCCGATTGGAGCAGCCTCGGCGCAACGGGATCGGGACAGGAAAGTCGCCGTGAAGCAGCGACTTGAAACGGCGCGCAGGCGGACACCGGAAGCAAGCGAAACGCTGTGCGCCGCCGCACGCGATCGACGCGCACCGCACAACGACCGTGAATCGAATAATCCGCGCGATAGTTGCAATGCCGCCACAGGCGATCGACTGTGGATTACGCCACCCCCACGCCACACCCGATCACAGCGAATGCTGTGCGACCACCCTCGCCGCACCGCCTCTTGAAACTGTGCGCGCCGCTCAACCGTGCAGCAGCCACGCTCCCAGCGCCGCACTGGCCAGCGCGAACGGGATCGATAGGAGATGAAACGGCAGCCACATGCGCGGCTCCTTCGCGAGGCGCACCGCGATCAGGTTCGCGAGCGAGCCGATCGCGAAGCCGAAGCCGCCGACCGACACACCGAACGCCAGTGCGCGCCAGTCATGCGTGAACTCCGACAACAGGATCGCGGCCGGCACGTTGCTGATTCCCTGCGACAGCACGGCGCCCGCCGCGAAGACGCGCAGCGGCGAATCGAGCTGCGCCCGCGCGATCGCGTCGTGCACGACCGGCAGCGCCGCCGCGCTGCGCAGCACGACGAACATCAGCACGAAAATCAGCAGCAGCAGCCAGTCGATCTTCAGGACTGCCTGACGCTGGACGACGAGCAGCACGATCGCGACGGCGATCAGGCCCGGCAGCGGATGGTGCGCGTCGGCAAGCAGCACGAATGCGGCGAACATCACCGCAGCGATCAGCGCGTGCATGCGCTGCACCGGCCGCGCCGCGACGTCGCCCGACAGGTCGAGCGGCTTCGCGCGAAACATGCACGCGGTCAGCACCAGCAGCAGCGCCATCAGCGCGGCGGCCAGCGGCCCGAGCGTCACGACGAAGCGGCCGAACGACACGCCGCTCAATTGCCACAGGAAAAGATTCTGCGGATTGCCGAGCGGCGTCGCGACCGACCCCGCATTGACGGCCAGCGCGACGACGATCACAAGCCGGCGAAACGGCAGCGGCGTCAGCGCGCGCAGCGACACCATCAGCGGCACGACGACGAACAGCGCGACGTCGTTGGTCAGCCACATCGACAGCGCGGCTGCGAATACGACCAGCAGCATCGCAAGGCCGCGCTCGGAATGCACGTGATGAACGATGCGGTGTGCGAGCCACATCAGGCAGCCGGACAGCTCGAGCGCCTTGGTCAGCATCAGCAGCCCCGCGAGCGTCGCGACCGTCTGCCAGTCGACGCGACCGGCCAGTACACCGAATGGTTGCGGACGCATCCATTGCAGCGCGATCAGACCCAGCACCAGCACCGACAGCACGGGCTCCTGCGCGAGCCATCCGAGCCACCGGCGCGGCGCCGGTGCGCCCGTGTCATCCATCGATGCCGCCTCGTTATTCTTCGGTTGCGACGTTGCCGCGCAGGCGCGCGAGAATGCCTTCGAGCGCATCGAGGTTGCCGAAGTCGATCATCACCTGCCCTCGCCCGCGCCGGCCGAGCTTGATCTTCACCGTCGACGCCAGCAGGTCGGACAACTCCTCCTCGAGACGACGCGTGTCGCGCCCGCCGTCGTCCTTCGCGCGCGCCTTCACGGCCGGCGCTTCCTTCGTCGTCTGCGCGACGAGTTTCTCGGTCTCGCGCACCGACATGCGCTTGTTGACGACCTGGTGCGCGAGCGTGATCTGCGTCGCCGCATCGACCGCGAGCAGCGCGCGCGCATGCCCCATGTCGAGATCGCCCGCGAGCAGCATCGTCTGTACCGGCGAGGCGAGGTTCAGCAGGCGCAGCAGGTTCGACACCGCGCTGCGCGAACGGCCAACCGACTCGGCCGCCTGTTCGTGCGTGAAACCGAACTCGTCGAGCAGGCGCTGGATGCCGTGCGCCTCTTCCAGCGGATTCAAATCCTCGCGCTGGATGTTCTCGATCAGCGCCATCGCGGCAGCGGCCTGATCGGATACATCCTTCACCAGTACCGGCACCTCGTCGAGCCCGGCGAGACGCGCCGCGCGGAAACGCCGCTCGCCCGCGATGATCTCGTATTTGTCTGATGAAATGGGCCGCACCAGGATCGGCTGCATCACGCCCTGTGCGCGAATGCTGGCCGCCAGCTCCTGCAGGCTACCTTCGTCCATCCGCGTGCGCGGCTGGTACTTGCCGGCCTGCAGCTTGCCGAGCGCGAGCGTGTTCGGCGCCCCTTCGATCTTCACCGCTTCGGTGATGTCGGCGCTGCCGCCGAGCAGCGCTTCGAGGCCACGTCCCAAGCCCTTCTTCTTTGGTACGGCGTTCATGTCTTTCTTCCTCGCTTCGCTCATGTCCGGCTCACGATGCCTCGAACGCGCGGACGCGCTCGATCATCTCTGCACCGAACTGGAGATAGGCCTGCGCACCGCGCGAGCTGCGATCGAACACGACGCCCGGCAGCCCGTAGCTCGGCGCTTCCGCCAGCCGCACGTTCCGCGGAATCACCGCGTCGAACACCTTGTCGCCGAAGTGCGCTTTCAGTTGATCGGAGACCTGCTGCTGCAGCGTGATGCGCGGATCGAACATCACGCGCAGCAAGCCGATGATCTTCAGGTCGCGGTTCATGTTCGCGTGAACCTGCTTGATCGTGTTGACCAGATCGGACAGCCCTTCCAGCGCGAAATACTCGCACTGCATCGGAATCACGACGCCATGCGCCGCGCACAGTCCGTTCAGCGTCAGCAACGACAGCGTCGGCGGGCAGTCGATCAGCACGAAATCGTAGTCGTCGGCGACGCGGTCGAGCGCGGCCTTCAACTGACGCTCGCGGTTGTCGATGCCGATCAGCTCGATCTCCGCACCGGACAGCTCGCGGTTCGCGGGCAGCACGTCGTACTTGACCGCCTCCGGCCGGATACGCGCATCGGCAACCGACACGCCGTCGACCAGCACTTCGTACACGGTCGATTCGCATGCGGCCTTGTCGATCCCGCTGCCCATCGTCGCGTTGCCCTGCGGGTCGAGATCGATCAGCAGGACTCGTTGCTCCTGCGCTGCAAGGCTTGCGGCGAGATTGACCGATGTCGTCGTCTTGCCGACGCCCCCCTTCTGGTTCGCAACGCAGAAGATCTTTGCCATCGTTGGTGTGTTCCTCTTACCTTCAAACAATCGGCGCGCCAGCGCGCGCCGTCAAATCGCTTCGTCGACGGTCACTTCGATCAGATGCCGTTCGGCATCGAGCATCGGAACCGTCAGCCGCATCGTTTGCTTCACGTGGCTGCCTTCCGGCAGTCGTGCAATCTCGTCGTCCGGATGCACGCCCTTCATTGCCCAGATCGATCCGCCCGGCGCGACCAGATGTCGAGCAAGTTTAACGAAGTCGGACAGGTCAGCGAAAGCGCGCGATACGATCATGTCGAATTTTTCCGGCACTTCGACACCCGGCTGCAGCGATTCGACACGTCCGGTGACCACCGACAGATTGGCGAGCTTCAACTCCGCACGCGTCTGCGTCTGGAACGCGGACTTCTTTTGCACGATGTCGTTCAACGTAATCTGCCAGTCGGGTTCGACGATCGCCAGCACGATGCCCGGCAATCCGCCGCCCGAGCCGACGTCGAGCACGCGGGCCGACGCGCGGCCGCGCAGGTGCGGAACGATGGAGAGCGAATCGAGGATGTGCTGGATCAGCATCTGCTTCGGGTCGCGGATCGCGGTCAGGTTGTAGACCGCGTTCCACTTGCCGAGCAAAGCCACATAGTCGAGCAGCTGGTCGCGTTGCGCATCCGTCAGTGCAAGGTCGAGCGCGGCCGCGCCTTCGACGAGCATCTGTTCAAGTACGTCCCGATTAACCGCCGGCGCGCGACGCGCCGTCATTGGCGCGTCGGGACGACATCGTCCCCCTGCTCTGTTGCCGATGCGGCGGCGCCGTTGCGGCGGCCGAGGCCGCGCCGCTTCAGGTGCACCATCAGCAGCGAAATCGCCGCCGGCGTGACGCCCGAAATGCGCGACGCCTGCCCGATCGTTTCCGGCCGGAACTGATTGAGCTTCTGGCTCACCTCGAACGACAGGCCGCGCACTTCGCGGTAGTCGATGCCGTCCGGCAGACGCGTATTCTCGTTCGCATCGTTGCGCTCGATCTCGGTTGCCTGACGCTCGATGTAGCCCTGATATTTGATGCCGATCTCGACCTGCTCCTTGATCTGCGCAAGCAGCACCGGATCGTCGGCCAGCGGTTCAGCCGGGCCGCATTCGCCGCCCTTCAGCCCGCACACGCCGTCGTAGGTAATGCCCGGACGGCGAAGCAGCTCGGCGAGGCTGTATTCGTGATCGATCGCCTTGCCGAGCAAGGCGGTCGCTTCTTCCGCCGGCAGCGTCTTCGGCGTCACCCAGGTCGTCTTCAGGCGTTCTGTTTCACGTGAAACAGCATCGCGCTTGCGGCAGAACGCATCCCAGCGCACGTCATCGACGAGCCCCAGTTCACGGCCGATCTCGGTCAGACGCATGTCCGCATTGTCTTCGCGCAGGCTCAGCCGGTACTCGGCCCGGCTCGTGAACATCCGGTACGGCTCTGCGACACCACGCGTCACGAGATCGTCGACCAGCACGCCGAGATAGGCCTGATCACGGCGCGGGCACCATGCATCCTTTTCCTGCACATAGCGGCCGGCGTTCAGCCCAGCCAGCAGGCCCTGTGCCGCTGCTTCTTCGTAACCGGTCGTGCCGTTGATCTGGCCCGCAAAGAACAGCCCGTTGATCGCCTTCGTCTCGAGCGACGCCTTCAACGCGCGCGGATCGAAATAGTCGTACTCGATCGCATAGCCGGGGCGCAGGATATGGGCGTTCTCGAGGCCGCGCATCGAATGCACGAGCTCGAGCTGCACGTCGAACGGCAGGCTCGTCGAGATGCCGTTCGGGTAGAACTCGTTGGTCGTCAGCCCTTCCGGCTCGAGGAATATCTGGTGCGATTCCTTCGACGCGAACCGGTGAATCTTGTCCTCGATCGACGGGCAGTAGCGCGGGCCGACGCCCTCGATCACGCCTGTATACATAGGCGAACGGTCGAGGCCGCCGCGAATGATGTCGTGCGTGCGCTCGTTCGTATGCGTGACCCAGCACGGCAGCTGCTGCGGATGCTGTTCGGCACGGCCCAGGAACGAGAACACCGGGATCGGATCGAGATCGCCGGGCTGCTCTTCCAGCTTCGAGAAATCGATCGTGCGGCCGTCGATACGCGGCGGTGTCCCGGTCTTCAGGCGGCCCTGCGGCAGCTTCAGTTCCTTCAGGCGCGCCGACAGCGACACGGCCGCCGGATCGCCCGCACGACCGCCCGTATAGTTGTTCAGGCCGACATGAATCTTGCCGTCGAGGAACGTGCCGGCCGTCAGCACTACCGCACGCGCGCGGAAGCGAATGCCGATCTGCGTGACGGCACCGACCACGCGGTCGCCTTCGACCATCAGGTCGTCGACGGCCTGCTGGAACAGCCACAAATTCGGCTGATTCTCGAGCCGGCGGCGGATCGCGGCCTTGTACAGGATGCGGTCGGCCTGCGCGCGTGTGGCACGCACGGCCGGCCCCTTCGACGAATTGAGGATCCGGAACTGAATACCGCCCTCGTCCGTCGCAGCGGCCATCGCACCGCCCAGCGCGTCGACTTCCTTGACCAGATGGCCTTTGCCGATACCGCCGATCGACGGATTGCAGCTCATCTGCCCAAGCGTTTCGATGTTATGGGTCAGCAGCAGCGTCTTCGCGCCCATTCGGGCGGACGCCAACGCGGCTTCCGTGCCGGCATGACCGCCGCCGACGACGATGACGTCAAATTCTGTGGGATAAAGCATGGTGGATTCCGTACGCAGGTCTGCGCACGAACCTATCTGAGAAATGTATGGGGCGAATTATAGCGGGTTCGCTTTTCGCCCGAAGGCCGTCCGAATGGTAGGGTCCGTTCATTTCGACGATTCCCTCGACCGACCGGCGAATCTGTGTGAATTCGCGCCATCCCGGCCGAGAAACTGTGGGACCGGCGCCGACAGATCGTCGGCCCGCTGTGCTCGGCGCAGCGGGCCGGACAAGCAAGCCTGTGGACCGGGTGGGCAAAGATGTTGGGAGCATGCATCCGATCCCCTTCTCACAGAACTTTCGATTGATCGCCGGAGACTTATCCACCGGCACAATCCATGTTCCGCCAACATCAAGGCCGGGCGGTGACAGCGCACGCTCCCGGTCGGCGCTTTTTCACAGCAATTCCGACTATTCCTTCCGCACTTATCCACTCGTCTCGACCACCGGAATAACCGCGCATCCCTGTTCCACGCATTTACGCCAAACAAAAACGGCGTGTTTCACGTGAAACACGCCGTCCGTTTCCCGCCGAATCGTTCGCTCAAGCCGGCTTCTTCGCCAACCCGAGGTAGGTTTCGATCACGCGAGGATTCTGTGCAAGTTCGGCAGCCGGGCCCTCCAGCGCAAACTCGCCGGTCTCCAGCACATAACCGTAATCCGAGATCTGCAACGCAGCGCGGGCATTCTGTTCGATCAACAGCGTCGCGACACCCGTGCCGCGCAGCGCGCTGATGATATGAAAGATCTCCTTCACGATCAGCGGCGCGAGCCCGAGGCTGGGTTCGTCGAGCATCAGCAGGTCGGGCTTGCCCATCAGCGCGCGCCCGACCGCCAGCATCTGCCGCTCGCCGCCCGACAACGTACCGGCCGCCTGCTTGCGTCGCTCCATCAAGCGCGGAAACAGCGCGAACACGTGATCGAGCTGATCGAGGAAGTTCGCCTCCCCGGCCTGCTTGCGGCGATACGCGCCCAGCACGAGGTTATCCTCGACCGTCATCGTGCTGAACAGCTCGCGCTTCTCCGGCACCAGGCACATCCCGCGCGCGACGCGCTGCTCGATCGGCAAAGCGCCGACGTCGTCGCCGCGGTACACGACCGCGCCGGACGCATGCCCGGTGACCGGCAGCGCGCCCATGATCGCGTTCAGCAATGTCGACTTGCCGGCGCCGTTCGGGCCGATCACGCTGACGATCTGGCCCGCGCCAACCTTGATTGCCGCGCCGTGCAGCGCCTCGACCTTCCCGTAGCGAACCGCCAGCCCGCGCACTTCGAGAATCGGCATCGTCGTGTCCGCCATCACTCCACCCCGCCCAGATACGCTTCAAGCACCGCCGGATCCTGCTGCACGTCCTGCGGCAGCCCTTCGGCGATCCGCGTGCCGAATTCCATCACCACCAGCCGGTCGGTGAGGTTCATCACGAAATCCATGTCGTGTTCCACGAGCAACACGCTCATCCCTTCCGATTTCAGCCGTCGCAGCAGGTCCGCAAGCTGCTGTTTTTCCTTGTAGCGCAGCCCTGCCGCCGGCTCGTCGAGCAGCAGCAGCGTCGGGTCGCAGCACAGCGCGCGGGCGATTTCGAGGATCCGCTGCTGGCCGAGCGCAAGGCTGCCCGCTTCGTCGTACATATGCTGCTCGAGGCCGACACGGCGGATCTGGCGCGCGGCTTCCGCCAGCAACTGCGCCTCCTCATGCGCGTTGAGCCGCGCGACGCTGCGCCACACGCCGGTATGGCCGCGCAGGTGCGCGCCAATCGCGACGTTCTCGAGCACCGTCATCCCCGGCAGCAGCTTCACGTGCTGGAACGTGCGGCCGATCCCGCGCCGCACGATCTGGCGCGACGTCAGCCCGTCGATCCGCTCGCCACGGAACGTAATCGCGCCGGCCGTCGGCTGCAGCACGCCCGTCACGAGGTTGAAGGTGGTCGACTTGCCCGCGCCGTTCGGGCCGATCAGCCCGATGATCTGCCCCGCTTTCACATCGAAGCTGACGTCGTTGACGGCCACCAGGCCGCCGAACTGCTTGCGAGCCTTGTCGACGACCAGCAGCGGCTCGCCGGCCGCGGGCCGCTCGCGCTGCGGCAGCGGATCCGCGTGCTCGGGCACATGCGCGCCGGGCCCGCGCGGAAACAGCTTCGCGACGAACGGCCAGACGCCCTGCCGCGCGTACTGCAGCAGCAGTACCATCAGCACGCCGAACACGATGATCTCGAAGTTGCCTTCGGAGCCGAGCAGCTTCGGCAGCAGCGTCTGCAGATAGTCCTGCAGCACGGTCAGGATCGCTGCGCCGAGCACCGCGCCCCACACATGCGACACGCCGCCCACCACCGCCATGAACAGGAATTCGATCCCGTGGTTCAGGCCGAACGGGGTCGGGTTCACCGCGCGCTGCAGGTGCGCGTACAGGAAGCCCGACACCGCCGCCAGCACGGCCGCATAGACGAAGATCACGACGCGCATCCACGCGGTGTTCACGCCCATCGCCTCGGCCATCACGCCGCCGCCGCGCAGCGCGCGGATCGCGCGGCCGGGCCGGCTGTTCAGCAGGTTCTGCACCGACACGATCGCGGCCAGCACGACGGCCCAGATCAGGAAATACAGGCTGCGGCCGGTGTCGAGCGCGACGCCGAACAGGCTCAGCGCCGGAATCCCGTTGATCCCGTCGTACTTGCCGAGCATCTCGAGGTTGCCGAACAGATAGAACAGCGCGAGGCCCCACGCGATCGTGCCGAGCGGCAGGAAGTGCCCGGACAGCCGCATCGTGACCGCACCGAGCACCAGCGCGACGAGCGCCGTCAGCACGACGCCGACGATCAGCGCGAGCCATGGCGACACGCCGTATTGGGTCGTCAGGAACGCCGTCGCATACGCGCCGATGCCGACGAACGCCGCCTGCCCGAAGCTCGTCATCCCGCCGACGCCGGTCAGCAGCACGAGCCCGATTGCGACGATCGCGTACAGGCCGATGTAGTTCAGCAGCGTGATCCAGTACTCGGGCACCTGCAGCGCGCCGGGCAGCACCGGCAGCGCGAACAGCACCACGAGAAACAGCCAGAAGGTCTTGTTGCGCACCATCGTCGTCTTCATCGCGTCACTCCTCGTCCTCTTCCGCGTGCGGCGTCGCGAAGCTGCGCCACAGCAGCACCGGAATGATCAGCGTGAACACGATCACCTCCTTGTACGAACTCGCCCAGAACGACGAATACGATTCGAGCACGCCGACCAGCAGCGAACCGGCCGCCGCGAGCGGATAGCTGACGAGCCCGCCGATGATCGCGCCGACGAAGCCCTTCAGCCCGATCAGGAAACCGGAGTCGTAGTAGATCGTCGTCAACGGGCCGACCAGGATCCCGGACAGCACGCCGAGCGCCGCCGCCAGCGTGAACGCGAGCCGCCCTGCTTCCGTCGTGCCGATGCCGACGAGCCGCGCGCCGAGCCGGTTCACCGACGTCGCGCGCAGCGCCTTGCCGGCGATCGTGCGGCCGAAGTACACATAGAGCGCAGCGATCAGCACCAGCGCCGTGACGACCACCACGATGCTCTGCGCGGACACCGCGAGGCTGCCGATCGACAGCGATGCATCCGAGAACGCGTTGGTGCGCGACCCTTCGGCGCCGAACATCACGAGCCCGAGGCCGACCATCGCGAAGTGCACGGCGACCGAGACGATCAGCAGCAGCAGCGTCGTGCCCTCGGCGATCGGCTGGTACACGAGCCGGTAGACGAACGGCCCCATCGGCACGACGATCGCGAGCGTCAGCGCGATCTGCGCCAGCATCGGCAGCGGCTGCGCGGCGAAGCTGCGGGTCAGCGCGAACACCGCGAGCGGCAGCAGCACGTAGCGGCTGCCGAGCGTCGCCAGCGTGCGGCCGAGCTGGCGGCGGCGCTCGCGATGCCGGATCAGGCCGCCGACTTCGAGCAGGAAGCACGCGATGCCCATCACGAACAGCAGCCAGCAGGTGGCGGGGAATTTTTGCGCCTGCAACGCGGCCAGCGTCAGCGCGCCGTAGGCGACGAACTCGCCCTGGGGAATGAAGATCACCCGCGTGACGGAAAACACCAGCACGAGCGCCAGCGACAGCAATGCGTAAATGGCGCCGGTCGTGATGCCGTCTTGAGCGAGGATCGCCGCAATCGAGAGATCCATACGTTTCGTGTATCGAGAAGGCTGCGGAAAACTGCGAACCGGAACCGCGCGGGCGCGCGCAACGCAGGCGCATGCGGCGGCCGGGGTTCCACTCGGCGCGGCCGCGGCGCTCGGGCGCGCGTCCGGCCGACGGCGTGCGCGGCAGCATCCGCACCGCGCACGCCGGTTTCACGTGACACTCATTCGGCCTGCAACTTCCACTTGCCGTCGACGATCTGCACCATCACACGCGCACGCGTGTCAAAGCCGTTGTGATCGGTCGGCGTCATGTTGATCACGCCGTGCGACACAGGCAGATCCTTCACGTTCTCGATTGCCGCACGCAGCGCCTCGCGGAACGCCTCGGTGCCCGGCTGGCCCTTCTTCAGCGCTTCCGGAATCGCACGCTGCAGCAGCAGCCCCGCGTCCCACGCATGGCCGCCGAAGGTCGCGAGCGAGCCGGCGCCATAGGCCTTCTCGTACGCGGCCTTGTACGCGAGCGCGGGCTTCTTCACCGGATTCGAATCGGGCAGCTGGTCTGTGACGAGCACCGGGCCGGCCGGCAGGATCTCGCCTTCGCAATCCTTGCCGCACACGCGCAGGAAGTCGTTGTTCGCGACGCCGTGCGTCTGGTAGACCTTGCCTTTGTAGCCGCGCTCCTTCAGCGTCTTCGCCGGCAGCGCCGCCGGCGTGCCGGAACCGGCGATCAGCACCGCATCGGGGTTCGAGCCGATCAGCTTCAGTACCTGCCCCATCACCGACGCATCGGTGCGCGCGTAGCGCTCGTTCGAGACGATCTTGATGCCGTTCTTCGCGGCGGCCGCGCTGAACGTGTTGTACCAGCTGTCGCCGTACGCGTCGGCGAAGCCGATGAAGCCGACCGTCTTCACGCCGTGCTTGGCCATATAGCCGGCGATCGCATCCGCCATCAGCTGGTCGTTCTGCGGCACCTTGAAGCTCCAGGCGCGCTTCGCGTCCATCGGCGCGATGATCTGCGCGCTCGCCGCGAGCGAGATCGTCGGCGTCTTGCCCTGCGATACCGGATCGAGCATCGCGAGCGAGTTCGGCGTGACGGACGAACCGATGATCGCGTCGACGTGATCCTCGTCGATCAGCTTGCGCACGTTCTGCACCGCGCGGCTCGTGTCGGACGCGTCGTCGAGCACGATGTACTGCACGCTCTTGCCGGCGATTTCCTTCGGCAGCAGCGCGATCGTGTTCTTTTCCGGAATGCCGAGCGAGGCGGCCGGCCCGGTGGCCGACAGCGTCACGCCGATCTTCACCTGCGCCGCCGCGGTTGTCGCCGCGCACGCGAAGCCCACCGCCAGCACGGCCTCCATCCATCGATTCATCTTCATTTAGCTTGTCTCCAAACGCTGCTCGAAAAATCCGCGGGTCGCTCGGCGGCGCCCGGTCCTCAAACAAGTTAATAATTTAACTATCTCGCATTGTCCCGCCTACGCTCGTTTTCCCGTGAAACGCCGCGACCGCTGCACGGGCCAGGACGACGGCAACGCACGCGCAGCGCGCGAACGTTCTCCCGTCACGATGCGCAGCGGCAGTGTCGTCAGGATGAAGCGACGTGAAATTCTGGAAACGATCGTTGCGAGCGCAACGATCGTCGACATGCGCGCCGATGCGGCGCGGCATGGCCCTCGGCGGGACGGCGGGAAAACGGGAAAGCGGCAGCTCATGCGGCTCGAAAACCCGTGAAACCGGCGCGATGCACCAGCCGCGTGCAGATGGATGCAGGAGCAACGACCCGCAACGGCGGCGTCACGCAGGCGACGCGCAGACAGGCCGCAGGACGGCCCGCAAATGCCGCGACGCCCCTACCCGTGCGCGACGCCGCGCGAGCGGCGCCAGCCGCCCTTTCTGCCCCGATCCATCGTCCTGCGCTTGTCATTCAACCGCACTCCCTGTTCTGCATTCTGCTTGTAGGGGGAACTGCCGACCGAGTTTCCCGACCGCCCGGTCGGCGAAAGGCGAGTGTAACGGACGCATTTTGCGCACGCCAACCGGGTAAGCCCGAACGGCCGGCATATGGCGGCTGCACGGCGCGACGACCGATTGGCGAAAAGGAAAAACGCGGGGACGGGAGAGGACGCGCGACGATGCGTGCGCACGAAACGATACACGGCGCAAACGCGCATCGCGCCGATCGATGCATGCACGTGCAACGGAAATCCGGCGCACAAATGAAAAAGCGCTGTTGGATTCCGTCCAACAGCGCTTTGGGGTCCGGGCACTTTGTGCCTCGATTGTCTCCTCGTTCTCCACCTGCAAAATTCGTTTCGCGGTGCATCAGAACTGAAACGAATATTAAAGATGCTGACCGGGCACGGCAACTTAGCATTTACCCCTATGGTGCATCGCCGCACGAAATTGGGGCACCAGCTTGCCGCGCGGCACCGGCCCGGGCCTGCCGCCGGGGCCGCGCCGACGATGCCGGATGGTGCTTCGCATCAACGCCGGCCACCGCGCTGCCGCGCCGCTACGATGCCCGGAGCGGCTTGACCCGCGCGATCATCTCGCCGACGATCCCGCGCCGGAACGCGAGCACGCACGCAATGAAGATCAGCCCGGTGACGATCGTCGCCGATTCGCCGAGCGAATGAAACCAGCCGATGCCGGTGGTCGACGCGAGCCATTCGCCGATATCGCCGAGACGATCCTCGAGCGCGACGATCAGCGCCGCGCCGAGCAGCGGCCCGAACAGCGTGCCCATCCCGCCGACGAGCGTCATCAGCACGACGAGGCCCGACATCGTCCAGTACGCGTCGGACAGCGTCTCGAAGCCGAGCACCAGCACCTTCAGCGAGCCGGCCAGCCCCGCAAGCCCCGCCGACAACACGAAGGCGAGCAGCTTGAAGCGGTCGGTGTCGTAGCCGAGCGAGATCGCGCGCGCCTCATTCTCCTTGATCGCGATCAGCACCTGGCCGAACGGCGAATGGACGACGCGCACGATGAACGCGCACGCGGCGACGATCACGGCCAGCACCACGTAGTACAGCGCGACGTCGTTCGACAGGTCGAGCAGCCCGAACAGCCGGCCGCGCGGCACGCCCTGCAGCCCGTCCTCGCCGTGCGTGAACGGCGCCTGCAGGTAGATGAAGTAGACCATCTGCGCGAACGCGAGCGTGATCATCGCGAAGTAGATCCCCTGCCGGCGGATCGCGAACAGGCCCACCGCGAGCCCGAGCAGCGTCGCGGCCACGGTGCCCGCGAGCACGCCGAGCTCGGGCGTGAAACCGAGCGTCTGCATCGAATAGCCGGTCGCATAGCCGGCCGTCGCGAGGAACATCGCATGGCCGAACGACAGCAGCCCCGTATAGCCGATCAGCAGGTTGAACGCGGCCGCGAACAGGGCGAACGCGAGCACCTTCATCACGAACACCGGATACGCGCCGATGAACGGCGCGACGAGCAGTGCGGCGAGCAGCACACCGTAGAGCACTTTTCTCTGCATCATTTTTCCTTGCCGAACAGGCCCGCCGGGCGAATCAGCAGCACGATCGCCATGATCACGAACACGACCGTCGCCGACGCTTCGGGGTAGAACACGCGCGTGAAGCCCTCGATCACGCCGAGCAGCAGGCCCGTGACGATCGAGCCGAGGATCGATCCCATCCCGCCGATCACGACCACCGCGAACACGGTGATGATCATCGGCTGGCCCATCAGCGGCGACACCTGGATCACCGGCGCGGCCAGCACGCCGGCGAACGCGGCGAGCGCGACGCCGAACCCGTAGGTGAGCGTGATCATCATCGGTACGTTCACGCCGAACGCCTCGACCAGCTTCGGGTTCTCGGTGCCCGCGCGCAGGTAGGCGCCCAGGCGCGTCTTCTCGATCACGAACCAGGTCGCGAGGCACACCGCGAGCGACGCGACGACGACCCACGCGCGGTAGTTCGGCAGGAACATGAAGCCGAGGTTGGTCGCGCCGGACAGCTGCGACGGCACGTCGTACGGCTGCCCCGACGAGCCGTAGATCGAGCGGAACACGCCTTCGACGACCAGCGTCAGGCCGAACGTCAGCAGCAGCCCGTACAGGTGATCGAGCTTGTACAGCCAGCGCAGCATCGAGCGCTCGATCAGGATCCCGAACGCACCGACGATCAGCGGCGCGAGCACCAGCATCGCCCAGTACGGCAGCCCGAAATACGACAGCCCCATCCACGCGAGCATCGCGCCCAGCATGAACAGCGCGCCGTGCGCGAAGTTGATCACGTTGAGCAGCCCGAAAATTACCGCGAGCCCGAGGCTCAGGATCGCGTAGAACGAGCCGTTGACGAGCCCGAGCAGCAACTGGCTCAGCATCGCCGGCAACGGAATGCCAAAGATTTCCATCGACTTTGCCGTCAGAATGAGTTTCGTTGCGCGCGCAACCTGTCACGCATCGCGCGTGCGGGCGGCGCCGCGGGCACGTCGCGGCGGCCGCAGGCCCGCGGCACGCGCGATGCGCGCCGCGGCGTCATGCCTACTTCCACAGCGCGCAGCGCGATTCCTGCTTGGTCGCGAATGCCTGTTCGCCCGGAATCGTCGCGAGCACCTTGTAGTAGTCCCACGGCTCCTTCGACTCGGACGGCTTCTTCACCTCCATCAGATACATGTCGTGGATCATGCTGCCGTCCTGGCGGATGTAGCCCTTCGCGTAGAAGTCGTTGATCTTCATCTTCTTCAGCTCGGCCATCACCTTGTCGGAGTCGGTCGTGCCGGCCGCCTGCACCGCCTTCAGGTAGGTCGTCACCGACGAATAGTCGGCCGCCTGCAGGCTCGACGGCATCTTCTTCATCTTGCCGAAGTAGCGCTGCGCCCACTGGCGCGATGCCGCGTCGCGGTTCCAGTACCAGCTGTCGGTCAGCACGAGGCCCTGCGTCGTCTCGAGGCCGAGGCTGTGCACGTCGTCGATGAACATCAGCAGCGCGGCGATCTTCATCGTCTTGGTGATGCCGAACTCCTTCGCGGCCTTGATCGAATTGATCGTGTCGCCGCCGGCGTTCGCGAGGCCGAGGATCTGCGCCTTCGACGACTGCGCCTGCAGCAGAAACGACGAGAAGTCCGACGCGGACAGCGGATGGCGCACCGAGCCGAGCACCTGCCCGCCATTCGCCTTCACGACGTCCGACGTGTTCTTCTCGAGCGCCTTGCCGAACGCGTAGTCGGCGGTCAGGAAGAACCACGTCTTGCCGCCCTGCTTCACCACCGCCGAGCCGGTGCCCTTCGCGAGCGCCATCGTGTCGTACGCGTAGTGGACCGTATACGGCGTGCACTGCTCGTTGGTCAGCGTGTCGGCGCCCGCGCCGATGTTGATGTAGACCTTCTTCTTCTCGGCCGCGACCTGGTTCATCGACAGCGCGGTGGCCGAATTCGTGCCGCCGACCAGCAGGTCGAGCCCGCCGCGGTCCATCCATTCGCGCGCCTTCGACGCGGCGATGTCGGCCTTGTTCTGGTGATCGGCGTAGACGACCTCGATCGGCTTGCCGAGCACCTTGCCGCCGAAATCGGCGACCGCCATCCGGATCGCCTCGAGGCCGCCCTGCCCGTCGATGTCCGCGTAAAGCCCCGACATGTCGGTGATGAAACCGATCTTCACGCTATCCGCGGCATGCGCGGCGCCGGCGGTGAATGCGGCGCTCGCGAGCGCAAGGCACGCGTGTGCGAGGGTCTTCATTTTCATTGACGTCTCCTGTTGTTCTGATGCGTTGTGGTTATTCGACGGCCGCCACGGCTAGCGGCAACGGAAACGGGGCGGCGTCACACCCCGAGCAGGTCGTGAAGGATCGGCATCTTGCCTTCCAGTTCGGTGGCGCGGAAATGCTCGACGATGCGGCCGTGCTCCATCACGTAGAAGCGATCGGCGAGCGGCGCGGCGAAGCGGAAATTCTGCTCGACCATCACGATCGTGTAGCCGCGCGACTTCAGCGCGACGATCATGCGCGCGAGCGCCTGCACGATCACCGGCGCGAGGCCCTCGGAAATCTCGTCGAGCAGCAGCAGGTTCGCGCCCGTGCGCAGGATCCGCGCGACCGCGAGCATCTGCTGCTCGCCGCCGGACAGCCGCGTGCCCTGGCTCTGCCGGCGCGACGCGAGGTTCGGGAACATCGCGTAGATCTCGTCGAGCGGCATTGCGTGCTCGCGCGGCCCGATCGGCGGCGGCAGCAGCAGGTTCTCCTCGCACGACAGGCTCGAGAAGATCCCGCG
This sequence comes from Burkholderia pseudomultivorans, assembly GCF_902499075.1. Lineage (GTDB taxonomy): Bacteria > Pseudomonadota > Gammaproteobacteria > Burkholderiales > Burkholderiaceae > Burkholderia > Burkholderia pseudomultivorans. The sequence goes on along the minus strand of NZ_CABVPP010000038.1, from coordinate 31,627 downwards.
CTCCTCAGGGCAGTAGCCGACGCCGAAATGCGCGATGCGATGCGTGGCGAGGCCGATCGTCTCGTTGCCCGCGACCTTGATCGAGCCGCTGCGGCGGCCGGTGAGGCCCATGATCGCGCGCAGCGTCGTCGTGCGGCCCGCGCCGTTGCGGCCGAGCAGCGTGACGACCTCGCCGCGGTGCACGCTCAGGTCGACACCGTGCAATATGTGGGATTCCCCGTACCAGGCTTCGAGCCCCGTGATCTCCAGCGCGGGCGTACCGCTTTCGACGCCGCTCAATTCGCGTTCCTCCCGTTCGCTGTGCTTCATGCGTGGGCTCCCGCGAGCGCCGCATCGGCGCTGCCCATGTAGGCCTCGATCACGAGCGGATTCTTCGACACCTCCGCGTACGAGCCTTCGGCGAGCACCTCGCCGCGCTGCAGGACGGTAATCGTGTCGGAGATGCCGGCGATCACGTTCATGTTGTGCTCGACCATCAGGATCGTGCGGCCGCTCGCGACCTTCTTGATCAGCGCGGTCACGCGGTCGACGTCCTCGTGGCCCATCCCTTGCGTGGGCTCGTCGAGCAGCATCAGTTCGGGCTCCATCGCGAGCGTCGTCGCGATCTCGAGCGCGCGCTTGCGACCATATGCGAGCTCGACGGTCCGCACGTTCGCGAAATCGGTCAGGCCGACCTGCGTGAGCAGGTCCATCGCGCGATCGTCGAGGCGCCGGAGCGTGCGTTCGCTGCGCCAGAAGTGGAATTCGGTGCCGAGCGCGCGCTGCAGGCCGATGCGCACGTTCTGCAATGCGGTGAGATGCGGGAATACGGCCGAGATCTGGAACGAGCGGATGATGCCGCGCCGCGCGACCTGCGCGGGCCGCTCGTCGGTGATGTCGATCCCGTTGAAGACGATCTGGCCGGCCGTCGGCGTCAGGAACTTGGTCAGCAGGTTGAAGCAGGTGGTCTTGCCCGCGCCGTTCGGACCGATCAGCGCATGGATCGCGCCGCGGCGCACACGCAGGTTGACGCCGTTCACGGCGGTGAAGCCCCTGAATTCCTTCGTCAGTCCGCGTGTTTCCAGAATCGTGTCGCCGAGAATCATGTTCCCTTCCGTACGAAGTCAGGCGAAGCACCGGGAAGATTCGCGCAAGCGGCCGCGAACAGGTCAGCGGATCGGCGGGCTGCCCCCGGACGCCGTTTACGCCTCGAGGGTGGTCTCCCGCGCCGACGCGTATGCACACTGCGCGTCATTGTCGCGCCGTTGGTGCAGTGCAATCATCGGGATTTGCACTTATAGGGCTGGCCGCGATGCCGGGTGCGCCGGCGCACGGTTTTCGGCGTGTTTTTTCGTGGCTGCGCGCGCACTCGATACGTGCACGAACGGCATCGCATCGACAAAAAAACCGCGCAAGCGCGCGGCGTGCACGAATCGTGCAGGGCCGATCGCCGTCGCCGCGCGCGATTCTTCGCTATGCGAATCAGCGGACCATCCCGATCACGGGATGGCCGCCCGCGGGGTGTTTCGTCACGCAACCGTCACGGCCGCATCGGTTTGCACCGGCGTCGCGTCGCGCGCCGCGCGGCGATCGGCGCGGATCATGTCGCTCGCGCGTTCCGCGATCATCAGCGTCGGCGAATTGGTGTTGCCGGACGTGATGAACGGCATCACCGACGCATCGACGATCCGCAGCCCCGCGATGCCGCGCACGCGCAGCCGGCTGTCGACGACCGCGCGTTCGTCGTCCGCGCGGCCCATCCGGCAGGTGCCGACCGGGTGGAAGATCGTCGTGCCGACCGCCCCTGCCGCCTCCTGCAATTCCGCTTCGGTCCGGTAGCGCGGACCGGGCAGGATTTCCTCGGGACGATAGCGCGCGAGCGCCGGCGCGGACGCGATGCGGCGCGTCAGCCGCAGCGCGTTCGCGGCGACGCGGCGATCGTGGTCGGTCGTCAGGTAGTTCGGCGCGATCACGGGCGCCGCGTGCGGATCGGTGCTCGCGATGTGCACGCTGCCACGCGAGGTCGGCCGCAGATGGCACACCGACGCGGTAAATGCATTGAAGCGGTGCAGCGGCTCGCCGAAGCGCTCGAGCGACAGCGGCTGCACGTGGTACTCGAGATCGGGGCTCGTCAGCGCCGGATCGTCCGGATCGGATTTCGCGAACGCGCCGAGCTGCGACGGCGCCATCGACATCGGCCCGCGCTGCAGCAGCGCATATTGGGCGCCGATCATCAGCTTGCCCCACCAGTTCGCGGCGAGCGTGTTCAGCGTGCGCACGCCTTCGACGCGAAACGCCATGCGCAGCTGCAGGTGATCCTGCAGGTTCTCGCCGACGCCCGGCAGGTCCTGCACGACGTCGATGCCGAGCGCCTGCAGCCGGCGGCCGTCGCCGATGCCCGACAGTTCGAGCAGCTGCGGCGAATTCACCGCGCCCGACGTGAGCAGCACTTCGACGCGTGCGCGCGCGACGTAGTCGGTGCCGCCGCCGCGGTATTCGACGCCGACCGCGCGCCGCCCGTCGAAGATCACGCGCTGCGCATGCGCGCCGGTGATCACGGTCAGGTTCGGGCGCGCCATCGCGGGCCGCAGGAACGCCTTCGACGTATTCCAGCGCACGCCGCGCTTCTGGTTGACCTCGAAATAGCCGACCCCCGAATTGTCGCCGCGGTTGAAATCGTCGGTGGCGGGTATGCCCGTCTGTTGCGCGGCCTGCGCGAACGATTCGAGGATCTCCCAGCGCAGCCGCTGCTTTTCGACGCGCCAGTAGCCGCCCGCGCCGTGCGCGTCGCTCGCGCCCGCATGGTGATCCTCGCTGCGCTTGAAGACCGGCAGCACGCTGTCCCACGACCAGCCCGCATCGCCGGTCTCGCGCGCCCAGCGGTCGTAATCGTCGCGCTGGCCGCGCATGTAGATCATTCCGTTGATCGACGAGCAGCCGCCGAGCACGCGCCCGCGCGGATACGACAGCGCGCGGCCGTTGAGCCCCGCTTCGGGCTGCGTCTTGTACAGCCAGTCGGTGCGCGGATTGCCGATGCAGTACAGATAGCCGACCGGGATATGGATCCAGTGATAGTCGTCCTTGCCGCCCGCTTCGAGCAGCAGCACGCGGATATCCGGATCCTCGGTCAGGCGGTTCGCGAGCACGCAGCCCGCGGTGCCCGCGCCGACGATCACGTAATCGAATTCGCCCTCGAGCGTGCGTTGAGCATTCACGGCGTGTCCCCTTCCTTGTTGTGCGCCGCGCGGCGCGATGCCGCCCGGCATTTCCAGCATAGTGCGCCATGCGTCGCATGCGCGGCGTTCGTCATGTCGCGGCCGGCGCGCCTCTCCTGCAGATCGCCGAACCGCCGGATCACCGGCCGATCCGGTCGATGAAGCGTACTCCCGCTGCCGGCCGCCGATCCAATGAGTTATGCTGAACCGCGTTATAAGCCGCGCTCATATCACGACGATGGATCTCACCCTGCTCCGCGCGTTCGCGACGGTCGCCCGCGAAGGCAACCTGACGCGCGCCGCCGCGCAACTGCACCTGACGCAGCCGGCCGTCAGCCTGCGGATCAAGCATCTGCAGGAAACGCTGGGCGTCGCGCTGTTTACGCGCACGTCGCACGGGCTGCTGCTCACGCGCGACGGCCAGACGCTGCTGCCGCATGCGGAGCGCGCGCTCGCCGCGGCCGCCGACGTCGAACGCGCGGCTGCCGCGCTGCGTCACGAGGTGCGCGGCCGGCTGCGGATCGGCACGATCCTCGATCCCGGCTTCCTGCGCCTCGGCGGCTTCCTGCGCGCGCTCGTCGAGACCCATCCGCAGATCGAGACCGCGCTGCGCCACGGCATGTCGGGCTGGGTGCTCGAACAGGTGCGCACGCAGGCGCTCGACGCCGGCTACTACATCGGCCGGCCCGGCGACGACGATCCGCGCGACGGCGCGCTGTTCCACACGGTCACGCTCACGCGTTTCCAGTACCGCGTGCTCGCACCGGCCGGCTGGAAGGAGCGCGTGCAGCGCGCGCACGACTGGCGCGCGCTCGCCGCGCTGCCGTGGATCTGGACGCCGCCCGCGTCCGCGCACAACCGGCTGCTGTCGCGGCGCTTCGCGCAAGCCGGTGCGCAGCCGGTGAAGGTCGCCGAAGTCGACCAGGAACAGTCGATGCTCGACCTCGTGAAATCAGGGATCGGTCTGACGCTCGCGCGCGATTCGACCGCGCTGGCCGAGGCGCACGCCCACGCGCTGACGATCGTCGAGCGCGTGACGGTGCCGACCGAGCTGAGCTTCGTGACGCTCGCCGCGCGGCGCGACGAGCCCGCGATCGCGGCCGCGCTTACGCTGATCGAGACGCAGTGGGCGATATGAGCGGCGCTGATGAAACGGCGTGGCGTGCTGCACGGAGCGCAGCGCTGCCGCTGCGGCAGGCCGCGCGTCGCTTCGCCGCGAGGCGCCCACGCCATGTCGCCGTCACGCCGCCGTCGCGGCCTTTTTGCTAGATTGTGCATTCGCACACTCGCGAGACCCTTGTCGATTGAAGGAGACCCGCATGGCCCGCAACATCGAGATCAAAGCCCGCGCCCGTGAGTTCGAGCGGCTGCGCGAACAGGCGGCTACGCTTGCGACCGAAGCGCCGCTGTTCTATCGCCAGCAGGATTTCTTCTACGACGTGCCGCGCGGCCGGCTGAAGCTGCGCCGCTTCGAGGACGGCACGCCGGCCGAGCTGATCTTCTACCAGCGCGACGATCGCGACGGCCCGAAGGCGTCGTACTACACGCGCAGCCCGGTGACGAACCCCGACGCGATGCACGCGCTGCTCGCCACCGCGCTGACCACACGCGGCATCGTCACGAAGGAGCGCCACGTCTATCTCGCGGGACGCACGCGCATCCACCTCGACCGCGTCGACGGCCTCGGCGACTTCATCGAACTGGAAGTCGTGCTCGGCCCCGACGACGACGAAGCGGGCGGCGAAGCCGAGGCGCACGACGTGTTTACGAAGCTCGGCGTGTCGCCGGACGATCTGGTCGCGGTCGCCTACGTCGACCTGCTGAACGCCGACGCGCAGGAAAAGGCAGCCTGATCCGGCCCCGCAGGCGACGGTGCGCCGCGCCGCCGCGGCCTCAGGCGGCGCCGGGCGCCAGATGCGCGAGCGGCAGCGCGCCGTTGCGCTTGAAGGTCGTCAGCACGATGTTCGAGCGCACGCTGTCGACGCCCGGCACGCGCATCAGCTTCTTCATCACGAACTGCGACAGCGCGTTCAGGTCGGGCGCGACGATCCGCAGCAGATAGTCGGCGTCGCCGACCACCGCATGACACTCGAGCACTTCGGGCAGCACATCGATCTGCTGCTGGAACTGCTCGATGATCGAATCGCCGTGGTGCTTCAGCTTCAGGCTCGTGAACGCGGTCACGCCGAGCCCGAGCTTTTCGGGCCGCAGCATCACGCGATAGCCTTCGATCACGCCCGCGGCCTCGAGCCGCTGCAGCCGCCGGCCGATCTGCGACGGCGACAGCGGCACCTCCTCGCCGAGCTGCTGGTGCGTCGCGCGGCCGAAGCGCTGCAGCACGTCCAGCAGCGCGAGATCGAAGTGATCGAGTTCCAGCATGTTTATTCTCCGCATGATTCGATGATTTGATGCGCGATTATCGCATCATCATGCAAATCAGCGCCAATTTTGCGCCCAATCCGCGCGTACCCCGCTCTACACTTGCATGTCTCTCAACTCCAGCCGTGCAGAGCCTGATCATGTCCACCGTCGTCACCGCGAAACTGCAGGAGCAGTTCGATGCGGGCCTCGAAACCCGCGCCGATTTCACCATCGACCAGCCGCTCGCGCGTTACGGCCGGGTCGACCACGCGGTGTGGCAGCAGCTCTATGCACGCCAGTCGGCGCTGCTGCGCGGACGCGCGTGCGACGCGTTCGTCGCGGGGCTCGGCAAGATCGCGCTGCCCGCCGATCGCGTGCCGTCGTTTGCCGACGTGAACCGCCAGCTGAAGCCCGCGACGGGCTGGGAAATCGTCGCGGTGCCGGGCCTCGTGCCCGACCGCGTGTTCTTCGAGCATCTCGCGAACCGGCGCTTTCCGGTCACCTGGTGGATGCGCCGCCCGGACCAGCTCGACTACCTGCAGGAACCCGACTGCTTCCACGACCTGTTCGGCCATGTCCCGCTGCTGATCGAGCCGGTGTTCGCCGACTACATGCAGGCATACGGCCGCGCCGCGCTCGCGGTCGCCGACGACGCGGCGGCGCTCGCGCGGCTCGCGCGCCTGTACTGGTACACGGTGGAATTCGGGCTGATCCGCGATCCGCGCGGCACCAACGGATTGTCGATCTACGGCGCCGGCATCGTGTCGAGCAAGGGCGAGAGCCTGTACAGCGTCGAGAGCGCGGCGCCGAACCGGCTCGGCTTCGACCTCGAGCGCGTGATGCGCACGCAGTACCGGATCGACACGTTCCAGAAGACCTACTTCGTGATCGACGACTTCGCGCAGCTGTTCGCGCTCGCCGACATCGACGGGCGCGCGCTCGCGGCACGGCTCGCGGCGTTGCCGGAAATCGCGGCCGGCGCGGTGCTCGACACCGATCGCGTGCTGCAGCGCGGCAGCGGCGAAGGCTGGCCGGACAATGCCGACGCGTGAGCACGGGCCGGCCGACGCGCGTCTGCCAACTATGAAAGAATGACCGGTGCCGGCTTCGCCGCGCGGTGCGTGCCGCGCGCGAGCGCCGTTACCGAACGAGGTGCAACATGATCCACAAGCTCACATCAGAAGAACGCAAGACCCAGCTCGAACGCGTGCCGCAGTGGTCGGCCGTGCCGGGCCGCGATGCGATCCAGCGCAGCCTGCGCTTCGCCGATTTCAACGAGGCGTTCGGCTTCATGACGCGCGTCGCGATCAAGGCGCAGGAAATGAACCATCATCCGGAATGGTTCAACGTGTACAACCGGGTCGACGTGACGCTGTCGACGCACGACGCCGACGGCCTGACGCAGCGCGACATCGACCTCGCGCTGTTCATCGACGCGGCCGGCGCGCACGCGCACCCGGGCGCCTGATTGCCGGCGCGCATGCGCTCGCGCGTCCGCCTCGCGAGCGGACGTAACGTCCGGTTACACAATTCGGACGCGCGGCGCATTTTCCGCGCCTGACACGTCAACTTTTCATTTCGATGAACGTTTTCTACGATGTACTCAGCGAAAGCCTTCAGCTTTCCAAGCCATCCTTAAGGCGCACGTAAGTCTCGTACGCTTTCCGTGCCTTGGGGTCCAAACCTTCCAGTTGCAGCGCGCTTCCGCGCTGTACAATCAGCAGCGCATACGGCTTGGAGAGCGCGCTGGCCTCTTCGCAGAGTTTGAGTTCGTCGCCGCTCGACGGCGAGCGGGCGCGCCAGAAATTGATCGCGGCTTCGAGGTCGTGGATCGAAATATCGGACATGATTGGATGTAATCGTTCGCTGGCCGCCATGCTTGATGTCAGGCGATGCGGCGCCCCTGTGGAAACGGCGTCGTGCTGTCCGCGTGCCTGAACCGCCAACCCATTGTACTTGAGCGAACTTCATGCGACTCCTTCTGATCGAAGACGACCGCCCCATCGCACGCGGTATCCAGAGCAGCCTCGAACAGGCTGGCTTCACCGTCGACATGGTGCATGACGGCATCTTTGCCGAACAGGCGCTGGCACAAAACCGCCACGAACTCGTGATCCTCGACCTCGGCCTGCCGGGCATCGACGGGATGACGCTGCTCACGCGCTTCCGCCAGACCAACCGCCATACGCCGGTGATCGTGCTGACCGCACGCGACGAGCTGAACGACCGGATCCAGGGCCTGAACTCGGGCGCCGACGACTACATGCTCAAGCCGTTCGAGCCGGCCGAGCTCGAAGCGCGGATCCGCGCGGTGATGCGCCGCAGCGGCCCGCACAGCGACATGCCGCGTCCGGAAGTGTCGCTCGGCGGCGTCCGCCTGTCGGGCGTCGACCGCCGCATCTTCAACGACGACAAGCCGCTCGAACTGTCGCCGCGCGAATTCGCGGTGCTCGAAATGCTGCTGCTGCGTCACGGCCGCGTGGTCAGCAAGGCGCAGTTGCAGGATCATCTCACGCACTTCGGCGGCGATCTCGGCGACACCGCGATCGAAGTCTACGTGCACCGCGTGCGCAAGAAGCTCGAGCAGTGCCGCGTCGAAATCGTCACGGTGCGCGGCTTCGGCTACCTGCTGCAGGAAATCCGCCAGACGGCAAGCGTCTGAGCGGCGGCGCCCGGCGCTGGCTGCCGGCGGCGCTGCCCCCAAACGTCGCCGTCCGGCGTACGACCGCGCCGCTCCCCGTGAGCGGCGCTTATCCATTTGCCTGTCGAAATGTCTCCTGATCCGGCTGTGACCAGCCTGCGCCGCTCGCTGCTCCGGCGCCTCGCCGCGCCGCTGTCGATGCTCGCGCTGATGAGCGGCCTGATTGCCTACTGGCTCGCGTGGCAATACACGCAACACGTGATCGACCGCTCGCTCGCCGATCTCGCGACCGCCATCTCGAAGCAGATCCAGATCGCCGGCCCCGACGCGCCGTTCACGGTGCCGCCGCTCGCGCAGGCGATGTTCTCCGATCCGGCCGAAGCGCTGATCTACCGGATCAGCGACGGCGAGCAGGAACTCGCCGGCGATCCGAAGCTGCCGCTGCGCGGCATCAACGTGCGCCGCATGCATCACGCATACGTGTTCGAAGCCGAATACGACAACCGCGCGGTGCGCGTCGCGCAGGTGCGCGTCGACAACGTCGAAGGCGGCCGGCCGATGGTCGTCGAGGTCGCGCAGCCGGTGCGGCACCGCTACCGGATCGCGGCCGAATTCCTCGTCGCGATCATGATGCCGCTGCTGCTGCTGCTGCTCGCCGGCTGGGGCATCGTGTGGCGCGTCGTGAACCAGCAGCTCGGCCCGCTCACGCATCTCGCCGATTCGCTGAACCGGCAGACCCATACGTCGCTGGAACCGGTCGACGAAACCGACGTGCCGCTCGAGATCCGCCCGCTGACGAGCGCGATGAATGCGCTGCTCGGCCGCCTGAAGACCGCGCTCGACGCGCAGCGCAAGTTCATCGCCGACGCCGCGCACCAGCTGCGCACGCCGCTCACGGCCGTGAAGCTGCACGCCGAGCAGGCTGCGACCGCACGCGATCCGCAGCAGACCTATACCGCAGTGCGCGAGCTGCGCGCGGCCGCCGATCGCGCGGTGCGGCTGTCGAACCAGCTGCTGTCGCTCGCGCGCGCGGAGCCGGGCGAGCAGGCCGCGCGCTTCGTCAGCGTCGACCTGGCGGCGATGGCGTTCGAGACGGGTGCCGAATGGGTGCCGCGCGCGCTCGCCGCGCACGTCGATCTCGGCTTCCAGCGCAGCGACGATCCCGGCGACGACGAGACGCTGATCGTGCGCGGCAACCCCGTGCTGCTGCGCGAGGTGATCGCAAACCTGCTCGACAATGCGCTGAAATACGTGCCGCTCGCGCGGCCGGACGGCGCGCGGATCACGGTGAACGTCGCGCGCGGTGCGCTCGACGGCGACCAGCCGGCCGCCGAGATCGTCGTCGAGGACAACGGCCCCGGCGTGCCCGCGAACCAGCAGGCCGACCTGTTCAAGCGCTTCTTCCGCGGCGACGCGCAGAACGGCAACGGCGTCGAGACCGGCGCGGGGCTCGGCCTCGCGATCGTCCACGACATCATTGCGATGCACGGCGGCACGGTGTCGTACGAAGACGCGCCGGAAGGCGGCTCGCGCTTCGTGGTGCGCGTGCCGCTCGCGGCACGCACGGCGAAGCCCGCCAGCGAGACGCCGGCCGCAGCGCCGACGCACTGACGCGCCAGCGGCGCGGGTGCCCCCCGCGCCGTCGCTTACTTCTTCTTTTTCTTGTCCTTCGACTTCGACTCGGACTTCTTCTTTTTCTTCTTCTCGCCGTCGTCCGACGTCGCGAGCAGCGTACCGCGGCACGCTTGCGCACCGCAGTGGCACGCGTATTCGCGCTTGAGCTTCTTGGTCAGCTTCGCGTCGATCACGAGGCCGTAGTCGTAGAACAATTCCTCTTCCGGCGCGATGTCGCGCAGCGCGTGGATGTACACGCGGCCTTCGATCTCTTCCGCCTCGCAGTTCGGCGCGCACGAGTGGTTGATCCAGCGCGCGCTGTTGCCGTCGACCTTGCCGTCGATCACGCCGCCCTCTTCCAGCGCGAAGTAGAACGTATGGTTCGGCTCGTTCGGATCGTGCGGATGGCGGCGCAGCGCTTCCTTCCACGAAATTCGCTCGCCCTTGTATTCCACTACGCGCTCGCCGGCCTTGATCGGCGACACGGCGAACACGCCCCTGCCGTGTACCCCCGAGCGGCGCACCGCGATCCTGCGTGAACTCATCGAACGAATCCTTGTGAAGACGACTTGAATGGAAGGCGGCCGCGATCACGGCCCCGCATCGCGCATGCGCGGCCGCCCGAATCGGCAGACCGGAAATGAAAACGCGGCACCGGTCGGTGCCGCGTCGGGCATGCGGCGAATCACCCGCATCCTACACGTTCGCGATTGCTTCGTTCAACATCGCGCGCACTTTCGCGTCGCGGGCGATCTCGCATCCAGCCGGACACGATGCTCAGCGCTGGCCGAACGCGATGTCGCCGAACAGCGTCTTGTGCTCGCGCGGCTGCGAACGCCAGTACTGCGGCGGCGCCGTCACCTGCGCGCCGAGTTCGGCGGCCGCGTGCCAGGGCCAGCGCGGGTCGTACAGCATCGCGCGCGCCATCGCGACGAAGTCGGCATCGCCGGCCTCGACGAGCCGGTTCGCGTGCGCGGGTTCGTTGATCAGGCCGACCGCGATCGTCGGCATGTCGACCGCGCGCTTCACGGCCTGCGCGAACGGCACCTGGTAGCCGGGCGACAGCGGAATCTTCTGCAGCGGCGACACGCCGCCTGACGACACGTCGATCCAGTCGCAGCCACGCCGCTTCAGCTCGTGCGCGAACGCGATCGTATCGTCGAGCTCCCAGCCGCCCTCGACCCAGTCGGTCGCGGAGACGCGCACGCCGACCGGCCGGTCGTCGGGAAACGCCGCGCGCACGGTCTCGAAGATCTCCAGCGGGAAGCGCATCCGGTTCTCGCGCGAACCGCCGTACGCATCGGTGCGCTGGTTCGCGAGCGGCGACAGGAACTGGTGCAGCAGGTAGCCGTGCGCCGCATGCACCTCGACCGCGTCGATGCCGAGCCGCGCCGCGCGTTTGGCCGCCGCCGCGAATGCGTCGCGGATCCGGTTCAGCCCGGCCGTATCGAGCGCAAGCGGCGGCGTCTCGCCGTCCTTGTGCGGCACCGCCGACGGCGCGTGCGGCAGCCAGCCGCCGTCCGCGACGGAGATGAGCTGACCGCCCTGCCACGGCACCGCGCTCGACGCCTTGCGCCCCGCGTGCGACAGCTGCATCGCGACGGGAATCGGCGCATGTTTGCGAATCGCCGCCAGCACCGGCTTCAGCGCGGCCTCGGTCACGTCGTCCCACAGGCCCAGGTCGCCGGCCGTGATGCGTCCGTCGGGCTCGACCGCGGTCGCCTCGATGCACAGCAGGCCCGCGCCCGACAGCGCCAGATGGCCGAGATGAATCATGTGCCAGTCGGTCGCTTCGCCGCGCTCGGCGGAGTACTGGCACATCGGGGAAATCACGATCCGGTTCGGAAGGGTCACGCCGCGCAGCGTGAACGGTGAAAACAGCGCAGTCATGGTGGCCGCTCGCGAGAAAAAGGAAAAGAGCGGACGAGCGTAGCACGCGGGCCGGAAGCCTGCAGAAGGCCGGCCCGGCAGTAAGCGGGCGGTCAGGAATGCGTGAGGATGGCGAAGCAAGACCGGCATCGCGCGATTGCGATTCCGCTGCGGATGACGGCCGGCCCGCGCACGCGCGACCGCGCGCACCGGCGTCCGGCACACGGACGGGCGCACCTCGCGGCATCGACCGCCGCGCGCGTCAGAGCCCGACGCTATCGAGCCATTCGCCGAACATCGTTCGCGCCGCCGCTTCCAGCGCCGGGCCATACTGCGCGGTATCCGCGCGCAGCCGGCACGCGTCGATGCCGGGCGTCGACGCGATCTCGCCGGCATTCCCGATCAGCCAGGGTTCGAAACGGTCCGCGCGGATCTCCGGATGGCACTGCAGCGCCAGCACATGCTGGCCCCACGCGAACGCCTGGTGGCGACAGGCGGGCGTCGATGCGAGATGGATCGCGCCGCCCGGCAGGTCGAACGTGTCGCCATGCCAGTGCAGCATCGACGTCGCCGCACCGTCGAGATGACGCAGCGGCGACGCGCGGCCCGCGTCGGTGAGCGACAGCGGCGCCCAGCCGAGTTCCTTCTGCGCGGCCGGGTAGACGTGCGCGCCGAGCGCGCGGGCGATGAACTGGGCGCCGAGGCAGATGCCGAGAATCGGCAGCCCGGCGTCGATGCGCTGCTTCACGAGCGCCGCGAGCGGCGCGATCGTCGGGTACTGCGCATCGTCGACCACGCTGACGGGACCGCCGAGCACGACGAGCAGCGAAGGCTTGAGCACGTCGAGCACCTCGACCCGCGACGATCCGACGTCGACATAGCGCACCCGCCGGCCCCGCTCGCCGAGTACCTGCTCGAAACTGCCGAGGTCCTCGAAATGCACGTGGCGGATCGCCACGACTTCAGCGTTCATCACCGGCCTCCCGGTCGATCGACGGACGTCAGCCGGCGAAAATCTTCCAGGTCTTCTTCTGCGTCGCCACGTCGGCCTCTTCGTGCACCGAACAGTCGAGACGCAGATCGCTGTCGGCGAGCGTCAGGCCGAGCGCCGCGCAGTGGTGCGCCGGCTTCTTCGACGGCTTGGCCGGCTGGAAGTGCGTGCACGTCAGGCACATGCGCTGCGGCGGCGTCACGCCGGCTACCTGCAGCTCGCGCAGCGTCTTCAGCAGCGTGCGATAGAGCGCGCTCTGCTCGTCCGCGCCGAGCTTGCCGACCGATTTGGTCAGGAATTCCGGCCATTGCAGCGCCTTCTTCGCCGCGGTGCGACCGCGCGCCGACAGGCGCACGGCGAGCGCGCGACCGTCGTCGAGCGCACGGCGCTTCTCGACGAGCCCCTTCGTCTCGAGCGTGCTGACCGCATCGCTCGTGGTCGCTGCGGTGAGCTGCGTCTCGCGCGCGATCTCGCCGAGCCGCATCGGGCCCTTGCGCTGCAGCAGCAGCACGAGGATTTCGCCCTGCGTCGGCGTGAGGCCCGCGCCTTCCGCCCAATCCCATGCCTGGCTTCGCATGGCCGTACTCAATCGCAGCAAGCTGTGGGTCACACGACCGGCAGCCTGATTCCCGTAAACGCCTTCGCTCATAGTCTTTTCGCTTTGCCGCCGCCCGGTTTGCCGAGCGGCCGTAGTGTGGAGATCGAATATCTCAAACCGGAAGGGCTCTTTCGAACCCGTCCGACACGGCCGTCGCGAGGCACACGCGGCGGTCGCGTTCGCGGCGACCGGTAAGACACAGGTCGTTCCGGTGTCCGCAAAGCCGACATTCTAAGCGAGAGCGGAAAATCGCACAGCTAAGTTATCCCCTGCATGCTGTGGAAAATGACTGGATAACCGAAATTTTTCGTTGTGCGGCCAATATCGCGCGCTTGCAGGACGGGGCGCGCCGCCATTTTCCGGTTCGAATCGGCCACCCTGTGCCGGGCGGCCGTCCACCGGGTTGTCCCGTTCGCAGGCCGTTGACTTTGCAGTGGAATATCCGGTTATCCACAGATTTTCGGAAGGACTGGCAACGGTTTCGGACGGCATCGGCCTCGACCGGCGTTCAGCGAATCGCGACGCGGTCGAGCCCGTAATCTGCAAAACATTTTTTCACTCGCGCCAACGCAGGCACTGTTGTCGAACCGTCTCGTTCAGCGATTTTTCCTGCTTGAAAACGGTTCGCAGCCACGACGCGTCGTTCACGCGCGCCTTCGCGAGCGCGCCGATCTCGTCGAGCGCCGCGCGCGAACCGAGCGCGGCCGCATGCGGCGCGATCCGATCGAGCGTGTCGAGGATGTCCTCGGCGATCGTGCGGCGCTCACCCGTCTGAGGATTCACGCAGGTGCCCTCGAGCCCGAAGCGGCACGCTTCGAAACGGTTGAACGTGTAGACCAGGTAGTCGTCCTCGGACAGCTTCAGCGGCCGGTCGGTCAGCAGGTAGCGCGCAAGCGTCTGGATGTAGCAGGCAATCGCGGCCGCACGGTCGACCGACAGCGGCGTGTCCATCACGCGCACCTCGATCGTCCCGTAGCCGGGCTTCGGCCGGATGTCCCAGTAGAAGTCCTTCATCGAGTTGACCACGCCGGTGTTGACCATCTTCATGAAGTACTCCTCGAAGCCGCTCCAGGTCAGCGCGAACGGCGCGCGGCCCGACAGCGGAAACGCGAAGACCGAATTGAGCCGCGCCGAATGAAAGCCGGTGTCGACGTTCTGCACGAACGGCGACGACGCGGACAGCGCGATGAAATGCGGGATGAAGCGCGACATCGAGTGCAGCAGGAACAGCGCGCTGTCCGGATCGGGACAGCCGATGTGCACGTGCTGGCCGAACACGGTGAACTGTTTCGCGAGATAGCCGTACAGCTCGGACAGGTACTGGAAGCGCGGCGCGTCGTAGATCTGCCGGTCGCTCCATTGCTGGAACGCGTGCGTGCCGCCGCCGGCCAGCCCGACGTTGAGCTGGTCGGCCGCCTTCACGAGCACGTCGCGGATCGCATGCAGTTCGCCGAGCGCCTGCTCGTGCGAATGGCAGATGCCGGTCGACAGCTCGATCATGCTCTCGGTGATTTCCGGCGTAATGTTGCCGGGGAATTTCTCGCCCTGGATCAGCCGCATCAGGTCGGATGCGGCCTTGGTCAGGTCGTAGTTGTGCGTGTTGACGACCTGGATTTCCAGTTCGACGCCGAACGTGAACGGCTCGGAATTGACGAAGGTTTCGAGTGCCATGGCAGGTTCCGGAATCAGTTGCTGTCGCTGCGTTCACCGACCGCCGACAGGCATCGGTAGACGAGGAACGGGCCGACGAGCTGCAGGATCACGATCGTGCACATCACGATCGCGCGCAGGTGCGGATCGAAATTCGGATAGAGCTGGTAGGTGTCGTCGACGAGCAGATAGGACAGCGCGGACATCGGCGTGAGCGCGATGCCGAGCGCGACGCCCTGCTTCATCCCGATGCCGCTCGGCTTCGCGAACGCGACCACGCCCGCGAGCTTCGCGACGACCCGCGTGACGATCAGCGCGATCGCGAACAGCCCGCCGATCGCGATGTCGCCCCACGTAAACGACGTAAGCGTCAGCACGAACAGGATCACCGTCAGCAGCCAGCCGGCCGTGCCGAAATGCTCGGGCCACAGCTGCGGACGCGCCTCGAGGTTCTTCACGATGATGCCGGCGAGCAGCAGCGTGAGCAGCGTCGACAGCTTCAGCGCCTGCGCGACCGCGATCGCGAGCATCACCAGACCGAACAGTGCGACGAACGAATGCTCGTCGCGCATCGTCGACGTCATGTGACGGAACAGGTAGTTGCACGAACGCGCGACGAGATACGCGACGATGAACGACCCGACGAGCAGGTAGACCGGCTGCAGGATCGTCGCGAACACGTTGCCGTACGCTTCCTGATGCAGCCAGCTCGTCACGAGCTTGGTCAGCACGACCGCGTACACGCTGTTCAGCGCGGTCAGCGTGATCAGGCGCTGCGAGACCTGCCCTTCCGCGCGCAGTTCGGTCTTGAGCTGGATCACCATCGACGGCGACGTCGCGATCGCGATCGCCGCCAGCACCAGCGCGACCATTCCCGACACGCCGAGCGCGAGCATCGCGAACAGCACGAGCACGAAGGTCAGCGTCGCTTCCGCGAGACTCGACGCGATCAGCCAGGGATTGCGGCGTATCCAGCGCAGGTCCAGACGGCTGCCCAGTTCGAACAGCAGCAGGCCGAGCGCGACGTTGATCAGCAGCCGCGAGGTTTCGTCGGTGCTCGCGTCGATCACGCCGAAACCGAACGAACCGGCGATCAGGCCGATCACCGCGTAGCCGGTAATGCGCGGCAGCCGCCACGCGCGATAGCACAGCTCGCCACACAGACCGGCCGCGAACAACGCGAGCCCGGCCCAGAACACGGCATCCGGCGAGAGCGGCCAGTTGGGCAGGAATGAGAACGCCGACTTCATCGTGGTGACTTCTCCTTTGGAAGCAACCGCCAGCGACGCGGGGTCAAGCGTCAGGAATGAGATGCGCGCCGGCTGGGTATCGCCCCGAATGTGATTGTTGTGGTTGACGACGGCGGGACATGGGATCCGCCTGTTCCGCCCATCGGCAGATATGCCACTCGGATCGGCCGATCTGGATTGTCGGCCTGGTGTATGAACGGACTGCGCTGTCTCGAAAGATTCAGATTCGAAAACGCGCGGACCGTTCCGTTGAAGCATGTCCGGCGCCTGGCCGGACGAACGCGAAGGAAACCGATTGTGCCACAGCTTTTTCGTTCCGGAACCGATTGAATCGAGTCGATGGCCTGTGCATCGCACAGGTCTTTGGTTTAAAAGGATTATCTGTATATATACGTAGTAGAAGTTAACAAGGCACGCACAGTTCTGTGGATAACTTCCGTTTACGCTGAAAGATCAAGGCATTGGCGAAACCATAACCCGTTGCACAGGCTGTTTGTGCACAGTAGTCGGAGTTGAGCAACTTTCGGGCCGCTTCGGCGCTGTGCCGAGTTACCCCGTTTACGTCCACTGTGATTGCACACGAAGCGAGCATGGTTTTCGCGCGGTTATCCACAGTGTCGAGTGGATAACCTGGCGCGGGAAAAGCGAAAAACTGTGAGGACGGATCGGTGCCGGCGTTCAGTCGGCCGCGTTCACCTGGCGGGCGCGCAACGCGCGGATCAAAAAACGTGCCGGATCGACGGCATCGGCGAGTTCGCGTTCGAGCGGCCACGGTTCGCCTTCGAGTTGCGACGCGATCAGCTCGGCGCCGAGCGTGGCCCATACGAGGCCGCGCGACCCGTAGCCGAATGCGCCGTACAGCCCCGTCATGCGCGGCAGGTCGCGCGCCTTGGCGCCGCTCAGCGCGCGCGCGTTCGCGACCGCCTGCGCTTCGTCGGCGAGCGGGCCGATCAGCGGCAGCCGGTCGCCGGCGACCCAGCGGAACGCGACGCGGCCGCACAGCGCGTCGGATTGCGGCACCTCGCGAAGCAGGCCCGGCAGCAGGCGGCGCACGCGGTCGAGGTTTTCCGCATGGCCGGCCGCGCGCAGCGCGGGATCGGTGTCGTCGGGTTCGAACGTCGCGCCGATCAGCAGCGAGCCGTCGTCGAGCGGCACCGCGTAGCCGTCGCCGATCGCGGGGCACGGCAGCGGCGCCGCGCTGCCCGGCGGCAACAGCGTGAGCTGGCCGCGCACCGGCTGCAGCGCGACATGCCGCAGGCCTGCGAGACGCACCGCGTCGCCCGCATTCGCGAGCACGACGACGGGCGCGTGCGCGAGCGTATTGCCCGCCGCGTCGAGCGCATGCCACGCGTCGTCGCGGCGCTCGAGCCGCGCGACTTCGGTGCGCGTCAGCAGTTGCACGCGTTCGCCGGCCGCCGCGCATTGCGCATCGGACAGCGCGGCCGGCCATACGGCGCCGCCCTGCGGAAACAGCAGCCCGCCGTGCGCGACCGGCAGGTGCAGATACGCGCGCGCCGCGCTTTCGTCGAGCAGCGTCGCATAGTCGGGCGGTGCGCCGAGCGCATCGAACGCGTCGCGCATGCGTACGAAGTCGTCGGCCGATTCCGCGAGATGCACCATGCCGTGCGTGCTGCGCGCGAAGGCGTGACCGGCCTGCTCGAGCGCGCGCCAGCGGGCCAGCGCATGCAGGAAACCGCTGCGCGTGAGCCGGCTCGCGACGTTGTCGTCGCGCGTCATCAGCGGGTGGAACACGCCGGCCGGATTGCCGGACGCTTCGCTCGCGATTCGTTCGTGCCGCTCGATCAGCGTGATGTCCCAGCCGCGCGCGGCGAGACGTTCGACCACCGCGCAGCCGGCGAGACCGGCGCCGATCACGATCGCGCGGCGCGCGGCGACCGGCAGCGCACGCGGCGGTTCGTGCCGGCGCATCCGCCAGCGCGGCGCATATTCGCCGACCAGCATCGCGCGCTTGCCCGCGAAGCCGTCGACCTTGCGATACACGAAACCCGCTTCATCGAGTGCGTGCTTGACGACGCCCGAACTCGAATAAGTCGCGAAGCTCGCGCCTTCGCCGGCGAGGCGCGCGAGCGCGCGAAACACGTCGACCGACCACAGATCGGCATTCTTCGCCGGCGCAAAGCCGTCGAGATAGAACGCATCCGCGCGCGCGACGAGCTTCGGCAACAGCTCGAGCGCATCGCCGAACGCGAGCGTGAGCACCACGCGCCCTGCGTCGAATTCGAGCCGGTGCACGCCCGGCACGAGCGTCGGCCACGCATCCGCGAGCGCATCGGCGCTTGCCGAGATAGTTGTGTTGGCAACGATATGGGACGCGGCGCGGCGCAGGTCCTCGCGCGAGAACGGATGCTTTTCGACCGACACGAAATGCAGCCGCTCGCAGCGCGCAGGATCGTCGCGCCACGCGGCCCACGTCGCGAGGAAGTTGCAGCCGGTGCCGAAGCCGGTCTCCACGATCGTAAACGTGCGGCGTTGCTGCCAGCGTGCCGGCAACCCGTTGCCGGCGATGAACACATGGTTGGCCTGCGCGAGCGCGCCGGCGGCGCTGTGATAGATGTCGCCGTACGCGGGCGAGACGAGGGTGCCGTCGTCGCGAAACGCGAGCGTGGCGGGAACAAGTCGGTCTGGCATGCGAAACAAAAAACGTGGCAGCCAAGCCTGGCAAGGGATTGCGCGGGGCGTACCGAGCCGGCCGTTGGCAAAAACCAACGGCGCGGCGCACGGGCGGTGCGGGCTGCGTATCCTGTCCGGTTGGCGCAGGTCAAAAAACGGGCAATCGACGATTGATTCGGCGAAATACCGATGAAAATCTTTGAAACCCTTGTCGTTATTGGGTTTGCGCTGCGCTATCATAGCAACGCCGTACCGCGGGGTGGCCACCGGCGAAGCCGGAGGGCGCGTCGCGCGGGCCAGGATTCGGCGCTGTGTCGTCGGAGTCCGACTCTCGACGGCACGGTTCGCGCACGTATAATCGGCGCGTTCGCGCTGTTCGTGTCAACCTAACCTGATAAAGGAACCTTAATGAACAAACAGGAACTGATCGACGCCGTCGCCGCCCAAACGGGCGCCAGCAAGGCTCAAACCGGCGAAACGCTGGACACGCTGCTCGAAGTGATCAAGAAGGCCGTGTCGAAGGGTGATGCGGTTCAGCTGATCGGCTTCGGCAGCTTCGGTTCGGGCAAGCGCGCAGCACGTACGGGCCGTAACCCGAAGACGGGCGAAACCATCAAGATCCCGGCAGCCAAGACGGTCAAGTTCACGGCTGGCAAGGCGTTCAAGGACGCCGTCAACAAGCGTTAATCCCGCGCCTGTTCAAAAAAAACCCGCCGTTCGGCGGGTTTTTTGTTGGGTGCTCGCGACATTTTCGCCACAGTTCGACACCCTCTTGCAAGATTTAACGGTTGTTTTACGAGCCGTTACACATGCACGATCTGCGCGTCGCCCGGCTCGTCGTCGTGCCCGTCGACGTCCCACGCGGGGAACGGATCGTCGAACGCGGCCCATCCGGTCGCGCCGAGCGCGAATTCCGCATCGGTCAGCAGGCACGCGTCGAGCTTCGCGCGCCATGCGTCGGTGTCGAGCCCGATGCCGATCAGCACCAGTTCCTGCCGACGATCGCCGATCGATCGGTCGTCGAGGTCGCCTTCCCATTCCGCGCGAATTTCGGCAAGCAGCTCGTCGTCGTCCGGCCATTCCGCGCGATCCTGCGCCGCCCACCAGAGGCCTGCCGGGCCGTGCCGGCATACGCCGCCCGCCTGCGACAGCGAGCCCGCGATGTCGTTGCGCGTCGCCAGCCAAAAGAAGCCCTTGCTGCGCAGCACACCGGGCCATTCCTGGTGCAGCAGCGCCCACAGCCGGGCCGGATGGAACGGCCGGCGCGCGCGGTAAACGAAATTGCCGATGCCGAATTCGTCGGCTTCGCCGTGCACGTGCGCGTGATGATGCGCCTCGCCCGGCGCCCGGTCGTGGTCGTGGCCCTGCTCGAGCGACGCGAGCCAGCCCGGCGCATTCGCCGCCTCGTCGAAATCGAAGCGGCCGGTGTTCAGCACTTCGCCGAGCGGCACGTTGCCGAAGGTCGACACGACCTGGTGCGCACGCGGATTGAGCCGCGCGAGGATGCGCTGCAGGCGCGCGAGTTCGTCCGCGCCGACGAGATCGGCCTTGTTGATCACGAGCACGTCGCAGAATTCGATCTGCTCGATCAGCAGCTCGACGAGCGTGCGATCGTCCTCCTCCGACGCGGCGATGCCGCGCGTCGCGAGTGCGTCGTCGGAGCCGTAGTCGCGCAGGAAGTTGAACGCGTCGACCACCGTGACGAGCGTGTCGAGCCGCGCGGTTTCGCCGAGCGAGGTGCCGTCGTCGTCGACGAACGTGAAGGTCTCGGCGATCGGCATCGGTTCCGCGATACCGGTCGATTCGATCAGGATCGCGTCGAAGCGGCCTTCGGCCGCGAGCTGGCGGATCTCGACGAGCAGGTCGTCGCGCAGCGTGCAGCAGATGCAGCCGTTCGACATCTCGACGAGGCGCTCCTCGACATGCGACAGCGCCTGCGCGTCGCGCACGATCGACGCGTCGATGTTGACCGCCGCGAGATCGTTGACGATCACCGCGACTTTGAGGCCCGCGCGGTTCGCGAGGATGTGGTTGAGCAGCGTGGTCTTGCCGGCGCCGAGGAAGCCGGACAGCACAGTGACGGGCAACGGCTGGTTCATTGCCGGATTCATAGCGATTTGCACCAACTGAAAAGTGGAAAAGCGGCCGCGGCGTCGTTCCGGGGCGCGATCGGCGCGAGGCCGCCCGCGCGCGAAACCGCAGCGTGAGCCCGCATTGTGCATCAAACCCGTGCCGGTCGGCCGGCGCGGCGCCGCGCGGCTACTGCGGCGGCAGCAGCTTCCACTGCGACAGGATGCCGGCGATCTGCCGCGCGTACTTGTCGCGCAGCGACGGCGTTTCGGAATGGTAGGCGCCGACGGCCTGCCATGTGTTGCCGTACCGGTTCATCTTCTGGCGCAGATGCCACGCTGCAATATAGACGTTCTTGCACGGCTCCATCAGCGTATCGCGGTCGATTCCGTAGCGCGACAGCGTCGGCAGATGGATCGAATTGATCTGCATGAGGCCGTAGTCGACCGAGCCGTTCGTATTCTTGTTCAGCGCGGTGGGCCGGTTGCGCGACTCCTGCCACGCGATCGCGCGCAGGATCAGCGGATTGACCTTCTGGTATTTCGCGGCTTCGTCGAAACAATCGGCGTGCGCGTTCGCGCTGGCGAACCACGCGCCGGCGGCGATCCACACGATCGAAGCGAACCGTCTGTTCATGGTGCGAAAACCGGAGGGAGAAGGTGCAGGTTCGGGAAAACCCGTGCCTGTTATTCGTGCGACGAGAAACGCGCCGCCCGTATCATACCGGCAGTCCGTGACATTGCGACAAACTGGCGGCCGGCTGCGGGTATACCGCATTGCCGCGCCGGCGCGTCCCGAACGACGGCGCGGCGCGCGGCCGGCGCGCCTTACATGTCGCATACGGATCGCCGCATGCCTGTCGTATGTGAGACAGTCCTCGGATCAATGTGATATTTCGGACATGAAAAGCTGCTAATGTCGCCTTTTTCGGATTTGGATCCCAGCACTACCGCCGGAAGCGGCCTGAGCCGGCATCGCCCCATTCATCCATGACAAGAAATCGCTTCGTTATGCGGCGCGTCGCCACGACGCTGATCGTCGCCGGCATCGTCGCCTCGCAGGCCGCCTACGCTCAGGTCACGCTCAACTTCGTCAATGCGGATATCGACCAGGTCGCGAAAGCGATCGGTGCCGCCACCGGCAAGACCATCATCGTCGACCCGCGCGTGAAGGGGCAGCTCAATCTGGTCGCCGAACGCGCGGTGCCGGAAGACCAGGCGCTGAAGACGCTGCAGTCGGCGCTGCGCATGCAGGGTTTCGCGCTGGTGCAGGATCACGGTGTGCTGAAGGTCGTGCCGGAAGCCGACGCGAAGCTGCAGGGCGTGCCGACCTACGTCGGCAATGTGCCGCAGGCGCGCGGCGACCAGGTCATCACGCAGGTGTTCGAACTGCACAACGAGTCGGCGAACAACCTGCTGCCCGTGCTGCGGCCGCTGATCTCGCCGAACAACACGGTGACGGCGTACCCGGCGAACAACACGATCGTCGTGACCGACTACGCGGACAACGTGCGCCGCATCGCGCAGATCATCGCGGGCGTCGACAGCGCCGCGGGCGCGCAGGTGCAGGTCGTGCCGCTGCGCAACGCGAACGCGATCGACCTCGCCGCGCAGCTGCAGAAGATGCTCGACCCGGGCGCGATCGGCAACAGCGACGCGACGCTGAAGGTGTCGGTCACCGCCGACCCGCGCACCAACTCGCTGCTGCTGCGCGCGTCGAACGGCGCGCGCCTCGCGGCCGCGAAACGGCTCGTGCAGCAGCTCGACGCGCCGAGCGCGGTGCCCGGCAACATGCACGTCGTGTCGCTGCGCAACGCCGATGCGGTGAAGCTCGCGAAAACGCTGCGCGGGATGCTCGGCAAGGGCGGCAACGACAGCGGCTCGTCGGCGTCGTCGAACGATGCGAACAGCTTCAACCAGAACGGCTCGTCGTCGAGCGGCAACTTCTCGACCGGCACGGCCGGCACCCCGCCGCTGCCGTCGGGCGGCCTCGGCGGTTCTTCGTCGTCCTCGTCGTCGTACGGCGGCACGTCGTCGAGCGGCGGCCTCGGCAACGCCGGCCTGCTCGGCGGCGACAAGGACAAGAACGACGACAACCAGCCCGGCGGGATGATCCAGGCCGATGCAGCGACCAACTCGCTGATCATCACCGCGTCGGATCCCGTCTACCGGAACCTGCGCGCGGTGATCGACCAGCTCGACAAGCGTCGTGCGCAGGTCTACATCGAGGCGCTGATCGTCGAACTGAACTCGACGACGGCCGGCCAGCTCGGCATCCAGTGGCAGGTCGCGAGCGGCGCGCTGCTGGCCGGCACGAACCTCGCGGCGACCGCGGGCAGCGTGGCCGGCAACAGCATCATCAACCTGACGGCGGGCACGGTGAATTCCAGCACCGGCACGCTGACGGGGGTCGGCCTGCCGGCCAACCTGTCGAACCTGAACCAGGGCCTCAACATCGGCTGGCTGCACAACATGTTCGGCGTGCAGGGCCTCGGCGCGCTGCTGCAATACTTCGCGGGCGTGAGCGACGCGAACGTGCTGTCGACGCCGAACCTGATCACGCTCGACAACGAGGAAGCGAAGATCGTCGTCGGCGAGAACGTGCCGATTCCGACCGGTTCGTATTCGAACCTGACGAGCGGCACCACGAGCAACGCATTCAACACCTACGATCGCCGCGACGTCGGCCTGACGCTGCACGTGAAGCCGCAGATCACCGAAGGCGGGATCCTGAAGCTGCAGCTCTACACCGAGGATTCCGCGGTGGATACCGCGACGACGAACGCGCAGACGGGCCCGTCGTTCACGAAGCGTTCGATCCAGTCGACGATTCTCGCGGACAACGGCGAAGTGATCGTGCTCGGCGGCCTGATGCAGGACGCGTACAACGTGTCGAACAGCAAGGTGCCGCTGCTCGGCGACATCCCGTGGATCGGCCAGCTGTTCCGCTCGGAAAGCAAGCAGCGCAAGAAGACCAACCTGATGGTGTTCCTGCGCCCGGTGATCATCAGCGACCGCGATACCGCGCAGGCCGTCACCGCGAACCGCTACGACTACATCCAGGGCGTGACGGGCGCATACAAGTCGGACAACAACGTGATCCGCGACAAGGACGACCCGGTCGTGCCGCCGATGCCGCTCGGCCCGAGCCAGGGCGGCACGGCCGCGGGCAACCTGTTCGATCTCGACAAGATGCGCCGCCAGCAGATGCAGCGCCAGGCGGCGCCGCCCGCCGCACCCGAGCAGGCGCCCGCGCAGTCGCAGGGCGTGCCGGCGCAGACGGTGCCGCAGCAGCCGCTGACCGCGCCGGGAGCGTCGCAGTGAGCGACCTGCTGTCCTCCGCCCCCGACGGCGCGCCCGGTGAACGGCAGCCGCCCTCGCCGCTCGCCGCGCGGCTGCTGCCGTACGGCTTCGCGAAGAACGGCCAGGTGCTGATCGCGCACCAGCTCGACGACACGCTCGAGGTGTGGATCAGCGAACGCACGAACGACGCGGCGCTGGCCGAGATTGCACGCAACTTCGGCTCGATCGCCGTGCAACGCGTGCCGGCCGACGAGCTCGCGCAGGCGATCAACCACGCGTACGCGCGCCAGGACGGCAGCGCCGCGCAGATCGTCGGCGAAGTCGAGGGCGAAGTCGACCTGTCGCGGCTGATGCAGGACATCCCCGAAGTCGAGGACCTGCTCGAATCGGAAGACGACGCGCCGATCATCCGCATGATCAACGCGCTGCTCACGCAGGCCGCGCGCGAACAGGCGTCGGACATCCATATCGAGCCGTTCGAGAACGCGTCGGTCGTGCGCTTTCGCGTCGACGGCACGCTGCGCGACGTCGTGCGGCCGAAGAAGGCGCTGCATGGCGCGCTGATCTCGCGGATCAAGATCATGGCGCAGCTCGACATCGCGGAGAAGCGCCTGCCGCAGGACGGCCGCATCACGCTGCGCGTCGGCGGCCGGCCGGTCGACGTGCGCGTGTCGACGCTGCCGACCGGGCACGGCGAGCGTGCGGTGCTGCGTCTGCTGGAAAAGGATGCGCAGCGGCTGAATCTCGAAGCGCTCGGGATGGGCCGCGACACGCTCGGCCAGTTCGACAAGCTGATCTCGCGCCCGCACGGCATCGTGCTGGTGACGGGCCCGACCGGTTCGGGCAAGACGACGACGCTGTACGCGTCGATGTCGCGGCTCGAAACCGCGACGACCAACATCATGACCGTCGAGGACCCGATCGAATACGACCTGTCGGGCATCGGCCAGACGCAGGTGAACGAGCGGATCGGAATGACCTTCGCGCGCGCGCTGCGCTCGATCCTGCGTCAGGATCCGGACGTGATCATGATCGGCGAAATCCGCGACCTCGAAACCGCGCAGATCGCGGTACAGGCATCGCTGACGGGCCACCTGGTGCTCGCGACGCTGCATACGAACGATGCGGCGTCGGCCGTCACGCGGCTGACCGACATGGGCGTCGAGCCGTATCTGCTCGCGTCGTCGCTGCTCGGCGTGCTCGCGCAGCGTCTGGTGCGCCAGCTTTGCCCGGTTTGCAAGGAAGAACGGCAGGAAGAAGGCCGCACCGTATGGCATCCGGTCGGCTGCGACAAGTGCGGGCATTCGGGCTATGCGGGCCGGCGCGGCGTGTACGAACTGCTGGTGATCGACGATGCGATCCGTTCGCTGATCCATCGCAACGCGGCCGACGCGGAGATTCTCGCCGCGGGCCGCGCGGAAGGGATGCGCACGCTGCGCGACGACGCCGAGCGCTGGCTCGCGGCCGGCGCGACGTCGCTCGAGGAAGTGCTGCGCGTGACGGGAGGCGCATAGCGCGATGCCGGCATTCCGTTTCGAAGCGATCGATTCGGCGGGACGCGCGCAGAAAGGCGTGATCGACGCCGACAGCGCCCGCGCCGCGCGCGGCCAGCTGCGCACGCAAGGGCTGACGCCGCTGGCGGTCGAGCCGGCCGCGAGCGCGACCCGCGGCGCGCGTTCGCAACGGCTCGCGCTGGGCCGCAAGCTGTCGCAGCGCGAGCAGGCGATCCTCACGCGCCAGCTCGCGAGCCTGCTGATCGCCGGGCTGCCGCTCGACGAAGCGCTCGGCGTGCTGACCGAGCAGTCCGAGCGCGACTACATCCGCGAACTGATGGCCGCGATCCGCGCCGAGGTGCTCGGCGGTCATTCGCTTGCGAATGCGCTGAGCCAGCATCCGCGCGATTTCCCCGAGATCTATCGCGCGCTGGTGTCGGCCGGCGAACACACGGGCAAGCTCGGCATCGTGCTGTCGCGGCTCGCCGACTACATCGAACAGCGCAACGCGCTGAAGCAGAAGATCCTGCTCGCGTTCACCTACCCCGCGATCGTCACGCTGATCGCGTTCGGCATCGTCACGTTCCTGCTGAGCTATGTGGTGCCGCAGGTCGTCAACGTGTTCGCGAGCACGAAGCAGCAGCTGCCGATCCTGACGATCGTGATGATGGCGCTGTCGGAATTCGTGCGGCACTGGTGGTGGGCGATCCTGATCGCGATCGCGCTGGTCGTGTGGCTCGTGAAGGCGACGCTGTCGCGCGACGGCCCGCGCCTCGCGTTCGACCGCTGGCTGCTGACCGCGCCGCTCGCGGGCAAGCTGGTGCGCGGCTACAACACGGTGCGCTTCGCGAGCACGCTCGGCATCCTGACGGCCGCCGGCGTGCCGATCCTGCGCGCGCTGCAGGCGGCCGGGGAGACGCTCAGCAACCGCGCGATGCGCGCGAACATCGACGATGCGATCGTGCGCGTGCGCGAAGGCTCCGCGCTGTCGCGCGCGCTGAACAACGTGAAGACGTTTCCGCCGGTGCTGGTGCATCTGATCCGTTCGGGCGAGGCGACCGGCGACGTGACGACGATGCTCGACCGCGCGGCCGACGGCGAGGCGCGCGAGCTGGAGCGCCGCACGATGTTCCTGACGAGCCTGCTCGAGCCGCTGCTGATCCTGGCGATGGGCGGCATCGTGCTGGTGATCGTGCTGGCGGTGATGCTGCCGATCATCGAGCTGAACAACATGGTGCAGTGACGGCGCGAGCGGCCGTCACCGACGGGCTTCAGCGCATGTAGATCGCCGGCGACGGCGTGTTCGCGGGAAGCTGGATTTCGGCGCGGGCGCCGTTGCGGTCGATGACGATCGAGCGGGCGCGCACTTCGGCGAGTTTCGCGCCGGGCGTGAGCTCCGTGCCGAGCGACACCGCGCGCGGCGGTTCGCCGCCGACGCCGACGATCGCCGCGGCGCCGTGCTGCAGCGCGAGGATGCCGAACAGGTGGATGTCCTGCACGGGATTGCGTTCGAGCTGTCCGCCGAACAGCGCGGCGGCGTCCTCGGTGCGGATCGGCGGCCGCGCGGCGGCGGCAGGCAGCGGCGCTTCGCGGGCCGACAGCGTGACGACCCAGTAGGTGGCCGTCGCGCACAACGCTGCGAAGAGTGCGAGGGAAAGGATCCGGATCGAGAGCGCGTTCATGCGCGCTATTGTACGGATGTATGTGAAATTTGCGTTGAGTGAAAGCCCTTGGCGGTGCGCGCCTTACAATGCGTGCTCCGCGTTCCGGGATAACGGAAGCCTGGCGTCAGGCATTTGTCCGGATGTCACGGGCGCGTCATTCAATCGACGACATTTTTTGGAAAGAGGTAGTCAGTCATGCAAACGTGGATCACTCGCCGCAATGGAGCCGCCCGCCGTCAGCGCGGTTTCACGCTGATCGAGATCATGGTGGTGGTCGCGATCCTCGGGATCCTCGCCGCGTTGATCGTGCCGAAGATCATGAGCCGCCCGGACGAGGCGCGCCGCATCGCCGCCAAGCAGGACATCGGCACGATCATGCAGGCGCTGAAGCTGTACCGGCTCGACAACGGCCGCTATCCGACCCAGGAGCAGGGCCTGAACGCGCTGATCCAGAAGCCGTCCACCGATCCGATTCCGAACAACTGGAAGGACGGCGGTTATCTGGAGCGCCTGCCGAACGATCCGTGGGGCAACGCGTATAAATACCTGAATCCGGGCGTGCACGGCGAGATCGACGTGTTCAGCTACGGCGCCGACGGCAAGGAAGGCGGCGAAGGCAACGACACCGATATCGGCTCGTGGCAATAAGCCGTCGCTGACCGCTCCGATTTTTCTCCCCTGCACTTCATGCCCGCCCTTCGTACGACCCACCGCTCCGGCTGCGACGGCGGCATGCGTCGCACGGCGGCGCCGTCTGTCCGGGCGCGCGTGGCGGGCGGGCCGGAATCTCGCCGCAGGGCCGTGGAGACGGTCAGGCCGTCCGCCGCGCACGCTGCCTTCGGAGCGCAGCGTTCAACCCATCGCCGTCGCGCAGCCCGCGGCTTCACGCTGCTCGAAATGCTCGTCGTGCTGGTGATCGCGGGCTTGCTGGTGTCGCTCGCGTCGCTGTCGCTGACGCGCAATCCGCGCACCGACCTGCGCGAGGAAGCGCAGCGGCTCGCGCTGCTGTTCGAGACCGCCGGCGACGAGGCGCAGGTGCGCGCGCGCCCGATCGCGTGGCAGCCGACCGCGCACGGCTTCCAGTTCGACGTGAGCTCGCCCGACGGCTGGCGTACGCTGCGCGACGACCTGCTGCGCCCGCGCAACTGGGATGCCGGCGTGACGGGCGCCGATATCGACTACCCCGGTTCCGACACGCGCGCGAGCCGCGTCGTGTTCGGCACCGAGAGCATCGACACGCCGGTGCGCGTGACGCTGCATTCGGCCGCCGGCAGTGCGACGATCGTCGGCACCGGCAACGGCCGCTACGAGGTGCAGTGACGATGCGTCGCCGGATGCCCTGTTCCCCTGTTTCAGCACCCGCTCGCGGTCGGCCCGCGCGCGGCTTCACGATGATCGAAGTGCTGGTCGCGCTCGCGATCATCGCGATCGCGCTCGCCGCATCGATCCGTGCGGTCGGCACGATGGCGACCGGCGCGGCCGACCTGCATCGCCGGCTGCTGGCCGGCTGGAGCGCCGACAACGCGCTCGCGCAGCTGCGGCTCGCGCATGCGTGGCCGGCCGTCGGCGACCAGAGTTTCGACTGCTCGCAGGGCAACGTGCAGCTCGTGTGCTCGCAGCGCGTGAGCGCGACGCCGAATCCGGTGTTCCGGCGCGTCGAGATATCGGTGAGCATGCCGGGCCGCTCCGGCGTGCTCGCGCAGATGGTGACGGTGGTCGCGAATGAAACCAGCCGTTCGCTCTGACGCGCCGATGCCGCGCACGGCCGTCCGCCCTGCCCGCCTGCGTCGCCGCGCGCGCGGCTTCACGCTGATCGAGCTGATGATCGCGATCGCGATCCTGGCGGTGGTCGCGATCCTCGCGTGGCGCGGGCTCGACCAGATCATGCGCGGCCGCGACAAGGTGGCGTCCGCGATGGAGGACGAGCGCATCTTCGCGCAGATGTTCGACCAGATGCGCATCGACGCGCGCCTCGCAGCGACCGACGACGAAGCAGGCCAGCCCGCGATCGGCGTCGCCGGCAATACGCTGCAGATCGTCCGCGAGCTCGACGTGCCGGGCGCCGCGCCGCGGCTGCAGGTAGTCCGCTACCGGATCGCCGGCGGGCGCGTGGTGCGCTATGCGTCGCCGCCGCTCGACGACGCGAACCGGCTGCGCAGCCTGCTGAAGGACAGCAGCGTCGACGGCTGGAGCGCGGTCGCGCTGATGGGCGGCGTCGGCGCGATCGACGCGAAGCTGTACGTGCCGCGCGTCGGCTGGACCACCAGCGGGCAGGCGGCCAACGACACGCTCGCGCAGAACAACGACGCGCTGAAGGTGCCGCAGCTCGGCAATGCGCCGCCGCCGCGCGCGGTAACGGGGCTGCAGGTCAGCATCGGCGCGACGTCGCTGCGCGTGCCGGTCACGCGCGTGTTTCTCGTCGGGGAATGACGATGCACGCGCGCCCTCACCGTTCGATCCCGGCCGGCCATGCAGCCGCCTCGCGTTCGCCGTGCAACCCGGCCGCAGGGCGGGCGCGCGGCCGCGCACGGCGCGGGCAGCGCGGCGCGGCGATCATCACCGCGCTGCTGGTCGTCGCGCTGTCGGCGATCCTCGTCTCGGGGATGCTGTGGCGCCAGCAGGTGCAGGTGCGCCGCATCGAGAACCAGCGCGTGCTCGCGCAGGCGCAGTGGGTGGCGCGCGGCGCGCTCGACTGGACGCGGATGATCCTGCGCTCCGAAGGCGATACCGCGCCCGGCATCACCTATCTCGGCGGGATCTGGGCCGTGCCGATCGCGAAGACGAAGCTGTCGGATTTCCTCGGCCGGATCGGCGCGCCGAACGCCGACGGCGGCGACGACACCTATATCTCGGGCTCGATCGAAGATGCGCAGGCGAAGTTCAACCTGCGCAATCTCGTCGCGTCGCCGGCGCCCGGCGTGCTGCAGCTCAACGTCGCGCAACTGCAGGCGTTCCAGCGCCTGCTGACGACGCTCGGCTACGACGGCGCGTTCGCGAAGCGGATCGCGCTGCAGGTGCGCGCGGGCCTGATGCATTCGGCGACGCGCTTCCAGCTGCCGACGCTGCCCGGCGGCGGCATCGCGCCGACCGCACCGGCCGGCGGCGACATGCAGGGCGGCAGCGACTTCACCGACGATCCCGGTCTGGCCGGCGGCGAGCGCGGGCCCGCGCCGCTGATGATGACGGGCGTCGACAGCCTGCTCGACGTCGACGGCGTGACGCCCGAGATGGTCGAGCGGCTGCGCCCGTTCGTCACCGTGCTGCCGACCACGACGCCCGTGAACATGAACACCGCGCCGGCCGAGGTGATCGCGGCGCTGATGCCGGGGATGAGCGTGTCGTCCGCGCAGGCGCTGGTGTCGCGCCGCGAGACGGTGTTTTTCCGCAACGTCGGCGACGTGCAGCTCGCGCTGCGCGGCGCCGGCGCACCGAACGTGACGATCGACTCGAGCCTGGTCGACGTCAATTCGAGCTATTTCATCGTGCATGGCCGGATCCAGCACGACCGCGCGGAGGTCGATCGCACCTCGCTCGTGTATCGTGATCCGACCACGCACTCGACGCGGGTCGTGCGCATCCGCGATCAGCTATAACGACGCCATTCGGGAGAGGAGCTCTTGAGCACGTTGATTGTTTCATTGCCGCCGCGCGAGCCTGCCGTGCCGTTGCAGGAGTGGCAGTGGCCCGAGCTGCCGTTCATGCTCGTCGACAAGGGCGGCCACGTGCAGCGCGCGGGCCGCGCCGCGCTCGCGCTGCTGCCGCGCGCGGCCGCGACGGTGCTGATCGTCGCCGCGCGCGACGTGCTGCTGCTGGCCGCGACCGTGCCGCCGCTCAAGGGGCCGAAGCTGCGCCAGGCGCTGCCCAACATCGTCGAGGATCAGCTGATCCAGGATCCGCTCGGCTGCCATATCGCGCTCGATCCTGCCCCGCTGCCCGACGGGCGCCGCGTGCTGGCCGTCGTCGACCGCGCGTGGTTCCGCACGATCTGCGACGCGTTCGTCGCAGCCGGCCACCGGCATCTGCGCGCGGTGCCGGCGACGCGCTGCCTGCCCGCGCCGCTCGCGTCGGCCCGGCCGGCGGGTGAGGCGGCGGAATTGTCCAACACTCTGGCCGGTGGCGACGCGCCGGCCGTCGACGCCGACGTGGCGGCCGCCACGGCCGCGCCCGATGCGCGCCCGGCCGCGGTGGCCGCGGTGCTCGGCATCGCGACGTCGGTCGAGCCGGTGCTGGTCGAAGCCGGCGCGCCGTCCGTCGCAGCCGGTGCGCCGCGCCTCGAGCTCGCGATCGCGCGCGGCGCGC
>NZ_CABVPP010000037.1 GCF_902499075.1 Burkholderia pseudomultivorans | reverse complement strand
CGGCCGTGCGCGTGCTCGGCGGGCGGCTTGCCGGCACGCTCGACGGCGGCGCGCTCGCGACCGGCGTGCGGCTGCGCGACGTCGCGTGGACGAGCCCGGGCGGCGCCGGCACCGAACTGCGCGTCGACCGGCTCGACGGGCGCTGGGCGCTGACGCGCGCGCCGCTGCGGCTGTCGATCGCCTATCTGCGCGCGGGTACGATCGACGTGCGGATCGTGCCGGGGCCGTCGACGCCGTCGAAGACGCCGCAGGATCTGAGCCTGCCGCTGCAGTTGCGGATCGACGACCTGCGCATCGACCACCTGGCGATCCACGAAGGCGCCTCGACGACGCAGCTCGACCGCATCGCGCTGAGCGGGCGCAGCGACGGCCGCCACCACGAACTGGCGCTCGACAGCATCGATACGCCGTACGGCGCGCTGACCGCGCGCGCGCAGCTCGACGGCGTGAAGCCGTTCGCGCTGACGGGCGACGCGACCTATACGGGCAAGCTTGCCGACGAGCCGGTCGATGCGCGTGCGCGCGTGTCGGGCTCGCTCGAGGCGCTGGTCGCCGACATCGACGCGAGCGGGATGAAGCTGAACGGGCGCGCGCACGTCGAGGCCGCGCCGTTCGGCGACGTGCCGCTCACGCGCGCGTCGCTCGCGTTCGACCACGTGAATCCGCAGGCGATCGCGCCGGGCGCGCCGGCCGCGGATCTCGCGGTGCGCGCGGAACTCGCGCCGGTGACCGCGCCGGCCGGTGCTGCGCAGCCGCACGGTTTCGCGGTAACGGGCCCGGTGTCGATCGTCAACGCGAAGCCCGGCACGCTCGGCGACCATCTGCTGCCGGTCGTCGATGCGCGCGCGACGGTGCATCTCGACGCGCATGCGCAGCGGGTCGACGGCCTCGCGCTGAAGCTGATCCGCGACGGCAGCGTGACGGGCGGCGGCACGCTGAAGGGCGGCAAGGGCCGCTTCGACCTGAAGGTCGCGAACCTCGACCTGAACGCGTTCGTCGCCGAGCTGCGGCCGATGCGGCTCGGCGGCCCGCTCGGCGTGATGCTCGCGGGCGATGCGACGACCGTCGATTTCGACCTGGCCGATCCGAAGCTTGCGCTCGGCGCGCGCGCGAAGGTCGCGCTGACCGCGCAGCAGACCGTGCTGACCGACGCGCGCGTGACGGCGGGCAAGGGCCGCATCGACCTGACGGGCGTGTTCCGTCGCGACGCGCATTCGAGCTACGACGCGAAGGCGACGCTGACCGCGTTCGATCCGCTGCTCCTTGCCGCGATGAGCGCGCCGAAGGCCGGCGCCGGCAAGACGAAGCCGGCGCCGGCCGCCAAGGCCCCGGCCGGGCGCGGCGAGACGCGCGTGACGGGCACGCTGACGGCGTCGGGCGCGCTCGCGCCGCAGGTGTCGACCAAGGCGACCTTCAAGCTCGGCGACAGCCTGTACGACGGCGTGCCGCTGACCGGCGCCGGCGTCGTGCAGCTGGCCGGCTCGCGGATTCTGCCGAGCAACGCGACGCTGTCGATCGCCGGCAACCATGTCGACCTGCGCGGCAGCTTCGGCGCGCCGGGCGACCGGCTGCGCTTCGTCGTCGACGCGCCGCAGCTCGACCGGCTCGGCTTCGGCATCGAAGGACTCGTGCAGGCGCAGGGCGACCTGACCGGCAGCTTCGCGCATCCGAACGTGACGGCAACCTACAAGGCCGAGCACGTGGTCGTCGGCTCGAACCGGATCGGCGCCGCGCAGGGGCGCGCGGACATCCGCGACGGCGCGCACGGCGCGCTCGTGTTCACGGCCGATGCGAGCGACCTCGCGCTGGGCTCGCTGCAGCTCAAGTCGCTGCGCGCGAACCTCGACGGCACGCGCGCGAAGCACACGCTCGAAGCGTCGGCGCTCGGGACCGCTGGCGGCCGCATGATCGACCTGACGCTCGCGGCGAACGGCGGCGTCGTCGAAAACCGCGACGGGATGCGCTGGGACGGCACCGTCACGCGTCTGGCGAACCGCGGCACGCCGGCGGTCGCGCTGCAGGCGCCGCTGACCGTATCGGCCGGCGCGGGCCGCGTGACGCTCGGCGCGACGCGGCTCACGCTCGAAGGTGCGGCGATCGACCTGAAGTCGTTCGTGTTCGATCACGGCCAGATGCGCTCCGCGGGTTCCGTGAGCGGTGCGTCGGTTGCGCGTTTCCTCGAAATTCGCCAGGAGATGACGGGCCAGCGGCCGCCGGTGCGCACCGACGTCGTGCTCGACGCCGACTGGGACTTCTCGATCGGCGCGAGCGCGACCGGCTACCTGCAGGTGAAGCGCCGCGGCGGCGACGTGACGGTCGAAAGCGGGCGCGGCATCGCGTCGCTCGGGCTGACCGAGCTGTCCGCGCGCGCGGCGTTCGGCCCCGGCAACCGGCTCAACGTGACCGCGCAGGCGAAGGCGAACCGGATCGGCACGTTCGACGCGAACGTTGCGGTGCCGTTCGCGCTGCGCGGCGGCGTGCTGTCGGTCGCCGACGACGGTCCGCTGTCGGGCCGCATCGATGCCGACGTGCCTTCGCTGAAGGCGACCGGCAACCTGTTCGGGCCGAGCTACCTGCTCGGCGGGCGCGCGGCGCTGAAGCTGACGGTCGCCGGCACGCCGGCGAAGCCGAACCTGTCGGGGATGCTGACGGGCGACGACCTGTCGGCGACGCTGATCGACCAGGGCGTGCAGCTGAAGGACGGCATCGTGCGCGTGAAGCTCGCGGAGAACCTCGTCGAATTCCAGCAGGTCGAGTTCCACGGCGGCGACGGCACGTTGCGCGCGATCGGGCGCGTGCGCCTCGACGGCGAGGCGCCCGACCTGACCGCGAGCATCGTCGCCGACAAGCTGGAGCTGTTCGCCGCGCCGGACCGCAAGCTGTCGCTGTCGGGCAAGGCGACCGTCGCGAACGACGGGCCGCGCGGCGGGATGTCGATCGACGGCAAGTTCGTCGTCGATCGCGCGCTGTTCGACCTGCCGGAGGATGCGGCGCCGCACCTGTCCGACGATGTCGTGATCGTGCAGCCGGACGGCACGGTGCGCGGCGAGACGCCGAGCGGCACCGCGGCCGGGAAGCCGCAGAAGGTCACCGACAAGCCGGCGCCGTCGCTCGCGCCGCGCGCGAACATCGACATCGGGCTCGGCAACAACTTCCGCTTCAGGGGGCACGGCGCGGATCTCGGCCTGCGCGGCACGATCACCGTGATGAGCGCGCCGGGCGTGCCGCTGCGCGCGGTCGGCAACGTGCGCGTGACCGAAGGCTCGACCTACACGTCGTTCGGCCGCAAGCTCGCGATCGAGAACGGCTTCTTCACGTTCAACGGCCCGGTGTCGAACCCGGGCGTGAACATTCTCGCGATGCGGCGCAACCAGGAGGTCGAGGCCGGCGTGCAGGTGACGGGCACGATCCAGTCGCTGACGGTCAAGCTGGTGTCGGAGCCGAACGTCACGGATAACGAAAAGCTGTCGTGGCTGCTGTTCGGGCACGGCACCGACCAGGGCAACAACGTCGGCCAGCAGGGGGCGATGACGGCGGCGCTCGGGCTGCTCGGCAGCGTGACCGGCAAGCGCGTCGCGCAGACCTTCGGCCTCGACGAGGTATCGATCGGCCGCAGCGAAGTCGGCCTGACCGATCCGCAGGTCGTGCTGGTGTCGAAGGCGATCAACGAGCGCTTCGTGCTCGGCTTCGAGCAGGGGCTGCAATCGGCGAGCAACGCGTTCAAGGCGACGATCAACCTGACGCGCTTCTGGTCGGTGTCCGCGTACGGCGGCACGTTCCAGGGCGTCGACCTGAACTACACGCGGCGCTTCGACCGCTGGTTCAGCCGGCGCTGAGGACAGGGCGGGCGTCGCACGGCGCGGCGACGCCGCCGGGGCGGCCGGATTCAGCGGCCGCGCGCAGAAGTGGGGGCGGCAGCGCAGCGCGGCAGCGGCGATCGGCGGCGTGATCCGCGAAGTCGCGCGTCGTACGCATCGCGCGCAGACGCCGCGCCCGGATACAAAAAAGCCCCGCACGCATCGTGCGGGGCGGGTCGCGCGAGCGGCGGCGGGCCGCTTACTTCACGCGCATGCCGGGCTTCGCGCCGCTGTGCGGCTCGAGGATGTACAGGCCCGGCTCGGCCTTCTCGTCGGTCGCCGATGCGGCGAGCACCATCCCTTCGGACAGCCCGAACTTCATCTTGCGCGGCGCGAGGTTCGCGACCATCACCGTCAGCTTGCCGACCAGCTGCTCGGGCTGATACGCGGACTTGATGCCCGAGAACACGTTGCGGGTCTTTTCCTCGCCGATGTCGAGCGTGAGCTGCAGCAGCTTGTCCGAGCCTTCGACGGCCTGGCACGCGACGATCTTCGCGATGCGCAGGTCGACTTTCGCGAAATCGTCGATCGAGATCGGCGCATCGCCGTCCGCGCCATTGACGGCGACCGGCTTCGCGTTCGCCTTGGCCTGCTTCGCATCCTTCGCGGCGGCGGCCGCGCCCGCGGCAGCCGCGCCGGCTGCGTCGGCCTGCAGCGAATCGCGGTTCGCGGCGAGCAGCGCTTCGATCTGCTTCGCGTCGACGCGCGTCATCAGGTGCTGGTACGCGCGGATCGGCTGCGCGGACGACAGCGGCTTCGCCGCGTCGGCCCACGCGAGCGGCGCGATCCCGAAGAACGCCTCGACGGCTTCCGCGACACGCGGCATCACCGGCTTCAGCGCGAGCGACAGCAGGCGGAACGCCTCGAGGCTCACGCTGCAGGTTTCGTGCAGCGCGACCGCGTTGGCCGGGTCCTTCGCGAGCTCCCACGGCTTCGCACCGTCGACGTACGCGTTGACTTCGTCCGCGAGCTCCATCGTGTGGCGCAGCGCGCGGCCGTATTCGCGCGCCTCGTACTGCGCGGCGATCTGCGGGATCGCGTCGCGCAGCTTCGCGACGAGCGGATGGTTCATCGCGCTGTCCTGCACGCGCCCGTCGAAGCGCTTGATCAGGAAGCCGGCCGCGCGGCTCGCGATGTTCACGTACTTGCCGACCAGGTCGCTGTTCACGCGCGCCTGGAAATCCTCGAGGTTCAGGTCGAGGTCTTCCATCGTCGCGTTCAGCTTCGCGGCGAAGTAGTAGCGCAGCCATTCGGGGTTCAGCCCCGTGTCGATGTAGCTCTGCGCGGTGATGAAGGTGCCGCGCGACTTCGACATCTTCGCGCCGTCGACGGTCAGGAAGCCGTGCGCGAACACGTTGGTCGGCGTGCGGTGACCCGAGAACTCGAGCATCGCCGGCCAGAACAGCGTGTGGAAATACAGGATGTCCTTGCCGATGAAGTGGTACTGCTCTGCGGTCGAGCCCGGGCGGATCCACGCGTCGAAGTCGACGCCGTTGCGCTCGCACAGGTTCTTGAAGCTCGCGTAGTAGCCGACCGGCGCGTCGAGCCACACGTAGAAGTACTTGCCGGGCGCGCCCGGGATCTCGAAGCCGAAGTACGGCGCGTCGCGCGAGATGTCCCAGTCGGCGAGCTTCGCCTCGCCGGCGTCGCCGAGCCACTCGCGCATCTTGTTGGTCGCCTCGGGTTGCGCGAGGCCGCCGACCCATTCACGCAGGAACGACTCGCAGCGCGGGTCGGACAGGCGGAAGAAGTAGTGCGTCGAGGTCTTGCGCACGGGCGTCGCGCCCGACACGACCGAGTACGGGTTCAGCAGCTCGGTCGGCAGATAGGTCGAGCCGCACACTTCGCAGCTGTCGCCGTACTGGTCCTTCGCGTGGCACTTCGGGCACTCGCCCTTGATGAAGCGGTCCGGCAGGAACATTTCCTTGACCGGGTCGTACGCCTGTTCGATCTCTCGCTCGGCGATCAGCCCGTTTTCCTTCAGCGCGAGATAGATCTTCTCGCTCAGCACGCGGTTCTCTTCGGAATCGGTCGAGTAGAAGTTGTCGAACGACACGCCGAAGCTGTCGAAGTCGCGCTTGTGCTCGGCCCACACGCGCTCGATCAGCTGCTTCGGGGTCAGGCCTTCCTTCTCCGCGCGCAGCATGACCGGCGTGCCGTGCGTGTCGTCGGCGCCGATGTAGTAGACCTCGTGCCCGTGCATTCGCAGCGTCCGCACCCAGATGTCGGTCTGGATGTACTCGACCAGGTGGCCGATATGGATCTGGCCGTTGGCGTAGGGCAGGGCGGACGTGACGAGGATCTGGCGGCGGCCTTGCGGCGCCGCGGCCTGCACGGAAGTGAGGTCGGATGCGGACATAGGGTCGGTAGAGAACAGCGGAAAAACGACGGGAAACTGCGATTCTAGCAGGGGCGCGGCGCGGCAACGCGGGCCGGCGGTCGAGGCGGGTGCCGGCAGATGCGCCGGGCGGCGCAGGCGGCATGCCCGGCGGGGCGATGCTGCGGCGCAGCGCAAATTTCGCGGGCAAAAAAAACCGGGGCGGATACGGCCCCGGAGCAACAACGACAAGAGGAGAATGGTGACGCGCCGGCAACACCAGCCGCGTACCGTAAAGACAGACCACGGCGCGCGACAGAAGTTCGAAATTTTTTTCGATTTGTTACCGGCACGGCCGAAAGCCTTGTCCGGCGGGGCTGTGCGGGCAGCGCGCCCGCACTCTCGCTCTTGTTGCCGAGCTTATTGATGCTGCTGCGGCGCGCGCAGGTAGATCTCGACACGGCGGTTCTGTGCGCGGCCGGCTTCGGTCGCGTTGTCCGCGATCGGGTTCGACGCGCCCATGCCCTGCGCCGACAGGCGGCCGCCCGCGACGCCGCGCTGCACGAGCGCGTTCACGACGCTCTGTGCACGGTTCTGCGACAGCGTCTGGTTCAGCTGGGCCGAACCGGTGCTGTCCGTGTAGCCGACGATCGAGGCCGTCACTTGCGGATTCTGGTTCAGCGTCGTCGCCAGGTCGTTCAGCAGCGGCGTGAAGGCCGGCGTGATCGCGTACTGGTTGGTCGCGAACGTGACCGAGCTCGGCACGTTCAGCTTCAGCGAGCCGTCCGGCTGCTCGGTGACCTGCGTGCCCGTCTGCGCCGCCGACGGCGCGAGCTTGTTCTTGATCGCTTGCCAGTTGTAGCCCGTCACGCCGCCGACCAGCGCGCCGACGCCTGCGCCGATCGCCGCGCCCTTGCCGCCGCCCGCCAGTGCGCCGATCCCTGCGCCCAGCGCCGCACCCGTGCCGGTGCCGACGGCCGTGTTGTTGCCTTGCTGCGTCGCGCAGCCTGCCAGCAGTGCGCCGGCCAGTGCGAAGACGGACAAGCGGGTCGCGATTTTCATGTTCATCTTGGATTCCTCTCTTGGTTGAACGAGTCGACAACGACATCAACAGCTACGGCTCCCTACGCGGGCCGCCCGGAAAAAGGAGGGTCGGCCCGTGCTCGCGGCAGCCGCCGAGGCGGCCGCATGCCCAGCCCGTCAGCGTGGCTGTTCGGACAGGGCGGCGCGTCAGCCTCTACAATATAGGCGGTAGGCGGCCGATTTGGCCCCATAGCGTGCCGCACGCGAAGATTGCGCCGCCGCGCGCGTTCGCGCAATGGCGTGCAACAGATTCTTTCACTTTTCCCGATTTTCGCCGCGTTATTTGATATTTCTTGACGTTTGAGCGCGAAAAAAACGTTTTCACGGAGTTTCGATGAGCATTGACCGGGCACAAGTCGACGCCGCGCTGGCGGCGGTCGTCGACCCCAATACCGAGCGCCCGTATGCGGCGAACAAGGGTGTGCGCAACGTCGCGATCGACGGCGACGTCGTGGCGGTCGACGTGGTGCTCGGCTATCCCGCGCGCAGCCAGTACGACGACGTGCGCGCGCGCGTCGTCGCCGCGTTGCGCAGTGTGCCGGGCGTGCGCGACGCGCGCGTGAACGTGTCGCAGGAGATCGTCGCGCACACGGTGCAGCGCGGCGTGAAGCTGCTGCCGAACGTGAAGAACATCGTCGCGGTCGCGTCGGGCAAGGGCGGCGTCGGCAAGAGCACGACGGCCGTGAACCTCGCGCTCGCGCTGGCCGCGGAAGGCGCGTCGGTCGGCATCCTCGACGCGGACATCTACGGCCCGTCGCTGCCGACGATGCTCGGCATCCACGGCCAGCGCCCCGAGTCGCCGGACAACCAGTCGATGAACCCGCTGGTCGGCCACGGGCTGCAAGCCAACTCGATCGGCTTCCTGATCGAGGAGGACAACCCGATGGTGTGGCGCGGCCCGATGGCGACGTCGGCGCTCGAGCAGCTGCTGCGGCAGACCAACTGGCGCGAGCTCGACTACCTGATCGTCGACATGCCGCCGGGCACCGGCGACATCCAGCTGACGCTCGCGCAGCGCGTGCCGGTGACGGGCGCGGTGATCGTCACGACGCCGCAGGACATCGCGCTGCTCGACGCGAAGAAGGGCCTGAAGATGTTCGAGAAGGTCGGCATCCCGATCCTCGGCATCGTCGAGAACATGAGCATCCACGTGTGCTCGAACTGCGGCCACGAGGAGCACATCTTCGGCGCGGGCGGCGCCGAGCGGATGGCGAAGGACTACGGCGTGACCGTGCTCGGCAGCCTGCCGCTCGACATCGCGATTCGCGAGCGGGCCGACAGCGGCGCGCCGACGGTCGCGGCCGATCCGGACGGCGCGCTGGCGCGCCGCTACCGCGACATCGCGCGCGGCGTCGCGCTGGCAATTGCCGAGCGCGCGCGCGACATGACGTCGAAGTTCCCGTCGATCGTTGTTCAAAATACGTAAAACCCTTGCGGGGCGGGGCCTCACGCTGTTTACGGCGCCGCGAGGCGCGGTATCATGGCGACTTTTCCCGGGTCCCTTTACCCGTCCGGCGCGGCCGCCATGTCGAATGGCCGTCGGCCGGCATGAGGATCGAATGAACCAACGACATCACGGCGTGCGCGCCGGCCGCGCGCGGCGCGCGCTGCTGGCCGCCGCCGCGCTGGGCCTGCTGGCCGGCTGTACTTCCTTTTCCTCGTCGCACGAAAAACGGGCCGACGCGCAGCTGCAGCCGACGGTCGGCTCGCAGACGCGCGGCGCGGTGACCTTCGTCGAGCGCCCGGACGGCGTCCAGGTCACCTACAACCTCGTCGGCCTGCCGCCGAACAGCGATCACGCGCTGCAGGTGCACGAGCGCGGCGACTGCAACGCGGGCGACGGCTCGAGCGCCGGCCAGGTGTTCGCGCCGGCCGCCGACCGCCTGCGCGCGGGCGCGCGGGTCGCCGGCGATCTCGGCAACATCCATGCGGACGCGAACGGCGTCGCGGCCGGCTTCATCGTCGCGCCCGATCTGGCCCTCGACGGCGTGCGCTCCGCGCTGAACCGCGCGGCGCTGGTGCACCGCGACGCGAGCGACCCCGCGTTTCCGCAGCACGGCGCGGGGCCTGCGCTCGCGTGCGGCGTGATCCGGTGACGGGGGCGCATGCGCGAGCCGATGATCGCGTAAAATGTGCGCCTTTCCCGGCCGCCGGCCCGAACCGGCGGCCTGAGCCCAACACCCACCGTCACGCAGCGTTTCCAGGCGCCCCGTTATGAGCATCAAGTCCGACAAATGGATTCGGCGCATGGCCGAAGAGCACAAGATGATCGAGCCGTTCGTGCCCGATCAGGTCCGCGCGTCCGAGGACGGTCGCAGGATCGTCAGCTACGGCACGTCGAGCTACGGCTACGACATCCGCTGCGCGGACGAATTCAAGATCTTCACGAACATCAACTCGACGATCGTCGATCCGAAGAACTTCGACGAGGGTTCGTTTGTCGATTTCAAGGGCGACGTGTGCATCATCCCGCCGAACTCGTTCGCGCTGGCCCGCACCGTCGAATATTTCCGCATTCCGCGCACCGTGCTGACGGTCTGCCTCGGCAAGTCGACCTATGCGCGCTGCGGGATCATCGTCAACGTGACGCCGTTCGAACCCGAGTGGGAAGGCTACGTCACGCTGGAATTCTCGAACACCACGCCGCTGCCCGCGAAGATCTACGCGAACGAAGGCGTCGCGCAGGTGCTCTTCTTCGAGAGCGACGAGGTGTGCGACGTGTCGTACGCCGATCGCGGCGGCAAGTATCAGGGGCAGCGCGGTGTCACGCTGCCGAAAACCTGATCTGCTTGCATAACGTCTCACCAGTTTCCGGGTGACCGCTGCGCGTGACGCGCCGCGGTCGTTCTTTTTGGAGAATCGCCCATGAAGTTTCGTTTCCCCGTCGTGATCATCGACGAAGATTTCCGCTCCGAGAACATCTCGGGCTCCGGCATCCGGGCGCTGGCCGAAGCGATCGAGAAGGAGGGCGTCGAAGTCCTCGGCCTCACGAGCTACGGCGATCTGACGTCGTTCGCGCAGCAGTCGAGCCGCGCGTCGTGCTTCATCCTGTCGATCGACGACGACGAGCTGATGCTCGGCGAAACGGGCCCGGACGGCGAGCTGCCGGAGCTCGCCACCGCGATCATCGAGCTGCGCGCGTTCGTCACCGAAGTGCGCCGCCGCAACGCGGACATCCCGATCTTCCTGTACGGCGAGACGCGCACGTCGCGCCATCTGCCGAACGACATCCTGCGCGAGCTGCACGGCTTCATCCACATGTTCGAGGACACGCCGGAGTTCGTCGCGCGCCACATCATCCGCGAGGCGAAGGTCTATCTCGACTCGCTCGCGCCGCCGTTCTTCAAGGAACTGGTCAAGTACGCGGACGAAGGCTCGTACTCGTGGCACTGCCCGGGCCACTCGGGCGGCGTCGCGTTCCTGAAGAACCCGCTCGGCCAGATGTTCCACCAGTTCTTCGGCGAGAACATGCTGCGCGCGGACGTCTGCAATGCCGTGGACGAACTCGGCCAGTTGCTCGACCACACCGGCCCGGTCGCGGCGTCCGAGCGCAACGCGGCGCGCATCTTCAGCGCCGACCACCTGTTCTTCGTGACCAACGGCACGTCGACGTCGAACAAGATCGTCTGGCATGCGACGGTCGCGCCGGGCGACATCGTGCTGGTCGACCGCAACTGCCACAAGTCGATCCTGCACGCGATCACGATGACGGGCGCGATTCCGGTGTTCCTGACGCCAACGCGCAACCACTTCGGCATCATCGGGCCGATCCCGCGCGACGAGTTCAAGCCGGAGAACATCCGCAAGAAGATCGAGGCGAACCCGTTCGCGCGCGAGGCGCTGCGCGAGAACCCGGACCTGAAGCCGCGCATCCTGACGATCACGCAGAGCACCTACGACGGCGTCGTGTACAACGTCGAGATGATCAAGGACCTGCTCGGCGACCTGCTCGACACGCTGCACTTCGACGAAGCGTGGCTGCCGCACGCGACCTTCCACGACTTCTACCGCGACATGCACGCGATCGGCGACGGCCGTCCGCGCACCGGCGCGCTGGTGTTCGCGACGCACTCGACGCACAAGCTGCTCGCCGGCATCTCGCAGGCGTCGCAGATCGTCGTGCAGGATTCGGAGAACCGCACCTTCGACAAGCACCGCTTCAACGAGGCGTACCTGATGCACACGTCGACGAGCCCGCAGTACGCGATCATCGCATCGTGCGACGTCGCGGCCGCGATGATGGAGCCGCCGGGCGGCACCGCGCTCGTCGAGGAATCGATCGCCGAGGCGATCGACTTCCGCCGCGCGATGCGCAAGGTCGACGCCGAGTACGGCGACGACTGGTTCTTCCGCGTGTGGGGTCCGGACGACCTGTCCGAGGAAGGCATCGGCTCGCGCGACGACTGGATGCTGAAGCCGAACGACCACTGGCACGGCTTCGGCCCGCTCGCGGAAGGCTTCAACATGCTCGACCCGATCAAGGCGACGATCATCACGCCGGGGCTCGACGTCGACGGCGAGTTCGGCGACACCGGCATTCCGGCCG
Organism: Burkholderia pseudomultivorans; assembly: GCF_902499075.1. Classification (GTDB taxonomy): domain Bacteria; phylum Pseudomonadota; class Gammaproteobacteria; order Burkholderiales; family Burkholderiaceae; genus Burkholderia; species Burkholderia pseudomultivorans. The sequence goes on along the minus strand of NZ_CABVPP010000037.1, from coordinate 58,629 downwards.
CGATCGTCACGAAGTACCTGGCCGAGCACGGGATCATCGTCGAGAAGACCGGCCTGTACTCGTTCTTCATCATGTTCACGATCGGCATCACGAAGGGCCGCTGGAACTCGATGGTGACCGAGCTGCAGCAGTTCAAGGACGACTACGACAACAACCAGCCGCTGTGGCGCGTGCTGCCGGAATTCGTCGCGCAGCATCCGCGCTACGAGCGCGTCGGCCTGCGCGACCTGTGCACGCAGATCCACGACGTGTACCGCGCCAACGACATCGCGCGCCTGACGACCGAGATGTACCTGTCGGACATGGAGCCGGCGCTGAAGCCGTCGGACGCGTTCGCGAAGCTCGCGCACCGCAAGATCGACCGCGTGCCGCTCGACGAGCTCGAAGGCCGCGTGACGAGCATCCTGCTGACGCCGTACCCGCCGGGCATTCCGCTGCTGATCCCGGGCGAGCGCTTCAACAAGACGATCGTCAACTACCTGCGGTTCGCGCGCGACTTCAACGAGCGCTTCCCGGGCTTCCACACCGATATCCACGGCCTCGTCGCGGAAGAGGTGAACGGCCGCGTCGAATACTTCGTCGACTGCGTGCGCGACTGATGGCGACGCACGGAACACACCGGACGATGCGCGCGGCGGCGGCCGCGCTCGTCGTCTGGGCGGCATGGTGGGCGGGGGCGGGTACGGCGCACGCGGAAGTCGCCGCGGCCGACCCGGTCGACGTCGCGATGCGGCAATGCCTCGCGCGGCGCGACCGGTCGTCGACGGCGGGCCAGATCCAGTGCATGGGCGAGGCGCAGCAGCAGTGGCAGACGGTGATGGACGGCGCGTACCAGCGCCTGTTGAAGGATGCGCCGGCCGACGCGAAGCGCGGCTGGCAGGACAGCCAGCGGCGCTGGCTGACGTGGCGCAAGGACGAGGCGCATCTGCTGAAGGCCGTGTACGACACGACGCGCGGCACGATGTACACGATGGCGAGCGCCGACATGCAGCTGCAGCCGGTGCGCGATCGCGCGCTGGCACTGCGCGCGGCGGCCGACCGCTATGCGCCGCCGCCCGCGGTGCCGGTGGCTGCCACCAGCGGCGCGCAGGGCGCCGCGAACGCGGCCGGGCGGCCCGACCCGAAGGCGGCGAACGCGCCGCGCGATTCGGCCGTGCGCCGCGTGCGCCCGTGCGAGCAGGATGCCGCGTGCGAGCATGCGGTGTTCGACCTGAACCGCTATTACCAGAAGCTGCGCCGCAAGATGCCCGCGCATTCGGCCGCGACGCTGGTGCGCGCGCAGCGCGCATGGATCGCGTTTCGCGACGCGACGGCGCCGCTCGTCGGCGAGGACGGACGCGTCGACCTGATCGGCGCGCGCATCGCGACGATGAAGCGGCTGTCGGAGACGGCCGGCAACAAGTAACGTCGAAGGACCGACGCCGCCGGTTCGACGGCCGCGCACGACGGGCACCGCGAGGTGCCCGTTTGCATTGGGAGACGGTGTGACGCGCTACGCGGGCTGCGTATCGTGCCGGCCGAACCACGACGGCACGAGCGCGACCGCATCGTCGAGCGACGCGAGCACGTGCAGGCTCAGCGCGACGATCTCGGGCGTCGGCGCCTTCAGGTCGGGCACGGTGACGACCGACGCACCCGCGCCGGCTGCCGACTGCGCGCCGAAATCGCTGTCCTCGAACGCGACGCACGCATGTGCCGGCACGCCGAGGCGCTCGGCCGCGAGCCGGTATACGGCCGGGTCGGGCTTGCCGCGCGCGACCTCGGTGCCGCTCGCGATCGCCTGGAAGTACGGCAGCACGCCGACCGCGTCGAGCCGCGCGCGGATCACGTCCTGCGCGGACGACGACGCCACCGCGCACGGGATGCCGGCCTGCGCGAGCGCGTCGAGCAGCGCCAGCGCGCCCGGCTTCAGCGGAAACTTCGGATGCGGCTCGGGTGCCGCGAGCCGCTCGCGCACGCGCGTGCGCACCGCGTCGAACGTGTCCGGGTCGCCGATCAGCCGCGCGAGGACCGTCTGGCCTTCGGCGAACGAGCGGCCGACGATCTGCAGGTAGTCGGCGACGGTCAGCACGACGCCATGCGCGCCCGACACGTCGATCCACGTGTTCATGATGGTCCGCTCGGAATCGACGAGCAGGCCGTCCATGTCGAAGAGCGCGGCGGAGAAGGTCATCGGGGGCATCCGGGAAGCAGGGAGCAGGCGGCGGTCGTCGCCGCCGGAATAAAAAACGGACGCCGAAGGCGTCCGTCTGCACGGGGCGGGCTTACTGGCCGAGGGCGGCGCGCGCGGCCTTCGCCGCTGCACGCACCTGGTCCGGCGCGGTGCCGCCCGGGTGGTTGCGGCTCGCGACCGAGCCTTCGAGCGTCAGGTAGCCGAACACGTCGTCGCCGATCAGGTGCGCGACGTTCGGCAGTTCCTGCTTCATTTCGTCGAGCGTCAGGTCGGCGAGATCGATGCCGCGGTCGTCGCAGATCTTCACTGCGTGCGCGACGGCTTCGTGCGCGTCGCGGAACGGCAGGCCGCGCTTGACCAGATAGTCGGCGAGGTCGGTGGCGGTCGAGAAGCCCTGCAGCGCGGCCGCGCGCATCGCGTCCGGCTTCACGGTGATGCCGGCGACCATCTCGGCGAAGATCCGCAGCGTGTCGGCGACGGTGTCGACCGTGTCGAACAGCGGTTCCTTGTCTTCCTGGTTGTCCTTGTTGTACGCGAGCGGCTGGCCCTTCATCAGCGTGAGCAGCGCCATCAGGTGGCCGTTCACGCGGCCGGTCTTGCCGCGCGCGAGCTCGGGCACGTCCGGGTTCTTCTTCTGCGGCATGATCGAGCTGCCGGTGCAGAAGCGGTCGGCGATGTCGATGAAGCCGACGCGCGGGCTCATCCACAGCACGAGTTCTTCGGAGAAGCGCGACACGTGCGTCATCACGAGCGCCGCCGCGGCCGTGAATTCGATTGCGAAGTCACGATCCGACACCGCGTCGAGCGAGTTCGTGCAGATATCGTCGAAGCCGAGCGACTTCGCGACCGCATGACGGTCGATCGGGTAGCTGGTGCCGGCGAGCGCGGCCGCGCCGAGCGGCAGGCGGTTTACGCGCGTGCGGCAGTCGCGCATGCGCTGCGCGTCGCGCGTGAACATCTCGACGTACGCGAGCAGGTGGTGGCCGAACGTGACGGGCTGCGCGACCTGCAGGTGCGTGAAGCCCGGCATGATCGTGTCGGCGTGCTGTTCCGCGAGGTCGATCAGCGCGCCGCGCAGGTCGTTCAGCAGGCCGCCGATGCGGTCGATCTCGCCGCGCAGCCACAGACGGATGTCGGTCGCGACCTGGTCGTTGCGCGAGCGGCCCGTATGCAGGCGCTTGCCCGCATCGCCGATCAGCGCGGTCAGGCGCGCCTCGATGTTCAGGTGGACGTCTTCCAGATCGAGCTGCCATTCGAACTCGCCGCGCTCGATCTCGCCCTTGATTTGCGCCATCCCGCGTTCGATCGCGGCGAGGTCGTCGGCGCTGATGATCTTCTGCGCCGCGAGCATGTTCGCGTGCGCGAGCGAGCCGGCGATGTCGACGAGCGCGAGGCGCTTGTCGAAAAACACCGACGACGTATAGCGCTTGACCAGCTCCGACATCGGTTCGGAGAAGCGGGCCGACCAGGCCTCGCCCTTTTTGTGCAGTTGGGACGTCATGGCGATTCTTCGAAGGGGAGTTGGGCGGCGTGCGCCGCCGAGGAATCCGGGGATTCTAACATTCGCGGGGCCGCCCGCCGCGGCGCGGCGCGGCGCGCGGCAGCCGCGTCAGTCGCGCACCAGCACGACGAGCTTCAGGTCCTCGCGATGCGCGGGCTTCAGCGTGATCTGCTGGTACACGAGCCGGCCGTGCTGCGGATGATCGAATTCGCGCAGCCCGCCTTCGCGCTCGAACACGTCCTGCGACGCCCAGTATTGCGCGAACGCGTCGCTGCCGGCCGTCAGCGCGTCGATCAGCGCGCGGGTCGGCGCGTCGGCGAGGTGGCGGATCGAATCGGCGCGGAACTCGGCCGCGAGCCGCCGCGCGCGGGTGTCCCAGTCGACGATCAGCGTGCGCGCGGCCGGCGACATGAACGTGAAGCGCAGCAGGTTGCGGTCGTGCTCGCCGTCGAGCCAGCCGGCAAACAGCGCGGTAGCGGGCGCGTTCCACGCGAGCGCGTTCCATTGGCGGTCGAGCACGTAGGCAGGCGTCGCGATCGCCGCGACGGTGGCCGCGAGCGTCGGCGGCAGGTCGCCGGCCGCGACGTCGGGTTCGGCCGGGTCGCGCTGCGCGGCCAGCTCGAACAGGTACGCGCGCTCGGCCTTCGACAGCTGCAGCGCGACCGCGATCCGCGCGAGCGCGTCGGCCGACGCCGACACGGGGCGGCCCTGTTCGATCCACGTGTACCAGGTCGGGCTGACGCCGCACAGCTGCGCGACTTCCTCGCGCCGCAGCCCCGGCGTGCGGCGGCGCGGGCCGGGCGGCAGGCCGACGGCCTGCGGCGACAGCCGCTCGCGGTGGGCACGGATGAATTCGCCGAGCGCACGGGCGGGCGTGGCGTCGAGCGGCGGGACGGGCGCGGAGGAGGAAGGGTTCATGCGAAAACGGCGAAGCGCAGGCGGCAAAGGATTTGACAGGTGTATCGAATACCAGAATAACTACTTGACTTGTACTGGTACAAACGCAGGCCTATTGTAGCGGCTCGTGCGCTGACAGGCAGCGTGCATAAGACCGACCCTGCACGGGACCTGCGCCAGCGCGACGGCGCGCCGCCGTGCACGGGGCCGCCGGCGCCGGTGCGCTCGCGGATCAGACAGGAGAAACATGCGATGAAACACCACGATCAGGTCGCCGACGCATTCGGCACGACGGCCGCCGCCTATCTGACGAGCACCGTCCACGCGACGGGCGCCGATCTGCAGACGCTTGCCGACGCGATGCGCGCGACGCCCGATGCGGCGGTGCTCGATCTCGGCTGCGGTGCGGGCCACGCGAGTTTCGCGGTCGCGCCGCACGTGCGCGAGGTGGTCGCATACGATCTGGCCGCGCCGATGCTCGCGACCGTCGATGCGGCCGCGCGCGAGCGCGGGCTTGCGAACATCCGTACGCAGCAGGGGCCGGCCGAGCGCCTGCCGTTCGACGCGGCGAGGTTCGACCGGGTCGTGAGCCGGATGAGCGCGCACCACTGGCACGACGTTCCCGCGGCGCTCGCCGAGGTGCGGCGCGTGCTGAAGCCGGGCGGCCGCGTGCTGATGATCGACATCGCGGGCAACGACCATCCGCTGCTCGACACGTACCTGCAGGCGGCCGAAGTGTTGCGCGACGCGTCGCACGTGCGCGACTACCGCGCGGACGAATGGCTCGCGATGTTCCGCGACGCCGGTTTCGACGCGCAGGTGCACAGCCGCTGGCGCCTGCCGATCGATTTCGCGACGTGGGTCGAACGGATCCGCACGCCGGAAGACAGCGTCGCCGGCATTCGCGCGCTGTGGGCGCATGCGCCCGACGAGGTGCGCGCGTACTACGCGGTGCAGGCCGACGGCTCGTTCGAACACGATGCGCTGCTGATCGACGCGCATTGACATGAAAAAAGCCGCGACACGCGTATCGGCGTGTCGCGGCTTCTGCCGCGCCGGTCGGGCACCGGCGTACACCGGCGCGCGCCGCATGCGGATCAGCCCGTGTTGCGCAGGCCGGCCGCGATCCCGTTGATCGTCAGGTGAATCCCGCGGCGCAGCCGCGCGTTGGTGTCGCCCGCGCGGTGTCGCTTGATCAGTTCGACCTGCAGATGGTTCAGCGGATCGAGATACGGGAAGCGGTTCTTGATCGAACGCGCGAGCAGCGGGTTGGTCGCGAGACGGCCTTCGTGCCCGGTGATTTCCGCGAGCGCCTGCGAGGTGCGCTCCCATTCGGCGACGATCCGCTCGAACACGTGCTTGCGCAGCTTGCGGTCGGCCACCAGCTGCGCATAGCGCGACGCGACCGCGAGATCGGTCTTCGCGAGCACCATGTCCATGTTCGACAGCAGGTTCGCGAAGAACGGCCAGGTCTTGTTCATCTTCTTCAGCAGCGCAAGCCGTTTGCCGCGCTCGGCCTCGTCGCCCGCGCCGTCGAGATACGCGCTCACCGCGCTGCCGAAGCCGTACCAGCCGGTCAACAGCAGCCGGCACTGGCCCCACGAGAAGCCCCACGGAATCGCGCGCAGGTCCTCGATGCGGCGGTTCTTCGGATCCTGCAGCTTGCGCGACGCCGGACGGCTGCCGATGTTCAGCTCGGCGATCTCGGTGATCGGCGTCGACGAGAAGAAGTAGTCGGTGAAGCCGGGCGTTTCGTAGACGAGCGCACGGTACGCGGCCATCGCGTCGTCGGACAGCGTCTGCATCGCGGCCTCGAACGCGGGCAGTTGCGCGGGCGCGTTCGACTGCGGCAGCAGCGACGCCTCGAGCGTCGCGGCGACCACCGTCTCGAGGTTGCGCCGGCCGATCTCGGGGTTCGCGAACTTGCTCGCGATCACCTCGCCCTGTTCGGTCAGGCGGATCTGGCCGTTCACGGTGCCCGGCGGCTGCGACAGGATCGCCTGGTAGGTCGGGCCGCCGCCGCGGCCGACCGTGCCGCCGCGACCGTGGAACAGCCGCAGCGTGATCTTGCGTGCGCGGAACAGTTCGACGAGCGCGAGCTCCGCGCGGTACAGTTCCCAGTTCGACGTCAGGAAGCCGCCGTCCTTGTTGCTGTCCGAGTAGCCGAGCATCACTTCCTGCTCGCCGCCCTGGTGCGCGATCAGTGCCTCGATGCCCGGCAGCGCGAAGTACTCGCGCATGATGCGCGACGCGTCGCGCAGGTCGGGGATCGTCTCGAACAGCGGGATCACCATCAGGCCGCTGCGCGCATGGCCGTCGGGCGTGCCGAGCGTGCCTTCGAGCAGCCCGGTTTCCTTCTGCAGCAGCAGCACCTCGACGAGGTCGCTGACCGTTTCCGTATGCGAGATGATGTAGTTGCGCACCGCGCGTGCGCCGAACTGCGCGCGCACGTCGCGCGCCTTCTCGAACACGCCGAGCTCGCTCTGCGCGAGCGCCGAGTATTCGATATACGGCGAGCGCAGCGGGCGCGGATCGGCGAGCGCCGCCAGCAGCACGCGCAGCTTGTCTTCCTCGGCGAGCCCTGCGTAGTCGGCCTCGACGCCCGCGCGCGCGAACAGCTCGGCGACCACCGCCTCGTGGATGTCGGAGCTCTGGCGCAGGTCGATGCTCGCGAGATGGAAGCCGAACACCTCGGCCGCGCGCATCAGCGGCGCGAGGCGCGGCGCGGCGAGCGATGCGCCGTGGTGCTCGGCGAGCGACGCGGTCAACACCTTCAGGTCGGCGACGAACTCGTCGGAATCCGCGTACGGCGTCGCGCGCACCGGCGGCGCGCCGCGCCCCGCGCTGCGCACCGGCACCGTGCCTTCGCCGAGACGCACGCGCGCGCTCGCGGCGAGCCGCGTGTAGATGCCGATCAGCGCACGGCGGTACGGCTCGTCGACGCGGTGCGGCGACTGGTCGGGCGACGCCGCCGCCAGCGCCTTCACCGCGTCGTTCGCGCCGACCAGCAGGTTCGACACCGACAGCTCGGCGCCGAGCTTGTGCACTTGCTCCAGGTAGTGCTCGAGGATCACGGCCGACTGGCGGTTGATCGCCTCGTCGAGTGTCGCGGCCGTCACGTTCGGGTTGCCGTCGCGGTCGCCGCCGATCCAGCTGCCCATCTGGAAGAACGCGGGCACGCGCGCGGGCAGGCCGTGCTCGGCGAGCGCGGCCTCGATGTCGCCGTATAGCGCGGGCAGTTCGTCGAGGAAGGTCGCGCGGTAGTACGACAGCGCGTTCTCGATCTCGTCGCCGACGGTCAGGCGCGCGTCGCGCAGCATGCGGGTCTGCCACAGCGCGGTCACGCGCGCGCGCAGCATCGCTTCGTTGTGCTGGCGCTCGCGCGCGGTCAGTTCCTGATCGCGCTCGGCGAGCAGCCGCGCGATGTCGTGCTGCGCGTCGAGGATGCTCTTGCGCTGTACCTCGGTCGGGTGCGCGGTCAGCACCGGCACGATCAGCGCGTCGTCGAAGAAGCGCTGCAGCAGGCGCTTCGATGCATTGCCGGTCGTCTTCAGCTGGTCGAGCGCATATGCGACGGTGCCCGGCTGCGGCGTGGAACCGGCCAGCGCGTGGATGCGGCGGCGGCGGTTGTGATGGCGGTCCTCGGCGATGTTCGCGAGATGCGAGAAATAGCTGAACGCGCGCACGACGCTCACCGTCTGCTCGGGCGTCAGCTTGCGCAGCTTCTTCTCGAGCGTCTGCGCGGCCTCGTGGTCGTCCTCGCGGCGGAACTTGACGGCAGTCTGGCGGATCGTTTCGACGACGTCGAACACGGTGTCGCCTTCCTGTTCGCGCACCACGTCGCCGAGCAGGCGGCCGAGGAAGCGGATGTCCTCGAACAGCGGGCGGTCCTTGTCCTCGCGCGTGCGCGCGGCGGGCTTCGCCGCGCCGGTCGCGCGTTTGGTCTGAGGTATCGTGGCTTTCGGTTTCGTTGCCGGTTTCGCACGACCGTTCGCGGCGGTGGTGACGGTGCTCGTCGGAGCGTCGGAGGAGGGCAGGGCAGCATTGCGGCGTGTCGTACGCGCCGATCCGGAAGACTTCACGATGGGTTTCCTTGGGAAAGCTCGAGTCAAAAGGAACTGCGGGAACTGCGGTCAAGCAACCAGCTGGGTGCGGCACATCTGCGCATCGGCGTCGCGCGCCGCGCGCGGGCGGGGCGGCGCGGGCTCCAGGCCCGGGCGGGCTGGGGCGTGCGTGCTACCATTGTTCGATCTTCAATCCCGTCCTTCGATGTTCCTGTAATGAATTCCGAGATCCTTTCGGCCGGGCCGAAACAGGCACAGCCGCCGGCGACGCTGACGATTGCTTCGCGAGAGAGCCGCCTGGCGATGTGGCAAGCCGAACATGTGCGTGATGCGCTGCGCAAATTATATCCAGCTTGCGACGTAAAAATCCTCGGGATGACGACCCGCGGCGACCAGATTCTCGATCGCACGCTGTCGAAGGTCGGCGGCAAGGGTCTGTTCGTGAAGGAACTCGAGAACGCGCTCGCCGACGGTCGCGCCGATCTCGCCGTGCATTCGCTGAAGGACGTGCCGATGGCGCTGCCCGACGGCTTCTCGCTCGCCGCGATCATGAGCCGCGAGGATCCGCGCGACGCGTTCGTGTCGAACGACTACGCGTCGCTCGATGCGCTGCCGGCCGGCGCGGTCGTCGGCACGTCGAGCCTGCGCCGCGAGGCGATGCTGCGCGCGCGCTATCCGCACCTGCAGGTGCTGCCGCTGCGCGGCAACCTCGACACGCGCCTGTCGAAGCTCGATCGCGGCGACTACGCGGGCATCATTCTCGCCGCCGCCGGCCTGAAGCGCCTCGGTCTCGAAGCGCGGATCCGCGCGCTGCTCGACGTCGAGGACAGCCCGCCCGCGGCCGGCCAGGGCGCGCTCGGCATCGAGATCGCCGCGCACCGCGACGACGTCGCTGCGTGGCTCGCGCCGCTGCACGACGCGCAGACCGCCCTCGCGGTCGAGGCCGAGCGGATGGTGTCGCGCGCGCTCGGCGGCAGCTGCGAGGTGCCGCTCGCCGCGCATGCGGTGTGGCGGGCGGGCGAGCTGTATCTGCAGGGCCGCGTGTCGACGACCGACGGCAAGCGCGTGCTGACGGCCGAGGAATGCGCGGCCGTGATGACCGTCGCCGATGCGCTCGCGCTCGGCCGCGCGGTGTCCGACGAACTCGAGGCGCAGGGCGCGCTCGAGATCGTCCACGCGCTGCTCGCCGCCTCGCAGGCCGGCAAGGGCGACGCCTGATGGCGGGCGGCGCGCGCGCGTTCACCGCCGTCCTGACGCGCCCGGACGGACAGTCGGCCGGGCTCGCGTCGCAACTGGCCGAAGCCGGTTGCGAGGTGCTCGAATTCCCGCTGATCGACATTGCGCCGCTCGACGATCCGGCGCCGCTCGCCGCCGCGTTCGCGGCGCTGGCCGACTACGCGCTGGTGATCTTCGTGTCGCCGAACGCGATCGACCGCGCGCTCGCGCAGTACGGCGCGATCTGGCCGAACGCGCTGCCGGTCGGCGTGGTCGGGCCCGGCAGCGTCGCGGCGCTCGAGCGTCACGGGATCGCGGCGCCCGCGTATCGCGTGATCGCGCCGCAGGCGCCCGCCGACGGCAGCGCACCGCATTACGATTCCGAAAGCCTGTACGCGAGCATCGAAGCCGCGTTCGGCGGCGCGCACGCGCTGTCCGGCAAGCGCGTGCTGATCGTGCGCGGCGACGGCGGCCGCGAATGGCTCGCCGACCGCCTGCGCGACGCGGGCGCCGACGTGACGCTGGTCGCCGCCTATCGCCGCGTCGTGCCCGAACCGCGCATCGGCGCATGGGAGCGCGTGCATGCGCTGCTCGGCGGCGAGCCGCATGCGTGGCTCGTGACGAGCTCGGAGGGCGTGCGCAACCTGCACGAACTGGCGCGCGCGCATCTGAACGACGCCGAGATCGACGCGCTGAAGCACGCGCCGCTCGTGACGCCGCATCCGCGGATCGAGCAGACCGCGCGCGCACTCGGTTTTGATAGGATTACGCTGACCGGCGCGGGCGATGAGCGCATCGTCCGCGCGTTTCGAACGATGGCCGACGAGGCCGTCCAACCGGCGATAGCCGCACCGGTGAATAAACGCATGACAGATACCAACGATTCCAAAAGTGTCGCTTCCCAGCCGGCCGCTGCATCCGCACCGCCGTCCCGGCCCGCGTACATGGCGTCCGAGCCGCCCGCGCGCCGCGGCGGCAGTGCGCTGCTGTGGCTGGTCGTCGTCGTGCTCGGCTGCGCGGCGGGCGTCGGCGGCTACGCGCTGAACCGCAAGGTCGACCGGCTCGACGACGCGCTGGTCGCGCGCCAGAAGGCGCTCGACGCGCAGACGGCCGAGACCCGCACCAAGACCGAGCAGGCGCTCGCGAGCGCGCATCAGGTCGACACGCAGCTCGCGCAGCTCGACGGCAAGCTGGCCGACGCACAGAACGCGCAGCAGGCGCTGCAGCAGCAATACCAGGATCTGTCGCGCAACCGCGATGCGTGGATGCTCGAGGAAGTCGACCAGATGCTGTCGAGCGCGAGCCAGCAACTGCAGCTGACCGGCAATACGCAGCTCGCGCTGATCGCGCTGCAGAACGCCGACGCGCGCCTCGCGACGTCGCAGAGCGCGCAGGCCGTCACGGTGCGCAAGGCGCTCGCGCAGGACATCGAGAAGCTGAAGGCCGCGCCGTCGGCGGACCTCACGGGCCTCGCGATCAAGCTCGACGACGCGATCGGCAAGATCGACGCGCTGCCGCTCGCCGGCGAGGCGATTGTCCCGCACGCGGCGCCGAAGGCGGTCGAGCCGTCCGCGGCATCGGCCGCGACCGCTGCCGGCGAGCCGCGCTGGAAGGTGTGGTGGCATGACTTCTCGGCCGGCCTCGGCCAGCAGCTGAAGGGGCTCGTGCAGGTGCGCCGGATCGACAACGCCGACGCGATGCTCGCGTCGCCGGACCAGGGCTATTTCGTGCGCGAGAACGTGAAGCTGCGCCTGCTGACCGCGCGGCTGTCGCTGCTCGCGCGCAACGAGCCCGCGATGAAGGCCGACCTGCACGCCGCGCAGGCGTCGCTCGGCAAGTATTTCGATCAGGCGTCGAAGGACACGCAGACCGTCGAGGATCTGCTGAAGCAGGTCGACGGCGCATCGCTGACGGTCGCGGTGCCGAACCTGAACACGAGCCTGAACGCCGTTCAGCAGTTCAAGAGCCGGGGGTAACGATGACGCTTCGAGGAATCGTCTGGCTCGCGATCCTGTTCGCGATCGCCGTCGCGCTGGCCACGGTCGGCCGTTTCGATGCGGGGCAGGTGCTGCTCGTCTACCCGCCGTATCGCGTCGACGTGTCGCTGAACCTGTTCGTGATCGCCGTCGTCGTGCTGTTCATCGTCGTGTATGCGCTGCTGCGCATCGTGCGCAACATCTGGCGCATGCCGCAGCGTGTCGCCGCGTATCGCGCGCGCGCGCGCAACGAGAAGGCGCAGGCGTCGCTGCGCGATGCGATCGCCAACCTGTACGCGGGCCGCTTCTCGCGCGCCGAGAAGGCTGCGCGCGAAGCGCTGGCGGTCGATGCGAACCAGGGCGCGGCGAGTCTCGTCGGCGCCACCGCCGCGCACCGGATGCACGAGTACACGCGCCGCGACGACTGGCTGTCGAAGGTCGACGCGCCCGAATGGCAGGATGCGCGGCTGCTCGCCGCGGCCGACATGCGCGCCGATGCACGCGACGCCGACGGCGCGCTCGCCGCGCTGGCCGACCTGCAGGCGGGCGGCAAGCGCATCCATGCGCAGCAGGTCGCGCTGCGCGCGCAGCAGCAGTTGAAGAACTGGGCCGAGGTGCTGAAGCTGGCGAAGGCGCTGGAAAAGCGCGAGGCGCTGCATCCGGCCGCGGCCGTGCGGCTGCGGCAGCAGGCCGCCGAAAACCTGCTGCGCGAACGCCGGAACGATCCGGACGCGCTGCTCGAGGTGTGGCAGTCGCTGTCGCCGGCCGAGCGCCAGTCGCCGCGTCTTGCCGATCTCGCGGCCGACCTGCTGGTGCCGCTCGAGCGCCGCACCGAAGCGCGCCGCATCGTCGAGGACGCGCTCGCGCACAACTGGGACGCGCGCCTGCTGCGCCGCTATCCGGATACGGCCGGCGCCGACGCGCTGCCGCTGATCCAGAAGGCCGAAGGCTGGAAGAAGGATCACCCGGAGGACGCCGACCTGCTGTTCGCGCTCGGCCGCCTGTGCCAGCAGCAGCAGCTGTGGGGCAAGGCGCAGTCGTTCCTCGAGGCGGCGCTGAAGCTCGCCGACAATGAGGCGCTGAAGGTGCGCACGCATCGCGCGCTCGCGCGGCTGTTCGAGCATCTCGGCGAAACCGACAAGGCGGCGAAGCACTATCGCGAAAGCGCGCTGGCGATCACGGTGGTCTGACGCGAAGCCGCGGCAAGCGGCTCGTCACGGTTCGAAAGCCCCGAAGGCCGAATGGCGTTCGGGGCTTTTTCGTTTCCGGCGCAGCATGAGCGTGCCGCGCTGTCCGGCGATGCCGGCGATCGGCCGGCCCGCCGTCACGCGCCGCGCATCACTTGTCGACCAGCCGCTTCGGCACCGACAGCGCGAGCAGCCCGCCGAGCACGAGGAATCCCGCGAGCATGTACATGCCCGAATCGTTGGCCCCCGTTGCCTGCTTGAGCCAGCCCATCAGGTACGGGCTCAGGAAGCCGGCGAGGTTGCCGATCGAATTGATCATCGCGATGCCGGCGGCGGCGGCCGTGCCGCCGAGGAACGCGGTCGGCAGGCTCCAGAACAGCGGCAGCGTCGTCAGGATGCCGATCGTCGCGAGCGTGAGGCCGAGCATCGCGAGCGCGGTCTGGTGCGCCCAGATCACCGACAGCACGAGCCCCAGCGCACCGATCGCGGCCGGGATCGCGACGTGCCAGCGGCGTTCGCGGTGCCGGTCCGCGCTGCGTGCGATCAGGATCATCGCGACCACCGCTGCCGCATAGGGAATCGCCGACAGCAGGCCGATCACGAACGTGTCGGTCACGCCGGTGGCCTTGATGATCGTCGGCAGCCAGAAGCCGACGCCGTACAGCCCCATCACGAACGAGAAATAGATCAGCGCCATCAGCCACACGCGCGGGCTCGACATCACCGCGCCGAGCGGCAGGTCCTCCTTGGTGGCTTCCTCGGCGTCGACGTTGCGGGCGAGCAGCGCCTTCTCGTCGTCGGTCAGCCATCTGGCCTTCGCGATCCGCTCGTCGAGCGTGAAGAACACCAGCACGCCGGCCAGCACCGACGGAATGCCTTCGAGCAGGAACAGCCATTGCCAGCCGTGCCAGCCGCTGACGCCGTCGAACGCCTTCAGGATGAAGCCCGAGATCGGCCCGCCGATCACGCCGGACAGTGCGACGGCCGTCATGAAGAAGGTCGTCATGCGGCCGCGCCGGTGCGCGGGATACCAGTAGGTGAGGTAGAGGATCACGCCGGGGAAGAAGCCCGCTTCGGCGACGCCGAGCAGGAAGCGCATCACGTAGAACATCGCGGGCGTCGTGACGAACATCGTCAGGATCGAGATCACGCCCCAGGTCGCCATGATGCGCGCGATCCACACGCGCGCGCCGACCTTGTGCAGGATGATGTTGCTCGGCACCTCGAACAGGAAGTAGCCGAAGAAGAAGATGCCGGCGCCGAGCCCGTACACGGTGTCGCTGAGGTTCAGGTCGCTTGCCATCTGCAGCTTCGCGAAGCCGACGTTCACGCGGTCGAGATACGCGACCACGTAGCACAGCAGCAGCAGGGGCGTGAGCCGCCACGACACCTTGCGGTAGGTTGCTTCCTCGAATGCGCCGGACGAGCCCGGCAGCGACTGCGTCGATGTTGCCATGTTGTCTCCTGTCCTTGTTGTCGGCCGGACCGGCGCGTCGGCGCCGAGCCCGGTTGCGTGCGAAGCCAGCGTTACAGGTGCGGCAGGGCCGGCCGTGGCGGCCGGGTACGATTCTAGATGCAGCGTCCGCCGTCGACTTCGAGGCACACGCCGGTGATGAACTCGGCTTCGTCGGACGCGAGGTAAAGCGCCGCGTTCGCGATGTCCTGCGGCGTCGAGAAGCGGCCGAGCGGGATCGTTGCCAGGAAGCGTCGACGGTTCTCGGGCGTATCTTCACAGCCCATGAACTCGGTCATCAGCGCGGTTTCGCCGAGTACCGGGTTGATGCAGTTCACGCGGATGCGGTCGGCGCCGAGCTCGGCCGCGAGCGACTTGCTCGCGGTGATCATCGCGCCTTTCGTGCTGTTGTACCAGACGAGGCCCGGGCGCGGCCGCACGCCGGCCGTCGACGCGACGTTGACGAACACGCCGCCGCCCTGCGAGCGGAAGTACGGGACGAAGGTCTGCACGCTCCAGAACAGGCTCTTCATGTTGACCGCGTACACGCGGTCGAACTCGGCTTCGGTCACGTCCAGCACCGGCTTGTTGCGATGCGTGGTGCCCGCGTTGTTCGCGACGATCTGCACCGAATGGAAATCGTCGAGCGCGGCCTGCAGCAGCGCGCGCCAGTCGTCGCTTTTCGACACGTCGCCGGCGACCGCGATCGCCTTGCCGCCCGCGAGCGCGATCTCGCTCGCGACGCGCTCGGCCGCCGCGCCGTTCAGGTCGTTGACGACCACGTTCGCGCCTTCGCGCGCATACGTCTTCGCGATGCCTTCGCCGAAACCCGAGCCGCCGCCCGTGACGATCGCCGTCTTGCCGCTCAACCGCATGGTGTGTCTCCTTCGTTCGAGTGTTGTCGTCGTGTTGCGTGGTGCCGCTGCCGGTCTGTCGGCGATCCGTGCGTCGGCGACGGGACCGGGCCGGCGCCGCGTTCAGCCGTGCCGGATCGCGATCGTCTTCAGCGCGGTAAAGCCGTACAGCGCCTCGAAGCCCTTCTCGCGGCCGTGCCCCGAGTGGCCGACGCCGCCGAACGGCAGCTCGACACCGCCGCCCGCACCGTAGTTGTTGATGAACACCTGGCCCGCGCGCAGGCGTCGCGCGATGCGCAGCTGGCGCGCGCCGTCGCGCGTCCAGATGCCGGCGACGAGCCCGTACGGCGTGCCGTTCGCGAGCGCGACGGCTTCCTCCTCGTCGACGAAGCGCATCGCGGCGAGCACCGGCCCGAACACTTCCTCCTGCGCGAGCCGGTGCGACGGCGGCACGTCGCGCAGCAGCGCGGGCGCCTGATAGAAGCCGCTTTCGGGCGCGTCGGGCACGACCTGCCCGTGCGCGGCCATCGGAATGCCGTCGTGCTGCGCATCGGAAAGGAAGTCCCAGACGCGCTGCTGCTGCTTCGCATTGATCAGCGGGCCGCAGTCGAGATCCGCGCGGCTCGGCCCGACGCGCAGCCCGTTGAATGCGGTCGCGAGCCGTTCGACGAGCGGTTCGTATACCGCGCGCTCGATCAGCACGCGGCTGCCGGCCGAGCAGGTCTGGCCGCCGTTCTGCACGATCGCGGAAACCAGCACGGGCAGCGCCGCGTCGAGATCGGCATCGGCGAACACGATCTGCGGCGACTTGCCGCCCAGCTCGAGCGTGACGGGCACGTGGTTTTCGGCGGCCATCTGCGCGACCAGCTTGCCGGTCGCGGGCGAGCCCGTAAACGAGATGTGGTCGATGCCGGGATGGCGGGCGAGCGCGGCGCCGGCCTCGTGGCCGTAGCCGGTGACGATATTCAAAGCGCCGGCCGGCAAGCCGGCCTCGGCGGCCAGTTCGGCGACGCGCAGCACCGACAGGCATGCGTCCTCGGCCGGCTTGACCACGCACGCGTTGCCGGCCGCGAGCGCCGCGCCGATGCTGCGCCCGAAGATCTGCATCGGGTAGTTCCACGGCACGATATGGCCGGTGACGCCATGCGGCTCGCGCACGGTCAGCACCGTGTAGCCGGCGTGATAGGGGAGGGTCTCGCCGTGCAGCTTGTCGGCGGCGCCCGCGTAGAACTCGAAGTAGCGCGCGAGCGCGGCCGCGTCGGCGCGCGCCTGCTTCAGCGGCTTGCCGGTATCGCGCGCCTCGATCGTCGCGAGTTCCTCGATGCAATCGGCGACGCGCGTCGACAGCCGCATCAGCACGCGACCGCGCTCGGCGGCGCTCGCGGCGCCCCACGCGCCGGCGAAGGCGTCCCGCGCCGCGGCGACCGCGCGTTCGACGTCGGGCGCCGTGCCGCGCGCGATCGTCGCGAATGGCTGGCCGTCGGACGGATCGACGACCGCGATCGTCTCCAGTTGCGCGGGCAACGTCCATTCGCCCGCGATGAAGTGCTTTGCCTCTTCCATGCCTGCTCCTGTCGGTAGGCGTCGTCGCGGCTGGCGTCGGGGGCGCGCGCCAGCGCCGGTTGCCCGCGCTGCGTCCCGTCGGCGCACCGGCCGATCCCGCCCGTTGCGATGAATCGTGTCCGACGTGCGGGCGCGCCGCGCATCGTGCCGTGCCGTGTTGCCGGTCGTCCGACGCCGGACGTCCGGAACGATTATCGCGCCGATCGTCATCCGGACGCCACCGGTCGATTGGCTATAATGGCGCAGTCCCGGCGGGGACGCCCGTGGCGGAGCATCGGCCGCGGCATACCCTGTCCCGAATTCCCATCGACCAACAGAGAGCGCTCATGAGCTTCAATCATGTTCCGGCCGGCAAGGACCTGCCGCAAGATTTCAACGTGATCATCGAGATCCCCGCGCAAAGCGACCCGGTGAAGTACGAGGCGGACAAGGAGCTGGGCCTCCTCGTCGTCGACCGCTTCATCGGCACGGGCATGCGCTACCCGGTGAACTACGGCTACATTCCGCAGACGCTGTCGGGCGACGGCGATCCGGTCGACGTGCTGGTGATCACGCCGTTCCCGCTGCTGGCCGGCTCGATCGTGCGTTCGCGCGCGCTCGGCATGCTGCAGATGACCGACGAGTCGGGCGTCGACGCGAAGCTCGTCGCGGTGCCGCACGACAAGGTCTGCCCGATGACGGCGAACCTGAAGTCGATCGACGACGTGCCCGAGTACCTGAAGGACCAGATCAAGCACTTCTTCGAGCAGTACAAGGCGCTCGAGAAGGGCAAGTGGGTGAAGGTCGAGGGCTGGGCCGGCATCGACGCCGCGCACAAGGAAATCACCGACGGCGCCGCGAACTACAAGAAGTAAGCGGCGCACCGGCTTGACGGCCGGTTCGCGTGAAGCGCAAACCGCGCGTGTCTCGTTACGAGGCCGCGCGGTTTTGTTTTGTGCGCGGGGTTTTTGTGGCGGTGGAAGGTGCGCGTGGGGCGGCGTCCTTCGGGCGTTTTGCGCGGGTCGAGCCGCGGCGGGGCGGCGGGACGGCGGTGTCGGGTGCGTTCGTGTCGAGGGCGAGGGCCGGGGCTTTGCCGTTCGTCGATGGGCGGGGCGCGGATTTTTTGTGGCTGGCGGATACTCGGTCCGGTGACGCCTTCTTTGCAGATGTATCGTTGCTGGTCTTGGCGGTCTTGGCGGTCTTGGCGGTCTTGGCGGTCTTGGCGGTCTTGGCGGCCTTCGCGCCTTTTCCGACTGTTTCCGTCTTCGTAGCCTTCGCGCTCTTCGCCGGCTTTGCCGCTTTTGCCGGTTCAAGCCCGGCCGTACCCACGACCTTCGCCGTCTTCGCGCGCTTCCTTCCCTTGACGGCTTCCGGCGCTTCCACTGTTTCAGCCGCGTCCGTTGCTTCCACCTTCTTCTTCCGCCGCCCGCGCGCAGCTACCCCGGTCTCCACCGCATCGCCGCCCGCATCGGCCAGCAACCCGACCGGCAGCACCGATTCGAGCGTCCGGATGCCCGCCGCCAGCTCGCGCTTTTGCGCGGGCGTGAGCCGCTTCACCCAGTATTCGGCGCGCGACGCGATCGACCGGTCGCGCAGCGGAAACGACGCGAGCACCGCGCGCGGCTTGCGCGAGCGCGTGTAGCGCGCGCCCTTGCCGGCCGCGTGCTCGTCGAAGCGCGCGGCGACGTCGGTCGTGATGCCCGTATAGACGCTGTCGTCGGCGCATTCGATCAGATACAGAAACCAGGACATGACGGATCGTCTGAATGCGGAGCCGCCAGTGTCTCAGAAAAAAGCGCGGGCGATCGTCGTCAATCGATGCGTCCGTCGCGAAAGCGGCTTGGCGGCGCGCCGAGTTCGCGCGTGAAGAAGCGCGTGAAGGCACTGGTCGAGCGGAACCCGACACGGCTGCCGATTTCGCCGATCGGCAGCCGTGTGTTCAGCAGCAGGTCGCGCGCTTCGCCGAGCCGCGCCTGCGCGACGAGTGCATGGAAGCCGACCGCTTCGCGATGCAGCCGCCGGCGCAGCGTCCAGCGCGACATCGCGAAGCGCGAGCACACGTGCTGCATCAGCGTGTCGGCCGGCACGTCGGGATCGTCCGACGTACGCAGCCAGTCGCGCACGCACTGCTCGACGGACGAGCCGAATGTCGAGCGCGCACGCACGCGCTCGCGCGCGGCGTCGGCCGCTGGGCGCTGGATACTGGCGAGCGGCGCGTTGTAGCGTTCGAACGGCGTGTCGAATCGTGCGGAGCGCAGCACGATGCGGTTGTGCGCGGCATCGAACGACGCCGGCGCGCCGAGGGCGTCGCGCAGCGCGGAGGCCGGTGCGAATGCGCGCCCGACGAAGCGCGCATCGTCGATGCGAGCCTGCGGATCGTACAGGCGCGCGAGCGCGGCGAGGATCGACAGGTTCACGAACGCGCTGTCGGCCGGTCGCCCGTCGCCTTCGTCCACATAGTCGAACGCGATCGCGTCGCCGGTTTCGCGCGCGAAGATCCAGTCGACGTTGCCGATCAGGTCGCGGTAGCGCAGGTAACCGTGCAGCGCGTCGCGCAGCGTCGGCGCGTTGCACGTGACGCCGGCCAGTTCGGGAAACGGCGCCAGCCACGGCACACCGCCCGCCGGCGGCCGATGCCAGGACCTCGGCCACGCGCCGGTCAGCCGCATCGCGGCGACGTGCCGGTCGCCGGCGATGCGGCGCGCGTCGTCGGCGAGATCGGCCGGCCCGATGCCGAGCGTCGCGTACAGCGGCGCGACGTCGATGCCGTTTGCGCGCGCGTCGTCGAACAGCCCGCGATAGATCCGGACCGATACCGATTTCTGGTGCAACTCCATGTCTGCCTCCCTGTCGTCATGCCGTTCGGGTTTGTCCCCGCTGCGAGAGGTCAACGCATGCTCCTGCCGGTCAAACGTGGTGACCGGTCGATTTTTAGACTCGGACGCTGGAGTGTGGCGACAAGTACAACAGAACCATCCTGGAGGATCAATGAAAACTTCGCTGTTCCGGTGTTCGACGATCGCGTCCGCATGCGCGCTCGCAGTACTGCTCGCGTCGTGCGGCGGCGACGACATTCATGCGGGCCCGGCCGCGCCGGCGGACGCGGACGCCGCGGCCGACCAGCGCGCGGCCGCGCTCGTCGCGCAACTGACGACCGACGAAAAGCTGCAGCTCGTGCACGGCACGGGCCTGCCGGCGCTCGACCTGGGCGGACCGTTTCCCGCCGAGGCGCTGAACGGCGCGAGCTATATCCCCGGCGTGCCGCGACTCGGCATCCCGGCCGTCAGCAGCGCCGACTCGGCGGGCGGCGTCAACGTGAAGAATGCGCGCGTGACCGCGCTGCCCGCGCCGGTTGCGCTGGCCGCGACCTGGGATACGTCGCTCGCGGCCGCTTACGGCAAGCGCATCGCGCTCGAATTGCGCGCGCTCGGCTTCGCGGAAGGGCTCGGCGGCGGCATCAACCTCGCGCGCGAGCCGCGCAACGGCCGCACGTTCGAATACATGGGCGAGGATCCGGTGCTCGCGGGCACGCTGAGCGCCGCGCGCACGCAGGCAACGCAGGCGCAGAAGGTGATCGCGACGATCAAGCACTTTGCGTTCAACGACCAGGAAACCAACCGGATGACGATCGATTCGGTGGTCGACGAACGCACGATGCGCGAGGCCGAGTTGCTCGCGTTCGAGATCGGCGTGAAGGACGGCCAGCCCGGCAACGTGATGTGTTCGTACAACAAGCTGAACGGCGTATATGCGTGCGAAAACCCGTATCTGCTGACGACGGTGCTGAAGAACGAATGGGGTTTCAAGGGCGTCGTGCAGTCGGACTGGGGCGCGACGCACTCGACGGTCGCGGCCGTGCAGGCCGGGCTCGACGAGGAGCAGCCCGGCGCAGCCGACGACGGCAACGCGCCGCTCGGCTCGTACTTCAACACGAAGCTGCGCGCGGCGGTGCAGGCCGGCAGCGTGTCGGTCGCGCGGCTCAACGACATGGTGCAGCGCAAGCTGCGCACGCTGATCCGGATCGGCGTGATGGACGCACCGCCGAAGCCGGGCGGCACGATCGACGAAGCGGCGGGCAACGCCGACGCGCTCGCGATCGCGCGGCAATCCGCGGTGCTGCTGAAGAACGCGGCCGCGCCCGGCGATGCGCAGCCGGTGCTGCCGCTCGCCGCCGGCGCGCTGCGCTCGATCGTCGTGATCGGCGGCCATGCGGACGCGGGCGTGCTGTCGGGCGGCGGCTCCGGCGCCGTGCCGGCGATCGACGGCAATGCGGTGACGGGCTGCCAGCAGCCGTCCGGCATGCTGTTCGGCGGCTGCGCGACCTGGTACAAGTCGGCGCCGCTGGCGGCAATTCGCGCGAAGGCGCCGAACGCGGCGGTCAGCTACGTCGACGGCACCGACGCAAACGCCGCCGCGACCGCGGCCGCGCAGGCCGACGTCGCGATCGTGTTCGCGACGCAGTGGCAGACCGAGGGGCTCGATCTCGCGAGCCTGTCGCTGCCCGACGCGAACGCCGATCCGTACAACCAGCAATACGACCAGAACGCGCTGATCGCGGCGGTCGCGGCCAAGGCGAAGCGCGTGATCGTGGTGCTCGAGAACGGCAGCCCGGTGCTGATGCCGTGGCTCGCGAACGTGCACGGCGTGCTCGATGCGTGGTATCCGGGCGTGCAGGGCGGCCAGGCGATCGCCGACCTGCTGTTCGGCGACGCGAATCCGTCGGGGCGGCTGCCGCTGACGTTCCCGAAGCAGGAATCCGACCTGCCGCAGCCGACGATCGACGCGGCGAAGCAGCAGACCGTCTATGCGGAAGGCCTCGCATACGGTTACCGCTGGTTCGACGCGAAGGGAATCGAACCGCTGTTCCCGTTCGGCTACGGGCTGTCGTACACGAGCTACGCGTATTCGGCGATGCACGCGCAGGCCGACGCGGCAGGCAACGTGACGGTGGACGTGACGGTGACGAATACGGGCGCGCGGGCCGGCACCGAGACCGTGCAGGTGTATGCGGCGCTGCCCGCGTCGCTCGGTGAACCGCCGCAGCGGCTCGTCGGCTGGACGAAGGTCGCGCTGCAGCCGAACGAGGCGCGCACGGTCAGCATCGCGATTCCGTCGCAGCGCTTCGCGGTCTGGAACGCGGACGCGCACGCATGGCGCGTCGGCGCGGGCAGCTATACGCTGTCGGCGGCGGCCTCGTCGCGCGATCCGCACGCGTTGTCGCAGACGGTGACGCTCGCGGCGCGTTAGGCCGGCGGCCCGGCGGAAGGCTCGCGGCGCGGCTGCACGGCTGCGCCGCGCTCGCGCGCCGCATCATCCCCGCCGGAACGGATCGTGCTCGCGCAGCTCGTCGACATACGCGTGGATATGCTCGGTCTCGCGTTCGAGAAAGCGCGCGACCGCATCCGAGAACGCGGGATGCGCGAGCCAGTGCGCGGAGTGCGTGACGGTCGGCAGGAAGCCGCGCGCGAGCTTGTGCTCGCCCTGCGCGCCGCCTTCGAAGGTGTCGAGCCCGGCCTCGATGCAGAATTCGAGCAGCTGGTAGTAGGCCGTTTCGAAATGCAGGCAGGGCACGTGCTCGAGCGCCCCCCAGTAGCGGCCGTACAGTGTGCCGCCGCCATGCTCGCCGCGCCGGTAGACCGCGAGCGCGCTCGCGATCGGCCGGCCGTCGGCTTCCGCGATCACGAGCAGCAGGTTCTCGGGCATCGTCGCGCCGATCGTACGGAAGAAGTCGAGATTCAGGTACGGGCTCGAAAAGTGCTCTCGATAGGTCTGCCGGTAGCAGCGCGAGAAGAAGCGCCAGTCCGCATCGCCGATCTGGTCGCCGGTGAGCCGCCGGAACCGGACGCCCGCATCGTGCACCTTGCGCCGCTCCGCGCGGATGTTCTTGCGCTTCTTCTGTTCGAGCGTGCCGAGAAAGTCGTCGAAGTGCCGGTAGCCGTCGTTGATCCAGTGGAACTGCACGCCTTCGCGCAGCATCATCCCCATCGATTCGAGCAGCCGCGCCTCGTCGCCGGTCGGGAACAGCACGTGCAGCGACGACACGTCGCTTTGCTCGGCGAACGCGAGCAGCGTGGCCGCGAGCCGGCGGCGCGCGTCGTCGTCGGCGGCAAGCAGGCGCGTGCCCTGCACGGGCGTGAACGGCACCGCGCACAGCAGCTTCGGGTAGTAGGGCAGGTCGTTGCGCTGGTACGCGTCCGCCCATGCCCAGTCGAACACGTATTCGCCATACGAATGCTGTTTCGCGTAGACGGGCGCAGCGGCCGCGAGGCGGCCCGTGCGCGCGTCGGTCAGCGTGACGAAGTGCGGCGACCAGCCGGTCTCGTCGACCGCGCAGCGCGCGACGTGCAGTGCGTCGAGGAATTCGTGGCGCAGGAACGGCGTCGGCTGCGCGTCGCGGGCGAGCAGCGCGTTCCATTCGTCGGCCGCGACCTCGGCGGGGGACGACAGGATGCCCGTGCGATAATCGATGCGTTCGTGTTTCAAGCGTGAATCCGTACCGTTGGATGTCGCCGGATGCGTGCCGCCTCGGCATGCGTGCGCGACGATTTCGTCAGCCGTTCAGGGCGCGCCGCCGCGCCGATCCCGTCATGAAGACCCGACTCGCTCTCGCCCAGATCAACGTCACCGTCGGCGACTTCGCCGGCAACGTCGCGCGGATCGTCGCGGCCGCGCGTGCCGCGCACAACGATGGTGCGCAGCTGATGATCGCGCCCGAACTCGCGCTGTCCGGCTATCCGCCGGAAGACCTGCTGCTGCGGCCCGCGTTCTACGCGGCGGCGGCCGACGCGCTCGTCGCGCTCGCCGACGCGCTGAAGGCGTTCGACGGGCTCGCGGTGCTGGTCGGCCATCCGCTGCGCGGCGCACCAGGCGTCGATGGTAATGCAAACGGCCCGATCGAGCGCGGCATGCCGCCGACGGACACCTACAACGCGGTCTCGCTGATCGTCGGCGGCGCGATCGTCGGCACCTACCGCAAGCAGGACCTGCCGAATGCCGACGTGTTCGACGAGAAGCGCTACTTCGCGACCGACGCCGAGCCGCTCGTGTTCGAGCTCGGCGGCGTGCGCTACGGCGTGATCATCTGCGAGGACGCGTGGCACGCGTCGGCCGCGCAGATCGCGAAGGCGGCCGGCGCGCAGGTGCTGCTGATCCCGAACGGCTCGCCGTACCACATGAACAAGGAAGCGGTGCGCATCGACATCCTGCGCGCGCGGATCCGCGAGACGGGGCTGCCGATGGTGTACGTGAACCTCGTCGGCGGTCAGGACGAGCTCGTGTTCGACGGCGGCTCGTTCGTGCTCGACGCGCAGGGCGCGCTCGTCGCGAAGATGCCGCAGTTCGACGAAGGGCACGCGATCGTCGAATTCGACGGCGCGCGGCCGCTGCCCGGCGCGATCGCGCCCGAGCTGCCGCTCGAGGCGCAGGTCTATCGCGCGCTGGTGCTGGGGGTGCGCGACTACATCGGCAAGAACGGTTTTCCCGGTGCGCTGATCGGCTTGTCGGGCGGCGTCGACTCGGCGCTGGTGCTGGCGGTCGCGTGCGACGCGCTCGGGCCCGAGCGCGTGCGCGCGGTGATGATGCCGTCGCGCTACACGGCCGACATCTCGACTACCGACGCGGCCGACATGGCGCGGCGCGTCGGCGTGCGGTACGACGAGATCGCGATCGCGCCGATGTTCGACGCGTTCCGCGCGTCGCTGGCCGATGAATTCGCGGGCCGCGCCGAAGACGCGACCGAGGAGAACATCCAGGCGCGCATTCGCGGCACGCTGCTGATGGCGCTGTCGAACAAGTTCGGCTCGATCGTGCTGACGACCGGCAACAAGAGCGAGATGGCGGTCGGCTACTGCACGCTGTACGGCGACATGGCGGGCGGCTTCGCGGTGATCAAGGACATCGCGAAAACGCTGGTCTACCGGCTCTGCCGCTACCGCAACGCGACGACCGACTATGCGCTGCGCGACGTGATTCCCGAGCGGATCCTGACGCGCGCGCCGTCGGCCGAGCTGCGCGAGAACCAGACCGACCAGGACAGCCTGCCGCCGTACGACGTGCTCGACGCGATCATGCGGATGTTCATGGAAGAGGATCGGCCGCTCGCCGAGATCGTCGCGGCCGGCTACGCGCCGGCGGACGTCGCGCGCGTGACGCGGCTCATCAAGATCAACGAGTACAAGCGGCGCCAGGCGCCGATCGGGATTCGCGTCACGCATCGCGCATTCGGGCGCGACTGGCGCTATCCGATCACGTCACGTTTTACCGAGCGTCTCGACTGAGCCGGGCGCGGGCATACCGGCGCGGGCGTACCGGCGCGGGCTTACAATCGGGATCACGATTTTTCATCCAAACGAGCATTGAGGGACAACCATCATGAAACGCATCACCGCCATCATCAAGCCGTTCAAGCTGGACGAAGTCCGCGAAGCGCTCGCCGAAGTGGGCCTGACGGGGCTGACCGTGACGGAAGTGAAGGGCTTCGGTCGCCAGAAGGGGCATACCGAGCTGTATCGCGGCGCCGAGTACGTCGTCGATTTCCTGCCGAAGATGAAGATCGAGGTCGTGGTCGCCGAAGCGCAGGTCGACCAGGTGATCGACGCGGTGATCGGCGCCGCGCGCACCGGCAAGATCGGCGACGGCAAGATCTTCGTGTCGGACGTCGAGCGCGTGATCCGCATCCGCACCGGCGAGGAGAACGAAGCGGCGGTCTGACGCCGGCCGCGACGTTCGCCGCGGGCCGCGCGATACCGGCCCGCCAATAAAAAACGGTGCGGATACCCGGTTGGGTACCGCACCGATACGCGCCTCTCGCAGCAGCGTGGAAAGCGTTGTCGAATCGTTCTTTTGACGGCGCCTGATCAGAACAGGTGCTGGATGCCGGCGTAGACGCCGGTCTGGCTGCCGCCCGGGTTCGGGTTGCCCGTCGACACGGCCGTGCCGGCCGGGTTCGCGTTCAGGCCGAAGTTGGCCGTCGAGCTGTTGCGCACCGTCGCGACCTGGATGTCGAACAGCGTGCGCTTCGAGATGTTGTACGAGCCGCCGACGGTGTAGATGTTCGCGTTGCCGCCGCCGTGGTTCGCGTTCACGTGATACACGGCCGCGATCAGCGCCGCCGCCGGCGTTGCCTGCCACGTCACGCCGCCCCAGACCTGCTGGGTGCCGGTGATGCCGTTGTTGACCGCCGGGCCGCCGCTGCCGTCCGCGCGCGAGGCCTGATAGGCGGCCTGCAGCTTGAACTGGCCGAGGAACACGTTCAGGCCGGCGAAGTATTCGCGCGAGTAGTTGAACACGTCCGAGAAGCGGCCGTTGCTGTCGCGCGTTTCGTCATAGATGCCGCGCAACTGGAACAGCGAGTTCGTGTACGTGATCTGCGCGCCGGCCGCACGGCCCGGCTGGCCGGCCGTCGTGTTGCCGTTGAAATTGGTCGAGTTCGAGAACGCGAACTGGCCGTAGAAGTCGAGGCCATAGACCTGCGGCGACTGGTACGACACGTTGTTGCTGGTCTTGTTCCAGTTGCGGCCGCGCACGAGCGACGCGGTCGACCAGTTCGACTGGCCGAACGGGTCGAAGTCCCACACGCCGTTCGCGATCGCGAGTTCGCGACCGAGCAACAGCGTACCGTAACGATCGTTCGACACGCCGACGGTCGCATAACGATCCCAGATCGTGCCGCTCGAACCGAGGCCGCCGTTCATCGTGTTGAACGCGCCTTCCAGGTGGAACAGCACCTTGTTGCCGCCGCCGATGTCCTCGGTGCCCTTCAAGCCCCACAGGCTGGTGCCCCAGTCGCCGCTTTCCGCACGGAATTGATGGCCGTTCTGCAGGCCGTTCATGTACTCGAGGCCGGCATCCAGGCGGCCATACAGCGTGACGCTGCTCTGCGCGTGCGCCGTTACCACCCCAGCAGCCATCAGCGCGGCCGCGACCAAAGCTTTCTTCATCATCTCCTCCATACCCTGTCAAAAAGTCAACCCAGACTACGTAAGATGCCCGGGGCGACGAGCGCCGGGCAAAAGCGGGATAACCAGGGAGACCTCGTGCAGGGCCGGTTCGGCGCGGCACGCGGGCAAGCGGACGGGAAGACCGTTGAGCGGTCCCGCGCGGCCGGGTCGGCTTGCGGGGTCTCCTTGTTGTGTCGTGAAGCTAAACTACATTTCACGCACTTCGTTTTGCTACTTTGGTTACTAATTTAGCAAAAATACAATTTTGTGGCGACGGAAATCGTTGTTTGACTAACACCTGTCGCCAAATTGCCATGCAACACGGCCCGCAACAGCGGCCGGACGACCTGCCGATTCGCGGAAAACCCTTGTCCGACAAGGGAGGCACGAATCCGGCAAAGTTGGGTCAAGGATTGCCACTATTGACGGCAACGAGACGTGCGCGTAATGCGCGGACGACGCGAGAAAGGTAAGGATTTCGTAATGAAAGCCGGTGTCAGCCGCCATCCGGCCGCGCGTCGAGCAGTTGCGCGCGGATCCAGCGGTGTGCGTCGGTGCGCGCATGTTTGGCATGCGAATAGATCTTCAGCGTGTAGCGCGGTATCTCGAACGGCGCGGGGAAGATGCGGATCGGCGCCGCGGGCAGCAACGCTCGCGCCGCGCGGTTCGGCACCGTCATCAGCAGTGCCGATTCCGCGATCACGAATGGCGCGGCCAGCACGCTCGGCAGCTGCACGGCGACCTGGCGCGCGAGACCGAGGCGGTCGAGCACGTGGTCGACGACGCCGCGCGACTCGTTCCACGGCGTGACGACGACGTGGCGCGCGGCAAGGTAGCGTTCGAGCGTCAGCCGCGTGCCGATGTCCGGATGCGTGGCGCTCGCGATCACCACGTAGTCGTCCGAAAACCAGTCGAAATCCTCGATGCCCGGTGCGTCGGCCGCCGATTCCTCGTGATAGCCGAGCGCGAAATCGATGCGGCCGGCCGCGAGTTCGTCGACGGCGATCTTGCGGTCCGAATGGACCACGCGGATCCGCAGCTGCGGCGCGACGTACTGGATGCGCGCGATGAACGGCGGCAGCACTGCGAACGCCGTATAGTCGGTCGCCGCGAACACGAACGTGCGGTCGCTGTGCGCGGGGTCGAAGCGGCGCGCGCGGGCGAGCCCTTTCGACATCGCGTCGAGCGCGTCGCCGGCCCACGCGGCGATGTCGTCGGCGCGCACGGTCGGCTGCATTTCGTTGCCGAGGCGCACGAACAGCGCATCGCCGATCGCGTCGCGCAGCCGCGCCAGCGCATGGCTCAGCGCGGACGGGCTCATCGCCAGCTCGTGCGCGGCCGCCGCGACCGAGCGGTGGCGGTACAGTGCGTCGAACACGAGCAGCAGGTTCAGGTCGAGGCGGCGCAGGTCGGGGTGCATCATGTTCAGGTCAGGATGAAGAAACTGCACTTCCTGCAGCGGCAGCATGACCGTAGCATGACGGTCTGGTCGGCGCCAGCGCTTGCGGGGCGCCGGGTTTCGTTTCAGTCCGGGCCGCAGGAGGGCCCATTCCGTGCAAATCGACATCCGTTCCGCTACCCCGGCCGACGTGCCGCTGATCCTGCGCTTCATCACCGAGCTGGCCGTCTATGAAAAAGCGGAGCACGAAGTGGTCGCGACGCCCGCGTCGCTGGAGCGCAGCCTGTTCGGCGAAGGCTCGCCGGCCCGCGCGCTGATTTGCGAGGTCGACGGCGAGCCGGCCGGCTTCGCCGTGTATTTCTTCTCGTATTCGACGTGGCTGGCCCGGCAGGGGCTGTATCTGGAGGATCTCTACGTGTCGCCGCGCTTTCGCGGCGCAGGTGCCGGGTTGCGGCTGCTGAAGACGCTCGCGCG
The DNA here is from genome assembly GCF_902499075.1 of Burkholderia pseudomultivorans. Taxonomy (GTDB): domain Bacteria; phylum Pseudomonadota; class Gammaproteobacteria; order Burkholderiales; family Burkholderiaceae; genus Burkholderia; species Burkholderia pseudomultivorans. Next base: position 29,956 of record NZ_CABVPP010000037.1, on the reverse strand, counting down.
GATCGCGGTCGAGTCGGGCTGCGGCCGCTTCGAGTGGAGCGTGCTCGACTGGAACGAGCCGGCGATCCGCTTCTACGAGAGCGTCGGCGCGGCGCCGCAAAGCGAATGGGTGCGCTACCGGCTCGCGGGCGATGCGCTGCGCGCGTTTGCCGACCCCGCGCCGGCGCACGCCCTGTAAACGCAAAACGGGCGCCGCGCGGCCAGCCGCGGGCGCCCGTTCGCGCGCTGCGACGCGCGCCCGTGCGTTACTTGAGGCTGCCCGACAGGAACCCGCGCAGGCGCTCGCTCTTCGGGTTCGCGAACACCTCGGCCGGCACGCCTTCTTCTTCGACGCGCCCCTGGTGCAGGAACATCACGTGGTTCGACACGTTGCGCGCAAAACCCATCTCGTGCGTGACGACGATCATCGTGCGGCCTTCCTCGGCCAGCTTCTGCATCACCTTCAGCACTTCGCCGACGAGCTCCGGATCGAGCGCCGAGGTCGGCTCGTCGAACAGCATCACGTCCGGATGCATCGCAAGCGCGCGCGCGATCGCGACACGCTGCTGCTGGCCGCCCGACAGGTGCGACGGATACTGCTTCTCGACGCGCGGCGCGAGACCGACCTTCTCGAGATATTCGCGCGCGCGGTCCTCGGCTTCCTTCTTCGGGATGCCGAGCACGTTGACGGGCGCTTCCATCACGTTCTCGAGCACGTTCATGTGCGACCACAGATTGAAGTGCTGGAACACCATCGACAGCTTGGTGCGCACGCGCTGCAACTGCTTCGTGTCGGCCGCGCGCAGCGCGCCGGTCTTGTCGAGCGCGGTGCGGACTTCCTCGCCGTCGACGAAGATGCGGCCCGAGTTCGGCTGCTCGAGGAAGTTGATGCAGCGGAGCATCGTGCTCTTGCCGGAGCCGGACGAGCCGATCACGCTGATCACGTCGCCCGAGTTCGCCTTCAGCGACACGCCCTTGAGTACCTCGTTGTCGCCGTACCGCTTGTGCAGATCGTCGACGAAAAGCTTCTGAGTCTGGGAATTCATCAATAGTCCTGCGGAAACTTACTTGCCTTGCGGGCGCAGATACGCGAGCCAGCGGCGCTCGGCCTGGCGGAACAGCCAGACGAGCGTGAACGAGATCACGAGATAGAGCAGGGCGGCGATGCCGAACGCATGGAACGACATGTAGGTGGCCGAGTTCACGTCGCGGGCGATCTTCAGGATGTCCGGCACGGTCGCCGTGAATGCGACGGTCGTCGCGTGCAGCATCAGGATCACCTCGTTGCTGTACAGCGGCAGCGCGCGGCGCAGCGCCGACGGCAGGATCACGCGGCGATACATCGTGAACGTCGACATCCCGTAGGCGCGCGCGGCCTCGATCTCGCCGTACGAGGTTGCCTTGATCGCGCCGGCGAAGATCTCGGTGGTGTACGCGCAGGTGTTCAGCGTGAACGCCAGCAGCGTGCAGTGCATCCCGTCGCGGAAGAACGCGTCGAGCATCGGCGTGCCGCGCACGACCTGCAGGCTGTAGAGGCCCGTGTAGCAGAGCAGCAGCTGCACGTAGAGCGGCGTGCCGCGGAACACGTACGTATACAGCCATACGGCGCCCGACAGCCATTTCCGCTTCGACACGCGCGCAACCGCGAGCGGCACCGACAGGCAGAAGCCGAGGCCGATCGACACGACCAGCAGCCACAGCGTGATCGCGACGCCGGTGATGCGGTAGCCGTCGGTATAGAGGTAGTTGCGCCAGTATTCTTGGATGAGTTCGATCATAGGTCTGCCTTGCGGACGCCGGTCGAGTAGCGTTTTTCAAGCCACATCAGCACGAAGTTCGAGATCGTCGTGATGGCCAGGTAGACCGCGCCGGCGATCAGCGTGAAGAAGAAGAACCGCAGCGTGCCCTTGCCGGCGTCCTGCGACGCCTTCACGACGTCCGCGAGGCCGATGATCGACACCAGCGCGGTCGACTTCACGAGCACCTGCCAGTTGTTGCCGATGCCCGGCAGCGCGAAGCGCATCATCTGCGGGAACATGATCCGCGTGAACACCTGCCAGTTCGTCATCCCGTACGCGCTGCCGGCCTCGAGCTGGCCGCGCGGCACCGACAGGAACGCGCCGCGGAAGGTCTCGGTGAAGTAGGCGCCGTAGATGAAGCCGAGCACCAGCACGCCGGCGAGGAACGGGTCGATGTCGATCTGGTCCCAGCCGAGCGCGTCGGTCGCCATGTTCAGCCAGATCTGCAGGCTGTAGAACAGCAGCAGCATCAGCACGAGGTCGGGCACGCCGCGGATCAGCGTCGTGTAGACGGTGCCGATGCCGTTCGTGATGCGGTTGCGCGACAGCTTCGCGCCCGCGCCGAGCAGGCCCAGCAGGAACGACAGCGCAAGCGAAAGCACCGCCAGTTTGACGGTTTGCCAAGTGCCTGCGAGGATCAGCGGGCCGTAACCTTGTAGAAACATATGTGGTCCCTGGTGTGGTCCCTGCGGGCGCACGCAGTGCGCCGCGAAAGACGCGCCCGCCAAGCTGCGCGGAACGCCCCGTGCGTATCATGACCGTCCGCCCCGGCGGTGCCGGGGCCGCCCGTCGAGCGAACGGCGGGCGGGGAGGCGGGCGGCGCGTGGTTGGCCGGCGCTGCGCAATGCGCGGCGCCCGTACTGCCCGGACGCGGGGCCGCCCCCGCATCCGTTGCTGCTTCGGCGCTCAGCGGGCCGAGTAGACGCTGAACGAGAAATACCGGTGCGACAGCCGGTCGTACGTGCCGTCCTTGTGCATGTCGGCCAGCGCCTTGTTGATCTTGAGCTTCAGGTCGGTATCTTCCTTGCGCAGGCCGATCGCGGTGCCGTCGCCGATCGTCTTCGGATCCTTCACTTCCGGCCCGGCGAACGCGAAGCCCTTGCCGCGCGGCGTGCGCAGGAAGCCGTAGTCGGCCTGCAACTCGTCCTGCAGCGTCGCGTCGAGACGGCCCGAGCCGAGATCGGTATAGACCTGGTCCTGGTTCTGGTACGGAATGACCGTCACGCCCGCCGGCTCCCAGTACGCCTTCGCGTAGCTTTCCTGCGTGGAGCCCTGCTCGACGCCGACGCGCTTGCCCTTCAGCGACGCGACCGTCGGCAGCAGCGGCGAACCGGCCTTCGCGATCATCCGCGCGGGCGCGTCGTACACCTTGTCGGAGAAGTCGATCTGCTCGCGGCGCTTGTCCGTGACGGTCAGCGACGACACGATGATGTCGTACTTCTTCGCCTTGAGCGCCGGGATGATCCCGTCGAGGTCCTGCGCCACCCACACGCATTTCACGTCGATCCGCTTGCAGATTTCCTTGGTGAGATCGACGTCGAAACCGACGATCTCGCCGCTCGGCGCGGTCGACTCGAACGGCGGGTAGCTGGCATCGACGCCGATCCGCACGGTCTTCCACTCCTTCGCGAAGGCGCTGCCCGCCACAAGGGCGAGGGCGGCGCACAGGGCGGCCTTCTTCATTTCCATCCTTTTGTTGCTGACTTTCCGGGGACGCTCGCGGCCGGTCGGGCCGGGCGTCGCGGCGTATTCTAGACGGCCAAAATTCGCGGCTAGGCGATCTGGCGACGACGACCGCCGGATCGGCGGACGCCAAAAGGGCGGTATTTTACCCGAACGCGATACCCGGAAAACGGCAATCCGGCGCAAGCGATCGATTCTTCGATGCGGCTGTTGCGGCAATCGACGTATTCGCAACGAGTATTGCGGCGATTGCGTGCGTGGATGCAACGATGCGGTGCGCGCGCGCGGATTGCTGCGACATCGGCGCGCTTCTACAGTGGCGGCACATCCAGAACAACACGTATTACGGAGTGTCACCATGTTCCAGATTCGCCGCGCCGTCGATCGCGACCTGCGCAGCCAAGGCTGGCACGAATCCCGTCACAGCCTGCCGTGCGCGGCCGGCGGCGCGCCGTCGGCGTTCGGCGCGCTGCGCGAACTGACCGAGGAGTGTCTCGCGCCGACCCGCGGTTTCGGCATGCAGCCCTACCGCGACGTGGAGATCGTCACGCTCGTGCTCGACGGCGCGCTCGCGTACCGCGACAGCCTCGGCAGCGGCGCGATCGTGCGCGCGGGCGGCCTGCAGCGTACCAGCGCCGGCGCGGGCATCGTGCTGAGCGAGACCAACGCGTCGCGCGACCGGCCGCTGCGGCTGCTGCGGTTCCGGCTTGCGCCGGCCGGGCCGGGCGGGCGGCCCGGCTATGCGGAGCGACGCTTCGCCGACGACGAGCGGCGCGGCCGGCTGCGCGTGGTCGCGTCGCCGGACGGCGGCGACGGCTCGCTTCAGGTGCGCGCGGATGCCCGGATCTTGGCTGCGCTGATCGACGGAGGCGAGCGGGCGGTGTACGCGGTGCCGGCCGGACGCCGGGTGTACGCGCACGTCGCGAGCGGCGAGGTGGAGATCAACGGCCATGCGCTGGCCGCGGGCGATGGCGCGCGCATCGGCGGGGTGGACGCGGTCGCGCTGTCGAACGGCCGCGCGGCCGACGTGCTGCTGCTCGACGTCGCGTGAAATAAAAAAGGGACGCGGGCCGGGCGCCCGCGTCCCCCTTGCTGCCCCGCAGGGCAGCGGCCTGCCGGCTTACTGCGCCGGCGCCGACGCGGCCTTGGCCGCCTTCGCTGCCTGGCGGTGCTGCTGCCAGCGTTCCTTCATCTTCTCGTGGCGCTGTTCCATCCGCGCGAACTGCTGCTTGAGCGCCGTGCTGACGGTGGTCTTCTGCTGATCGTTCAGGCCGTTGTAGAACGCGAGCCATGCGGCCGACGTCTGCTGGCGCAGCTGCGCGTTCTGCTGTTCGGCCTGCTGGTGCGCGGCCTGCATCGCGCTCAGGTCGAGGATCGGCTGGTTCTGCTGCGCCTTGAACTGCTCGCGCATCTGCTCGTGGCTCTTGCGCATCGCTTCACGATTCTGCTTCATCGTGTTGAGCGCGGTCTGCCACTGCTGTTCCTGCGACGCGTTCAGCTTCAGCTGGTCGTGCAGCTTCAGCATCACGCCGAACGGGCCGCCGTGGCCGCCGTGCATGTGATGCATGCCGGGGCCGCCCGGCGGCGGGCCGTCGGGTTGTGCGGCATGGGCGGTACCGAAGGCGAGGGCGAGCACAGCGGCGGCAGCGATGGCCACGCGGGAAGTCTTCTTATACATTTCAGAAACTCCTTGTATCCAAAGGGTCCGGCGATGCGGCGGCGGGGCGAGCCTGCTGCCGCATCCGGTAAGACGCAGGTTAGCGGCGGCCGCGCCGGCCGGTGTTACGCAGGGCGGCAGTCGGGTTACAGTGCATTACAGTTCGCTTGCGCGGTAACTCGCAGTAACCCTTTCGTCCCTTTGTTTCGTTCTTTGAGGCCGCCAGCGCGCGGTAAACTTCGAGCCATGACTACCCAGATCCTCATCGTCGACGACGACCAAGAACTCCGCGACCTGCTGCGCGACTATCTCGTGCGCCAGGGGATGGAAGTATCCGTGCTGCACGACGCGGCCACGCTCGAGAAGCGTCTCGAGCGCGAGCGCCCCGACCTGATCGTGCTGGACCTGATGATGCCGGGCGTCGATGGCCTCACCGCGCTGCGCCAGCTGCGCGCGGCGGGCGACGACATTCCCGTGATCATGCTGACCGCGCGCGCGGACGACGTCGACCGCATCGTCGGGCTCGAGCTCGGCGCGGACGACTACCTCGGCAAGCCGTTCAACCCGCGCGAGCTGCTCGCGCGCGTGCAGGCCGTGCTGCGCCGCCGCCGCGCGACGCCGTCGGCGGCCGCGCCCGAGCAGCGCGAGCCGTTCGCGTTCGGCCGCTTCGTGCTCGACTTCCAGGCGCGCACGCTGTCGGTCGACGGCAAGCCGGCGACGCTGTCGAGCAGCGAATTCGCGCTGCTGAAGATCTTCGTGAACCACGCGCTGCGCACGCTCACGCGCGAGCGGCTGCTCGAGCTGCTGCACGGGCCCGAGTACGACGGCACCGACCGCGGCATCGACGTCCAGGTGTGGCGCCTGCGCCGCATCCTCGAGACGGATCCGTCGACGCCGCGCTTCATCCAGACGGTGCGCGGGCGCGGCTACGTGTTCGTGCCCGACGGCGAGGCCCATGCGCAAACCCATTGATTCGCTGTTCGGGCGGCTCGCGCTGCTCGTCGTCGGCGTGCTGCTGCTGTCGCATTTCGCATGGTTTTTCGCGATGCGGCTCGAGCGCAACCAGATGCAGACGCGCTATGCGGTCGAGGAGGCCGCGTTCCTGGTCGACGCGGTGCGCCAGCACGTCGCGCGCACGCCCGACCAGCCGCTGCCGTCGCGCGTGCGGCTGGTGACGCCCGGCAGCGCGGACGTGCCGAAGGGCGACGACGCGAACCTGCCGGCCGCGCTCAAGCGCTTTCGCGACGACGTGACCGAGCGCATGCCGCCCGGCACGCGCGTGGAGATCGGCGCACCGGGGCGTCCGCCGGTGCTGTGGGTCAAGGAGCCGTCCGACCGCAACTGGATCGTCGTGCCGGTGCAGCCGCTGCGGCCGCCGCGCTCGATCGACCGGATGCTGCTGTGGCTCGGCACGATCTTCTCGGCGGGCGTGATCGCCGCGCTGTTCGCGGCGTGGCAGCTGCAGCAGCCGCTGCGCTCGCTGGCGCGCGCGGTCGCGCGTTTCGGCCGCGGGCAGCCGGTGCCGCCGCTGCGCGAGCGCGGCCCGCGCGAGCTGCGCCAGCTCACGCACGGCTTCAACCAGATGGTGGAACAGGTGTCGCAGGCCGAGAGCGATCGGGCGGTGATGCTGGCGGGCGTCGCGCACGACCTGCGCACGCCGCTTGCGCGGATGCGCCTGCGCGCGGAGATGATGGACGACGCGCGGCTGCGCGACGGCGTGGTGCGCGACGTCGACTCGATGTCGCACATCGTCGACCAGTTCCTCGTGTTCGCGCACGGCGGCGCCGATCGCAGCGAGCCGGTGCCGGTCGACCAGGCCTGCGAGCGGATCGCGCGCACCTATCGCGCGGTCGCGCCGAATGCGCCGACGGTCCAGACGCGCCTGACGGCCGACCCGGGCTTTTGCCTGCCGACCGCGACGCTCGACCGGATCCTGTCGAACCTGCTGGACAACGCCCATGCATACGGCGCGCCGCCCGTGCTCGTCGAGACGGCGCGCACGCCGGCCGGCTATGTGCTGGCGGTCAGCGATCACGGCGGCGGGATCGCGCCGCGCGACCTCGCGGCCGCGACGCGCCCGTTCGTGCGCCTCGATCCGGCGCGCGGCGGCAACGGACACAGCGGGCTCGGGCTCGCGATCGTCGAGCGGCTGGTGCTCAGGCTGGGCGGGACGTGCGAGATCGGCAACCGCCCGGAAGGCGGGCTGCGCGTCGCGATGACGTTCCCGTTCGACGTCGTGCCGAAGGGCGAACCGCACCCGCAGGCCGCATAAGCGGCGCAGGCGGCGCCGTGGCGGCCGCCGCCGCGCCGCGCGGCGTCACTCGAACAGCGTGCCGAGCGTCTCCGCGGCGTTGCTGTCGACCGTGTTGTAGGTCACGCTCGTGGCCTCGAAGATATAGACGGTCGTATACCGGCCGAGGCGCTCCAGGATTTCCTCCTGCAGCGATTCCGGCACGACGTTCATGTTCAGGTACCACGTCGTCGACGACAGCCGCGTCTGGAACGACCCGTACTCCTGCATCAGCTCGTAGAACGCGTCGGCATCCTGATCGCGACAGACGATCACCAAGTTTCCTGCCATTCCCTTCCTCCCGCTCGTCGATCGATCCCCGGCGCCTGCCGACGTCGTGCTCCGCGTGCGACTGCGGGCATTCGCCCGCGCGTTTCCCGTGTCGGCAGACCCCGAGGGCCAGCCCCGATCATACCCGCTTCGCCGTGTCCGTCTGCTGACGCGCGACACGGTTTGTGTCCGCATGCGGCAGGCGGGTTCCCGGCCGGGCCGGATCACGGCATAATTCGGGCCTGCGCGCCGGCCGGAACACTGCGGCCGGGCTGCTTCGCCTCGTGCGAGCGTCGCCCCGCCGCGTGTCGGGCACGCTCCGTGCGCGCGGCCGCGACCGCCGCGCCGCCTCCGGACGGTTGGACCTGACATACAGGTTGGTGTAGTGTCGTGCCGTCGCGGGCCGACTCGGCCGGGGCAGCGCATGCACGCACGGCGCGGCGCGCCAGCGTGAAATCGTGAGTCAACCGAATTACCGCGCCCGAGCGCTTTGCCATGAATCAACATCGTCTGCCGGCTTCGTTCGGCCTTACCGGGGAGGGCGCCTGATGGACGTCGGATTCTTCAATCCGAACCGGACCGCCAATGCGTCCGCGTGGCGCGTCCTGCCGAACCGGTGGGACTTCATTGCGTTTCCGCTGATCATCTGCCTGATCGCGATGGCCGTCGTCGGCTTCCACGAGACGATGGCGCCGATCGGGACGCTGCAGACGCAGAAGATCTCGCTCGACCCGTCGAACCTGCCCGAATACGCGCTGCGCACGACGCTGCGGATGCTCGCGGCGATGGTCGCGTCGCTCGCGTTCACGCTGATCTACGGCACGCTCGCCGCGAAGAGCCGCCGCGCCGGGATGGTGCTGATCCCGATCCTCGACATCCTGCAGTCGGTGCCGGTGCTCGGCTTCATCTCGTTTACGGTCACGTTCTTCCTCGCACTGTTCCCGAGCCGCGTGCTCGGCGCCGAACTCGCGGCGATCTTCGCGATCTTCACGAGCCAGGCGTGGAACATGACGTTCAGCTTCTACCAGTCGCTGCGCACGGTGCCGCGCGATCTCGACGAAGTGTCGCGCGGCTTCCACCTGACATCGTGGCAGCGCTTCTGGAAGCTCGAGGTGCCGTTCTCGATGCCGGGGCTGATCTGGAACATGATGATGTCGATGTCGGGCGGCTGGTTCTTCGTGGTCGCGTCGGAGGCGATCACGGTCGGCAACCAGACGATCACGCTGCCGGGCATCGGTGCGTATCTCGCGCAGGCGATCACCGACAAGAACCTCGGCGCGATCGGCTGGGTGATCCTGACGATGACGGTCGTGATCCTCGCATATGACCAATTGCTGTTCCGCCCGCTGATCGCGTGGGCCGACAAGTTCCGGATGGAGAACACCGCGTCGGGCGACGCGCCGCAATCGTGGCTGCTCGACCTCGTGCGCCGCACGCGGCTGATTCATCAGCTGCTGGTGCCGGCCGGCTGGTTCTTCGCGAAGGCCGCGCGGATTCCGCTGCGCCTGCCGCTGTCGGGTGCGATGCGCTTCACGCTGCCGAAAGTCGAGAAGAAGGCGTCGCGCACGGTCGACATCGTATGGGCGACGCTCGTGCTGATCGGCACCGCCTATATCGTGTGGCGCGTGTTCAGCTTCGTGTCGACCGGCGTGACGATGGCCGAGGTCGGCCACGTGCTCGTGCTCGGGCTCATCACGCTGCTGCGCGTGGTCGTGCTGATCGCGATCGCATCGGTGATCTGGGTGCCGGTCGGCGTGTGGATCGGGCTGCGCCCGGCGCTTGCCGAGAAGCTGCAGCCGCTCGCGCAGTTCCTCGCCGCGTTTCCGGCGAACCTGCTGTTCCCGGTGTTCGTGATCGTGATCGCGCGCTTCCACCTGAACGCCGATATCTGGCTGTCGCCGCTGATCGTGCTCGGCACGCAGTGGTATATCCTGTTCAACGTGATTGCCGGCGCGACGTCCTACCCGAACGACTACCGCGAGGCGGCGACGAACTTCCGCATCCGCGGCTGGCAGTGGTGGCGGCAGGCGATCCTGCCGGGCATCTTTCCGTACTACGTGACGGGCGCGATCACCGCGTCGGGCGGCGCGTGGAACGCCAGCATCGTGTCCGAAGCCGTGCAGTGGGGCTCGACCCGGATCGAGGCGCACGGGCTCGGCGCCTATATCGCGCAGACGACCGCCGACGGCGATTTTCCGAAGATCATCCTGGGCATCGCCGTGATGTCCCTGTTCGTCACCCTGTTCAACCGCCTGCTGTGGCGACCGCTGTATGCCTTTGCCGAAGCGAAGCTGCGGCTCGACTGAGACTGATTGAGAGCGAAACGCGATGCACAATCCGAATGCTGTAAACGCCCCCGTCCAGACTCCGCAGCCGCCGCGCCTTGGCGAGGAAATCCTGCGCGTCGACCACGTCTGTCGCGGCTTCAACAAGACGCAGGGCGAACTGCTGGTGCTCGACGATGCGAACCTGTCGCTGCGCGAAGGCGAGATCGTCGGGCTGCTCGGCCGTTCCGGTTCCGGCAAGTCGACGCTGCTGCGGATCATCGCCGGGCTGATCGAGCCGACCGGCGGTGAAGTAACCTATCTCGGCAAGCCGCTGACCGGGCCCGCCGAAGGCGTTGCGATGGTGTTCCAGACCTTCGCGCTGTTCCCGTGGCTGACCGTGCTGCAGAACGTGGAAGCCGGCCTCGAGGCGCTCGGCGTCGGCGCGCGCGAGCGGCGCGAGCGCGCGCTGGCCGCGATCGACCTGATCGGTCTCGACGGTTTCGAGAACGCGTATCCGCGCGAGTTGTCGGGCGGGATGCGGCAGCGCGTCGGTTTTGCGCGCGCGCTGGTCGTCGATCCGACGATCCTGCTGATGGACGAGCCGTTCTCCGCGCTCGACGTGCTGACGGCCGAGACGCTGCGTACCGACCTGCTCGACCTGTGGACGCAGGGCCGCATGCCGATCAAGTCGGTGCTGATCGTCACGCACAACATCGAGGAAGCAGTATTCATGTGCGACCGGATCCTCGTGCTGTCGTCGAACCCGGGGCGCGTGATCGCGGAGATCAAGGTGCCGTTCAAGCATCCGCGCAACCGGCTGGATCCGGCATTCCGCAAGCTGGTCGACGACATCTACGCGAAGATGACGGCCCGCCAGACCGGCGAAGCGACGAAGAAGGGGCTCGAACTCGGCAGCTGGCTGCCGCAGGTGTCGACCAACCTGATGGCCGGCCTGATCGAGACGCTGGCGATGGCGCCGTACCACGGCCGCGCCGACATGCCGGAAATCGCGCGGTCGCTGCATCTGGAGGTCGACGACCTGTTCCCGATCGCGGAAGTGCTGCAGTACCTCGGCTTCGCGGACGTGCGGGAAGGGGACGTGTTCCTGACGCCGCCGGGGCGCGTGTTCGCGGAATTCGGCACGCAGGAGCGCAAGCTGATGTTCGCCGATCACCTGCTCAAGCATGTGCCGCTGGCCGCGCGGATCAAGAAGGTGCTGAACGAGCGGCCGGGGCATCGCGCGCCGCGGGTGCGCTTCGAGCAGGAGCTGGAGGATTTCCTGTCGGACGGCGCGGCCGAGGAGACGCTCGACGCGGTGATCGACTGGGGTCGTTACGGCGAGATTTTCTCGTACAACGATCAGACGGAAATTTTCAGTCTCGAGGACGTCGAGTCCTGAAGACTGCGGATGGATGAATATGGAGCGGCATCCATGTAAGCGAAAAAATCAATAGAAAACAATGTCTAACGTGACGGCGTCCCGATTTTTACGTTGACTTAGATACCTTTATGTTCGCACAATTTGCCTACATGGTGCCTACTTGGGGCTGGAATGGCAAAGCAAAGTTTTACAGCGGCACGGGTTGAGGGCTTCGGGTGTGAGCCAGGAAAGCAGCAGACAATCCATTGGGACGCAAGGACGCCTGGCCTAGGCTTGCGCGTTACTGCGGCTGGCACGCGGGCCTACGTTTTTGAGTCTAGGCTGTTCGGCAAAACAGTCCGAGTGACCATCGGCGATGCTCGAGCTTGGGATCTCGGTAAGGCTCGCATCGAGGCCAGCAAGTTGAAAACGCTGGTTGACGAGGGCAAAGATCCCAGGGAAGTGAGGGCTGACCAGCGGGCGGCTCATGAAGCTCGGCGGGCAGAGGCTCGGAGGAAGGACGTAACGTTTGGTGAAGCGTGGGACGATTACGTCGAAACGCGTAAGTCCTTTTGGGGTGCGCTGCATTACCGTGATCACCTCCAACACGGCGGCGTTGGTGGCCAACCTCGAAAGAGCGGCATGGGCACAAGAAAGGCGGGACCGCTTGCGCCGTTGCGTCCGGTCAAGCTTTCTGACCTGACGGGAAAGTGCGTGAGCCAGTGGCTCGCGGCACAGTCATCGGAGCGTCCTACCGTATCCGCCCTCTCCTTTCGTCTATTGCGAGGGTTTATTCGATGGGCGGCGGACACACCGGCCTACGCTGGAATCATTCCGGCGGATGCCTATTCGTCGCGAGCAGTGAAGGAGGTGGTGCCGCGCGTCAAAGCGAAGGAGGGCGATTCTCTGCAGCGCGAACAACTCAAGACCTGGTTCTGTGCTGTACGGGACATCGAGAATCCGGTCATCAGTGCCTATCTGCAAGGCCTTCTGATAACTGGTGCGCGGCGCGAGGAATGGGCGTCACTTCGCTGGGAAGATGTCGATTTCCAGTGGCGAAGTCTTGTCCTTGACGACAAGGTCGAGGGCTCTGGCGGCCGGACAATACCCCTGACTCCGTACTTGGCGAGCCTTCTTCTGAACCTGAAGCGATTGAACGAGACGCCGCCGAGTAGCCAAAAAGTCGCCCGGCTGGCAGCGAAGGGGGAGCAGTGGAGTCCTTCGCAATGGGTCTTTTCGAGTGCCAAAGCGGCCGATGGCAAGATTGCAGATCCCGGTGTTGCGCACCGTAAAGCATTGGCGGTCGCAGGCCTACCCCATGTGACATTGCACGGACTTCGTCGCTCATTCGGTACGCTGTCGGAGTGGGTCGAGGTGCCGGTCGGTGTTGTTGCGCAGATCCAGGGGCACAAGCCCTCCGCCATCGCCGAGAAGCATTATCGGCGGCGCCCGCTTGATCTGCTTCGGATGTGGCACGATAAGATTGAAGCGTGGCTGTTGGTGCAAGCAAATATCGACGTCAAGCCAACCACAACACAGCCACAGTCACCGAAATAGTCCCCGAACAACGCGGGGCGAGCGAAAATGGCCAGAATCATTAGCGAACACCTTGACGAAGAAACAGTGGTTCAGTGGTTGAACAAAAGGGAATGGACGCCATTGGCCGCTGCGTGCCTTGTTTATGGCGTCAAGCCAATAGATGTTCCCGACAAGGAACTGTTGGCCGAATGGGATACATTGAGTTTCCTATCCAGGCGGGTCCGCGATGCGCTTCGGCTTTTTGCGTACTGGAAGAGTCATCTAATGTCATCCGGTCTAGTTCAGCCGCCCCTTTTTCTTGCTTGGTGCAGGTTCAAGAACGTTGATATAAGTGAATTTCTGGCGTCCGTGAACCAATTTGCACCGGATCTCTACAAGCGGCTCGATCCATCGCAATACGGCGATCGCGAGGCGATCGGGCACCTTTATAGCACATATGCCGGGCTATTTTCGGCCGACGAGTGGGGGTATCAGAGACCGGGGCGTGCTACCGAAGGACCTTGGGACTCTGCTCCTAAGCCGCGGTCACGGACCAAAGCAGATACTTCGGCTGGCGATAGCAGCATGTTGCCTCAGGCGGTTGATGCTGTTCCCCAGCCAGGGACCGAATCGGATACTTCGTCTCGTGACGGCAGCATGTCGGGTGCTGCGGATGGTCAACCGTGGAAAGGCATTCAAACCAGAGTCATCGTCAATCTATTCGCAAAAAAAACGCTGTCGGAGGAGGAGCAACGCAAATGGAACAGAACCTTTTCCAACCCGCCTCAAGGGCTAAAAGAGTCTGCGCGTATAGAGAAGAAGCCCGCTCAAGGCGTTGAGGCGCATTGGAACCCTGTCGCGGTTGCAAGCTGGCTGCACACGGTTCGAAAGCGTCGGCTTCGCGAATTGGACGAGATCTTTCTTAAGAAACAAGACCTCGAGGCGTGGCGGTCGGATTGGGAAAAGGAATCCGATCGTCTGCGCAATCGGTCAGGATTTATTGGTTGAGTTTTGGTCGGTGTCGCGCCCATGCTTCCTGCTTGATCGGATTCATCCTCCCGGCCATAGTCTATCGCCGGGCGCTGATGTCCTCAGCGCCCGTCCCAGCGTAAAGTCTGGTCGCTGAGGACGCCCGCCATTTTCGTATCCAATCCAGTAGCTGAGCCATTATGCCGCTCGCTGCGCGGCGTACCAGTTTCGTGCGATCCGTGCTGACGCCTTCGCGATCTACGTCGTGGCTTGATCTTCACCCGCACCAGTTCTGCTCGAAGCCGAGCAATCCCCATCTGTTCGGGCGACACCTTTACGTCAGCGCGATTCGACTTGCGCGCCGTGTCGGCCTTGCCCCAGTTGTGCAACTCTGCACCCGTATATCCAGAGAATCTTCCACCGCCGCTATGCTCCGCGGCCCGTGCGAACTATCCGAACTTCACGCCGAACTTCACAACCACTTCCCGTCCTGAACCACGTGAACTCGCGCCAATGCTAGGTGGAACCTCCCATGGTAAGAGGGGATGTTCCTATATCGAGCGAAACTACGATCCACATCGCGACGTTGATCCTCGAAGAAAGGTGGGGATTTGTACGGTGTGTACGTCAACGCTCATCACTACAGGAGGCGATATGGGCAACATCCACCAAGTAATAACGTTCGGTGGTCGCACGTTTCTGACGACCGAAGAACTGGCAACGGCGCTTTCCCTGAGCGCGCAATCGATCCGCAAGCGCTACGCACAGACCGGGAGCTACTTCGAACTCCGCCCCGTCAAATTGCCGAACCGCCGTCTGCTCTGGCCGGCCGACGCGCTCGCGCAGCTGATCAATCGCCAAGCATAGGTGTTTCGATTTTGGAGCCTATATTGCGGCGTCAGGCCGCGAACTATTCAATCAAGGTTAAGAATGAATACGAACGACGACAATAAACTCCCCAGCACATCCTCCGATGCGCAGCGCCTCGTCGAATCGCTCGACGCTTTGCAGCCCAGCAAACAACAGCAAAAGGTTCTACTGTTCGAGAAGGCGTATCTGGCCATCGAGCGCGCCATCGGGCGCGAAGTTCCACAGAAGCAAATTGTCGAAGAATTGGAGAAATCGGGATTGCGGCTCTCCATGGGAGGTTTCCGTTCGCTGCTGGAAGCTGAACGCAAGCAGCGCAAGGAAACCGGAGAGCGTGTGCGCTGCGAGCGCTGCGGTTCGAATCTCCCGCATGTCAATGACGAAGGTTCGCAAACAAACGCGACCACGTAAACGTCAGTGTAAGGCCGGCCGGGCCGGAATCATGTTCGGTCATCAGTGGTGTAGATAAGATCGACATAAGTTTAGAAGATTTCAAATCGTAGAATTTAGGAATGCAGATGAAAAAAACGAAACTTCCCATGCTGAGCGTCGCTGCCCTGTCGCATGGGCTACGCCAAGAACGCCTGGCGAGTGGCAGCCAAGGCAATCACGTGACGAACACGCCGGAGGTCGTATGAGTTTTGATCTTACGTCGCCGCGGCGGTATCCGATTGATGCGTTTTACCTGATCATCAGGGATGCGATCAACGAAGTTTGGACAAATACGCAGGCACCGGACGCTTTGATCGCCATGGAGTTTCTGACAGACATGGCGGTCTCAGCACAAGGCATTTACGAGGTGCGGTTGCCAACAGGACAGGTACGCCCGCTGTCCTTGAATTTACTCGTAGTGGCGGAGTCCGGTGAGCGCAAAACACGCGTGCACAATTTGGTCGCGAAACCGCTCTACGAGTTCGATACAAGTCGTATGAAGAAGTACAAGGACGATCTTGCAAAGTACGAACAGGAGCACCGCATCTGGAAGTCGGAGGGGGCGGGTCTTCATCGACGGATCACGAAGCTGACGCAGGAGGGCGAGTCGATCGAAGAACCGCGTATTCAACTGTCCGACCACAATGCGCGTAAGCCGATCAAGCCTCGGGCGCGCCGTATCATGCGACAGAACGTGACCGAACGGGCACTGATGGACGCTCTCGAGGGCGACGGTGAATCGATTGCATTCGTCTCGGACGAGGGGGAGGTCATCATCAAAGGCGGCGCGTTGAATCAAACGGGGGTGCTTAACAAGGCATGGGACGGTGCGCCGATGTTGACGTTGGACCGCCGCGATGGCGTCAGTGTCGTGGTGCGCAATCCACGTGTATCGGTTTCGTACATGGTCCAGCCCAAGGTGTTCAAGGAAATGGTCGACCGACGGGGTGACGTCATGCGGGGTTCAGGGCATTTGGCGCGTTATCTAATCGGTTGCCCAGTTTCGACTCAGGGAGTGCGCTTTACGTACAGTCTCAACGATGAATGGATCCATTTGCCGAAATTCCACGAGCGTATGCACGAGCTGCTCGACGAATTCGGGCGGCGTGTCGACGCCGGTGAGGTGGCACGCACGACGTTGGAGTTTTCGGACGACGCTGTGGCTCGCTGGATCGTGATCGCGAATCATATCGAACAGATGCTGCAACCCAACGCATACATGCACGACATCAAGGACTTCGGGTCGAAGGCGTTGGAGATTACAGGGCGCATTGCCGCGCTGCTACACGTGTTTTCCAGGCAGGAAGGGAAGATCTCGGTTGATTCGTTGAACCGTGCAAACGCAATTGTTGAATGGCACCTGCATGAGTTCAAGCGCATCTTTTCACCGCAGAGCGTGGTGTCGCAGATTCAGACCGATGCGCAGACGCTTGAAAATTACCTGCATTCCCAGTACAGGTGCCGTGGCTTCACGGCAGCACCAAAGAATGCAGTGCTCCGGAATGGCCCGTTGCGACCTCGACAGCGACTCGATGCTGCGCTCGATTATCTGTGCGCTATGAACCGCGTGTGGATCGTGGTCGATGCGAAACGCAAGCGCTACATCCAATTCAATTTCACTATGTGCGATTCGCTAACGACCTCCTACAGAGCAAACCGGTGGGACGTTTGAGGTGCGGTAAGGAAGCGGATCAGCGCAGGTCGGCCGGCATCTACCAGGGGAGCGGCGCATCGTAGTCGTCGACGGTGCTCGCCACCGGGAGATATTGGAACCGCCAGTGAGATTGCGATGCGGATCGATGCCGTTGTAGTCAATCTCGAAATCAGTGTGTTGCAAGAGCCACGGCCAGATCACGCCGAGAAAGGCAATCGAAATGCGAAGCGGGGCGCGCGGGTGCCGCTTTGCATCAGCTTTGTTTGCGGGCTGTACCGACCGATGCCAGGCTAAAGATGGGTGTGAGTGAGGCAAGTCAGCACCACGCAGTACCATTGCGTGTACGAAATCCGGCTCGAATCAAATCAAAGCCAACGGATGTCGCATCAACACGCTGCGGTGAAAATCGTCATGGACTGAGCGTGTCGATGGATTGGGATCAGTGGAGCCACATCGGGATTGGTCAGCAGAGGTTGAAGCAGGCTGGCATCGCAATACCTGCTGCGCAGGAATTTTCGGCAGACCGTCGGAATTAGTGCGATTCATGCGACTAGTCGCAAAAATCGCATGGTCTTGAGGCAATATGGTGACGCACTGTTAGATTTCAGTGTTGTGTCTTCGGACGGCTGGCATGAGGATGCGACGACATCCGATTCCGGGCAAGGATCTCGCTAAGCCCGAGGGGCCGTGGTCCGTCGACCGGCTGTTGCCTTTCATGTCGATGGTCGCTTCTGCTGAGAAATCGTCGAATTGATGCTGAGGTTTGCGGAAGTGCGACAACGTCGAATAGGAAATTGCTGACCTGGTCGTCGGTAGTGCGCGCAGTAGATGCTCGTTTGAGTCGTGGCGACGATGTACTTCGGCTGCACATGAGCTTGGATGCGTTTGACATTGGCCTGATTCCTCACTGTCGGGCCAATGCAACGCATCGTTTGGCTGGTGATGTCCTCCGTGTGCCCGTGCACGCGGTTGGTCTGAATCTGCCTGAATGGACCGTATCTACCGGAAGCCGATGGTTGTGCTGCTTTACTTATGCCTCTCTACTGCGTGCGTATGTATGTATATGAGGGGCGTCATGAATAACCGCGCTTCTCTTGGTTGTCGATGATCGAATTTCCGTGATTAACGCGTGATTGAGCGATGCTTGGATATTGCTTCATATGGAATGCCAAAGGATAATAAGCGATAGGAAATTCCAGCCTGTTGAATTCAATGTAATACTAAAGGCAAAATGTTGCTCTCGTTAGAGCCAAGTGTATCAGTGGTCGAGACGATGTGGCCTTGTATTCATGGGTGAGAGGGATGAGTGACAAGTCAATGTCATACCCTATTTGTATCAAGGAGGAGAGAAGATCAATCCACAATGATCGTTGCTACGGTCAATCGAAAGCGAAAGGACGGTCTCGTACTCATTATTGGCTGACATGGCTTGCAGGCAGTTCAGCTATACGTGAGATCAAGAGACTCGGCATCAACAACGTTGCCATGCTGTAACGACATACCATTATCAGGTCATGGAAACTGAGGACCAGGAGGCATTGGAGGTAATTGCTCGTCTTGATGAGCGTACGAACATCGAGGAAACTGACATAGATGGCGAGAGGCGAGTCTTCATTCACAAGGGCTACGCGTCACGACACCTGTTCGAGATAGAGAAGTTTGTTAAGGCTGTTGAGAAGGGATGGGGTGGGTTCGTTGATGAAATCACGCGCTACAGTCGAGTGCGAGTGATTCGCGAACTCTTTCTAGGAAAGCGCTATTACCGGTTCATGAACGACTGGCTGAAACGTTATTCAGACGTCTATCACTACTCGGCAAGAGTAGAGGTGTTCTACGATGTCTGCAAGGAGCTTGGACTGATTGGTCATCAGTATCCGTTTGCACTCGGTCAGCCTGATGAAGTGATTCGAACTGATGGCATGCGATGCATGGATGCGTTCAATATCCTGATCGAGCAGATTCGTGAGCGTTGCCAGTCGCGTGCATTCAAGGAGCGTGAACGACTAAGAGAGGCAAACGCAAGGAAGAATAAGACAAATGTACTCGCGTTGGAGGAGGCCATGTTCTCGAAGGAGACGGGTAGATCGCGTTGGTTGGTGCTGTCATTGACGTTGCGCTACAAACCTCAGTTTCGTCGCTGGATTACGCCGGAAGTGATCCAGCAGCATCGTGACCGCTTCTTCGCCGCTCGTCGGTTTAATACGTTGATGTCAGGTATTGCGAACTACGTATGGGCTATCGAACAAGGCGAGGACACGGGCTTGCATTTGCATGTGATCTTGTTCTACTCGGCAGAGCACAACCACGACGAGCATATTGCCAAGCAGATCAGTGAGTATTGGGTGAACGTAGTCACTGAAGGCAAGGGCGATTACTGGAACAGCAATGCCGCGTGGTTGAAGAGAAGCTATGAGAAGCGCGGCCACGGTGTTGGTGTGGGGCAGATCGACTGGAAGGACACGAAGAAGCGAGAAGCGCTGCGTAAGAACCTCGTGTATCTCGCCAAGTCGGAGCAGTACCTGATGCTCAAGAGTGCCAATCGTATCCGAACGTTCGACATGGGCCAGGTGCCGAAGAAAGGGAAGACGGGACGTCCGCGTGTTGAGGCTGAAATGAACGAGACGAGTAGCGACTTGTCCCGTGTATGTACTGTCCGATGAGGTGGATGTAAATGCAACTAAGTTCGATATTGGTCAGAGTGACTAGATCGAGCGAGAACGACATGAAGCATCGGCCACGACGGGGAATATAGATGTATTTTCCGCCGTGGCTTTTAATCTGCTATTGGAGCGGCCCCACGTATCTGAGGACACGAGGACTCTCTTAAAATAAGGGATAGTCTTGTGCCTATCAGTAAGCCTGGTCATTACGTGGAAAGCATCGAAATTCTGACCGAGCCGGAGCGCCGTCGGCGGCGCACGGCGCAAGAAAAAATCGCCATCGTGCAGGAAACATTGGAGCCGGGAGCATCGGTGTCGGCCGTTGCACGTCGGCACGGCGTAATGATTGAGCGCGAGCAACTGGCATTGCCAGGCGCACCCAACGAGGTGTGGTCAATCGATTTCGTGATGGATGCGCTTTCCAACGGCCGGCGCGTGAAGTGCCTGACCGTCGTCGACGATTTCACGAAAGAGGCTGTCGACATCGTCGTCGACCATGGTATCTCAGGTTTATATGTCGCTCGGGAGCATTGGACCGTGCAGCTCGCTTCCGTGGCTATCCCAAGGCGGTGCGAACAGACCAGGGACCCGAATTTACGAGCCGCGCGCTTGACCAGTGGGCATATGCGAACGGCGTCACTCTGAAGTTGATTCAGGCGGGCAAGCCAACGCAGAATGCGTACATCGAATCGTTCAACGGCAAATTCCGCGACGAATGCCTTAACGAGCACTGGTTCACGACGCTCGCGCACGCTCGGGCTGTCATCGCGGCATGGCGTCAGGACTACAACGAGCAACGGCCGCACAGTGCACTGAACTACCTTGCGCCGTCAGAGTTTGCGGCGAAACATCGGGCAACCGCGGATGCTCCTGCCGCTTTCCAGGAGCTGGTTTAAAGGGACTTTGCTAGAAGCCCATTGGCCCTATTGAAGGGGGCAGGTCAGAGGTTGTAAGCCAACACCTGAAGGCTCATTTCGGTACTCACCGGTCCAAGCTTGCGGGTCAGGAAGTGTGTGGCACCCATCCAGTGCTTGAGCGTGCCGAAGACGTGCTCGACAGTACTTCTGCGGATGGTCATTGCGTCTGGCTTGCGGTCCAGCCGCCGCTGCATGGATTCCAGTATATGTTCGTGCTCCCATCGTCGGATGCGGCGATAGTCACTCGGCGAGCAGCGCTCCTTGAGATGGCAACGCGGGCAGGCGCTGGGCCAGTACACCCGCAGATTCATGTCATGCTCAACAGTCGTGAATCGATGAACGGCACGCTCACCAGCTGGGCATCGATAGACATCGTCTTTGGCGATGTAGATGAAGTCGCGTTTTGTAAAGAGACCTTTCTTCCTGGAGGCCGACGTGAGTGGCTTGGGGACATACGCCTTGATGCCGGCCAGTTCGCACGCGCGGATATCAGGGCCGCTAAAGTAGCCCCGATCGGCTAGCACCTTCAGTCCAGACTTGCCCATCGCCTCCCTTGCTGCCAGGGCCATCCTGCTGAGTTGTCCATGATCGCCTCCGACATTGGTCACCTCGTGTTCGACGATCAGGTGGTGCTTCGTGTCCACGGCGGCCTGTACGTTGTAGCCTACCGTTCCGGTTCTTTTGCCGCCGCTGGTCATGGAACGGGAATCCGGATCGGTAAGGGATAGCTGTTTGTCCGGTTGCGTCTTCAGTTGCTCGCGGATCTGCTCGAGTTCACGCATCTGCTGGCGCAGGAGGGCAATCTTCTCGTACAGGCGCACGGTCTTGACATCGAAGCCTGTCGGGCTCGTCCGGTCCGCGGTATCAATCGCGTCGAGGTATCGCTGAACGCTTTCCTCAATCTGTTGCTGACGCTTGTCGATCTTGCCTGCTGTGTAGTTCCTGTCGCGGCTGTTCACGGCCTTGAACTTGCTGCCGTCGATGGCCACCATGTCGCTGGAGAGCAGCTTCAGTCCACGGCATAGTTCGACAAAGCGCCGGCATACGTTACGAATCGCCGCACCGTTATCGCGCCGGAAGTCAGCGATCGTCTTGAAGTCCGGTGCCAGCCGTCCTGTTAGCCACATCATTTCGACGTTACGCTGGCATTCGCGCTCAAGACGCCGGCTCGACGGTACACGGTTCAGATATCCGTAGATATAGACCTTGAGCATTACGCCCGGGTGGTACGACGGGCGGCCCGTGAGTGCAGGCGTAGCGCCGTTGAAACCGAGTTCCGCAAGATTCAGTTCATCGACGAACACGTCTATGATCCTGACGGGATTGTCCGGGCCGATGTAATCATCGACGCATTCGGGAAGTAGTGCGACCTGCTTGCGGTCATCGCCTTCAACGAATCGCTTCATGAGTCACCCGATCTGAATGCGTTGATTCAGTTTAGGCGATCAGTGCGTTTTCACACAGGCTCGGCCATGAGACGTCGAAGTCACAACTGGTCGACCATTCGAGATGGACTGCCGGCGCCGTCATCAATTCACCTCTGCCGTAACGGCCAGTGATCGGTCAGAACGCCTTGGCCATTCGCAGGTTCAACCTCAGTTTGTTTTTGGGCCCGTTGGATACGTGGATGTCCTGCCCGGCCTGAAGCTGTACCTGAAACGTCGGAGTGAGGAAGCGAGCGAACGTAACGAGATAGGTGTCGGTGGACAGGCTGCCGCTGGCGCCATTGCCGTCAAGCTCAGTGCGCCCGCCCGCCGTATGGTAGTAGCTGAAGGCGACCCGCGTGCGGCTATCGATCTCGTAGCGCAGGTGCGTTTGTAAGTCGAACGTCGGTGCTTGCCAGTAGCGTTGCCCAGCGTAGTCGTGATTTGTCGAATAAAACGCGAATTCCCCCGTTACGTCAAGAAAAAGCGGACCGTATACGCGTTGTGAATAGTTCAGATGGGTGACTTCTGACCAACGATGTGCCCCGATGTTGAGGCCGCCCTGGTTCGCGTCGTATGTCCCGAGAGGAAGCGACACAAATGCCGCAAGACTCAGGTAACGCTGCGAAGCCGGATCATTGATCAGCCATATCGCAGAACCCACGAACGGATCGCCAATGCCGTTCGATCGCAAACTGGCCGGCTCACTCATCCGTACGCTGCCGAATGGCAAGATGATTTGAGGGGTTACTGTGAACCCGAATAGTTTTCCATAGTGGATGAAGCGGGCGATGCCGATATCCGACTGAACGTGGAAGGGCTGATCGACGCGGTTGCCGCTTGAGTATGCGGCCGTGCTGTTGGCATGCTGGTAGTAGAGCAACGCTAAATTGACACCCTGGGGCAGCGCCACATAGTCTGCGGGATCTGTCTCCAGCACCACCGCGCTTGCGGGGCGGATTAGTGTGATGGTTGTAACAAGAAGAATTGCTACCTTTGCCGCAAACCCTTTCATGATTCGTTCTCCAAACAATATATTTCTCGTAAAAGACGTATGAAGGTATCCTTCCTTCAATGCTGTTTTGGATTGTCGGGAGACAATATTCCTTGCGAATTGGATCAACTTCGCATCAAGATTGACTGAGCTTTTCAGCTTGACACCGGTGTCCGAACATTCGCATAATGAGAGGCACGAAGGTGCAGCCGAATCTCGGTCTGGCTCTATCTCGATGAAGCGTCTGCCATGAAGCATTTCAGTACCGACGAAGCACCCGCCGCAGAGCAAGCCGACTATTGGTCGGCGGCCTTGGCAAGTTCCTTCGTCAAGCTCGACTTCGAACCGACTACCTCCCGGTCCGGCCGCCCCTTTACGGGCCATATCGATCAAGGATCCTTGGCATACGTCGACGTCGCGGTCGTCAATTCGCGTGCTCAGGAAGTGCATCGGACGAGCAGGCTGGTGCGGCAAGAAGATGCGGACTTGTTTCTGATCAGCGTCCAGGTAGCGGGGCGGGGAGAGCTGGAACAGGATGGCCGTCAAGCCGTCCTTTCAGCTGGTGATTGTTCGCTTTACGATACGACGCGCCCATATCATCTCAGCTTCCGGGACGACTTCGAACAGCTCGTATTGTCGATCCCGCGCGACCGCTTAAGGATACGAATCCCCGCTGCGGATCGTCTCACGGCCATCCCCATACGAGGGGTCAACGGTCTTGGATCGCTGTTTTTTGATTTGGTGACCAGTATCCCGCGAAATCTCGAGTCCATGACGGCGCAGGTTCGCGAGTCCGTCTCGAACAGCGTCCTTGATCTGGTTGCCACGGCACTCGCTGGCCTGCCGTCTCCGATCCCCGCGCCAGCGTCCAATTTGAAGCAGTTTCATCTCAATCGGATCAAATCGTATGTGATTGAGAACCTCTCGGACGCGGAGCTGGACATCGCACGAATCGCACAGACCTTGGGGATGTCCGTGAGTTCGCTCTATCGTGCATTTGCATCCGAGGGGTGTCCATTGTCGCAGTGGATCTGGGATCAGCGCCTGCATGCTTGTCGAAAGGCGCTGCTGGACGAATCGTGCGCCAACCTGAGCGCCAAGCAGATCGCAATGAGCTGGGGATTTAACGACCCGGCGCACTTCAGCCGGGCTTTTCGACGGAAATTCGGCGAGAGTCCGAACGCGTTGCGCACGCGGAAATAATCTGACTCCCGCACCGGCCATCCGGTGATGCGGGAGCAAGGCGCCTTCGTTTTAAGCGGGTGTGACGCGCTCGAGCGGCTCGGTTGGCTGATCGACTTGAACAACTGCAGTTGCCGGTTGCATTTCAGGCGCTGCCGGTTCCGCCCGGACATGGACTACACGAGATTTGGGCGTGGGGTCTAGCAGCAATCTGGTGACGTCGGGTCGCGAATAGTGGCCGGCAGGGTCCGCCGCAGCCTTGGCGAGGCTGATCACGCTCAGATCGATTTCCGCATAGAGAATGCCCTCGACATTCTCCGGTATGGGTTCGGCCAGCGAGCGGCCATCCGGCCCGAAGATGCGTGCATGGCCGCCGCCCGCTTGCAGCAGCGCGTGGTGCTCAGGCGTCGAGCACAGAAGCTCGATCATCTGTTCGGACACGACAGCGCTGGGTGCTACGACGAAGCACTGGCCCTCGACAGCATAGATCTGGCTGACGGCCGTATTGACTTCCGGGCCGAGCGTATAGGCTGCGCCGGCATAGAGGGAGAAACTGGGCCACGCGCCGATGTGCACCTGTTCATTCTGCGCGAACATCGCGTACCGAGTAAGCGGTTGCAGATGTTCCCAGCAGCATAGTGCGCCTACACGGCCCAGCTCCGTTTCGTGAACAGAGAGGTCACTCCCGTCCCCTTCGCCGAACACGGTCCTTTCGACATGGGTCGGCTTCAGCTTGCGGCGCGTGGAAATCGTGATCCCTTCGCTGTTGATGATCGATTGGGAGATGTACAACGAGCCGGCGTCACGCTCACTGAATCCCAGCACCACCATGATCTTGTTGCGAGCTGCTGCTTGTTCGATGAGACGGTATTGCTCGCTGTTGATGACAAGCGAATTGTCATGATAGCGCTGAAAAAACTGCAGACTCCAAGCCGGCGAGCCGAGCCAGGAAAACAACGGGTATCCGGGAATCCAGGTTTCCGGAAAGGCAATCAAGGTGGCACCGTTGCGGGCGGCTTCCTCGATGAGCTCGATGGTCTTAGTGACCGTTGCTTCGAGGTCCAGGAACACGGGGGCCGCCTGAACGGCAGCCACCACATAGCGCGGGTGATTGATGGTCATAACTGTTCTCCAATCAGGGGTGGTGAAGAAGATGGTACGAATCCACAAATCCACCATGTTGACCGTAGTTCCCGTTCAGATTGACTCTTCTGCCCGGATTGTGCAGTCACGTACGAGTACTTTGCGAAGCTGTCCGGTCCACTAACCTCGACGCAATGGGTTGGCGGAAAGGTCACTTGAGCTTGCTCTGTGATAGCTTTCCGTTCGCGCGCCGCAAACCCCTGCTCGTTCATATAACGACCTCCGTTCTCGACGTTTACGAATGCGAACGGGACTGGCGCTATTACTCAGCGCACGAGACCGGTCTCACATCGACCACGATAAGGCTAGTGCAAGGCGCCAACCTGAGTTGGAAAGGCAGGACGCCGCGATATCGCGTCGGCGGTATTGCGTCGTCGCGAACGTGTCGATTGCTCCGACACCTATCGTCACTCTTCCAAGTTAGACGTGTCGTCGATCAATTGATAGATCGGTTGTCCTGAGTTATTCGAAAACGACAGCCGGTCGCCTCACTCGCATGAACAACCTGCTCCAGCGCGTAGACGGTCGCTCTGTATCGAATGCGGAGAGAATGTCGACACCGGCACGCATACCGTTGCATCGTCCGGCGGGCCTTGACCTCGCGCACCAAAAATCAACACCTGAACGAGTGGGGCGGCTCTTGCACTCTCTGGCAGCTCGTCGAAAAGTCGTTGGCGGTGAGCGTCATCGGCAGAAACGGGGCCGCACTGTGACCTGTACTGTCAGTCAGCAATCAGCGCTACCTTGCGCTTCGAGCAGGAGCACCCGACGGGCTGCATCCCGTAGCGGGGCCCCGGCGCCAATTGCTGCAGCGATTTGGCGTGCCGGCGTACCTCTTCGGCGCCAAGCGGTCCGCCATGGCCCATGTGGAACCGTTTCATCCCGGTGTTGACCATGCCCAACAGCTCCACGGTGACAGCTTGCGGATCTTCTTCGAAAGGCGGACGCATCGCGTGGCCGGTGCGCATCATGCCGCCGATGAGGATGCCCGAAGCGAGCAAATCCCCGACCAGCGCTTCACCGCTCACCAGTTCGACCGACACAGAGCCATCAGTATGTCCGGGAGTGTGCCGCACCACGCCGTCGAGACCATAGGGGCTGAGATCGACACTCGCATCGTCTTGCAGCAAGATGTCGGGCGTGAATGCGGTGTACGGCTCTCCGGGCAGCCCCGACCGCAGAAACAGCGGACCCCACCAATGGGCCACGCAGTACGTCATCTCCTTACGTCGCTCGTAGTAGTCGAGGTCTCCAGCGTGCGCCAGAATCGGTGCTCCACTCAGTTGGCGCACTTGCGCTGCCGAACCGGCGTGGTCAGTGTGAGCATGGGTGATGATGATCAAATTAATGTCGCGAAAGCTGCGACCGTGCTTCTTGAGCACGCGCCCAATTTTGCCAACCGAGCCGGGAATGCCCGTGTCGACTAACACGCAGCCCTTGGAGCTGATGACCAGGTGGCAATGAACCATCCCAAATGGAAGGATTGAGATAGTAATGATCTGAGGTTTGTCCATGATTTCGATCCGTGTCGGTTTGCTTGTTCGAGGGTGCCAACGTCGAGCGAGGCACACCAACCCATGTAACCGATTATCGTCCCGGTCATCGACGTGGGTGTATGTCAATATTGACTATAATTAGGTGAAAATGGTCACTCGATGCGTTTTCAGGAAGCCCATGAAGAACGTGCGGATTGCGGTCCTTGCCTATGACGGATGCATGCCAACGCAGCTCTTTGGTATCGCCGACGTATTCCGCATCGCCGGCGACATTGACGGCAGTATTGGAAGAAAGCGACGCGTCTGACCTGCCCCCTGCAAACAGGGCCAGCTGGAGTCTAGTAAAGTTCGTTTTCGGAGAGAAGACGAACATGAAGAAGCGCTTTACGGAACAGCAAATCATCGGGTTTCTGAAGGAAGCCGAGGCCGGTATGCCGGTCAAGGAACTGTGCAGGAAGCACGGGTTCAGTGACGCGTCGTTCTACACCTGGCGCGCGAAGTTTGGCGGCATGGAGGTCTCGGAAGCCCGCCGGCTCAAGGACCTCGAGGTGGAGAATGCCCGGCTGAAGAAACTGCTGGCCGAAGCAATGCTCGATATGGAAGCGTTGAAGGTCGTCGTCAAGGGAAAGCCCTGAGCCCGCAAGCCAAACGCGAGGCAGTGTCGGCGATTCGGGAGAAGGTCAACCTCTCCGAGCGCCGCGCCTGCCGGCTTGTCGGGCTTTCTCGCAGCGTGCTGCATTACGACGCGAAGCCGGACCATGAGAATGATGTGCTAGCGGCGCGTCTGGTGGAGTTGGCGCACGAACGTCGTCGATTCGGTTACCGCCGACTGCATGCCCTGGTGGAGCGCGAAGGCACGCACGCCAATCACAAGCGCATCTATCGCCTGTACCGTGACGCAGGGCTGGCTGTGCGGCGCCGTCGCAAGCGCCACGGCGTAATGATTGAGCGCGAGCAACTGGCATTGCCAGGCGCACCCAACGAGGTGTGGTCAATCGATTTCGTGATGGATGCGCTTTCCAACGGCCGGCGCGTGAAGTGCCTGACCGTCGTCGACGATTTCACGAAAGAGGCTGTCGACATCGTCGTCGACCATGGTATCTCAGGTTTATATGTCGCTCGGGAGCATTGGACCGTGCAGCTCGCTTCCGTGGCTATCCCAAGGCGGTGCGAACAGACCAGGGACCCGAATTTACGAGCCGCGCGCTTGACCAGTGGGCATATGCGAACGGCGTCACTCTGAAGTTGATTCAGGCGGGCAAGCCAACGCAGAATGCGTACATCGAATCGTTCAACGGCAAATTCCGCGACGAATGCCTTAACGAGCACTGGTTCACGACGCTCGCGCACGCTCGGGCTGTCATCGCGGCATGGCGTCAGGACTACAACGAGCAACGGCCGCACAGTGCACTGAACTACCTTGCGCCGTCAGAGTTTGCGGCGAAACATCGGGCAACCGCGGATGCTCCTGCCGCTTTCCAGGAGCTGGTTTAAAGGGACTTTGCTAGAAGCCCATTGGCCCTATTGAAGGGGGCAGGTCAACTATGATGGGTAGCATAGTGCATGCTACTATGACGACCATCATAATCGCCCAAGGGGACTTCCACGATGCTTACACGTCGCTCTGTTCTCGTTATCTTGGCGCTCCTGTCGCCCGTGTTCACCGCCTGCTCAACGCTTCCTAATTCCGCGTCATCATCTGCTTCACAAGGAGTTGCACCGATGTCACTCGAACAGACGCAGCAAGCAGTGCTTGGTGAATGGACCAGCATCGCACCGGAAGTCCGCCCAAGCGCCCAAAAGAATGCCGACGGCACGATCAAACCGTTTTATCTCCGCGCGTGACTTCAAAGCGTTGCCGGATAACCGGTTTGAGTTAACCGTTGTGACCTTTGCGGATCCTTATGGAAAGGCACCCCTTGCGCGGATGCAGATCAAGGGTCACATGCTTTGGCGCGGCGAGCACCCGATTGCGCCGGGCGCGCAGAAGGTGGATTTCATTGCTGATGAGGCCTATTCGGTGACACCCTTGATGCAAGGGTTTGCGAACGTGCTGAATACGGTCGCTTCTCATGGTTACGCGAAATGGGAGATCGGGCAGACTCAGAGCGTCTTCGACAAGGACTTTGTCCCTCTCGGTCTGTCAGCCGGAAAGTATTTTAAGGAATACGATCTGGTTTACCTTTCGCACGGGATGATGTTCTGGGGTGCTCGAAACATAGATGGTCGGGGCTTCGATACCGAACTCAACCGACCGACTAATCTGCAGATTCCGATGGTCCGGAAGTAAGGTAACAGGAGTCGATCCATCGGAGTTGAGCGCCCGTGAGAAACGGGCTCGCGGCAAAGGCGTCATTTGAGCTTGGCGCCTTTTCCTGGTGGATACCACAATGCAAAAATCACTGGTGCGACGTCGAGCGGCTTCACCACAGCTAGAAGTCGCGTCCAAGTGTGATTGAATCGCCGACGCCTGGGGCGATGATCAATTCACCGTTCTCGGGTGAACCCTTTGGCGTTTCGCCGCAGTCTCGTGTCACACCTGACGCCAATTGTCCCAGGATGGTTCGTCTCCAAACGACTCGACGAGATCATCAATGAATTCGCGAACTTTGAGTGGGACATGGCGCGTGCTGGGATAGACAGCCTGAATCGTCAATTCCGTCGTGCGGTACGTGGGCAATAAGGCAACCAGTTCGCCACGCGCAACGTACTTACCGAAAACAAACGTCGGGCCGTAAGCTATACCTGCGCCAGCAAGCGTTGAGGCAAGTAGCATCTGCATGTTATTTGCCGACATACGACAGGTTCCATCGATGACATGGGGCCGGTCTTTCTCGTCCCTGAGCGTCCAGTCCCCGCTCGAAACAGCCTCGCTGAAAGTAAGGCGTTGTGCTTGTCCTAATTCCTCCGGCGTATGCGGTGTGCCGTGACGTTTCAAGTACGCTGGAGATGCACACACAATCATGCGGCAGGGAGCAATCTTCCGCGCGACCATGCTGGAGTCGGCAAGCGTTCCAATTCGGATTGCAAGGTCCGCTCCCGTTTCTAGCAGATTCACATAACGATCGCTCAGCGAAACGTCGACATTGACATGAGGGTGGCGCTCCATGTAGCGCGCAACCACATTGCCCAAATGCAACGCGCCAAACGTGACAGGCGCCGCAATTCGCAGGACTCCGCGTGCAATGGTCTGAGAGTCACTTGCCTCGCGGTTTGCTTCGGCAAGGGCATCCAGAATTTGTACACATCGGTCGTAGTAGGCTCGGCCGACATCGGTCAGGTTTAAACGTCGGGTGGTGCGTTGAAGAAGTCTCGCATTTAGAAGCTCTAACACAATGAGTTTTGCAGCTGTCGCCAGCAGATGATGCAAGCGGCGATTTTCATGAACGCCTCGT
>NZ_CABVPP010000036.1 GCF_902499075.1 Burkholderia pseudomultivorans | reverse complement strand
AGCCGCGCGTCGAGCGCAAACACGTGACGCGCGCCGCGCGCGCTGCGGCGTGCCGGCCGCGCGGCCGCGCCCGGCAGGTTCAGCACGCCGCGCTGCGGGTCGAGGCGTTCGCGCCAGAACGCGAGCTGGCGCTCGCGCTCGCCGGCATCGAGCCAGCGGCGCTGCCACAGCGCGTAATCCGCGTACTGGATCGGCAGCGGCGCGAGCGGCACCGGCCGGCCGGTTGCGTACGCGCGATAGAACGCGGCGAGTTCGTCGAGCATCACGCCCGACGACCAACCGTCCGACACGATGTGATGCACCGTCAGTGCGAGCCAGTGGTGCGTCGCGTCGAAACGGATCAGGTGCGCGCGCAGCAGCGGCGCAGCGCCGAGATCGAACGCTTCGGCTTCGTCGGCGGCCGCGACGTGTTCCGCGCGTGCGATGCGCTGCGCGTCGGGCAGTGCTTCGAGGTCGGTCTCGCGCCACGGGCAGCGCAGCGGCGGATGGATAGTCTGCGAGACGCCGTCGCCGGCTTCGTCGAAGGTCGTGCGCAGCGCTTCATGGCGCGCAATCAGCGCGTCGCACGCGAGGCGCAGTGCATGCGCGTCCAGTGCGCCCGTCAGCGCGAGCCGCTCGGTGATGTGATAGGCATCCGGCGCGTCGATCAGCCGCGCATGCAGCCACAGCCGCGTCTGCGCGAACGATGCCGGCACGCGTTCGCTGCGCGGTGCACGCGGCGGAATCGGCAGCACGCGAAAGTCGATGCCGGCCGCGCCGAGCTTGTCGATGAAGACCGCGCGCTGCGCGTCGGGCAGTTGCGCGAAGCGCGTCGCGAGCGCGAGCCAGTCGGGTTGAGCCTTCGTCATCCGGGGTCCTTATTGGGTTTCCAGTTCGCCGAGCAGCGCGTCGATCGCGCTCGCCGCGTCGGTCGCGCCGCGTGCCGCACAGGCTGCATCGATCGCGTCCGCGCAGCGCGCCAGCGTGCGCGTGTCGAACAGCGTGCGCAGCGGCAGCGCGAGCCCCCAGTGCAGGTTCGCCTGCGCATGCGCGTGCGTCGCGAGCAGCGAGTGGCCGCCGAGCAGGAAGAAATCGTCGTCGCGGCCGATCGCGTCCACGTGCAGCACGCGCTGCCAGATCGTTGCGAGCGTGCGTTCCGTGTCGGTCGCCAGCTCGGCGGCCGCGGCGGTATCGCGCACCGGCGCCGGCAGCGCATGACGATCGCACTTGCCGTTCGGCGTGACCGGCAGCGCATCGAGTTCGATCAGTTGCGACGGCACCATGTAGGCCGGCAGCTGCGCGCGCAACGCGTCGAGCAGCGCGGCGCGGTCGAGCGGGCCTGCGTCGCCGCGTGCGACATAGCCGATCAGCTGTTCGTCGCGCACGATCACGACCGCGTCGTGCACGCCCGGCGCCGCGCGCAGCAGCGCCTCGATCTCGCCCGGCTCGATCCGCTGGCCGCGCAGCTTCACCTGCGTGTCGACGCGGCCGAGATAGTCGAGCGCGCCGTCGGCGCGGCGTCGCGCGAGATCGCCGGTGCGGTACATGCGCGCGCCCGGCACGAACGGATCGGGCACGAAGCGCTCGGCGGTCAGCGCGGGCCGGCCGAGATAGCCGCGCGCGAGCCCCGCACCGGCGAGATACAGTTCGCCGGTCGCGTCCGCCGGCACCGGCTGCCATGCGGCATCGAGCACATGCAGCTGCAGGTTCGCGATCGGATGGCCGATCGGCACCGCGACCGCGTGCACGTCGTCCGGACCGCAGGTCCAGTGCGACACGTCGATCGCGGCTTCGGTCGGCCCGTACAGGTTCACGAGCGTCGCGTCCGGCAGCAGCCGCGCGAGTTTCGCGACGAGTTCCGGCGCAAGCGCCTCGCCGCTCGCGACGATCAGCCGGACGCTGTCGCATTGCGCGGCCGCGTCGAAATCGTCGAGGTGCGCGGCGAACGCGGCAAGCATCGACGGCACGAAATGCAGCACCGTCACGCCGTGCGCATGGATCGCGGCCGCGAGGCGCGCCGGATCCCGATGGTCGCCGGGCGCGGCGATCGCCAGCTTCGCGCCGACGGCCAGCGGCCACACGAACTCCCAGACCGACACGTCGAAGCCGAACGGCGTCTTGTGCAGCACGACGTCGTCGCGCGTGAGCCGGTACGCGTGCTGCATCCATGCGATCCGGTTCGCGAGCGCGCCATGCGTGTTGCCCGCACCCTTCGGCTTGCCGGTCGAGCCGGACGTGTAGATCAGGTAGGCGAGCTGCGCGTCGTCGACGGGCGCGGCGGCGGAAGCGTCGCCGGCCGCGACGATATCGACGTCGTCGGCGAGCAGGTCCGCGACCGTCAGCAGTTGCGTTGACGCGTCGTCGCCCAGCGCGGCCTCGACCTGCTCGCGCAGATGCGCCTGCGTGATCGCGACGGCCGGCCGCGCGTCGCGCAGCAGGTATGCGATGCGCTCGGCCGGATAGTCGGGATCGACCGGCAGGTAGGCGGCGCCCGCCTTCAGCACGCCGACGAGCGCGATCACCATGTCGAACGAACGCTCGACGCACAGCGCGACCGGCGTATCGGGTCGCACGCCGCGACGGCGCAGCGCGGCGGCAACGCGCGACGTGTGCTGATCGAGTTCGCGATAGGTCGCGCGATGCACGCCGCCGTGCGCGTCCGCGTATTCGAGGGCGATCGCGTCGGGCGTCGCGCGGGCGGCGTCGACGAACTGCAGGTGCAGCGGCTGCCGCTGTGCTTCGGGCCACTCGTATGCGGTGTCCTGCACGCGCGCCAGCGCGTCGAGCGCGACCGCATCGGCGATCGACAGCGTTCCGAGCGGCGCGTCCGGCGTGCGCGCCAGCGCATCGAGCGCGCACGCGAACGCGCGGTGCCAGGTCTCGACCTGCCGCGCATCGACGCGCGCGGTGTCGTAGCCGTAGTCGATCGTCAGCTCGGCGCCGCTTTCGATCACGAGCGTCAGCGCGAAATCGGTCGCCTCGATGCTGCGCACGTCGTTCAGCGCGAGCGCGCGCGGATCGCCGTCGCGTGCCGTGTCGTCGACCGGATAGTTCTCGAACACGACCAGCGTGTCGAACAGCGCGCCACCGGCGCCGCGTGCCCAGCGCTGGATATCGGCGAGCGGCGTGTGCGCATGTTCGGCGGCGGCCGCGTTGTCGCGCTGCAGCGCCTGCAGCCAGTCGGCCGCACGCTGCTGCGGCGCCGGCGCGGTAATCACCGGCACCGTGTTGATGAACAGGCCGAGCACCGCGTCGACGTCCGGCAACGCGTCGGGGCGGCCGGCGACGGTCGCGCCGAACGCGACGGCCGGCTGGTGCGTCATCCGCTGCAGCGCGAGCGCCCACGCGCCCTGCACCAGCGTGTTGACGGTCAGTTTCAGCGCGCGGGCAGTCTGTGCGACGCGCGCCGTCGCGGCCGCGTCGATCGTCGCGCGCCACGTGACGACGGCGGTATCCGCGCGATCGGCCGCGCGTTCCGCGATCAGCGTCGGCGCATCCAGCCGCGCGAGCCGTTCGGTCCAGAAGCGTTCGTCCGCGTCGCGATCGCGCGTGCCGAGCCATGCGATGAAATCGCGGTAGCGCAGCGGCGGACGGCTCGCGAACGGCGACACGGCGTCGGGGTCGCGGTAGTCGCGCAACACGTCCGCGAGCAGGCGCGCGGTGCTCCAGCCGTCGAGCAGCACGTGATGACGCGTCCACACGACGCGCCATGCGTCGTCGCTCACGCGGATCAGCGTGAGCCGCATCAGCGGCGGCTCGCGCCAGTCGAAGCCGCGCGCGCGATCGGCCGCGAGCCACGCGTCGAAGTCGGCGCCGAGCGTCGCGCCGCGCGTGCGCCAGTCGAGCTGCTCGACCGGCATCCGCGCATGGCGATGCACGCATTGCAGCGGCGCGGCCTCGTCGGGCATCACGCTGGTGCGCAGAATGTCGTGACGCGCGACCGACGCCGCGAACGCGGCGGTGAGCCGATCGGCATCGAGCGCGGTCGCGGTCGCGACGAGCTGGTTCACGTAGCTTGCCTGGCCCGGTGCGAACAGCGCATGGAACAGGATGCCCTGCTGCATCGGCGACAGCGGGTACACGTCGTCGATCGTGCGCCAGTCGAGCGGCGTGCGTTCGATCGCGGCCTGCGTGAGGCCGGCGGCTCGCGCGAGCGGGAAGTCGCCCGGCGTCGCCCCGCAGCCACGGTGTGCGATACGCGATGCGCAGGCGTCGACGAGTTCGCGCAGCGCGGCCGCGAAGCGTGCGGCGAGCGCATCGATCGTCGCGCGTTCGAACTGCGGCGCG
This sequence comes from Burkholderia pseudomultivorans, assembly GCF_902499075.1. Classification (GTDB taxonomy): domain Bacteria; phylum Pseudomonadota; class Gammaproteobacteria; order Burkholderiales; family Burkholderiaceae; genus Burkholderia; species Burkholderia pseudomultivorans. The sequence continues at coordinate 67,542 of NZ_CABVPP010000036.1, read as the reverse complement.
CCGTATACCCAGTGTATTTTCAGCGTGCGTGCGCCGTCGCGATCCGTGTCCAGATACGCGTGAATCGCGAGCGTGTTGCCGAGCGGCCCCTGCGGATCGCGTTCGACGCCGGCGCCGCCGAAACGCGGGACGAGCGTCGCGTCGCGCGGCGCGTCGAACTGGCCGAGATAGTTGAACGTGACGCGCGGGCGCGGCACCGCGGCCAGCGCCGCGCGCGTCGCCGCATCGCCGTAATGCGCGAGCACGCCGAAGCCGAGCCCTTTGTGCGGGACCGCGCGCAGCGTGTCCTTGATCGCGCACAGCGTGTCGCGCGCGTTCGTCGCGACCGGCAGCGTCACCGGGTAATGGCTGGTCAGCCAGCCGATCGTGCGGCTCGCATCGGCGTCGTCGAACAGCGCCTCGCGGCCGTGCCCTTCCAGCTCGACGCGGCACGATGCGGCGCCGCGCGCGCCGGCCAGCGCCTGCGCGAGCGCGGCGCTCAGCAATTCGATCGTCTGCGTGCGATACGCGGCATGCGCATCGGTCAACGCCGCGCGGGTCAGCGCCGCGTCGATCGTCTGCACGACGACGGCCGCCTCGGCGTTCGTCGCCGGCGCGTCGGGATGATCGGGCACGAGCTCGTCGCCCGACGCCATGGCGGCCCAGTACGCGACTTCCGCCGCGAACGGCGATGCCGGCTCCGTCGCGGCGCGCGCGAGACGTGCGGCCCACGCGTCGGCGCGCAGGCCCGGCGGCGACAGGCGAATCGGCATGCGCTCGACGGCGGCGCGATAGGCCGCGTCGAGATCGTCGAGCAGGATGCGCCACGACACGCCATCGACGATCGCATGGTGGATCGCGAGGTAGAGCCGCGTCGAGCCGTCCGGCAGCCGCGCGGCACACGCGCAGGCGAGCGGGCCGCGGCCGAGATCGAGGCGGCGCTGCAGCGCGTCGAAGCGCGCGAGCGCATCGGTCTCGTCGCTTGCCGCGACTTCGACGAACGGCAGCGCGTCGTGCGGTTGCGCGGCGTCGCCGGCCTGCCATGCGCCGTTCGCATCGCGCGTGAAGCGCTGGCGGAATGCGTCGTGATGAACGAGCAGCGCGTCGAACGCGCGTGCGAACGCATCGGCGTCGAACGGTCCGCGCACGTCGAACGCGACCGACTGGTTCCAATGGCCCGGGCGCGGCACGTCGAGCGCGAAGAAACGCTGTTGGGCAGGCGTCAGGATCCGTGCGACGGCAACGTGTGCGGCCTGGGCCGCCGCCGGCTGCGGCATGGCGGCATCGTCCGTTTTCGCGACGCGCGCGAGTTCGGCCACCGTCGGGCCGTCGAACAGCTGCTTCGGCGTGAAGCGCACGCCGCGCTTGCGCGCACGGGCGATCACCTGCAGCACGAGAATCGAATCGCCGCCGAGCTCGAAGAAGTTGTCGTCGCGACCGACCTGCGGCGCCTTCAGCACGGCCTGCCACACGTCGGCGAGCACCGTTTCGACCGGGCCCTGCGGCGCATCGCCTGACGCGCTCGCGGCCGGCGCGATGGCCAGCGCGCGCAGCGCGGCGCGATCGATCTTGCCGTTCGCGGTCACCGGCAGCCGTGCCAGCGCGACGAACTGCGCGGGCATCATGTAGTCGGGCAGCGTCGCGGCCAGCGCGGCGCGCATGCCGGCTTCGTCGAACGCCGCGCCGTCGCGCATCACGACGAAGGTCGCGAGCCGCACGCGGCCGTCATGTTCGATCGCCAGCGTCTCGGCCTGCGCGACCGGGCCGGCCGCGCGCACGGCCGCGCTCACTTCGCCCGGCTCGACGCGATAGCCGCGAATCTTCACTTGATCGTCGATGCGGCCGAGGAATGCGATTCGACCATCCGCGCCCAGTCGCACGCGGTCGCCGGTGCGGTACAGCCGTGCGCCGCGCGCGAACGGATCGGGCACGAAGCGTTCGGCCGTCTGTCCGGGCCGGTTCAGGTAGCCGCGCGCGACGCCGGGGCCGCCGAGATACAGCTCGCCCGCCGCACCCGGCGGCACGCAGGCGCCGAACGCATCGAGCACGAGCGCGCGCGCATTCGGCAGCGGCGTGCCGAGCGGCACGCCGCTCGCGGGATCGCGCCGGTCGGCGGCAATCGACGCCGTGTCGCAGGCGAGCGCGCCGACCGTCGCTTCGGTCGGCCCGTAATGATTGATCACGCGGCATGCAGGCGCGAGCGCGGCCAGCCGCGCGACGAGCGCCCAGGTCAGCGTCTCGCCGCCCGTCACGAGCGCGTGGCGCGGCAGCACGTCGGCCGGCGCGCGCGCGTCGAGCAGCGCCTGCAGGTGGCTCGGCACGATCTTCAGCACACCGACCTCGCGGCGGCGCATTTCATCGGCGAACGCATCGGGATCGAACGCGCACGACGCCGGCAGCAGATGCAGCGTGCGGCCCGCGCACAGCGCGCCGAACAGCGTCGTGTGGCCGAGGTCGGCCGCGACCGTCGACACCATCGCAAACGATGCGTCGGGCGCGAACGCGAGTTCGTCGAGCATCCCCTGCACGTAGTCGGCCAGCGCGCCATGCGATACGACGACGCCCTTCGGCGTGCCGGTCGAGCCCGACGTGTAGATCAGGTACGCGCCCTGCTCCGGATGCGGCGCGACGCGCACGCCGGCCGCCAGAGCAAGGGTGGCGTCCCGCATCAGCGCGTCGAGGTCGAGCGGCTGCGTGTCGGCGCCGGCCGGCCATCCGGCCGGATCGGCCACCAGCGCGTAGCGCGCGCCGCAGTCCGCCGCGGCGGCGGCCAGCCGCGCGGCCGGCTGGGCGGGATCGAGCAGCACGGCCAGCGCGCCGGCCTTCAGCGCGCCGAGCAGGCCGACGACGAAGCGTGCGGACCGTTCGACGCAGACGATCACCGGTGCTTCTGCTTGCGCGCCGCGCAATTGCAGCGCGTGTGCGACGCGGTTCGACGCGTCGTCGAGTTCGGCGAAGCTCAGCGACGTCGATGCATCGGCAAGCGCGACGCGATGCGGATACGCGGCCGCCTGTCGCGCGAACGCGGCGACGACGTCCGCATGCTCGATGCGCAGCGTGCGGCCGTCGCGCGGCTGCCGCGATGCGGGTGCAGCGTCGCACGGCAGCGCGGCCGTCGCGCAGTGCGGATCGCGCGCGGCCGAGGCGAGCAGCGCCGCGTAGCTGTCGAGCCACGCGCGCGCGGTCTCCGCGTCGATGCAGTCGGTCGCATGGGCCGCGACCAGTTCGATGCCGTTCGCGTCGTCGGTGAAATCGAGTGCGAAATCGAAGCGCGCGGCGAGATCCGGCCCCGGCGTCGCGACCGCGATCGCGCCCGGCAGCACGCTGTCGTGCCGCGCGTCGAACTGCTGCGCGAATTTCACTCGCAGCCATTCGTCGCCGCGCTTCACAGGCGGCTTCACCGCATCGACGACACGTTCGAACGGCACGTCCTGATGCGTCATCGCGTCGAGCACCGCCGTGCGCGTCGCATCGACCAGCGCGCGGAACGGCAGCGTCGGCGCGACGCGCACGCGCAGCGCGACCGTGTTCAGGAACAGCCCGAGCAGCGCACGGGTTTCCGGACGCTGGCGATGCGCGACCGGCACCGCGACGACGAGGTCCGTCTCGCCGGTCAGCCGTGCCAGCCACGCGTCGAGCGCGGCCAGCAGCACGGTGAAGACGGAGGCCTGCGCGTCGCGCGCGAGCCGGCGCACGTCGGCCGCGACCGCGTCGGGCAGGCGCACCGACGTGCGCGCGCCGTGCAGCGTGCGCGTCGCGGGCGGCTGGCGGTCGACCGGCAGCGCGAGCGGGCCCGGCACGTCGCACAGCGCGCCGCGCCAATAGTCGAGCTGGCGCTCGCCCTCGCCGCGCGCGAGCAGGTCGCGCTGCCAGTCCGCGTAGTCCGCGTACTGGATCGGCAGGTCGGGCAGCGACGGCGCGCGGCCTGCCGCAAACGCGCAATAGGCTGCCGACAGTTCGTCGAACGCGCAGCGCGAACTCCAGCCGTCGGTGATCGCATGATGCGCGGTCAGCAGCAGGCGGTGGCGATCGTCGGCGAGCGCGACGAGCGTTGCGCGCACCAACGGCCCGCGCGCCAGATCGAACGGTGCGCCTGCATCGCGTTCGGCGACGCGCGTCGCTTCCGCGTCGCGCGCGGCCGGCGGCCGGTCGCGCAGGTCGATGTCGGCGATCGCAACCGGCAGATGCGCATGGATCCGCTGCATCACGACACCATCGTCATGGTCGACGAGCGTCGTGCGCCATGCTTCATGCCGTTCGATCACGTGATCGAGCGCACGCTGCAACGCGGCGCGGTCGAGCGTACCGTCGATCGTCCAGTGTGCGGCGATGTGATATGCGGCGCCGGCGTCGCGCATCTGCGCGAGCACCCAGAAACGCTGCTGCGCGAGCGACGCCGCGCGATCGACATGCGGCGCAGCCGATGCGGACGTATCGGCTGCGGGGCCGCGCGCGGCGATGACGTTCAGCGCTTCTCCCGTCTCGCGCTCGGCGCGGTCGACCGTATCGGCCAGTTCTGTCAGCGACGGATCGGCGAACAGCGTATCGAGCCGCAGGTTCACGCGTACGGCCGCGCGGATCGCGGCCTGCAGCTGCATCACGGCGAGCGAGTCGGCGCCCAGCGCGACAAAATGATCGTCGCGCGACGGCGTGGTGTCGAGACCGAGCAGCGTCCGCCAGATACCGGCGAGCTGCTGCTCGGTCGGCGTGCGCGGCGCGGCGCCCGCGCATTGCGTCGCGTCGCGCGCTGCGGCGGCCCGCCGGGCTGCAATCAGCTCGCGCAGCACAGCGCGGTCGAGCTTGCCGTTCAGCGTATACGGCAGCGCGTCGCAGCGTTCGAACCGGTGCGGCTGCCATGCGGCCGGCAACTGCGCGGCCACGTGCGCCTTCAGCGCCGCATCGTCGGCCGCGTCATGCAGCACGACGCAGGCGATCAGCCGCGTCGGGCCGTCGCCCGTTTCGGCAATCACGGCCGCATCGGCAACGGCCGGATGCGCGCGCAGGCACGCGGCGATTTCCGCGGGCTCGACGCGCACGCCGCGCACCTGTACCTGATCGTCGAGGCGGCCGAGATAATCGAATGCGCCGTCGTCGCGCAGGCGCGCGAGATCGCCGGTGCGGTACACGCGCGCGCCGGGCGCGCCGTCCGGGTCCGGCACGAAGCGCTCGGCCGTCAGCGCAGGGCGGCCGTGATAGCCGCGCGCGAGACAGACGCCGCCGAGCAGCAGCTCGCCGGCCGCGCCGCGTTCGCCGTCGATGCGCGCGACGCGCGGACCGATCGCGCGGCCGATCGGCAGCGACGCATACGCATCGTCCGCGGCCAGCACGGGCGTCTCGCCCGGCTCGACCGGCCACAGCATCGGCGAGATCACGGCCTCGGTCGGCCCGTAACCGTTGATCAGGCGTACCGACGGAAACGTTTGACGCACGAATTCGAACGCCTGCTGCGGCAGCGCTTCGCCGCCGAACGCGAGCACGCGCAGCGCGCGCGGCACGCCGACGCGTGCGGCAACGGCCGCGAATTCGCGCAGGTAGGCAGGTGGAAACGCGGCGACGCTGACCGCTTCCTGCACCATCAGCGCATGCGCGGCGTCCGGCGCGAACGGCTGCGGCGGCGCAATCGTCACGCTTGCGCCGACCGCGAGCGGTGCGAGCCAGCATTCGTGCGCCGCATCGAAGTTGACCGACGCGAAATGCAGCAGCCGATCGTCTGCCCCGATCGGCAACGCGGCGGCGAGCGCATCGCAATGCGCGGCGAGCGGCCCGTGCTCGACGACCACCGCCTTCGGCGTGCCGGTCGAGCCCGACGTATAGATCATGTAGGCGGCCGCGCGCGGATGCACCGGTGCGTCTTCTTCATCGTCGGCGAAATCCGGCGCGGCTGACGCCTGTTCGGTAACGTCGAACGCGTGTTCGAACGGCGCGCCGAGCGCGGCGCGGCCCGCCGCATCGACGATGCCGTGGCGCAGCTGCGCATCGTGGACGATCCAGTCGAGCCGGGCCGCCGGGTGGCGCGGATCGAGCGGCACGAACACGCCGCCCGCCTTCAGCACGGCCAGCAGCGCGACGAACAGCTCGCACGAGCGCTCGACGCACACGCCGACCCGCACTTCCGCACCGACGCCGGCCGCGCGCAGTTGCCGCGCCAGCCGCGATGCGCGCGCGTCGAGCGCGCCGCGCGACAGGCGCAGGTCGTTCTGGAAAGGCGCCGCGAGCGCGGGCGCATCGGGCGCGCGGCGCGCCTGTTCGCGGATTCGGTGGTGCAGCGCAGTCGGGAAACTCGTCATGGCGTGAAGTCCTTCGGTCTGGCCGCTTCGGCCAAGTCTCGGGGCCGCTTGGGCGGCTTCACTGGTGTGACGAACGACGCGCGCGATTTTTTACCTTTTTGTTTTCGATTCCGATGCGACGCCCGGCCGGCGGGTTTTCCGGCGCACGGCTAAATATTTGTGCGGCCCGTTCGTCTATCAGGGAGGAAAGCCGCGACGGCGCAGGCCCGTTCGCCGCTTTCACGACCGTTTCGACGTTTCTGCGTACCTTCTTATTGACCGACGTTGCCGATGACAGCTGCCCACGAGTCTTCCTCCCCGCCGTCCCTCGACGCCTCGCCCGCCCGCCCCGCGGCGCGCCTGATCCTCGCACTGCTGCGCGAAAGCCGTGCGCCGTTCACGCTCGCGCTGGTCGCGTGCGTGCTGAACGGCATCGCGAGCGTGCTGCTCGTCGCGACGCTGAACCGCGCGCTCGCGCAGCCGGGCGCGGCCGACGCCGCGCTCGCGTGGCGCTTCGCGCTGTGCGCGGTGATCGCGCTCGTCACGCGGATCGTGTCCGGTACGCTGTTCGCTCGGCTGTCGCAGGACACGATGGCGCGGCTGCGCGTGCATCTCGCGCGGCGCGTCGGCGCGGCCGAGCTGCGCGACATCGAGCGGATCGGCGCAGCGCCCGTGCAGTCGGTGCTGACCGACGACGCGACCAACGTGTCGATGCTGTTCTTCGCGCTGCCGAACCTCGTGATGCACGGCTCGATCGTGTTCGGCTGCCTCGGCTATCTCGCGTGGCTGTCGTGGCCCGTGTGCGCGCTCGCGCTCGCCGCGATCGTCGCGGGCTCGCTCGGCTACCACACCGGCGACCGCCGCGCGATCGCGTCGCTCGAAGCGGCCGGCCACGCGCAGGACCGGCTGTTCGGCTATCTCGGCGCGCTGTTCTCCGGCGCGAAGGAACTGAAGCTGCACGACGCGCGCGCGCGCCAGTTCGTCGACGGCCAGCTCGGCGCGGCGATCGGCGAAGTGCGCGATCATCGCCGTCGCGCATTCAGCGCGTACGCGGTCGGCGTGGGCTGGATCATCTTCCTGTTCTACGTGTTCCTCGGCGTCGCGTCGTTCTGGCCGCAGCTCGGCGTGCATGCCGATCCGGGCGCGGCCGCCGGCTACGTCGTCGTGTTCCTGTTCATGCTGGTGCCGCTCGACGGGCTGCTGAACAACCTGCCGACCGTCAATGCGGCGCGCGTGTCGCTCGCGCGCATCGAAAGCGTGATGACCGAATTCGGCGCGCTGCGCACGGTGCCTCCCGCCAGCGATGCGCCCGACCTGCCGCCGGCCGGTGCCGTCACGCTGCGCGGCGTCACGCATGCGTACTTCCACGAGCGCGACGAGCGGATGTTCCGTATCGGGCCGGTCGACCTGACGATCGAGCCGGGCGAGCTGGTGTTCATCGTCGGCGGCAACGGCAGCGGCAAGACCACGCTCGCGAAGGTGCTCACCGGTCTCTACGAACCCGAGGAAGGCACGATCGAGGTCGACGGCCGCGCGATCGGCTGGCGCGAGCGCGCCGCGTACCGGCAGCGCTTCAGCGCGGTGTTCAACGATTTCCATCTGTTCGATGCGCTGATCGGCATCGTCGACCCCGACGATCCGGACCGCGCGCAGGCCGATGCGCGCGCGAATGCGCTGGTCGCGAAGCTCGCGCTCGACCACAAGGTGCAGGTCGTCGACGGTGCATTCTCGACGCGTGCGCTGTCGACCGGGCAGCGCAAGCGGCTCGCGCTCGTCGTCGCGTATCTGGAGGATCGGCCGTTCTACCTGTTCGACGAATGGGCGGCCGACCAGGACCCGTCGTTCAAGGCCGTGTTCTACGAACAGCTGCTGCCCGAACTGCGCGCGCGCGGCAAGGCGGTGATCGTGATCACGCACGACGATCGCTATTTCGGGCTCGCCGACCGCCTGCTGAAGCTCGAGAACGGACGGATCGTCAGCGATACGACGCCCGCGGATTCGCAGCACGGCGTCGGCGCGCTGAGCGCGTAAACGGAAACGGCCGGCGCGTCGCGGTTGCGACGGGCCGGCCGTGTCGTTGCTGTGTGATGTCGGAAAACCCGGGCGCGCTGGCCGAAGCCGCATCGCCGAGCCCGCAGGCTCTTGCGGCGATCATTGTCGGCAAGCCGGATTCAACCTTCTCCTCGTCTTCCCCTCCGCCGCCGATCAACGCGCGATCGGCAGCTTCAGCATCGTATCGGTCATCACGTCGGCCAGTTTCAGCGCCGACATCGGCCCGCCGAACCCCCAGATATTGCGCTCGACGAGCGCGATCCGGTGCCGCTGCAACGCCGGCACGAAACGCCATACCGGCGAATCGAGCTTCGCGGCAAGCGGCACGTCGAGCCCGGTCGCGGTCACGAACAGGATCGCGAGATCGCGCTGCGTGAGCAGGTCGGCCGACGTCACGTAGAGCGTGCCTTCGCGCGTCGGCTTTTTCGGCCACGGCTCGAGACCGAGTGCGCGCGCGAGGCCCGCAGCCGTGCTGTTGCCGGTATACGCCCAGTAGCGGTCGGGCAGGCCGAGTTCCTGCAACAGCGCGATGCGTTCGCCCTGGCGGCCGGCCGCCGACAGGCGCGCGGCATTGCGCGCGAGCCCCGCGTCGAGCTGCGCTTCGACGGTCTGCGCGCGCGCGTCGCGCCCGGTCACCGCGCCGATCGTGCGGAAGATCTGCCGCATCCAGTCGAGCTGCGTGACGGGCACGCCGTCCTCGGACACGTTCGGGCTGAACTGGAACAGGATCGTCGGCGCGATCCGGTCGAGCGCCGCGAAGATCGGCGCATGCCGGAAGCCGACGCCGATGATCAGGTCGGGCTCGACCGCCGCGATCGCTTCGAGCCCCGGCTCCTGCCGCGAACCGATGTCGGTCACGTGCGCGAGGCGCTCGCTCCGGTAGCCGAGCCAGCCCGGATAGAACGCGGTGTCGGCCATCCCGACCGGAACCAGGTCGAGTGCGACCACGCTTTCCGCGAACATGAAGTCGAGCGCGACCACGCGCTGCGGCCGCACCGGCATCGTCGCGCTGGCCTGCGACACGACCGGATTGCCGGCCAGCGACAGCCCGTGCGGCGGTGCCGCGCGCGCTGCGTGACCGCCCTGCCCGCCGCGCGCATCGCCGCTCACGTCGCCCGCGACGGCGACCGCGGGCGCCGCGAATGCGCCGCAACACGCGGCGCCCAGCGCCGCGAGCCGCGCGAGCGCGTGCCGACGGCCCGCGTCCGTCACCGGATCGCGTCCTGCCCGGCCAGCGCCGCGTCGTCCATCGTCAGTAGCAGAGGACAGCTTCCACACAGTTGCGTTTCTCCAGGAATTTCATAGCGCAGGCAGCACACGCGGCGCGCGCGAAACGGCGTCGGCAGCAGCGGCGAACGCGGTATCGCGTCGCGCACCGGCAGGCGCAGCGGATTCGGCTCGCCGGCCACGCACGACGTGCCGAACAGCCAGTCCGCATCGCGCACGGGATCGGCCGCGCACGGCAGCGCGCGACAGCTGTCCAGCAGGAAATCGAGCAGGTTGCCCGCGTTGCTCCACAGCACGCGCGGCGTCACGCGGCCCATCGCCGCCAGCAGGTCGATCACCGCGCCGAGGTGCGCGACGAGGCCCGCATAGCGGCGCGCGGGATCGTCGCATCGCGCGCCGAGCGCGTCGGGCGCGAAATACAGCGCGGCGGGCATCCCTTCGTCGAGCGCGACGAAGGTGCGCTCAGGCGTCATGTCGAGCGGCCGGCCGAGCGTCAGTGCGGCGACGACGCCGGCCGGCGCCGCGCGGCCGAAATAGTATTTGCTCCATTGCGACACCAGCGCGCGCGCGTGCCGCGCCGGATCGCCGCCGTAATGGCGCACCATCGCGTCGAGCACCGCGTCGCGGTGATCCGGCAGCGCGCCGACCGGCACGACGACGCGGCCCGGCGCGCGCGCGTCGTCGGGCATGCCGAGCCAGACGACGTCGAGATGCGCGGCGAACGGCTCGGGCGCGAAGCGCGAGAAACGGGTGGCGCGTGCGCCGTCGAACGGTGGCGTCATCGCCCCACGCGCCGCGCGCGGCGCGCCTCGACGATCAGCAGGCCGAGCAGGTACGGCGCGCCGATCAGCGCGGTCAGCACGCCGGCCGGCACTTCTCGCGGCGCGACCAGCATGCGGGCCGCGAGATCCGCGCAGCCGAGGATCAGCGCGCCGCACGCGGCCGCAAGCCACAGCCGCGTGCGGTGCCGGCGCGCGCCGAGCATCGTCGCGACATGCGGCGCCATCAGCCCGATGAAGCCGATCGGCCCGACCGCCGCGACGGCCGCGCACGCGGCGAACGTCGCGATCGCCAGCGCGAGCGGCCGCAGCACCGCGATCGGCAGGCCGAGCGCGGCCGCCTGATCGTCGCCGAGCGCGAGCATGTCGAGCGGCTGCGCGAGCCACGCGAATACCGGCACCGCGAGCACGCACCACGGCAGCAGCATCGTCACTTCGCCCCAGCTGCGCCCGTAGGTGCCGCCGACCAGCCATACGACGAAGCGCGCGGGCTGCACGCTTTGCTGCGTGATCAGCCACTGCGCGAGCGTGGTCCACAGCGCGCCGATCACGATGCCGGTCAACGCGACCGCAAGCGGCGCATAGCGATGCCGGTGATTCAGCGCGAGCGTGATCGCGAGCGACAACCCGCCGCCGATCAGCGCGGCCGCCGCGAGCGTCACGTGGCCCATCAGCGGCCAGCTCGACAACGCGAACAGCGTGACGAGCCCCGCGCCCTGCGTGACGCCGAGCACTTCGGGGCCGGCCAGCGGATTGCGCACCACGCTTTGCATCGCGACGCCGCTGACGGCGAGCAGCGCGCCGGCGAGCAGCGCGCACAGCAGGCGCGGCATGCGCAGGTCGATCAGCATCCGCGCGACCGTATCGTGGCCAGACAGCGCGGCGAACCAGCGCGCGGGCGCGAGCCATTCGGGGCCGGCCGACACACCGGCGAGCACGATCAGCGCGCCCGCCGCGACGAACAGTGCGGTGCGCAGCGGCCAGCCGAGCCGTTCGAGCCAACCGACCAGCCGCGTCGACCCGCCTGCGGCCGAACGGTCGGCTTCCGCATGCAGCACGCCCGACCACGCGGCACCGCGCCGGATCATCGCGAGCATCAGCGGCGTGCCGACCAGCGCGATCGCGACGCCGGTCGACAGCGTCGCGTCGAGCCCCGACGCCAGCACCGCGCTGTCGGTGACGAGCACGAGTGCGCCGCCCGCGAGCGCCGACAGCGGCACCAGCGCGCCGAGCCGGGCCGCGCGCGCGCCGCGCACCTGCCGCAGCAGGTTCGGCGCGACGAGGCCGACATACGACAGCGGGCCCGCGATGCTGACGGCCACGCTCGTGAACGCGACCGCGACCACCGTCGCGGCGAGCCGCGTCGCATCGACGCGCACGCCGGCCGCGGCCGCCGCCTCGTCGCCGAGCGCGAGCGGATCGAGCGGCCGGATCACGAACGGCAGCGCGACCAGCGGCAGCACGAGCCAGCGCGCGGCGAGCATCAGACCGGTCGCGCCCGGCTGATAAAGGCTGCCGTTCGCCCACAGTGCGGCGCCCGCGATGTTCTGCTCGAAGAACGCGAGCACGAGCGTCGACAGCGCCGCGAACAGCAGCATGCAGACGCTGCCCGCGAGCACCAGCCGCAGCGGCGTCGCACGCCAGCCGCCAGCCGCGGCGAGCGCGCACGCGGCGCCCGCGAGCCCGCAGACGAACAGCATCGGCACCGACGCGACGCCCGCCAGCGCGGGCACCAGCATCGCCGCGAGCAGGCCGAGCTGGGCGCCGCCCGTCACGCCGAGCAGATCCGGCGACGCGAGCGGATTGCGCGTGAGCGACTGGAACAGCGCGCCCGCTATCCCGAGACATCCACCCGCGACCAGTGCGGCCGCGACGCGCGGCAGGCTCAGGTCGAACAGGAACACATGCGCGAGCGCGGCGGCGTCGCTGCCGGGCGCGGCAGCCGACCATGCACGCAGGTCGGGCGCGACGCGCACGCCCACGACGAGCGCGATCAGCGCGAACAGGCCGATCGCAATCCGTCCCGCGCGGCCGGCCGTTTCGCGCTGCCCCGCCGCCGCGAGGCGCTTGCGCGTCGCGAGCGTCGTCATGTGGCGAGATCCCTGTCGAACGCACCGGCCGCCTGCGCGGTGCCGGCAGCCGACGGCCCGTAGGCCGGCACGCACATCGGCGCACCCGTCTGCGGATGCGCGAGCTTCAGCATCTCGACGCCGAACGCCGCGCGCAGCCGCGCGGGATCGAGCATCGCGTCGGGTACGCCCTGCGCGACGAGACGGCCCGCACGCATCAGCACGATCTCGTCGCTGTAGGCGGCCGCCTGGTTCAGGTCGTGCAGCACCCAGACGATCGTCAGCCCGCGCGTGCGATTCAGTTCGCGCAGCGCGTCGAGGATGTCGAGCTGGTGATGGATGTCGAGATAGGTCGTCGGCTCGTCGAGCAGCACGATCGGCGCCTGCTGCGCGAGCGCCATCGCGATCCACGCGCGCTGCCGCTCGCCGCCCGACAGTGCGCCGACGTCGCGACCCGCATCGTCGGCTAGGCCGCTCGTGGCGAGCGCCTCGTCGATCGCCGCATGATCGGCGCGCGACAGCCCGCGCAGGAAGCCGCCGTATGCGTAGCGCCCGTACGCGACGAGTTCGCGTACCGTCAGGCCCGATGGAATCTGGTTGAACTGCGCGAGCATCGTCAGCTCGCGCGCAAGCGCGCGACGGCGAAACGACGCGAGCGGCCGGCCGTTGACTTCGACGTGCCCCGCGCGCGCGGGCTGCAGACCCGCGAGCGTGCGCAGCAGCGTGCTCTTGCCGCAGCCGTTCGGGCCGCACAGCGCGGTCACGCGGCCGGCCGCGATCGACAGGTCGAGCCCGTCGATCACGACATGGTCGCGATACCCTACCGTCAGCCCGCGCGCGGCCAGCGCGGCGGTGCTACGCGTCATCGGTCCTCCGTTCGCTCGCGCGCGGGACCGTATAGCTTTGCGCCATCGCGACCACGACCTTGCGCGGCCCCTCGAACGGATCGCGCGCATGCGCGGTGAGCATGTTGTCGAGCATCAGCACGTCGCCCGTCTGCCACGGGAACACGATGCGCTGACGGTCGAGCACGCCGCGGATCTCTGCAAGCGCATCGGCCTCGAGCGGTGCGCCGTCGCCGTAATAGACGTTGCGCGGCACGTTGTCGAGGCCGACCGCGTCGACGAGCGCTTCCTGCATGTCTTCGTCGAGCGCGGACAGATGGAACAGGTTCGCCTGGTTGAACCACACGCGATCGCCGCTGCGCGGATGACGCGCGACGGCCTGGCAGCGTTCGCGCGTGCGCAGCAGCAGTTCGCCGTCGTCGTCGGTGCGCCATGCGCATTCGATGCCGCGCGCCGCGCACATCCGCTCGACCTCGGCCGGATCGTCGGTGCCGAACGACTGCTGCCACGGCAGGTCGAGTCCTTGCCCGAAGTTGCGCACGTACAGCAGTTCGCGCTGCTCGAAGCGTGCGACCAGCGCCGGGTCGAGTGCGCGGTAGACCGCGCGGCTGTCCGCGATCGGCGTCGCCCCGCCCTTCGGCGCGGCGAGCGCGCAGTGGAACCAGATCCGCAGCGGCCATTCGCGCGTATACGACTGCTCGTTGTGCAGCGGAATCGCGCGATGCGGCGGGTATTCGGTCGACGTATACACCGCGCCTTCGACCTGGCTGCGCGGCGTCGACGCGTACTCATAGCCGATCAGCGGATCGCCGAACGCGGCCGCGAACTGCTGGAACGCGTCGATCGACGGCACGTGAAAGCCGGTAAACAGCACGCCGCCCGCGCGCTCGAGCGTGTCGGCCGCGATCGCGCGCGCGAGCGGCGCAACCTCGTCGAGCGACATGCCGCCGGCGCGCGGCGACACGACGGTGGGCAGCCCCGGCTCGATACGCAGGTCGTCGAGCATCGGCAACGAAAGCAGGGTCATGCAACGTCCTCTTCAGATGGCGCGCCGGGTCGCGGCGCAGCGGATCACGATGCGCTCGATGCGCGCTCGCCGTCCATCGCGCGGCGCAGGCTTGCGGGGCGCATGTCGGTCCATACGGCTTCGATGTGCGCGAGACAGTCGGCCTTCGGGCCGCGCACGCCGACCTCGCGCCAGCCGGCCGGCACGGGCCGGAAGGTCGGCCAGATCGAATACTGTTCTTCGTCGTTGATGACGACCGTGTAGACGAGATCGTCGGTGTCGGCGGAAGGCGTCGTGGCTTGCGTCATGATCGAAAAAGCGGGAAACGGTTGAAGGAGGCGAAGCGGCGATTCGACCGCTCCTGCCTGAAAGACGATTGGCCGGCGCGAATTTTTACCGCCGCCGCGCGCGGCCGCCGAGGAACACCGGACACGCGACACCGCGATGGCAGGCGTCGAGGCATTCCGCGCAGTGGCGCTCCGCGTCGCGCACCATGAAATGCACGAGCGTCTGCGACACGTTCAGCGCGCGCGCCGCGGTCTGCAGCGTCTCCTCGCGCAGCCGCACCATCTCGAACGCCGCGCGGCTGCGCGCCGGCAGGTCGTCGAGCGCGGCCCACACGCGCCGCAGCGTGTCGCGCGTCAGCAGCGCGGCCTCCGGCGTCGGCTCGGGCGACGGCACGTCGAAGCCGTCGTCCTCTTCCGTGTGGTAGACGTTTTCGAGGTTCTGCCGACGGCATGCATCGATCGACGCGTTGCGCACCATGCGCGTCACGTACGCGACCGGCTGGCGCACCGCGTCCTGGTTCGGAAACTCGACGAGCTTGATGAAGACGTCGTGCACGACGTCCTCGGCCCGGCTTGCACAGCCGACGAAGCCGCGCGCGACATTGACGAGCATCGCGCGATGCGCGATCAGCACGTCGAGCAGCGCGCCCTGCGCGCGCGGCTCGGCAGCCTTGCGCGCACGCGGCGCCGGGCGCGGCGGCAGGTCCGGATAACTGCCGAGGAACGGGTTGGCCGTCGCCGCGACCGGTCGTTCGAGCACGTCCGCCATAGCCATCGATCTGCTCCGTCAAATTTCGAGATGGCAAAATTTAACGTAAACGCAAATCATTCTCAATCTGATTACTAGATATCCATGCCGATAGCCGGGATTTGTCTGAATAATGAGCGGGATCGTTGCTGGAACAGACGGACCGGACGCAAGAATTCAGGCCCGCAATAGGCTTTCGAGATGAAAGCTGCGGCCGGCGCGGGATGCCGGAGGCGGAACGGCCGGCCGGCACGGCAAGGCGCCGGATTGCCGGGCGAGCGGCGTGCGCGGCCCGCAGCGACGACCTTTCATCGACCTGACAAAAACGGCGCGCTTGTCATTTGCCGTAGCAACTTATTACCACGTGAAATTTGTGGGGCTCGTACGATCGAATTGCCGTTTCCAAGGGAGAACAACATGAAGACCATCGTGTTATCGGCTGTCATGGCGGGTGCATTGTCGAGCGTTATGTTGACCGGATGCGTCGCCTACCCCGCTCCGGCGGAAGTCACGATCGGCTGGCATGGCGATCGTTATTGGGACGGACATCGCTACTGGGAGCGCCGCGATTGGGAAGCGCAGCATCCCGGTGGACATGACGACCGTCGAGACGATCATCGCGACGATCAACGCCCGCAGTGGTAACGCCCTTCCCCTTCCCGTGTGACTCGATCCTCAACGACAGGACCTCAACATGAAAACGCTACTGAAAACCCTGACCGCCGCTGCCGTCGCCGCCGCCGTGCTGGTGCCGGCCATCGCCGAAGCGCATCCGCATCGCGTATGCCACTTCGACCACCATCATCACAAGATGTGCCGCTGGGTGCGGTAAGCGTCCCGCAGCAAACGCGAAGCGCCGGCATGCCGGCGCTTTTTTGTGTCCGCGCGCGGCGAGAAGCCGCACGCGCGTCAGTAGATGAACAGGCGGATCGTCGCGGTGCCGTTGAACGGGCCGATCTTCGGTGCTCCGAACGACTTCAGCACCGCATCGAGCGTCACGCTCTGATAGTTCACGTTGCCCGGCATCTGCGCGAGCACGAACTGCTCGTTGAACGGAATCGTCTTGCCGTTGCGGTCTTCGATGCCGATCCCGAAATTGCTGTTGGCTTCCGGCACGAGCAACCCGTTGCGTACGGTCTGCGAGGTTTCGAAGTAGCCGTCCACGCGCACCGCCACGTTGCACTGCTTGGTCAGCGCGACGCTGAACGGCTTGCGCGGCACCGCCGGCGAAAAGCCGTTGCCCGTCGCCTGGATCTGGCCGAACTTCACGACGCCCGGCTCGGGCGTGACCTTCACGTCGACGATGCACGGCGTCGGCTTGAGATTCTGCAGGCCGCTCAACTTGTAGCGAAAACTCGGGTTGATGTAGTTCAGGCCGCCCTTGCCGTCGAACTGGAACACCGCATAGATGTCCGACGGCGGCCGCACCCAGTTGCCGCGCTTGCGCACCACGACCTGGTAGGTGATGCTCAGCGGAAACTTCTCGCATCGTCCCGCCTTGACGGCGGCATCGCTCAGCGTGCACGGCTCGACGTAGGTCTTCGTCTGCACGCCGTCGCCCGGCTGGCTGCTGCGGCCGAAGTAGTCCTGCCCGAGGTAGCGAATGCCGATCTCGAGCCCCCATGCGGCCGGGTTCTGCTGCTCGGGGTTCGCATAGAAGTAGATCCATTCGCCGAACGTCTTCATGTCGCCGCCGAGATCCTTGTAGCAGTATCCGGTCGTCGTGCGCGGCGGCGACACCCAGATCACGTAGCCGTCCGGCGCATCGGTCGGATACGACGCCACGTTGCCGATCGACTCGGTCAACATCGTGCCGCCGCCGTTCGCGACACAGCGTACGGCCCAGGCCGGCTGCGCGAGCATCAGGCAGCATACGAATGCGCACCAGCCGAGCCACGCCGGCATGCGGATCGCGCCCGGGTTGAAGCGGACGCCGCTCATTTCTTCACGCTCTTGCAGGCGCCCGCATCGCACGCATACTCGACCGCCACCTGGCCGCCGTAATCGTCGATATGCGTGACGAACAGCGTCGACGGCGCCGCGGCCTTGAACGGCACCTCGGCCGTGGCCATCGGGCTCACCATCACCGGCTCCATCGGCACCGGCGTCTTCTGCGCGCCCGCGCTGACGTCGACGACCGTCACGTGGTACGGCGTCGGGTTGTCGAACACCAGCCTGTGCGCGGCCGCGTCGACGCGCAGCGTCATCGGCAGCGTCCAGTCCTCGTCGCGCGCCGGCTGCACGGCCTTCGGCCGGTAGAACAGCTTCATCTGCGTATGCAGCGCGATCTGCAGCGCGTTCGGCGTGTCGGTCTTCGGCGGCACTTCGCGGATGTTCAGGTAGAACACCGATTCGCGATCGGCCGGCAGCGCGGTGCCGGGCAGCTTCGCGATGCGCAGCACGTTGCGCTCGTTGGCCTCGACGCGCTGCAGCGGCGGCACGACCATCAGCGGCGACGTGATCTTGTTGCCGTTCGCATCCTCGAGCCATGACTGCACCAGATACGGATAGGTCGTGCTCTTGTTGGTGATCGTGACGATCGCGGCCTGCTCGCCCTCGTTGAAGATCACGCGCGTGCGGTCCGGCACGATCGCCGCCTGCGCGGCGCCGGCCAGCAGCGCGCCGGCGGTGGCGAGCACGCACGAGGCGCGCCGCAGGAAAGAAACGGAGTAGGAAGGGTTCATCGCAAGATCCGTGGAAATCATCGTTCGTCCCGCGCGGCCGCTGCATGCGACTCGCCGGGCGTCTGGCACGTCACCGGGATCGGCGTGCCTTCAAGTTGAAGCTGGTTCGGCAGCACGCCGATCGTGCAGAGCGTGCGCTCGCCCGCGCGCACCGCGAGCGACGACTTCGGCTGCACCTGCGTGAGGTAGGCGGCGCCGCCCTCGCCGACGATGCCGAGTTCCTTGCCGTTCGCCGCGTCCTGCACCGATGCGCCGAACGGCAGCGGCTTGCCGGCCGGGTCGGTCAGCGTCAGGTACAGGTTGCTGCCGCGCGCGGCGGAGAATTTGACGAAGCCGATCGCGCCGTCGGTCAGCACCATGCGCTGGATCGGGTTCGACACCTGCACTTCGAGCGGCAGTTTCTCGACGTTGACGGCCGCGTCGTACACGTTGTACGGCGAGATGCCGTCGAGCACCGCATAGCCGCGCGAGTCGGTATGCGCGAGCGTGCCGGACAGCGGCACGGCGGGCACGCCGTCGGTCGATACCAGCAGGCGCGTATCGCCCGCGTTGCCGTTCGCATGCGCGGCGACGCCGTACTGCGTCGCGACGAACGAGCCGTCGACTTCGAGCGACGCAGCCGCGTACGCGTTCGCGACCGTCGACGCCTGTGCGGTGAGCTGGTACGCGGAGGTGCGCTGGCGGAAGCTCGCGTTCGCCGACGCGCGCCCGTCGGTCGCGCCCGCGTTGACCTGGTAGCTGCGGCCGTCCGCGTCGTCGTACAGGTAGCCCGCGTTGACGCTGGTGCTGCCGTTGCCCGTCGTCAGGTTCGACGAGACGATGTGGCGGCCGCCGATCGGCAGCGTCGCGGTAACCGAAAACTGGTTGCCGCTCGCGCCCGCGCTCTGCGTGCGAAACGCCGACATGCTGACGTTCAGGTTGCGCAGCGCGCCGATCGAGAACGCGCGCGTCAGCGTCAGGCCGATGCGCTGCTCGGACGTGCGCTGCCAGTAGGTCGTCTGGTCGTACGAGAAATAGGTCGACGTGTCGCCGAAGCGCTTCGACAGCGTCGCCGAATAGCGCTGCTTGCTGTTCGCGAGGCCGTACGCGGTCGGGTCGCCCGAGAACTGCGCGAAGTTCGTGTATTCGCGCTCGGAGAAGCGATAGCCGAAGAAGCGCACGTCGGCGTCGAGCCCGTCGAAGTGCTTCGAATAGTTGACGCGATACGAGTTGCCGTTGCGCGTCGCGCCGTTCCACCACAGGCGCGCACGCGCATGCGTAACGTCGGCCGACAGCGCGCCGAACGTGCCGAAGTCGCGGCCGACGCCGAGCGCGATCGACGTATAGCCCGACGCGGCAATGAAGCCGCCATACACGGTGACGTCGAACGGCAGCCCGTAGGCGGCCTCGCCGAAACCGAAGAACGGCGTGATGCCCGCGCCGCCGAACAGGCGCGGCTTGCCGACCGCGGCCTTGTAGCGGAGCTGCCCGGTGCGCGCGAGGAACGGCACGGCCGCGGTCGTCACCTGGAAACGCTGCACGCTGCCGTCCTCTTCCTCGACCGCGACGTCGAGCGTGCCCTGCACGCTCGTGTTGATGTTCTGCAGCGCGAACGCGCCCGGCGACACGCGCGTTACGTACAGCACGCGGCCCGCCTGCGACACGGTCACAGTCGCGTTGGTGCGCGCGACGCCCGAGATCAGCGGCGCATAGCCGCGCAGCGAAGGCGGCAGCATGCGGTCGTCGCTGCGCAGCGACGCGCCCGTCAGCGCGAACGTGTCGAAGATGTCGGAGCTGAGATAGTCGTCGCCGAACGTCACGGTCGACTGGATCGACGGCAGCGCGCGGAACGCATAAAGCCGGCTGAAGCGGAACGTGCGATCCGCGTACACCGTGTTGCCGACGTTCGACTGCGCCTGGTAGTCGCCGCGAAAACGCCACGCGTCCCAGTTCGCGCCGACCGTCCCGTAGGCCTGGACCGAATTCGTCTGTCCGCCGGCCGCGCCGAAGTTGCGGTTGGTGTTCGCGATCACGCGATAGTCGAGCATCGCGCCCGGAATCCCTTCGGACCAGCGATCCGGCGGCAGGTAGGTCGAGTCGGTGAACTCGAGCGCGGCCTGCGGAATCGTGATCTTGAGCCGTCCGTCGCCCTTCAGGTAGCGCACGGTCGCGCCCTCGATCGCGCCGAGATCGACACAGCGGCCGCCCTGGAAACGCGGCAGGCCTTTCATCAGCGACGGCTTCAGGCCGAACTGCGCGACCAGTTCAGGCCGCAGGCACGGCTTGCCGGCGCCGGATGCATCGAGTGCGACGAACTCGATCGACTGCAGCCCGTAGAACAGGTCGTTGACCTGCACGTCGAGCATGTACTCGCCCGGCAGCGTGAAATCGGCCTGCGAGAACTGCGACAGGTCGACGTTGCTCGCCCCGTCGATGCTGAGAAACGACGAATTGAATTCCGTCGCATGGCTCTGGCTGCCGACCACCAGCACGGAGACGCAAAGGAAGGAATGTCTGATTCGCACGCGGTGCTACCGAAAGTCCGGGGAGAAGGAAAACAGGAGGGAAAACGCGGGAGACAGGGTGCGCACACCCCGCCTCCCGCCGGGACGCTTACTGGTAGCGAACCGTGAAGTTCGCGACGCCGTCGGCCGTACCCGGCGTCACGCCGGCTGCGGTCGCTTCGTACATCGCGGCGAAACGGGCGACGTTCGTGCCGTTCTGCAGCACGGTCGGCGCCTTCTGCTCGACGCCGTTGTCGAGGTATTCGCCCGAAGCGGCCTGCAGGCGGATGCCGACGTTGGTGGCCGAGCCGATCGTGGCCAGCAGCTTCTCGTCACCCGCGCTCGACGTGCCCGTGAACTTAAAGTACGCGTTCTGCGCAATGCTGGTGTCGCAGTCGGTGAGCTTGATGTCGAACTTCGTCGGCGTGGACTTGTCGCCGGCCTTCTTGAACACGTTGGTCGGAACCTTGCCGAGGTTCACGGTCTGGTTGTCCGAACCCGAGTCGATGCCGCATGCGCCAGCAACGATCTCGCCCGTGAAGTTGATCGTGCCGGTGCCTTCTGCGAAGGCCGAGGTGGACAGGGCGGCGAGTGCGACGGCGGTCAGGAGGGTTTTTTTCATGGCGTTTCCGTAAGGATTGCAGATTGGATGGACGACGTGACGGACACAAACGGCAGCGTGTGGTGGGCTCCCGTCCGACACGAGGCCGCATTATCGAGATAAGGTTGAAAGAATTCTGTAAAGCATTGTTAAATTGCAAATGACAATGTCCGCCTGCCGATCTTTCAACCCCACTATTTCCAGACGGTTTGCAATCCCTTTATTTTGATCCGCGGTCATTTTTGAATTGACGGAACCGATTGAAGATTAAGCGGATTTCCGCAGAGCACCTTCCTGAAGCTCGCCGAGCCTTGCCAGCATTGCCC
This sequence comes from Burkholderia pseudomultivorans, assembly GCF_902499075.1. Taxonomy (GTDB): domain Bacteria; phylum Pseudomonadota; class Gammaproteobacteria; order Burkholderiales; family Burkholderiaceae; genus Burkholderia; species Burkholderia pseudomultivorans. Next base: position 46,190 of record NZ_CABVPP010000036.1, on the reverse strand, counting down.
GACACGGAATCCTTCCGCGACGAGACAAAATCCTGTCAAACTCCGCCAAAGTTGTCCGATCGCAACAAAACCGCGCGAGCATATTCAACCAACAGGAAATTAACGGACGCTTTTCTTTTAAACCGATTCAATGCGCAAACGATTGCGACATCAATACAAACGTTTTACTGCGACACTTTGCCGCCCTTATTGGGCTCAATACACGGATTAATCGATTCGTCAAATGGCGCGTTAAAATCGCGTCCGGTGAAATCGACTGAAGAAAAGAAGCGGGCGACGCGGTGCGTTCCCGATGGCGACGATGCCGGTCGCAGGATAAGAAACGGATAGAGGGCGGCGCTGCCGCCCTGCCGCTGCCCGTCAGGTGGAAAATGCGCGACGACGATGCCGCCGGCGGCATCGCGAAGTCATGCAGCGTCGAAGCAGCGACGGCGCATCGACCCGCACCCTCGCCGCTTCGACGGCGACGCATCCTCGCATCACGCGTCGGCCGCGTCCGGTGCCGATACCGGCGTCCAGCCGCCGCCGAGCGCACGGTACAGCGCGATCGCGTTCGCGAGCCTGAGCTGCTTGAGCCGGATCAGCTCCTGGCCCGATTCGTACGTGCTGCGCTGCGCATCGAGCAGTTCCAGATACGTCGCGACGCCGCCCGCGTAGCGGCGCTCGGCCAGCTTCAGCCGCGCGCCGTCGGCCGCATAAACGTCCTGCTGCGCGACGAGCTGGCGATCGATCCAGTCGCGTGCGGCAAACGCGTCGGCCACTTCGCGGAACGCGGTCTGCACGGTCTTCTCGTACTCGGCGACCGCGACATGCGTGCGTGCGGTCGCGACGTCGAGGTTCGCGCGATTGCGACCGCCCGCGAACAGCGGCAGCGTGATGCGCGGCGCGAACGTCCAGATGCTCGTGCCGCCCGCGAACAGGCCCGAGAGCGCATCGCTGACCGAACCGACGTCGGTCGTCAGCGCGATGCGCGGGAAGAACGCCGCGCGCGCGGCGCCGATCTGCGCATTCGCAGCCTTGAGCCGCGCCTCGGCCTGCCGGATGTCGGGCCGCCGCTCGAGCAGCTCGCTCGGCGCACCGGGCGCCACGGGGGCGATCGCGAGCGCGTCGAGCGGCGTCGCGTCGCCGGGCACGTTGCGCGCGAAATCGCCCGCGAGCAATTGCAGCGCGCGCACCGACTGTGCATGTTCGCGCTGCAACGCGGCCTGCGACGCGCGCGCGGACGCGACCAGCATCTCGGCCGAACGCAGTTCGATCGCATCGCTCGTGCCGGCCGCATAGCGGCGCTGCGTAAGCGCCGCGATCCGTTCGCGCGCGTCGAGCGTGCGCTGCGCGAGCGCGAGCTGTGCGTAGAGCGCGCGTTCCGACACGTACGCGCCCGCGACTTCGGCAATCACGCCGATCCGTACCGTGCGCCGGGCTTCAGCCGTCGCGAAATATTCGGCCAGCGCCGCGTCGGACAGGCTCCGCACGCGTCCGAACAGGTCGAGCTCGTATGCGCTGATGCCGACGCCCGCGCGATACAGCCCGCTCACCGCGCTTTCGCGCACGACCGGGTCGTACTGCCGCGTGCGCTCGTAGCCGAGATTCGCGTCGACCGACGGCATCCGGTCGGCGCGCTGCACGCCGTACAGCGCGCGCGCCTCGTCGAGGCGGGCCGCCGCGATCCGCAGGTCGCGGTTGTTCGCGAGCGCCGCATCGATCCACGCGCGCAGCGCGGGATCGGTGAAGTACGCATGCCAGTCGTCGAGCAGCGCGGCATCGGCGGATCGGCCGGACGACGCCGGTGCGGCCGCCGCGCCGCCGTCGACGGGTGTATACGCGGACGGCACGGGCGCCACCGGCCGCTCGTAGCGCGGCGCGAGCGAGCAGCCCGCGAACACGAGCGCGGCCGCCAGCGCGACCTGCGTGCGCCGCGCCGCGCACGCATTCAGGCGAAACATCATCACGATCCCTCCATCGTCGTCGGTTGCGCAGCGCCGCGCCGGCGCGGGCCGACGTCGAACAGGCGGCCGACGATCACGAAAAACAGCGGGACCAGAAACACCGCGAACACGGTCGCCGTGATCACGCCGCCGAGCACGCCGGTGCCGATCGCCCTCTGCGCGCCGGACGCCGCGCCCGACGCGAACGCGAGCGGCAGCACGCCGACGCCGAACGCGAGCGACGTCATCACGATCGGCCGCAGCCGCAGGCGCGCGGCTTCGAGCGCGGCGTCGACGAGCGACAGGCGCTGCGCGACCCGATCCTTCGCGACTTCGACGATCAGGATCGCGTTCTTCGCGGACAGCCCGATCGTCGCGATCAGCCCCACCTTGAAATAAATATCGTTCGGCATCCCGCGCAACGTGACGCCGAGCACCGCGCCGATCACGCCGAGCGGCACGACCAGCATCACCGCGAACGGAATCGACCAGCTCTCGTAGAGCGCCGCGAGCGCGAGAAACACGACCAGCACCGACAGCGCGAACAGCATCGGCGCCTGCGAGCCCGACAGCCGTTCCTCGAACGACTGCCCCGACCACGCATGGCCGATGCCGGCCGGCAGCTGCGCGGCGATGCGCTCGATCGCGGCCATCGCCTCGCCGCTGCTGTGGCCGGGCGCGGCCGAGCCGTTGATCGTGAACGACGGATAGCCGTTGTAGCGCGTGAGCTGCGGCGGCCCGAGCGTCCAATGCAGCGTCGCGAACGCCGCGAGCGGCACCATTTCGCCGCGCGCGTTGCGCACGCGCAGCTTCTTCACGTCGTCCGGATCGAGCCGGTGCAGCCCGTCGGCCTGCACGACCACGCGCCGCACCTGCGTGCCGTGCATGAAGTCGCCGATATAGTCGGAACCGAACATCACCGCGAGCGTCGTGTTGATCTCGTCCATCGACACGCCGAGCGCGGACGCCTTCGCGCGATCGATGTCGAGCTTCAGCTGCGGCGCGTCCTGCGTGCCCGCGAACATCAGGTCGGTGAGCGCGGGATCCTTGCCGCCCGCCGCGAGCAGCTGCTCGCGCGCGGCGGCGAACGCCGCATGGTCGACGCCGCCGCGGTTCTGCAGCCGGAAGTCGAACCCGCTCGTCGAGCCGAGATCGGGCAGCGCCGGCGAGTTCATCGCGAACACCGTCGTGTTCGGCGTGCCCGCAAAGCGCGCATTCACGCGCTCGACGATCGCCTGCACGTGATCGCGCACCGCCTTGCGCTCTTTCCAGTTCTTCAGCGTGACGAAGATCATCCCGCCGTTCGGCCCTTCGCCGTACAGGTTGAAGCCGCCGAGCGCATAGGTATAGGCGGCCGGCTCGTCGCGGCGGATCGCCGACTCGACCGCGCGCACGCTCTGCATCGTTTCCGCGAGCGGCGTGCCCTGCGGGCGGATCACCATCACCATGAAGTTGCCCTGGTCCTCGTCGGGCAGGAACGCGCTCGGCAGTTGCGCGAGCATCAGCGCGGCGGCGGCGCCCAGCGCGCCGTACACGACGAGCCAGCGCAGCGGCTTCTTCAGCATCGCGCCGACGCGCGTCGCGTAGCGCTGCGTCGAGCGTGCGACGAAACGGTTGAACCCGCCGAAGAAGCCGCGCTTCTCGTGGTGCGCGTCCGACACCGGCTTGAGCAGCGTCGCGCACAGCGCGGGCGTCAGCGACAGCGCGAGGAACGCGGAGAAGCCGATCGACACCGCGAGCGACAGCGCGAACTGCCGGTAGATGTTGCCGACCGCGCCGCCGAAGAACGCCATCGGCACGAACACCGAGGTCAGCACGACGGTAATCCCGACGATCGCGCCGCTGATCTGCTGCATCGCCTTGACGGTCGCGTCGTACGGCCCGAGCCCTTCCTCGACCATCAGCCGCTCGACGTTCTCGACGACGACGATCGCATCGTCGACGAGGATGCCGATTGCGAGCACCATGCCGAACATCGTCAGCACGTTGATCGAGAAGCCGGCCGCGTACATCACGCCGAACGTGCCCGCGAGCGCGACCGGCACGACCAGCGTCGGGATCAGCGTCGCGCGCAGGTTCTGCATGAACAGGAACATCACGAGGAACACCAGCACGCCGGCCTCGATCAGCGTCGTGACGACCTTGTTCATCGACACGCGCACGAACGACGAGGTCTCGTACGGAATCTGGTATTCGACGCCCGGCGGGAAATACGCGGACAGCTCGTCCATCGTCTCGCGCACGCGCTTCTCGGTGGCCACCGCATTCGAGCCCGGCGCGAGCTTGATGCCCATGCCGGTCGCGACCTTGCCGTTCACGTACGACGGATAGTTGTAGTCGTTGCCGCCGAACTCGATGCGCGCGACGTCGCGCAGCAGCAGCGCGGAGCCGTCGGCCTGCGTGCGCAGCGCGATCGCGCCGAAATCGGCGGGCGTCTTCAGCGGCGCGTCCGCGAACACGGTCGCGGCGATCGGCGCGCTGTCCGGCACCGCACTGCGGCCGATGTCGCCGACCGTCACGCGCGCGTTGTGCGCGCGCACGGCCGATGCGATGTCCGACGCGGTCAGCCCGTGCCCGGCCATCTTCACCGGGTCCGGCCAGATCCGCATCGCATATTCGGCGCCCCAGAACTGCACCTTGCCGACGCCTTCCACGCGCCGCAGCGCCTGCACGACGTTCGCCGACGCGTATTCGCCGAGCTGCACGTCGGTCATCCGGCCGTCCTCGGAGGTCAGCGACACGACGAGCTGGATGTTGTCGGCAGCCTTCTCGACCTGGATGCCGTCGCGCCGCACGGGCTCGGGCAGCCGCGCCTCGACCGTCTTCAGGCGGTTCTGCACCTCGACGGCCGCGAGGTCGGCGTTCACGCCTTGCCGGAAGGTCAGGTACAGCGACGCCATCCCGGCGCTGCTCGTCGCGGACGTGTACAGCAGCCCCGGCGCGCCGTTCATCTCGCGCTCGATCAGCGCCGTCACCGATTCCTCGACGACCTGCGCGGACGCGCCCGGATAGGTCGCATAGATGCTGACGACGGGCGGCGCGATGTCCGGATACTGCGCGACGGGCAGCGCGCGAATCGCGAATGCGCCGCCCAGCATGATGAAGAGTGCGATCACCCACGCAAACACCGGGCGATCGATGAAGAAACGTGCCATGTTGGTTTGAACCGGTCAGGTTTGACGGGCGGCCGTATGCGACGCGGCCGCGGGCGGCGCCGCTTTCGCCGGCAGCGCCTGCTCGACGGGCTTCACCGCGGTATCGGGCGCGAACTGCGCGGGGTCGTCGACGATCACGCGCTCGCCGCCCGACAGGCCGCGCGTGATGCGCCAGTCGCGGCCGCTCATCCGGTCCGCGACGACTTCGACGTCCTTGACCTTGTCGTTCGCGCCGACCACCCGCACCGACGTTCGCTCGGCCGTGCGCAGCAGCGCGTCGCGCGGCACCAGGATCGCGCGCCGGTCGACCGCCGTGTCGAGCGCGATGCGCACGTACGCGCCGGGCAGCAGTTCGCGATCCGGATTCGGAAACAGCGCACGCATCGCGACGGTGTCGGTGGTCGGATCGACCGCGAGGTCGCTGAACAGCAGCCGGCCCTTCAGCGGATACGCAGTGCCGTCCGCGCGCAGCAGCGTCACCGCGACGTCCTGCTGCGCGATGCCGGTCGCGCGGCCGCTCTTCACCGCGCGGCGCAGCGCATCGACGTCGGCGGCCGGCTGCGAGAAGTTCACGTAGATCGGATCGAGCTGCTCGACCGTCGTCAGCGGCGTCGCCTGGTCCTGGCCGACCAGCGCGCCTTCGGTGACGAGCGCGCGCCGCGCGCGGCCCGAGATCGGCGCGGTGACGGTCGCGTAGTCGAGCTGCAGCTGCGCACGTGCGAGTTCGGCCTTCGCCGACGCGACCTCGGCCTTCGCCTGCGCGTCGTCCGCGACGGCTTCGGTATGGTCGCGTTCGCTGACCGCGCGATCGCGCACGAGATCCGCATAGCGGCGACGCTTGTCGCTCGCCGCGAGCGCCGCGGCCTGCGCTTTCGCGAGCGCGCCCTGCGCGGCGTCGCGCGCGGCCTTCAGCGGCGCGGGATCGATGCGGAACAGCACCGCGCCCTGCTTCACTTCCTGGCCTTCCTCGTAGGTGCGCGCGGTGACGATGCCCGCGACGCGCGCGCGCACTTCCGCTTGCCGGTATGCGTCGAGCCGGCCCGGCAGCTCGACCGTCATCGCGACGGCGGTCGGACGCACCGTGACGACCGTCGCCTTCCGGGCGGCCTCCGGCGCCGCGTCCTTCTCGCCCTTTCCGCATCCGGCCGCGGCGAGCACGGCCGCCAGCGCGAATGGCGCCAGCCGGAGGCGGCGCGACAGGGAGCGATTGTTATTCATGGTGACCTCGGATCGTTCGCCGCCGATAAAATGCGGCGGCTCAGGGTGGCCGATTATAATCAGTCACGACTGATTAAATAAATCGCCGTCTCCATCCCGCTGCCGTACTGTCTCAATAAAACGACAGCGAAACGTAAGGAATTTCAGAACATGGCTCGCAAGACCCGGGAAGAATCGCTCGCCATCAAGCACCGGATCCTCGACGCCGCCGAACTCGTGCTGCTCGAGAAAGGCGTCGCGCAAACCGCGATGGCGGACCTCGCCGAGGCCGCCGGCATGTCGCGCGGCGCCGTGTACGGCCACTACCGCAACAAGATGGAAGTGTGTCTGGCGATGTGCGACCGTGCGTTCGCGCGCACCTCGGAAGGCTTCGACGCGAGCGACGGCCTGCCCGCGCTCGATACGCTGCGGCACGCCGCGTCGCACTATCTGCAGCAGTGCGGCGAGCCCGGCTCGATGCAGCGCGTGCTGGTGATCCTCTATACGAAGTGCGAGCAGAGCGAGGAAAACGGCGCGCTGCAGCGGCGCCGCATGCTGCTCGAACTGCAGATGCTGCGCATCACCAAGGCGCTGCTGCGCCGTGCGATCGCGGCCGGCGAGCTCGCCGCCGATCTCGATGTGCATCTCGCCGCCGTCTATCTCGTGTCGCTGCTCGAAGGCGTGTTCGCGTCGATGATCTGGACCAACCGGCTGCGCGGCAATCTGTGGAACGACGCGGAAGCAATGCTCGATGCCGGCTTCGATGCGGTGCGCACGTCCGCCGCGCTGCGCGGCAGTCGATCGCAAAAATTGCCGGATTGACGCAAAGCCTCGCAATAAATGCTGATTTAACCCGATTTACCGCAGTGCGAAACGATTGAGCCGACCCTCTTTAAAATTTTTAACGTTTGGCGGAACATCGGTAGACTGACGCTGTCATCTTTCTTTAGCGTCTTCGTGATAACCGGGTTCGACCCGCCATGCACGCTGCCGTTCGAAGCGGGTCCGCCCGCGCGTTGGGTCGAACGGAAACGACACAGGCCCCTTGCGGGGCCTGTTTTGTTGCACGCCCGCCGCCCGCCCCGTCGCCGTCCGACGAATGTGCCGCCGGTGGTCCCCGCCCACACCTCCGATGAACCGCTTTTCTGGATGTGGACACCTTGGTCAAGTCTGCTGCAACCCCTGATGCTTCCGCGCGCGGCCGCGCGCAGCGCTTCGTGCGCGCGCTCGTGCCGGCCGCCGTGCTCGGCGCGCTCGCCGCACTCGGTCTGGCCGCCGCGCTGCCGGCCGTATCGCAACTGCCCGGCGCCGTCGATTCCGGTACGGCCGTGCTGCCGCAGCGCGTGCTGTCCGATACGCCCTTTCCCACCGCGCAGCATTTCGTGACGAGCGAGCTCGCCCGCACGATCGGCGCGCGCAGCCCGCAGCCGGGCCTGTTCGCGCCGCTCAGCGCGCACCGCAACGACATGCTCGGCTACGCGAGCCTGTTTACGCTCGCGCCGCCCGAGGCCGAACACGGGATGCGCGCGGGCAATATCGAACTCACGCTGTCCGATACGCTGAACCGCCTCGACGTGCCGCCCGAAGTGCGCATCCAGCTCGGCGATCTCGTCAGCGGCAAGGTCGAGATGCGCGCGAGCGCGAAGCGCGGCGACTATTACCGCCTCGCGTTCGACGAGAACGACGGCGTGCCGCGCCTCACCGCGCTCGAACTGCGCGTGGCCGGCCGCACGTTCGGCGCGATCTGGTTCCGCGCGCCGGGCGCCGAGCATGGCGCGTACTACACGCTCGACGGCGCGCCGCTCGAAGCGGCCGCGTTCACGATGCCCGTCAAGTGGACGCGCATCAGCTCCTTCTTCGGCGAGCGCATCCATCCGCTGTCGCAGGCGATGGCGTTCCATACCGGCGTCGATCTCGCCGCGCCGACCGGCACGCCCGTCGACGCGGCCGCCGACGGCGTCGTGTCGTTCGTCGGCACCGATCCGGGCGGCTACGGCCATTACGTGATCGTCGATCATGCCGACGGCTATTCGACCTACTACGCGCACCTGTCCGCGTTCGCGCGCGGGCTCAGGACCGGCGAACCCGTGAAGCAGGGGCAGCGGCTCGGCTCGGTCGGCATGACCGGCGCGGCGACCGGGCCGCACCTGCACTTCGAGGTGCGCATCGCGAACCAGCCGGTCGATCCGCTCGTCACGCTCGCGAACGCGCAGACCGCGCTGTCGGACATGCAGCTCACCGCGTTCCGCCAGCAGGCCGCGGAATGGCGTTTCCGCCTCGCGTCGATCGATACCGCGCCATTCGCGTTCGTGCAGAACGACGGGCCGCTGTGGGGCGATTTCGCGACCGACAAGTCGACGCTGCGCGCGGTGTTCAACACGCACTACGCGGCGTCCTGACCGCGACGGCAGCCATGCGCGCGGCGGCGCTCGCCGTGCAAGCGATGTGCCGTCAGCGCGCCGGCTCCGTGCGCTCGGTCGCCGCCTGCGCGACGCGTTCCGCGCGCGGCCGGCGCGACAGCAGCCAGCGCGCCGCGCCGTCGAGCGACGTGCACAGCACCAGATAGATCGCCGCGACGAACAGGAAGATCGGCGCCGGATAGACCATCAGCCGGTTGTTCACCTGCGTCGCGACGAACGACAGCTCCGGCACGCCGACCACATACGCGAGCGACGTGTCCTTCACCAGCGCGACCCACTGGTTCACGAACGACGGCGTCATGATCCGGATCGCCTGCGGCAGCAGCACGTAGCGCACCGTCTGCCAGCGCGTGAGCCCGAGCGACAGGCCGGCCTGCCACTGCCCGTCGCCCGCCGCGACGATGCCCGCATGCACCGCGTGCGCGAGATACGCACCGCCGATCAGCGCGAGCGCACACACGACCGTGGCCAGCCCCGGCACGTCCATATGCAGCAGCACGGGCATCAGGAAGTAAGTCCAGAAAATCAGCATCAGCACCGGAATCGCGCGGAAAAAGCCGATGAATGCCAGCAGCAGCACGCGCATCGGGCCGCGCGCGAGCGCCATCGCGACACCCAGCGCCACGCCGAGCACGGCGGACGCCAGCGCCGACGCGACGGCCAGCACCAGCGACAGCGCGGCGCCGCCGAGCGGGCCGTCCGGGAAAGCGCCGACGAGCAGGTACGGCAGGTTGGCGAGCAGCAGCGAATAGTCCATCGTCAACGCCCTGCCCGCAGCCGGTCGCGCCACTGCGTGGCCGCATACGCGCCGGCCTCGATCGCCGCGACTGCCGCGACATACAGCACGGTCGCGACGCCGAACGCGGCAAAGGTCCTGAACGTCTCGGTCTCGACCTGGCGCGACGCGTACGACAGCTCGGCGACACCGATCGCCATCGCCAGCGACGAGTTCTTCACGAGATTCATGTACTGGCCGAACAACGGCGGCAGCGCGATGCGCACGGCCTGCGGCAGCACCACGTAGCGCAGCGCCTGCCACGGCGTGAGGCCGAGCGCGGCCGCCGCGTCGTGCTGCGCGCGTCGCACGCCGCGCAGGCCCGCTGCGCATTCCTCGGCGACGAACGCGGCCGTATAGGCGCTCAGCCCGATCCAGCCCGCGACGAATTCGAACGACGGCCACGCGAGCGCGAGCGGGCCCGCGTGCCACGCATGGCGCGCGTTCAGCCAGGCGATCCACGTGTCGGGCAGCAGCGACGCGACGCCGAAATACCAGAACAGCAACTGCACGAGCAGCGGCGTGTTGCGGAACGCGACGATGTACGCGGCCGCCGCCGCACGCGGCACGGCACCGCGCGCATGTCGCATGACCGCGAGCAACAGCCCGCCGAAAGTCGCCGCGAACGCCGACGCGGCCGCAAGACCGAGCGTCAGCAGGAAGCCCTGCCAGAGCCACGACAGATATTTGGGCGCCAGCCCGAGCATGCCAGGGTCTGCCAGCATAGGGAACGTAGGTGCGGTGTTTCGGGAACGGCGCGCGCGATGCGCGCGGCCGAAAGAAAACGAAGCGATGCGGAACGCGCCGCGATCCGCCTACGCCGGTCGCATCGGCGCGCGGATCGCGGCAGACCGATCAGGTCTTGTCGCCGATGCGGAAGATGCGCGTGAGCGGCGTCCTGGTGGTCGGGCCGAACCACGCGTCGTAGATCTTCGCCGCGCGGCCGCTCGCCTCGAGCCCCTTCAGCGTGTCGTTGACGAAGCCGAGCAGGCGCGTCTCGCCCTTCGGCACGCCGACGCCCATGTAGTCGTTCGAGATCGTGAACGCGGGAATCTCGTAGTTCTGCTTGTCGGGCACGTTCGCGAGCAGGCCGATCAGCTTCGGCCCGTCTTGCGTGATCGCCTGCACGTTGCCGGCACGCAGCGCGGCGAACGCGAACGGCGTGTCGTCGTACGCGACGATCGTCGCGTTCGGATACTTTTCGCGCAGCGTGATCTCGTTGGTGGTGCCCTTGTCCGCGCCGACGCGCAGGCCGTTCAACTGATCGGCGGACTTCAGCACGCCCTTTTTCGCGAGAAACTGCTGGCCCGACGAAAAATACGGAATGCTGAAATCGACCTGCTTCGCGCGCTCGTCGGTGATCGTGAAATTCGCGAGCACCAGGTCGACCTTGCCGGAAGTCAGGAACGGGATGCGGTTCGCCGGGTTGGTCGGCTGGAGCTGCAGCTTCACGCCGAGCTTGTCGGCGATCGCTTTCGCGTAGTCGACGTCGAGACCGACGATGTGATTGCTTTTCGCGTCGACATAGCCGAACGGCGGATTGCTGTCGAACGTCGCGACGCGCAGCACGCCGGCCTTCCTGATGTCGTCGAGACGGTCCGCATGCGCGGCGGTGCCTGCGGTGACGAGCGCAACCCCGACGAGCCACGCAGCGAGAGTGTGGATTTTCATGAGCACGACCTGATTTGTTATGAAGGCCGCCGCGGATCGCGCGGCGGCCGGTTCGAGGAACATCGCGGCGTGGTGTGTCGCCGCGAAGCCGCTAACGTATCAGCGCGCGCGGCGAATCCGAACCAACAAATGGTGCTTTGCTCTGCGGGTTTCGTGATGAGCGCGGGCCGCGCCGTGCGGGATAAAAAAACGCCCGCTGCAAGCAGCGGGCGAGAATCCCAGTCAAGGAGGTGTCACACGAACTACGTGCCCAGATTAAGGAAATCGCCCGCGGCCGGCAACGAAGCGATTTCGATATCGTTATCGCATGCGCCGCGATGAGCTTGCACGCGTTCACGCGAAGCGATGCGCACACGCAAAAAAAAACGTCCCGCCGAAGTGACGGGACGTTGTCGTTTACAGCGATCGCTTGCGGCGGACCGGTCCGCCGCCGGTCACGGCTCGTGACGCAGGTAGCCTTCCTTGCTCGGGTCGCGCATCCGCCACGACACGATCAACGAGATCGCGCACAGCACGGTCACGTACCAGTAGAAGGTTTCCTCGCTGCCGACCGACTTGAACCACAGTGCGACATATTCCGCCGAGCCGCCGAAGATCGCGTTCGCGACCGCGTACGACAGGCCGACGCCCATCGCGCGCACTTCGGGCGGGAACATCTCGGCCTTGATCAGGCCGCTGATCGACGTGTAGAAGCTGACGATCGCCAGCGCGATCGTGATCAGCACGAACGCGGCCACCGGGCTCGTCACGTCCTTCAGCGCATGCATCAGCGGCACCGTGCCGATCACCGCGAACGTGCCGAACAGGATCATCGACGTGCGGCGGCCGATCTTGTCGGACAGCGCGCCGAACACCGGCTGCATCAGCATGTAGACGAGCAGCGCGACGGTCATCACGTTGCTGGCCGTCTTCGCATGCATGCCGGCCGTGTTCACGAGGTACTTCTGCATGTAGGTCGTGAACGTGTAGAAGATCAGCGAGCCGCCCGCGGTGAAGCCGACCACCGTGAAGAACGCGCCCTTGTGCTGCCAGACGCCGCGGATCGTGCCCGCGTCCTTCTTGTCGCGCGACGCGCTGGTCGACGTTTCGTCGAGCGACTTGCGCAGATACAGCGAGATCAGCGCGGCGGCCGCGCCGACCACGAACGGAATGCGCCAGCCCCACGCCTTCAGGTCGTCCGGCGACAGCGTTTGCTGCAGGATCACGAGCACGAGCAGCGCGCACAGCTGGCCGCCGATCAGCGTCACGTACTGGAACGACGCGAAGAAGCCGCGCCGGCCCTTCAGCGCGACCTCGCTCATGTAGGTCGCGCTGGTGCCGTATTCGCCGCCCACCGACAGCCCCTGGAACAGGCGCGCGACCAGCAGCAGCGCCGGCGCGAGCGCGCCGATCTGCGCGTAGGTCGGCAGCACCGCGATCACCAGCGAGCCGCCGCACATCATCAGCACCGAGATCATCATCGCGGTGCGGCGGCCGTGCCGGTCGGCGATGCGGCCGAACAGCCAGCCGCCGATCGGGCGCATCAGGAAGCCGGCCGCGAACACGCCGGCCGTGTTCAGCAGCTGCGTGGTGGTGTTGCCGCTCGGGAAGAACGCCGGCGCGAAGTACAGCGCGCAGAACGAGTAGATGTAGAAGTCGAACCACTCGACGAGATTGCCCGACGAGGCGCCGACGATCGCGAACACGCGCCGCCGGGTATCGTGCGCGGACAGCGCGGCTTGGTCGGTCTGGACGTCCATGGGTTGGTCTGTTCCTTATAGTGCTTGCTGGGCGTGACGGCTGACGCGCCGCCGCATGGAGTCGCACGTGGCACCGGTTCCGGCGCACGGCGCTACGGGATTTTAGCGAAATGTAAAGTAACAGGCTCTCCGGGTTCGTCCCGATGTAGAAAATTTTTCTCCCGTAATTCGTTCGTCACATGAAAACGCCAGCCCGAAGGCTGGCGTCCGATGCAAACCCTGCACGCGCGGCCGCGCGATCACACGCGCACCTCGGGCGGCGTGTAGCGGCACTCGTAGCGCTTGCGCACGGTGCCGGCCTCGTCGACGCTCTCCAGATACACGTCGAACTGCCAGAGCCGCGCCATGTGCTTGAGCACCTCGTCGCTGTCGTTCGACAGATGGCGGTTGTCGGTCATGAAGTGGCGCAGCGTGAGGCTGCGGTCGCCGCGCGTGTTCACCGCCCACACCTGGATGTTCGGTTCTCGGTGATGGATGTCGTACTGCCGCGACAGCGCCTGCCGCACGTACTGGTAGCCGGACTCGTCGTGGATCGCCGACACTTCGAGCGAGTCGCGCATGTCGTCGTCGAGCACCGAGAACAGCCGCATCTCGCGGATCAGGTGCGGCGACAGGTACTGCGCGATGAAGCTCTCGTCCTTGAAGTTGCGCATCGCGTAGTGCATCGCCGGCAGCCACGGGGTGCCCGCGATTTCCGGGAACCACTTGTAGTCCTCCTCCGTCGGCGACTCGCAGATCCGCCGGATGTCGCTCATCATCGAGAAGCCGAGCGCATACGGATTGATCCCGCTGTAGTACGGCTTCGTGACGGGCGGCTGATAGACCACGTTGCTGTGCGAATGCAGGAACTCCATCATGAAGCCGTCTTCCAGCTTGCCCTGGTTGTACAGCGTGTTCAGCAGCGTGTAGTGCCAGAACGTCGCCCAGCCTTCGTTCATCACCTGGGTCTGCCGCTGCGGATAGAAGTACTGGCCGATCTTGCGCACGATGCGGATCACCTCGCGCTCCCACGGCTCGAGCAGCGGCGCGTTCTTCTCAGCGAAATACAGCAGGTTCTCCTGCGGTTCGGGCGGATAGCGCTCCTCCTGCTCTTCCATCTGCTCGGGCTTCTTGCCCGGCAGCGTGCGCCACAGCTCGTTGACCTGCGACTGCAGGTACGCTTCGCGCTCGCGCCGCAGCGCGGCTTCCTTGGACAGCGACGGCTTCTGCGGCCGCTTGTAGCGGTCGACGCCGTAGTTCATCAGCGCATGGCACGAGTCGAGCAGTTCCTCGACGCGATCGAGGCCGTAGCGCTCCTCGCACTCCGCGACGTAGTTCTTCGCATACACGAGATAGTCGATGATCGCGTGCGCGTCGGTCCACAGCCGGAACAGGTAGTTGCCCTTGAAGAACGAGTTGTGGCCGTACGCCGCGTGCGCGATCACGAGCGCCTGCATCGTCATCGTGTTCTCTTCCATCAGATACGCGATGCACGGATTCGAGTTGATGACGATTTCGTACGCGAGGCCCATCTGGCCGCGCCGATAGCTCTTCTCGGTCGCGAGGAAGTGCTTGCCGAACGACCAGTGGCGATAGTTGACGGGCATCCCGACCGACGCATAGGCGTCCATCATCTGCTCGGCGCTGATCAGCTCGAGCTGGATCGGGTAGATGTCGAGTTCGTACTGCTCGGCGACCTGCGAAATATGCGTGTCGTATTCCTCGAGCAATTCGAACGTCCAGTCGGACGGGCACGGCAGCGGCTTGCGTTCGGCAACGTTCATACGCGCTTCCTTTTGCCCGGCACCGGGCAAATCGGCGGCCGGCGCCGACGTTCCGGCCGGGCCGCGCTGCTGCGGTGCGGCATGGCCGGTATCGTCGCCGGAGGGGCGCGGCTCATAGCCGCGCGACTCGTTGTGCAGGTGGCGGGTCGTCATGACATTTCCACCTGCTTTTCGAACAATTCGCGAAAGACCGGGTAGATGTCGGCAGCCGATTCGACTTTTTTCATCGCGAGATGCGGTTGCGACAGCGCCAGCTGCGCGTACTCCAGCCACAGATTCTGCTCCTCCGGCGCCACCTGGATATACGCGAAATAACGCGTCTTCGTGAGGATATCCTCTTCCAGGATTTTGCGACACTTCGGCGAATCGTCAGTCCAGTTGTCGCCGTCGGACGCCTGCGCGCCGTAGATGTTCCATTCCGTCGGCGAATAGCGCTCGTTCATCACCTTGCGCATCAGCTCCAGCGCGCTCGACACGACGGTGCCGCCGCTTTCGGTCGAATGGAAGAAGGTGTCCTCGTCGACCTCCTCCGCCCGCGTATGGTGACGGATGAACACGACCTCGATGCGCTCGTAGTTGCGCTTCAGGAACAGGTACAGCAGGATGAAGAAGCGCTTCGCGAGATCCTTGCGCTGCTCGTCCATCGAGCCCGACACGTCCATCAGGCAGAACATCACGGCCTGGCTCGACGGCTGCGGCTGCTTCACGCGATTGATGTAGCGCAGGTCGAACGGATCGATGAACGGAATCCGCCAGATGCGCCCCTTCAGATGATGGATCTCCGCCTCGAGCACCGCGATTTCCGCACGGCGGTCCTCGGTGTCGTTCTTCAGCGCCTCGAGCTGCGCTTCGAGCTCGTGCAGCTCGTTGACGAGCGGCGAGCCGAGCGCGATGCGCCGGCCGAGCGCGCTGCGCAGCGAGCGCACGACGTCGATGTTGTTCGGCGTGCCTTCCGCCGACCAGCCCGCGCGCACGTTCTTCCAGCTCGGCACCGTCAGCAGGTGCGTCTTCACGAGCCGCGGCAGTTCGAGATCGTCGAAGAAATACTGCATGAATTCGTCGCGCGACAACTCGAACACGAAGTCGTCCTGCCCTTCGCCCTCGTTGCTGGCCTGGCTGCCGCCGCCGCCCGCGCCGCCCTGCGGGCGCGGAATCTTGTCGCCGCGCACGTAGTCTTCGTTGCCGGGATGCACGTATTCGCGACGCCCGCCCGGCCCGTGGCGGAACGTCGGTTCCGCGATGTCCTTGCGCGGAATGGTGATGCTCTGCGTGCTCTGGATATCCTTGATGCTACGATCGCGCACCGCGTCCGACACGGCGCGACGAATGTAGTTCTTGACGCGACGCAGGAAGCGTTCGCGATTGGCAATGCTCTTGTTCTTGCCGGCCAGCCTGCGGTCGATGATTTGATGAAGCACTCCCGGTCTCCCGCTCGAATGTCGATTTGCCGGGACGCTCGCCGTACATGCCGTCTCCCGTCATGCGGGCGGCGTCTCTGAGGTTACCCGTGCGGAGGGCCCGCACGGGCGCGGTACCGCGCGTGTCATGACGACTTGCGCACGCGCAGGTACCAGTCGCAAAGCAGCCTCACCTGCTTCGGCGTATAGCCCTTCGCGACCATCCGGTTCACAAAGTCTTCATGCTTGCGTTGCTCCTCGGCCGAGCCCTTCGCGTTGAACGAAATGACCGGCAACAGTTCCTCGGTATTCGAGAACATCTTCTTCTCGATCACGACGCGCAGCTTCTCGTAACTCGTCCACACGGGGTTCTTGCCGGCATTCGCCGCCCGCGCGCGCAGCACGAAGTTCACGATCTCGTTGCGGAAATCCTTCGGATTGCTGATCCCGGCCGGCTTCTCGATCTTCTCCAGCTCCGCGTTCAGCGCGGCGCGATCGAAGCTCTCGCCGGTGTCGTGGTCGCGAAATTCCTGGTCCTGGATCCAGAAGTCCGCATACGTGACGTAGCGGTCGAAGATGTTCTGCCCGTACTCCGAATACGATTCGAGGTACGCCGTCTGGATCTCCTTGCCGATGAATTCCGCGTAGCGCGACGCGAGCACGTCCTTCACGAACGACAGGTACTTCTGCTCGGTTTCCGGCGGGAACTGCTCGCGTTCGATCTGCTGTTCGAGCACGTACATCAGGTGCACGGGGTTCGCCGCGACCTCGCTCGAATCGAAGTTGAACACGCGCGACAGGATCTTGAACGCGAAACGCGTCGATACGCCCGTCATCCCTTCGTCCACACCCGCGTAGTCGCGATACTCCTGGTACGACTTCGCCTTCGGATCGGTGTCCTTCAGGTTCTCGCCGTCGTACACCTGCATCTTCGAGAACAGGCTCGAATTCTCCGGCTCGTGCAGTCGCGACAACACCGAGAACTGCGACATCATCTTCAGCGTGCCCGGCGCGCACACGGCCTCGGCAAGCGACGAGTTGCGGATCAGCTTCTCGTAGATCTTCACCTCTTCCGACACGCGCAGGCAGTACGGCACCTTCACGACGAAGATCCGGTCGAGCAGCGCCTCGTTGTTGCGGTTGTTGCGGAACGCCTTCCATTCCGACTCGTTCGAGTGCGCGAGAATCACGCCGTCGAACGGAATCGCGCCGAAACCTTCGGTGCCCTTGAAGTTGCCTTCCTGCGTGGCGGTCAGCAGCGGGTGCAGCACCTTGATCGGCGCCTTGAACATTTCGACGAATTCGAGCAGGCCCTGGTTCGCGAGGCACAGGCCGCCCGAGTAGCTGTACGCGTCGGCATCGTCCTGCGCGTACTGCTCGAGCTTGCGGATGTCGACCTTGCCGACCAGCGACGAGATATCCTGGTTGTTCTCGTCGCCCGGCTCGGTCTTCGCGATGCCGATCTGCCGCAGGATCGACGGATAGCGGCGCACGACGCGGAACTGGCGGATGTCGCCGTTGTACTCGTGCAGCCGCTTGACGGCCCACGGGCTCAGGATGCTCTTCAGATATCGGCGCGGAATGCCGTATTGCTCTTCGAGGATCGGGCCGTCTTCGTCGTAGTCGAACAGCCCGAGCGGCGATTCGTTGACGGGCGAACCCTTCAGCGAATAGAACGGCACGCGTTCCATCAACTGCTTGAGACGCTCGGCGATCGACGACTTGCCGCCGCCCACCGGACCGAGCAGATAGAGGATCTGCTTCTTCTCTTCGAGCCCTTGCGCAGCGTGGCGGAAATACGCGACCACCTGCTCGATCACCTCCTCCATTCCGTAGAACTCGCGGAACGCCGGATACACCTTGATGACCTTGTTCGCAAAGATGCGCGACAGGCGCGGATCGTTGCGGGTATCGATTTGTTCTGGTTCCCCGATTGCAGCCAGCATGCGTTCGCCGGCCGTAGCATACGCGGACGGATCGTTCTTGCAGAGCGCGAGATACTCCTCAAGCGAGAACTCTTCCTCTCGCGTTTTTTCGAAGCGGTTCGCGAAGCTGCTGTAAATATCCATGCTACCTCCCTCGCCTATGTCTGAAGACGTGCCTGCCTTCCATGACTGCGCAGAAGCAAGCGCGTTCGAATTCATCCTAAACCCTTTCTTATTTTTTTTCACGAACTCGTTGTATGAAGTTCGTCATTCTCGTCACACGGCTTGGACAACGCATTTCGTCGCTCTACAATCGACTTCCCGAGCCGCAGAAATTGCATCCGCCGCGTCTCGTCGAGCGACGGAACCTCTCGTGCGTTGGACGGTCCGCCGTCGCCTGCGCCTCCCCTTCATCCCTATACGTTCGAAGCGACGTTTCGGACGACACGCAGCGCGCACCGTTACAAATTTTTTTCACAGCGCCCTTGCTTACGGAAATACCCGTACCGCCAACGCATGCACGACGTGACATGACGTGCGCGCCGCACGTTCCGCGACATGCGAGGGTCCGCGCGAGACCGAATCGCGTCGGTCGCCGAAACGACGACGCCCGCAAGATGCGGGCGTCGTTCTTTATCAAATGGGGAGAGATGCGCCGCGCGCGGCTCAGAACGTTTCCCAGTCGTCGGCGCCGGCGGCGACCGGTGCCGGTGCAGCGGACAGCTCACGCGCCGGCTGCGCGGACGCTGCGGGCGTGCGCCGAGACGGTGCAGCGCGACCGTCGCGCGCGGCCGCCGGAACGGGCGCCTGCGCCGGTCGCGATGCCGGCGCAGGCGTCGCCCGCAGCGCGCCCGTCCCGAGCGCCGCAGAAGGCGTCGCACCGTCATCGACCCGAAACACCGCAACCGTCTCGCGCAGGCGGGCAGCCTGTTCGTCGAGCGACTGCGCGGCGGCCGCTGCTTCCTCGACCAGCGCCGCATTCTGCTGCGTAACCTCGTCCATCTGCGCGACCGCGCGCGCGACCTGGTCGATGCCGCCGCTCTGCTCCTCGGACGCCGCCGCGATCTCGCCCATGATGTCGGTCACGCGCTGCACCGCACCGATCACCTCGGTCATCGTGCGCCCCGCTTCGTCGACGAGCGTCGAACCCGTACGGATGCGCTCGACCGACGCGTCGATCAGCGCCTTGATTTCCTTCGCCGCGGTCGACGAGCGCTGCGCGAGGCTGCGCACCTCGCCCGCGACGACCGCGAAGCCGCGCCCGTCTTCGCCGGCGCGCGCGGCTTCGACGGCTGCGTTCAGCGCGAGGATGTTGGTCTGGAACGCGATGCCCTCGATGATCGCGATGATGTCCGCGATCTTCGCCGAACTCTGGTTGATCTCGCCCATCGTGCCGACGACCCGGCCGACCACCGTATTGCCGCGGTTCGCAATCTCCGACGCATTGGCGGCCAGCGCGCTCGCCTGGCGCGCATTGTCCGCGTTCTGTTTCACGGTGCCCGTCAGCTGCTCCATGCTCGACGCGGTTTCCTGCAATGCAGCAGCCTGCTCCTCGGTGCGCGACGACAGGTCGATATTGCCTGCCGCAATCTGCCGCGCCGCGGTCGCGATCGACTCGCTGCCGCCGCGCACGCTGCGCACCGTGTCGACGAGCCCGCGCTGCATCTTCGCGACGCCGTCGAGCAACTGGCCCATCTCGTCGCGGCGCTGCGCGACGATCGCGCGGCGCAGGTCGCCGGCGGCGATCGCGTCGAAATGCGCGAGCGCGTCGGCCAGCGGACGGCCGATCGCGCGGCTCAGCGTCAGCCACGACAGCAGCGCGGCGCCGAAGCCGGCCGCCAGCGCGACGATCGACAGCACCTGTATCGTCGCGAACACCGACTCGGCGTGGTCGAACCCGGTTTGCGCGTCGCCGAACTGGAATTTGCGCAGCGCCTCGCTCGCGACCGCGAGGTCGTTGTAGCGCGCCTGGAGCGCCTTCGCACCGTCGCCGATCCGGTCGCGCTGATCGGCCGTCACCACGCTGGCGAACGCGTCGCAGCTGCGCTGCAGCGCCTGCCGCTTCGCGGCGACCTCCTGGGCGAGCCGGTCTTCCTCCGGGCCGCGCGGCAGCGCGAGATATTTCTGCCACCATGCGTCGGACTGCGCGCGCATCTCGCGGCTGCGCGCGATCGCCGCTGCCGAATCGGCCGTGCCGGCCAGCAGCGCCGCACGATCGAGCGCCAGGCGCTCGCGCGCAGCGAACAATTCCGCGCTCGCGACATCGACCGCACTCGGCATCTGGTTGGTAAAAATGTCGCGCGCCGAATCGTTCGCGCGTGTCATTCCGACCAGCCCCAGCACGCCGATCGCAGCCAGCAGCGCGGCAAGAAACGCCATCGTGATACCGATTCGCGCACGAATCGTCAGGTTTCTGAACACCATCATCCTTCCTGTGTTGCGTCGTATGAACGGGCGAGGCGCGTCGCTTCAAGGCAGTGCCTCGCCCCGTGCATTTACGACCGCGCGGCGCGCAACTTGATGGTGTTCATGTCAAATAAGTGAACAATTCGTTTTTTGATTGCCAATTCATGAACAATTGACACGCCATTCGACACGCGCTGCGCGCAGGAGCGAAGGGCAAACGATGGACGAATCGCCGCCGGATTCGGCGGGACGAGGAAAAAGCGCGTGCGCGTCACACCGGACCGGCCGCGCGCGATCCGGCCCTTTGCAGCGCTACGCGGCGAGTTCGGCGAGCGTCGGGATCGACGGCTGCGCGCCCGCGCGCGTGACCGACAGCGCGGCCGCGCGCTGCGCAAAGCGGACCGATGCGTCGATGTCCGTGCCGGCCGCAAGCTGCGCGGCAAAGCCGCCGATGAACGTGTCGCCGGCTGCCGTCGTGTCGACCGCCTGCACCGCCGGCGCCGGATAGTGGCGCGCGATGCCGTCGGCCGTCAGCGCCAGCACGCCGCGCGCACCGAGCGTGACCAGCACGTTGCGTGCCCCGCCCGCCTGCAGCGCGCGCGCGGCGGCCTCGGCATCGGCCGGATCGCGCACCGGCAGCCCCGTCAGCGCGGCCGCTTCGAGCTCGTTCGGGATCAGGTAGTCGACCAGCGGCAGCCAGCCGGACGGCAGCGGCGCAACGGCCGGGGCCGGATTGAGCACGACTGTGCGGCCGAGCCGCCGGCCGGCCGACAGCGTCGCGAACACGGCGTCCGGCGGCGTCTCGAGCTGGCAGATCAGCACGTCGGCGGCCGCCAGCGCGGCTTCGTGGCGCGCGACCGTGTCGGGACCGACCTCGCCGTTGCCGCCCGCGACGATCACGATCGCATTCTGGCTCGCGTCGTCGACGACGATCAGCGCGACGCCGGTCGACGCCGAGGCACTGGTCGCGAGCCCCGCGCAGTCGATGCCTTCCGCTTCGAGGCCCGCACGCAGCGCAGCGCCGTGCGCGTCCGCGCCGACGCAGCCGATCATCGCGACCCGCGCGCCGAGGCGCGCCGCGGCGACGGCCTGGTTGCCGCCCTTGCCGCCCGCTGCCTGGGCAAACGCATGGCCGGCCAGCGTCTCGCCCGGCAGCGGCAGCCGCGGCGCCCGGACGACGAGATCCATGTTGAGGCTGCCGACCACCGTCACGCGGCCGGCGCCCGCCGCCGGCGCGGTCATGCGCGCGGGCCGGCCGCGGCCGGCTCGCGGTACACCGCGGTTGACTCGCGCAGTACGAGGCGCGGCGACACGACGCGACGGCGGCTCGGCGCGACCGATGCGCCGCCGCCGATCCGCTCGATCAGCGTTTGCGCAGCCATCTCGCCGAGCGCGCGCACCGACTGGCCGACCGTCGACAGCGCCGGATACGTGTAACGGGAAAATTCGATGTCGTCGAAGCCGATGATCGAGCAGTCGTCGGGCACGCGCATCCCGCGCTCGGCCGCCGCGCGCAGCGCGCCGACGCCCATCAGGTCGTTGCCGGCAAAGATCGCGCTCGGCTGCACCGTCTCGAACAGCCGCGCCGCCGCGTGATAGCCGCCGAGGCACGAAAAGTCGCTTTCGGCGATCGCGCCCGGCACGATGTCGATGCCGCGCTCGGCCATCGCGCGAATGAAGCCGTGCACGCGCATCGCGCTGACGGCCGTGTCGGTCGGCCCGGTGATGCAGCCGATCTTCGCGTGTCCGAGCTCGAGCAGGTGGCGGGTCGCGAGGTACGCGCCGCGCTCGTGGTCGATCTGCACCAGATCGGCCGCGAGCCCCTCGATGTTGCGGTCGACGACGACGAGCGGCGCATGCGCGTCCGCGAGCGTCTGCGCAAGCACGGCGTCCTCGCCGGCCGACGCGACGATCAGCCCGTCGATGCGCTTTTCCTGCAGCACGCGCAGGTAGTTGCGCTGCTTGACCGGATCGTCGTCCGAATTGCAGAAGAACACGCAATAGCCGTTCGCCGCGCACTGGTCCTCGATGCCGCGCGCCAGTTCCGCGAAGTACGGATTCGTGCTGTTCGGCACGACGAGGCCGATGGTTGCGGTCGCGCGCGCCTTCAGCGAGCGGGCGACGGCCGACGGCACGTAGTTCAGCTCGCGGATCGCGATCTCGACCTTCGCACGCACGTCCGCGGACACCGGCCGCGAATTGTTCACCACGTGCGAGACGGTCGTAAACGACACGCCCGCCATGGCCGCTACATCCTTGATCGTCGCCATTTCCCGTTTCTCTCTGGTCCGTTCTGTTTATCGATGTTACCGGGCACGTGCACGCCGGCTGCGATACGTGTCGAGCACGACCGCCACCACGATCACCGCGCCGGTGATGATCCGCTTGGTCGGCTCGTTCGCGCCGATCTGCGCGAGCCCTGCGGCCAGCACGGAGATGATCAACACGCCGAAAAACGTGCTGATCACCGAGCCGCGTCCGCCCATCAGGCTCGTGCCGCCGATCACGACGGCCGCGATCACCTGCAGCTCCAGACCCACGCCCGCATTCGGGTCGGCCGCCTCGAGCCGCGAAATCTGGAACAGCGATGCGAGCCCGGCGAGCGCACCCATCAATGCGAATACGAGAATTTTATACGGCCGCGGGTTAACCCCGGCAAGTCGCACGGCTTCCTCGTTCGTGCCGATGCCGACCAGATAGCGGCCGAACACGGTGCGCGTCAGCACGAACTGGGCCGCGACCATCACCGCGACCGCGATCAGGAACGCCGGCGAGATGCCGAGCGCGATCGGGTTCGACAGGAAATCGAATGCGTCGCCGATATACGCGGTGCGCGAATTCGTCAGCTGGTAAGCGAGACCGCGCGCGGCCTCCAGCACGCCGAGCGACACGATGAACGACGGAATCCGCCAGCCGACCGTGACCGCGCCCGTCAGCGCGCCCGTTGCGGTCGCGACCGCGATGCCGATCAGCGCGGCCGGCAGCGGCCCCCACTGCCACTTGAGCGCGGCGACGCTGACCATCGACGCGGCGAGTGCGAGCACCGAGCCGACCGACAGGTCGATCCCGGCAATGATCAGCACGAAGGTCATGCCGACCGACATCACGACGAGATCGGGAATCTGGTTCGCGATCGTGCTGAACGTATCGTAGGTCAGGAAATGCGAGCTCAGCACCGAGAACAGCGCGATCATCGCGGCCAGCGCGCCGGCGAGCCCGAGATAGTTCGACACGCCGAGCCGCGTGCCGGACAGCGTGCGCGCGCGGCGCCCCGTCACGTCCTGCGCGGTGCCGGCGTCGGTCGGGGATACGGGAGGCTGGGTCATTGCGGTCGTCCTGTCGTCGAAGTGCCGGGCGCGGCGGCGCCCGTTGCCGGATGCGGCGGCTCGCCCTGCGGCAGCGCATCGCGGCCGAAGCCGGCGAACGCTGCGGCCAGCAGCGCATCCTGGGTCCAGTTGCCGCGTTCGAACACGGCGGTCATGCGCCCGGCCGACATCACGCCGATCCGGTCGCAGATCAGCATCAGCTCGCGCAGGTCGCTCGACACGACGACGAGCGCGCGGCCCTCGCGCGCGAGCGCGCCCATCAGCGTGTAGATCTCGAATTTGGCGCCGACGTCGATGCCGCGCGTCGGCTCGTCGAACAGCAGCACGCCCATGTCGCGCGCGAGCCAGCGGCCGATCACGACCTTCTGCTGGTTGCCGCCCGACAGTTCGCCGACCGGCTGCGCCGCGCCGTGCGTGCGGATCCGCAGCGCGTCGATCTGCTGCTCGGCAAGCGCGGTCTCGCGCGCCGTATCGACGACGCCGCCGCGCGCGAGTCGGTCGAGCTGGCCGAGCGACACGTTCGCGGTGACCGATTGCGTGAGCAGCAGCCCTTCGCCCTTGCGGTCCTCGGTGATCAGCGCGATGCCGTGCTTCACCGCGTCGACCGGCGAGCGGATCGCGGCCGGCTTCGGCGGCTGGCCGACCGCGATCATGCCGGCGTCCGGCGTGTCGGCGCCGTAGATCAGCCGCAGCAGCTCGGTGCGGCCCGCGCCGATCAGGCCCGAGATGCCGAAGATCTCGCCCGCGCGCACCTCGAGCGACACGTCCTGCACGGCGGGCGCGCGCGTGATCCCGGACACGACGAGCCGCGGCGCGCCGATCTTGCGCACGCCGAGGTCGATCTGCTCGCCGATCTCGCGCCCGACCATCAGCGTGACGAGCCCGTCGGACGTGATCGCCGACATGTCGCCGACGTGCACCAGCCGGCCGTCGCGCAGCACCGCGACGCGCTCGGCGACCCGCGCCAGCTCCTCGAGACGGTGCGAGATATAGACGATCGCGACGCCGCGCGCCTTCAGCCGGTCGATCTGCTCGAACAGCAGCTCGACCTCGCGCGCGGTCAGCATCGCGGTCGGCTCGTCGAGGATCAGCACGCGACAGTCGCCGATCAGGTTGCGCGCGATCTCGACCATCTGCTGGTGGCCGATGCCGAGCGCGCCGACCGGCGTATCGGGATCGACCGCGTCGAGCCCGACCTGCGCCATCGCGGCGCGCGCGTCGTCGCGCAGCCGCGCGCGGTCGATGATGCCGAAGCGGCGCGGCAGATGGTTCAGGAACAGGTTCTCGGCCACCGTCAGCGTCGGCAGCAGATTCAGCTCCTGCATCACCATGCGTACGCCGAGCGCCTCGGCCTGCGTGCGGCTCGCGGGCGCATAGGCCCGGCCGCCCAGCCGCATCGTGCCGGCAGTCGGCTCGACGAGCCCGCCGACGATCTTCGACAGCGTGCTCTTGCCGGCGCCGTTTTCGCCCGTCAGCGCCAGCGCCTCGCCCGCCGCAAGCGTCAGCGTGACGTCGGCGAGCACCGGCTCCGCATAGGTCTTGCCGATGCCGGAGACGGACAGCACGGGCTCGGCTGAACGGGAAGAAGGTGGGAAGGTCGGTTCCATCGCGATCCTGGTTGCGGCCGCGCGCTCGCGGCGCGCGGGTATGACGCTCACTCGTGCATGGGCATGCGGTGGCCGTGATCGCGCTCACCCCGGATAACGGCCGCCGCGCGCGATTCTTGAGGGCGGCGGCCGCGCCGGGCAGCGTCACTTCGTGACGAGATCCACCGGCGTCTCGACCACGCCGGACATGTCGGCCTGCTTGCGGTGCTCGGCGATCGCCTTCAGCGCGGTATCGATGCCGAACACGGCCTGCTTCGCCGCGTATTGGTCGGCGGTCGCGAGCACGCGGCCGTCCTTCAGCATCGGCTTGATCGCGTTGATGTTGTCGTAGCCGACCACGTACACCTTGCCCTGCTTGCCGGCCGCGCGCACGGCCGACACGGCGCCGATCGCCATGTTGTCGTTGCCGCACAGCAGCGCCTTCAGGTTCGGGTATTCGTTGAGCATCGCGGCCGCGACCGCATTGCCCTTGTCGATTTCCCACTCGCCCGACTGCACCGACACGACCTTCATCCCGCCCGCCTTCATCGCGTCCTGGAAGCCGGCCGTGCGCTGCTGCGCGTTGGTCGTCGTCGACACGCCCTCGACGATGCCGACCTCGTCGCCCGCCTTCAGCCGCTTCGCGAGGTAGTCGCCGATCTTGCGCGCGCCCTTGCGGTTGTCGGGGCCGACGAACGGCACGTTCAGGTTCTTCGACTTCAGCACGTCGGGATCGAGCCGGTTGTCGATGTTGACGACGATGATGCCCGCGTCGATCGCCTTCTTCACGACCGGCACGAGCGCCTTCGAATCGGCCGGCGCGATCACGATCGCGTCGACCTTCGACACGATCATCTGCTCGACGATGCGGATCTGGTTCGCGGTGTCGGTCTCGTCCTTGATGCCGTTGGTGACGAGATCGAACTGGCTCGCGTTGTGTTTCTGGTATTCCTTCGCGCCATTTTCCATCGTCAGGAAGAACTCGTTGGCGAGCGACTTCATCACGAGCGCGACCTTCGGCTTGCCGGCCGTCTCGGCATGGACGGCCGGTGCGGCGGCAACCGCGACGGCGGCTAGCGCGGCGGTCAGGAAGCGACGGCGAAAGCGGACATTCATAGACATCTCCTGGCGACTGGCCCATGCGGGCCGACTGTTGTTTTAATGCGAGCAAACGTTTGCGCTACATTACCCGGACAATGGCCATCGATGCTGCTGTCGGTACCAAGGAAGGAAAGCAAGGCAGACGGCCGACTGCCTGGCGCGCGCTGTCGTCGACGCGCCACCGCCGGCGGGAAGCCGGCGGCGTGAAGGTATGCTGGACCGATTCGCGCCGGCGCGCAACCCGTCTGATCAATATTCAGGGTTTATTCGGAGCGCGCGGGCAGCCGCGCCGATGCGCGCCGGCAACACGCGCCTGCATTGCCGCGCGCCGTGCATCACGCTGCGCGGCGCGCGGTCTGCTGTGCTCAGACGGCTTCGCGCAGCTGCGCGGCGATCTCGGTCTCGCTCAGATGCGGCGCGAACATCTCGATCAGCCGGTACGCATACGCGCGCAGGAACGCGCCCTTGCGCAGCCCGACGCGCGTCGTGCTCGCCTCGAACAGATGCTGCGTGTCGAGCGCGACGAGCCCCGTGTCGCGCTGCGGGTCGTAGGCCATCGCGGCGACCACGCCGATCCCCATGCCAAGCTCGACGTAGGTCTTGATCACGTCCGCGTCGATCGCGGTCAGCACGACGTCGGGCACCGCGCCCGCCTGCGCGAACGCCTGGTCGATGTGCGAGCGGCCGGTGAAGTCCTGGTCGTACGTGATGATCGGATACTCGGCGATTTCGTCGAGCGTCAGGTTCTCGCGGCCGACCAGCGGATGCCCCTTCGGCACGACGACCGTGTGGTGCCACGAATAGCACGGGAACGTGACGATGTCCGGATAGCGGTCGAGCGCCTCGGTCGAGATGCCGAGATCGGCCTCGCCGTTCAGGATCATCTGCGCGATCTGCTGCGGGCTGCCCTGCCGCAGCGCGAGATGCACCTTCGGGAACACGTCGGTGAACTGCCGGATCACCTTCGGCAGCGCATAACGCGCCTGCGTGTGCGTCGTCGCGACGACGAGGTGGCCGCTGTCCTGGTCGGCGAACTGGCGCGCGACGCGGCGCAGGTTCTCGGCGTCGAGCAGCATCCGCTCGATCAGCTGGTGCACCGCCTTGCCCGGCTCGGTGAGGCCGGTAAGCCGCTTGCCGCGGCGGATGAAGATGTCGACGCCGAGTTCGTCCTCGAGATCCTTGATCTGCTTCGAAACGCCCGACTGCGACGTGTACAGCACGTTCGCAACCTCCGTCAGGTTCATGTTCTGGCGTACGGCCTCGCGCACGAAGCGCAGTTGCTGAAAATTCATGGGTATGCCTCTTGGGCTGTCGTTGTTTGGTATGGGCTTGTCGAAACTCGGGCGGTGTCGGTGCGTCACTCGTCAGCGCGCGGGAAACACGCGCACCGCGCGCGGCACGGCGGTCGCGCCGTCGCCGACCTGCAGCGCGAGCGCGCGCCACGCGTCGCGATCGAGCTCCGCCTCGAGCGCGCCGCCGGCACGCGCCTCGAGCTCGACGCGCACCGAGCCGCCGAGCGGGATCACGCGGCGCACGTCGACCGCGATGCCGTCCCGATGCCCGGCTTCGGTCACCGGCCACAGCTGCAGATCGTGCGGCCGCACGTAGGCGTTCGCAGGGCCCGCGAAATCGGCGTCGACCGCGATCGGCGCGGCCGCGCCCTCGGCCACGAAGCCGTGCCCGGCAACCGTGCCCGGCAGCCGGTTCGCGGCGCCGAGGAATTCGTAGACGAACGCGCTCCGCGGATGATCGTAGACGTCCTGCGGGCTGCCGACCTGTTCGACGCGGCCGCGGTTCAGCACGACGATGCGGTCGGCGACTTCCAGCGCCTCTTCCTGGTCGTGCGTGACGAAGATCGTCGAGATGTGCAGGTCGTCGTGCAGGCGCCGCAGCCAGCCGCGCAGCTCCTTGCGGACCTTCGCGTCGAGCGCGCCGAACGGCTCGTCGAGCAGCAGCACCTTCGGCTCGACCGCGAGCGCGCGGGCCAGCGCGATCCGCTGGCGCTGGCCGCCCGACAGCTCGGACGGATAGCGCTGCGCGAGCCAGTCGAGCTGCACCAGCTTCAGCAGCTCGTGCACCTTATCGCGGATCGCGGCTTCCGACGGCCGCTCGCGGCGCGGCTTCACGCGCAGCCCGAACGCGACATTCTCGAACACGGTCATGTGGCGGAACAGCGCGTAATGCTGGAACACGAAGCCGACCTGGCGATCGCGCGCGCCGACCGACGCGACGTCGAGCCCCTGCAGCACGACCTGCCCCGAGTCCGCGTGCTCGAGGCCCGCGATCACGCGCAGCAGCGTGGTCTTGCCGCAGCCGGACGGCCCCAGCAGCGCGACGAGTTCGCCGGGCGGGAAGTCGAGCGACACGTTGTCGAGCGCGGTGAAATCGCCGAAGCGCTTCTGAAGGTGACGGACGGTGATACCCATTCTGGTTGCCTCTTTACGATTTCGACGAAATGGCCGCAGGGCCGGCATGTGCGGGAACGGCGTCGCGCGCGCCGGACAGCTCGGCGGCGAGATGGCGCTCGGCGAGCAGCTTCAGCGCGAGCGTGACGAGCGCGAGCAGCGCGAGCACCGACGCCACCGCGAACGCCGCCGCGAAGTTGTATTCGTTGTACAGGATCTCGACGTGCAGCGGCATCGTGTCGGTGACGCCGCGGATATGGCCGGACACGACCGACACCGCGCCGAATTCGCCCATCGCGCGCGCATTGCACAGGATCACGCCGTACAGCAGCCCCCACTTCACGTTCGGCAGCGTCACGCGGCGGAAGATCTGCCAGCCCGACGCGCCCAGCACGCGCGCGGCCTCTTCCTCGTCGCTGCCCTGCGCCTGCATCAGCGGGATCAGCTCGCGCGCGACGAACGGGAACGTGACGAAGATCGTCGCGAGCACGATGCCCGGCACCGCGAAGATGATCTGCACGTCGTGATCCTGCAGCCACGGGCCGAGCCAGCCCTGTGCGCCGAACAGCAGCACGTAGACGAGGCCCGAGATCACCGGCGACACCGAGAACGGCAGGTCGATCAGCGTCGTCAGCAGCGCCTTGCCGCGAAACTCGAATTTCGCGATCGCCCACGATGCGCACACGCCGAACACGAGGTTCAGCGGCACCGCGATCGCGGCGACGATGAGCGTCAACTTGATCGCCGCCCACGCGTCCGGGTCGGCGAGCGATTCGAGATAGAAGCCGACGCCCTTGCGCAGCGCCTCGACGAACACCGCGGCGAGCGGCACGACGAGGAAGAACGCGAGGAACGCCAGCGCGATGCCGGTGAGCAGCCAGCGCACCACGCGCGATTCGCTGACCGGATCGAGCTGCTTCGCGGCACGCGCACGCGCGGCGGACGACGGGGTTTTCAGCACGGCGGAAGACTCCCGGTTCATCGCTGGCCTCCGGCGGTCGCGGTGGCGGCGATCGCGGGCGCGGGCCCGCTTGCGCCCTTGCTGGTCCTGCGCTGCAGGTACCACTGCAGCGAATTGATCAGCAGCAGCATCAGGAACGACACGACCAGCATCACGACCGCGAGCGCGGTCGCGCCCGCGTAGTCGTACTGCTCGAGCTTCGTGATGATCAGCAGCGAGGTGATTTCGGATTTCATCGGCACGTTGCCCGCGATGAAGATCACCGATCCGTACTCGCCGAGCGCACGCGCGAACGCGAGCGCGAAGCCGGTGAGCAGCGCCGGCAGCACGGCCGGCAGCACGACGCGGCGAAACGTCAGCCAGCGCGACGCGCCGAGGCACGCGGCGGCCTCCTCCTGCTCGCGCTCGAAATCCTCGAGCACCGGCTGCACGGTACGCACGACGAACGGCAGCCCGATGAAGGTCAGCGCGACCAGCACGCCGGCCGGCGTGAACGCGATCTTGATGCCGAGCGGCGCGAGATACTGGCCGACCCAGCCGTTGGTCGCATAGACGGCCGCGAGCGAAATGCCGGCGACCGAGGTCGGCAGCGCGAACGGCAGGTCGACGATCGCGTCGACGATGCGCTTGAACGGGAACGTGTAGCGCACCAGCACCCACGCGACCAGAAAGCCGAATACCGCGTTGATCAGCGCGCCGCCGAGCGCCGCGGAAAACGTCAGCCGGTACGACGCGAGCACGCGCGGCGACGTGACGGCGGTGACGAACTGGTCCCACGACAGCGTCGCGGTCTTCAGGAACGTGGCGGCAAGCGGAATAAGCACCACGAGGCTCAGATAGGCCACCGTGATGCCGAGCGTCACGCCGAAACCGGGCAGCGCGCTCGGCTTGCGAAAGGTGTACGTACTCATCGGATGCTCTTGCTGGGTCGATTCACACGGGTCCGGCGCGAACGCCGGCGCGACAGGTCGCGCCGGCGGCGGCGGCAATGCGGCGCGCTGTCGTGGCGCGCCGCTGTCGTTATGGCGTTACTGCGGCTTGTAGATCGAGTCGAACACGCCGCCATCCGCGAAATGCGTCTTCTGCGCATTCGTCCAGCCGCCGAACGTATCGTCGACCGTGTACAGCTTCAGCTTCGGGAACTGCTTGGTCAGCTCCGCCGGCACGTTCTTCGAGCGCGGCCGGTAGTAGTTGCGCGCCGCGATCTCCTGGCCCTGCGGGCTGTACAGGAAGTTCAGGTAGGCCTCGGCCAGCTTGCGCGTGCCCTTCTTGTCGACCACCTTGTCGACCACCGCGACCGGCGGCTCGGCCAGGATGCTGACCGACGGCACGACGATCTCGAACTTGTCGGGGCCGAACTCCTTGATCGACAGGAACGCCTCGTTCTCCCATGCGATCAGCACGTCGCCGATCCCGCGCTGCACGAAGCTCGTCGTCGCGCCGCGCGCGCCCGAATCGAGCACGCCCGCGTTCTTGTACAGCTTCGTGACGAATTCCTTCGCGGTCTGCTCGTTGCCGCCCGGCTTGTGCACCGCGTACGCCCATGCGGCCAGGTAGTTCCAGCGCGCGCCGCCCGAGGTCTTCGGGTTCGGCGTGACGATCGACACGCCGGGCTTGGTCAGGTCGTCCCAGTCCTTGATGCCCTTCGGATTGCCCTTGCGCACGAGGAACACGATCGTCGACGTGTACGGCGACGCGTTGTCGGGCAGCCGCTTCTGCCAGTCCTTGTTCACGAGCCCCTTGTTCGCGAGCGCGTCGATGTCGTAGGCCAGCGCGAGCGTCACGACGTCGGCCTGCAGGCCGTCGAGCACCGAGCGCGCCTGCGCGCCCGAGCCGCCGTGCGACTGCTTGAAGTTGACCGTCTCGCCGGTCTTCGCCTTCCACTCCTTGCCGAACGCCTGATTGAAATCCTGGTACAGCTCGCGTGTCGGGTCGTACGACACGTTCAGGAACGTCGTATCGGCCTGCGCGTGCGTCGCGGCGCCCAGCACCGCCGCCGCGCCCAGCGCGAGTGTTGCGATCAAGCGGCCCACCCCGCTCGCCAGCCCCGTCGTGCGCTTCACCATCCTTGGTTCTCCAGTGTTGTCGTGTAGTCGGTATTGCGATGTCGGGCCAGTCTATCGAACGGGTTACATGATTAAAAATAATCGTTCCTCATTTTTTAATACTCAAAAGTGCTAACGCAGCACGGATGGACGGTTGCGGCGGATAAACCGGCGTCCGGGCGTCGCCAAATTGCATCGGAACCGGCGCGATCGCGTCGAACTTCACGTAACACTTGAAATTCGCGAAGTACTGTATAAAAATACAGCTCACTGTCTATCCATACAGTTGAACCATGACCAAACTCACCGCCCGCCAGCAGCAAGTGTTCGACTTGATCCGCCGCGCGATCGAGCGCTCCGGATTCCCCCCCACCCGCGCCGAGATCGCGGCCGAGCTGGGTTTCAGTTCGCCGAACGCGGCCGAGGAGCACCTCCGGGCGCTTGCGCGCAAGGGCGTGATCGAGCTGGCCGCCGGCGCGTCGCGCGGCATCCGCCTGCTCGGCATCGACGACGCGCCGCACCAGTTCACGCTGCCGCACGCCGGGCTGATGCAGTTGTCGCTGCCGCTGGTCGGCCGCGTCGCGGCCGGTAGCCCGATCCTCGCGCAGGAGCACATCTCGCAGCATTACGCGTGCGATCCCGCGCTGTTCTCCAGCAAGCCCGACTACCTGCTGAAAGTGCGCGGCCTGTCGATGCGCGACGCCGGCATTCTCGACGGCGACCTCCTCGCGGTGCAGAAGCGCACGGAAGCGAAGGACGGGCAGATCATCGTCGCGCGCCTGGGCGACGACGTCACGGTCAAGCGCCTGATGCGCCGGCCGGGCGGCCTCGAGTTGATCGCGGAAAACCCCGATTACGAAAACATCTTCGTCAAGGCCGGCAGTGCGGAATTCGCGCTGGAAGGCATCGCCGTCGGGCTGATCCGCTCGGGCGAACTCTGACCCATCCGTCTCGCTCAGGAGAACATCATGGAACGCCTTGCCCGCCTGCTGCCTTTCCGTCAATTCGGTCGCCTGCGTCATCTGCGCGGCCGCACGCCCTGCGCGCCGCTCACCGCTGCGGCGCCCGCCGGCCAAGAAGTCGCAGTCGAACGGCAGGCGTCGCTGCTGCCGTCGGCGCTGCCCGCCTTCGCGCGGGTGTCGCTGAACGCCGGCCTGAATCATGCGGAACCGGCGCGCCGCGCGCCGGTGCGCGTCTATCACGGCCGCTCGCGGCTGATCATGGTCGGCACGATCGACGCCGTGTGCCGGATGATCGACCGCTGCATTGCCGAGGAACGTTCTGCCGCGCAAGGCGGTCTCTGATTGCGGAACAGTCCCGCTTCGGAGGTATCGTGACGCAAGCTCCGGGCCGCGCATCGCGGTTCAAACCCCTGTTGATCGCTGCGATGGCCATCGTCGTCATTGCGGCGATCGGCTATGCGTACGCGTCGCCGTATGTTGCGCTCGGTCGCCTGAAATCGGCGATCGATGCGCGGGATGCGCAGGCCGTCAGCGAATACGTCGATTTTCCGTCGCTGCGCATCAGCCTGAAGCAGCAGGTCACGGAAGAGTTGATGCGCCGGATCGACGCGGCGAAGAAAGGCAATCCGTTCGCGGCGATCGGGGCGTTGATCGGGTCCGCATTAATCGGCCCGCTGGTCGATGCGTATGCGACGCCGGAAGGCGTGGCCGCGTTGATGGGCGGATTGCCGCCGCGCGGCAATCCGGGCGAGCGTCCGCCCGAATGGTCGGCGCCGCCGCCGGGCGGCACACCCGGCGCCGAATCGACCGCGCCGCCTGCCGGCACGGCCGGTCCTCCGGCGAGCGCCGCCGCGCCGGCCAGCAACACGGCGACCACAACCGCGTCATCGTCCGCACCGGCGCCCGCGCCCGCAAGCCCGGGCGCGGCACCGCGCCAGCAGCAAACGAGCGCCGGTTACCGGAATATCGACGAGTTCGTCGTGACCTATCAGCGCACGGCGGACGGCACGCGCTATGCAGCGATCTTCCACCGCTTCGGCCTGTTCTCGTGGAAGCTGTCCGCGATCGACCTGCACGCGTAAGCGGGCTTCGCCGCGCTCCGCAAGCGGCCAAGTCGGCGCGGCGGCGCCGCGGCCGAACGCCGCGCTCCGCCGCTCAATCCTGCATCGGGGCTTATTTGCCGCTTGCGGTCGCCGCTTCGCGTTCGCGTGCGATCTCGGCCTTTTGCTCTTCAGCGGACGAGCACGCCACCAGGATGCTGCAGTTCACCCGATCGAGCAGCTGCGTATTGCCCGACCCCATCCACCATCTCGACAGCCCGCTGCGGCACCGATGGCCGACGACGACCAGGTCGACCTTCAGTTCGGTCGCGAGATTCGCGATTTCGTCGATCGGATAGCCGAACGCGAAATGGCCTTCGGCCTGCACGCCGCGCTCGCGCAGCCAGTTCACGCCTTCCTGCAGGATTTCCCGGGCGGTTTCCTCGAAACGGCCGCATGCGACGTCGGTCAGCAGCCCTGCGCTCTGCGCGATGCTCGAGCGCATGTCGACCACCGACAGCAGGTGCGTTTCGGCCTTCAGGTCCAGTGCGAGATTGGCGCCGCAGCGCAGGGCCTTGCGCCCTTCGAGCGTGCCGTCGTAGCACAGCAAAATCTTGTTGTAGCTAGCCATGAAACCTCCCTATCGCGACAACGAACCCTACGCCTTCATCATGGTGCGCCGCAATTCAGGACGCAAGGGATGGAAAACGCTGATGCGCCGCGCACGGCGCGCACGCGATGATGCAGTGCACGGTCCGGCGCGCATGCACCGTTTCGCGCGCAGATGCGCTGAACGGATGCGGGCGATGCACTAGAATGGCCCGTTCGTGCCGCCGTCCCGCAGCATGCGAACCGGCATCGCGATCGTTCGCCTCGGTCATGCCCGTCTGACACGCGTTCGCCCGATCCGTTCGCGCCGGCTCGCATTCGGCAGCAGCATGCCGCCCGCATCCAACACTCATCTTCCATGTCCGTCGCACCGATCGATTTCCGCAACGTCGAAAAGCGCTATGGCGACAAGCTCGTCGTCAACGGCCTGTCCTTCCATGTGCAGGTCGGCGAATGCTATGGCCTGCTCGGGCCGAACGGCGCCGGCAAGACCACGACGCTGAAGATGCTGCTCGGCCTCGCGCATCCCGACGCGGGCGCCATTTCGCTGTGCGGCGAACCGGTGCCGGCGCGCGCGCGGCATGCACGCCGGCGCGTCGGTGTCGTCCCGCAGTTCGACAATCTCGACCCCGACTTCACGGTTCGCGAGAACCTGCTCGTGTTCAGCCGCTATTTCGGGATGTCGGCACAGGCCGCGCGTGCCCTCGTGCAGCCGCTGCTCGAATTCGCGAAACTCGAGAACAAGGCCGATGCGAAGGTGAGCGAACTGTCCGGCGGCATGAAGCGCCGTCTCACGCTCGCGCGCGCGCTCGTCAACGATCCCGACGTGCTGGTGCTCGACGAACCGACGACGGGTCTCGACCCGCAGGCGCGGCACCTGATGTGGGAACGGCTGCGCTCGCTGCTCGCGCGCGGCAAGACGATCCTGATCACCACGCATTTCATGGAGGAAGCCGAACGTCTGTGCGACCGGCTCTGCGTGATCGAGGAAGGCCGCAAGATCGCCGAGGGCGCGCCGCACGCGCTGATCGAGTCGGAAATCGGCTGCGACGTGATCGAGATCTACGGGCCGGACCCGGCCGCGCTGCGCGACGAACTCGCCCCGCTCGCGCAGCGCACCGAAATCAGCGGCGAGACGCTGTTCTGCTACGTGAACGACCCCGAGCCGCTCAGCGCGCGAATCAAGGGTCGCGCGGGATTGCGCTATCTGCATCGTCCGGCCAATCTGGAGGACGTGTTCCTGCGGCTCACCGGCCGCGACATGCAGGACTGATCGACCATGGACGTACGCAACTATTCCGCCGCCGCGCACAGCGCCCCACCGCGCGAGTCGCGCTTCGCGCTGGCGCTGCCTGCGAACGCGACCAACTGGATCGCCGTGTGGCGCCGTAACTATCTCGTCTGGCGCAAGCTCGCGCTCGCGTCGATGTTCGGCAATCTCGCGGATCCGATGATCTATCTGTTCGGGCTGGGTTTCGGGCTCGGGCTGATGCTCGGCCATGTCGACGGCGTGTCGTACATCGCGTTTCTCGCAGCCGGCACGGTCGGATCCAGCGTGATGATGTCCGCAAGCTTCGAGTCGATGTATTCGGGTTTTTCGCGGATGCACGTGCAGCGCACGTGGGAAGCAATCATGCACACGCCGCTCGCGCTCGGCGACGTCGTGCTCGGCGAGATCGCGTGGGCCGCCAGCAAGGCGCTGCTGTCGGGCGTCGCAATCATGCTCGTCGCGGGCGCACTCGGCTAT
This sequence comes from Burkholderia pseudomultivorans, assembly GCF_902499075.1. Lineage (GTDB taxonomy): Bacteria > Pseudomonadota > Gammaproteobacteria > Burkholderiales > Burkholderiaceae > Burkholderia > Burkholderia pseudomultivorans. The sequence goes on along the minus strand of NZ_CABVPP010000036.1, from coordinate 10,035 downwards.
GCGCGGTTTCCGTCGATGCTCGCGGTGCTGCCCGTGATCGCGCTCGCGGGCCTCGCGTTCGCGAGCGTCGCGATGATCGTCACGGCGCTCGCGCCGTCCTACGACTTCTTCATGTTCTATCAGACGCTCGTGCTGACGCCGATGCTGCTGCTGTCGGGCGTGTTCTTCCCGATCACGCAACTGCCGCCGCTCGCGCAGCACGCAGCGCATGCACTGCCGCTCGCGCACGCGGTCGAATTGATCCGGCCCGCAATGCTTGGCCGGCCGGCAGCCGACGTCGGCCTGCACGTCGCCGTGCTCGCCGGCTACGCGGTCGGCGGGTTCCTGCTGTGCGCGTGGCTGTTCCGGCGCCGGCTGATGCGCTGACCACCGGCGCGCGCGGCGCCAGCTTCATTCGTACTGCGCGACGACGTTATTCGTCGTCGTCGCTCCACGGAATCTCGACGTCGGTCAGGAATGCGACGGTCGCGAGCGGCCCGCCTTCGTGGCGGCCGAGCTTGCCGTCCGCACGATGCCATTCGACGCGGAACTGCGTGCCCGGATCGTCGGCGACCAGATAGACGGTGCGCAGCTCTTCCGCATCGGCATCCTCGACCGGGCCGTCGAATGACACCAGCATTTTCTGCGGCCACAGGCCGTTGACCGGGTCGTAAATGCGATCGCCCTGCGGAATGTCGATGCTGGCCTCGACGCCGATCGTCGCAGACGCCTCGACGATCATCGTGCCGAGCGCGCTCAGCACGGCGGTCGCGCGCGCGGAATTGGCCTGACGAATCGCGAGATCGCCGCGCGTCAGCGCCTTTTCAAGTCGAGGATGAATCTTCGGTTGGGACATGCGTTTTCCTGTTTGCTTCTTGTAAAGGGCGCCGCACGCGCAAAACGGCGGCGCCGGATGAATATAACGGCCAGGCGGGCCGGCCGGACGACACGAGCGGCCGCTCGCCCGCGCCCGCAGCGGCATCGACAGCGGAGCACCCCGCCCCGCTTGACGGCCGCGCGCGCCAACCGGATCGACCGGCCTGCGCCCGGCGAACGCCGCACCCGTGCCGGTCGGTCAGAACCCGAACGCGACCGCGAGCAGCCCGCTCGCGATCCCGAACGCGACGACCAGGACCGCGACGATCGCCAGCATGTACGGCTTGAACGAACGCGCGAGCATCGCGATCGACGGCACGCTGATCGGCGGCAGCGTCATCAGCAACGCCGCGGCCGGGCCGACGCCCATGCCGAGCGACAGCATCGCCTGGATGATCGGCACCTCGCCCGCCGTCGGGATCACGAACAGCATGCCTGCGACCGCGAACGCGACGATCCAGCCGAGGTGATTGCCGATGTCCGGACCGATGTGCGGAAACAGCCACGCGCGCGCGGCGCCGAGCAGCAGCACCAGCACGATGTACTCCGGGACGAGTCGCACGGCCATCCGTGCGAGCAGCTTGATCCAGCGCACGAACGGATTGCCGGCCGCGGCCTGCTCGGCGGCCAGTGCCGCGAGCTGCGCATCGTCGATGCTGCGATCTTCCGGACGCGCGATGCGATTCAGCAGATAGCCGATCCCGAACACCATCGCGACGCCGAGCACGAGCCGCAGCGCGCTCCAGTGCCAGCCGAGCACGAAGCCCATGAACACCAGCGCGGCCGGGTTCAGCACCGTGTTGCCGAGCCAGAACGCGACCGCGCCGCCCGGCGACGCGTGCCGCGCCCGCAGGCCCGCGACGACGGGCGCCGCGCAGCAGGTGCACATCATGCCGGGCAGCGACAGCAGGCCGCCCGCGGCGACGCTGCCGAAACCGGTGCGGCCCAGCACGCGTGCGACCCAGTGCGCCGGCAGCAGCGCCTGCACGGCCGAGCCGAGCAGCAGGCCGAGCACCATCGCCTGCCAGATCGCCTTGCCGTACGCCCATGCGTAATCGAGCGCAGCCTTCAGCGACGGCTCGGGCGCCGTCGCCGACGTGCCCATCAGGATCGACTGGCCGATCGAATGGTGCTCGGCCGCGACGAATGCCTTGTTGTAGTACGGAAACCATTTCACGTAGAACAGTCCTGCGACCGCGATCAGCAGGAAGGTCATCCAGCCGAGCGCCGGGCTGGGTTGGGTGCGGGTGGTCGTCATCGTAGCGTGGTCGGTTGGTCGTTATCGGTTGCAGGTTGTGCGCGGCACGCCGCCGCCAGCGCCGGCGACGCCGGCAATCCGGCCTGCGCGAGCTGCCCGAGCAGCGCGCGCGCCTGGTCGGGCACGTCCGCCGCATTGGGCCGAAACACGAACGTCAGCGCGCGGTTCGGCTTGCCGTACGACGCGCGGTAAGTCCGCGCATAGGCCGGATCGTAATGCCGGTCGATCAGTTCGCCGAACAGCTCGGCGCGTGCATTCGCGTCGATCAGCGTGCGCCAGCGCGCGACCGCTTCGCGGCTGTGCAGCCCGATCAGTCGTTCGAGCTGCGCGTTGAACGCGGCCGGATCGTCGAACAGGTGTGCGTAATCGTCGAGCAGGAACGCGATGCGCTCGTCGCGCGCGGCTTCGACCTGCACCCACGGCCCCGCGTGGAACGCGTCGAGCAGCGCGATCGGCAGCTGCACCACGCCGATCTTGCGGCTTTCCGATTCGACGAACACCGGCCACGCCGGGTCGAAACGACCGAGCGTTTCGACCAGCCCCGAATCGAACGCCTTCTGCGACGGCTGCGGCACGCCCGGCAGCGCGCCGAGCAGCGAACCGCGATGGCGCGCCAGCGCCTCGAGATCGAGCGTCTGCGCGCCCGCGTCGCGCAGCGCGTTCAGCAGCCGCGTCTTGCCGCAGCCCGTATGGCCGACGAGCGCGATATAGCGAAAGCGCGACGGCAGCGTATCGAGCGTGTCGCATACCGAACGGCGGTACGCCTTGTAGCCGCCTTCGAGCTGACGCGCCTGCCAGCCGATCAGGTTGAACCAGGTCGTCATCGAGCCCGAGCGCTTGCCGCCGCGCCAGCAGTAGATCAGCGGCCGCCAGTTGCGCGGACGGTCGGCGAAGGTCGTATCGAGATGACGCGCGATGTTGCGCGCGACGATCGCGGCGCCGACGCGCGTCGCCTCGTACGGCGACACCTGCCGGTACATCGTGCCGACCAGCACGCGTTCTTCGTTGCTGAGCACGGGCGCGTTCAGCGCGCCGGGGATATGGTCCTCGGCGAACTCGAGCGGCGTGCGCACGTCGATGATCTCGTCGAACTCGCCGGCGCGATCGAGGGTGACAATCAGATTCTTCAATTTGGCGTCGAAACGGAGCGATGCGGCTCGGCGAGCCGCACGGGCGCGGAAGGCGGATTGGCGATTATCTCATGCGCGGGCGTCGCGAGCCGCGCACCGCCGCCGGCGGCGCCGAAGCCGCCTTCATCGCGTCGATCAGATGGTCGCGAAACGCCCGCACCGACGCGGGCAGGTCGCGCCCCGCCATGGTCTGCACCTGGATGCTGCGCTCGCGCAGCTGCGGGTTCGTCAGCGGCACGACGACGAAGCCGTCCGCGTCGCAGCGGTCGCGCACCGACAGCAGCCCGGTGAACATCACGGCGCCCGTGCGCTGCGCATAGCGGTACATCGCCGCCGTGTTGTTGCTCGTCAGCTCGGGCTCGAGCAGCAGCCCGTCGAGTGCGCAGGCGATGTCGATCAGCTGGCGCACGGTCGTGCCGGCTTCCGGCAGCACGTGCGGATGACGCGCGACATCGGCGAGCGACACCGCGTCGCGCGCCGCCAGCGGATGATCGCGGCGCACCAGCGCGAAGATCGGCGCACGCTCGGTGTGTTCGACGCGCACGCCCTTTTCCGGCGCGAGGCTGAAGGTCAGCGCGATGTCGGCGTCGCCTTCGCGCACGCGCCGCGTCGCATCGGCCGGCGACACGACCCACATCGAGAAATCGACGCCCGGATGGCGCGCCTTGAAGCTTGCGAGCGCGCCCGGCAGGAAATCGCTCGCGAACCCTTCCGAGCACGCGATCTTCAGCAGGCTGCCGTGCAGCGCGTCGAGCCCGCCGATCTCCTTCATCACATGCTCGGCCTCGAGCAGGCTGCGCTGCGCAAAGCCCAGCAGCCGCTCGCCGGCCTCCGACAACGCCATCCCGCGCGGCCGGCGCTCGAACAGCGGCGCGCCGAGCTCGCTTTCGAGCTTCGCGATCTGACGGCTGATCGCCGATACCGCGACGTGCAGCCGCGCGGACGCGTCGCTGATCGAGCCGGTGCGCGCCACCTCGACGAAATACCGCAGCGCCAGGCCATGCAGAAAAGCCGCCATCGTCGTGTCTCCGGGCCGGTGCGGGCCGTTCCGTTTTGCCTTTTCGGCAAAGAAAGGTTCGAAATTCGATCATTGTGACAAAAAAAACGGCTTCCTAGAATCGATCGCACTTCACGCTGCCCGCACGGCCCTGCGCGGCCGCCCCCGACGAGGAGACCTGTCTTGAGCCGTACCGCCGCCCTCCAGCACGCGCTGGACCAGTTCGAATCCGGTGCCTTCTTCACGACGCTGAGCCGCCGCGTCGGCTTGCGCACCGAAAGCCAGGAAAGCGGCAGCGCCGCCGCGCTGCGCGCGTACCTGACCGACGAGATCGCGCCCGAAGCCGCGCGCCTCGGCTTCGCGTCGCGCATCGTCGACAATCCCGTCGACGGCGGTGGCCCGTTCCTGCTCGCGTCGCGCCACGAGGACGACGCGCTGCCGACCGTGCTGATCTACGGCCACGGCGACGTCGTGCGCGGCTACGACGCGCAGTGGCGCGCGCCGCTGTCGCCGTGGACGCTGACCGCCGACGGCGACCGCTGGTACGGCCGCGGCAGCGCCGACAACAAGGGCCAGCACACGATCAACCTTGCCGCGCTGGCGAGCGTGCTCGACGCGCGCGGCGGCCGGCTCGGTTTCAACGCGAAACTGCTGATCGAGATGGGCGAGGAAACCGGCTCGCCGGGGCTCGACGCGCTGTGCCGCCAGGAGCGCGATGCGCTCGCGGCCGACGTGCTGATCGCGTCCGACGGGCCGCGCATCGCCGCCGAGCGCCCGACCGTGTTTCTCGGCTCGCGCGGCGCAGTCAATTTCCGGCTGAGCCTGCACGCGCGCGACGGCGCACATCATTCCGGCAACTGGGGCGGGCTGCTGCGCAATCCGGCGATCGTGCTCGCGCACGCGCTCGCGAGCCTCGTCGATGCGCGCGGGTCGATCCGCGTCGCCGGGCTGCGCCCGCCGCCGATCCCGGCCGCCGTGCGCGAAGCGCTCGCCGATCTGTCGGTCGGCGGCGGCCCCGGCGATCCGGCGCTCGACGCCGACTGGGGGGAGCCGGGCCTGTCCGCGGCCGAGCGCGTGTTCGGCTGGAACACGCTCGAGATCCTCGCGTTCAAGGCCGGCAATCCCGAACATCCCGTCAACGCGATTCCGCCCGCCGCGTACGCGCACTGCCAGCTGCGCTTCGTCGTCGGCACCGACTGGCAGGCGCTGCACGCGCACCTGCGCGCGCATCTCGACGCGCACGGCTTCGGCGACGTCGAGATCGACGTCGAGCGCGGGGCGCCGGCCACGCGGGTGCCGCCCGAGGATCCGTGGGTGCGCTGGGCCGTCGCGTCGCTCGCGCGCACGACCGGCAAGAAGCCGGCGATCCTGCCGAACCTCGGCGGCACGCTGCCCAACGAGGTGTTCGCCGACACGCTCGGGCTGCCGACGCTGTGGGTCCCGCATTCGTATCCGGCCTGCTCGCAGCACGCGCCGAACGAGCACCTGCTCGCGAGCGTCGTGCGCGAGGGGCTGCAGATGATGGCCGGCCTCTTCTGGGATCTCGGCGACGACGCACCGCCGCTGCGCCGCGCGGCACCCGCCGCGGCCGGCGTCGCACTGTGACGCGCGCGCCGCTCCTTCCACGGGATACGCATACACGATGAACACGACCACCCTGACCACGCAGGAAGCCGCCCGCCCGAATGCCGCGCAGATCCGGCGCATCATCTTCGCGGCGTCGATCGGCAACGCGCTCGAATGGTTCGACCTGATCGTCTACGGCTTCTTCGCGGTGACGATCGCCAAGCTGTTCTTCCCCTCGACCAGCGAAGCGACGTCGCTGCTGCTCACGCTCGGCACGTTCGGGCTGTCGTACCTGATCCGGCCGATCGGCGGCTTCGTGCTCGGCGCGTATGCGGATCGCGCCGGCCGCAAGGCGTCGCTGCTGCTGTCGATCGCGATGATGATGGGCGGCACGCTGCTGATCGCGCTGATGCCGACCTACGCGTCGATCGGCATCCTCGCGCCGCTCGGGATCATGCTGTCGCGGCTGATGCAGGGCTTCTCCGCCGGCGGCGAATTCGCGAGCTCCACTGCGTTCCTCGTCGAGCATGCGCCGCAGCGGCGCGGCTTCATGTCGAGCTGGCAGTTCGCGAGCCAGGGTCTCGCGACGCTGCTGGCGTCCGGCTTCGGCGCGCTGCTGACCGCCACGCTGACGACCGCGCAGCTCGAAAGCTGGGGCTGGCGCGTGCCGTTCCTGTTCGGGCTCGCGATCGGCCCTGTCGGGCTGTATATCCGCCGCTATGTCGACGAGGGTGTCGAGTTCAAGACGCAGGCGCGCTCCGACGCGCCCGTGCGCGAACTGTTCGCGGACCAGAAGACGCGACTGCTGCTGTCGATCGGCGCGCTCGTGATCTCGACCGCGATCAACTACATGGTGCTGTACATGCCGACCTACGCGATCAAGCAGCTCGGGCTGCCCGCGTCGACGGGCTTTGCCGCCACACTCGCGACCGGCTTCGTGCTGACGCTCGTCACGCCGCTCGTCGGCCATCTGTCCGACCGGACCGGGCGCATCCGCGTAATGGCGACGGCCGCCGTGCTGATGCTCCTGACCGTATGGCCGACGTTCGCGTGGCTCACGCAGCATGCGTCGTTCGCGACGATGCTGGCCGCGCTGATCTGGATCGGGCTTCTGAAGGCGATGTACTGCGGCGCGCTGCCCGCGCTGATGGCCGAGCTGTTCCCTGCGCAGACGCGCGCGACCGGTCTCGCGGTCAGCTACAACACGGGCGTCACGCTGTTCGGCGGGTTTGCGCCGTTCGTCATCACCTGGCTGATCAGCGCGACCGGCAACCGGCTGTCGCCGGCGCTGTACCTGATGGGCTGCGCGGTGCTGAGCCTCGTCGCGCTGCTCGTCGCGCGCACGCGGCTGAGGATGCAATAGGGAGGACGGCGGCGATGCGCGAGTGCATCGCCGCCGATGCGACCCGCGCGGCGTGGCGCCGCGCGGGTCGCACGCCGTTACGGCGCCGGGTTCGGCTGCCGTTCGTGCAGCGCGTCGATCTCCGCGAGAATCTCGTCGGACAGCTTCACGTCGATGCTGCCGATGTTCTCCTTCAGCTGGTCGAGCGAGGTCGCGCCGACCAGATTGCTGCGCACGAACGGCCGGCTGTTGACGAACGCGAGCGCGAGCTGCGCGGGCGACAGGCCGTGGCGTTTCGCGAGCGCGACGTAGCGCGACGTCGCCTCGACCGCCTGCGGCTTGCTGTAGCGCTGGAAGCGCTCGAACAGCGTGATGCGCGCGCCGGCCGGCCGCGCGCCGTTTTCGTACTTGCCCGACAGCCAGCCGAACGCGAGCGGCGAATACGCGAGCAGGCCGACGCCGTCGCGATGCGTGAATTCCGACAGCCCGTTCTCGAACGTGCGGTTCAGCAGGCTGTACGGGTTCTGGATGCTGGCGATGCGCGGCAGCCCGTGCTTCTCGGCCGCGCGCAGGAACTGCGCGACGCCCCACGGCGTTTCGTTCGACACGCCGATCGCGCGCACCTTGCCCGCCTTCACGAATTCCGCGAGCACGCCGAGCGTTTCCTCGATCGGCACCGTATACGCATCGTCGACCCACGGATAGGCGGGCCGGCCGAACGTCGTCGTGCTGCGGTCGGGCCAGTGCAGCTGATAGAGATCGACGTAATCGGTCTGCAGGCGCTTGAGGCTGCCGTCGAGCGCTTCGGTCAGGTTCTTGCGGTCGAACTGGTTGCCCTCGCCGCGAATATGGCGCGGATTGTGCGGCTGACGCGCCGGGCCCGCGATCTTGGTCGCGAGCACGATCCGGTCGCGCTGCGCGCGATGCTGCGCGAGCCACGTGCCGATGTACTGCTCGGTGCGCCCCTGCGTGTCCGGCTTCGGCGGCACCGGATACATCTCCGCTGCGTCGATCAGCGTGACGCCCTGCCCGATCGCGTAATCGATCTGCTCGTGCGCGTCGCGCTCCGAATTCTGCTCGCCCCACGTCATCGTGCCGAGACCGATCAGGCTGACCTCGATGCCTGAATCGCCGAGTGTGCGGTATTCCATGCTGTTCCTGTCGCGTCGGTGGAAAGCAGAAACGCTATCACATTGAAGCGACCGCTTCAGAGCCGCGCCGCCCACGCTTACGGACGGCCTTCGATGCCCGCAGTCGGGTTATTGCGGCCGCTGGATGAAGCAGGTCGCCGATGCATGCGCGACGATCCTGTCGTCCGGCGTCTTCAGCGTGCCCTCCGCGACGCCGAGCGAGCGCGACAGGTGGATCACGCGCCCTTCGGCGACCAGCTCGACATCGCGCGGCACCGGCCGCAGCATCTTCACATGCAGGTCGACCGTGCCGTAGCCGACGCCCGCATCGAGCATCGAATGCACCGCGCAGCCGGTGACCGAGTCGAGCACCGTCGCGGCAAAGCCGCCGTGCACGCCGCCGAGCGGATTCAGATGCCGCCCGTCCGCACGCGCCGAAAACTTCACATAGCCGAGTTCGACGTCGAGCGGGCGCATCGGGATCGTTTCGGAAATCGATGCGAGCGGCACGTCGCCCGACGCCGCCGCGCGCAGCAGTTCGAGACCGGACAGGGAAAGCGGGTTCATCGGGGCGTCTCCTGACTGAAAGCGCGTCGTCGCGCGAGTAAGTTCTAAATTGGAACTCATTATTCTCATGTGCGCCGGGGTTGTCAACGCGGCCGGCGCCATTGGCAATCGAAGGCGGGTTCTATAACCGAACCCGCAGCATACCCGGAGAGCCCCGCCCGGCTTGGCTCCGGCGTTTTTGCCCGTCCGAATCCCCGTACGCTTCCCCTCCTTTCTCGCAGCCTGCCCCGGACACCTTGCGACCGGTCGACGGTTCGCGGCTCGATCGATCCGTACGCGTCGATGTGTTCGGGAAGGAGGATGCCGCGCAGAACGGGCGCGAGACGCCCTCGCGACCCGTCGCACTGGGCGTCGCGTGGGCGCGGCCGGACGGAAGGCGCTATGAGGCTAGATTTTGATCGGATACGCGGAAGTCAAAAGCGCAGCGCGTTACGCTTCCCAACGCCCACGCTCCATCGCCTCTTCCATCATGCCGAGCGTCAACGATCGACCGCCCAGCGTCTCGCGTGCCGAGGTGCTGAACGGGGACTTTACGACCGCCGCGAGGAACGAACCGATGCCGAGCTTCGCGGCCGGATAGTAATAGTGGATGTCGAACGCAGACAGGTCGATTCCAAACTTCACAGCCCATCGTCTGATGAGCTTTTCGATGCGCTCCGGCTCCATGTCCAGATCGTGATAGAGGTCAGTGTCACGCGTCAGTTCAAGCCGACCGACGAGCGGCTTGCCCGCATCGGCTGCAACGAATTCTTCGAGGCTCTTCCACGCATCAGCCATACAAACGGTCCTCGGGCTTCACCATGCTGTTGTAGGTCGTGACGGAACGATACGTGATCATCGTCACATCGGACGCCAGGATCACCCAACCCACTCCCGGAATGGCACGGCCGACGAATGCGCCGATATTCCGCGTGAACTTGATGCGCAGCAGGATCAAACTGGTGAACGAGGTTACGGTCGGGAGGATGCGCTGCTTAAGCTCGTACGGCAGCATGCGGCGCGATACGATCGAAGCGATCGAGGTGCCCTTGACTGCCCCGGCGAACTTGCCGCGAGTCGGGATAAACCGCTGGCCCGACAGCACCATAGCGATACCAACTGCGTCATCTGTGCCTAGCAGGCTGTTGAAATTGGATACGGTGTAAACGGGCCCTGAGGGCAGTGCGTTAGAGATATCGTGTTCATGATCT
>NZ_CABVPP010000035.1 GCF_902499075.1 Burkholderia pseudomultivorans | reverse complement strand
GTTAGCGAAACAACGATGAGGTTAACAGAGCGTGCAGCGGGTTAACAGCCCTCGTAACTCTTTTTGTTAGAGCTTTTTATAGCGTTGGTGAATATCGAAGAACGGCTTGGCCCCTCAGTGAGCGACATGCTCCTTCATTACCGCCTCGCGATACACCTTCGCCACGAGCATCCCGGTCCTCTCGATGTGTCGCCCGGCTGCCGCTTCCTCGATGCAATGCAGTGCATCGAGCGCGCCTTCGCCGCAGACATCGCCGTCTCGCCGCGCGAAATCGAGTTCCTCCATCTTTCCTTTCCTGGCCAGTTGAGCGGAAAGCCACTCGAACGCGGTGGCTCCGTCCGTCGGTCGCATGTGGACCGGCAACGCCCTCAGCATTTCGGCATTCGCTTCGTCGAACGCGTTGACGCGCACGTATTCCTCGACATCCGCGAGCAGCCTGGTCGCGCCGCCTGAGGCATGACCAGCGCGATTAATGGCGGCGCGCCAATCGGGAACACACAGAGTGAGCGCCCGGACAAGGAATGCAATGTTGAAGTCCCGCCAGAAGCGCGGGTGAGGCTGGTAGACGTACTCAAGTGCGAGCGAAACGGTCGCGGCCGTCAAGCCTGAGGCGCAGAACCGGCAGTCATCCATGAAGGATACCAGTGCGTCGACGGTTCCAGCGTGAGCTTCTCGAGTTGCTTTGGATTGCATTGGGCATGTCCATGAGTGGTCTTTGCACGTATATGCCGGCCCACATCTGTAGGCCATGCAGCCCATGCACGACGGGGGCTCCCGCAGTCGTAGGCCATGGAAGCCGGGGCAGAATTCACGCAACGGCATCTCTGCGCCTCGAGGCCTCGGACAGAGATCTCTACCCGCTACAATACGGTCTCGGGCAGCCCTCATCGGGCTCATCCTGATGAATATGGCGATGAGTCGCCAGGAGTCGAGCGAGTTTGGCGACCAACTTATCGACGCCGCTTTGCGCAGTACACAGCCTGCCCAAGTTGCCGATAGCGTCCCAACTGCCCCGCCCACGGCCATACCTGCTCAACCCGTGTCGGCGCCGGCTGTTGCAACGCCAGCCGCGGCTTTTACCGTAGGACAATGGACTGGGACGGGCGGCCTTTCTCGATAGCCATTGGCATGTGCTGACGCCGCCCGCCGATGCTCGTCCGGATACGACCTACCTGAACTACGAAGGCACGAGTGACGTCGCGGTGACCGTGCCGACGTCGGACACGCTTCGCTTGGTCGCCGCGGCGCTGTACGGGTTGAAGCGCATCTACAAACCGGGGTTCAAGTATGCGAAGGCCCGCTTCATGCTGACCGAGTTGCAGGCGCAAGGCGTCGAGCAGGGAGATCTGTTCGCGCCCGAGGCGAGCAAGCGAGACCGCCTGATGGCCGAGCTCGATGCTGTTAACGACCGATTCGGACGGAACACGTTGCGCGTTGGCAATGTGGAGGGGCACCAAGCGTGGCACATGGCGCAGAACGCCAAGACCCCGTCTTACACCACCGACTGGGGCGACCTGCCGGTGGCGCGTTGAGGCGACGCCCGGCAACGCTCAGGTCAGGGCGGTCCGGAGATGCTGCTCCATTCGCGCGAGCAGCGTTTTGCCTGTGATCTTCGACCCAGGCCAGCGAAGGGCCTTGACGCACCCCGGCTCAGTGGCGATCGTGATGGCGAGAGCGTTTTGCACGAGCCGGTAGAAGGTCTCTGGGTCGTCTGGTTCGATCGCCTTCTCGGAATGGAAGTAGTCGAGATCGATGTCCAGGATGTAAGGTTGCGCCGTGACGGCCGGCGCGCCGCCCCCTTGCGCCATGCTGTCCAAACTCGCCAGCACATGGTCGAGATACATCGATTCGAGGACCCGATCGATTCGCTCCTTTTCGATGAGAGGATCGGTATTTGGCCGTGTGCAGCCGATTTCATCGTAGTCAGCGCGAACCCCGTAGACTTCCTCGTCCGCGATGTACTCGCTTTCTAGGTTCACCACGAACGCGCGCGACAGGATTCCGGCTTGGACCGCGGTGCGGATGTGCTCGTCGTGCTTGAGCTTGTCGATCGCCGCCTCCACTGTTGCCTCGATATTCCAGTCAATCGCCGCGATCATCCCAGGCAACAGCGCTTTCTTCGCCGCGGCGTTTTGATCGGTCATCCGTTGATGGGTCGCGTAGAAGCGATGGTCGTCGAACGGCTCCTCCAAGTCGGTGTGGTGGTCGAGCGTGAGAAGCGCCGGCGGCGGCGAAGACGGTTGACTCCGCCGCACCTCCGCCCAGCCTCGCAGGACGTGGTGATGCGACTCGACGACGAAGATGTTCTTGCCGCCGATGTTGAAGGTATCGTGGAACATGCCTGCTGCCCTGCTGATGCGATGGTGAGCCCACCAGGATACAACCCCTCCCGTCCCGTGGTCCCCTGTCGCCCGACGACCGCCGGTCAGGCGATGGCCGCGGCGATGTGCTGCTTCATGCGTTCGAGGAGTGATTCGCCCGTGACGTCAGATCCATCGTCCCGGCAGTCCTCGACGTACTCGGGCTCTGTGGCGATCGTGACCGCGATCGCGTTGCGCACCAGGCGGTAGAAGGTCGCGGGGTCATCCGGGGCGATAGACCTCTCGGAATGAAAGTAGTCGAGGTCGATGTCCAATACGTAGGGTTCGGCCTCCGGCGCCGGCACGCCGTCGTCTCCGGCCATCGTGCTGAGGACATTAAGTTCGCGGTCGAGGTAGACCGACTCCAGCACCTGCGCGGAACGGACCGACGTGCACGCGTCGTCGTGCGACGCCTTTGCGCAACCCACGGCGCACATGGACCCCGCCTCGTAGAGTACGCCCGCCTGGCTGCATGTCTCGTAGGAGAGGTTGATGACAAAGGCGCGGGACAGAATCCCTGCCGCGATCGCGGTTGTGATGTGCTCGTCGTTGCTGAGCTTGCCGATGGCGTTCAGCACAGACGCCTCGTCGTCGAAGCGTAGGGCTGCGATCAAGCCAGGCAACAACGCCTCCATGGCTGTAGCCCGAGCCTCACCCGACTGCCGGCGCGTGGCGTCGAACAAGTGCCGGTAGAACGGTTCGTAGGTGTCGGTGTGATGATCGAGCGTGAGGAGTACCGGTGCGGCCGACAAGGCCCGACGGATTTCCCCCCACGATTGCAAGACGTGATGGTGCGATTCGACGATGTAGACGTCCTTGCCAGCAATGTTGGTCTTCGTGTGCGCCATGGTGGGTTACTCGCGTAATGTCTCACACCGTCCCGTCGCAAGCCGGTTCAGCTTGCAGCGGACTTTATCAAATACTCTGCTTCTTCCTGCACGACCGGCCATCCCTCTCGCAGCATCCGCACGACTTCGTCGACAACGTCGTAGCTCAGTCCGCAGCTATCGATATCTGTGACGCCCATGAGCGCGAGGTCGGAGGCCGATGCCTCTCCAAAGGAAATTCTGCAAAACAGGGAATCCGCCATAGCGCCGGTATCATCCGTTTCGCCGCTCAGGATTTCGTCGGCCAACATGCCAGCCATGCCGACGAGCATCTTCCAGTTCGCAGGTAGCTTGGGAGCGGCAAACCCATGGTTCAGCGCCGCCTTGCGCATCAGCTCGGGACAGGTACGGGGACGGAACTGGCCCAGCCATGCGCTCTCGTCTGGATTGCCGTTCTCGTTTTTCCACACGACTGCGTCGCCAGCGCCGCCGAAGCGCTCGTAAAGCATCTTGTGACCCGCTTCGTGGCACGCGGTGTTTCGGAGCTCTCTGGCAGCTATCTGCTCTTCCGCAAAATCAATCATGTTCGTCGAATGTAGTCGGTGCGGCTATTCGAGCGCGGCGCTCTCGGCAATGCTCATCGCCTGCCAACATTTGTTGTATGCAGCGCAAGATGCTCGGGCCGCGCTATTCCAGGGGAGGGCGAGTCCGGCCGATCAGCCACTCGCACAGGCGTGCGTTGCCTGCATATGAGTGTAGGTTTGCCGAAGAGGCATGAGTTGCTCGAATTGATCAGAGCTCGTGTCGGCGAGGCTCGAACGCGGTTACGACATGGCGGGACACTATATTGTGGCGGGCTGGGGGCTGGCCGCTAACGGTCCTGTCTGACACACGATCAAGCAATTGAATGGAATGTGTTTGCGTATTCCGGCGAACGTGATCACGCATTTCGGCGGATCGTGATCATGGATTCCGAATGATCGTGATCACCCGTTTCGGTTGATCGTGATCGCTGATCACAGGTTTCCGAAACGCGTGATCACGATGCCGGAATGAGCGATCACGGGACCGAAACGGGTGATCACGTAACCGGAACGTAATCCGGGTTTGAGTCTGGCGGTGGCGTTGCGCATGTATTCACCGACGGCGTTAGCCTGCTCCCTTTTTTGCGGGAGAAGTGCCGATGCCGACACCTCGGATGAGCATGCGCAAATTGAAGGAAGTCCTGCGACTAAAGTGGGCGTGTGGCCTGACGCATCGGCAGATCAGCCGGGCTATCGGCATCAGCGTCGGTGCCGTCTCGAAGTTCGCGGCCCAAGCCAGCCAGGCGGGACTCGATTGGGCGGCAGCCGAAGCAATGTCCGACGACGAACTGGACGCGCGCCTGAGGCCTGCGGCAACCAATGCCGCGGCGACGACGACGCGACGCATCGAGCCCGACTACACGGCATTGCATCGCGAGCTGCGCCGCAAGGGCGTGACGCTGCAACTGCTGTGGGAAGAATACGCTGAAGCGAACCCCGGCCAGCGGACGTACCGCTACACGCAGTTCTGCCAGAAGTACAAGGACTGGGCGAAGTCGATCAAGCGCTCGATGCGTCAGCAGCACCGCGCCGGCGAGAAGCTGTTCGCGGACTTCGCGGGTCCCACCGTGCCGGTCCTGGCGAGCGATGGCGGCGTCGAGTTCGAGGCGCACGTGTTCGTTGCCGTGCTCGGCGCATCCAACAACACGTTCGCGTGCGCGACGCGCACCGAGACGATGGCGGACTGGATCGGCAGCCTGTGCGATGCGCTAGAGTTCATTGGCGGCGTGCCCGAGCTGCTCGTGCCCGACAACCCGAAGGCGCTGATCGCGCGACCCGACCGTTACGAACCCGGACTCGGCACGACCACGCAGGACTTCGTGAACCACTACGGCACCGCGATGCTGCCGGCGCGTCCGCGCAAACCGCAGGACAAGGCCAAGGTCGAAGTCGGCGTGCAGATCGTCGAGCGCTGGGTGCTGGCCCGACTGCGCCACTATCGCTTCTACAGTCTGGCTGAACTCAACAAGGCGATTGCAGAACTGATCGCCGACCTAAACCAGCGCCCGTTCAAGCGGCTCGAAGGCAACCGGCGTGAATGGTTCGAACGGCTGGACCAACCCGTCCTGCGCCCGTTGCCCGTGCGTCGCTACGAGATCGCCACCTTCCAGAAGTGCCGTGTGAACATCGATTACCACGTCGATGTCGGCGGCCACTATTACAGCGTCCCGCATAGCCTCGCACGGCAGGAGGTCTGGGCGCGTATCACACGCCACGGCGTAGAGATCCTGCATGGCGGCAAGCGTGTCGCTGCGCACGCTCGCTCGCGCCTCAAAGGCAAACACACGACCATCGCCGAACACATGCCGGCTGCGCATCGCGCGCACATGGAATGGACGCCTGGGCGCCTGCTCAACTGGGGCGCATCCGTCGGCCCCGGCGCCGAGGCTGTCGTGCGGCATCTGCTGACCAACAAACCTCACCCCGAGATGGGCTATCGCGCCTGTCTCGGTCTTCTCTCGCTCGCGCGCAAGTACGGCAAACACCGCCTCGAGGCCGCATGCCAGCGTGCATTGAAGATCGGCTCGCCCACGCGTCGCTCCGTGCTGTCAATCCTGGAAGCGGGACTTGACCTGCAGCCCTCGCTCCCGACCACGCCCGCCGAATGGCGCTCGCCCGAGCACGAGAACGTGCGCGGCCCCGACTACTACCACTGACCCGAAGGAGGTCACGATGTTGATGCAGCACACCCTTACCCAGCTAAAGGCGCTCAAACTGGACGGCATGGCTCGCGCGTTCGAGGAGCAGTCAACGCTCACGGCAAGCACCAGCCTGTCATTCGAGGAACGCGTGGGCATGCTCGTAGATCGCGAGCTGGCCTGGCGTGATACGCGACGACTCGAACGTTTGCTGCGCGCCGCGAAGCTCAAGAACCCACAGGCCTGCGTCGAAGACATTGAATACCGGCAAACCCGTGGGCTGGACCAGCGCATCGTCGCCACGCTCGCCGGCTGCGACTGGGTGCGCAATGCTCAGAACCTGATCCTGACCGGCCCCACCGGCGCGGGCAAGACGTGGCTCGCTTGCGCGTTCGGCCAGCAGGCGTGCCGGCAGGGCTTCTCCGTGTTCTATGTGCGCGTCGCGCGGCTGTTCGAAGAGCTGAAAATCGCGCACGGCGACGGCAGCTTCACACGTCGGCTTGCGCAACTCGCGAAGATTGATGTGCTGATCCTCGACGATTGGGGCTTGCAGGATCTCGACCAGGCGGCGCGCAATGATCTGCTTGAGGTACTTGATGATCGTGTCGGTACGCGCTCGACTGTGATCACCAGCCAGTTGCCGCTCGAACACTGGCACGCGTGGCTGCAGGACCCCACGCTCGCCGATGCGATTCTCGATCGGCTCGTGCATCAGGCCCACAAGCTTCCGGTCAAGGGCGATTCGATGAGAAAGAAAACGAAATCCGAGTCCGCTGACGCCTGATCGTGATCACCGTCGCTATAATCCATTGACCGCGCAACACCACCTTCCAGACTGATCACGTTCGCCGAAACGATTGATCACCATCGCCGAAATCCGCAACGAGCCGGTGCTGGAGATCTTCGAGGCGCCGCACAACCTCTCGGTGGCGGACTACGCCAGGCTCGCGGGCAAGTCGCGCCGCTGGATCACCTACGAGATCCAGGCCGGCAACCTGCTGTCGATCCACATGGGGCATCGCGGGCAGCGAGTGCCAGACTGGCAACTCGATCCGCTCAAGCGCAGGCTGGTCCAGTCCGTCCTGAAGCAACTGCCACGGGGCATCGACACCTGGGACATCTACCACGCTCTCCTGCGCTCATATGAGGCCCTCGGGACACGGCCGGCCATCGAAGCCGTCAACCCAACGAACCTGCACCTTGCCGCGCGGCTGGTGGCCGCACAGTGCATGCAGGCGAGCGAGCCAGTCGTGACGACCGAGTTTCCTGAGCAGGTCCGGCAAAGCGTGCAGCGGCTGGTGCGCGAAGCCGTCGCTGCCGATGTCGCCGAAGCGACGCCCGGAGACTGATCAAGCCAGGGTCGCGCCGAAGTTCGGTCAGGCGCTTGCCTGGAGCGATTGGAAGAACCGCTCCAGGTGGGTGCTGTCCGTATTTCGACGGCTCAGGAAGTAGGTGGTGAGCGTCAGCGCGCCCTCTTGCAAGGGACGCTGGACAACGCCAAGGGAACGATGGCCCTCGATGCGGGCGGCGGGTGCCAGGCAGACGCCGTAGCCGGCGGCCACCAGGGTCATCATCAACCCGAACGATGTGGCCGTCGTGACGTCCGAGGGGAAGACGCCGGCCGCCGTCAGCAGCGTGTCGATCTGCCCGCAGTAGCCCACACAGTCGCGGGCATCCAGGGCGATCCAAGGGTGGTCGGCGGCCTGCTCCAGGGACACTGACGCGAAGGCCAGCAAGGGGTGATGGGCAGACACGGCCAGTGCCAGCGCATCGCGCCAGACGGGGCGGACATCGATGCCTTCAGGGGCTGCGGGCGACTGGCAGAGGCCCGCCTCGAAAGCCCCCGCGAGCAGTCCTCGATGCAGGTCCTCCAGGCGTTCTTTATGAAGGCGAATGGGGTGGTCCGGATGGCGCCGGCGATGTTCCGCCATCGGCACCGACAACCGGGGATAGGCCAGGCAGTCCGACAGGGCAATGTTCAAGGGCTCGGAAGCGATCATCGTGTCACCTGTACAACGCCGACACTGGAAAAAACCGGGCGCAACCGGTTGATGAGATAAGTTTAACGTGGTTTAAATTCGCTTGGCGCGTGACGCTTCTGTTGATGCAGAAGCGATCGGTGCAACGCGGCAGACCCGCAGGGACAAGAACCTATGAAAGCGAGCCAGCGCGCGCTTTCGGCGTTGCCGTGCGCGAGGCACGGACCGCGCAGGGGCTGGCCCAGGAGGTGCTCGCGGAACAGGCGGGCATCGCCCGGTCGCACATGGGCAAGATCGAGCGCGGCGAGCACATGCCCACGCTGGTGTTGATCCTGCGGATCGCGAAGGGGCTGGGGTGCTCGGCCGCGGCACTGATGGCCGCGACCGAGGCGCAACTGTCCGAGGAAGAGAACGACGCCGAATAGCCATGCCGTCATGGCGGTGAGGCGTCAACAACGTTCTTGTACGTCAAGGTTGTGACTTGCCAGGCGTTCATTGCCACCTCGCATTTGACACGCGACCTTTTTCGTAACATCATTTGTTTCATGAAAAGAGACAGCCGCCTCTCGTCTGTCCTGCATGCGCTGCTGCACATGGCCGAGCAGGATGGACCCGTTACCTCAGAAACCTTGGCGCTATGCCTGGGAACCAACCCGGTCGTCGTTCGGCGCACGATGGGATACCTGCGGCAAGCGGGGATCGTCACCTCCGAACGAGGTCACTCAGGAGGATGGCGTATCCACGCCGACCTTGGCAGCGTCACCCTGCGTCAGTTGCACGAAGCCCTGGGCGAGCCGGCGACGTTTGCCATCGGCAACCGCAACGAGACACCGGAGTGTCTGGTCGAGCAGACGGTCAATGCGGCACTCGAAGGCACGTTTGCCGAAGCCGAGGCGCTGCTGCTGAAGCGGTTCTCGGAAATCACCCTTGCCGATCTGGCCTCTGACTTCGCACGCCGGCATGCGGCTTTACGACATTCAAGGAATCAATCATGAATCACGATGTGATCGTCGTCGGCGGAAGCTACTCAGGAATGGCCGCGACCCTGCAACTGGTGCGCGCACGCAGGTCAGTGCTGGTGATCGATGCGGGCCAGCGGCGCAACCGCTTCGCCAGCCATTCACACGGATTTCTCGGCCAGGATGGTGTGCCGCCAGGTGAAATCGCTGCAAACGCACGCCGCCAGCTTCAAGCCTATCCAACGCTGACCTGGCTTGAAGGTCGGGTGGAAGCTGTCGCCGGGCAGGCGGATGAATTCACCGTCACGACGGCTGATGGCGAGTCGCACCTGGGGCGACGCATTCTGTTGGCGACGGGGGTGACCGACCAGCTTCCAGCCATCGACGGGCTCGCGCAACGCTGGGGGAAGACGGTTTTTCACTGCCCGTACTGCCATGGCTATGAACTTGGACAAGGCCGCATCGGCATCGTCGGTGCCAGCCCGATGTCCATCCATCAGGCTGAACTGCTCACGGATTGGGGGGATGTCACCTTGTTCGTCAACGGTGCATTGGAACTCAATGAGGAAATCAGGTCCACTTTGGAACGCCGAGGCGTGGTCATCGAAGAGGCGCGCATCGACAAAATCGAGGGGCATGCCGACGTGACATTGGTGGACGGAAGGCGACTGAGCTTTGCGGGCCTGTTTGTTGCAACGCGAACCGTTCCCTCCGACCCTTTGGCCAGGACAATCGGCTGTGCACTGGAAGAAACGCCCATGGGCATCCAGATCCGCACGGATGCCGAGAGCAAGACCTCGGTGCCTGGGATCTTTGCCTGCGGCGATGTCGCGCGGGCACCGCATTCGGTGTCGCTGGCCGTGGGCAACGGTGCCATGACCGGCGCCCAGATTCACCGATCACTGCTTTGGCCCGAGACGATCGAGCCAGCGCAAGCGGAAGGCCGCGCTCGATGACGTCGTTCTCCGACCCGACGGCGGTATCGGGTTATGCGGAAAGAACCGCGAGGATCGTGCCGGGCCTGCGCGACCTGCACCGGATGGCGGGCGTGCTGCTGGCCGAACGCGCGCCGGCCGACGCGCGCATCTATATCGACAGCGCCCCCAAGGGGCCCTTCGATGGCGCGACCTGCCTGCTGACACTGCATTTCCTGCCGCCAGCCGAGCGGCTGAAGACGCTGCAGCAAATACACCTGCGACTCAAGCCCGGTGCGTCCCTTGTCGTCACGCATCACAGTTTTCCCGGCGACGATCCCGTCAGGGACAGATGGCTCTCGCGCAATGCGGCGTTTGCGGCTGCTTCCGGCGTACCAGTGCGTCAAGCCGAAGGCAGCATCGCGGCGATCAAGGAACGGCTGCCCGTGCTTTCGCCCGCGCAGGATGTCGATCTGCTCCGCGAGGCTGGATTCACGGACATCGACCTTTTCTATTGCGCGTTCACCTTCAAGGGTTGGGTCGCCCATCGAGCATGAGGGGGATCGACGATGCAAGACATAGGGTCGGCAGGTGCGTTGCCCGTGTGTAGCGAGGAGACTCTTAGCCACGCACCAGGGACAGGTAGGGGTTGTCCGGCGGGACTTCCGCGAACAATGCCGAAGGCGCCATCAACAGATAGCCGTGCAACCGCCGCGACTTGCGCGGCCCGGTGACTTCGCAGGTCCAGATGTTCAGGCCGCTGTCCTGATTGCGGTGCAGTCCCAGCTTCTCGAAGCGCTTCTGCACCCATTGCCAGTCGTGCAGATTGTCCTGCCGGGCCAGCACCTGGATCTCCGGATGTTCCTGCGCGTAGCGCTGGAAAACACCGGGGCTGACCAGGTACGCCGTGCCATCGACGGTATGCACCAGTGCCTTCGCGTCGTTGATGATGAGCTTGCGCGACTCGATGCCTTGCCTGAGCCAGGCGATGAAGGCTTCCCCGAACGGCGTGGCCTTCGCGGGAGCCGGCATGGTGGCAGGACTGGTCGGCGCCAAATGGGTCACTGTCGCAGGTGCGGCGGTGGATGGTGATGGCGGTTCCGCGCTGGCGGACGATGCACTGGTGGTGGCTGCGTCGGACGCATCGAGCATCGACAGCAGATCGGAGACCGGGTCCGCGATCCCTGCCGGGCAATCCGCTACCCCAGGGGACGGTGAGGTGGCCGGGATACCGGAGGGGGTCGACGCGTCATCTTCGCCAGGGAGGGGCTCTTCCGTCGTGACCGTGCCAGCGAACGATGTGGGACGCTCTCCCGACTCCCAGATCAAGGCCGGCGACAGGCGCAGGAAGGTAAAGCTGTGCGACCAGCCTGTGCCGCTCGTGACGGTCGCCCGCCAGATCGCCTTCCCATCCGGGGCGGGCTGCACGATGCCATGGTCCTGGAGCACCGTGAAGACGGCAGTGTTGTTCGATGGAATGCCTTCGATGCCCTGCGACAGGAGGTGCGCGCGCAGCTTGTCGCTGACCGTCTTGCTGACGAGCCAGAGTGCGTCCTGGGTCAGCCATCCATCCGACGGGCCGCCGGGCTGGTTCAGCTTGAATTCCTCGCGCAGCAGGTAGCGCAGGCCATCGAGCAGCTTGCGCTGCAGCGCATGCTTCGGCGCCGCCATGGCCCTGGCCGGATCACCGCCGAGCGCCAGGGCCACCGATGCCTGGTCGGCCTTGATGACCAGTTCGCCCAGCGTGCCGGCATGCTCGTATTGGCCCGCCAGCACGTACAGCAGCGCCGACCACAGGTCTTGGTAGTCGCTCAGCCAGTCGAGGATGCCGGCATCGAGCACACGGGTGTAGAGCAGCCCCGTGGCGGCGCCATGCAGCCGGTACTCGCGATCCGTCCGGTAACGAAAGCGGTACGGCTGGCGCAGCGGCCCGTGCCAGGGGTGCCAGACCAGGCCATCGGCCTTCTCGACGTGCAGATCGACCGCGATCTTGCCAATGTCGTGCAGCAACGCGGCGTAGGCGGTCCCGGCGGTCCAGGCCTCGGCTTGCGCGGCCTGGGCCTCGGGCGAGGCGCCGGCCGGGAGCAAGTGGGACTGCCTCAGCTTGAGCGCGTAGGCCACGATCTCCAGGCCGTGGTCCAGCATGCCGCCCGGCCAGGCATGGTGATGCGCCTCCGAGGCCGGGAACTGCTGGACCAGCTCGGCGTAGCGTTCCAGCGGCGCCAGGTACAGCGAGCGGAACTGCCGACGCGACAGCGAGGTGCGCTGCCAGATGTGTTCCAGCAGCCGCTGCCGGCGCGGCTCCGCCAGCAGCGATGTGGCCGACTGCGGTGGCGTCAGCCCTTTGGCGGGCTCGACGGGAGGTGGCGCGGCGGCTGTGGTCAGCGGCACCCGTTTGCGCTGGAACAGCGAAAGCATGGCGACATCCTGGTGATGGGCTGGCCGGAGGAGCCTTTTGGCCTTTTCGGGTAGGGCCTTTCCCGTTGAGGCCATTCCCTTGCCCCTTCCCCAGCCCTTCGGCCTTCGACAAGCCCTTTGGTATAGGGGCAGTCGGCTTCCTGTGCCGCAATCAATGCGGATCTCGTGCGCTCCAGGATCGGACGGAACAGGCACTGTGTTTTCACCGGACCAGGCCGCTTCAACCGGCGCTGGAAGCGCAGCAGGCCCTGAAACCCCTACGCCCAAAGACATGCTTGTCGAGAATGGAGTAAGGAAGTAAGATTTCCTTTGTAACTGACGGAGGTCTCCCATGCTTGCCAAGCTCACCTCTAAAAATCAGATCACGCTGCCCAAGGCGGCCGTGTCCGGCGTGGATGCGGCGGAGTACTTCGACGTGACCGTCGAGGGCGGCCGGATCGTCCTGACGCCGGTGCGGGTCCAGAAGGCCCAGGCCGTGCGCGAGAAGCTGGAGCAACTCGGGATCACCGAACAGGACGTCGAGGATGCCGTGGCCTGGGCACGGCGCTGATGCACAGGGTCGTGCTCGACACCAACATCGTGCTGTCGGCGCTGATCTTCAATGCCGGACGCCTGGCCTGGATACGCCAAGCCTGGCAGCAACAGCAGTTGCAGCCGCTGGTCTGCCGGGAGACGGCCAGTGAACTCCTGCGCGTCCTGGCCTATCCCAAGTTCAAGCTGTCTACCTTGGAACAGCAGGAGTTGCTGGCGGACTTCCTGCCCTACGCCGATGTGGTGGAACTTCCGGCACCATGGCCAGACCTGCCGGTCTGCCGCGACGAGAAGGACCAGGTGTTCCTGGTGCTCGCGCATGTCGGCAAGGCGGATGCGTTGATCACGGGCGATGCGGACATTCTCGCCATGCGAGAGGACTTTCCCGGCCTGATCATGACCGCCGAAGCATTCGCGGCGCGGCAGGGATGAAGGAGACCGGCACCGCCTTGCCCAGCGGCCGTGGAACGACCATGAGGTAGCCACCATGAAGCAGACCGCAGGCATGACCACTGCAGCGCGACTCGGCCGCTGGCTGGGCAGCGTATGGGGTGGTTACCTGCGCGCGGAGCGTCGAGTGCATCGATGGCTGATGGCGCAGGGACTGCCGGCAGGCGGTGCAAGGGTGCTGATCTGGGTGGTCAAGCTGGCGATCCTCGGGGTGTTGCTGTACGTCGCATTCTGGGTGGCGCTGATGCTGGTCGCTCTCGCTGTGGCAGCAAGGATGGCGGAGCAGACGTCGGGGGGCGACGACGATTTTGACCTGCAATTTCCTGCGAGTCTGGATGAACTACGTCAAACGCCTGGCTACGATCCAAACCTTTACAACGACACCTCTCACGAGATGTACAGCGAAGACGATTGAAGCCGTTCATCGCTGAGTCATTTCAGCTTCCTCGACATGACGCCTGGCCCCTTGCCGCCTGCGTTGCCCGCGTCCTTGGTGCCTGCCGAGAAAGCATTTGCGACAGTTCCGGCCCGAATCCCAGCCCAAGTCAATGCGCCAATCCAGAATGCCGGGAGCACCAGGAACATCGTGGCCATCACGAAGTTTAGCAGCATGTCTCCGAAGGTGTTGTTGAGGCCCACCAGCGGATCGAAGTTCGTGTGCGGCCGGTTCCAGCCCCACCCCCAGCCGTAGAGCGCATCGAGGATCGTCGAGTCGATCCAGCGGGCGAGCTGAAACCAGAATTCGGTGAAGAACAGCGCGAACTGCACCACGCTCACCGTGACCACGGTCTTGAGGTCATAGGTGCCGATCAGCAGCACCAGCGGGATGCAGATGACCAGCGCCATCTTGAGCAGGGACAGCACCATCGGCAGCGCCTGCCGCACCACGTCCATCGCCGGGAAATAGCCCAGTGATCCGACGGTCAGCCCCACGTCGCTAGCAGCGCGGGTGACGATGTTGGGCAGCGTCATGTCGATCTGGCCACCGTAGTCGGTGTAGACCGCCCCCTGGTTGAGCTTCTGCTGGCGAGGGCTGGCGACGGCGCGGATCACCGAGTCGTTGACCTCGGCCTGGCTCAGGAAGCCCGCCCAGCCGGCCAGTCGCGCCAGCAGGTTGGGATCGACCTGGGCCAGCAATCGTGCCCGCAGGCCGTGGCCGCCGTCGGACCACCACTGCCGGCAGGTCGGGTAGCCGCCTCCGCCGGGCACTTGGGCCAGGCCGGCGTCGCGCGTGGCGTCGAACGGCCAGGCATCGCGCGGTGTCCTGGAGCGGTAGCTGTCGTAGAAGCCGGCAGTGCCGACGAAGTAGCTGGAGCCGATCCAGGTGACGTCGTGCATCTGCTCCTCGCTCAGGCTGGGCCGGGTCATGAACAGCTTGGCGCGGGCGGGGCCATAGCAGTCGCGGGTGAAGTCGCTGACCTCCTGGGCCAGCACCGGGTCGTCGATGCGGGTCGCGTCGATGTCCATGCGGATCTGCCGCAGGTCGGTGCCGCAGGGAATGGCCGCGACAGAGGCGCCGGTGATCGCGCGCGAGATCTCGTGCATGGCGAACCACCACACCGGCACCTTGGCCGACTGGTTGTTGATCGTGCTGAACGATTGCGACCAGCCCGTATCGGTCGGCTCTGGGACATTCACTTGGCATTGGGTCGAACGCGAACGGTCGTACTTGATGGTGTTGAGATCGACGTCGATGAAGGGGATGCCCGCGAACATGATCACCACGATGGCGACGAAGACGCGGTTCTCGATGCGAGCCGAGGACAGCACGCCCTTGTTGCCCTCGTCCGCGCCTTCCGCGCGGGCCTTCAGCCATTCCTGGATGACGATCGCCAGGAACGGGACGGCGAACATGCCGCTGGCGACCAGCACCGACCAGATGCCGTTGTGGACCACCCAGGACACCAGCGTCAGGTAGTACTCCAGGTAGTCGGTCGTGAACAGCGTCATGGCGAACCCTGCGCTACCGTGCCTGCATCAGCAAGCTGGCTTCCAGCACGATCACGGCGACGATGGCCGCAACCTCCGCGCGCAGCAGCCGCTGCCCGGCAGCGCGCTCCGGTTCCCGCGCGCGCAGGCGATGGTGCATCCAGAGCCAACCCCAGGCGGTGACGGCGTACAGCAACAACCGCCAGGCCAGGAGGGCCCCGGATTGCGCCGCCATCCAGCGCTGCCAGCCCTCGATGCCGCCCGCGATGCGGATGCCGACCACATTGACGGCGGTCGCGGCGATCAGCAGCGACACCGCCCATACCAGCACCAGGATGGCACGCCGGCTGGACAGCCAGCGCAGGCACCGCCCCACGGTATTCATGGATGGCTTCCGCCGGACGGCGGCCGCTGCAGTTCATCGATCCGATTGCGTACCGGGTCGCCCTCGTAGATGCCACGCGCACCGGCGGCACGGGTGCTGTGGCGCTGGATGATCGCCATCGGCGAGTTGCTGGCCAGTTCGCGGCGCAGTTCCAGCTCCGCCTTCAGGTTGTGAATCTCGCGATCGAGGATGTCGCTTTCGTGGGTGACGGCCTTCTGGGCCAGTTCGTTGGCGGCCACGTTGGGCTCCTTGCGCCCGGTCAGCAGCGTGCGTTGCAGCAGCAGTGCCTTCTCCAGCACGCTGGCCAGCGCGACCTCCGAGGCCAGGCGCCGAGCCAGGATGTCCTGGTCCGTCTCGTCGCGAAGGGCCTCGACCACGCCACGGGTGATGGGCAGCGACGCGCTGCTCGCAGCCTGCAGGTTCTGCGCCGTGGTTGGACGGCTGCCGGCGACCAGTTCCTGCAGGGCCTGCAGCTTGTCCTCGTATTCCTCCTGGATCAGTGGGGTCAGGCCAACGCCCGGCGTGGTGACGGTCTTGGTGCATGCGTCGCAGGTGCGCTGCTCCTGCTCGCCCAGCACGCGAACTGCCCAGGCCGCGGCGGCATCGGGCGAACTCCAGGTCTGGCATGCCAGGTTGCCGCCGCAACTGGCTTGCGGAATCGAACTGGTGTCGCCGACGCCACGGCCGTTGAGCAGGTTGTAGCCGGCGCGGGTCACGTCGCCGACCACGCGCACCGGACGTTGGCCCGCGCCGCCGGCGTTGTCTCCGCCGACCCACGGAACGCCATTGTTGCCACGGTTCGCCTCGGCGTCGTCGATCGCCGAGACCGCATCGGTGCTCGCGACGGCCTGCTTCAGCGCCATGCCTTCGGCGAGTTGGTCCCAACCGAGTTGCCCACCCGCCATGTCGGCCATGCGGTTGGCGATGGCACGGCAGGTCAGCTTGCTGCGATCGAAATCCAGCCTGGCTTGCAGCACCCCATTGGTCAGCAGGTTGTACAGCCCTGGATCGGCGCGCTGGATGATCAACGCGGGCAGCGACGCCACGGCAGCGGTGGCGTTCTGGATCACCGAGGACATGATGGCCTGGAAGCCGTTGGTGATGCCGTTCAACTGGTTCTGCAGCGTGGTGGTGATGCTCATGTCGCCACAGATCAGGTTGCTGTTCCAGCCGACGCCAACACCGATGGAGTGCATGTTGGCCGCACCGCTCATGGACACCGCGCGGCCGCCTCCAATGCTGTAGAGCACGTCATCGCCGATCACGCTGCCCTGATGCTGGACGCCGTACTCGTTGACGCTGGTCTGTGCCCCGGCGCTGGAGCAGCACAGCGCTGCGACAACGGCCAATGCGACGTGCAGAAATCGACGGGCGTTCGGAAATGAATTCGTCATGGCATCGGGCCTCACAGGAAATCGACGCTGCCGAGGAATATCTGGCCGCGGCGCTGGCAGCAGCTATAAGGACGCCACAATGCCCAGGCGTAGTCGCCTTGCCGGGCCTGCACCTTGGCATTGCCGTGGGGGAATACCGCGCAACTGCTGGACAGCGTGGGGGTCAGCTCCTGCCACTTGCCCGTGGCGGCATCGGTTTCCATCAGGGCGCCGGCTGGCCAGTAGCCATCGCGCGAACTGGCGAGCAGCGGCTGGTACACGTGGATCTGGTTGCGGCGCGTCACGATGTCACCCGCGCGCTGGGCGACCACGGCTGCGGCCTTGTGGTCATCGACCTGATGCAGGAAGCCGCCTCGCGGATAGACGTTGCCCCAGAGATTCATGTCCGTACGCGTGCCGATCTCGCGCCGGCCGGGAATCAGTGCTTCCGGATACAGCGCCTCGGGGATGTTGTAGCGCCATGCCAGCGTGTCGAGCGTGCTCAGCAGATAGGGCATGAAGGCGGTGCCGGCGCCCTCGCAGGTGTAGCCGGACGCGCTGGCGAACTGGCTGAACACATGGCCACCGGGATGGCCGATGACGTCGGCGTTCTTGAACTTCGCCAGGTTGTTCTCGTGATCCTCGTTGGTGGTGCCGTCGCCGCCGGCCTTCGCGGTCGGGTTCGGCAGGATCATCGCCCGCACCTCGACCCAGGGGTTCTCGCCGGTGTTCGAGTAGCTCGACACCACAGCATCGGGGATGTAGTGGCGCACCTTGACCGAGGTGCGCACGGTGCAGCCCGTCCAGGTGCAATAGAGCCAGTAGCAGATGCCGGTGACGCGGTATTCCAGGCAATCCGGCGACAGAGTGGAGGCCACGATAGTGGCAGTGTTCAGTGCGAAGGACGATGCGGAACACCCCAGCAGCAGCGCTGCGATGGCCAACCGCTGGCGTCGCGATGGCGCGGACAGACGCCTCGTCACGGCTGCGTCCTCCGGTATTGGTCGATGCGGGCAACCGCACGGGCCACGTCCGTCTCGCCATAGACCACGTATCGGCGATCCACCACGATGGCCGGAACTTTGGTGACGCCAAGGCTCCAGGCATCGACGATGCCCTGGTAAGCGATGCCGATCCGGCGCTGCATGTCTGCACCGCCCAGCTTCAGGCGTTGCTGGACGATGGCGCTGGCGCGTTCTTGATCGGTGGGCAAGTTGGCGGCCAGTTCCGCTTCGAGCACCGCGCCCGCGTCCAGGACGACGTGTCGGTCAGCCTGGCCAAGGACCGGATGATGCGAGTCAGTGACGAGCCATACTTCCGCAGCGGCGGCGCGCGTCGCCAGCGCCAGAAAGGCAATGCCCGCAGCAAACCATGCTGGGCGAGCGCGAGCGGCATGAGGAACAGCGCGAGAGTCCATGAGACAACACCGGAGGGAAGCCAATCCGGTGACAGTCGAACCGAAACCAGGCCTCGACGCGACAAACAAAGCGGAGACGACCTCGCCCCGTTTTCGCCATCCCTGTCCGCCCCGACTCGCTGATCGGACCTGCGCGCTTGCCATAGGCTGACTGTGTGCAGTGGATGGGTATGAGCCGATCCGGCCCCGTGGCCCAAGCTGTTCACATCGGACGCCGATGTGGCTTGATTGCTGACTGAGATTGATATCGGCGATGACAACAACCACGCATTTGGCTTTTGCGACTTGGGCCTAGACGATGTCCCCGTCCTGCAGGATGTCCTCGGAGAAAGGAACACCGTGGCAAACCACATGGTTGCGGGAGGCGTTGAGCGCGTAGACGTACCCGTACTGTCCTTTACTGGCCGGACACGCTTTGAGTTCATGGACGATGGGGCCATCGACCAAGATCATTGACCTGCGTCGTGGGCTAGTGAATACCTGTCACTAGGCACTCCAATGTGATCAGCCCGATCTGCTTGGGTGGAAAATTGACCACCACCACCAACTATCTACCAGTCTGTCCGGCGTGTAGAGCCCGGCGATCTGCGGGCTGGACTTGCGCTGCCCGACCTCCTGGCCGAAATCCATCAGCAGTTTATAGGCCGACTTGCGTGCTTCGGCAACGCCTGAGCCTTGATGATTGCGGACCACGCGCAATGTCATCTTCATGAAGCCGTTCCATGCAATCGTCGTTATCGACATGCTCCGTTGGTTGTGACTTGTTGGAATCGCCCCAGACGTTTCTCCGTCGTCCAATACGCCAGGGCCGCCACCGGCAGTGCGGCACCCAGACCGGAGGTCCACGTCCAGCCGCCGTGGGCATAGGCCCATGCACCAAACGCCGAGCCGAGCGAGCCGCCCAGGAAGAACGCCGCCATATAGAGGCCATTGAGTCGACCACGCATGTTCGCGTCCAGC
The DNA here is from genome assembly GCF_902499075.1 of Burkholderia pseudomultivorans. GTDB lineage: Bacteria > Pseudomonadota > Gammaproteobacteria > Burkholderiales > Burkholderiaceae > Burkholderia > Burkholderia pseudomultivorans. The sequence goes on along the minus strand of NZ_CABVPP010000035.1, from coordinate 54,647 downwards.
GTGAAGATGGCGCGCTGACCCAGCGTCAGATTGGCCGCGACGCCAAAATCCAGCACGATTGCGGCTAGCATCAGCAGGCCCAGCGCCCAGCCGGAACCGGGTTGCGCTAGGTGCGTCAAGGGGAACGCCAGCGCCACCATGCCCATCGCCAGTGCGGTGGCCCTGTGGCTGTGACCCAGGTCGGCAATGCGCCCGGCCAGTGGCGTGGCGACCGCGCCTGCGGCCCCTGCCAAAGAGAACAGCGCGATGCCGCTTTGCGACAGCCCGAACGCCGGGCCGGCCAGCAGTAGCGGCACTGTCGTCCAGAACACGCTGAACGCCGCGAACAGCGCGGCATGGTAGAGTGCGCGTCGGCGCAGCACCGGGGTATCGCGCAGCAGATGTCCCATGGAAGCGAGCAGGCCACCGTAGCGCAGGCCGAGGCTGGGCTGGCGAGCCGGCAGCGTGCGGGCCAACACTACGATCAGCACCAGCATAGCGGCTGCCGCCAGCAGGAACATGGCATGCCACGAGGCCAGATCAGCGATGAAACTGGCGACCGGCCTCGCCAGCATGATGCCGAGCATCAGTCCGCTCATCACGTTGCCCACTGCCCGGCCGCGCGACGCTTCGGGCGCCAGGTGCGCAGCATAGGGCACCAGCACCTGCACAGCTACAGTGCCCAGGCCGATGCCCAGCGCCGCCGCCAAGAACGGCAATGGCTGGCGTGCCAGCGCTGCACCCAGCAGTGCCATTGCCGCCAGCCCCAGCAAACCAAGCGTAAGCCGGCGGTTCTCGATCAGGTCGCCGAGCGGCACGAGCAACAGCAGGCCCAGCCCGTAGCCAAGCTGGGTGAGTGTCACGCTCAGGCCGGCTGCCTGCGGCGACAGTCCCAGCGCCACGGCGATCGGGCCGGCCAGCGGCTGCACGTAGTACAAATTGGCGGCGGCCAGGCCGCAGGCCACTGCCAGCAGCAGCGTCAGGCCTGCCGATGCAGTTGGGGCATGGTCTTCCCCCGTCACGTCTGTCCGGCCCGGCGCACTGGGCTGCGCGATAACGCTGCCCAGTACAGATGGCTCTCGCCGTGCGCGAGGCTTTCGAAAAGCGATCTTCATGAAGTTTCTCTCTGATTCAATAGGAATTGATCGTTTCCTAAATTGGCAAAAAAATCAGGCCAGCGCCTTGAGCGCGGTCGCCACGACGGCCTGCATCTGTGCACGGCTGCGCCCGGTCTTACCGACCACTCGCATGCCTTGCGTCAGGCATAGCAGCATCTGCGCCGTGACTTCGGCATCGACATGGTTCTTGATCGAGCCGTCCGCCTGCCCTTGGCGGATCAGGTGAGCCAGCATGGCCTCGTTGCAGGCCAGCGCAGCGGCGACCCGATCACCTACAGATTGGTCGAACGTCGAAAGCTCCACCGTACTGGCGACGACCAGACAGCCTTGCCGTCCTGTGGCGCCGTGGGCGGATTCGGCGTAGAAGGTCAGCGCGGCGCGCAGGCGCTCTAGGCCTGTGCCGCCGTCGTCAATGGTCCGGCGCAGATTTTGCGTTCGCTGGGCGCGGTAACGATCCAACGCCGCCAGGAAAAGCGATTGCTTGTCCTTGAACGCTTTGTAGAGGCTACCCTGGGCCAGCCGCATGGCGCGGGTCAGGTCGGTGATAGACGTACCGGCATAGCCGCGCTCGCTAAAGACGCGTACCGCTTGGTCAAGCACCTTGTCGGCGTCGAATTCGCGGGGACGGCCCCGGCTGCGTGGAGGCGATGAGGAAGATTGGACAACCATGCTGGCCATTATATGGAATCGATCGCTTCCTAATATAGCACTTCACCGGAGGTTTGGGCGAGCCGTCATCACTGCTGAAGAGGAATGTCACTTCCAATGTGCGCGGGACGTTGAGCTGGCGGCCGCTCGTGCGACCTGGGAGGCGTACCGTTTTATCTTTCCCGCACCTGGGTGAGGTCGATCCTGCACCAAGGAGATACCTGCCAATGCTCAGCTTCGAACCGGTCGATGGCTGCTGCATCGCGCAAGGTCATGCCGATCATGTCCAAGCCATCGACCAGCATCCGCTTCTGCCTGGGTTGCAAATCGAAGGGATATTCATCGCCCTGCGGCGTGGAAACGATTTGCTTCTCCACGTCGATGGTCAGGCGCTTTTCCTGGCCATGCGCCACGCTGTCCATCAACGCCTGGACCTGCTCCGGCGGCAAGGTGACAAGCAGCAGGCGATTGTTCATCGCATTGAAATAGAAGATCTCTCCGTAACTCGGCGCGACGACAGCATCGAACCCGGCCTGCTGCAATCCCCATACCGCGTGCTCCCGGCTCGATCCGCAGCCGAAGTTCGCCCCGCCCAACAGAATGCGCGCGCCGCGATATTCCGGACGGTTGAGCACGAAGTCCGGGCGAAGCCGCCCTTCGGTGTCGAAACGCAGGTCATGCAGCAGTCCGTCTGCCAATCCGCTCTTGTCGATCCCCAGCAGGAACTGCTTGGGCATGATCTGGTCGGTGTCCAGGTTGCCGATTGGCAATGGCGCCGCCACGCCTGTGATACGGTGCGTTTCGCTCATGCGCGGAACTCCTTGCGAATGTCCACGATGCGTCCGGTAATCGCGGCAGCGGCAGCCATGGCCGGACTCATCAGATGCGTGCGGCTGCCCCGGCCCTGACGGCCCTCGAAGTTGCGATTGGTCGTGGAGGCGCACCGCTCGCCCGGCGCGAGTACGTCGTCGTTCATCGCCAGGCACATCGAACAGCCCGGTTGCCGCCATTCGAATCCCGCCTCGACCAGCACCTGTGCGGTCCCTTCGCGTTCGGCCTGGTCACGGACCAGCCCGGAGCCAGGCACCACCATCGCCCGCACGCCCGGGGCAACCTTGCGCCCCCGCACCACCCGAGCTGCCTCGCGCAGGTCTTCGATGCGGGCGTTGGTACACGAACCGATGAACACGCGGTCGATCGGAATACCTTCGATCGGCGTGCCGGGCGCCAAGCCGATGTAATCCAGTGCCTTACGCCAAGTCGCCCTCTCGATGTCACCCGCGGCATCGCTCAACGGCGGCACGGTGCCGTCTACCGGCACCGCCTGGTCGGGACTGGTACCCCAGGTGACATAGGGAGCGACCTCGGAAGCATCGAATCGATGCTCGGCATCGAAACGCGCCGATGCGTCCGTGCGGAGTTGCTTCCATGCCGTGTGCGCGGCCGCCAGCGCAGCGTCGTCCATATCGCAGATCCGCTCGGACACGTAGTCGGATGTGATCGCGTCAGGCGCGATCAGCGCCGCGCGGGCACCGGCTTCCACGGTCATGTTGCACAAGGTCATGCGCGCCTCGGCGGACAGTGCGGCGATAGCTTCGCCGACATACTCGACCGCATAGCCACGCGCGCCTTGTGCTCCGATCTTGGCGATGATGTGCAAGATCAGGTCCTTGGACGTCGTCCCCAGAGGCAGTCGACCATCGACTTGGATTCGCATGTCCTTGGCCACGCGATACACCAGAGTCTGCGTGGCAAGCACATGCTCCACTTCCGACGTGCCGATCCCGAACCCGAGTGCCCCGAGGGCACCGTAGGTCGTGGTATGGCTGTCGCCGCACAACACGACCATGCCGGGACGGATCAGGCCAAGTTCCGGCGCGACGACATGCTCGATTCCTTGCATCGGATCACGCACGTCGAACAGCTCGATCCCCTGCTCAGCGCAGTTGGCGGCAAAGTTCGCCGCTTGCCGTGCGGCGGGGGCGATGTCGATCGTACGCGCCGCGATCGGCACCGGGCGCGTGGGGATGACGTGATCGACCACGCCCATTTGCTGGTGTGGGCGCCGCACCCGCAATCCACGTTGCGCCAGTCCTGCAAAAGCTTGTGGGCTGGTGTATTCGTTCATGATGTGCAGGTCGACATATAGCAGCACGTTGTCGACATCCAGGCGTTCGACGGTGTGCGAATCGACCAGTTTTCGGTAAAGCGTCGTCGCTGGCATGGGCAGGCTCGAGGACATTCATGAAGGCAGGAAGGCGAGGACGTGATCGAGCAACACCTCGGGTGCTTCCTCCGGGATGTAGTGGCCGCAGGGCAGCGCCATACCCTTTACGCCGGGATTCCAGCGGCGCCACTCGGCCAGAGGGTCGAAGCACCGTTCGATCACGCCATCGCGTCCCCACAATGCCAGGAAGGGACATTGGATCTGCTTGCCCGCGGCAAGATCGGCCTGATCGTGTTCGAGGTCGATACCTACCGAGGCACGGTAGTCCTCGCAGATGCCATGTGCGGTTGCCGGATCGGACAGGCAACGCAGATAGGCAGCATAGGCCTCCGGCGCGAAAGGCTTCAGGCCGGCACTGCGGGCTCCCATGGTCTGCTTCAGGTAGAGATCCGGGTCGGCCCGGATCAACGTCTCTGGGAAAGGCGACGGTCGCACGAGGAAGAACCAGTGCCAGTAGGCGCGCGCGAATTCGAATGAGGTCTGCTGGTACATCGCCAGCGTGGGTGCCACATCCAGCGTGACCAGGCGGGATACCACATCTGGATGATCCAGCGCCATCCGCGCCGCGACCCGACCACCCCGGTCATGACCGATCACCGCGAACGTCGGCAGGCCCAGCGCCTGCATTAATCGCACTTGGTCCAAGGCCATCCGACGCTTGGCATAGTTGGCGTGGTCTGGCTCGCCTGGCGGCTTCCCGCTGTCGCCATAGCCGCGCAGGTCCGCAACGACAATCGTGAATTGCCGCGCCAGCGTCGGAGCCACCTTGTGCCAGATCGCGTGTGTCTGAGGGTGTCCATGCAGCAGAAGCAGCGCCGGCCCGGCGCCGGCCATCAACGCATGAATCTTGATGCCATCGACCGTGGCGGATACGTCGGAAAAGCCTTCGAACATCCCTTGCCTCCATGTTCCGACGGCCATTCTATTCCTGCATCAGAACGGCGTTATTGAATTATATTTATTCAATTAATAACTTATAAGAACGAATTGGAGCATCATGTCCGAGTTCTCCGACATCCGCCTTTTCACCCTAGTGGCGCGCCATCGCAGCTTGGCTGCGGCCGCGCGCGAACTTGGCGTCACCCCGCCAGCGGTCAGCAAGCGCCTGGCGCATTTGGAAAAGCGGCTCGGCGTGCGCCTGACCCATCGCACGACACGACGCCTGACACTCACGCCGGAGGGCGAACGCTACCTGGCCGAGGGATCACGCCTGCTCGGGGAATTGCAGGAACTTGAGCAAGTGCTGATCCGCGGCCATGCCGAACCGGCCGGACTGCTCCGTGTCAATGCCTCATACGGTTTCGGTCGTGTACGGGTGGCACCGGCCATTTCGGCGTTCGTTGCCCGCTATCCCGCCATACGGGTGCAACTGCAATTGACCGACCAGCCCTTGAACCTGCGCGAACACGGCTATGACATCGGCATCCGCTTCGGCGATCCTCCCAGCACCCGGATCAACGCAAGGTTGCTGCAGCGCAATCACCGCCTTGTATGCGCCTCGCCGGCCTATGTCGCCCGGAACGGCAGACCGGCCGTTCCGCATGATTTGGTGCGTCACGCCTGCTTGATCGTTCGGGAAAACGATGCGGCCTACGGCGCTTGGCATTTCCGTCGCGGAAAGTCCACGGAGACGGTCAAAGTCGACAGTGTGCTATCGAGCAACGATGGCAACGCCGTGCTGCGCTGGACGCTGGACGGCCATGGCATCGCCATCCGCTCAGCGTGGGAAATCGCGCCCTACCTGGCCCGGGGCGAACTGATCCCATTGCTGGGTGACTGGAAGCTACCCAACGCTGACATCTACGCGACCTACCTGGAGCGCAGCGAGGTGTCGTCCGCCAAAGTGCGCGCGTTCGTTGATTTCATAGCAGAATATTTGACGATGAGTTGAAACGCTATCAAAAGGTAGCAATAAGCATTATGGGAGTCATCGTGACGCCAAGGGCGATTACGCGCTCAATCGGCGTTGCCGATGTGGATGCAGTCGTCATCCAGGGGCCGATGCCGGCAGATAACACATCGACGTTGTTGCAATGCCCCATCGCCAACGCCGACTCCACCATCTCCGGCAGCAGACTGCGCTGGATGAGATCGCGCTTGAGCCCTCCTCGCCAAGGGTGCGCCGCCAGAGTCCAGCAACAGCCGCGGCAACGGACTTCAAGGCTTCGTTTGTGATGCGCACAATCTTGTTGACGCTCCCTCATCCTGGTACGCGTGGTCACGCAAGCATGCAACCCAGCGGTCGGAAGCGAATGAGGTATCACGGAGGAGCGCAAACGATTGCATGGCTTGAGCGGCAGTTGCGACGGCAAAGCACAGTTGACATTGGCATTGCTACCCAATAGCATTCCACCTAACGATCGTTAGGTAGCATGAAATTGCTGCCTCATTGATACGAAATCGTCGCGTGGAGAGCCCTTAAATGAATACTGTTGCAATGGCGGTTGATGGTGAGCCAGCAATGAAGATCTATGACTTCCCCAAAGGACCCTATCCGACCCGTGTCCGGATCGCTCTGGCGGAAAAGAGCCTCCAGTCGCGCGTGGAATTCGTGATGGTCGATCTGCGTAAAGGGGAACACAAGGATCCAGAATTCATTGCGGGGAAAAACTACTCTGGCACGGTTCCGGTACTTGAGCTTGCGGATGGAACTTGCATTGCCGAGTGCACTGCCATCACAGAGTATCTCGATACGCTCGTCGGGGAGCCTGTCTTGACGGGCTCCACTGCGCTTGAGAAGGGGATGATTCACATGATGAGCAAACGTGCCGAACTCGAGTTGCTCGACGCCATCAGTGTTTACTTCCACCATGGGACGCCGGGCCTGGGTCCGCTGGTGGAGCGATACCAGAACCCGGAATGGGGGTTCAGGCAGCGTGACAAGGCCTTGCGTGGCATGCATTATTTCGACGACTTGCTTCGCAAGCAAGCTTATGTTGCCGGCGACGCGTTCTCCATGGCCGACATTACGGTCATCGCCGGACTGGTATTCGCTGATATTGTCGACTTGACAGTACCAGCCGAATGCACGGCACTCTTGGCATGGTACGAAAGGATGAAAATGCGCCCCAGCGTAAAGAGCCAACCCGCATTTGCTCGCAGATAGGCCGTTCGACGATCATTGCAACCGGGTGTTTGAATAATAAAAATGCCGCCGCGGAACATCCTCAAACAAATCGAAGGCAACGGCTGTGGAGAGTCAGAGAAACACGAACTCCAGTGACAAGATCTTGTCCATTGCAACACGAATCGCCCAGGCGCACGGTTACGGTGGCTTGAGCGTTCGCCGCTTGGCCGAAGAAGTCGGTGTCAAACCTGCAAGTCTTTACCATCATTTCCCGAGCAAGGCGGCTCTTGCTGCTGCAGTTGCCAGACGATACTGGAACAATTCGGCGACGCAATTGGAAGAACTGTTGAATCGGTTTCCGGACCCCACAGATTGCTTGCGCAGATATCCCGATATGTTCAGGAAGGCGCTGGAGAACGACAACCGCATCTGCCTGTGCAGTTTCATGACGGCTGAATACGATGACCTTCCCGAGAATGTGAGGCAAGAAGTTCGAACATTCTCTGATGTGCATATCACATGGCTGGCTAAGGTTTTGGCGAGCGCCGGGATTGTCAATCCGAATATCGCGAAAGAACGCGCGCAGGCCATCTATGCTGCAATCACAGGAGCGCAGCTGATGGCACGTGGGCGTTTCGACTTAAGTCTTTTCGATACGTTGATCACGAGCTACAGGGCAACCGGGCTTCTGCCGGCATAGAGGCAAGGCCGGCGGATGCACCACGAAGACAAGCGCTCGACTGCTGTTTGAGCAAGGCAACTGCCACGTTACGTTTGGGGCGCGTCCAACGCCCGGCATTCTCAGGGCTGGGGCTATGCATTCCAGGGCTCAGGGGCAACCTCAAGCCGTAGTGCTCCTATGCATGAGATCCCATGGCTGCATGTCGCCGAAGCTCATGCTCAGATGCTCGATGAAGCGGCGAACTTTCAACGACACATGCCGCTTGCTCGGATAGATGGCATGAATCGCCAAATCAGTTGTTTTGTGGTCGGGCAGCAGGACACGAAGCGCACCGCTGGCGATGGACTGCTCGAACACGAAGCTGGGGCCGTAGACCACTCCCGCCCCTGTCAGCGCTGCCGCTAGCAGCATCTGCATGTTGTTTGCAGCGAGCCGGATCGCACCATCAATGTGATGGGTCTGGCCGTTAGCATCCGTGACGCTCCAGTCTCCGGCTGAAACTGCCTGGGAGAAAGCGAGCCGAGGTGCCTGGCGGAGCTGTTCGACGGTTTTCGGCTCGCCATGTCGTGCCAAAAAAGATGGCGCTGCGCAGAACATCATGCGACACGAGGCGAGCCGCCGAGCAACGAGGTCGGAGTCTTGCAGACGGCCGATGCGGATAGCAACGTCGATGCCATCTGCCAGTAGATCGACATAGCGATCGCTCAGCGTGGTCTCGATCGAGACATCGGGGTATTCAGCCAGATAACTCGATACAACACGACCAAGATGCAGTGCCCCAAAGGTTGTCGGCGCAGCCACGCGCAAAATACCATGCACACTCTGTTGCGCGTCCTGGGCTTCGCGGTTCGCGTCCTCGTATTCTTCCAGTAAGCGCTTGCATCGCGTGTAGTAGGACCTTCCTACATCCGTTAGCGTCAACTTGCGCGTACTGCGTTGAAGCAACCGAACTTTCAACTGCTCCTCGATCGCGGAAACGTGCTTGCCCGCCATCGAGGGTGACAGGCCAAACCGTCGAGCGGCGCTTACCAAGCTACCTTCTTCGACTGCGGAGACGAACACCGCCATGCTGAGCAATCTATCCATACCACCTCATTCGATATCCTGATTATCAGGTGGTAATAAATCTAGGCCAATTATCGGCCGAACGGAATGGGTCTAGCCTAGCACTGTAGCCAGCCGATCCCCGGTGGGCTTTAGCAAAAGGATGTTCCAATGAAGGTCGAATCGAACGGCATAGAGATCCATGTCGAGGAACAAGGGCAAGGCGATCCGTCACTCGTTTTTCTGCATTACTGGGGCGGCTCGTCCCGCACTTGGAAGCACGTCTGCTCCGGGCTGGCGCCGAACTTCCATACGCTTGCTCTCGATCATCGCGGCTGGGGTCGATCCGACGCGCCTTCGATGGGCTACGGGCTGGCAGACCTTGCAGCCGATGCGGAGGGCGTGATCGCAGCGCTGCACCCGAAGCGCTACGTTCTGATCGGTCACTCTATGGGAGGCAAGGTTGCTCAGCTTATGGCGTCGCGGCGGCCTGTCGGACTGGCCGGGCTGGTTCTCGTCGCTCCTTCACCGCCATCGCCAATGATCTTGCCGAAAGAGGCACGCGAAATGATGGCAGGAGCCTACGCAAATCGCGAAACAGTGGAGGCGACTATCGACAACGTGCTGACGGCCCTCCCACTGTCAGCGGAGGATCGCGAACAAGTGATCGCGGACAGCTTGCGTGGCGCGCCAGCGGCTAAGCTAGCTTGGCCCAGAGCGACCAGCTTGGAAGACATCACTGGACAGGTAGGTGCCATCGACGTACCTACGCTTGTTATTGCGGGCGAGCGGGATCGCGTGGATTCGCCCGAGGTACTGAGGAAAGAATTACTTCCTCGCGTATCGCAAGCCGTCATGACCGTAGTACCAGGTGCAGGGCATTTGCCTATGTTAGAAACACCGGATGCATTGACTCCATTGATTGAGAATTTCTGCCGTTCACTGCCTGGGAAGGGGTGAAGCGGACATCGCGGCGGTGCGCAATCGAAGCGCCTCGCAGCTAATACGCGGCGAAAAGCTCGCCCCCCGAAGGGCGTTGCACGGACATGGGCGGCGCAGTTCGTGCACTGGTACAACCACGAGCACCTGCACAGCGGGCTGCGCTTCGTGGCCCCGGCCGTTCGCCATGCCGGTCAGGATGAGGTCCAGTTGCAGGCACGCAGATAGGTATACGAGCTTGCCCGCCAGCGCCATCCGCAGCGCTGGACCGGACCGACCCGCAACTGGAGCCGCGTTGGCGCCGTCACCCTCAATCCCGACCGCGATGCGGGCGCGCCGAGGCAAAGCCGACAGCATGAAAGTAACCGATTAGCTGCATGAGATCAGGCGACAACTACCTTGACACGCACCGAGAGCACGCCGGCAACGGCGTGTTCTTATCCGAAGGCAAAGTCAGGTCCTGAGCGAAAGTCCGTATCGCTACCACACTGGATCAGTGCAACGCTTTTTCGCCCGGGCGCAGTGTCAAGACACGCACGCCGCTCCCGGTGACGGCAACGGTATGCTCGAACTGAGCCGACAGTTGCCCGTCGCGCGTGACGACCGTCCAGCCGTCGTCCTCAGTTCGAATGGCACGTCGTCCTTGGTTCACCATCGGCTCTATGGTGAAAACCATGCCTTCGCGCAGTACTAGCCCCGTTCGCGGCTTGCCCCAATGCAACACCTGCGGCGGCTCGTGCATCTCCCGGCCGATGCCGTGCCCGCAGTATTCCCTAACGATTGAATAGCCATTCCTGCGGGCATGCCGCTCGATGGCGTGGCCCACGTCGCCGAGCGTGGCACCTGGGCGGACAGCCTGGATGCCTTTCCACATCGCTTCATAAGCCACTTGCACGAGCCGCCGTGCCGGCTGCGACACCTGGCCCACCAGATAGGTCTTGCTGGAATCGGCGATGTAGCCATTCTTCTCCAGCGTGATGTCGAAATTGACGATGTCCCCGTCCTGCAGGATGTCCTCGGCGGAAGGAACGCCGTGGCAGACCACATGGTTGCGGGAGGCGTTTAGCGCGTAGGCGTAACCGTATTGCCCTTTGCTGGCCGGGCGTGCGTTGAATTCATGGACGATGAGGTCATCGACCAGATCATTGACCTGCATCGTGGACATGCCAATCAGATTCAGCCGATCAAGATGGCTGAACACCTGTGCCAAAAGCTGGCCTGACTCCGCCATCAGCGCGATTTCTTCTGGCCGTTTGGTCATGACGCCCCCATCTTGATGGGTTGCGCCACAACGCCCGCGGCCCGCAGTTCACGAGCAACGATATCGTTGAAGCTTTGCGTTGGATTCATTTCACACAGCATGCCGATCCTGATCCAGAAGGCTGCCTGTGCGTTGATCGACCGGCACGATACTGCGCTGGCCTTGCGCAGTTGGTCATGCAGATCGTCGTCGATGTTCACGATGCCCATGTATCTAGTCGTATATGAGACATATACGAATCATATAGTCGTCTTGGCCGTAGCGCAAGTGAACTGCGCTGACGTGACCAAGTCGACGCCATGATGGTTTCCTAGGAGCCGGTAGCGCAGGCCTGACTCGGCGCGATAGCAATGGCGGGCCGAGTTCGCCGATCGGGCTATGACGGCATGGGCATCGGCAAGCTCGGCCAAGCTCCACTCTCGACCGAGGGCGTCGCCTTGACCTCGAACCTTCAGTCCCTGGCAAAAAAGGCATTCATGCCCGGCAGGTCGGACAGGTAGGTCTCGATAGCAGCGATCTTGCCATCGCGCAAGGTGCAGACCGTAGCCAGATGCTCGTCCAGTACGAGGTCATTCCGGCGTGCAGTGTTATGCAGCGAGAGCGCGACATTATCCCGGCTTACCAGAATGTGCTTGAGCTCGAAATTCAGGCCGAAGCTGGCAATTAGCTCAGCTCTGGCAACGACTGCTTCCGCACCGACCGCTGGACCAGAGATCTGATTGTCTCCGGGCAGAACCCAGGTGGCATCGTCGGTAAGAAGCTTACGGATCGCCTGCCAGTCGCGGCGGGTCAGTGCGGCATGAAACTGCTTGGCCAAAGCAAGCTTTGTTTCGTAGGTATGCATGACTATTCTCCTGTAGCAGGGTGTACAGCGAGATTAGACAGCGCCAGGAATGGATCTGTAAAATTGATATTTGATAGTAGCTAGCAATAGATTAAAGTTATGAAGAAGCACGACATGGGTCTACTGGTGTCGTTGGATGTTCTGCTTGAAGAGGCCAACGTCACTCGTGCAGCACGACGCTTAGCCATCAGCCAGCCTGCACTCTCAGCCCAACTGGCCCGCTTGCGGCAGGTGCTTGATGATCCTTTGCTGGTGCCGGCCGAGCGCGGCCGAGGTATGCGGTTGACGCCACGTGCAGCGCAGCTGAAATCACCCCTGCATGAGTTGCTGACACGGCTTGAGGATCTTGTCGAGGCGCCCTACGCTTTCGATCCCAGCACGGCCAAGCGCGATTTCACGATCGCCCTCAATGACAATGCCGCGATGACGATTGGACTGGATCTCATCGAGTGCATTCGGAAGCAGTCGTATGCAGGCATTAGATTGGCCATGCTCCAGATACCCCGGGATGAGGTCCTGGATCTTGCAGCTCGCGGCCGCATCGACCTGGTGATCGGCACCCGAGCCTTCATGCCCCCTGGTTTGCGCACCCATGATCTGGTCTACGACAGGTTTCAGGTGGCCCAACGCAAAGGGCATCCTCGCGGCACGGCTGCAATGACGCTGGAGCAATACTGCGCTTATGAGCATGTGCTGGTGTCTACCAATGGCAGTTATCACAGTGGGATCGATGATTTTCTTGCAGAGCTGGGGCATTATCGACACACCACGGTATCCGTGCAGTACTACACAGCGGTGCCACCGATACTTGAGCGCACGAACTGCCTGGCGACGTTGCCTGAGCGCTTCCTACACCGCTTTGATCACATGATCGACCGCTTCGACCTCCCATTCGCATTCGATCCGTTCCAGCTGCAGGTCGGTTGGCATCCGCGCTTTGACGAAGATTTAGGACATCAGTGGCTGCGTGAACAGCTGATTGCGGTGAGGCCCTTCTAACGCATGAAATGACGGGTACTCAAGGGGCTCGAAGCCCACGGGTAGTTGAGTTTCGCATCGGCCGAGTTTGCAGGCAGGAAACCGTGACCCGATGGAAAGCATTCCTGGGGCGTATGCAGGAAATTGTGCCGTGGAAGCTGCTGGCGAGTGTGATCGAGCCGTTCCAACGGAGGGCTGTTGAGTTCCATGCAGGGCATCATCCCATTGGCTGGAGCGGATGCTTCTCATGGGCGCAACTACGTCCACCGCAGTCAATTCTTGCCGGAATAATAGCCGGAGGCAGTCGCGTGCAAGTTAGTCGAATTCTTAGGCTGACGAGTCTGCGATCGGCATGCCGGAAGCCCCTGTGCCCATAAGAAATGGAAGCATCGCTGCCAATACCTCTTCTGGCGACTCCTCCGGTTGAAGGTGGCCGCCCCGGATGGGTACGCCTTGGACGTTGTTGGCCCATCGGCACCAGATGTCGATGGGGGACGGGCCTTCCCACCCTTGTGGCCAAAGCACAAGCACGGGGCAGGACAGCTTCCTGCCTACGGCACGGTCGGCCGCATCGCAGGCGCGGTCCTCCTGCGCTGCTGCCCGATAGTCCTCGCAGATGGCGTGCCGAACATCGGGATCTTGGAACGCACGCCGATAGGCCTCGAGAGCGAACGGCTCGACATTGCCCAGCCCGCCCGCCATACGGGCCAGCGCAGCATCGATGAATGCCTGCGGGTCGGCGGACAGCAGCTTTTCCGGGAGCCCGAATGGCTGGGCCAGGAAGAACCAATGGAAATTGGTGCGTCCAAATCGTTCGTCCACCAGATCCCATGCATCCAGGGTCGGAATCACGGCCAGCGAGGCGAAGTGCGTCACATGCCCCGGGTAATCGAGCGCAAGGCGGTATCCGGCGCGTGCCCCCCGGTCGTGTCCCACAACGGCAAACCGGCGGTGTCCAAGTTTGGCCATCAAGGCAATCAAGGCGTTGGCCACGCGGCGCTTGGTCCAGCGCGGCCGATCCGAGTCAGCCCGACTGCTACCGTAGCCGGGCAGGTCCGGCGCCACGACCGTAAACGACTGTGCCAGCCGTGGCGCGACATGACGCCATGCAAGATGGGTTTGTGGGTAGCCGTGTAGCAGCAGCACGGGCGGTCCTCCGGAGCCGCCAGTGACGCCGCGGAACGCCACGCCGCCCGCCTCGATGTGCAACTCTGAGAATCCAGCAAATGAGTTCCACGATGCAATGCCGTCGATACCCGACATCATCAACTCCGTACGGTATGGATCGCTAGCGTGAAAGAGCCATGCGAACGAAATCCGACAGGTCCCGGTTGAAGCGCTCCGGTTCTTCGAGGAATGGCGCGTGTCCCGAATCGGCATACAGCTCGCTGCGGATTCGTGGGTTGAGGCTCTTGGCCCTGGCGATACTGGGCTTGGCCTTCACGAGCGCGTCCTGGGCGCCGTAGAGCAGCAGGAGCGGAACCTCGGCCTTGCTCAATCCTTTGGCTGCCTCGACCGTCATCGACCGCACGGCACGTTGCATGTCCCACGATGCCAGCGCGGCGTTGGCCAGCAGCAAGGAGAACGTGGTCGCGTCGGGCTGGCGGTGGAAGCACAGCCTCAGGAAAGCGCGCTCGCCGTCCAAGTGGGTTTGCAAGTCCGAAGCGATCATGTCGCGATAGACTTCTGGGTGCGCCACGATCTGGTCGGGCTTCAGTTCGATCACTCCGTCGACATAGACGGCGCCGGCGATACCTTTGTCGCCATAGGCCGCCAGGTAGTTCGATATCACGGCACCGCCCAGCGACCATCCCACGAGCACCGGCTTGCGCGCGTGTGTCGATTCGATGATCGCGGCCAGGTCATCGGCCCAGCGGCGTCCGTCGGTGTAGGAGCTGGCCTCGGCCGGCTTGCCCGACAGGCCGTGCCCGCGCAGGTCGTAAGTGATCAATCGGTAATGCTGGAGTCGAGGGTCCTGTAATTGCTTACTCCAGTTCAGCCGGCTACCCAGCAGGCCATGAATGAAAATGATGGGAGAACCCTCGGGATCACCAGCTTCCTGGACGGCCAGCACCACTCCATCGGGGGCAGTGACGGTGTAATCCCGGGCTGCGGCGAACGTAGCCGGTGCGGCGGCTAGTAGCGCGAATGTCGCTATCAGTGCGCCGAGTGCACCACGAAGCTTCGACAAAGACATAGACACGTACTCCTCGGTTCCTAGAACACGCCTAGTCTCAAGCCTCACATTGATGTGAGTGTCAAGCGGGGAAATGGTACAGTGGGCCCATGTCCAAGCCTCAAAGCCCCATGACCATTGGCGAGCTCGCCCACAAGACAGGAGCAAGCCGGCGCTCGATCCGGCATTACGACGACAACGGACTGCTAGCTTCCGTACGCGCGGAAAACGGCTATCGGATGTTTCTCCCAGTCGCCGTCACTCAGGTCCGTCAGATCCAGAGATTGATCGCCACAGGCTTCAGCTTGGCGGAAATCCGCGGATTTCCCGATTGCATGCGCATGATCGAAGGCGCTGCAGCGTGTCCTGAAACGAGTGAAGTGCAACGCCGGAGACTCGCTTCCATAGAGCGGCAGATCGCGGACCTTGAACAGCGACGCGCACGGCTGCGCCAGATGCTGGTAGAAGAGGCCTAGCAGGCTTCTGAAGTACCCCTATCCTCGATAGTCGACCGACGTCAGTGAACCGTCCCGAGATTTCCGGAGACTTGTTGGTGTGAGTCACGCCGCCATGGCGATCTCACGCGTCTGTTGATAGTAGTTTGCTTCGGCGGCGGCCGGCGGGATGTCGTCGATCGGCCCAAGCAGCCGCTTGTGGTTGAACCAGGCTACCCACTCCAGGGGGGGCAACTCGACGTTATACAGGTTCCGCCAGGACCGCCGGTGGATGACCTCGGCCTTGTACAGGCCGTTGATCGCAGTCGTGTCGAATCATGTGTAGGCACAGATCCATTCCGGCTCACGCGCCTGGGACACCGTGGCCCCGGGGAACGTGCAGTAACCGTTGCCGGCACGCGCGGAGGGCAACAGGACGTGCTCTCGTAGTGGTGGATTGAGCGCGACGCTGGCGTCGCTGCAGCACGCCAGTTCGCCGATGGAGAGGAGCGCGTGGGGGCCCGGTTCATGGGGCATGGATACGCCGTTTCACCCGCTTGACTCTCACATTGGTGTGAGGGTCGAGACTATCGGCATGTAGCCAGCGGAGTCGCTCCACGGTCCGGCCATCTGCGTCGGGGCTGTGGCGGCCCTCCGGTCCGATCAGGCTTGTTGCGAAGCAGCATGCCCCCCTCATTCCGGAACATTCCGTTGCCGAGACGCTGACCTCCCCTTGCAGAGAACGACGACATGATCGAGTCCAGCCATCCCGCGCAGCCAGGCCACGCCACGCCCGCGCCCCCGCAGAAGGCGGCCTGGGGTGCCGTATTCGCCCTGGCCCTGGGCGTGTTCGGCCTGGTCACAGCGGAGTTCCTACCGGCCAGCCTGCTGACCCCGATGGCCGCCAGCCTCGGCGTGACCGAGGGCATGGCCGGCCAGGCCGTGACCACCACCGCGGCGCTGGCCCTGGCCACCAGCCTGGTGATCGCGGCGGCGACCCGCGGCATCGACCGGCGCTGGGTGCTGCTGGCCTTCTCGGCGATGTTGATCGGCTCGAACCTGCTAGTTGCCTTCGCCCCCGGCCTCGGTGCCGTGTTGCTGGGACGTGGGCTGCTGGGCATCGCCCTGGGCGGCTTCTGGACCATGGCCGCGGCCACGGCGATGCGCCTGGTGCCGGAGCAGGACGTGCCGCGAGCGCTGTCGATCGTGTTCAGCGGTGTCTCCGTCGCCACCATCGCGGCGGCGCCGCTGGGCAGCTACCTGGGCGATGCCGTGGGATGGCGCAACGTGTTCCTGATGGCGGCGGCGATCGGCGTGCTGGCCCTGGCCTGGCAGTGGCGTACCCTGCCCAGAATGGCGCCCAGCGGCTCGGCCAGCCTGGGCACGCTACTGGAAGTGATGCGGCGGCCGCAGATGGCGCGCGGCATGATGGCGGTGCTGCTGGTGTTCGTCGGCCACTTCACCTTCTTCACCTACCTGCGGCCGTTCCTCGAGCACGTGGCCGGAGTGGGCGTGAACGGGTTGTCGGCGATCCTGCTGGGCTTCGGCGTGGCCAACTTCGCGGGCACATCGCTGGCCGGCGCACTGCTGCAGCGGAACCTGCGGCTGACCCTGCTGCTGATGCCATTGGCAATGGGGCTGATGGGGCTGGCCTTCGTCGCCCTAGGCCAGGCGCCGCTGGCGGACGGGCTGCTGGTGGCGCTGTGGGGCATGGCCTTCGGCACAGTGCCGGTGACCTGGTCCACCTGGATCACAGTCACCGTGCCGGACGAAGCCGAGAGCGGCGGCGGCCTGCTGGTAGCGATAATTCAACTGTCGATCGCGGTGGGTGCGGCGGCGGGTGGCGCAGTGTTCGACGCGAGCGGGGCGCGTGGCGTGTGTCTCGCCGCGACGATGTACTGCTGGTGGCCGCGCTGACCATTTTCACCGGACTGCGTACCCATCGAAGCGATAGAGGACACAGCAAGGCGGCTTGATGAGCTGGCGATAGCGCGACCGCCCAAGTTCCTGCGGTTGGCTGCCGCTTTCCGAGTGATCGGCCAACTGCTCGACGTGTCCGAAGACGCGTCCGATCGGGTTCACCCCCGATATCACGGACACTTACAAGGAGGCCGATGAAGGCCCTGAGGAGTGTTCATGTCGAAGCGAAGGAAGTTCAGTGCGGAGTTCAAGTGAGAACTCGTCCAGACAGTTCAGCGCACAGGATTAAAGGATTTTCGATAGGCCGTTGGGCTGACTCCCACGATCCGGCCGAAATGTTCCCGCAGGGAGGTGGGGCTTCCAAAGCCCACTGCACTAGCGATGTGCTCAACGGGTAGGTTTGTCGTTTCTAGCAAAGTCTGCGCACGCCTGACACGCGCCCTTAGAAGCCACTGGAGAGGGCTAGTGTTCAGTTGTTCCTGAAACCGTCGATTCAAGGTGCGGCTACTCATCGCAGCCCGCCCAGCCATGTCCTTCAGGGTTAAATCTTGATCTAGCCGCTCTTCGATCCATTGCAGCAATGGGCTGAGATTGGAAGATGCGTCTGGGGGATCGTAAGCGATGAACTGCGCCTGCCCGCCATCTCGTGCAAGAGGCATGACGGCACATCGTGCTGTGTCTGCTGCAACGGCATTGCCGCAGTCTTGTCGAATCATGTGTAGGCACAGATCCATTCCGGCGCACGCGCCTGCCGAGGTGAGTATCCGACCGTTGTCCACGAAAAGAACATTGGGGTCGACTGTGACCTGTGGGAAGAGATCTGCCAGAAGTTGTACACCACGCCAGTGGGTGGTGGCACGCATGCCATCTAGCAGCCCCGTGCGTGCCAGGATGAAGGCGCCACTGCACAACGATGCGATCCTCGCACCATTCTTTTCCGCTGCTCGGATGGCTTCCAGCAGGGTGTTGGGGATAGGGGAAAGGACATCGTCGAGCCCCGGAATGATGACAGTCTGGGCATTCACGGCATGGCTCAAGCCCCAGCGGATACGCATGTCGAACAACTTTGTTCGAATACGATTCGACTGGGCGCATACGAGAACCTCGTATGGGATCTTCCCCGGCGGGAGGGGCGCGCGCCCGAACATCTCGCAGGCCATCGTCAGGTCAAACGGCACAACGCCATCAAACGCCAGGATGGCTACCCTGTGTACTGCACTTTGCTTCACAGAACTCGCTCCCTTGATTGGCGAGAATCCTTCGATAGATGGCATTCTAGCCAATTGGCGAACTTCCGACATGTCGACATACTTGCGCTTCCGGCGAGAGGAAAGTCGCTGAAAACATAACCATTGAACAAGGTCGAGGCATGCCTGCATCAATCAGGCGCCTGGATTGTTCTGACATATTGAGCCACCCAGCGGATGAGTCATGACCACAAGCGCACAGGCAGAAAAGAACTCACTCGATCAAATCAGAAGTATTGAATCCAAACAACTGAGGCGCCTGGAGAAGGCGTCGATCGTCGAGGCGACAACTCTGATCCTGCTAGTGTTCGTTGCGGCACCTCTCAGGCATTTCGGGGATTGGCCGTATGGCTCGAAGCTACTTGGGCCAATACATGGGATCGCATTCTTGGCGTACCTATGGACTGCCTTGCAAACTGTAGCCGGCGGCGGCTGGCATAAACGTGAAATGCTTCGATTGTTCGCAGTTGCGTTCCTGCCATTCGGCGGCTATCTCAATATCCGGTGGCTACGTGAACGGGCGAGAATATTCAACGATATCGGACAGGCCTGATGATGATTGCGGCGCTCTATCCCTATTTGGTGGCGACGCACGTGACAGCGGTGGTGTTTCTGGTAGGCGGCTTGCTTGCGCAAGAAAGGATAGTAAATGCCATTTCGCAGTCCCCACCGGAAGAACAAGCAGGGATGCTGGCTGCATTGCAGCGCTTTGATCTCCTTGTCACGACACCTGCATTGTTGTTGACCTGGATCTTCGGGTTATCACTAGCGCTCAGCGCAGGATGGCTGTCGTCACGATGGTTGCTGGTCAAGCTGGCTTTCGTCGTCGCGCTCTCGGCTTTGCATGGGTTCCGTTCCGGGCGAATACGTCATTGCATTCGAACTGGAGCAGCTATAAGAAGAATTCCCGGTGCTGATCTCGGCATCGTGATTGCGATGCTAACCATAGCTGTGTTGGCATTTGTGAAGCCGGTCTAGCACGATAGCGGAAAGTCCTTCATGTCCCCGGACGTGCGAACCTGCCTGCCGGCACGGGCCAGCAGGACGCGGGGCGAGATTCCGGAGCGTAACGATGCTGATGCGCCATATCCGGTATTTCATCGCCGTGGCGGAGGAACTTAGCTTTACCCGTGCTGCGGAGCGACTTCACATCGAACAGTCGCCTCTGTCGCGATCCATCCGCCAATTGGAGGATGATCTTGGCGTCCGGCTCTTCGAGCGTAACAGCCATGGCACCCGGCTCACCTGGGCTGGACAAGTCTTCCTTGAGGAGGCACGGCGCGTACTGGCAGCGGTCGAGCAGGCCCGTGCCGGCGCAAGGGCCGCCGCGACCGGATACCGCGGGCTCCTGAGAATCGCGCTGTCCGACGGCATCTCGCCATCGCACTTGAGCAACCTGCTGGCTCGCTGCCGCGAAGAGTCGCCCGAGGTCGAGATCAGCCTGTTCGAAGTGACACTCGCACAGCAGCTGAAAGGCCTGAGAGAGGGCGACTACGACGCGGGGTTCGCGAAGGCGGAGCATCCGGGGGAAGGATTGCTGGCCACGCCGGCGTGGAGCGAGCCTCTGGTCGTCGCGGTGCCGGCGCGGCATCCCGCCTTGATCCATCCCGAGCTTTCCCTGATGGAGCTGCTTTCCCATCCACTGGTGCTGTGTGACCGGAACGCGTGCGCAGGATGCAGCCGGCAACTCGACAGGCTGTTGCGTGCCGCGGAATGCGAGGTCAGGATTGCCGAAAGGGTGGCATCCCATGACCTGCTGATGGCGCTGGTCGCGGCGGGCTACGGCCTCGGGATCACCACCCGCACGCATCTGTCCCTGTGGCGGCACCCGGATGTCGTCTCGCGTCCGTTGGCCGGTGAAGTCCCCCCGTTGACGACCTACCTGTTGCGCCGGGATGCCGAAGACTCGGTGCAGTTGCGGAGCTTCGTCGAACGATTGCGAGAAACCACGATGCCTAACCTCGAAAAGGCGTAGGTAGGTGCGAGGGAGTAGGACGAGGTCCGGGACAAGACGGCAAGCTTGTTCACTTGTCTTCATGTAGTGGCGACCCCAATGCGGAGCATGGAAAGAGGCCATGATGGGTGCGCTGATCAAGCCTGTGAGTGTCCCGACAGCAGCGGATACAGGGACATCACGAGCAGCACGGCCATCGCGATGTTGAAGATGCGCAGGCGGCGCCGGTCCGTTGACAACGGCGTAGAGGGCCGCGATGGCCATCACCTCCAGCGCGCCGCCCTCGGTGGCTGAGTAGGTGGCAATGGCCCCGATGGCCATGGTGGCACGCCTTGGGATTGCCCCACTGGAAGGCGGCAGCCTTCCAGAAGCCGAATGGCCGATCTGGGGCGGCCGTCTCCCGCAACGGTTGTGAGGTATCAATCTTCCAGCATCAGGGTTAAACCTCAGGTCAACTTGAGGTCAAGCGAGGTTTCAGGCAGTGCGAATCGGCTGTTGGCGATCGGCCGCCCCCTCGCTAAGCGACCTTCTCGCGCGGACCCATGGCAAGGCCTGGACAGGCCGCGAACTCGGGTACGGGTGACGACATCACCGGATGGTCGTTATTGCGGGGGTGCGGGTGTCTCCGCTGAGTGCCGCGTCGGCGGCATGGGTGGGTCCTGGAGCGCGCGATGCATCGCTGGCGACCAGATCGAGTGCCGACAGAAGCGCATCACCGTCGATCGGCCCATGCAGCAGCAGTGATCCTCCCGTCAGGCTGTCTTCCAGCCGCACGGTGGGCGTGGCGTTGATACCGCTGCGCAGGGCCTCGTCGGCCTGCGCGCGAACGATAGCTGCGGAACGATCGCTGTCCAGGCATGCCTGGATGGCGGTCGTCAGGCCTGGCCAGGTCAGGTCAGCCGGCAGCCCCTGGCCATCGCCGCGGGTATTTTGGTAGAGCCATGCGATGGCACCAAAGAAGGCCTCGTGGCCCTGTGCTTCGCCTGCGCACTCGGCCATGCGGGCCAGCCGACTCGCCTCGGGATCGTGCATCGCCAGCGGCAGGTGATGCCACCGCAGGCTGGCGTCGGGATGGGCATCGATCCAGGCCATCAGGGTCGGGTAGTAGGCCTTGCAGAACGGACACTCCAGGTCGGCGTACAGCGTCAGCGTGAAGCGAGCATCGGCTGGGCCGTGACGCCAGGGTGGGCCGGCCGGATGCGCCTGCGCGGCCTCAGGCCCCGTGCGTGGTGCCGGCGCACCGGGCGTGCGGTACAGGAGCCAGCCCAGCAGGCCCGCAACCAGGATGCCAGCCACCATCCAGTGCAGCCGTGGCAGGCGCCCGGCGCGCTTGCGAAGGGCCTGGACCCGGCCCGGCAAGGTGGTTTGCTTCGAGGACATGACGCGCTCCGGTCATTTCGGCAGGGACAGCGGCGGTGATGCGATGCCACGCGCCTGGTCGATCTTTTCGGCCACCTTGAAGGCGGCATCCAGTTCGCCGATGCCGTACTGGCGCATGAGCTGGTAGCGCTCGGCTTTTTCTTCCGGTTCGGTCTGCGCAAGGGCCAGATAGAGGCTGGGCGGCACGGCGCGGAACAGCACTTCCATCGACTTGGACAGGATGACGCCCTCGCTGAACTTGCCCGCCTCCTTGCGCGCGGAAAGCATCAGCGCCTTCTGCGCGGGCGAAAGTTCGCGGAACCGGGCGATCTTCTCCACCTCGTCGGGCGGCATCGACAGGCAGATCCACCACTCGATCATGTTGAGCATGGGCTCGGCGGCCTTGGGCAGGTCGTCGATGTTCTGCGTCGCCAGCCAGTACCACGCACCGAGCTTGCGCCACATCTTGGTGATCTTGACCACGTAGGGCGCGAGCAGAGGGTTCCTGGTGATGATGTGGCCTTCGTCGGTGACGTTGATGATCGGCCGGCCCAGGAACTGGTCGCGCTCGGCGATATTGTTCACCGTGTTGATCAGCGAGATGTAGGCAATGGAGAGCTGCGCGTTGTAGCCCTCGCGCGCGAAGGTGGCCAGATCCACGATGGTGATGTCCGCCTCGGGCCAGGGCGTGCCCGGACGGTCGAACATCTCGCCGTCTGCGCCCTGGCAGAGCATGTCCATCGCATCGGCCATCTCCAGCAGCCGCGCGCGCCGGGCATCCGGCAGGTTGGCGTCGCGAGCGCGTTCGCGCAGCGCGTCGCGCACGTCGCGGGTCAGCACCGTGCGCGCCTGTGCCACGCAGCGCTGGGCGGCGCCCAGGATGCACTGGCGAATCAGGCTGCGGTCGGCGCGCGTCATGCGCGCTTCCTCCTTGTCCTCGCCGCCGGTGATCATCAGCCGGGCGGTGATTTCGAGTTCGCCGAGCACGTCGCGCTGGTC
Organism: Burkholderia pseudomultivorans; assembly: GCF_902499075.1. Lineage (GTDB taxonomy): Bacteria > Pseudomonadota > Gammaproteobacteria > Burkholderiales > Burkholderiaceae > Burkholderia > Burkholderia pseudomultivorans. The sequence goes on along the minus strand of NZ_CABVPP010000035.1, from coordinate 31,771 downwards.
ATCCCCGTCGTCGGCCGGATGGGTGTCGCCGTCCTCGTCCAGAGCGTCGGCATCCAGCGTCTGCACCTGGCCCGGTGTATCGACCAGTCGCCAGGCATCGGCGAATGGCGCCAGGCTCACGCCCGCGCCGGGTGCCAGCTTCACGCGATGCACGCTCAGGCCCAGCCGAGCGGCGAAGTCACCGAACAGGCCAAAGCTGTTGCCGGCCTCGACGATGAACAACCTGGGCCGGTAGATCGCCGTGACCTGGTTGAGGATGTTGTTCAGCGTGGCGCTCTTGCCGGAGCCGGTGGGGCCGAAGAGGAACAGGTGGGCGTTCATCTGCCGGTCGAGCCGGTTCAGCGGATCGAAGGTGATCGTGCCGCCGCCCCGGTTGAAGAAGGTGATGCCTGGATGGCCGGTGCCCTGGCTGCGCCCCCACACCGGCGCCAGATTGGCCGCGTGCTGCGCGAACATCAGTTGCGTGTACCACTGCCGCTTGTCCGCCGCCGGGTCGAACAGACAGGGCAGCCAGCGCAGGTAGGTGTTGAGCGGGGCCACCTCGTCCTCTTCGCGCACCGGCTGCAGGCCCGCATTGAGCATGACATTGACCAGTTGCAGGCTGCGGGCGTCGAGCTGCGCCATGTCGCGGCCGCGCAGGTAGAACGCCAGCGTGCCCCGGTACAGCTTGTGCGCGCTGCCGATGAGGCCGCGGGCCTGCTGCACGTCCTGGCGTGCCTGTTCGCTGGCGAGCGTCTCGCCAACCGCCTTGCGGGCCAGGTGGTTGAGGTGCGCCTCCAGCACATCCTGCGGCGTGGCGACCAGAGTCAGGCACATCACCGTGTCCTCAGGCATCTGGTCGAACAGCGCGTTCATCGCATCGCCGCCCTTGCGCGTCTCGCCGGTCACGTGTCCGGTCGCGGGCGGCGAGCGCAGGCGGTCCATGACGATGGCCCGGTGCGGCATGCCGTCGAAGAACCACAGGCCGCGGGCGACATCCGAGCGCGGTTGATCACGGCAATGATCATCACCAGGACGATGACGCCGAGCACGCTGCCAAGGAAGGGAAACAGAATCGTGGGCCAGAACAGCCCCCGGCCGAGGTTGTACGCAAAACCCCGGTAGCCGGTCTCACCGAACTGCCAGCCATACAGGGCGAAGAGGATGCCGATCGCAAGATAAGCGCTGATGAGTTTCTGTTTGTTCGTCATATATCAGTTAATCGCAGATGTAAAAAAGCCGACCGAACTGGTCGGCAAACGAGGGTTCCGGCGATCCGAGGGGAAGATGCCGGAACCCAAGCCAAAGTGGTGAGGTGCTGAGAGCAGTTATCGAGCGGTGATCACCGCGTTGAGCGCCGTCATGAGCGAAGCGGGCAGACCGCTCGCGAATTGAAGCGATGTCTCGGTGTATGTCGACGGGTACAGCCAGCCCACCTGCAAGCGGCCGGCGCGCAGCGCAAGGATCAACTTCGCGCCCTGGACGAGCGGTTGCATCCGGCCGTTGTTAGCCGCCAGTGCCGAGAGGTCGGTCGGCGCGAAGTCGAACACCAGCACGTTCGGATTGTTGGCGTAGACCGACCAGGTGCCCGGTTGGTCGTCGACCGTTGCATGATGATCGGCAGACAACTGAATGGAGCCCAACCCGACATTCAGCGCGGCCAGCTCCGCGCCGATTGCTTGCTGAATCGAAGTGTAGGCCGTGTTCGAGTTGCCGGCGGTCATAACGATCGTACTGCCGTCCATGTAGGCGGGAACTCCACCGCAGACCACACCGCTCTGTACTACGGCGTTATCGCAATATGGCACAGACACCGGCAGTACGATGCGGTCGGCCGAATAGGCCTGGATGCCGAGGTAGGCGCGGGTGCCGCGCGGAAATGTGGTGCCTGTCAACTGCGACGCATGGGAGAAGTCGTAAAGGCCCGGCACGGCAGGCGCGGCGAGCGACAGCGGTTTGCCAGACAGATCAACCGAACGTGCCTCGTACGTGAACCCGATACCCGATGCTGGGTCGGTGCCGAAGAGCGTCGTGCCGATACGGGAAAGCGGCTGCGGGACAAGTCGCTGAGTCTCCGAAACGAGATCCGACCATGTCCCATCTGCCTTTAGCACGTACTCGCCAGCCAGCCCGTCGTATTTTCCGCCGTTGTAGGCTCCGAGCCCAACCGTGGTCCACGAGTCACTTCCGGCCGGCAGATTTTCCTGTTGATCGACTTGCAGTGCGCCATTGACGATCTGGCGGACATCGCGGACCAAAGCTTGATTGGTTGAGCCTGGCGTTTGGTTGTATCCGCCGAAGAACGAGACTAGGTAGTCCACGAAACTGTAGGTCGGCATGGAAAGCACCTGTGATGCATCCGCGACCTGATAAACCGGTTTGTCCGCCTGAGCAGCGAGATCGTCCTGCGTGATCGCCGTCACGCTGCCCTTGGCCACCATCGCGTTGAGCACGTTACGAAGCGTCGCGGCATCGACCGTGCCATTCGCCGCAAACGTGCCGAGCGTGTCGACGACTTGTGCCGCGAGTGTTTGCGTCGCCGTGTCGTGATTTACCAAGTAGTCGGCGTTGGGATCGACCTGACTGCCGACCAACTGCTGCACGGCGGCGATCGCCTGCGTACGACCCAAACCGGTCTGCATTTGAGCGGAGACAAGCGTTGTGAGCGGGCTGACGACCTGGGACGAGGCGGGCTGCACGATCTGCGATAGAGTGAACGAGGCCGGGAACTGGAAGCCAGCCGGACGGGAAAGATCCTTGGTTGCCGACGTAACCTGGACCAGCAGCGTTTTACCCGTAGCATCGCCGCTGTATGAAATCGAGAATTGGCCGGTTGCGTCGGTGATGGCGCTCGGCTCCCCGGCATCGCAGACCCCATTGTTGTTCAGATCGAGGCAGACGGTTGCGCCTGCCAGATAGCCGTCGATGGCTTTGCCCGTGATGGTGGGCGCGGGCGTCGTTGGCGTGGTGCCGCCTGCTGACGGCTGACCGGAATCACCACCACCGCCGCACGCAGCGAGCGATGCCGCGATTGATACGCCGAGAATGTGCTTGGCGAACCCCGTATGGTTTTTGACTTTCATTGTTGGCACCTTGCTTAAAAGGACCCGTTGCGGGCCGGAAGTGAAGAGCAGAAAGAGGCCGGCCGTAGCCGGCCCACCGAATAAAAAGCGCCGACCGGCGAACCGGCCGACGAAATGGTTCTGGCAATCCGAGGCTGATGTGTGCCAGAACCCAGGCAACGAACTGGACGAGCGTGAAACTGCATGCGCACTCACTGACGCAGCAGGGGCAGGAACTGCCGGGCGACGAGTCCGTTTCCGTAGTCGGACAGGTGATCGCCGTAGCTGTAGAGGTAGTGGCGGTCCTTTGTCATTGGACACACGTCGCGGCTGCTGTCGCACAGGGCATTTGCCGGGTCGGAGACCAGCAGCGCGGGATGGCGACGCCTCAGCGCGTCAACGAGCGCCGTGAACGGTGCCATGCGGGCAACGTGCTCGCGGTAGCCGATCGCGCAGCGTTGCGCTGCGCTCATGTCGGTGACACCGAGTGCATGCCGAACGAACGGCCACGCGAGTGGGCGTCGATCCATGCACTGTCGCGGATCGCGCAGGCGTGGATTGTCGAGCACCAACGCGACGCGCCGGCCAGCCCGCTCGAGCACCGTCACGGCCTGATCAAGCCCGTCGAGCGCGGCGGATTCACGGGGTGTGGTCTGGTCGCGATCGGCGAAAGTCTGTCCGATTACGTCGCGATCGGTCATGACGAGCACGACGGTCTTGAGCTCGGGCGTGTCCAGCAGCATGCGCAGCGCCGTGATGTTGGCGTCGCGACACAGCGCCGGATCGTCGCCCGCGTTCGACGACGTGCGCCAGACGCCCGCCATTGGCGCGCAGCTCGGACGCGCGATCAGCGTCCAGCCTTCGCCGGGAGCCGATTCACGCACAAGTCCCCAATACAGCGCGTCGGCTTTGCTGTCTCCCCATACGGCGAAATGGGAGCGCACGCGCTTGTCGGTCGCGCAGAACGGAAACAGCCGTTGCTCGTCCGGCGACACGCCGCACGTGAGATTGACGAACTCGTGACCCGCACCGAGCTTCGCGGTCGTCACATCGGCATCCGGGCTGTAGCCCTTGCGGAACCCGAGGCCGCCGCGCGCGTACGTCATCCCGCCGAGATAGATGATGCCGATCATCAGCAGACACGGCGCGACGAGCTTCCAGCGCTTCGCCACCCCAAAACGGATCGGCCGCTCGATGATGGCGGTCGTCAACCACGCCAGTACGACGGCAATGACCAGCAACGCGCCTCGCACGACCGACGAGGGCGTCCGACCTGCCACGATGAACGCAAATGACAGCAACGGCCAGTGCCACAGGTACAGCGCGTAACTGATCTTGCCGAGCCAGACAGATACGGGATGCGCGAGCACGTGCCTGTTGATCCAGCCGTCTCGACCAGCCGCGACGAGTGCGACTGTGCCGACGACCGGTAACACCGCCCACCAGCCCGGAAAAGCGTCACGCGCGGTGAGCAGCGCAAAGGAGGCGACGCACAGCATCGCACCGCCGGCCGACCACGCATTCGCGCGGTTGCCCGTGATCGGTCGACCCGCGCCCGCGCTTATCGCGAACGCGGCGCCCGCCAGCAGTTCCCACGTACGCGTGACTGGCCAGTAGAAGGCAGCGGACGCGTGGTGACTGATGAGGATGACGTTGGTGGCAAACGAGGCGAGACCGACGATGGCGCACACCCATCCGGTGAGTCGGAGCCGGTATGCGGCCCACAGCACGAGTGGCCAGACGATGTAGAACTGTTCCTCGACGCCGAGCGACCACAGGTGCAGCAGCGGCTTGGCTTCGGCCGCTTGGTCGAAATACCCGGCTTCGGTCCACGACGCCCAGTTCGAGACAAATCCAGCGCCAGCAACGATGTGCTTGCCGAGCTCGCGATACTCGTCTCCGTACAGGCTGAACCAGCCCATCCCGTAGGTCGCGAGCAGCACGACGACCAGTGCCGGGAAGATCCGACGAATCCGCCGTGCGTAGAAACGGCCGAAGGAGAATCGGTCTGTCCCTAGATCGGCGAGCAGGATGCCGGTGATCAGGTAGCCGGAGATGACGAAGAAGACGTCGACGCCAACGAAGCCGCCCGGTAGCACGGACGGAAATGCATGGAAGACGACGACGGCGAGCACCGCGAAGGCGCGCAGGCCGTCAATGTCGGGCCGGTAGACGAGCGTGCCGGCTGCCGCCGTGGCCGGTACAGAAAGGGTTTTGGTCATGATTGTTCTTGTCAGCTGCTGTGTGCGATTTGTAGTGTTTACTCGACAATATGGGGCGCGATGATGCGCTCGGCCATGAGTGACAGAGGACGATCCGGCATCCCGGCGATCAATTGCGAGGGAATTGTAGAGTAAACACGACTGATAGCGATGTGTATACTACGTCGTGAATCAGTCGACGGCGCGGCATCCTGCACGCCATGACTGTGAAGCGCTCATCCCCGTCCGTTAGCCGACCGGCTCCGATCTCGATTGCCTTGGGCAAACGGATCAAGGAGTGTCGGCATGCGGCTGAGAAATCCCAGGAAACGCTTGCCTTCGAAGCGCTCGTCGACCGTACCTATATCTCGGCGATCGAGCGCGGTATCGCGAATCCGTCTATCGAGACGCTCGCGAACATCTGTTATTCGCTGAACGTGACGCTGGCGGAACTGTTTGGGCCGCTGGAAGGAGTGTCATTGAAGCCGACGGGCGAGCGCCGCGCGAACGCCGCGACGCCGCCCGAGGTCAAGCGCAGACGGTTACGGTGACGATGGCTTGAAGTGCTCGGCCTGTACTTTTGGCGCCGCAATGTCCTGCATTCGTTGTCGCCACTTCGAAGAGCGGAGCCGCCGCGACATTTCAGGAAGCGCCGTCCGCGACGAACGTTTGAGAAGGCGGCATCTTGCGCCGACGCTGCGAGATGTCAAGGTAGTAACGTAATAGTTGGACAGTCAGCACACGGCGACCATTAGCATTCGTGGGAAACGGCTACTGTGTCGGGCAAGTGGCGATACACGGGCGATGCTGCGGTGCTAACATGCCTACTGATACTGTTTAGTACTTCCACGGGGAAAGCGCGATGTCACTCAGCCACTTAATCCAAAAGCACAAGAAGGACGTTGAGCAGCAAAGCGTCGATTGGTCGGCAAGGCTTGAGCGTTGGAAGAGCGAACTGAACGGTTTGTATGCACTCATCAACCGTGCACTTCTTGACGCGGGCTTGGACTCCGACGACGTCTCGTATGAACCAAAAACGATCCGGGAAGATTTCATCGGCTCCTATAGCGTCGAGCGCATGACCGTGCATTTGGGAGCGGCAACAGTCATGTTTGACCCAATCGCAACGCTTATCATAGGCGGCTTCGGGCGCGTGGACGTTACGAGTCTGACAAACCGAGTACGGTTGATTGCGATCGACGCGAGTGAGAAGGATAACGAAGATATTCCCGTTTCTTCTCGAAAATGGCAATGGGTCATCACCGATCCCAATCGGCCGCTTCATTTCGAAGGTTTCTCCAAGGAAAAAAATCGAATATCTGTTCGACACGGTATTAAAATAACATGGCGGCCCGTAAAGAGATCGAAAATACGGCGGACTGGTATCGGACGGTCGCCGACGGTTTTCAATTAATGGAGAGGCAGGTTTTGAAAAATCGATTCCAGGCTGGAAAGCCAGGGGATCGATTTTTTGGCTATACGTCGCAAGAGGTTGTTGACGAATTTCGAAGCATGAGAGACCGGAGCGATCGCTTCGCGTTACTGGCGCTCTACGCGACGTGCGAGGGCGGTATCCGTGCCGACGCCCATTGCGCGGAAAGGGGAGCAATGGGCAGTTGTATCAAGCCCAGTTCAAAGCCTTTGCGGAAAATCAAGTGGGTACGTTTGCAAAGCTGAGCACCATCCTGAATCGATGGCGGACGGCGCAGGGGCAAGCTTGGTTCAAGGATTATTTAAACGATCTTCAAGGGCAATTTGTAATCCGGAATAGGCTTGCTCATGGCAATGACGATGGTGTTGTCGCGGATTTCACTGCGGTTTACCAGCGTTTACTATCGATTCGAAAAAAGTGGCACAGTGCTGTCGGAGACTTTCGAGGATTCTGAGCGCAGGCAGTGAAATTAAGCCTCAGTATTTTGATCGCGGCGCGGCGTATCGCGGCTGAGCTTGTCCTTCGGGTATTTCCAGCGGCAACTTCGGGTTGATTGCGGTCGTTTTCGAGGCGGCTCTATCGTTTTTTTAGCACGCATTTTTCAGCATGATTGATGGCGGAGAGGCGCCGCGAGAACGCGGCGCTGCCGAAGATCACGTGTCAGCAGTCGTGCCGATCACGTCGCGGATCGCCACACCGCCCATCAATTTCACGGCGCGTGCAGCAGCAGGCGTGCGGTAGCGGAATAGATCGCTGCCGTGCCTGTCGAGACGTGCATTGAATCCGGCGAGCCCTGGCTCGTTGCCTGCCGGATCGATCAGCAATATGGCGTGCGGCTCAAACGCGCCGTCACTCTGATGACCTTCGATACCGACGACAAGAGCGGCTCGCCATTTGACGACATGGCGCTGATGCCAGCCGATGATGACTGGCCAGCCCGCAAGCAATTCGTCGTAGATGAAGCGAAGGAAATCGATACCGGAGGCGGCAGATTTTGCTGCACGAACGCCAAGACTTAGGTCGGTGACGAAGTTGGCGAGCTCATCCATCGTCATTCCGCTCAGGTAATGTGGCCATGCGTCGTCCCACACGACTTGTTCCGGGCCGGATACGTGATACGGGAGATAGATCGGATCGGCGAGCTTGCCGAGTAACGCGAGCCCCATCGCCACACCGTGCAACGTACTGCCGCCGTCCCAATGTCCTTGACGACTGAAAATCGGATTGCCCGATGCTGCGACGACGGGCTGTCGGCCGAGCCGGAGACCCGGATGAAATTTCTGGATCAACATGTCAATAATCTCCCGGCAACAGGAACGTGGTTGAGGACCGATCCCATTCGGTGATGACCCAGACGGTTTGACCGCCGGGCAAAACGTAGCTGGACAGCAGACGCAGCCCTGCATCAATCGACAACTCGTTCTGCTGGCGGTCGGATTCGGAGAGGTCGCCCCAGTCGCCGCGTACATGGCGGATCAACAGGTCGATGATCGACACGTGCGCGTCGGCGATGGCTTCCAGCGCGGCGGGCGTGGCGAAGATCCGGCCGAGCTTGAAGCGCGGTCCGGCGTGAACGGTGGATGGCAAATTCACGAAATTCTCCAGGTGATGGACGAACACGAGCCTCCGGATAAGCCGGATACCGAATTCGCTGAATGGATAAGGGAAAGACGAGACGCAGGACGCGTCCCGGAACTACCGGGCTTCGGACGCGAGGGCGTTCGGATAGTGCTTCGCGAGAATCAGGTTCATTCTGTCGACCAGATCAGCGCGTTTGAACGTCAGGTGGCCGTTGCCGTTCTTGAACCAGCGCAGGTGGAAATAGCCGTGCTCGGCTTCTGTCTTCCGTTGACGTTGTGCGTCCGAAATGAGTGTCGACATGCCATGCCGATGATCCGGCTCCGGCTTGCCATCGAGCACACTGAACACCCGCATCAGATCGTCCAGTTCATTCGTGACGTGATAGTTCGAGCTACCTTGCGAGAGGAGATACCGAACGATGATGCGTTGGCCGAACTTGAAGGGTTGATTGCTCTTGTAGTCCCACGACAGCCGCTGGAAGCACTGGAGCACGCCGCGCTCGAACATGTCGCCGCGCGCGCCATAGAGCTGGGCGAAGGTCGCTTCGATGTTGGCGGCAGTTAGTTCGGGCACGTCGCCTTCGGCGATCTGGTTGCTCCACTGATCACGAGCCTTGGCATCCATGAAGGTGCGCAGGCCCGACTCTGACAGCAGGTAGTCCCAACCGCGTACGTCGACGATGCGCACCATAGCGGCTTCGGCTTCGTCGCGCTTCGCATACTCTCCAGTGATGCTGGGTCGACCGCGACAGCCGTAGCTTTCATCTAGCACGAGCCGAGGAAAGCCGAGATGTGCAGCCTTGGCGAGTTGCTGAGCTTCGCCGAGCAGGTCGAGCGCGGCGCGCACGCGTTCGACAACGGCGACGCGCTGGTTGGCGAGGTTGGCGATACTGACGCTGGGAACGAGATTGTGTTGGTCCATTTTTCATGTCGATGTGGAAGTGGAAAAAGGACGACAAGAAAAAGCCGGGCACGTGGCCCGGCTGTTTATGCCGTTATGTTAAGGTCGGCAAACTGGCGGCGTAGCTCGGCTGCCCGTGCCTGAGAGCAACCCAGGTGGCGGCGAATGTCGGCAACGGTCGGACGGACGAGACCCGCTGTAACATCTCGAACAAGCTGCGACAGGTGGTCGTCGATGGGAGATACGGCCGATAACGGGGTAATCGGATCGTCGCGCGGCGCATGACTGTCGGTCGTATGATCGTGACTCGGTGTTACGGAATTGCGACTAACGGTCTGGTCGTCGTGACTGGCCGCGACTGACATGACTACAGGCCGAGTCATGCCGACCGCATCCGTGACTGTCGTGACTACGGGTTCAGTCACGTTTGGCGCGTCCGTGACTGGCATGACGACTGGCTGAGTCACGGAGGACGTCACTGTGACTGCTGTCGACGCAACGCCAGTCACGACCGGTAGCGGCGTCCGTCGCGGTGATCGAAGCGCGACGGTCCACAACAGGCATGCGACGCCTTCGAGTACCGCAGCGAAGGTCAGACCAGTCAGCAGGTCGACACGCCCCGCCGTGATCCCGACTAACGCGGCGAGTCGTAACGTGACTGGATCGACGAGTAATGTGTCACGTTGAGCCGTGACTCGATCCACTGTGGCCCGCTGGCGTCTCACGTCATCGGCTTCGGCGTTCAGCGCATCCAGTCGTGCGGCAAGCGTAACGCGACGGGATTTGAGCGTCGTACAGTTTCCGATGCAGTTACGCGCCCGCGCGACCGCGAGTTGCGCCGTCACCGTCGCGCGTTCTGCCATGACGGTCGTGAGACTACGAGTAGTCTCCGATACCGAGATCGTCTGTACCGTTGCCGCCCGCAGCTCACCGGCATGCTGCTGGGCTAAAGTGAAGAACACTGCGTGACCGAAGCATGCCGCCAGCAGGCAAGCGCCCCATAACACGCTACCTACACCTCGAATAGCGATCGGCATCTCGCGGATCAGCGCCGGCAACAGGTGCGCGCTCGTGACGAGCACCATGCCGATGGCGATCCAGATGAGCCGTTCCGGTAATGTGCCGCCGCGCTGCCAACCGGCGAGTACCGACAGACAGAGCGCCGTGGTGGTTGCGGCGACCGCCAGGACGAACGCCCAGCGACGCGCGCTCATGCTGCCTTGCCGCCGAGCAGCACGGCCTTGCGTTCGAGCTTGTCGCGCAGGGTCGACGTCGGCGTTCCGGTCGTCTCGTCGGTGCGACCGTCCCCGGTATCGGGGTTGGTCGTACCTGGATAGAACTCTTCCGCGACAGCCGCCGTTTCATCCGGACTGTCCTCGAACGCGCCGTTGGCGAACCCTGCACGCGCAGCGGCATCGAGCGCGGCCTGATCGAAGCCGGTGGCGCGGCGGCGCGCATCCAGTTCCTTCGCCTCGATCAGCGCCTGTTCGAGCGTATTGCCCGAACGCACGCCGAGGTCAACGTAGTAGATCGCCGACCGGTAGCTCTGCGTGGTCGACTTGCCGCGCAGCTTCAACTCCAGCGGCAAGCAGGCGAGCAGGTTGCCCGATACGGCACGAAAGTAGTGCAGCCGTGCAGCCAGCGTACGAATCGAGTTATAGGACGTAGTGCGGAAGATGAACGAACCCATCTCATCGTCATCACCGACGATTACGTTCAAGCGCCCGTAAGGCTTGCAATTGCCTTGACGACCGAATGTGCAGCCATCCGGAGACGGGCAGGGGAGGGTTTCGATACCGGCATCTGTCACACGTCGGCACTGTTCGCCGTTGCCGACGCACACGGGGCGGCCGGTATCGCGATCGAACAGGGAATATTCGGCGCGCAGGTTCAAGTCCGGATCACTGAACAGCACACGCACGGGAATCGCGCGCAGCTTGCCGGCCGTTGCCTTGCGCAGCGTTTCGTTCAATGGGTGGAGCATCCACTCACCGCGCTGTTGCACCTGGGTGGTGAGGGTGAACTGGTCATCCTTTTCGGGAACGCGCTTGCCATTCTTCTCGACAATGCGGCCGATGGAGATTCGCCCGACAACGGGCGGCGTGATGGCGAGACCTTTGAGCATGGTGGTCCTCAAAATAGAAATTGGGGGGAAGAGAACTGCGAGCGATGCGGACTATCGGGAAAAATGCGCTTCGAGCTTGGCGTGGATTTCCAAGGCGACGCCCTGCCAGGCACGAGCACTGACCATTGGGTTGACTTGCAACTGATCGGGTGGTGTTGTCGCAACGCGCTCCGCGTACTGGCTGAGCGCATCCATCACGAACGCCTGTGCGAGCGCGCCGTATCGCGAGAACGTCATGATGTCCGTGAGACATTCGAGGTTGGTCATGGGGATTGGAATCAGGTGGAAACGAGAAAACGCCGGGAACCCGGCTTGGAGATGGCGTACTGCGTTTCGAACTCGGGGTGGTCGGCCAGCAGACGAGCCAGATCGACGCCAGACGAATCCTTGCTGCGCTTGAACGACACGGCGCCGGTCTGGAATACGGCCCGGTTTGCGTCACCCATCGCCTGCTGGATCGTCTGCTTGAACTGCGCTTCGAGCTGTTGGCGCGTCTCGATCTCGGCACGTACGGCAACCAGATCAGCGAACACGGCCGACAGGCGCGGATCGTCCGTAAAATCCACAATGCCGCCGTTGCCGGGATACAGGTGTCGCAGCGCACGGTCGGCCGACTCCGACCCGTCAGCCGGCGGAGGCGTATCGGTTTCCACGAACCGCCAGAAGCGTGCTTCGAGTTCGACCAGGCGCCCGATCAGCGCATCGTCGCGTTCGATCCGATGCACTTCGAGCGCCTGACCACAGAGCAGCACGGCGACGTGCGCCGCTGTCTTGCCGGTCACGGCCAACTGGTGCTGCACCTGGATCTGCACGTACTCGGGCACGCCTTCTCGCCAGAGCCGCGCACCGAACTCGCCGGCCGTTTTACATTCCAGAATCTGTACGTCCGGAACGCCGACGATCTCGCGATCAATGTTCGCCAACATGAACGGGATCGAGGGATGCCGCAGCACGGCGTTCACGCGTCGAACCCGGTTGCCGGTCTGTTTCGTGTACGAGGCGGCGACGATGGGTTCGAGCAGCGTGCCCCAGTACGTGGGCGACGTCGTATCGTCTGGATCGGGGCGGGGCAGGCCGTCCGCACGGCCAGTCTTGTCGAGCCACAATTCCAACGCGCTCATGTAGGGGTTCAGGCCGACCGCAGCAGCGGCATCCGATCCGCCGATGCCGGTTCGGCGCACGGCGAGCCAGTCGTCGCGACTCAGTTCTTGCGTCTTGACGAGCTTCAGTGCGGGCTTACGTCTACGGGGTGGTTCAGGGTGAGGTGTCGTCATGGTTTGCTCCGAAAACAAAAAAGCCCGGCAGAGCGAATCTGACCGGGCGAGAGGTGATGGGTTGGGCGCGCGCTATTCGGAACCGATACGGCGAATGGCGTCTTGCAATGCGTCGTATGCGAACGTCACGAGCTTGCCGTTTCCGAGGTGGACAGTCGTACCCTGAGGTTTGATTTGCAGGATCGTGGCGTAACGGCCGCCGAATCGTAGCCCTGCTCCGCGCGGAATCTGAATGCGCATGTCGACGGCAAGGGGGGGTATGGGCTTCGTCATGCGACAAGCTTCATCGCCTCGTCCCAGGCTTTCTGCTTCAATGTCGCGCCTGCGCCGAACCAGGCGGCGTCGAGGCGGTGATCGTCAGTGCGTGCGCGGCGATGGTGATCGACATACTCCGTGACTGCGTTCAGAAGGCCCCACGCCGTACCCGACGCCGAAGCCAAATCCGAGCCTTTTCCATGTCCGGCATAGAGCTGGCCGACCGCCTTGATCGCGCGCTCGTTGACAGCCACTGCTTCACGATCGGGAAGATTGGTCGTCGAGTAGGTCAAGACGCGCCGCAGGAATGCATCGGCCGCCGAGTCGGTCACCTTGCGTTCGGACAACGCCTTGGCTCGGACCATGAACGCGTCCCACGTGGAGACGGCGATGCCGAGCTGGCGTTTGACAGCCGCCGCGTCGAACTGCGAGCGGTGCGAGACTTTGATTGCGCCAGCGCTGTTGCCCAGTGCGATCTGCAAGGTATTGTTGCAGACGACGCGCACCGACGTGAATTGCGCGGTAGTGGCCAACGTCCCGTCGCAGGCCGTGGCCAACAGCAGGTAGCCATTGACCTGATCCTTGCCCTTGAGGGTGCCCGACTGCCCCGTGCGTGCCAGCGCCCAGAGCTTGCGGCCTTCCTTCAACACGCCGGCCGTCTCGAGCTGGAAACCGCCGATCTCCGTGAGGTCTCGATAAAACTCCAAAATCTCTTCGGGTTGCACGACCTGATAGCGCGCGGAGACGACGGACAACGGCGCCTTGTTGTCCGAGCGGTACAGCACTTTCTGTTCGGGAAACGCGTGGATCGAGCCGAGATTGCGTTCGCCGGCGGCGACGAAGCGCACTTCGGCTTCTTCGATTCGCCAGTCCATGCCGGCGGCGCGCGCCCAGACTTCGAGCGGTTGTCTGGGGGCGAGCTTGTTGCCAAGACCGTGCCAGGGTTCGGCACCGACGTAGGCCATGGTTTGGACGAGATGCATTGAAGACTCCTGTTCGAAAAAGAAGGCATAACGCCCGGCACACGCCGGGCAGGTCGGATTGAAGGAATGACGATCGGACGACGCGCAGCGTCGCGACGAAGGCGGCGAGCGCAACGATCAGCCGTGTTGTGTGCCGAAGGCGTGTCCGCATGATCGGCACCGGTAGTTGTCGAGAACGGCGTCATCGATGGCAGAACCGACGGCGGAGCCGGCCGCGCAGCCAGCGGCACTGCCGAGCAGGCCGGCGATTACCGCGCCGGCCAATCCACCGAACACTGAGCCGATCGGTCCGCCAATCGCGCCGACCGCCGCACCGGCTTCGGCTCCAGACAGCGCCATCGCCATGCCGCCGGTGGCGCCGGCGACGCTGCCAATCGTGCCGCCCGCCTTGCGCGCGACGTTGAGCGTTTCGACGCGCGGTGAACGGCAGTGTGGGCAGTGCGGCGCACTCTCGTCCGACGTCGGCGTATGTAAATCGGGTGCGGTGTCCGGCGCAAACGAAAAGCAATCGGGATCGTGCGGCGTGTGTCGGTCGGCGCGACGAAAGGGTGGGGATTCGTCCAGGTCGAACGGCTCGACGTCATCGAACTCGAATGACTCGCGCGGGCGAGTCCGTGTGTCGAACGAGGGCGCATGTCGAGACGCGGCCCCCTCCGGCCGGATGGCGTGCAGCGCATGATCGGGATAGGGCGCGTGCGCTTCCCATTCGTCATCGAACGGATAGCGTACCGGCGGCGCGGAGAGAACCGGCGCTGCTGCGCCGGCCGGTGGGACACTGGGTGGCGTAACGCGGTATCTGCGGCGCCAGATGAAGAAGGCGACCGCGATACCCAGTGAGAGAAATGCCGCCATGATGGCGGCAAATGCATAGGGGGAAGACATGAAACCTCCGAGCGAAGTGCGCCAGGGCGGGAATGCCCTGGCGGAGCGGCCTTAGCTGACCGTGCTCTGGAAGGTGATATGTGACTGAAAGATTTTTGAATGCATCGGTCGATGCCTTCTCGATCGCCACGGACATCGGGCGCGGCCGTGTACAGGAGCCAGCGTTGCCCGGTGTCGTAGAGTCGGCCTAATATGCGGGTTCGGGATGACGTCTGACGAATGGTTTGCTGTGTTTGGGAATTCGGATGAAGCTCGAAGTGGAACCTGCCAACCGCTACACCTACTTTGATCCCCGCGCGATTGTCGCCGCGCTGTTGCAAGGGGCAATCCAAAAAACGATAGAGGCCGACGATCCGCTCTACGCGCGTCTACCGCCGCCGGTGCGCTACCGGGCCACCGGTGCGATCGAGGCGTGGAAGCGCGTCATGCAGGAAGGGCACAAGACGGGCGATGCGGATTTTTTGGATGGCATGCGCAGGTTTCCGCTTGCGGTGCTGTACAAGGAGTTTCCGCGTTTTCTGAAGGGGTGGGCTCACTCGCTTCCGCTCGGCTTGAACGAGGAGTCGGCGCAGCTTGCGCACCGCAGCCTGGTGTGGCAAATCTACTTCGCGAGCGACGGCGCGATGTACGAGCCCACCGCCGCGCTGCATCGATTGCTCGACGGCGCGTACATCGCAGACGACGTGCCGATCGGCATGATCGAACTACCCGCTGCGGCGATGTGCATCATTCCCAATCCCGAGTGGCAAGGCTACAAGCAGGGTATTCGCGCGATTGCACTGTTTCATCGTCACGGCCGAGATTCCGCAGTGCCGGACGAGCGGCTGTCGTTGGTATCGTGGCAGGAGTTCGGCAACGACCATATCCGCATCAAGTTCGTGGACTATCCATTGGCGGATCGCCACAAGACGATTCAGCAAATCCTTCAACAGGATGTGTCCGTTGCCGAGCCAAATGCGGAACTTGAAGCAGATCGCGAGCATTGGCGACTGGTGTCGGATTACGCGATCAAAATGCTTCTGTATCTTAAAATTCCCGACGCGCAGGTCGTCGCCGATCGAGCGTATAGCAGTGCGCCGCGCGATTTCAGCGGATTGGGGCAGCGCAAGCGCAAAGAGCGGCTCGCCCAGATCGAACACCTGTACGATCGGCATATCGTCGGGCCGGCGGTATTGGACTGGGAGCACGGCGTTCATGCAGAAGCGGACTCTGGGGCGCCGCACCATGAGAAGCGCGGTCATTGGCGGCGACCGCATTTCAAGATGCAGCCTCACGGTCCGAATTCGTCGCTACGCAAGGTGATTTTCGTCGGGCCGGTTATCGTTCGTCCGGATCGATTGGGACTGTAGACTGTCGGCCGCAACGAATTCTTTATTCGAGGATGGGTATGTTTAAGGCGATGGGCGCGATTGTCATTGGCGTAGGCTTTCTGATTGCGGCGGCGTTCAGTGTGCAGTCGACCCGCGAGTTCCTTCGGAACTCGATTATCGTGCCTGGTCGCGTGGTCAAACTCAATGCAGGCGGCTACCATCCCGAAATCGAGTTCGTCACGAAGTCAGGCGAGCATGTTTCGTATCCGCAGGGCGGCATCTTGATTGCGGCGATGAAGGTGGGCCAGGACGTTGAAGTGCGCTATTTGCCGGAGCAGCCGATTCCGACTGCGACGGTGAACACGTTCCGTGCGATCTGGGACATGCCGATTTTCCTCGCCACGATGGGCTTGGGCGCCATACTGGTTGGATTGATGAATTTGCCGTCGCGTAAATAACAAATAGCTTGAGAGGGCGTGATGTCTTTGCTGAGATTGAGCGACTGGACGTACAACACGGGTGCCGGTGGTGGGGCCAGCGTTGAATTCGTAACGGCGACGGGTGGGTTGCTGCGTCTGACCGATCCGACGAAGCAGGACCATGACTACTACTACGGCGGACTCGGTATCGGTTACGGCCTGGGGCTGAAAATTCCCAAGATCAGGTTTCCGAAATTCACTACCCCCGAGATCAAATTGCCGCCCATTGGCGGGCGCGATGCCGCCGCCGCTGGCGCGGGCGTACATACGCCCAGTGGCGGTTGGGTCTATATGACCCACGCATTCCAGGGCAAGGAGCTGAGCGCGAACGATTTTCGCGGCGCGACCGTGTATCTGGACGCTTCCTTGTCGGCGATCATCGGTCAGGCGGGCGACATCATGCTGATGGGCATCGATTCGGCGATGCTCGCGCTCGGACTATCCAGTCCCGCATTGAGTATGCTCGCCGAGGAGGCGATCGCCAACGCCCCGGTCTTGCTGATTACGCACGGACGCACCTATGGATTTCAGGCCGGGTTTGGCGTCGGACTGCTGGTGGGTTATGTGCACTGAAGCGCGTTAGAGCAACGCGCGCGTACCGGGACGGGCCTCGCATCGAATCAATTCTTGATCGGTTTGCGCTGACCTGATCACGAGTTGCACATAGCTGTTCGTCGGTGCGTAAGGGGCAAAGAGGCGGTCGAGTATTCGCGCAAACGTGTTGAGCGCAATGGCGCGTAGCGCGGACTCGTCGATCGATACGAGAATTTCGATGCCGCGCACGAAGGACTGCATCTTGCCGTCGAGCGACATCCATTTCATGGCAGGCTTGTAACCCAGGCTTCGTAGCGCGTCGATACCTTGCTGTGCGACGATCGCCGCGCGCGGTGCATGAAGGCGAAGAAAGGCCTTGAGTTCGCCAAGACCCTGCCGTGAGAGATCGAACGGTTGAGGCGAAAAGGTGGCGAGGACGCGCCAAAGCGCCCCTTCGCCGCGCGTCAACGTCATGGGAGCGGTCGGTCGCGTGAGCAAGCGAATTGGGCAAGGCAGCGCGGCCCCTTCGTTCAGCAGGTCGCCTTGCGGGTCGCCGAGCGGCAATCGAGATGGAAGATCGCCATTCGTGGCGAGCAAATCGATCTCGACTTGCGGCTGCTCCGGCCTCGCTGGCTGACCGTCGAGTCCGACGAGCGACAGCCGCCACGGGCTTTGGCGGGGATTGAATAAGGTGACGTCGCGATCTCGAGAGAGCAGCCAGTAGACCTTTTGCGAACTCAAGCTGTGACTGAACGCCCGGTATGGCGGCACGGGCGTCCGAGGCGTTTGAGATGCAGACGAGAACGATTTCATCTGCTCGTCGATCGCGGACTTCTCGCCGAGAAAGACTTGATCTATCGCATAGAGATCGGGGGGCACGCCCTTTTCTTCGAGGGGAAGGGGCGTAATCGGATAGGCGCGGTCGGTGTCAGTCAAGAGGATCGGTGCCGCCGCGCGCTCGAAGAGGTTGATTATCGGTGTACAGAACAGCTTGAACGTGCGCGCGCTGACCGCCCCCAGCATTTGCGAGATGGCTGAATCGGTCGGCGTGTCGCGTACCACAACGTGCAAGGTCAACTGGCGTGCGTGAGGGGCGCTGGCCGCCCGCCGAATCCGCGCGAGATCGATGTCGATGAAATCGAATTTTTCCGGGAAAGCGAAATATTCGAGCAGATACTGGAACGACAGGCCTGCGCTGCCGGCGTCGTCCGGCAGAAGCGCTTCATTGTCATCAAAACCGACCGCTTCAAACGGTACTTTGGAAAGCGCGCGCCAGCGCCCGTCGTGATCGACCTCAACGAATGCACTGGCCGCACGCAATAGCAGCGTGTCGGTGAGGGCCGCGATCACCGGACGTTCTCCCGAGAGATGCACGCGGATCGGCCCGGATGGAATAGATGCGTCGAAGTGTCCTGTCGCAGACAGCGAGGCGAAGGTAACGGACAGAATTCCCGTCGCATCTGTGCCGAGCCGGATCTTGGCGGGGGCGATAGTGGTTGGTGAGTAGCGGGCGGTGTCGACATGCAGCGGCGTCAGAGTGACGTCGTAAATCGTCTTGAATCGGCAGAGTGCCGCTCGTGCGTCCAGTGGCGTACCGCGTGGAATGACAAACGGTCCTGTCAGATTGCCGAACTGACCGGTCGGGTCGATTTCCGCGATCGCGCACGACGGGATGCATCGCAGATATTGCGGGTAGATCACGCCGAGCAACGACTCGATAAATTCGGGATAGTCGTCGGTCAGCCGGGTATCGAGCGCCGAAGCCATGAAGGCGAACGTCTGGACCAGTCGGCTGATATGCGGATCATCCACCTGCCCGCTCTGGATGCCGAGCCGGGTGGCAATTTTGGGAAAACGCTCGGCAAATTCCGTTAGTTTGCGGGCCAGCAGTCCAAGCTCGTATTCAAAATGCGGCAACAGTTCGTCCATCGATACTCCGGGAATACTGGCTCCTGGGGAAACTTGAAGTTCCGTTAAATTGGCGGATCGATGAAAAGGGCACTATCATCGTACGATTAACCAGCAGTAATATCGACACTCATTCCGGGGTAGCGCTGAGGCCAATCATGCAATTGTCCGATATTCCGAGCTTTTTTCAGCTTCAAAGCAATCGCCTGTTCACGATTGAAACGCCGTTGAAAGGGCGTTCCGAGCTCGTTCTAGTCAATTTTACCTGCTCGGAAAATCTTTCCGATCTGTTTCACATTGACACGCAGCTCGCGTCGCAGGATCGCTCGATCGAACTGAAAAAGATGATCGGCCAACCTGTGACAATTACGCTACAGTTGACCGATGCCATTGCGAGTTCGGAGGAACGGTATTTCCATGGCTACGTCGTCGCGTTTTCGCATCTTGACACCGACGGCGGACTCACGACATACAGCGCGGTGATCAAGCCGTGGCTCTGGATGCTGTCCCGCCGGCAGGACATCCGGATCTTTCAGGAAAAGACGACACAGGACATTCTTTCGGCGCTTTTCCGTGACTATGGCTCGATGGCGTCCTTTGAGTTCCGTCTGTCGAAGGCGACGCAGAATCGGAGCTACTGTACGCAGTACAAGGAAACCGACCTGGAGTTCGCGCAGCGGCTGATGCAGGAAGACGGCCTGTTCTACTACTTCGAGCACACGAAAGACGGGCACAAGCTGATCATCACCGACAACTCGATCGCGGCGAAGCCGATCGACGGCATGAGTCCGATTCTGGAGTACTCGAAAGGGGAGGCACGCGACGATCTGGCAGTCGTGAAGAACTTCTCTGCACGACGGCAGCTTGAGTCGAGCCGGGTCGGCCTGAAGACGTACGATTACAAAGCGCCCGGCGCGCGTCGGTTCTCGGGCGGAAACACGGGCGTCGATCAAGGCGATGTGCCAGCCTACGAAATCTACGACTATCTGGGCGAGCACGGTTTCCCGGACAGTGATCGCGGTGAGGATCTGGCCCGCTTCCGGGCGCAGGCGCTTGCGGCGCATAGCAAGATTTTCACCGGCACGACGACGAGTCGACGAATGACGCCTGCCCGGTACTTCCAGCTGGACGAGCACTATGACCACGAGGGGAAGCCGGAAGATCGCCAGTTTCTGATTACGGGCGTCATGCATGCCGGATCGAACAACTATCAGGCGGGCGAGGGTGCGGCAACCTACGCGTGCAGCTTCACCTGCATCCGCAAGAAGATCCCGTACCGGCCGCCGTTCACCATTGCCAAGCCGACCATCATCGGGCCGCAGACTGCTGTCGTGGTCGGCCCGAAGGGTGAAGAAATCTACACGGACAGCCTCGGGCGCGTGAAGGTCCAGTTTCCGTGGGACCGGCTGGGCGAGCGCAATCAATCCAGCTCGTGCTGGGTGCGCGTGGGGCAACCGTGGGCCGGCAGCGGTTTCGGCATGGTCAACATTCCTCGAATCGGCGACGAAGTGGTCGTGATTTTTCTGGATGGCGACCCTGATCGACCCCTAATTATTTCTCGCGTTTACAACGCGCAGAACATGCCGCCGTGGGCATTGCCGGCTAGTGCGACCCAAAGCGGCATTCTGTCGCGATCGACCAAGGGCGGTAACGTCAATACGGCCAACGCGATCCGTTTCGAGGACAAGAAGGGCGAGGAAGAGGTCTGGCTTCACGCCGAGAAGGATCAGCGCATCGAGGTCGAGCACGACGAGTCGCATTGGGTCGGCAACGACCGCGCCAAGAACGTCGATCACGACGAGACGGTGCATGTCGGCCACGACCGCACGGAGACGGTAGGGAACAACGAGACGATCACGATCGGCGTGGATCGCACGGAACGCGTCGGGAACAACGAGACGCTGACGGTGGGCGGCAACCGGAACGAGACGATCGAAGGCATGGAGAACCTCGTGATTGCGCTCACGTCGACGGAGACCGTGGGGCTTGCGAAAGCGCTGACAGTCGGTGGCGGGTATCAGGTAACGGTCGCCGGTGCGGTGAATACGTCGGCAGGGCTGGCGAGTGCAGAGGAAGTCGGTCTTTCGAAAACTACGATGGTCGGCAAAACATACATGATTACGGCCGGCGACCGAATCGAGCTGAAGACCGGTAGCGCCGTCCTCATCATGGAGTCCAACGGGCATATCACACTACGTGGCACGCAATTGCTGATCGAAGGCTCTGGGCCGGTACAAATCAACGGCAGGGACGTTGACATCAACTGACGGGGCCGCGATGGAATTTTCCAATTACACGCCTTTCCCTGCACTGGCGTTCGAATCGTTTGCACCCGACGGCGCGTCCTTCCATACCGTCGTACTGCGGCAGACATTCGAACTGCGTCACGGTTCGCTGGTATTGGCGCAGCAGCAAAAGCCGCTCGCCACTTCCGACCGTTTTCATGGCGAGCCGAATCTGTCCAGCGTGGCAGAGGAAAGCGATCTTGCGCCGTACAAACCGTTTTGCGACGTGCTGGTTAACGGAACGGCTTATGCGCCGCAGGGGCGACCCGTGCCGCGCTTTGTGGCGGGCGTCCGGATTGTGTCTGCGCCCGTACAACCCGACGATGACGCCGGTGTGCCGACGACGAAAGTTTTGCTGGATCGCAGATTATCCATAATGGGTCCAAGGTACTTTGTTCGACGGTCGATGTTTGGACGAAGCATGAATCGACTCGCCAAGGTCGCATCGCTCGGCATCGTGCGTCCCATCGACTGGCGTCTGACGCCTCCGGAACCAATCGCCGCGCTGCCCGTTCGCTACGAATACGCATGGGGCGGGCAGTGTCGGATCGACGCGCAGGATCCAGCTTCGAAACGTGTCCCGAAGGCATTCCGGCTCGATGACAAACAGCAGGCCGTGCATCCTGACCAAGATAATCTTCCGGTGGCGCATACGGTCTGTGAAGACAATCCAATCGGTCTGGGGTTTGCCGAGCGTTGGTTTCTTGCCGCTACGAAGCAGCAGAAGATTGCTGCGCCGCAGATCGAAGCCAGCAGTGAGCCCATTTCGATACAAGCATGGCTGGCAGCAGCGAACGGGCGGACGCATCCGTCGCTGCGTTCGGCTGGCTTCGGTATCGTCGCGAAAGCATGGCGATCGAGGCGTGAGCTTGCTGGCACCTACGACGACGCGTGGCTTGCCGAGCGCCATCCGGGCTTACCAGACGATTTTCAGTTTCAGTATTGGAACGGCGCGCATCCGCTGATGCAGGTGCCGCACCTAAAGGGGAACGAGACGATCCTGCTGACGAACCTTGTTCCCGCCGGCACGCCCGGATCGACCATCGACGAGCGTGGCAATACGATCCTTCGCATCGCGTTGCCCGGACATCTGCCGATGGGATGGGTCTACACCGACCAGACGCTGAAGTTCGCGCCGTTGCTGCTCGATACGTTGTCCGTCGACGTGTCGGATGCTGCGAAGCCTATGTTGACGTTGGTGTGGCGCGGGACGCTGATGAAGTCGATTCGCGCGCGACGCTTCGAAGCACGGTTTGTTGAGCGGACCGACATCGAGCGACTTGCCACGTCTTCTCCGGCCAACGTGACTCAACGCGCGGAGACGCAACATGGCTGAGCCGTTGCAAATTTCAGTGGCCGGCGATGCGGGCGATGTATTTCGCGAGCATTTCAACATTCAGAGTGTGGATCAGGCTCGCGATGCCGTGAACAACTTGGACACGCTATGGAACACGCCCAACCCGTGGAGTGAGCGAGGGCGACCTGTCGATCGCGAAATATTTGATGAGGCGGCGCAGTCGGTTCAAAAACGCTTTGAGTCGGGTGTTTATAAACCTGAAGATCAGGCGCAGCCTTCCGATCATTTCTCGAAGGGCAATCGGATCGCGTCGAGACAGGACGGTAGTTTCAAGGCGGTCAGCAGTACTCCCGACGTTTGCAAAACACCGATGGGCAGCTCGACACCGCCGGTGCCTTATCAGGTCATCTCGGACCTGAGCGGGTCATCGGGCATCGTACCGAGCGTGCGGTTCAACGGAAAGCCGGCGTACGTGCTCGATCAGAGTGTAGTCCCGACCTGTACCGGCGATGAGTCGGGGACGGCCGATGGGGTTGGCTCCGGCACAGTGGGCGGCGAGACCAGGCCGACGAAGGGCAGCACGACGGTTCGCGCGGGCGGCCATCCCGTTATTCGTGACGGTGACCCGTGCACAATGAACTCTGGCAACTGCACCGGGACTTATGTCACCGAACCTGCGCCGGGGAGCTCGGTGGATGCAAGCGGGAACGTCGTTGGGAATGCCAATCCGCCGCCTGACAAGGGCGTGATGCATCAGGTTGGCGGATTCTTCGAAGGGGCCGGCGGTGCGCTTTGGGATATGGCAAAGGGCCTCGGAGGATTGGCGCTCGGGGCGGCCAAGCTAACGCCCATATCGCAAGCCGCCGAAGGACTGTCCGACCTGACCGGGTTATACGATTACCACGGTTATTCACAGACGCTGGATTCGGCCGGAAGGACGGTGCAGGCGATCTACGATCATCCGGGAGCGATTGTCGACGGCATCACCAAGCCGTACATGGAAGCGTGGAGCCAAGGCAACTATGGTGAGGCGCTGGGGCGGGGCGCGGTCGACATCGGTGGACTGTTCGTCGGTGGAGTCGGGGCCGCGGGCAAGGCCGGCGAAGCGGCTAATGTGGCTGGTAAAGTTGGAGAGGCGGCGAACGTTGCCGATAAAGTCGGTGAGGTCGCAAATGTTGCCGCGAAGGTCGGTGAGACGTCTGATGCTGCGAATGCTGCCAACAAGACCGCTGAAATTGGTGCGGTGGGCGCTAGGGGAATTGACGCTGATAGTGCCGCCGACGCTTCTAAGGCAGCGAAGTCAGCTGATACAGACCCGGCGGGTGACGGGCTAAAAGTTGAACGTAAGCCGGTTCGAGTTCGAACCGCGGAGGAGGTAAACGCTGAGGCAGTTGCCCAGGGGAGGGATCCACCGTATAAGGAAGGAACGTTAGTCATCGAGAGAGAGGCCAAAGTCGGAGAACAGTACAATATGGTCATCGATGACGCACAAAAGGCGAAAATTGAGAATGGGCAAATGTATCTTGGAGGGTGGGCATCGCCCGATGAGATTCCAGATCAGGTCTTTGCGCGTAATAATTTGGCAATTAAAGAGGAATACAAACCTGATTTGCCATACGTGGCGAGGTTGGAGGTAAATAGGCCCGGTATGATGATCAGAGAAGGAATTGTTGGCCCTCAAGGTAATCTTCCGGGTGAGGCTAATCAAATTGAGTTAATGGTCCCGCCAAAGAATCGTGGAGATTATTTCGAGGTGTTGGGAATCGATCCTCTTCCGCCCGGACGGTGAAGAATGAAAGTTGAAAATTTGATTAGAGTCGGTGAAAAGGGTGAGCGTATACCCGAATCTATGTCGAGCGATGAGCGGCGTCGACTTTATCCACCTCTCGGTATTGTGAAGGTTGTGAAGCTTACGTGGTCACTAGACGGGGTCGAGTATTCGCTTGACCTCGAAGGAGGGCGTGTTAATTATGAGATGCTCCCTGATAGATCCGGGTTTCTTGTTACGAAGCCTAGAGTAAATGGTAAGACGCAGGCTATGGTTTTAAACGCAGATTCATCGATTCGTTACACTCTTGATAACCCATGGCCAACACATGCGAGCTATAAAGTAAATCAAGATTACGATTTTTCGTTGCCTCTCGTTGAACGAGGGCAGCCCGGATTCGTTGTGTCTGTTAGTGGGGTTGGGCCAACGGGAGTCTTTGTGAATGTGGATCATTTCTTTGCAATCGATCCCAATGACGGCAAGTTTATTGGTAATCATCCACTATATTAAAAATTGCGATAGTTCGGCTAAAAGTTGACTCTCTTGGTCGATCTGGTGCGTATTGGCGCAGCTTGATTATACATTCGTTGTTGTTTTCGCCTGCGTGTTACCGAGCAAGTGGGGTGAGTTCGTGATTGTTCCATAGGCAGATTATTTAATATCGAACTGAAGATTTTGATCTCTCTTGGATTGTTGAGATGCCGAAGGATTCGTGGCGACGAATGATGCGGGCTTGCTATAGCTTATTCGTCAACTCGATGATAAGAGGCGACAGGCGGTGGTTGTCGGTATAAGTACAAAGTGGCAGATAAAGTTGCACGACGGTTTTATTGAAAATTTCACAGATTTGTGTTCTGCCGCAGCTGCTGATAAGTTACCCCGGCCGTCACGCGGCGGAACTCGGCCGGGTGCTGGATTGGGATTGAGTCGTTGGGTCGGCGAGTGGTGTGAAGATGATGAGCTGCTTGATAAAGGCGAAGCGTTGAAAATTAGTTCCGTGTCACTTTATAAATGACCGGAAAAGTGGCGAATGGACACTGGCGAGATTTTAGGAGTGAAGCAGCAAGCGAATGCAGGCTCAACGGCCTCGTTCGGTGAGCACAAGCGTCACTTCCGAGTGCTGCTATAGCTGGCGTGGCTAGTGAAGAACATCCAGTCGGTATTCGAGAATAGGCGGTCGAAGTATCGGGTCTGGTGATGACATTCAAGCGATGCGTGGAGACAACGTGCGCCGCTCCGCTGAAGCGCGAACGGATAGAGGAAGAATGATGGCAAAGCCAAAAAGAATGACAGACACAACCACGGCGTCGTTCTTTGAAGAGGACTACCTGGTGCGCACTCTTGGGCGCATTGCGCACGATCCGGAGGTTGCGCTCACCGAACTTGTGGCCAATGCTTGGGATGCTGGTGCCTCGCTGGTCGACCTGACGATTCCGCCGACGCACCAACTGGCCTTGACCGTCGTAGACGACGGGCACGGGATGAGCGCAGCCCAATTCAAAGGCCGGTGGATGAGGTTAGGCTACGACCGTATCAAGCACCAAGGGTCGAATGTGGAGTTCCCGGCCGAGCGCAGAGACTGGCGCCGCAGGGCCTATGGTCGCAACGGGGTCGGCCGCCACGGGCTGCTGTGCTTCGCGAGCCAGTATTCCGTGGAGACTTGGCGCGACGGCAAAGGTGCGGGCTTCGAGATTGGAACGCAAAGCCAGGAGACTCCATTCCGCATCGAGAAGGAAACGTCGTTTCTGCACCAAGGGCACGGCACGAAGCTCTCCGTGGTGGTAGAGCGCCACTTACCCGACCCGGACAAGATTCGCGAAATCCTGTCGGCGCGGTTCCTGCATGATCCGCAATTCGTGGTGCGCGTCAACGGTCAGTCGGTGTCGCTGGCCGATCAGACTGGGTTGATCGAGAGAGCTGATTTGGCAATCGAGGGTTGCCCTCCCGCTGAGGCCTACGTTGTGGACTCAACCCGTGCGGCCAAGTCGACACTCTACCAAGGCATCGCCTTTTGGGTGAACAGCCGGCTGGTGGGGACCCCTGGCTGGGTCGTGGGGGCCGAAGCCGTGATTGACGGCCGCGCGCGCTTTGCCAAGCGGTACTCGATCGTGGTCAAGACCGGCGATGGCTGGATGGCCGAGGTCGAACCGGATTGGTCGCGCTTCAAGCCTGGTCCCAAGGCTGACGCCCTGTTTGAGGGGGCGCGCCAGTACGCACAGCACGTCTTTGCTTCTCTCTCGTCGACATTGGTGGAGGAGAGTTCGGAGGAGGTGCTAGTCCGCAACAGGGAGCAGTTCAAGGAACTCTCGCAGCTTGGCAGAGCAGAGGTTGCCACTTTTGCACGGGAGCTGGTGAAGTCGACTCCCACGGTTTCGCAGGATGTTCTATCCGCCGCAGTGCAGGCACTGATCAACTTGGAGAAGGCGAGAGGTGGGGCGGCCTTGCTTGAGAAGCTTACAAAGCTGGATGAGTCGGACATCGAAGGCCTGGATCGTTTGCTGGGCCAATGGACAGTGCGCGATGCCCTTTCAGTTCTTGACGAGATCGACCATCGGCTCGCGGTGCTTGCCGCAATCGAGAAACTCAGCGGAGATGACGCAGCCGACGAGCTGCACACCCTTCACCCGTTGGTGACACAGGCTAGGTGGCTTTTTGGTCCGGAGTTCGACAGCAGCGAGTACGCTTCGAATGTGAGTCTACGGACGGCAGCAGAGAAGGTCTTCAAAAAGCGAGTATCTACGGATGCCTTCGTCAACCACAAACAGCGGCCGGATATCATGTCGTTGGCCGACGCGACTTGTTCGATCGTTGGAACCGAAGGCTTTGATCCAGCGGATGCGAGTCTCACCCGTATCCAGAACGTCTTGATCATCGAACTCAAGAAGGGCAAATCAACGATCGGTCGCGAGGAGATGACCCAAGCCGATGGCTACGTACAGGACTTCCTGTCTAGTGGGTCGTTGGACGGGACACCAATGTTCCGGGCCTTTGTTGTAGGGCACGAGATTGCTCCGAAGACCACGAAAGAGAAGGAGCTCAGAGAAGAGGGCGTCCTTCGGGGGCGCGTGGTTGCCGCCACTTATGGGCAGCTTACGCGCTCTGCGCACCAGCGGCTTTTCCGGCTTAAAGAGCGGATTCCCGCACGGTATGAGGATGTGTCGGGCGCGGACCTGTCGGCAAAGGTCATGCAGACTGCCACGCAGGCCCCACTTGCATTGTTGGGAGCAAAACGAGAATGAGCGTTGAATCAGGGGTGAGATGTCAGCGCACTGCGTCGGTCGCTCGGCGCCGAAGCTGATAGCCAGGGCGCTACACCGCACGAAAACTCATCGGCATTGCGAAAGTGAGAGGGACCTATGCCAAATTATGCGCCAGAAAGCGGCGTTGCCATCACAGACGTCCGTGTCAGCAACTTTCGCTCGTTGGCCAATATTGAGGTCGAACTCAACGACTTGACCGTGCTCATTGGAGCAAACAATGCTGGAAAAACGAGCTTCCTTGACGCGATGTTCGCGGCTATCGGCTCCGGGCGCAAGCTGTTGGGGCAAGACGACATTCGGCTGATGCACGGCGAGGCGATGCCGCCAAAAGACCGGCGGGTTGTGGTCGACATTCGGATTCGCCCTGTCGACGAAAACGGAAAGGTCGTCGACAAGTTCCCGGAGGGCAGCTTCTGGACGGCTTTGTGGGGGGCCGGCATCGTGCTGGACGATCACGATTTTGATGAGTTCATGGCCTTTCGCACGGTGCTGGCTTGGCGTGTCGAAAAAGCAGACTACGTCGTCGAAAGGCTCTTTCTCAAAGAATGGAAACCGTTTGAGGAGTGGATTGACACGCCGACGCAAGACAAGCCAATCACGGCGGCCCAACTCGAACCCGTCGCCTTGCATTATATCGACGCCAAGCGCGACCTGGAGGACGACATGCGCCGCCAAGGCTCGTTCTGGCGACGGATGACCGAGGATCTTGGGTTGTCTGGCGACGAGGTGGCCGAATTGGAGGCTGCACTAACGGGGATCAACCAGCAGATCGTAGACAAAAGCTCGATGCTCCAACGCCTGAAGACGAACTTGTCGGACTTGCAGGCAGTGGTTTCCGCCGACAGCGCTGGCATCGACATCGCTCCGGTCGCGCGAAAGCTGCGAGACCTATCGAAAGGCGTCGACGTGTCGTTCTCGACGGCGGGAGCCCAGTCGTTCCCGCTCGCACGCCACGGGATGGGAACGCGGAGCTTGGCCTCTCTGCTCGTTTTCAGGGCGTTTACCGCTTGGCGCGGGGACGTGGCGGCGAAGAACAACGACAAATTGCATTCTGTTCTGGCCTTGGAAGAGCCAGAGTCGCACCTTCATCCGCAGGCACAACGGTCGCTGTTCGCACATATCAAGAAAATCAAGGGGCAGCGCGTTGTCAGCACCCACTCACCGTATTTCGCCGGCCAAGCTCAATTAGAGGATCTTCGGCTTTTCATCAAGAAGGGCGGAGATACTGGAGCGCGTAAGCTTGATTTGTCGAAGCTCGAGAAGGCCGACGATATCCGCAAGTTGCAGGAGACGGTCATCGAATCGCGGGGGGACATCCTCTTTGCAAGGGCCGTGGTTTTGTTCGAAGGGCAGACGGAAGAGCAGGCGCTGCCGATTTGGGCGGAAGCGTATTGGGGAGCGTCGATTCACGAATTGGGCTTCAGCTTCGTGCGGGCGAACGGGACAGACTACTTCCCGTTCATCTGGCTTGCGAAGAGCCTTGAAATCCCGTGGTATGTCATGGGGGACGGAGAGCAGAAGCCGGTCAGCGACCTGGAGGCGGCCTTGAAAAAAGCGGGGCAGCCGAACATCGCTTCGTCTCCTAACGTGGTCGTCGTGTCCTCTGGTAAGAACTTCGAGACACAGTTGTTGGAGGACGGCTATCTTGCCGAAATCGAAACCGCTTTGAATGAAGCGCACGGTCGAGAGTCGTTTTTGGACGAATTCATCGACAAGCATCATGGGCTGGAATTGGCGAAGGGGAAGGGCGTCAGGGACTACAAAAGCGATGGAGGTAGAATTCGCGCCGCAGCTGATGCCATGAAAGCGTCCAAAACACGTCTCGCCAAGCCGTTAGCCCGAACGATCTCCGGCTTGACGGACCCGGAGAGACGTTTTCCGAAACACGTCGAGAGGCTATTTGCGGTCATCGGAGAGAATCACGGAATTCACAAGCTGGCAGTAGAGGCGGAGGTTGAGGAACAATGAACAGTCCAACCAAGTTGCGCCTGTCGACGCTGCAAGCCCAGGTCGTCGAACATGTCGACGGCGCGTTGCTCGTGGTAGCCGGCCCGGGTTCCGGAAAAACTCGCGTGTTGACGGAACGAGTCCGCTCACTTCTCACGAGTGTTCCTGGCCACTTTCGTGTGCTGGCGCTGACGTTTACCAACAAGGCCGCGGACGAGATGCGTGATCGCCTCTCCGACTTGGGTGAAAATCGGCAGCGCGCATTCATTGGCACCCTCCACAGCTTCTGCTTGGAAATGCTGGTGGAGCGAGGGAAGCTTGTGGGCGTGGAAGGCGAGCCGCACATCTTTGAACAGCATAAGGACCGGAAGGAAATTTTGTTGGAGGCGATTCGGCAGGACCCTGTTCTTGACGAGGAGGTCAATCAGATCGTCGATCGCAAAGAGCGCAATCGGCGAGTCGACAACTGGCTTCAAATGATCTCGCGCGTCAAGGCGCACCCCATCACTTGCGCCGTGCTCAGTGATGAGCTTGACAAGCGGGTCCTGGATGCCTATGACGCCGGGTTGCGTGCTTGTGGTGCTTACGACTTCGACGATCTTTTGCTGCTTGGTTACCGGCTGCTGACGAACAATCCCAAGCTGGCGGATTTTTATCGGAGGCTTTACAGGTTCGTGTGCGTTGACGAAGCGCAGGATCTTAACGAAGCGCAATACGCTCTGCTTTGTGCGCTCTGCGGAGATTCGTATAAAAACGTCATGATGGTGGGGGATCCAAAACAGTCGATATATGGATTCAACACCTCGAGCCCGGAATACATGGAGAAGTTCCGGTTCGAGTTCGCAGCGAAACTGATCGAGCTGACCGAGAACTTTCGATCTTCGCAGGCAGTGGTGAACGTTGCTCGGTCCATCGATCCGAATTACTTGGTTGACGCCCAGCTTCCGATCAAGGGCGACGCTCGCGTGTTCGTTGGAGACGACGAAGAGCACGAGGCGCGGTTGATAGTTGACGAGCTTGAACTGCTGTTTGCCCAAGGACACCCCGATGTTGAGGGCGGTGTTGAGCCGTCGAAATGTGCGATTCTGGGGCGGACCCGTTTCGCTTTGCTCGCAATAGAGAACGAACTGCGCCGGCGCAACGTTCCCTTCTACAAGCGATTGACCGCTAATCATGAAAACGAGTCCGACCTCGTCGACGAGTTCCACTTGTCGTTGCGCATCTTGGCGAACCCGAGGGACCGGCTCCATTTGGCGGCGTTGGCAACGAAGTGGGTGACGCAGCCGCCTGAAACGGCAACGGACGCCATGGTTGCGCTGTCGCAGATGGCGCGGAGTGCGGCCGAGCAGCGAGCCAAGGCCGTGGCGGAAGCGGTCGCTTCGATTGTTCAGAACACGGCACGCCTAGACCTTATGCCGGCGTTCAAGCTATTGAGGGGTTATGCCGACTCCCTGGACGAGAATTCTAGGCGCGCGATCTATGAGGACGTAGCCGTCTTTCAGCAAGAATGGGACCAATACCTTCGCTCCGACGGCACGTCGCGCACCTTGTCCGGTTTTATGAGCAGCAAGGCGTTGGGGGCCACCCAAAAGGCCCATCGCGACGGCGTTGCCCTGCTGACCGTTCACTCGTCCAAAGGGCTGGAATTTGACGCCGTGTTTATTGCAGGGATGGCGGAAGGAACGTTCCCCGACTATCGGGCCGTTGGCAAAGTGCGCGAGATGGCTGAGGAAAGTCGCAACGCGTTTGTCGCGGTCACGCGATCAAAGCGCTTACTTTACCTCACCTATCCCCGGGTCAAACTCATGCCGTGGGGCGATTATAAGGCTCAGCAGGCTTCTCGATTCGTATCCATGTCTGGGATTAGTTAATCGGCGCGAGCCGCGTGCTCTAGGGGTAGTGGCGTGGGCGGATTAGTTTGAGGTCGCCTGTCTAGCATCGTCCGGGACGCTACAATAGCATCCAGCTGTGCGACGTTGCCGCCGGCCCTATTGGATCGTTGAAGCTGAGTGGGCAATCGAACCAGAATGCTCCTGAAAATTGGGGGGCACTTCTGGGGGCATGATGAATTGGTCGGATGACTAGAAACCTTATGCAAAAAGGGTTTTGGTCATTAATTCCATTCCTGCAGCCCACCAGTAAAATCAAGGGGTTACGTGAATTTCACGTAACCCCTTGTGCTTTCTGGGCGTTGAAAAGTACATTTTCGGTACAGTCAGCTCTCAGAACAGGGTAAGCGGCTCGGCCCGACCGTTTCCCCCATTCGCGCGCGCGTGGGGCATGATGGTGATGGCGTGGAGTAGTCCGTG
>NZ_CABVPP010000034.1 GCF_902499075.1 Burkholderia pseudomultivorans | reverse complement strand
ACTCGGCAGCCAATCGCATACGAAACCCTTTTAAACAGTGCCCCGGCCGTCAAAACGAGGCGCTTTTCAACAGCCTGTTAGAACC
Source organism: Burkholderia pseudomultivorans (assembly GCF_902499075.1). Classification (GTDB taxonomy): domain Bacteria; phylum Pseudomonadota; class Gammaproteobacteria; order Burkholderiales; family Burkholderiaceae; genus Burkholderia; species Burkholderia pseudomultivorans. The sequence continues at coordinate 75,978 of NZ_CABVPP010000034.1, read as the reverse complement.
TGCAGATCCAGGCTTGCCCGAGAAAGGCGCCGCTGACTTGTTGCAGTTCATTTCGATTGAGCACGCGCATTGATTCGGTCTCCATAAAAAGCGAACTGTTGTCGGCACCCTCTATCCTCACATTCAGCGCCGACGCTTCACTCTATCCGCAGAAACGCTGACGAAAAATATGGATTTCCTCATGGTGACTGGGGAAATTCTCTCGCCGCTCTTGGCCGCACGGATATAACGTGCGACCGCAATGTGGGCGAATATAAAACGCGGCCTTCGAACAGGATCTGCCCAGGTCGCCAACACCCTGTCGACCGTCGCGGCACGCTGCGGCCAATGAAGCGGTGGGGGAAAGCGAAAAATCCCGGCTACAAAAAAGAAAAACCCCGCCAAAAGGCAGGGTCGATCTTTACAGCTTCCGCGTGCGGGAAATCAGAACGGAATATCGTCATCCATCTCGTCGAACCCGCCGCCAGCCGGCGCGCTCGGACGGCTCTGCCCACCGCCGCCACCGCCACGCGCCGCGCCGCCGGCACGACCGCCGCCACCGCCGCGTTCCATCTGCTCGCCGCGACCGCCGCCACCACCGCCGTAGCCGCCGCCATACCCGCCTTCGTCACCGCCGCCACCGCCGCCGCCCGAACCGCCGCGGCCGCCGAGCATCTGCATCTGGTCGGCGACGATTTCGGTCGAGTAGCGGTCCTGGCCGTCCTGGCCCTGCCACTTGCGCGTACGGATGCGGCCCTCGATATAGACCGACGAACCTTTCTTCAGGTACTCGCTGACAATTTCCGCGAGACGGCCGAAGAACGCGACGCGATGCCACTCGGTCATTTCCTTGAATTCGCCGCTTGCCTTGTCCTTGTAGCGATCGGTCGTCGCGAGACGGATGTTCGCAACCGCGTCGCCGCTCGGCAGATAACGGACTTCAGGATCGGCGCCGAGATTGCCGACGAGGATCACCTTGTTGACGGATGCCATGTATTTCTCCAGTAGATTCGATGCCGGGCCGCCCGCGAATGCGTGGGGACGGCCCGCCGGGCGAGCCGGCAAGCTGGCCGGCGCCTGCCCGGATAAAGGATCAGGCCTTGCGCGGCGGCGCTTTCATACTGGCCGCGATTATAAGCCACGCGGCAACGAGCCCCGAGCACGCGAAGAACACCGTGTTCGCGCCGCCGTGCTTCAGCAGCCAGCCGCCCACGACGCCGCCGAGCGCGAGCCCGATCGACTGCGTGGTGTTGTAGACGCCCGTGGCCGCGCCCTTGCGCGAACCGGGTGCGAGCTTCGACACGAGCGAAGGCTGCGACGCCTCCAGGATGTTGAAGCCGAGGAAGTACACGAACAGGATCGCCGCCACCATCATGATGGTATGCGGCGCGCTGCCGAGCAGCAATTGGCCGATCAGGATAGCCAGGATGCCGCCGAGCAGCACCGGCTTCATCTTGCCCCGTTTTTCCGCGACGATGATCGCTGGCACCATCATCACGAACGCGAGCCCCATCACCGGCAGGTACACCTTCCAGTGCGACGCGACCGGCAGCCCGCCGTCGACGAGCAGGCGCGGCACCACGAGGAACAGCGCCGTCTGCGTCGCGTGCAGCACGAGCACGCCGAAGTTCAGGCGCAGCAGCTCGGTGTTGTGCAGCACTTCCGAGAACGGCGCGGGCACGTGCACGGGCCGCGCGGCGTTGGGCACGATCCACAGCACGACGCCGATCGCGAGGATCGACAGCACGCCGACGATCGCGAACAGCCCGCTCATCCCGACCCAGTGGAACACGATCGGCGCGCCGACGATCGCGACCGCGAACGACATGCCGATCGAGCCGCCGACCATCGCCATCGCCTTCGTGCGGTTCTGCTCGGAGGTCAGGTCGGCGATGAACGCGAGCACCGCGGACGATACCGCGCCCATCCCCTGGATCACGCGGCCGACGATGATCCACGTGATGTCGTGCGCGAATGCGGCGACGAAGCTGCCGAGCGCGAAGATCAGCAGGCCGGTCGCGATCACGGGCTTGCGGCCGAACTTGTCCGACGCCCACCCGTAGAAGATGTACAGCAGCGACTGCGTGACGCCGTAGGCCCCGAGCGCGATGCCGACGAGCAGCACGTTGTCGCCGCCCGGGATGCTTTTCGCGTAGACCGAGAACACCGGCATGATCATGAACAGGCCGAGCATGCGCAACGCGAAGATCGCCGCGAGCGACGTGGTCGCGCGCAGTTCGGGCGCAGTCATGCGGGAAGACGTGGCGGACGGATTGGACATCGGGATTGAATTTCGAATGATCGGAATGTCCGCCCGCTGGCGGGCGGCGGAAGATCAGCGCCGGACGATCGGCAAGGCGTGACGCAGGCGGCCTGCAGGCCGCCCCGGAACCGCGCGGCGCGGCTGCTTTCCTCGACACGGGAACGCCTTGCTGCCACCTGCTGCAAAGGCCGGGGGCCCCCAACGACGGTCTCGAAAAGCCGTTATAGTAGCAGGTTTGGTTCCCTCCATTTTCGCCAGGTTCATGGAACAGATCCGTATCCGTGGGGCGCGCACCCACAACCTGAAAAACGTCAATCTCGACCTGCCGCGCCACAAGCTCGTCGTGATTACCGGGTTGTCCGGGTCGGGCAAGTCGTCGCTCGCGTTCGACACCCTTTATGCCGAAGGCCAGCGCCGCTACGTGGAAAGCCTGTCCGCGTACGCCCGCCAGTTCCTGCAGTTGATGGAGAAACCGGACGTCGACCTGATCGAGGGCCTGTCGCCCGCGATCTCGATCGAGCAGAAGGCGACGTCCCACAACCCGCGTTCGACCGTCGGCACGGTCACCGAAATCCACGACTACCTGCGACTTTTGTACGCACGTGTCGGCACGCCCTACTGCCCCGACCACGACATCCCGCTGGAAGCCCAAAGCGTGTCGCAGATGGTCGACGCCGCGCTGGCGCTGCCCGAGGAAACCAAGCTGATGATCCTCGCGCCCGTCGTCGCGAACCGCAAGGGCGAGCACGCGGAGCTGTTCGAGGAGATGCAGGCGCAGGGCTTCGTGCGCTTTCGCGTGCGCTCGGGCGGCGGCACCGCGAACGAGGGCGTCGCGAAGATCTACGAGGTCGACTCGCTGCCGAAGCTGAAGAAGAACGACAAGCACACGATCGACGTCGTCGTCGACCGGCTGAAGGTGCGCCCCGACATGAAGCAGCGTCTCGCCGAATCGTTCGAGACGGCGCTGCGCCTCGCCGACGGCCGCGCGATCGCGCTCGAGATGGATACCGACCGCGAGCACCTGTTCAGCTCGAAGTTCGCGTGCCCGATCTGCTCGTACTCGCTGCAGGAACTCGAGCCGCGCCTGTTCTCGTTCAACAACCCGATGGGCGCGTGCCCGGAATGCGACGGCCTCGGCCAGATCACCTTCTTCGACCCGAAGCGGGTCGTCGCGCATCCGTCGCTGTCGCTCGCCGCGGGCGCCGTGAAGGGCTGGGACCGCCGCAACCAGTTCTACTTCCAGATGCTGCAGAGCCTCGCGGCGTTCTACGAGTTCGACATCGACACCGCATTCGAGGACCTGCCCGAGAAGATCCGCAAGGTGCTGCTGTTCGGCTCCGGCAAGCAGACGATCCCGTTCTCGTACATCAACGAGCGCGGCCGCACGACGGTGCGCGAGCACGTGTTCGAGGGGATCATCCCGAACCTCGAGCGGCGCTACCGCGAGACCGATTCGGTCGCGGTGCGCGAAGAGCTGTCGAAATACCAGAACAACCAGCCGTGCCCGTCGTGCGACGGCACGCGCCTGCGCCGCGAGGCGCGCCACGTGCGGGTCGGCACCGGCGACTACGCGCGCGGCATCTACGAAATCAGCAGCTGGCCGCTGCGCGACGCGCTCGGCTATTTCGACGGCCTGACGCTCGACGGCGCGAAGCGCGAGATCGCCGACAAGGTGATCAAGGAAATCGTCGCGCGGCTGACGTTCCTGAACAACGTCGGCCTCGACTACCTGTCGCTCGAGCGCAGCGCCGAAACGCTGTCGGGCGGCGAGGCGCAGCGCATCCGGCTCGCGTCGCAGATCGGCTCGGGCCTCACCGGCGTGATGTACGTGCTCGACGAACCGTCGATCGGCCTGCACCAGCGCGACAACGACCGGCTGATCGGCACGCTGAAGCACCTGCGCGACCTCGGCAATTCGGTGATCGTCGTCGAGCACGACGAGGACATGATCCGCACGGCCGACTATGTCGTCGACATGGGCCCCGGCGCGGGCGAGCACGGCGGCGTGGTGGTCGCGGAAGGCACGCCGAAGCAGGTGCAGGCGAACCCGCAGTCGCTGACGGGCCAGTACCTGGTCGGCAAGCGCACGATCGAATATCCGGACGAGCGGATCGCGCCCGATCCCGAGCGGATGCTGCGCATCGTCGACGCGCACGGCAACAACCTGAAGCACGTCGATCTCGATCTGCCGGTCGGCCTGCTGACCTGCATCACCGGCGTGTCGGGCTCCGGCAAGTCGACGCTGATCAACGACACGCTGTATCACGCGGTCGCGCGCCACCTGTACGGCTCGTCCGCCGAGCCGGCCGCGCACGAGGCGATCGAGGGCCTCGAGCACTTCGACAAGGTGATCAACGTCGACCAGTCGCCGATCGGCCGCACGCCGCGCTCGAACCCGGCCACCTACACGGGCCTGTTCACGCCGATCCGCGAGCTGTTCGCGGGCGTGCCGACCGCGAAGGAGCGCGGCTACGACCCGGGCCGCTTCTCGTTCAACGTGAAGGGCGGCCGCTGCGAGTCGTGCCAGGGCGACGGCGTGCTGAAGGTCGAGATGCACTTCCTGCCGGACGTCTACGTGCCGTGCGACGTCTGCCACGGCAAGCGCTACAACCGCGAAACGCTCGAGGTGCAGTACAAGGGCAAGAGCATCAGCGAAGTGCTCGACATGACGGTCGAACACGCGTATGAATTCTTCGGCGCGGTGCCGGTCGTCGCGCGCAAGCTGAAGACGCTGCTCGACGTCGGCCTCGGCTACATCCGCCTCGGCCAGTCGGCTACCACGCTGTCGGGCGGCGAGGCGCAGCGCGTGAAGCTGTCGCTCGAACTGTCCAAGCGCGACACGGGCCGCACGCTGTACATCCTCGACGAGCCGACCACCGGCCTGCACTTCCACGATATCGCGCTGCTGCTCGAGGTGATCCACCGGCTGCGCGACCAGGGCAACACGGTCGTGATCATCGAGCACAACCTCGACGTGATCAAGACGGCCGACTGGGTGATCGATCTCGGCCCCGAAGGCGGCGCCGGCGGCGGCCAGATCATCGCGCAGGGCACGCCCGAGCAGGTCGCGAAGACGAAGGCGAGCTTCACCGGCAAGTATCTCGCGCCGCTGCTCAAGCGCCCGACCCGCAAAGTCGCGGCGGGCTGACCCGCTCCTCCCCGCGCGGCCGTCGGGCCGCGCGCCTCGTCCGGGCCGCGCCGCCGGCCCCGCGTTTTCCCTTCTGTGTTTACACCACGCGCCAAAGGCCCGCTTGCGGACCATAATGGCAGCTATACTTTACGGTCGTAAGATTCGCCGCACGCACCAATCCGGTGCGACGCCGGGCGAGCGCCGCTGCACCGCGCATCGGGCGGGACGGCACACGAACGACAGGAATCCACGATGGAGAAGCAACAAGAGTCGCGCGACGCGCAAAACCGCGAGCCGCACCTGCGCAGCGTGCGGCTGACGAGCGACTTCAGCCTGCCGAAAATGTCGGCAATCGAAATCGGCAGCTACGCGTTCGCCATCGTCGCGATGTGGCTCGTCATCGAGCTGAAGCTGCTCGGCGGGCTATTGGCCGGCCTGCTCGTCTATCAGCTGATCCACACGATCGCCCCCGCGATCGAACGTCATACCACCAGCATGCGCGCGCGCTGGGTCGCCGTCGTGCTGGTCGCGATCGCGATCGTCGGCGGCCTCACCGGCCTGTCGATCGGCATCGTCGAGCATTTCGAGCACACGGTGCCGAACCTGCAGAGCCTGCTCGACCAGCTGATGCAGATCGTCGAGCAGACCCGCGCACGCACGCCGGCGTGGATCGCGAACCTGCTGCCGGTCGACGTCGAACAGATGAAGACGAAGGCCGCGGTGCTGATGCACACCCACATGGACCAGCTCCAGCAAGGCGGCAAGAACGTTGCGCGCGGCTTCGGCCACGTGCTGTTCGGGATGATCATCGGCGCGATGATCGCGATCGGCGTCGAGCACGGCAAGGCGCGCCGGCCGCTGTCGACCGCGCTCGTCACGCGCGTGTCGCGCTTCGCCGACGCGTTCCGCCGGATCGTGTTCGCGCAGATCAAGATCTCGGCGATCAACGCGGCGTTCACCGGCCTCTACCTGCTCGTCGCGTTGCCGATTTTCCATCAGCGGCTGCCGCTGTCGAAGACGCTGGTGCTGGTTACCTTCATCGTCGGCCTGCTGCCCGTGATCGGCAACCTGATCTCGAACACGCTGATCGTCGCCGTGTCGCTGTCGGTCAGCATGGGCACCGCGATCGCGTCGCTCGCGTTCCTCGTGATCATCCACAAGCTCGAATACTTCCTGAACGCGAAGATCATCGGCGGCCAGATCGAATCGCGCGCGTGGGAGCTGCTGCTCGCGATGCTGATCATGGAAGCCGCGTTCGGGCTGCCGGGCGTGATCGCCGCGCCGATCTTCTATGCGTACCTGAAGCGCGAACTGTACATGCTGCGGCTGATCTGACGCCCGCGCCCGCGCGATAAAAAAGCCGCACCCTTCACGGGGTGCGGCTTTTTCGTTTGCGGCGGCCTGGCTTGCCGGTCGGTTGTCTGTCGATCACCGGCCGGCCATTCGGGCGATCAGCGGAACACGACCGTCTTCGTCCCGTTCAGCACGATCCGGTGCTCGACGTGCCACTTCACCGCGCGCGCGAGCGTCACGCACTCGACGTCGCGGCCGATCGCGGTGAGCTGGTCGGGCGTCATGCTGTGGTCGACGCGCTCGACTTCCTGCTCGATGATCGGGCCTTCGTCGAGGTCGGTCGTCACGTAGTGCGCCGTTGCGCCGATCAGCTTCACGCCGCGGTCGAACGCCTGGTAGTACGGCTTCGCGCCCTTGAAGCTCGGCAGGAACGAATGATGGATATTGATCGCGCGGCCGGCGAGCTGCCGGCACAGGTTCGGCGACAGGATCTGCATGTAGCGCGCGAGCACGACCAGATCGGCGCGGTTCTCCTCGATCACCTCCAGCACGCGCGCTTCCTGCGCGGCCTTCGCCGCCTCGGACGCACCGGCGGCCAGCGGGAAGTGATGGAACGGCACGTTGTAGCTCGCGGCGAGCTGGTAGAAGTCCTTGTGATTCGACACGATCGCCGCGATCTCGATCGGCAGCTGGCCGGTGCGATACCGGAACAACAGGTCGTTCAGGCAGTGGCCGATCTTCGATACCAGGATCACGACGCGCGGCTTCACGGCCGCGTCGTGCAGTTCCCAGCGCATCGCGAACTGCTCGGCGAGCGGCGCGAACTCCTCGCGCAGCCGCTCGAGCGCCGACGCGGCATCTGCGCCGCCGCCGTCCTGCTCGAAATGCACGCGCATGAAGAATTCGCCGGTGCGGCTGTCGCCGAACTGCGCCGAATCGAGGATGTTGTTGCTGCGCTCGAACAGGAAGCCCGAGACCGCATGGACGATGCCGTGCCGGTCCGGACACGACAGTTTCAAGATAAAGCTGTGATCGGTCGACATGACCGCTACTCCCTTCGTTTCCGTATTCGTCAAATGGCCCGTTCGCACCGCCGGGCCGCGCACCGCGTCATGCGGGCGGCGCGAACAGCGCGTCGATGCCCGCCGCGTCGGCCGCCGCGAGCCAGCGATGGCGCAGCAGCGTGTCGAGCATCGCGAGGCTCGCGTCCATCGTCGCGCGGCCTTCGCGCAGCCAGCCGATCACCTCCGGCACGCCGGCCAGCAAGTGTTCGGCCACTTCGCCGTCCTGGTTGTGCGGCGCGAAGTCGTGCGGCAGCGGCAGGTCGTACACGAAGATCAGTTCGGACTGCGTGCCCTCCGGCAGCGAGCTCAGCACCTGCACCGCGCGGCCCGCGATCGCGCGCGCCGCGAGCCCGGCCGGAATGCCGGCCTCTTCCCAGCACTCCTTCGTCAGCGTCTCGTGAACGCCGAAGCCCCAGCCGATGCCGCCCGCGACGACGTTGTCGAGCATGCCGGGATCGGTCGCCTTGGTCGCGCTGCGGCGGCCCAGCCACATCTGCGGCACCGCCGGCGCAGCCGCATATTCTACGATGCCGTTCAGGTGTACCGCATAAGTCTGCGTGCCGAAAAAGCGCGACGCGGCCCGCTCGATATACGCGAGCGGCGGATCGTCGAAGCGGTTGCGGATCGCGTAGATCTCGTCGCGCCAGCCGGGAATCGCCCCTTCGGCCGCGAGCGCGCCGATCGCACTCGCCAGCGCCATGCTGCGCGCGTCGACCGTGTCGTAGCGCGCCGACAGCACGACGCGCGTGTCGGTCAGCTCGAACACGTCGGGCCAGCGCGCGAGCTTCGCGACGTCGTGGCGGCGCACCCAGCCGACCGCCTGCCCGGCGATCTCGAAACGCAGGTGCGCGGCCGGATCGAAGCGGCGCGCGGCCGCGATACAGGGAAACGTCATCGTCGTCAGTCCTTCAGCGCCACGCGGATGCCGATCGCGATGAAGGTCGCGCCGGCGAGCCGGTCGAGCCACATGCCGGCCTTCGGGCGCCGCTTCAGCCACGCGCCGATCATGCCCGCGCCGACGCCGAACAGCGAGAAGATCGCGGCCGTCTGCAGCATGAACAGCGCGCCGAGTTCGAACATCTGCAGCGTCACGCCCTGCGCGCCGTGCGGATCGACGAACTGCGGCAGGAACACGACGAAGAACAGCGTGACCTTCGGGTTCATCAGGTTGCCGATCACGCTCTGCCGGAAAATCACGCCGAGCGGCTGCGGCGGGCGCGCATGCGCGTTCGCGAGCCCCTGGCTGCGCAGCGCCTTGATGCCGATCCACACCAGATACGCGGCGCCCGCGAGCTTCAGGATCTGGAACGCGACCGGCGACGAGCGCAGCACGGCCGCGACGCCGAGCGCCGCCAGCGTCGTGTGGAACAGGATCCCGGCCGTGAAGCCGAGCGCGGCGACGAAGCCGGCCGCGCGGCCCTGCGAGATGCCGCGCGCGAGCACCTGCAGGTTGTCGGGTCCCGGCGCGAACGTGATCGCGATCGACGTGGCGAGAAACAGCATGAAGTTCGGCATCGTGGCCTCGCTGCGTGGGCCGGCGCTCAGTGGCCGGAGAATTCGGTAACGGTGTAGACCGGCAGCCCCGCGTTGCGCAGCAGCGCCGAGCCGCCCAGATCGGGCAGGTCGATGATCGCCGCGCCCTCGACGACCTCCGCGCCGAGCCGCTGCAGCAGGTTGCGCCCCGCCATCATCGTGCCGCCGGTCGCGATCAGGTCGTCCATGATGATCACGCGGTCGCCCGGCTTGCACGCGTCCTCGTGGATCTCGACCGTCGCGCTGCCGTATTCGAGCTCGTACGACTCCGAGCAGGTCTTGTACGGCAGCTTGCCGACCTTGCGGATCGGCACGAAGCCGACGCTCAGCTCGTACGCGACGATCGGCGCGATGATGAAGCCGCGCGCGTCGAGACCGGCGACATAGTCGAGCTTCGCATCGACATAGCGCTCGACAAACAGGTCGACGAGGATGCGCAGCGCCTTCGGGCTCTGCAGCAGCGTCGTGATGTCGCGGAACATCACGCCCGGCTGCGGCCAGTCGGGCACCGTGCGGATCTGGCTGTGAATGAAGGCGACCGGATCGAGCGGTGCGCCCGACGACGAATGCGGCATGAAACTCTCCGAAAAAAACGGTGCGCGAAGATCGGGCACCGTTTCTGGTAAATACGGGTCAGGTTATCGATCGACCGGCGACTCAGGCCGCCACGGCCGGCGGGTCGCGCCGATGGCGCGACAGCCGCTCCTCCGCGAGCGCCAGCGCCTCGGGCAGCCCGCGCAGCACGACGATGTCGCTCGCGCGCAGCTTGGTCTGCGGATCGGGCTCGACGCCGCGAATGCCGTGCCGGCGGATCGCCGTGACTTCGAGCCCGAGCGCGTACAGCCCGAGTTCCTCCAGCGAGCGCCCGACCGCATCCGCACGCGCGTCGACCGGCACCGATTGTAGCCGCACCTGCTCGTGGTCGTCGTCGTCCGCGTCGTCGGCGCCGCGGAAATAGCCGCGCAGCAGGCTGTAGCGCTCGTCGCGCATCTCCTCGACGCGCCGCACGACCTTGCGCATCGGCACGCCGACCAGCACCAGCGTATGCGACGCGAGCATCAGGCTGCCCTCGACGATCTCCGGAATCACCTCGGTCGCGCCCGCCGCGAGCAGCTTCTCGAGATCGGCGTCGTCGACAGTGCGCACGATCGCGGGCAGCGTCGGCTCGAGTTCGTGCACGTGATGCAGCACGCGCAGCGCCGACGGCGTGTTCGCATAGGTGATCGCGACCGCCGCCGCGCGGTGGATACCGGCCGCGAGCAGCGACTCGCGGCGCGCCGCGTCGCCGAACACGACCGATTCGCCGGCCGCGCCGGCCGCGCTCACGCGGTCCGGGTCGAGGTCGAGCGCGACGTACGGAATGCCTTCCTGCTCGAGCATGCGCGCAAGGTTCTGCCCGGCGCGGCCATAGCCGCAGATGATCACGTGACCGCGCTGCTTCAGGCTCTGCGTCGCGATCCGCGTCATCTGCAGCGACTGCTGCATCCATTCGGTCGACGACAGCCGCATCACGATCCGGTCGGCGTTCTGGATCAGGAACGGCGCCGCGAGCATCGACAGCAGCATCGACGCGAGGATCGCCTGCAGCAGCGTCGCATCGACGAGGTGCCGATCGAGGATCAGGTTCAGCAGCACGAAGCCGAATTCGCCGGCCTGCGCGAGCCCGATGCCGGTGCGCATCGCGACGCCCGGCGTCGCGCCGAACAGCCGCGCGAGCCCCGCGATCATGGTCCCCTTGAACAGGATCTGCCCGACGAAGAAGCCGAGCACCAGCAGCGGGTGCTCCCAGATCACGCGCGGGTCGAGCAGCATCCCGGTGGTCACGAAGAACAGGCCGAGCAGCACGTCGCGGAACGGCTTGATGTCCTCCTCCACCTGATGGCGGAACGGCGTCTCGGAGATCAGCATCCCCGCGATGAACGCGCCGAGCGCGAGCGACAGGCCGAACTTGTCGGTGATGAACGCGGCGCCGAGCGTGACAAGCAGCAGGTTCAGCACGAACAGTTCCTGCGAGCGGCGCCGCGCGACGACGTTGAGCCAGCGCGTCATGAACTTCTGGCCGACGATCAGCAGCAGCGCGAGCGCGATCACGATCTTGACGGCCGCGAAGCCGAGCGTGATCGCGAGGTCCTTCGACGATTCGGCGCCGAACGCGGCGATCACGATCAGCAGCGGCACGACCGCGAGATCCTGGAACAGCAGCACGCCGAAGATGTTGCGGCCATGCTCGGTCTCGATCTCGAGCCGTTCGGCGAGCATCTTCGACACGATCGCCGTCGACGACATCGCGAGCGCGCCGCCGAGCGCGACGGCGCCCTGCCACGTGATGTGCACCCAGCGCTCGAACAGCAGCCCGAGCAGGACCGCGAGCGCCAGCGTCGCGACGACCTGCATCAGGCCAAGCCCGAACACGAGCCGCTGCATCGCGCGCAGCTTCGCGAGCGAAAATTCGAGGCCGATCGAGAACATCAGGAACACCACGCCGAATTCCGCGAGATGCTCGGCCCGCTCGAGATCCGCGGCGACGCCGAACGCATGCGGGCCGACCAGGATGCCGACGGTCAGGTAGCCGAGCATCGGCGGGAGGTTCAGCGAGCGGAACACGACGACGCCCACCACCGAAGCCAGCAGCAGCAGGAGCGTCATTTCGAGCGGGGAAATCACGGGCAAAGCGTCCTCGTTCGTCGGTGCCGTCGCGCGGCGGGCGCGGCGGCGTAGCGTGGGATAGGCGCATCGGACGAGTCCGAAGGGCCGGCGCGGCGAACAAACGCCTTTGCTATACTCCGCGCATGATAGCGAAAATCAATGATGATCGGGCGCTCGCGCTCGCCCGCGACGTGCTCGACATCGAGGCGGACGCCGTGCGCGCGCTGCGCGACCAGCTCGACGGCGACTTCGTCCAGGCCGTCGCGCTGCTGCTCGGCTGCCGCGGCCGCGTCGTGGTGTCCGGAATCGGCAAATCGGGGCATATCGCCCGCAAGATCGCGGCAACGCTGGCCAGCACCGGCACGCCGGCCTTCTTCGTCCATCCGGCCGAAGCCAGCCATGGCGACCTCGGCATGGTCACGGCCGAAGACGTGTTCATCGGCATTTCCTATTCGGGCGAGTCCGAAGAACTCGTCGCGATCCTGCCGCTCGTGAAGCGGATCGGCGCGAAGCTGATCGCGATCACGGGCCGCGCGGAATCGAGCCTCGGCACGCTCGCCGACGTGAACCTGAACGCCGCGGTGTCGAAGGAAGCCTGCCCGCTGAACCTCGCGCCCACCGCAAGCACGACCGCCGCGCTCGCGCTCGGCGACGCGCTCGCCGTCGCGGTGCTCGACGCGCGCGGCTTCGGCTCGGACGACTTCGCGCGCTCGCATCCCGGCGGCGCGCTCGGCCGGCGCCTGCTCACCTACGTACGCGACGTGATGCGCTCGGGCGACGACGTGCCGAGCGTCGGGCTCGACGCGACGCTGTCAGACGCGCTGTTCCAGATCACCGCGAAGCGGCTCGGCATGACGGCCGTGGTCGACGCGAACCGCAAGGTCGTCGGCATCTTCACCGACGGCGACCTGCGCCGCGTGCTCGCACGCGACGGCGACTTCCGCTCGCTGTCGATCGCCGACGTGATGACGCGCGACCCGCGCACGATTGCGCCGGATCACCTGGCGGTCGAGGCCGTGGAACTGATGGAGCGCCACCGGATCAACCAGATGCTGGTGGTCGATGCCGACGGCGTGCTGATCGGCGCGCTGAACATGCACGACCTGTTTTCGAAGAAGGTGATCTGATGAGCGCTGCGCTGACCGCGGCCGAACGCGCAAGCCGCATTAGGCTGATGATTTTCGACGTCGACGGCGTGCTGACCGACGGCGGCCTGCTGTTTACCGCCGCCGGCGACGCGATGAAGTCGTTCAATTCGCTCGACGGCCACGGCGTGAAGCTGCTCGGCGAAGCCGGCATCGCGACCGCGATCATCACGGGCCGCCGCTCGGAGATCGTCGCGGCGCGCGCGAAGGAAATGAAGATCACGCACCTGTTCCAGGGCGTCGAGAACAAGCTGACCGTATTCGCGGACCTGATCGCGTCGCTCGGCCTCGCGCCGGACGCGTGCGGCTACATGGGCGACGACTGGCCCGACCTGCCGGTGATGCTGCGCTGCGGCTTCGCAACCGCGCCGGCCAACGCGCACCCCGAGGTGATCGCCCGCGCGCACTGGGTTGCCGAGGCCCGCGGCGGCCATGGCGCGGTGCGCGAAGTCTGCGACGCGATCCTGCGCGCGCAGCGGCGCTACGACGCGCTGCTCGCGGCCGCCTGCGGAGCCTGACGGATGAACACGCATTTCCGCTGGACCCAGCTGCTGCCGCTCGCCGCCGTCGCGGCGCTGGCCGGCGTCACGTGGTGGCTGCTGCAGGCGACGCTGCCGCCGCCCGGCGAGGGCGCCGTGCAGCCCAAGCGCCATACGCCCGACTATTTCGCGGACAACTTCTCGGTCACCGAACTCGACCAGTCCGGCACGACCCAGTACCGGCTGACGGCCGCGAAGCTGATCCATTACGAAGACACCGAGTCGAGCGACCTGACCGACCCGGCGATGCGTGCGTTCCAGCCCGGCAAGCCGGTCGTGACGACCACCGCGCTGCGCGGCACGGTCAACGGCGACGTGTCGATCGTCGACCTGTACGACAACGCGCGGATCCTGCGCGCGGCCGGCGGCGGCGATCCGCAGATGCAGGCCGATTCCCAGCATTTCCGGATCTTCGTCAATGACGATGTGATCCAGACCGAAAAGCCGGTTAAACTTCAGCGCGGCCTGTCGCTCGTCAACGCGACCGACGGCATGAAGTACAACAACGTCACCCGGGTCATCGAACTTTACGGCAACGTGCGCGGCACGATCGCCGCGTCGGATGCGTCCGGCGGCTCGAAAGACCAACCCAAGTGACGCTTCCCTCACGTGACTGCATGAACGAACCGTTCCCTCGACAGAATTCCGGCGGCGCTGCGCGCGCCGTCCGCGCCGCGCTCGCCGCGGCGCTCGTGGCGCTCCCGCTGGCCGGGCTGGCGCCGCTCGCCCATGCCGAGAAGGCCGACCAGAACAAGCCGATCAACGTCGAGGCGGACAACCTGACCTATGACGACCTGAAGCAGGTCACGGTCGCGACCGGCAACGTCGTGATCACGAAGGGCACGATCAAGATCACCGGCGATCGCGTCGAAGTGCGCCAGGACCCGGAGGGCTACCAGTACGCGACGTCGTTCGGCAGCGGCAAGAAGCACGCGACGTTCCGCCAGAAGCGCGAAGGCCTCGACGAATACATCGACGGCGATTCCGAGCGCATCGACTACGACGGCAAGCAGGACCTGACGACGCTGACGACCGCCGCGACCGTGCGCCGCCTGCAAGGCACCTCGACGATCGCCGACACCGTGCACGGCAGCGTGATCACGTACGACGGCCAGCACGACTTCTATACCGCGAAGGGCGGCAAGGACGTCGCCGCGCCGGGCAACCCGAACGGCCGCGTGCGCGCGATGCTGTCGCCGAAGAACGGCGGCCCCGCGCCGCTGAACGGCGCGCCGGCCCGGCTGTCGCCGTCGACCGGGATCCAGGGAGCGCCGGGCCAATGAACGCGCTACCGAACCGCCAGCCGGCCGGCACCACCAGTTCGCTCGTCGTGCGCAACCTGAAGAAGCGCTACGGCTCGCGCACGGTCGTCAAGGACGTGTCGCTCGACGTGAAGAGCGGCGAAGTGGTCGGCCTGCTCGGCCCGAACGGCGCCGGCAAGACCACCTCGTTCTACATGATCGTCGGCCTCGTGCCGCTCGACGCGGGCGAGATCTCGCTGAACGGCAGCTCGATCAGCCTGCTGCCGATCCACAAGCGCGCGTCGCTCGGCCTGTCGTACCTGCCGCAGGAAGCGTCCGTGTTCCGCAAGCTGACCGTCGAGGAAAACATCCGCGCGGTGCTCGAGCTGCAGCACGGCGACGACGGCAAGCGGCTGTCGAAGGACGCGATCGCGTCGCGCACCGAGGCGCTGCTCGACGAGCTGCAGATCGCCCACCTGCGCGAGAACCCCGCGCTGTCGCTGTCGGGCGGCGAACGCCGCCGCGTCGAGATCGCGCGCGCGCTCGCGACCAACCCGAGCTTCATCCTGCTCGACGAACCGTTCGCGGGCGTCGACCCGATCGCGGTGCTCGAGATCCAGAAGATCGTCAAGTTCCTGAAGCAGCGCAATATCGGCGTGCTGATTACCGACCACAACGTGCGCGAAACGCTCGGCATCTGCGATCACGCGTACATCATCAGCGACGGCTCGGTGCTCGCGGCCGGCGCGCCGAGCGAGATCATCGAGAACGAAAGCGTGCGCCGCGTGTACCTCGGCGAACATTTCCGCATGTAACGCCTTCCTGGCAGCACCCCGCCCGGCCCCCGCCGCGCGGGGCCGCGCCCCGTGCCGCGGCAAGGCCGCCCGGCGGGGCGCCGCGCCGCGCGTAATCGCGGATGGCTCAATGCGCCTGGGTCGTGGCACACTGCCGGTATGACTCTCTCTCTGCCATGAAAGCCAGCCTCCAACTCCGCCTGTCGCAACACTTGGCGCTGACGCCTCAGCTACAGCAGTCGATCCGGCTCCTGCAGTTGTCGACGCTCGAACTGCAGCAGGAAGTGGCGATGGCCGTCGCCCAGAACCCGCTGCTCGAAAACGACGACGAGTGGATCGCCAGCCCGCTGCGCGTCGCGGCGGACGGATCGCTGATCGCGCAGACGCCGCCCGCGTCGAACACCGAGCCGGCCGTCGCGAACGGCAACGGCCAGTCGACCGATCGCGCGGAGCGCGACGAGCCGGCCGGCGCCGACGAATACGACGCCTACGCGTCCGGCGACGGCAACGACGGCCCGCAATGGAACCTCGACGAATTCGGCCGCGCGAGCGGCGCGTCGGACGACGACGACCTGCCGCCGCTGCAGGTGCAGGAAGCCGCGATCTCGCTGCGCGACCACCTGTCCGCGCAGTTGCGCGTCACGCAGGCCAGCCCGCGCGACCGCGCGCTCGTGATCTTCCTGATCGAATCGCTCGACGACGACGGCTACCTGACCGCGACGCTCGACGAGGTGCTCGCCGACCTCCCGCCCGAACTCGAAGTCGACTGCGACGAACTGAACGCGGCGCTCGCGCTGCTGCACAGCTTCGACCCGGCCGGCGTCGGCGCGCGCTCGGCGTCCGAGTGCCTGAAGCTGCAACTGCTGCGGCTCGATCCGTCCCCGACCCGTACGCTCGCGCTCGACATCGTGTCGCAGCATCTCGAGCTGCTGGCCGCGCGCGACTTCACGCGGTTGCGCAAGCACCTGAAGGCGAGCGACGACGCGCTGCGCGACGCGCATGCGCTGATCCGCTCGCTGGAGCCGTTCCCCGGCGCCGCATACGGCAAGGCCGAGGCCGACTACGTGGTGCCCGACATCATCGTGAAGAAGGTCGGTCAGGGCTGGCAGGCCGAGCTCAATCCCGAGGTCGTGCCGAAGCTGCGGATCAACAACCTGTACGCGAACATCCTGCGCAACAGCCGCGGCGATCCGTCGGCCGGATCGCTGAAGCAGCAGCTGCAGGAAGCGCGCTGGCTGATCAAGAATATCCAGCAGCGCTTCGACACGATCCTGCGCGTCGCACAGGCTATTGTCGAACGTCAGAAGAATTTCTTTGCGCATGGCGAAATTGCCATGCGCCCCTTGGTTTTGCGGGAAATAGCTGATACGCTGGGCCTACACGAGTCGACTGTCAGCCGTGTGACAACCGGCAAGTACATGCTGACCCCGTTCGGGACGCTTGAATTTAAGTACTTCTTCGGATCGCACGTCTCGACCGACACCGGAGGCGCCGCTTCGTCGACCGCCATCCGAGCCCTGATCAAGCAACTGATAGGAGCCGAAGACCCAAAATCGCCGCTTTCGGACAGCCGCATTGCCGAGCTGCTGGCAGAACAAGGCTTCGTGGTCGCGCGCCGCACGGTTGCCAAGTATCGCGAAGCCCTCAGGATCCCGGCAGTGAATCTGCGCAAGTCTCTTTAAGCCTGCTGCCTGCCCGGCGGCAGGCGTGTTCCGGCCACCGCGCACACGGGGAACAGGCCGGGCGACCTGTCCGCGATTCGCCGCCTCGAACGGCACGGGCAAGTCGACCGGAGCGCCGCCTCGATGCGGCCGGGTGGTCACTCGCTTGGAGAAGCACTATGAACCTGAAGATCAGTGGACATCATCTCGAAGTCACGCCTGCAATTCGCGAATACGTGATCACCAAGCTGGACCGGGTGCTACGGCATAGCGATCAGGTGATCGATGGCACTGTGATCCTCTCGGTCGACAACCACAAGGAAAAGGACAAGCAGCAGCGCGCGGAAATCAATCTGCACCTGAAGGGCAAGGACATCTTCGTCGAAAGTTCGAACGGCAACCTGTATGCGGCGATCGATCTGCTGATCGACAAGCTGGACCGCCAGGTCGTCAAGCACATGGAGCGCCTGCAGACGCACGCGCATGATCCGATCAAGCTGCAGCCGGCCGTCGAACAAATCGAACTGCCGCCGCAATAACCGTTACTGTTGCACACACGCCGCCCGGTTCGCCGGGCGTTTTTTTTGCGGCGCCGCGCGGTGCAGTCGATGGTCCGACCGCGCTGCACCACGCGCGCGGCTGTGTTCTATAATGCTCCGGTTATCGCCGGGGGGCGTTGGACGCGGTAGCCGTGCCTTGCGGGTTGCCGATGCCGAACGCCTTGATATCGCCGAACATGGAAAATCAGTCTGCCGCCGCAAGGAGACCCCAGGCCGCCCAATCGCCTGCCAACATGAATCGCCTAGCCAAAATCCTGCCCATAGAGAACGTCGTCATCGACCTCTCCGTCACCAGCAAGAAACGCGTCTTCGAACAAGCCGGGCTGATCTTCGAGAATCAGAACGGCATCGCCCGCAGCACCGTCACGGACAACCTGTTCGCGCGCGAGCGCCTCGGCTCGACCGGGCTCGGCGAAGGCGTCGCGATTCCGCACGGGCGCATCAAGGGCCTCAAGCACCCGCTCGCCGCGTTCGTCCGCCTCGCCGACGCCATCCCGTTCGAAGCGCCCGACGGCCAGCCGGTTTCCCTCCTGATTTTCCTGCTCGTCCCCGAGCAAGCCACCCAGCAGCACCTCGAAATCCTGTCGGAAATCGCGCAGCTGCTGTCCGATCGCGACGCGCGAGAGCGTTTGCACAACGAAACGGATACCGCCGAGTTGCATCGCCTGCTCACTCAGTGGCAACCTTGAGTTGATCCGGGCGGAATATTTTCCCGTACGTGGCGGCATGTGCCGCCGCCCAGGGCCGCCCGGCGCCGGTCCCGCACCGCGACGCCCGTCGCTGCGCGCAGGCACCGGTTCATTGGAGTGACGCAGTCATGGATACGTCCAGCATCAACGCCCAGAGCATCTTCGACGACAACGCGGCCACGCTGAAGCTGAGCTGGCTCACGGGGCATGAAGGCTGGGAACGCGGCTTTTCCGCCGACACCGTCGGCAACGCGACGTCGAGCGCCGACCTCGTCGGCCACCTGAACCTGATCCACCCGAACCGGATCCAGGTGCTCGGCGAAGCCGAAATCGACTACTACCAACGCCAGACCGACGAAGACCGCTCGCGCCACATGGCCGAGCTGATCGCCCTCGAGCCGCCGTTCCTGGTCGTCGCCGGCGGCGCCGCGGCGCCGCCCGAGCTGGTGCTGCGCTGCACGCGCTCGTCGACCCCGCTGTTCACGACGCCGATGTCGGCCGCCGCGGTGATCGACAGCCTGCGCCTCTACATGTCGCGCATCCTCGCGCCGCGCGCGACGCTGCACGGCGTGTTCCTCGACATCCTCGGGATGGGCGTGCTGCTCACCGGCGACTCGGGCCTCGGCAAGAGCGAACTCGGCCTCGAATTGATCAGCCGCGGCCACGGCCTCGTCGCCGACGATGCAGTCGACTTCGTCCGTCTTGGCCCCGATTTCGTCGAAGGCCGCTGCCCGCCGCTGCTGCAGAACCTGCTCGAGGTGCGCGGCCTCGGCCTGCTCGACATCAAGACGATCTTCGGCGAAACCGCCGTGCGGCGGAAGATGAAGCTGAAGCTGATCGTCCAGCTGGTGCGGCGTCCGGACGGCGAATTCCAGCGCCTGCCGCTCGAAAGCCAGACCGTCGACGTGCTCGGTCTGCCGATCAGCAAGGTGACGATCCAGGTCGCGGCCGGCCGCAACCTCGCGGTGCTGGTCGAGGCGGCCGTGCGCAACACGATCCTGCAGTTGCGCGGAATCGACACGTTGCGCGATTTCATGGATCGGCAACGACTCGCGATGCAGGATCCCGACAGCCAGTTCCCCGGCAAGCTCGTATAGCGTCCGCTCGCACCGGCCACCGCGTCGAGCCGGTGCTATGATGAAACGTCAGGATCCTCTGCTTCCCATGCGCATCGTCCTCATCACCGGCATCTCCGGCTCCGGCAAGTCCGTCGCGCTGAACGCGCTCGAAGACGCAGGCTACTATTGCGTCGACAACCTGCCGCCGCATGTGCTGCCCGAACTCACCCGCTATCTCGCCGAGGAAGGCCAGCGCCGGCTCGCGGTCGCGATCGACGCGCGCTCGAGCGCGTCGCTCGACGAGATGCCGGGCCTGATCCGCGCACTGTCGCGCGAGCACGACGTGCGCGTGCTGTTCCTCAATGCGAGCACCCAGGCGCTGATCCAGCGCTTCTCCGAAACGCGCCGCCGCCATCCGCTGTCCGGCTCGCCGTCGCACGACGCGAACGTCGGGCTGCTGTCGTCGCTCGAGGAGGCGATCGAGCGCGAGCGCGAACTCGTCGCGCCGCTCGCCGAGTTCGGCCACCAGATCGACACCAGCACGCTGCGCGCGAACGCGCTGCGCACCTGGGTCAAGCGCTTCATCGAGCAGAAGAACAACGACCTGATGCTGATGTTCGAGTCGTTCGGCTTCAAGCGCGGCGTGCCGCTCGACGCGGACCTGATGTTCGACGTGCGCGCGCTGCCCAATCCGTACTACGACCACGAGTTGCGCCCGCTCACCGGGCTCGACCAGCCGGTCATCGCCTTTCTCGACGCACTGCCGATCGTCCACCAGATGATCGACGACATCCATGCGTTCCTGATGAAATGGCTGCCGCACTTCCGCGAAGACAACCGCAGCTACCTGACCGTCGCCATCGGCTGCACGGGCGGTCAGCATCGCTCGGTATTCATCGCGGAAACGCTCGCCGCGCGCGTCGCGCACGAGGCGAACGTGATCGTGCGGCATCGTGACGCGCCGGTGGATGTCGACGCGTCGTCGCGGCTCGTCACCGAGGTCGACCGACCCTAGCGACGGCCCGCCCAACGCCCGCGCGCCATGTCCTCCCTATCGACCACCCTGATCGACCTGCCGCTGTTCCCGTTGCATACGGTGCTGTTTCCCGGCGGCCTGCTGCCGCTCAAGGTGTTCGAGGCGCGCTATCTCGACATGTCGCGCGCGTGCCTGCGCGACAATGCGCCGTTCGGCGTCTGCCTGCTGAAAAGCGGCCCCGAGGTCGCGCAGGACGGCGCGGTGTCGGTGCCCGAGACGATCGGCTGCATGGCGCGCATCACCGAGTGCGACACCGGCGAATTCGGCATGCTGTTCCTGCAGGCGATCGGCACGCAGCGGTTCGAACTGCTGTCTTACCGCGTCGAATCGAACGGGCTGCTGGTCGGCATCGCCGAGCCGCTGCCCGACGACATCCCGCTCGAAGGCGAACAGGCGCTCGCGCAGTTCGGCTCGTGCGCGGAGGTGCTCGAACGCATCATCGATGCGCTGAAGAAGAAGACCGAGCCGGACAAGCTGCCGTTCGCCGAACCGTTCCGCCTCGACGACCCGAGCTGGGTATCGAACCGCCTCGCGGAACTGCTGCCGCTCGATTTGCGCGCGCGGCAGAAGCTGATGGAGTTTCCGGACGTCGGCGCGCGCATCGACGCCGTGCACCACGTGCTCGATCGGCACGGCTGGTTGTAAGCGTCTCGCAGCCGGCCCCCTTCCCGCCTTTACAGCAGCGGCCCGCTCAGCGCATCGAGCAGCTTGCGCACCGGCGCCGGCACGCCGTACGCGTCGAGCCCGGCAAGCGGTACCCATGCCGTCTCCGCCTCCTGCGCGTGCACGGCCGCCGGCGCGCCGCCGTCGGCCAGCTCGCTCAGGCGCGGCTCGATCTCTAGCCGGAAATGCGTGAAGGTATGCGTGAGCGGCGCGAGCGGCACCGGGCCGCCGCCGCCGAAGCGGCGCGCGAGATCCGCGAGCGCGGCATCGCCGTCGGCCTGCGGCAGGCTCCACAGGCCGCCCCAGATGCCGGCCGGCGGACGCCGCTCGAGCAGCACGGCGTCGCCGTCGCGCAGCACCAGCATCCAGGTCTTGCGCGTCGGCACGGTCTTCTTCGGCCGCGCGGCCGGCAGTTCGCGCTGCCGGCCCGTCGACTGCGCGACGCAGTCGCCCGCAAACGGACAGCGCGCGCAGTCGGGCTTGCCGCGCACGCACAGCGTCGCGCCCAGATCCATCAGCCCTTGCGTGTAGGCGCTCACGTCGGCCGCGTTCGCGGCATCGGGCAGCAGCGATTCGGCAAGCGCCCACATATCGTTCTCGACGCGCTTCTCGCCCGGAAACCCTTCGACGCCGAACACCCGCGCGAGCACGCGCTTCACGTTGCCGTCGAGGATCGTTGCGCGTGCGGCATACGCGAACGACGCGATCGCCGCAGCCGTCGAGCGGCCGATGCCGGGCAGTTCGGCGAGCGCGTCGGGCGTGGCCGGAAACGCGCCGCCGTGTTCCGCGACCACGACCTGCGCGCAGCGGTGCAGGTTGCGCGCGCGCGAGTAGTAGCCGAGCCCCGCCCACAGCGCCATCACGTCGTCGATCGGCGCGGCCGCAAGCGCGGCGACGTCCGGATAGCGTTCGAGAAAGCGCGTGTAATACGGGACGACGGTCGATACCTGCGTCTGTTGCAGCATGATTTCAGACAACCAGATCCGGTACGGATCGCGGGTGTTCTGCCACGGCAGGTCGTGACGGCCGTGCACGCGCTGCCATGCGATCAGGCGCGTGGCGAAGGTGCGGTGCAGCGGCGTGACGGGAAACGGAGCGGGGGCGATGCGGGGCGGCTTCAAGTTTTCGGATCGGAAGAAAGGGAGTTCAACGCTGGCAGGTCGGACAGAAATAGGTCGACCGCTGGCCCTGCACGATTTGCCGGATCGGCGTGCCGCATACGCGGCACGGCGCGCCCGCGCGATCATAGACGAAGCAGTCGAGCTGGAAATAGCCGCTCTCGCCGTTGCTGCCGACGAAATCGCGCAACGTGCTGCCGCCGCGCTCGATCGCGTCGGCCAGCGTCGCGCGCGCTGCGTCGGCCAGCCGCTCGTAGCGCGCCAGCGACACCTTGCCGGCGGCGGTGGTCGGGCGGATGCCGGCGCGGAACAGGCTCTCCGACGCGTAGATGTTGCCGACGCCGACGACGATGTCGCCCGCGAGCAGCGCCTGCTTGACCGACACTGTGCGCCCGCGCGTGCGCGCGTGCAGCAGCGCGCCGCTGAACGCCGGCGAGAACGGCTCGACGCCGAGGCTCGCGAGCAGCGGATGCGCATGCACGTCGCCCGCCTCGCGCGGATGCCACAGCACGGCGCCAAAGCGGCGCGGATCGCGGAACCGCAGCACGAATTCGTCGAAGATCCAGTCGATGTGGTCGTGTTTCGCGGCGACCGGCACGCCGGCGGCCGGCAGCACGCGCAGCGTGCCGGTCATGCCCAGATGGACGATGAACCAGCCCGCATCGATTTCGAACAGCAAATACTTGCCGCGGCGCTCGACGGCAAGCACTTCGCGCGCGCGCAGCTGTTCCGCGAGCCCGGCCGGCACGGGCCAGCGCAGCATCGCGGTACGGACGTCGACACGCTCGACGCGGCGGCCTGCGACAAAGGGCTCGATGCCCCGGCGCGTGACTTCGACTTCTGGCAACTCTGGCATGGTTTGCGGGTCTGAAACCCGATGATCACGATCGTGCGTGTATTGTAGCGAGCGCGTTACAATCGGTTGAAACATCGAACGGATTTCCATGACCCTGCCCTCGAAGCTGCTTCAGAAGCGCCCCGCCGCCGCCGCCGAGCGCGGCGCGCGCGCATTCCCGGTCCGCCGTGCGCTCGGTGCCGCGCTGTTCGCCGTCTGGACCCTCACCGCCTTCCCGGCTCACGCGCAGGATCCGGCAACGGACGACGCGGAGTCGCAGGGTGCGTTCGATCATGTGATGCCGGACGAGAAGAAGGATCTCCCCGGCGTCGCACTGACGAGCCAGATCGTCTACCAGGTGCTCGCCGCCGAGGTCGCGCTCCAGCGCAACCAGCCTGCGCCGGCGTACCAGACCTACCTCGCGCTCGCGCGCGACACGCGCGATCCGCGCATGGCGCAGCGGGCGACCGAGATCGCGCTCGGCGCGCAAAGCCCGGCCGACGCGTTGTCCGCCGCCAACCTGTGGCGCCAGTACGCACCCGACTCGAACCGCGCATCGCAGGTGGACGCCGCGCTGCTCGTGCTCGCCGGCAAGCCGGCCGACGCGCAGCCGATGCTCGCGCGCGAACTCGCACGCGCGACCGGCGAGACGCGCGGCCCGGCGATCCTCGCGCTGCAGGCGCTGCTCGTGCGCGGCCCCGATCGCGTCGGCGGCCTCGCGGTGCTGAAGGACATGCTGAAGAACGACATGAGCCGGCCCGAGGCGCAGCTCGCGATCGCGCGCCAGCAGCTCGCGGTCGACGACAAGGAAGGTGCCGCGCAGTCGCTGAAGCAGGCGCTGCAGATCCGCCCCGACTACCTGCCCGCGGCGCTGATGCTGTCGCAGATGGGGCCGGCGGAGCGCGCGGCCGGCATCGCGTCGTTCGAGAAGTATGTGCAGCAGAATCCGAAATCGCGCGATGCGCGGCTCGCGCTGTCGCAGCTCTATCTCGCCGACGATCGCCTCGACGACGCGCAGAAGCAGTTCGAGACGATGCGCAAGCTCGACGCGAAGGATCCGACGCCGCTAATGGCGCTCGCGCTGATCAAGATCCAGCAGAAGAAGCTCGACGATGCGAGCGCGTACCTGAAGCAGTACGTGCAACTCGGTGCGAAGCAGCCGGATCTCGACGTCGGCCAGGGCTACATCTACCTCGCGGAAATCGCGATCGAACAGGGCAACGACGCACAGGCGTCGCAATGGCTCGACAAGGTCGACCAGACGAGCCAGCACTACCTGCCCGCGCAGATCACGCGCGCGCAACTGCTGCAGAAGCAGGGCAAGACCGACGAGGCGCGCAAGGTGCTCGACGACCTGCCGGTCAGCGATCCGCGCGACGCGGCCGTGATCGCGCGCACCGACGCGTCGATCCTGTTCACCGCGAAGCGCTATCCGGAGGCCGAAGCGCGCCTCGGACAGGCGGTCCAGGACTTCCCCGACGATCCCGACCTGCGCTACGACTACGCGATGGCGGCCGAGAAGACCGGCCACTACGCGACGATGGAAAAGCAGCTGCGCGAGCTGATCCGTACGCAGCCCGACAATCCGCAGGCGTACAACGCGCTCGGCTATTCGCTCGCCGATCGCAACCAGCGCCTGCCGGAGGCAAGCAAGCTGATCGAGAAAGCGCTGTCGCTCGCGCCGAACGACGCGTACATCATGGACAGCCTCGGCTGGGTGAAATACCGGATGGGCGACACGGCCGGCGCGGCGAAGATCCTGCGCCGCGCGTACGAGCTGCAGCCGAACGCCGAAATCGGCGCGCATCTCGGCGAAGTGCTGTGGAAGACCGGTTCGCAGGACGATGCGCGTTCCGCGTGGCGCGCCGCGCAAAAGCTCGAGCCGGACAACGAGACGCTCGTGCAGACGCTGAAGCGCTTCCAGATCAACGGTCTTTGATGCGGATGTTCCCGATGCTTTCCCTGTCTTCCCGCGCGCAGCGCACGCTGGCCGCGGCCGGCGCGGCGCTCGCGCTCGCCGGCTGCGCGAGCACGCCGCCGTCGGCGCACGCGCCGGCCGGCGCCGCGCTGCAAACCGCCGCGACGCATGCCTATCACGGCCGCTTCGCGGTGCAGTACAACGACCGTCTCGGCAAGCCGCAGAACGTGTACGGCAACTTCGACTGGCAGGAGCACGGCGACGACGTGTCGCTCGAACTGCGCAGCCCGCTCGGCCAGACGCTCGCGATCGTCAAGTCGACGCCGCAGGTCGCGACGCTCGAATTGCCGAACCGCCAGCCGCAGTACGCGACCGATGTCGGCGAGCTGATGCAGAACACGCTCGGCTTCTCGCTGCCGCTCGCGGGCCTGCGCTACTGGCTGCTGCCGACGCCCGCGCCCGCGACGCCCGCCGAGACGGTGCGCGACCCGGCCGACGGCACGCGCGTCAAGCAGATCCGCCAGGACGGCTGGACCATCGATTACCTCGCCTACGCGGACGCCCCGGCCACGGGCGTCAAGCGCGTCAACCTCGTGCGCGCGACGCCGCCGCTCGACATCAAGCTCGTGCTCGACCAGTGAGCACCCACCCACGCATGACCGATTCGACCCGCTCGCTGCGCGACTGCCTCGCGCCTGCGAAACTCAACCTGTTCCTGCACATCACCGGCCGCCGCCCGAACGGCTATCACGATCTGCAAAGCGTGTTCCAGTTGCTGAACTGGGGCGACACGCTGCACTTCACGCTGCGCGACGACGGTCGGGTCGTCCGCGTGACCGACGTGCCCGGCGTGCCCGAGCAAAGCGATCTCGTCGTGCGCGCGGCCAACCTGCTGAAGGCGCATGCGGGCACCGCGGCCGGCGTCGATATCGAGATCGACAAGCGCCTGCCGATGGGGGCGGGCCTCGGCGGCGGCAGCTCCGACGCCGCGACGACGCTGCTCGCGCTGAACCGCCTGTGGCGGCTCGACCTGCCGCGCGCCGAACTGCAATCGCTCGCGGTCAAACTCGGCGCCGACGTGCCTTTTTTTGTTTTTGGAAAAAATGCGTTCGCAGAGGGTATCGGAGAAGAATTAGCTGAGGTACAATTGCCGACTCGCTGGTTCCTGGTTGTGACGCCAAGCGTTCATGTCCCGACCGCTGAAATTTTTTCAGATGAGTTGTTGACAAGAGATTCGAAGCCAGTCACAATTACGGACTTTCTTGCACAGCAAAACGTTGATGCGGGATGGCCAGACAGCTTCGGCCGGAACGACATGCAGCAGGTTGTGACAAGGAAGTACGCGGAAGTTGCGCAGGTGGTCAAATGGTTGTATGATGTGACCCCCGCGAGGATGACCGGCTCCGGAGCAAGCGTGTTTGCAGCGTTTCGCAGCAAGCAGGAGGCAGAAGCGGCGCAAGCCAGACTGCCTTCCGGTTGGAACGGCGCTGTTGCCGAGAGCCTGAACGAGCATCCGCTCTTCGCTTTCGCGTCATGAAGTTTTGCTTGATCGGATGTCCTACCGTCCGGTGAAGTTATCAGTTAAGTGTAGGGGAGTCGCCAAGTTGGTCAAGGCACCGGATTTTGATTCCGGCATGCGAGGGTTCGAGTCCTTCCTCCCCTGCCAAAAATTTTCCCGCATTTTCCCGCCTAAGCCCGAAGCAGGTGCATGATGAGCAGCCATGACGGCCTGATGGTTTTTACTGGCAACGCGAATCCCGCGCTTGCTCAGGAAGTCGTCAATATTCTTGGAATCCCCCTCGGCAAAGCAATGGTCAGCCGTTTCTCCGACGGCGAGATCCAGGTCGAGATCCAGGAAAACGTGCGCGGCAAGGACGTCTTCGTCCTGCAATCCACGTGCGCACCGACCAACGACAACCTGATGGAACTGATGATCATGGTCGATGCGCTGAAGCGCGCATCCGCCGGCCGGATCACTGCTGCCATCCCCTACTTCGGCTACGCCCGTCAGGATCGCCGCCCGCGTTCGGCGCGCGTCGCGATCTCGGCGAAGGTCGTCGCGAACATGCTGGAAATCGCCGGCGTCGAGCGGATCATCACGATGGATCTGCACGCCGACCAGATTCAGGGCTTCTTCGACATTCCGGTCGACAACATCTACGCGACGCCGATCCTGCTGGGCGACCTGCGCAAGCAGAACTACGCGGATCTGCTGGTCGTGTCGCCGGACGTCGGCGGCGTGGTCCGCGCCCGCGCGCTCGCGAAGCAGCTCAACTGCGATCTCGCGATCATCGACAAGCGTCGCCCGAAGGCGAACGTGTCGGAAGTGATGAACATCATCGGTGAAGTCGAAGGCCGCACCTGCGTGATCATGGACGACATGGTCGATACGGCCGGCACGCTGTGCAAGGCTGCGCAAGTGCTGAAGGAGCGCGGCGCGAAGCAGGTGTTCGCCTACGCGACGCACCCGGTGCTGTCGGGCGGCGCCGCCGAGCGCATCGCCGCGTCGGCGCTCGACGAACTCGTCGTCACCGACACGATCCCGCTGTCGGCCGAATCGCTCGGCTGCTCGAAGATCCGTGCGCTGACGAGCGCGAGCCTGCTGGCCGAAACGTTCTCGCGGATTCGCCGCGGCGATTCGGTGATGTCGCTGTTCGCGGAATCCTGATCGCGCTACGACAAGCAAAAGCATGCGTAAAAAGCGAAGCGGCAACGCTTCGCTTTTTGCACAATCGGACGGGATAGACGAAACCCCGGCCGTTTCATCGGGGGCCGCCGTATCGACGGCCCCGTTTTACTGCCTGGTCGCGGGCAGCCATTGGAGAATCACATGAAAGTCGTCGCTTTCGAGCGCCAACAGCAAGGTACGGGTGCGAGCCGCCGCCTGCGCAACGCCGGTAAGACCACGGGTATCGTTTACGGTGGCGAAGCCGCCCCGCAAATGATCGAACTCGATCACAACGCGCTGTGGCACGCCCTGAAGAAGGAAGCCTTCCACTCGTCGATCCTCGACCTCGAAGTGGCCGGCCAGTCGCAACAGGTTCTGCTGCGCGACGTGCAATACCACCCGTTCAAGCAACTGGTGCTGCACGTGGACTTCCAGCGCGTCGACGCGAAGAAGAAGCTGCACACGAAGGTGCCGCTGCACTTCCTGAACGCTGAAGTCAGCCCGGCCGTGAAGCTGTCGAGCGCGGTCGTGTCGCACGTCGCGACGGAAATCGAAGTCGAGTGCCTGCCGGCTGCCCTGCCGGAGTTCCTCGAAGTCGACCTGTCGAAGATCGAAGCCGGTCAGTCGCTGCACGCGAAGGACATCGCACTGCCGAAGGGCGTCACGCTGACGGCCCACGTCGACGCGGAAAACCCGGTTGTCGCATCGGCGACGGTTCCGGCAGGCGCCGTGTCGGACGCTGCGGAAGGCGAAACGCCGGCTGAGTAAGCGCCTCATCGATCCGTTTCACGAAACGGTCGACGCAACCCGCCGCGGCTTGCCCGGCGGGTTTTTCTTTTTCTGCGCCCAGGCGGCCGATGCCGCCTTCGAAACGTCATGATCAAACTGATCGTCGGCCTCGGCAATCCCGGGGCGGAATACACCGCAACGCGTCACAACGCCGGCTTCTGGCTGATCGACCAGCTCGCCCGCGAAGCCGGCGCGACGCTGCGCGACGAGCGCCGCTTCCACGGCTTCTACGCGAAAGCGCGCCTGCACGGCGAGGAAGTCCACCTGCTCGAGCCGCAGACCTACATGAACCGCTCGGGCCAGTCGGTTGTCGCGCTCGCGCATTTCTTCAAGATCCTGCCCGACCAGATTCTCGTCGCGCACGACGAGCTCGACCTGCCGCCCGGCACCGTGAAGCTGAAGCTCGGCGGCGGCAGCGGCGGCCACAACGGCCTGAAGGACATCTCCGCGCACCTGTCGTCGCAGCAGTACTGGCGGCTGCGAATCGGCATCGGCCATCCGCGCGATCTGATTCCGGAAAGCGCGCGCGCCGGCGCAAAGCCCGACGTCGCGAACTTCGTGCTGAAGCCGCCGCGCCGCGAAGAGCAGGACGTGATCGACGCGGCGATCGAACGCGCGCTCGCGGTGATGCCGATGGTCGTCAAGGGCGAGCTCGACCGCGCGACGATGCAGCTGCATCGCAACTGATGCGTCGTTGCACCGCCACGGTGCAACGAACGCCGACCTTCGCCTCCGGCCCGCGCAACACCGCGCATGAACGCGCACCGCGCCGCGCACATGCGGTAACCTCGTTGTTTTGCCCGTCAGGAGCCAAGCGGTGAGCCGTTACTGGAGCGACGTCGTTCAGCAACTCGTGCCTTACGTGCCGGGCGAGCAGCCCGCGCTCGCACATCCCGTCAAGCTGAACACCAACGAGAATCCCTATCCGCCGTCGCCGCGCGTCGTCGCGGCGATCGCGCGCGAGCTCGGCGAAACCGGCGACACGCTGCGCCGCTATCCCGACCCGCTCGCGCGCGCGCTGCGCGAGACGGTCGCCGCCCACCACCGGATCCGCGCCGAGCAGGTGTTCGTCGGCAACGGCTCCGACGAGGTGCTCGCGCATACGTTCCAGGCGCTGCTCAAGCATGACCGGCCGCTGCGCTTCCCGGACATCACGTACAGCTTCTACCCGACCTACGCGCGCCTGTACGGCGTGCAGACCACGACCGTGCCGCTCGCCGACGATTTCTCGATCCGCGTCGACGACTATCTCGACGACGGCGGCGGCGTGCTGTTCCCGAACCCGAATGCACCGACCGGGCGTGCGCTGCCGCTCGCGGATGTCGAACGGATCGCGGCCGCGAACCCGTCGTCGGTCGTCGTGATCGACGAGGCCTATGTCGATTTCGGCGCGCAGTCGGCGATTACGCTGATCGATCGCCATCCGAACCTGCTCGTCGTGCACACGACGTCGAAGGCGCGCTCGCTCGCCGGCATGCGCGTCGGCTTCGCGTTCGGCGACGCGGCGCTGATCGACGCGCTGAACCGCGTGAAGGACAGCTTCAACTCGTATCCGCTCGACCGGCTCGCGCAGGTCGCCGCACAGGCTGCATACGAAGACGACGCGTATTTCGGCGCCACGTGCCGGCGCGTGATCGACAGCCGCACGCGGCTCACGCAGGCGCTCGACGCGCTCGGCTTCGACGTCGTGCCGTCGGCCGCGAACTTCGTGTTCGCGCGCCATCCCGCGCACGATGCGGGCACGCTCGCGGCAAAGCTGAAGGAACGGGAAATTTTCGTGCGGCACTTCCGGCTGCCGCGCATCGACCAGCATCTGCGCATCACCGTCGGCACCGACGCCGAATGCGATGCGCTGATCGCCGCGCTGCGCGAGCTGCTGCACTGAAAAGCACGCGGGCGGCATGCGCCGCCCGGAAGGGTGTCACGCGACGCGCGCCGGCGCATCGCCTGCTCTGCCGTACATCGCCACCCGTTGCGGCGGGCGGCTGTCGATCGAAGTCGGCGCTTTTGCGCGCTTACTTCGATTCCCCGCAGAGCGCGTGGTACTTCTCCATCAATTGCGCGTGCGATTCGTCATGCTGCGGATCGCGCGGAATGCATTCGACCGGACACACCTGCTGGCACTGCGGCTCGTCGAAATGGCCGACGCACTCGGTGCACTTGTTGGGGTCGATCACGTAGATCTCCGGGCCCATCGAAATCGCGCCGTTCGGGCACTCGGGCTCGCACACGTCGCAATTGATGCACTCGTCGGTAATCATCAAAGCCATACTGATCTCGCTTCCTCAGGCCGGCGGCCGGCTTCTCGTCGAAACCGGCCGGCGCCGCGTCACGCGGCCGGGCCTCCCATCGCGGCGACCTTCTCGGTCAGCCATTTTTCCACCGACGGGAACACGAACTTGCTGACATCGCCACCCAACTGCGCGATTTCGCGCACGATCGTCCCCGAAATGAACTGGTACTGATCGGACGGCGTCATGAACATCGTCTCGACGTCCGGCAGCAGATAGCGGTTCATCCCCGCCATCTGGAACTCGTATTCGAAATCGGATACCGCGCGCAGGCCGCGCACGATCACGCGCGCGTTGTTGGTGCGGACGAAGTCCTTCAGCAGGCCCTTGAACCCCATCACCTTCACGTTCGGATAGTGGCCGAGCACCTCGTTCGCAATCTTCAGACGTTCTTCGAGCGAGAAGAACGGCTTCTTCGCGCGGCTGTCGGCGACCCCGACGACCAGCGTATCAAAAATGCTCGACGCACGCCGCACGAGGTCTTCGTGCCCGCGCGTCAGCGGATCGAACGTACCGGGATACACGGCGACTACCATGTCGCTCCTCCTGTCATCACGCAAACGGGAATGCAGCTGCGCAACGCGCACGCCGCTGCAGAGATGGGCCTGCGTCGCCTTTGCGGCGCGCCGCCTCGTATGGAACGCGCATTATTCATCATTTTCGCGCCGCAGCAAATGATAGTGAACCGCGCCGGCTTTGCCGCGCTTGACGATCTGCCAGCCCGCGAGCGCTTCGTGGGCGGCCGGGTCGAGTTCCGCGCCGCTCTCGACGTACAGCGCGCCGCCCGCCGCGACGAGCGGCGCACTCAGCGCAAGCGCGCGCGCGAACACGGCCGCGTCGCCGAACGGCGGATCGAGGAACACGACGTCGAACGCGCCCGGCGCGAGGCCGGCCGCGAGGCGCAGCGCATCGGCCTCGGCGACCTCGACCGTGCACGCGCCGAGCTTGTCCCGGATCGCGCGCAGCTGCTGCGCGGCGCGCGGATGGCGCTCGACCATCACGACGCTCGCCGCGCCGCGCGACGCGGCCTCGAAGCCGAGCGCGCCGGTGCCCGCGAACAGGTCGAGGCAGCGCTGGCCGGCCAGATCCTGGCCGAGCCAGTTGAACAGCGTTTCGCGCACGCGATCGGGAGTCGGGCGCAGCCCGTCGAGGTCGAGCACCGCGAGCGGCGTGCGTTTCCAGTCGCCGCCGATGATGCGAATCGTGTGCGGCTTGCCGCGACTGGAGGGGGCCGACGAACGGCCGGAAGGGGAACGGGACATACTCAATATCGAGACGGGGGGAACGGGCGCGCGCGGGGGCGTGCCGCCAGACAGGCGCACGTTACCACAGCGGCGGCGCACACTGACGCGAGCGCCCCGCCGCGCCTGATAAAATGCACGGTTTCGGCCGCCGTGCGCCGCACCCGCGCGAACGCAGACGGCCCGTCCGGCATCCCGCCCCCGCGGCAGCCGCCCTCTTCCCGACGTCAGACCATGTTCAGCTTCTTCAAACGATTCAAGAAAACGCAGGAGCCCGATCCCGCGGAATCGCAATCGGCCGACGCGCCGCAGCCCGATGCGCCGGCCGAAGCACCCGCGCCCACGGCACCGCCCGCGGCCGATGCGCCCCCTGCGCCGCCCCAGCCGGCCGCCCCGGCCGTCGTGATGACGGTCACGCCGACCGATAACGGCCGCGACGAGGTCGTCGAGACCGTCGAGATCGTGCCGCCGCCCGTGCAGGACGCGTCCGCGAAGAAATCGTGGCTTGCGCGCCTGAAGACGGGGCTCGCGAAGACGGGCTCGAGCATCACGGGCGTGTTCGTCAACACGAAGATCGACGAGGACCTGTACGAGGAACTCGAAACCGCGCTGCTGATGTCCGACGCGGGCGTCGACGCAACCGAATACCTGCTCGGCGCGCTGCGCGAGAAGGTGCGCGCGGGCCGGCTGACCGACCCGCAGCAGGTGAAGGCCGCGCTGCGCGACCTGCTCGTCGAGCTGCTGACGCCGCTCGAGAAATCGCTGGTGCTCGGCCGCGCGCAGCCGCTCGTGATGATGATCGCGGGCGTGAACGGCGCCGGCAAGACGACCAGCATCGGCAAGCTCGCGAAGCATCTGCAGAGTTTCGACCAGTCGGTGCTGCTCGCCGCAGGCGACACGTTCCGCGCAGCCGCGCGCGAGCAGCTGACGGTCTGGGGCGAGCGCAACAACGTGACGGTCGTGCAGCAGGAAAGCGGCGATCCGGCCGCGGTGATCTTCGATGCGGTCAGCGCCGCGCGCGCGCGCAAGATCGACGTGATGATGGCCGACACGGCCGGCCGCCTGCCGACGCAGCTGCACCTGATGGAAGAACTGAAGAAAGTGAAGCGCGTGATCTCGAAGGCGCACGACGGCGCGCCGCACGAAGTGCTGCTCGTGATCGACGCGAACACGGGCCAGAACGGCCTCACGCAGGTGAAGGCATTCGACGACGCGCTCGGCCTGACCGGGCTGATCGTCACCAAGCTCGACGGCACCGCGAAGGGCGGGATCCTCGCCGCGATCGCGCGGCAGCGCCCGGTGCCGGTCTACTTCATCGGCGTCGGCGAGAAGGTCGAGGACCTGCAGCCGTTCAGCGCAGAGGAATTCGCGGACGCGCTGCTCGGCTGAACGCCGCGCTCCGCACCGCACGCACAAGGCGCCTTCGGGCGCCTTTTTCAATGGTTCGGCGGGCGCGCCGCGAGCGCGCGGCTGCCCGCGCTCCCGCGTTACTCGGCGTCCGGCTGCACGCCGGGCTCGGCCGCCTTGAACGCGTCGAGCGTCGATGCGTAATCGGCGATCCGCTGGATCGTCGGATAGACGGTCGTGTCGATCGAGAAGCGGTTCGCGTTGAACACCTGCGGCACGAGACAGATATCGGCGAGCGTCGGCGTATCGCCGAAGCACAGCTTGCCCGTGCGCGGATCGCCCGCGAGCCGCGTTTCGAGCGATGCGAAGCCCGACTCGATCCAGTGCCGGTACCACGCGTTCTTGTCATCCTCGGACACCTTCAGCGTGTGCTTCAGGTATTTCAGCACGCGCAGGTTGTCGAGCGGATGGATCTCGCACGCGATCTGCAGCGCGATCGCCCGCACGTACGCGCGATCGACCGGCTGCTTCGGCAGCAGCGCGGGCTCGGGATGGGTCTCGTCGAGATACTCGACGATCGCGAGCGACTGCTGCAGCGTCGCGTCGCCGTCGATCAGCGTCGGCACGAGCGCATCCGGATTCAGCGCGCGATAGTCGTCCTTCAGTTGCTGGCCGCCGTCGCGCAGCATGTGCACGGGCACGTAGTCGTACGGCAGCCGCTTCAGGTTCAGCGCGATCCGCACGCGGTACGAAGCGGAACTGCGGAAATAGCTGTAGAGCTTCATGGGATGTCTCTCGTAGTCGTATTCGGCCGGCGGCGCGCCGCCGGGAACCAGAGTGTAGCGCGGCCGCGCGGCGGCCCGCCGCTTGTGTGCGCGCTGCCCGTGCGATACTCGGTGCATTCCTGACCGCTCACCGCGCGACCCGATGCCGGCCGCGCCCCCACGCTCCGATGACCGCTGCCCACGATCCCGCCACCCCGTTCCCCTGCGCCCGCTTCATCAAGGAAATCGGCCGCGGCCCGCACGGCGCGCGCGCGCTGTCCGCCGACGACACGTATGCGCTCTATCGCGCGATGCTCGACGCGCGCGTGTCGGACCTCGAGCTCGGCGCGATCCTGATCGCGTACCGCCTGAAAGGCGAAACCGCCGACGAGCTGGCCGCGATGCTCGCCGCCGCGCACGCGTCGTTCGAGCCCGTGCACGTGCAGGACGCCGCCTTCCGTCCGGTGTCGATCCCCAGCTACAACGGCGCGCGTAAACAGCCGAACCTCGTGCCGCTGCTCGCGCTGCTGCTCGCGCGCGAAGGCGTGCCGGTGCTGGTGCACGGCGTGTCGCAGGATCCGGGCCGCGTGACGAGCGCGGAGATTTTCGCGGCGCTGTCGATCGCGCCGTCGACGTCGCACGACGCGATCGAGGACACGCTCGCCGAGCGTCGCGTCGCGTTCGCGCCGATCGACGCGCTCGCGCCGCGCATCGCGCGCCTGCTGTCGTTGCGCGCGGTGCTCGGCGTGCGCAATTCGACGCACACGCTCGTGAAACTGCTGCAGCCGTTCGCGCCGGCGGGCCTGCGGCTCGTCAACTATACGCATCCGCCTTACCGCGACAGCCTCGCGCAGCTGTTCCGCGACCATCCGGACGCCGCGCTCGGCGGTGCGCTGCTCGCGCGCGGCACCGAGGGCGAGGCGGTCGCCGACACGCGGCGCCAGGTGCAGGTCGACTGGTTGCACGACGGCGTCTGCGACACGCTGATCGAAGCCGAGCGTTCGTCGGCCGACGCGCCGCCGGTCGAACTGCCGGAATCGCGCGATGCGGAAACGACCGCCGCGTGGACCGGCGCCGTGCTGCGCGGCGAGATTCCGGCGCCCGAGGCGCTCGCGCGACAGGTCGAGACGATCGTGCGAATCGCGCGGATCGCGCCCTGACGGGCTTCGCCGCGGCGAAGCCGGCCGGTTTCACCTCCGACCATTTGACACGCGCGGGCATCCTGGCATAGAGTTGTCGCCATGCGTTCCTTTTCGAACACCCTCCGAATTACCTCCGGCCGCCTAGCGCGGCCGCTATCGCTACGACTAGCCTAAGGCTGTCGTAGCGCCGTGTGCTGTCCGCACGGTCCCTCCCAGCAGTTCTCGCAGCACCCTTCTCGCAGTTTTTACAACCCGAAGTCGTCAGCTTTCGTCCGTCTATCCGTCGGTCGATTCGCGAAGATCATCCGCATCCGCAGCGCGATCCGGCGCCACGGTGCGAGGCAGCGTCAACCGTCGCTCATGCCGTCCGTCTTCGCTCGCGACTTGAGCCCCGAGGCCAGGAAGATGAAGCGCAACCCGCAAGACAAGTACCGAGCGTTCGAACCCGTCCGTATCAACGGCCGCAAGTGGCCGACCCGCACGATCGAGCGTGCGCCGGTCTGGATGAGCACCGACCTGCGCGACGGCAACCAGTCGCTGATCGAGCCGATGAGCATCGAGCAGAAGCTCGAATTCTTCGAGATGCTCGTCGCGATCGGCTTCAAGGAGATCGAAGTCGGTTTTCCGTCGGCGTCGCAAACCGACTTCGATTTCGTGCGCAAGCTGATCGACGAGCAGCGCATCCCCGACGACGTGACGATCGAAGTGCTCGTGCAGTCGCGCGAAGACCTGATCGCACGCACGTTCGAGGCGCTCGAAGGCGTGCCGCGCGCGATCGTGCACCTGTATAACGCGATCTGCCCGTCGTTCCGCCGCATCGTGTTCGGGATGTCGAAGGACGACGTGAAGGCGCTCGCGGTCGACGGCACGCGGCTCATCAAGGAATACGCGGCGGCGCGTCCGGACACGCACTGGACCTACCAGTATTCGCCGGAAACCTTCAGCATGACCGAACTCACGTTCGCGCGCGAAGTGTGCGACGCGGTCGCGCAGACGTGGCGTCCGACCCGCGATCACAAGATGATCGTCAACCTGCCGGCGACCGTCGAAGCCGCGATGCCGAACGTGTTCGCCGACCAGATCGAATGGATGGACCGCAATCTCGCGTATCGCGACAGCATCGTGCTGTCCGTGCATCCGCACAACGATCGCGGCACCGCGGTCGCGGCTGCCGAACTCGCGCTCCTCGCGGGCGCCGACCGCATCGAGGGCTGCCTGTTCGGCAACGGCGAGCGCACCGGCAACGTCGACCTCGTCACGCTCGCGCTCAATCTCTACACGCAGGGCATCGACCCGGGCCTCGATTTCTCCGACATCGACGCGGTGCGCCGCGTCGTCGAGCGCTGCAACCAGATTCCCGTGCATCCGCGCCACCCGTATGCGGGCGACCTCGTGTTTACCGCGTTCTCGGGCTCGCACCAGGACGCGATCCGCAAGGGCTTCGCGCAGCAGCGCGCCGACGCGCTGTGGGAAGTGCCGTACCTGCCGATCGATCCGGCCGACCTCGGCCGCAGCTACGACGCGGTGATCCGCGTCAACAGCCAGTCCGGCAAGGGCGGCGCGACGTTCCTGCTCGAACGCGGGATGGGCTTCACGCCGACGCGGCGCGTACAGATCGAATTCAGCCACGCGGTGCAGACGCTCGCCGACGCCTCCGGCGAAGAAGTGACGGGCGATGCGATCTGCGCGCTGTTCGCGCGCGAATTCTTCGAGACCGACGGCCCCGCCGCGCGCCACAACCAAGGCGCGCGCTGGCAGAACCGCGAGATCGGCGGCGCGTTCTCGGCCGACGCGACACCCGAAGACGCGGTGCAGCACGCAGCCGCCGCCTTCGCGGCGGCCGCCGGCGCGACGATCGATGTCGCGTCGTGCGAGCACGTGCGCACGGCGGACGGCCGGATCGCGGTGTCGGTCGGCTGCCGCGTCGGCGATGCGCCGCTGCGGCACGGCGTCGGCGTGCATGCGGACGCGACGAGCGCCGCGCTCGATGCGGTCGTCAGCGCGATCAACCGTTCGGCGTGGCACTGCGCCGACCGCCGCGCGGCGGCCTGAGCGCGCGGCCAGCGGTTCAGGGCCGGTTCCCGCCGATCGGGAACGGGCCCTGGAACACCCGGTCAGCGAACGGGGCGTGACCGCCCGTGCGCCGCGCGATCCGCGCCGCACGGGCCAGCAAAAAGCGGCCTACAAGGCCGCTCCGGTCGGGACGATAAAAGGAGCGCCACGCGCGCTCAGGTCTCGGTCGCGCACCGCGTCGCCTGCCATGCCAGCAGGCGCCAGCGACCTTTCTCGTGGGTCTGGACGGCAGTATAGGCAATCGGGAACACGAGGCCGCCGTTGTTGGTTTCCATCTCGATCAACGCGCGCCCCGTGACGACGCAGGTGTCGTCGCCGACCGGCAGCACGTCCTGCGACTGGACCTCGATCTGGCGATAGCGGCGGCGGCCGGCGGCGATGGCGTCGATGAACTGCTGCTTGGTTTCCCGCTTGCCGTTGGTGTGCACGTAGAACACCTTGTCGGACAGCAGCGCATCGAGCGCCTCGCCGTCGCCGTCCACCATCGCCCGGAACCGATCGCGCTCGAGCGCGCGGATCGCATCGACCACCTTCGTCATCGCCTGACTCCTCGGCAACGCGCACGCCGTGCGTGGGCGTGCGGGGATCAGAAGTTGTACTGCACGTAGAACTGGTGGAAATTTACCCCAGGATTCGGCTCTTTGATACCCGCGTTAGACACATGTTGAAAACGGTAACCGACCTGATACTGTTGCCGTTCTCCGAACTGCGCGCCGACGCCGGCGACCGGCGCGAACTGGAACGCGGTCGACAGCGAGAAATTGTCCGAGATCGTCGGGTGCGTCAACAGCCGGACGCCGCCGCCCGCTTCGATGAACGGCCGGATCTGCCCGGCACTCTTGATGAAGCGGAACATCGGCGTCACGCCGAATTCGCCGATGCTGCTGTGGACGTTGCCCCCGGTGTGCCAATAGCCGGCGTGCCCTTCCACCACAAACGAGAAGTGCCAGCCGCCGATCTCCCACCAATTCCAGCCCGGATCCCACACGACGCCGAGCTCGCCCATGTCGATCCCGCGGCGATCGGAGAAGCCGCCGCCCGCCTGGATGCCCCACCGATCCGCAAAGGCCGCCCCCGATCCGCCCAGCAGGGAAGCCGCCAGCATCGCGTGCAGCACAAGCCGGCTACGCGGCCGGCGATTCTTCTTGTTGTTCATCTGACACTCCAACTTTGTGGGTTGAATGGAGCCCGGCGCAACGGCCCGGCTCGAGCGAACTGAATGGTATGGTAAAGGACTTTTCGAATCGGCATCACGAAGCGAAATTGTTTGCTTCCAAATCTACAAAAATCGAAAGCGTCTGCTGATTTCCATCCAAAACAAGGGCTTACGGAACTTCGCTCGGCCGCGCCTGTCGCAGAAGAAGCTATCGGGTTTCAAGGATCGATAGAAAAATCGGGAACTCCAATGCCCGCGCGCGCTCTAAGGAATTAGCACTCGGCTTGCGGGAGTGCTAAGATTGGCCTCGGAATCTCGATCCGAGTCCGGGGTTCATCCCTGATTCCAAAGGAGTTTTTTAGTGAGCAACGCCCTGACCCTTCCGAATACCCTGAGCCCGGCGCCGGCCAAGGCCGAATCGGCAGGCTCGCTGGCGCTCGCAACTCAAGCGATGTTGCCGGGCCAGCTTGGCAACCTCGACGCGTATATCCAGGCCGTCAACCGCATTCCGCTGCTGACCGCCGAAGAGGAACGCCAGTACGCGACCCAATTCCGTGAAGAGAACGACCTCGACGCCGCGCGCCGCCTCGTGCTGTCGCACCTGCGGCTCGTCGTGTCGATCGCGCGCAACTATCTCGGCTACGGCCTGCCGCACGGCGACTTGATCCAGGAAGGCAACATCGGCCTGATGAAGGCCGTGAAGCGTTTCGACCCGGCGCAGAACGTGCGCCTCGTGTCGTACGCGATCCACTGGATCAAGGCGGAGATTCACGAATACATCCTGCGCAACTGGCGCACGGTGAAGGTCGCGACGACCAAGGCGCAGCGCAAGCTGTTCTTCAACCTGCGCAGCCACAAGAAGGGCGTGCAGGCGATGACGCCGGAGGAAATCGACGGCCTCGCGAAGGAACTCAACGTCAAGCGCGAAGAAGTGACCGAGATGGAAACGCGGCTGTCGGGCGGCGACATCGCGCTCGAAGGGCAGGTCGAGGACGGCGAGGAGTCGTACGCGCCGATCGCCTATCTGGCCGACTCGCACAACGAGCCGACCGCCGTGCTCGCCGCGCGTCAGCGCGACATGCTGCAGACCGACGGCATCGCGCAGGCGCTCGACGCGCTCGACGCGCGAAGCCGCCGCATCATCGAGGCGCGCTGGCTGCACGTCGACGACGACGGCTCGGGCGGCTCGACGCTGCACGATCTCGCCGCCGAATTCGGCGTGTCGGCCGAACGCATTCGCCAGATCGAAGCGAGCGCGATGAAAAAGATGCGCACCGCACTCGCCGAATACGCATAAATCCCGGCGATTCAGAGCGCTTCATCGAAAACCGCTGCCTGCCCGGCAGCGGTTTTTTTTCGCCCATTGATGGACCTGATTCATCGGGTATTTCGCGGTTCCCGAGGACCTTCCGCACAAGCTTGATCTACCTCAAGTTTCGGCCCGCGGTTCGCGACGGTCTGCCGCAGCGCAGCACTCGGCTTTGCAAAGCCGTCCTTTTAAAATTGGCATGTCAGGCGCAAAAGGATTAAAACAGCTTAACGGCCGTCATAAATCCGACGTAAAGTCGCCCCAATTCGAAGTAAATCGATTCAGGATTAATGCCTTGATCTCGATCAATAAAAATCCGGTGCCGCCGCCCGCGAGGCCGCCCGGCACGCCCGGCTGGCGCGCGCGCCTCGGCGCGTGGGCGCGCGGGCCGACCCTCGCCCGCGACATCACGCTCGTGCTGATCGTCAAGCTGATCCTGTTGATGTCGCTCAAATACGCATTCTTCAATCATCCGCAGGCTGAACACATGTCGTTGCCGCCTGCCGCCGTCGCCGAGAAGCTGCTCTCGGTACCGGTGCCCGCTTCTACCGAGGGAGACCACCATGATAAGTAGCGAAGTCGTCGATCTGTCACGTCTGCAGTTCGGCATCACGGCGCTCTACCACTTCCTGTTCGTGCCGTTGACGCTCGGCCTGTCCTGGCTGCTCGTCATCATGGAAGCCGTCTACGTGATGACCGGCAAGCAGGTCTACAAGGACATGACGCAGTTCTGGGGCAAGC
The DNA here is from genome assembly GCF_902499075.1 of Burkholderia pseudomultivorans. Taxonomy (GTDB): domain Bacteria; phylum Pseudomonadota; class Gammaproteobacteria; order Burkholderiales; family Burkholderiaceae; genus Burkholderia; species Burkholderia pseudomultivorans. Next base: position 35,292 of record NZ_CABVPP010000034.1, on the reverse strand, counting down.
TGTTCGGGATCAACTTTGCGATGGGCGTGACGACCGGCATCACGCTCGAATTCCAGTTCGGCACGAACTGGTCGTACTACTCGCACTACGTCGGCGACATCTTCGGCGTGCCGCTCGCGGTCGAAGGCCTGATGGCCTTCTTCCTCGAATCGACGTTCGTCGGCCTGTTCTTCTTCGGCTGGAACCGCCTGTCGAAGGTCAAGCACCTGATCGTCACGTTCCTCGTCGCGCTCGGCTCGAACCTGTCCGCGCTGTGGATCCTCGTCGCGAACGGCTGGATGAACAATCCGGTCGGCGCCGAGTTCAACTACCAGACGATGCGCATGGAACTGACCAACCTGTTCGACGTGCTGTTCAACCCGGTCGCGCAGGTCAAGTTCGTGCACACGGTGTCGGCCGGCTACGTGACGGCCGCGATGTTCGTGCTCGGCGTGTCGTCGTGGTACCTGCTGAAGAAGCGCGACGTCGATTTCGCGCTGCGCTCGTTCGCGGTCGCGGCCGGCTTCGGCCTCGCGGCTACGCTCTGCGTGATCGTGCTCGGCGACGAATCGGGCTACACGACCGGCGAAGTGCAGAAGATGAAGCTCGCCGCGATCGAATCCGAATGGGAAACGCAGCCGGCGCCCGCATCGTTCACGCTGATCGGCATTCCGAACCAGGAGGAACAGCGCACCGACTACGCGATCAAGATCCCGTATGCGCTCGGCCTGATCGCGACACGCTCGATCGACGAGCCGGTGATCGGCCTGCGCGAGCTCGCGAAGCACAGCGAGGAGCACATCCAGAGCGGGATGGTCGCGTACGGCGCGCTGCAGAAGATCAAGGAAGGCGACACGAGCGCGGCGACGCGCGAACTGTTCGACCAGCACAAGCAGTATCTCGGCTACGGGCTGATGCTCAAGCAGTTCACGCCGAACGTGGTCGACGCGACGCCGGAGCAGATCAAGGCCGCCGCGAAGAAGACGATTCCGCCGGTCGCGCCCGTGTTCTTCTCGTTCCGGATCATGGTGTTCCTCGGCTTCCTGTTCCTCGCGACCTTCATCGCCGCGTTCTGGTTCTGCGCGCGCCGCGAACTGCTGCAGGACAACCGCCGCTGGTTCCTGCGCTATGCGGTATGGGCGATCCCGCTGCCGTGGCTCGCCGCGGAATTCGGCTGGGTCGTCGCCGAGCTCGGCCGCCAGCCGTGGACGATCGCGGGCATCCTGCCGACGCATCTTTCCGCGTCGAGCCTGACGCCGACCGACCTGTACCTGAGCCTCGCCGGTTTCATCGCGTTCTACACGGCGCTGTTCGTCATCGAGATCAAGCTGATGTTCAAGTACGCCCGCCTCGGCCCGTCGTCGCTGCATACCGGCCGTTACCACCACGAGCTGGCGGCCGCCGGCGAGCGCGCGGCCGTCTGAGCGCGCCCCCGCAACCGAACAAGGAATCGCTATGGACTATGCAACTCTCAAGCTGATCTGGTGGCTGCTGGTCGGCGTGCTGCTGATCGGCTTCGCCGTCACCGACGGCTTCGACATGGGCGCGACCGCGCTGCTGCCGTTCCTCGGCAAGACCGACGAAGAGCGCCGCATCATCATCAACACGGTGGGCGCGACGTGGGAAGGCAACCAGGTGTGGCTGATCACGGCCGGCGGCGCGATGTTCGCCGCGTGGCCGCTGGTCTACGCCGCGTCGTTCTCCGGCTTCTACTTCGCGATGCTGCTGGTGCTGTTCGCGCTGTTCTTCCGGCCCGTCGGCTTCGACTATCGCAGCAAGCGGCCCGACCCGCGCTGGCGCGCAGGCTGGGACTGGGGCCTGTTCGTCGGCGGCTTCGTGCCGGCGCTGGTGTTCGGCGTCGCGTTCGGCAACCTGCTGCAGGGCGTGCCGTTCCAGTTCGACAGCGACCTGCGCGTGACCTACCACGGCAGCTTCTGGGCGCTGCTGAACCCGTTCGCGCTGCTGTGCGGGCTCGTCAGCCTCACGATGCTGGTCGCGCACGGCGCCGCGTTCATCAAGATGAAGACCGACGGCGCGATCGCGCGCCGCGCATCGGTCGCGCTGCGCGTGTCGTCGCTGCTGGCAGTCGTGCTGTTCGTGCTGGCGGGCGTGCTGGTCGCGTCGTATATCGGCGGCTTCCACATCACGCGCGCCGCGCCGACCGATACGGTCGCGAACCCGCTGCTGAAGGACGTCGCCGCCGGCTCGGGCCTGTGGCTCGCGAACTACCGCGACTATCCGTGGATGATCGCGGCGCCCGTCGTCGGCATCGCGGGCGGCCTGCTCGCGCTGCTGCTCGCCGGTTCGAAGCAGGAAAAGACCGCGTTCTTCTGCACGGGCCTGATGATCGTCGGCGTGATCCTGACCGCGGGCTTCTCGATGTTCCCGTTCATCATGCCGTCGTCGCTCGACCCGCGCAGCAGCCTGACCGTGTGGGATTCGACGTCGAGCCAGAAGACGCTGATGGTGATGCTGTTCGCGGTGATCGTGTTCCTGCCGATCATCCTGCTCTACACGAGCTGGGTGTATCGCGTGATGCGCGGCAAGGTCACGCGCCAGGTGCTCGAAGAGAACAAGCACTCGATGTATTGAACCCGGCCGGGGCGCGCAGGCGCCCCGCCGCACCGTTTCGCAAGGAGTCGGATCATGTGGTATTTCAGCTGGATTCTCGGTATCGGCGTCGCGCTGTCGTTCGGCATCGTCAATGCGATGTGGCTCGAGGCACGCCAGAAGAAGCAGGAAGCGCCGGTGCGCACGCAGCGCGACTGACGCGACGCAGTGCCGCCGCCGGTGTCGGCGACGGACCTCGCGCGGTCTTTTTCGCCGCGCCAAAGCAAAACGGCTTGCGACGCATCGCAAGCCGTTTTCATTTCCGGCCTTGAGCGGCCGGCCCGTACCCGCCGGGCCGGCCGCGCCGCATCAGGCCGGTTGCGCGGCCGCGCCGCCGCCCGCGGACGGCAGGCGTGCGCCGAGCTGTTCCGCATAGCGTGCCGCCGCATTGCCGCAGACGATGTGGAACGTATCGGGCGATATCCACGCGACGTCGAGCGTGCCGAGCCGGTCGCGATCGACCGCCGACGCATCGCGCACGACGACGCGCAGCCGCGTGGCCGCGATCGCGTCGAGCGACGCGACGTTGGTTGCGCCGCCGAATACCGCGAGCCAGCGCGCCGGGTCCGGATCGAGCGGACCGGCTGCAGCGCCGGTAACGGGCTGCGCGGCGGCAGTCGCTGCGGCCGCCGGTGCGGCGGACGTGCCGCTGCCGATCGCGCTGCGCATCTCGTCGGCGATCAGGTCGGCCTCGGGCCCGATGATTACCTGCACGCTGTTACCGCCGCGCTTGAGCACGCCGCGCGCACCGATCGCCTTCAGTTCGGGCTCCGATACTTTCTCAGGATCGACGACCGTCAGCCGCAGGCGCGTCGTGCATGCGTCGACGACCGTCAGGTTGCCGGCACCGCCGAGCGCGGCGATATAGCGTTGCGCGCGCGGTGCAGCAGCAGCGGCACCCGCGCCCGGCGCGACGAACCCGCCCGAAGCATACGACTCGGTCGCCGCATCGGCCGAGGCCGGCTCGCGGCCCGGCGTCGCCATGTTGAACTTGCGGATGAAGAAGCGGAACAGCCCGTAGTACGCGACGCCATACGCGAGACCGAGCGGAATCGCGATCCAGCCCTTCGTCGACAGCCCGTAGTTCAGCACGTAGTCGATCGCGCCGGCCGAGAACGTGAAGCCGAGCTTCACGCCGAGGATCTGGCAGATCGCGAGCGACAGCCCCGTCAGCACCGCGTGGATCACGTACAGCACCGGTGCGAGGAACATGAAGCTGAATTCGATCGGCTCGGTCACGCCCGTGAGGAACGACGTGAGCGCCATCGAGAACAGCAGGCCGCCGACCATCGCGCGGCGCTCCTTCGGCGCTTCGTGCAGCATCGCGAGACACGCGGCCGGCAGGCCGAACATCATGATCGGGAAGAAGCCGGCCATGAAGGTGCCCGCAGTCGGGTCGCCCGCGAAGAAGCGGTGCAGATCGCCGTGCACGATCTCGCCGCCGGCGGGCGGCGTGAAGTTGCCGAACACGAACCAGGCGAGCGAGTTGATGATGTGGTGCAGGCCGGTAACGAGCAGCAGCCGGTTCAGGAAGCCGAACACGAACGCGCCGATCGCGCCCGCGGTCGTCAGCCACTGGCCGGCCGCATCGATCGCATGCTGGATCGGCTGCCACACGTAGCCGAACACGATGCCGAGCACCACGCACACGAGCCCCGTGATGATCGGCACGAACCGCTTGCCGCCGAAGAACGCCAGGTAGTCGGGCAGCTTGATGTCCTTGTAGCGGTTGTACAGCAGGCCGGCCACCACGCCGGCGATGATCCCGGACAGCACGCCCATGTTCAGCTTCGGGTCGATGTCCTTCATGATCGCGGTTTCGATCAGGTAGCCGATCGCACCCGCGAGCGCCGCAACGCCGTTGTTGTCCTTCGCGAAGCCGACCGCCACGCCGATCGCGAACAGCAGCGGCAGGTTGTCGAAGATCGCGCCGCCGGCGTCGGCGATCATCTTGATGTTGAACACGTCCGGTTGCCCGAGCCGCAGCAGGATGCCGGCGACCGGCAACACCGCGATCGGCAGCATCAGCGCCCGGCCCAGGCTCTGTATCTTCAGAAACGGATTCCCGTCCATTCAGTCCTCCAATCCTTGTCTCGCTTCGTTGACCTGATTGCTTTCGTAGTAAAACGGGCCGCGCGCCCGCCGGCGACGCTCAGTCGAGCGGCCAGACCTCGCGGCTTGCTGCCCTTACCGCCTGCGCCGAATCGAGCGCGAGCAGATCCTGCGCACGCTGGCGACACAGCTGGTAATCGAGACGGCGCACCCGCGCCTTGATGCCCGGCACCGCGACCGGGTCGACCGACAGCTCGGTCACGCCGAGGCCGACGAGGATCGGCACCGCGAGCGGATCGCCGCCGAGCGCACCGCATACGCCGACCCACTTGCCGTGTTTTTCCGCACCGCGCACCGCGATGTCGATCAGGCGCAGCACGGCCGGATGCAGGCCGTCGGCCTGCGCGGCCAGATCGGCCTGGCAGCGGTCCATCGCGAGCGTGTATTGCGTCAGGTCGTTGGTGCCGATCGACAGGAAATCCGCGTGCTGCGCGAGCTGGTCGGCGAGCAGCGCCGCCGAGGGCACCTCGATCATCGCGCCAACCTCGATCGGCTCGGTGCGGCCCTGCGCGCGCGCGAATTCGTCGATGCGCTTTCTGAGCCGCACCAGTTCGCCGGCGTCCGTGACCATCGGCAGCAGGATTCGCACCGCGCCGGCCGGCTGCACCGCAAGCAGGCCCTGCAACTGATCGTCGAGCAGGTCCGGGCGCACCTGCGCGAGCCGGATGCCGCGCAGGCCGAGCGCGGGGTTCGGCTCGGGCGGCAGCGTCAAGTAGTCGACCTCCTTGTCCGCGCCGACGTCGAGCGTGCGGATGATCGCGGTGCGGCCCTGCAGCGCGTCGACGATCGACTGGTAGCTCTGCCGGTGTTCGGCGACCGTCGGCGCCGCCTGACGGTGGATGAACATCAGTTCGGTGCGCAGCAGGCCGACCGCGTCCGCGCCGTTGTCGACCGCGGTGTTCGCGTCGTCGAGCGTCGCGATGTTCGCGGCGACCTCGATCGCACGCCCGTCGACGGTGGCGGCGGCCGCACCGGCCATCTGCCGGTTCGCCTCGCGCACGCCGGCCTGACGCTGGCGCTCGTGCCGCGCGCGCTCCACGTCGAGCGCGGTCGGCGCATGTTCGAGACGGCCCGCGCTCGCGTCGATGACGACCTGCGTGCCGTCCGGAATCGCATACAGCGCGTCGCCGACCGCGACCAGTGCCGGAATGCCGAGCTGTCGCGCGATGATCGCCGCGTGCGAGGTCGCACCGCCGCGCGCCATCACGAGCGCGGTCACGCGCTGGCGGTCGAGCGACGACAAGTCCGATGGCGTGAATTCCTCGGCTGCGAGCACGGCCTCGTCGGGCAGCGCGCGGGTCGCGCCGCTCGTGTGGCCGAGCGCGCGCAGCACGCGCTTCTCGATGTCGCGCAGATCGGCCGCGCGCTCGGCGAGCAACGCGTCGTCGAGCTTCGACAGCGTGTCGATCTGCGTGCGGATCGTCGTGCGCCATGCGAAGCCCGCGCTCTTGCCGAGGCTGATCAGGTCGCGCGCCGCATCGATCAGCGTCGGATCCTCGAGCAGCACGCGATGCACCGCGAAGATCCCCGCTTCGCCGACCGCGCCGCGCGCCGACGCATTGCGCACCGTTTCGTCGAGTTCCGCATCGACGGCCTTCAGCGCGCGGTCGAGCTGGCGGCTTTCCGTCGCGGGCGTGCCGACGGCCTGTTCGGGCGGCACGAGCTCCGCGTCGTCGAGGCGCACCAGCGTGCCGACCGCGATGCCGGGCGCCGCGCATACGCCTGCCAGCGTGTTCGGCGCGAGCGGTGCGCCGCTGTTGTGGACGATCGCCTGCGGCGCGGGCGACTTCAGCCGCGCCGGCTTTTCCTCGACCTCGCCGTGCGCCTCGCGCAGCAGTTCGTTCGCGACCGCGTCGACGGCCTGCTGCGCCTGCGCGCCGCGGCCGACGAGTTCGATCGTCGCGCGCTCGCCGGCGCCGAGGCCGAGCAGGCCGACCACGCTTTCGATCGGCGCCTTGCGGCCGTCGAAATGCACGTCGACATGCGCATCGAGCCCGCGCGCGGCTTCGCGCGCCCGCGCGGCCGGCCGTGCGTGCAGGCCGCCCGGCTGCGTCAGCACGATCTCGCGGCGCACTTCGTTCATGGCTGCCGCGCCGGCCTCGGCCGCCTGCGCGGCGGCGTCGCCCTTGCCGCGCAGCGTCAGCAGCGAGGTACTGCCGGCCGTCGCGAAGCCGCCCGCGCGCTCGACCACCTCGAACGCATCGGAATTCGCGATCGCGATCACCGACACGAGCGAATGCGCGCTGCGCGCGACCGCATCCTGGTCGAACTCGATCAGCAGGTCGCCCGCTTCGACGCGCGCGCCGGCCTCGACGCGCGCGGTGAAGCCCTGCCCGTTCAGCTCGACGGTATCGATGCCGATATGCAGCAGCACTTCCGCGCCTTGCGGCGTCGTGATCGTCACCGCGTGGCCCGTGCGCGCGAGATGCGACACGACCCCCGCGCACGGCGCGACGAGCCGGCCTTCGAGCGGGTCGATGCCGAGCCCGTCGCCGAACATCCCGCCGGAGAACACCGGATCGGGCACGTCGGCCAGCGCGACGATCGGCCCCGTCAACGGGGCAAGCAGGACGATCGGATCATGGGCGGAACTCTTCAACTGGGACTCCTCGGCGCGTCTCATCGGCGGTCTCGGCTATCAGTGCGTTTCGGTGACTTTGTTCAGGTGGCGCGGCGTGTCGGGATTGCGGCCGCGCGCGACGGCGAGATCCGCCGCCATCACGTAGAACGAAAGAATGGCGGCGATCGGGTCGAGCGCCGAATGAGCGGACGATGCGAGCGGCAAGCTCGCGCCCGGCGTGCCGGCCGGCGCCGCGAGCAGCACGGCGGCGCCGCGTGCGCGCATGTCGGCGGCGAGCTGCAGCAGGCCGGACTGCTCGGGCCCCGGCGGCGCGAACACGAGCAGCGGGTAGTCGCGGTCGATCAGCTCCATCGGGCCGTGACGCACTTCTGCGCTCGAGAACGCCTCGGCCTGGATCCCGGAGGTTTCCTTCAGCTTCAGCGCGGCTTCCTGCGCGATCGCGAGGCCCAGGCCGCGGCCGATCACGATCATCCGCTCGACGCCGGCCAGCGCGGCGACGGCGGGCGACCAGTCGAGCGCGCCGGCCTGCTCGAGCACGTCGGGCAGCCCGCGCAGGGCCGTCATCAGCGCCGCGTCGCGCTGCCAGAACGCGACGATCTGCGCGGACAACGACAGCATCGCGATATAGCTCTTGGTCGCGGCGACCGACAGCTCGGGGCCGGCCAGCAGCGGCAGCTGGTGCTCGCACGCGTCGGCGAGCGGCGACGGCAGCACGTTCACGGCGGCGACGGTGCGCGCACCGGCTTCGCGCAGCGCGGCCATCGTGTTGACGAGATCGGGGCTCTGGCCCGACTGGGAAAACGCGATCGCGAGCTGGTCCTGCACCTTCAGCGGCGCCTGCTGCAGCGTCGCGACCGACATCGGCAGCGACGCGACGGGCACGCCGAGGCGGCTCATCGTCAGGCTCGCGAAATAGCTCGCGGCGTGATCGGAGCTGCCGCGCGCGACCGTCAGCGCGACGGCCGGCGGATGATCGAGCAACTGGCCGGCGAGCGCTTCGACGCGCGCGGTATCGGCGAGCTGGGCGGCGACGACGCGGGCGGACTCGCGCGCTTCGTTAAGCATATTCGACAATCGATTCTCCTTCGACGTAGGTCGCGGTGAGGTTCAGGTCGCGATCGAACACGACGAGGTCGGCCCATGCGCCGCGCTCGACGCGACCGCGATCGGCAATGCCGAGGTAGTCGGCTGCGTAGCGCGACATCCGGTTCGATACGTCGGCGATCGGCAGGCCGAGCGACACGAGGTTGCGCAGCGCCTGGTCCATCGTCAGCGTGCTGCCGGCGAGCGTGCCGTCGGCGAGCCGCACGCCGCCGAGGCACTTCGTCACGTGCTGGCTGCCGAGCCGGTATTCGCCGTCGGGCATGCCGGTGGCGGACGTGCTGTCGGTCACGACGTACAGGCGCGGGATCGCGCGCAGCGCAGCACGAATCGCGCCCGGATGGACGTGCAGCAGATCGGGAATGATTTCCGCGTATTCGGCATGCGCGAGCGCTGCGCCGACGAGGCCCGGGTTGCGGTGATGCAGCGGCGACATCGCGTTGAACAGGTGCGTGAAGCCGCAGGCGCCGTGCTTGAGCGCGGCAACCGCGTCGTCGTAGGTCGCGAGCGAGTGGCCGAGCTGCACGCGCACGCCGCGCGCGGCCATCTCGCCGATGATCTCGATGTGGCCGGCGATTTCCGGCGCGAGCGTGACGACGCGGATCGGCGCGATCGACAGGTACTTCAGCACTTCGTCGAGCACCGCCGACACGGCCGCGTCGGGCTGCGCGCCGAGCTTGCCCGGATTGATGTACGGGCCTTCGAGATGCACGCCGAGCACGCGCGCGCCACCCGGCGTGCGGGTGCGCGCGACGAGGCCGAGGTTCGCGACGACGTTCATCAGCTCGTCGCGCGGCGCGGTCATCGTGGTCGCAAGCAGGCTGGTCGTGCCGTACTGCGCGTGCGTGCGCGCGATCGTCTCGATCGCGTCGCCGCCTTCCATCACGTCGGCGCCGCCGCCGCCGTGCACGTGCAGGTCGATGAAGCCGGGCAGGATGTAGGGCGCGTCGTTCTTCGCGGGATCGGCAGGCGTGCCGTCGAGCCGCGTGATGCGGCCGTTCTCGCTATCGAGCGAACCGTGAATCCAGCCGTCGGGGGTCAGGATGTTTCCAGTCAGCATGACATTCTCTTGGTGATCTGGTGACGCGAGCGTTCGCGTCGTGATGTGCAAATTCGTTTCGCGCCTGTCGCGCGCGGGCAGTCTCGCGCGTCAGCGTTTCAGTTCGGCGACGAAGTCGTAATAGTCGTCGCGGCAATACGTTTCGCTGACTTCGATCGCGCGCTGATCGGCGCCGTAGCCGATGCGCGTGATCACCAGCAGCGCCGCGCCCGGCTTTACCGCCATCCATTTCGCGATTTCGCGCGTCGCGTTCACCGCGCGAAAGTGCTGCAGCGCGCGCACCACGTTCATGCCGCGCGCCTCGAGGTATTCGTACAGCGACGCGCCGAGCGCCTGCGGGTCGGGCACCACCGCGGCCGGCAGCGTCGAATGCTCGACGGCCATCACGATCCCGTCCGCGCGGCGCAGCCGTTCGAGCCGCGCGACCGTCGCGCCGGGCGCAAGGCCGAGATGCACGAGCTCGTCGCGGCTCGCGGGGCGCAGCCGGCGCGACAGCCACACCGAATCGGGCGTGAAGCCGCGCTGCCGCATCTTCGCGGTGAAGCCGACCAGCCGCGACAGCGGATCGGCGACGCGCGGCGTGATGAAGCTGCCCGCGCCGCGCGCCCGCTTGATCAGTCCCTGCTCGGCCAGCAGCGCGAGCGCGCGCCGGGCCGTGATCCGCGACACGCCGACCGACGCCGACAGCAGCCGCTCCGACGGCAGCGCCTCGCCGGCGCGCCACGCGCCGCCGTGAATCGCGCCGGCCAGCTTGCGGGCGAGCTGCAGATAGAGCGGCGTATCGCTGAGCGGATCGGGCGCCAGTTCGGACCAGCCGGTTTCCATGTGCCTCCGGGTGTCGGACGACGACCGCGGGCCGTCGAAAGTGAACGCATTATATAACCACCATAATACCAGTCAACGAACTGGTACTAGCACTGCGAAAATCGCCGAAAGCCTTGCCAGGCAAGCGGTTTAGTGCCGGAAAAGCCTTTGTTTACAATGCAGGGCAGGATAGGGATTTACCCGGATTGGTATGCAAGGGGACAACTTCGACGAGACGCCGATGGGAATTTCCTGGCGGGAAACAAGACCGGAATAGAACCAGTTGAGCCGACTGGTCTGCATTCCGGGCGGCGCCACGCTCGGCTCTCAGTGGAACTCCCGGCTCGACGTGCGCAGCCCGCCGAGCAGCGGCGTCAGGTCCTCGAAATGCTGCGCGACGAGGTGCCTCACGTCGCTCACGACCTGCCAGACACCCGACGCCGCGAGCAGTTGCGAATCGAGCGTCGCGCGACGCTGCCGCGCGAGCAGCTCAGGCCGGACGATCACGTTCACGCAGCCCGTTTCGTCCTCAAGCGTCATGAACATCACGCCGTTCGCCGTGCCCGGCATCTGGCGCGAGATCACAATCCCGCACGCGCGCGCGAGCCGGCCGTCGGGACGATCGCGCAACTCGGCGGCGGACGACAGCCGCTGCGCGCGCAGCGCGGGACGCAGCAGCGCGACGGGGTGACGGTTCAGCGTGAGGCCCGTCGTGTCGTAATCGGCGAGGATCTCGTCGGCTTCCGACGGCGCGCCGAGCGCCGGCCGCTCCGCTTCGTCGATCGGCGCGGCCGCGAGCAGGTCGCGATCCGGCGCCGCGGCGACGGCCTGCCACAACGCGTCGCGGCGGTGGCCGGCCAGCGTCGCAAGCGCGTTCGCGGCGGCGAGCGCTTCGAGGTCGCGGCGTTCGAGCTGCGCGCGGCGCGCGAGTGCGTCGACGTCGCCGAACGGGCCGGCCGCGCGGGCGGCCTCGATGCGCCGCGCAGTCGCTTCGCCGAGACCGCGCACGAGCGACAGGCCGAGCCGCACGGCGGGCTGGCCGTGCGGCGGCGGCTGGTTCGGCAGCGCTTCGAGCGAGGCTTCCCAGTTGCTTTGCGTGACGTCGATCGGCAGCACCTGCACGCGGTGGCGCTTCGCGTCCTGCACGAGCTGCGACGGCGGATAGAAGCCCATCGGCTGGCTGTTCAGCAGCGCGGCGAGGAAGATCGCGGGCTCATGGCATTTGAGCCAGCTGCTCGCGTAGGCGAGTTTGGCGAAACTGGCCGCATGGCTTTCGGGGAAGCCGTATTCGCCGAAGCCCTTGATCTGTTCGAAGATCTGTTCGGCGAATTCGCGTGTATAGCCGCGTTCGAGCATGCCGTTGACGATCTTGTCGCGATACGGGCCAAGATCGCCCCGGCGCTTCCATGCCGCCATCGCACGGCGCAGTTGGTCAGCCTCGCCGGGCGTGAAACCGGCTGCGACGATCGCGATCTGCATCACCTGTTCCTGGAAGATCGGTATGCCGAGCGTGCGCTCGAGCACCTCCTCCAGCGCTTCGCTCGGGTAGGTGATTTCCCCTTCCTCCTCTCCCGCCTTGATCCTGCGCCGCTTCAAATACGGATGCACGGCGCCCCCCTGGATCGGCCCCGGACGCACGATCGAAACCTCGATCACCAGATCGTAATAATTGCGCGGCCGCAGGCGCGGCAGCATCGACATCTGCGCACGCGATTCGATCTGGAACACGCCGACCGTATCGGCGCGGCAGATCATGTCGTAGGTGGTCACGTCATCCTGCGGGATGTGCTCCAGCATGAACGGCTTGCCGTCCGGCTCCGGCCCGCGCCATGCGGTGCGCATGTCGAATGCGCGATGCAGCGCCGACAGCATGCCGAGCGCGAGCACGTCGACCTTCATCAGCTTGAGCGATTCGAGATCGTCCTTGTCCCACTGGATCACGCGCCGCCCGTCCATCGCCGCATTCTCGACCGGCACGAGTCGCGTGAGCTTGCCGCGGCTGATCACGAAACCGCCCGAGTGCTGCGACAGGTGGCGCGGAAAATTGAGCAGCCGTGCGGCAAGATCGGCCCACGCGCGGATCAGCGGCGTCGCCGGATCCAGCCCGGCCGTCGCAAATTTCTGCAGCAGATCGCGGCTGCCATCGAACCAGCGGTACCCTTTCGCGACGCGATCGACCAGCATCGGATCGACGCCGAGCGCCTTGCCGACTTCGCGCAGCACGCCGCGCGGGCGGTAGGTCGAGACGGCGGCAGCGAGGGCGGCGCGATGCTTTCCGTATTTCTCATAGATGTGCTGGATCACCTCTTCCCGGCGCTGATGCTCGAAGTCGACGTCGATATCGGGCGGCTCGCCGCGCTCCACGCTGATGAAGCGTTCGAACAGCGTCGTGCTCTGGTCAGGATCCACCTCGGTGATGCCAAGGCAATAGCAGACCACCGAGTTCGCGGCCGAGCCGCGGCCCTGGCACAGGATGTTCCGGCTGCGCGCAAATTTGACGATGTCGTAGACGGTCAGGAAGAACGGTTCGTAGCTCAGCTTCGCGATCAGCTCCAACTCGTAATCGATCCGCCGCTGCACATGCTCGGGCACCTTCCCCGAGTATCGCCGGCGCGCCCCTTGTTTGGTCTCCTGTTCCAGATAGCTCGTCGGCGTGTGCCCCTTCGGCACGATCTCGTCGGGATACTCGTAGCGCAGCGTGTCGAGTTCGAAATGACACGCATCGAGAATCGCACACGTCTGCGCGATCTCGTCCGCCGAAAACAGCTTCGCGATCCGCGCACGCGAACGCAGGTGCTGTTCCGCATTCGGCGCGAGCGCATAGCCGCACTCCGACACCGGCATCCCGACCCGGATCGCCGTCATCACGTCCTGCAGCGGCTTGCACGAGCGCCGGTGCATCGTCACGTCGCCGAGCGCGACGACGCGCACGCCGCGCCGCGCGCCGGCCGCGCGAATCTCGTCGCGTTGCGGGCCGTCCAGCGCGCGCTGCAGTTGCACGAGCCCGAGCCGCGCGCGCTCGCCGAACGTCGCGCGAAACCACGCGACCTGCGCATCGAGCACGTCCGCGCGCACCGGATATACGGGTACGAGAATCGCAAAACAGTCGGGCATCCCGCGCAGATGCGCGAATTCCTCCGGCGGCCTCGACAGCATGCGCGGCGTCAGCTGGTACGTGCCTTTCGGCGCGGCCATCCGCCGCCATGAAATCAGCTCGGACAGGTTGCCGTAGCCTTCGCGGTTCTGCGCGAGCAGCACGAGCCCGAACGCGCCGGGCCCCGGATCGTGGCCGGGCGGCGCCTCATCCGGCGTGACCTCGAAGTACGAACCGATGATCAGCGGCAAGCCGGCCGCCTGCGCCGCGACATGCATCCGCGGCGCGCCCGCGAGCGAGCATTCGTCGGTGATCGCGATCCCGCGATAGCCGAGATCCACGGCGCGCTCGACCAGTTCCTCCGCATGCGACGCGCCATGCAGGAACGAAAAGTTCGAACGGCAGAACAACTCCGCATAAGCGGGCAGCAACCGGGATTCCGCAACCATCGCCGCTCACCCGAACAGGCCGTGCAGAAACCAGTGCGGGTCCGCCTGGCTGCTCATGCGTTCCTTGAATATCCAGTAGCACGCGCCCTCCTCGTCCTGCGCCACGCAGTAATCGCGCGCCACGTGCTGACCGTCGAACCACCCCGCCTCGATCCGCTCGGGCGACGACATCATCCTCAGCGGCGTACGGAACACTGGCCGGTTCTCGCGCATCAGCAGCGGCAGCGGCTCCGCCAGCAACCACGCAGGACGCGGCGGCACTGCCGGCGGCGCGCCCGCCGGCTTGCCGGCCTGCGCATCGAGCGACACCCAGCGGTTCGCCACCTCGGGCCGGTGATCGGCCAGCGGCGCCGCGCGCAGCACGTTCTCCGCGCCGAGCCGCGCGACCAGCAGTTCGAGCAGCCGCGCGCGCGTCTCCTTCGTGCCGCCCGGCTCGGGAAACAGGTCGTCGGCCGGCGGCGCGACCGATTCGACACGCGTGGCCTTCAGGCGCACCGCGATCACCGCGGCCGGCAATTCGACCCGCGCAAGCCGTTCGCCGAGCAGCCGCATGAAATGCGCCTCGTCGCGCACGGGCGCAGCGAACGCGAGTTCGAGCGGCGTCGGCGGCACGGCCTGGCGGCCGCGCTCGTGTTCGAGATCGAACGTCATCGCGGCCAGCGACAACTGCCGCGCGGCCAGCCAGCCGCACAACTGCACGACGAGCCGCCGCGCGGCGAACAGCACGGCCTCCGCATAGTCGACGCGCTCCGCCAGTTCGAGCCGCACGTCGAACACCGGCGGCACCGCCATCCATGCCAGCGGCTCGACCGCGTCGCCATACGCGCGATCGAGCGCGGCCAGCAGCGCGGGGCCGCAACGGCGCTGCAGCCCCGCGCGCGGCAGGCCGCGCAGATCGGCGAGCGTGCGGCAGCCGAGGCCGTCGAACCAGCCCGCATACGGACGCGCCTCGGGCAGCAGCACGCACGGCAGGCCGTCGAGCGCGCGGACCAGCGACGCATGGGCGGCCACCCGGCGCCGGATGCGCGCCCGCGCCGACACGCGCGCCAGCAGCCACGCGCCGCCGCCGGTCGGCGCGGTAGACAGCCGCATCGCATAACCGAGCGCCGCGAGCGTTGCGCGCACCTGCCGGCACAGCGACGGCAGCCCGCCGAACAGGCGCAGGCTCGGACCGACATCGACGATCAGCGTGGCTTCGTCGCCCAGCGCGACGCAGGGCGAAAAACGCAGCAGCGCGAGCGCGACCGCGCGCAGCGCATCGGCCTCGCGCGCCGGGTCGCGTTCGACCAATCGCGTGTCGGGCGCGAGCGTCAGCACGCCGCCGCGCTTCATGCCCGCGCGCACGCCCTGCCGGCGCGCGGCCGCGTCGGCGATCAGCACGGCGCCCTGCTCGAGCACCGCGCAGCCGGCGTCGGCCGCGCCGTCGTCAGACGGCGGCGGGGCGCACACGTCGAGCGGCAGGCGCGGCAGATGGATGCCGAGCAAGACGCGCATAGCGGCTCTCCACGATGGGCGATGGCAGGTCGAGTTCGAGCGGCTCGCTGCGCGCGGGCCCGCGCCGCTTGACGATGTCGAGCGACACGCCGCCCGGCACCGGATACAGCGCGACGCGCAGCACCGCGGGCGACGGCTGCCGCGCGGCCGGCAGCGGGCGCAGCATCACGAACAGCGTATCGCCGGTGCGCGCGGCCGCGAGATGCAGGCGTCGCAGCGCGTCGGGGCGCGCGTCCTGCCACAGCAGCAGCGCGCCGCAGCAGCCGGTGCGGAGCGCCTGCTCGGCGGCCCACAACGCATCCGTGCGGCTGCCGGCGCGCAGCCACAGCAGCGCGTCGGCCGGCACACCGAGACTGGCGAGCGCGCTCGCATGCGGCGACTGCGGCGGCGCGACGAGCGCCAGCGGCCGCCGCGCGCTGACGGCGTGCGCGAGCGCCGGCGCGAGCAGGCGCATTTCGCCGCAGCCCGGCTGCGCAGCCAGCAGTTCGACGAGACTGCCCACCGGCCAGCCGCCGCCCGGCAGCTCGGCGGACAGCGACGCGAAGCCCGTGTCGATCGTGCGCGGACCGCCGCGCGCAAGCTGAGAACCGCGCCACAGCGACGGATGAAGGGATTCCGGGGACAGGGATGAGGCGGACATCATGCGACTCGATGCTGTATGGATATACAGTATAGAGGATCGCCACGGACGCTGTCAGGCCCCAACAAAAAGGGACAGGCAATCCGTCGATCGGCGCGGCTCGGCCGCCCGCGCCGGCATCGGCATGGGCGCGACATGCGGCCCAATCGCCGCACCGAATCGCTCGCACAGCACGGTCGCGCGAGCGACGGCCTCTCGCCGGCGCCCCTCGATGCAAAACGGGCCGCCCTGGCCGGCGAAATCTGTTCGCACCGGCCGGGCGGCCCGTTCATCCGGGGCAGCCGATCAATCGATCAGCCGAGCAGCAGCGCGTCGTCGTCGAGCTGCTCGTGCCGCACCTTCTCGAACATCTGCAACAGGTCCGGCACGTCGAGCCCCTTGCGCGCGTCGCCCGACACGTCGAGCACGACCTGCCCCTGGTGCAGCATCACCGTGCGGTCGCCGTAGTCGAGCGCCTGTCGCATGCTGTGCGTGACCATCATCGTCGTCAGCTTGCTCTCGGCGACGATGCGCGCGGTCAGCTCCAGCACGAACGCGGCCGTCTTCGGGTCGAGCGCGGCCGTGTGCTCGTCGAGCAACAGGATCCGCGACGGCCGCAGCGACGCCATCAGCAGGCTCACGGCCTGCCGCTGGCCGCCCGACAGCAGCCCGATGCGGTCGGTCAGCCGGTTCTCGAGGCCGAGGTTCAGCAGCCGCAGCTTGTCGCGGAACAGCTCGCGCGACAGGCGATCGAGCGCGGCCCCGAAACCGCGCCGCACGCCGCGCGCCATCGCGAGCGCCATGTTCTCCTCGATCGTCAGCGCCTCGCAGGTGCCGGCCATCGGATCCTGGAACACGCGCGCGACGAGGTGCGCGCGATCCCACGCGGCCTTGCGCGTGACGTCCGTGCCGTCGATCGTGATGCGCCCCGCATCGACCGGCTGGTCGCCGCTGACCGCATTGAGGAAGGTCGACTTGCCGGCGCCGTTCGAGCCGATCACCGCGACGAACTGGCCGTCGGGGATCTCGAGCGACAGCCCGCGCAGCGCGCGCGTCTCGATCGGCGTGCCGGGATTGAACGTGAGTTTCAGGTCTTGTGCGGACAGCATGTCATGCCCCTCCGTTCTTGCGCGCGAACAGCTTCTTGCGCGTCGCCGGCAGCACCAGCGCGATCGTGACGAGCGCGGCCGTCACGAGGTTCAGGTCCTGCGCCTTCAGGCCGATGAATTCGCTGTTCAGCGCGAGCGCGATGAAGAAGCGATAGACGATCGCGCCGATCACGACGGCGAGCGTCGTCAGCACGAGCCGGCGCGCGGGCAGCAGCGTCTCGCCGATGATCACGGCGGCCAGCCCGATCACGATCGTGCCGATCCCCATCGAGATGTCGGCGCCGCCCTGCGTCTGCGCGAACAGCGCGCCGGCGAGCGCGACCAGCGCATTCGACAGCGCCATCCCGGCGAGCGTCGCGCGGCCGGTCGCGATGCCCTGCGCGCGCGCCATCCGCGGGTTCGCGCCGGTCGCGCGCATCGCGAGGCCGAGCTGCGACGAGAAGAACCAGTCGAGGCCGAGCTTCGCGACCACCACGACGATCGCGAGCAGCGCCGGACGCAGCACGTAGTCGGGCAGCCAGTCGGGCTGCAGCACGGTGAAGATCGTCGGCTCGGTGATCAGCGGCACGTTCGGCCGGCCCATGATCCGCAGGTTCACCGAATAGAGCGCGATCATCATCAGGATGCTGGCGAGCAGATCCATGATCTTCAGGCGCACGTTGAGCCAGCCCGTGACGAAGCCGGCCAGCGCGCCCGCGACGATCGCGAGACAGGTCGAAGTGAACGGGTCGTAGCCGGCCGAGATCAGCGTCGCGGCGACGGCGCCGCCGAGCGGAAAGCTGCCGTCGACGGTGAGGTCGGGGAAATTGAGGATGCGGAACGAGATCAGCACCCCGAGCGCGACGAGACTGAAGATCAGGCCGATCTCCAGCGCACCCAGTAACGAGAACAGAGACATGATGGGGAATCCTGTTGCGTGCCAGCCGCGCGTGTGCGGCCGGGCAAAGCGGACGGGCGGCCCCGGGTGGGGGCCGCCCGTCCGGCGATGTCGTTCAGGCCCGGATCGGGCCTGCCAGCGCGGCGGCGAGCCGGCCGCGGCTTACTTGATGACCGTCTTCGCTTCCTTCACGAGGTCCGGCGACAGCGTCACGCCCTGCTTCGCGGCCGCGCCCGTGTTCACGAACAGTTCGAGGTTGCTGCTCGTCTCCGACGCGATCGCGCCCGGCTTCTCGCCCTTCAGGATGCGCGCGACGACCTTGCCGGTCTGCCGGCCGAGGTCGCCGTAGTTGATGCCGAGCGCCGCGATGCCGCCACGCTTCACGCTGTCGGTGTCGCCCGCGACGAGCGGGATCTTCGCTTCGTTCGCGACCTTCACGAGCGCTTCGTACGCGGACACGACGTTGTTGTCGGTATTCGTGTAGATCACGTCGACCTTGCCGATCAGGCTCTTCGCGGCCGGGCCGATGTCGACGGTGCGCGGCGCGGCCGCTTCCTTCAGCGTCATGCCCTGCTTCGCGAGGATCTCCTTGAGCTCCTTCACGACGACGACCGAGTTCGCCTCGCCCGGGTTGTAGACCATGCCGACCGTCTTCGCCTTCGGCACGACGCGCTTGATCAGCGCGACCTGGCGATCGAGCGGCAGCTTGTCGGACACGCCCGTCACGTTGGTGCCCGACGGGCCCCAGCCCTTCACGAGCTGCGCGGCGACCGGATCGGTCACGCCCGAATAGACGACGGGCACGCTCTTGGTGGCCGCGACGACCGCCTGCGCGGCCGGCGTCGCGATCGCGACGATCACGTCGGGCTGGTCGCCGACGAACTTGCGCGCGATCTGCGCGGCCGTGCCGGTATTGCCCTGCGCGCTCTGGTATTCCCACTTGAGCTTGTCGTCGCCGTAGCCTTCCGCCTTCAGTTCGGCGCGCACGCCGTCGCGGATCGCATCGAGCGCCGGATGATCGACGATCGACAGCACCTTGACGGTCTGCGCCTGCGCGGCGCCGGCCAGCGCCAGTGCGGCCACGCCGGCCGTGATCGAACGGATCGCGAAAGTCTTGAAACGCTTCATGGGTGAGTCTCCCCCGTATTGTCGGTTCTGGATGATGGATTCCCGCCGCGGCGAGTGCCGCCGCCCGCCCGAAGCGGCGACGGCCGGCCCGCGCACGCACCCCGGGAAGGCGCGCGGCGGCGAACGCACGAGGATACCATTTCCGCAGACCACCGCCTGACTCCGCGCTTTCGCATGTTCGCCCGCCGCGCGCGGGACCAGCGACCCTTCATCGCATGCGCGGCAAGGCCGGCCGCCGCGCCGCCGAAGCCGGCCAAACGCATGCGCCGCTTTACGTTATGCTGTCGACCGAGCCCGTCCACCTGATCGGAGGCGCCCATGCCACGCGGTATCCGTTCGATCGCGATCGCTGTCGTCGCGGCGGCGCTGGCGCCAGCGCCGCCCGCCGCAGCTTCCGGGCTGACCGACGGCAATGCGCAATACGACGACTGCATGCTGCAGGCGCTGCGCGAGAGCCGCAACGGCGCGGCCGCGCAATTGATCCAGCGCTCGTGCGACGCGCTGTACCGCAACAGCGCGATGACGCTGCCGCGCGAGCGCCGCTATCACGAGTGCGTCGTGCAGTCGCTGCCGGGCGTGCGCGACAACTACGCGATCCAGCAGATCCTGTCGATCTGCTCGCGGCGCGGCGAAATGTAAGTGCGGCGCGCGCGGATGCAAAAAGGGCCTGCGCGATGCAGGCCCCGGCGGTTCAGCGGTATGTCCGGCGTGTCGTTCAGAACGACGCGACCATCGAGCCCTTGAACTGCTTCTTGATGAATTCCTTCACTTCCGGCGACTGGTACGCCTTGACCAGCTTCTTCACCCACGGCTGATCCTTGTCCTTCGCGCGCACGGCGATCAGGTTCGCATACGGGCTCGTCAGCGATTCGAGCGCGATCGCGTCCTTGGTCGGCTGCAGGTTCGCGGCGAGCGCGTAGTTCGTGTTGATCACGGCCGCGTCGACGTCCGACAGCACGCGCGGCAGTTGCGCGGCGTCGAGCTCGGAGATCTTCAGCTTCTTCGGGTTGTCGGCGATATCGAGCACGGTCGCGTTATTGCCGCCCGTACCGGCGCCGGCCTTCAGCTTGATCACGCCCTGCGTCTGCAGCAGCAGCAGCGCGCGGTTCTCGTTCGACGGATCGTTCGGCACCGCGAGCTTCGCGCCCTGCGGCAGGTCCTTCAGCGACTTGAACTTCTTCGAGTACACGCCCATCGGCGAGATATAGGTCAGGCCCGCGCTGACGAGCTTGTAGCCGCGCTGCTTCACCTGGCTGTCGAGGTAGGGCTGGTGCTGGAAGCTGTTCGCGTCGAGATCGCCCGCGTCGAGCGCCGCGTTCGGCTGCACGTAGTCGTTGAACTCGATGACCTTCACGTTCAGGCCTTCCTTCTCCTTCGCGACCTTCTGCACGACCTGCCACACTTCGGCGTCCGGGCCGGCCACGGTGCCGACCTTGATCACCTTGTCCTCGGCGTGCGCGCCCGCCGACAGCGTCAGCGCGGCACCGGTTGCCAGCACGGAAAATACCTTCAGGAGACTGCGACGCTTCATCTGTTTCTCGCTTTCTTGCAAACTGAAAATGGGGCGCGATACGGGTATGCCCCGACTCGCAGGAAGGGGCAAATGGTGTCACAGGATCGGCGGGAAGTGAAATACATCCCGCTCATATGGGTATGCACCGCGACGGTGCCGGCAGCGGATCGCCGGCTTCTCGGCGAGTGGCGAAAGGGTGTGCGTCAGGCAGCGGCGGCATGCACTGCCGGGCCGCCGAACGCGGGTTCGGCGCTCCGTGCGCCGTCCCGCTGCGCCGTCTCGCCCACCCGGAACGCGCCGACTGCGTCGCGCAGCCGCGCGGCCTGCTCCTGCAGCGACGCGGCGGCGGCCGCGGCCTCCTCGACGAGCGCCGCGTTCTGCTGCGTCACCTGATCCATTTGCGTGACCGCGCGCCCGACCTGCGTGATGCCGCTCGCCTGCTCCTCCGACGCGGCGGCGATCTCGCCCATGATGTCGGTCACGCGCGCGACCGCCTGCAGGATCTCGCCCATCGTCGTGCCGGCCTGCCCGACCAGTGCCGAGCCGTTGCGCACGCGCTCGACCGAATCGACGATCAGCGTCCGGATCTCCTTCGAGGCCGTCGCGCTGCGCTGTGCGAGCGAGCGCACCTCGCCCGCCACCACCGCGAAGCCGCGACCCTGCTCGCCCGCGCGCGCGGCTTCGACCGCCGCGTTCAGCGCAAGGATGTTGGTCTGGAACGCAATCCCCTCGATCACGCCGATGATGTCGGCGATCTTGCGCGAGCTGTCGTCGATCTCGCCCATCGTGCCGATCACGCGGTTCACGACGTCGCTCCCCGCGCGCGCGATTTCCGACGCGCTGTTGGCGAGCCCGCTCGCCTGCCGCGCGTTGTCCGCGTTCTGCTTCACGGTCGCGGTCAGCTGCTCCATGCTCGCGGCGGTCTCCTCGAGCGACGCGGCCTGTTCCTCGGTGCGCTGCGACAGGTCGTCGTTGCCGGCCGCGATCTGGCGGCTCGCCGCCGCGATCGACTCGGCCGACTGGCGGATCCCGCCGATGGTCGCCTGCAGGCGCGCCTGCATGTCGCGCATCGCCGCCATCATGCTCGCGCGGTCGCCCGCGCGCACCGGCACCGGCTGCGTCAGGTCGCCCTGCGCGATCCGGGTCGCGAGCGCGGCCGCCTGGTCCGGCTCGCCGCCGAGGCTGCCGCGCACGTTGCGGATGATCACGAGCATCGCCGCGCTGATCACGAGCCCGATCACGAGCACGACCACGAGGTGGCCGGCCAGCGTCCGGTAGTAGACGGTATCGATGTCCTTCAGGAATACGCCGCTCGAGATGTTCCAGTCCCACGGCGCGAAGCGCGTGACGTAGCTGATCTTCGGCACCGCGGTCTCGCTGTGCGGCAGCCGCCCGCGGTACTCGGCGAAGCCGCTGCCGGTCGCCTTCGCGGCATTCAGGATCGTGACGAACAGCGGCTTGCCGTCCGGATCGAGATAATCGCCGACCTGCGTGCCGACCAGCTTCGGCAGCGTCGGATGCATCAGCACGACCGGCTTCGAATCCATCACGAACACGTAGCCCGCGTCGCCGTAGCGCATCGCGGCGAGGCTCGCGAGCGCGTCGCGCTTCGCATCGGCCTCCGGCAGCGTCCCGCCCTGCGCGAGCGCGTAATACGCCTTCACGATGCCGGCCGCCGAATCGACGAGATTCGTGATTCCTTCCTTGCGCTCGGCAAGCATCGTCGCGCGCGTCTCGTAGGCGCTCCAGGCGCCGACGCCCAGCAAACCGATCCATACCAGCGCAAGCGCGAGCCACAGCTTGCGGTTCAAACTCATTCTGCTCATCTGCGTGCCTTGATGTCGATGTCGTCGCGCACGAACGGCCTGCCGCACGCAAACGGTTGCTCCCGTATTTACGGCAGCGGCGCTTACAACTTGAATACGGCGCCGCGCCCGGCACGACAGCGAACGCCCGCTGTGCTACAAAGATCGGCCGACCGGCGCGCGCAATGCGCCGGCGACCATCCGAGGCCATACCGACATGTACGTCATCGACATCCACTACACCGCGTCGCTCGAGCGCATCGACGACGCGCTCGAACGCCACCGCGCGTATCTGCAGCCGCTGCTCGACAAAGGCATCTTCATCGCGGCCGGGCCGAAGGTGCCGCGCGAAGGCGGCGTGATCCTCGCGGCGCGCATCGATCGCGACGCGCTCGATGCGATCCTGCAGACCGACCCGTTCGTCACCGAAGGGCTCGCGACCTATCGCGTGACGGAATTCCGCATCACGCGCGCCGCGACCGGCTTCAACGTGCCGGCGCTGCCGTAACGCGATAGGCGTCGCGCGCCGGGGCCCTGCATGCAGGCCGCAAGCGCGCCGACAGCGGCGATCAGGAAAAAGGCGGGAGAAAAAGAAGGAATGCGTGACGGCGCGTCGCGGCCGTCACGCGCCTGCCGGGTCGAACGCCCGGGCAAGCGCGGCACGCCGGCCGGTCAGCCGATCAGCAGCTTGAGGTCGTGCACCCACGGGCCGGGGCCCTGGCCGTCGCGCACGAACAGCCGCAGCTTGCCGTCCGGATCGAACACGTAGCTCGCGGCCGTGTGATCCATCGTGTAGCTGCCGGGCGTCTTGCCCGGCACTTTCGCGTAATAGACGCGGAAATCCTTCGTCACCTTCTTCAGCGCGGCTTCGTCGGCCGGACGCAGGCCGATGAACGACGGATCGAACGCGGGCACATACTGGCCGAGCAGCGCGGGCGTGTCGCGCTCCGGATCGACGGTCACGAACAGCACCTGCACGCGCTTCGCGGCATCGGGCCCGAGCTGCTTCAGCGCCTCGGACAGTTCGGCCATCGTCGTCGGGCACACGTCCGGGCAATGCGTATAGCCGAAGAACATCACGACCGCCTTGCCCTTGAAATCGGCCAGCGTGCGCACCTTGCCGGTCGTGTCGGGCAGCGCGAAATCGGTGCCGAACTGCGTGTTGCCGGTGATGTCGAGATTCTGGAACTTCGGCGCGTTGTCGCACGCCGACAGCAGCGACGCGAGCGCGAATGCGCACGCGAGCAGCCAGCCTTGGCGCGCGCGGCGCCCGAACCGTGAATGGAGCATTGCGTTCAAATCGTGCGGGTTACACGCCGAGCAGCGGGCGCGCGTAGTGATCGACGAGCAGCGCGGCGAACAGCAGCGACAGGTAGACGATCGAGTAACGGAAGGCCTTGCGGGCGAGTGCGTCCGAGTAGTCGCGATAGATCTTCCACGCATACGCGAGGAACACCGCGCCGAGCAGCACCGCGCTCGTCAGGTAGACCGCGCCGCTCATCCCGGAGATGAACGGCATCAGCGTGACCGCGAACAGGATCACCGTATACAGCAGGATGTGCAGTCGCGTGAACTTCTCGCCGTGCGTGACCGGCAGCATCGGCAGGCCCGCGTTCTCGTAATCCTTGCGGCGGTACAGCGCGAGCACCCAGAAATGCGGCGGCGTCCACACGAAGATGATCAGCACGAGGATCCACGCGTCGCCCGGCACCGCGCCGGTCACCGCGGCCCAGCCGAGCGCCGGCGGCATCGCGCCCGACGCGCCGCCGATCACGATGTTCTGCGGCGTCATCGGCTTGAGCAGCAGCGTGTAGATCACCGCGTAGCCGACGAAGGTCGCGATCGTCAGCCACATCGTCAGCGGGTTCGTGAACGTATAGAGCGTCCATGCGCCGAGGCTGCCGAGCACGGCCGAGAACAGCAGGATCTGCGGCGTCGTGATCTCGCCGCGCGCGGACGGGCGCCATGCGGTGCGGCGCATCATCGCGTCGACCTTCTGCTCGACCAGGCAGTTGATCGCGAACGCGGCGCCGGCCAGCAGCCAGATGCCGACCGTACCGCCGATCAGCACGTGCCACGGCACCATGCCCGGCGTCGCGAGGAACATGCCGATCACCGCGCAGAACACCGCGAGCTGCGTGACACGCGGCTTCGTCAGCGCCATGTACTGGGAAAACCGGCTACCGGGCGATTGGGAAAGGGTGCTTTGCATGGGGACGGTCACGCCGGGGCGGCGTCGCGCGCGGGCTGCACGACACGGCCGGGGCGGCTTGAAAGGATGCGAAAGTTTAACATGACGACGAGCAGCAGCAGGATCGCGGCGCCGCCGTTATGGGCGACCGCGACCGGCAGCGGCCACTGCAGCACGATGTTGGTCAGGCCCGTCAGGAACTGCAGCAGCACGACCAGCAGCACGCCGTTCGCGGGCCGCCGCAGCGACTCGAAGCGGCGCATCTTCAGCGCGAACGCGACCAGATACGCGACCACGACGAACGCGAAGGTGCGGTGCGTCCAGTGGATCGCGACCAGCGCGTCCTGCGTGATCGCTTCGCCGTCCTGGGTCATCCCGAGCGCACGCCACAGATGGAAGCCCTGCGCGAAGTCCATCGGCGGAATCCACTGGCCGTTGCAGGTCGGGAAATCGGTGCATGCGAGCACCGCGTAGTTGGTGCTCACCCAGCCGCCGAGCGCGATCTGCACGACCAGCAGCACCAGCGCCGCGAGCGCGGCCGCGCGGTAGCGGCCGGCCTCGGGGTCGTACGACGGCAGCGGCGTCTGCCGCGCCGCGAGCCAGCCGAGCGTGCCGAGCAGCGTGAGGCCGAGCAGCAGGTGGGTCGTGACGATCACCGGCTGCAGCTTCATCGTCACCGTCCACGCGCCGAACACGCCCTGCACGACGATCAGCAGGAGCAGGCTCGTCGGCCACCACGGCGACACGTGCAGCGGACGGCGGCGCAGCCGCGCGGACCACGCGATCACGACCTGCGCGATGATCAGCACGCCGATCGCCATCGCGAAATAACGGTGGATCATCTCGATCCACGCCTTCGTCATGCTGACCGGACCGGTCGGCATCGCCTGGTGCGCGGCCGTGATCGCCGCGTGCGCGATGAACGGCGACGAGGTGCCGTAGCAGCCCGGCCAGTCCGGGCAGCCGAGGCCCGAATCGGTCAGCCGCGTGAAGCCGCCGAACATCACCAGGTCGAGGGTCAGGAAGGTCGTGATCCACACCAGCTTGCGGAACTTGTTGTCGTCGGCCTTCACCCACACGTACGACAGCGGCAGCAGCGCGATGCAGAAGCCGATCAGGCCGAGTTGCAGTAAATAGGACATCGGTAGGGTGCCTCTTCGTCTCGCCTTAGCCGATGCTCGACCACTTCAGCAGCTTCGTGACGTCCGCCTTGATCTTGCTGGGGTTCGGATTCTTCGGGAAGCGCATCATCAGGTTGCCGTTCGGGTCGACCAGGTAGATGTGGTCAGTGTTCTGCGTGCCGGCGTCGACCGGCAGCCACGCGGCGACCGCAGCCGGATCGGCGACCAGCCGGCGCGTGTCCGGATACGCGTCCAGCACCTTCTGCGGCACGGCGCCCGCATCGCTGCGCAGCCACACCATCGTGATCCGGTGCCGCTCGCCGGCCTGCGTGACGCGGATCTGGCGCATGAAATAGAGCTTTTGCGCACATGCGTCGTCGCACGCGCTGCGGTCGGTCATCACGAACAGCCATACGCCGCGCAGCGACGACAGCGGCACCGTCTTGCCGGTTTCGTCGGTGACCTGCAGGTCGGCCGGGATCGGCCGCTGCGGCTCGATCAGCGTGCCGTAGTTGGTCGAGCCGCCCTTCGGCTTGATCACGTAATAGGTGAAGTACGACGCGAGCATCGGCGCCGCGCAGACGAGCCCCAGCAGCACGAGCATCCAGCGGCCTCGCTTGCGGGCCGCGGGCGAAACCGGCGCGGCGGCCGGACCCTGACGGGAAGATTGCATGGACAAATCAGACCTCTCGAAACGAACCCGCGGCGCAGGCGCCGCGTCCGGGCATCGCGCTCACGCGCCGGCCGACTTCTTCGCCGCACGCCTTGCCGCGTACAGGCCGAAGCCGAGCGCGGCCGCCGCCATGCCCCACCACTGAAACATGTAACCGTAATTGCGCTCGACGCCGGTCGTCGCCGCCGGCCAGTCGCGCACGAGCTTGTCGCCGTCGTCGCTCGTCTGCTGGATCACGAACGGCTGCAGCGGCAGCCCGGTTTCCTGTGCATACGCGGCGACGTCCAGGTTCTGCCGGATCTTCTGGTGCGCCGCCGAGCCGCCTTCGCCGAGCTCGAACGCGCGCGACGCGTCGGCGCGCGCGATGCCTTCGATCTCCACGTCGCCCTGCGGCGTCGCGAACGGCTCGATCGCGGTGCGATCGGCGATGTTGCGCGGCAGCCAGCCGCGGTTGACCAGCACGTAGCCGCCGCCCGTGAGTTTAAACGGCATCACGACGTAAAAACCCGGCTGGTCGTTATACGGCCGATTGTCGAGGAACACCGCTTGCTCGGGCATGAACCGGCCCTTTGCGCGCACGCGGTGAAACTCGATCGACGCGAGCGGCAGCGGCTGCGCGCCGACCTCGACGGGCGCCGCGTGCTCGTAGCGGACGATGTTTTCCTGCAGCGCTTCCTTCTGGTGCGCGCGGTCGCGCTGCCAGAAACCGAGACGGATCGTGACCGCGACGACGACGAGGATCAGCAGCGCAGGCAGCCAGCGGATCTTCATCGGGCCGCCCGTTCGCGCCAGGCGCATTCGCGAAAGCGAAGTGCGATAATTATCCTCTTCCTTTCGAATTGCCGTCGTCCGGTTCGTGTCATGCACATCCTCGTTCCCATCGCCTTCGTCCTCATCATTGCCAGCATGGGCTCGGCGCTCTACTTCATGATGCACGACCGCGGCCATACGAAACGCATGGTCTGGTCGCTCGCCACCCGCGTCGGGCTGTCGATCTCGCTATTCCTGTTCATCCTGCTCGCGAACTGGATGGGCTGGATCCATTCGACCGGCCTGCCGATCGGGCGTTGACGCCGCCGTCGCGGCGGTCGCCGCGACCGCTGTGACATATCGCCGCACGGCCGCGCCACCAAGCAAAAGCGCCGCCTGACTGAGTCGCGGCGGCGCCCGGTCGATGCTGGCCGCCGGCAGCGCTCCGCCGCCCGGCCCTCACCAACGAAAACGGCCCGCGCATTGCTGCGCGGGCCGTTTTTTCATTTACAGCCAGTAGACGACGACGTACAGGCCGAGCCAGACGACGTCGACGAAGTGCCAGTACCACGCGGCGCCTTCGAATGCGAAGTGGTGATCGGGCTTGAAGTGGCCGCGGATCATCCGCACCAGCACCACCGCGAGCATCGTGCCGCCGAGGAACACGTGGAAGCCGTGGAAGCCCGTCAGCAGGAAGAACGTCGAGCCGTAGACGCCCGAGTTCAGCGTCAGGTTCAGTTCGTTGTACGCGTGGTAGTACTCGAAGCTCTGCAGGAACAGGAAGCAGACGCCGAGCACGAGGGTCGCGGCCAGCCATGCGATCGCCTTCTTGCGGTGATCTTCACGCAGCGCGTGGTGCGACACCGTCAGCGTCGCGCCCGACGACAGCAGCAGCGCGGTGTTCAGCGTCGGGATCGGCCACGGACCCATCGTCTTGAAGTGACCGGCGAGCGCGGCCGGGCCTTCGTTCGGCCACACGGCGGAGAAATCCGGCCAGATCAGCTTGTAGTCGAGGCTGCCGAGCTGGTGCAGCGCGATTTCGCGCGCATAGAACAGCGCACCGAAGAACGCGCCGAAGAACATCACTTCGGAGAAGATGAACCAGCTCATGCTCCAGCGGTACGACTTGTCGACGTTCTTGCCGTAGTGCCCGCCTTCGGACTCGGCGATCGAATCGCCGAACCAGTGGTACAGCGTGAAGAGCAGCCACAGCAGGCCGAGCAGCGCCGTGTACGGCGCCCAGTCGTGACCGTTGATCCACAGTGCGACCGACCCGAGCATGACCAGCAGGCCGACGGCCGCGCTGATCGGATGCTGCGACGGATGCGGCACAAAATAGTACGGGGTCTGGTTTTGACCGCTCATGCTTGATTCTCCACTTCAGTCCAATTTGTGTACCGGAAACCGCTCCGGATATATTTCTTGCGCGGCGCGACTGCCCTGCCGCTACGCTTTCCCGCACGAAGCGCCGGAGCGCTCCGCACTGCATTCTGTTTGTTGCACCGCCTAGCCGACGACCGCGCGCACGATCAGGATCAGCACGCCGATGAACACGCCGGCCGCGAGCAGCGCGACGATCAGCACGTGCAGCGGATTCAGCTGCGTCGCGTCCGCCTCGAGGTCGCGGCGCTTGCGCACGCCGAAAAACGACCACAACACGGCTTTCAGCGCCTGACCGAACGATCCGCTTCGCTTGATCTCCGTCATTTCGCCCCGTCCCTCGTCACGCATCCGGCTTTGCCGCCGCGCCCTGCGCCGCCGTGCTGCGCGTCGCCGGCGCCGGCGATGCCGGCGTATTCAGTTCGAAGAACGTGTACGACAACGTGATCGTCTTTACGTCCTTCGGCAATTTCGGATCGATCACGAACACCACCGGCATCTTGCGCGACTCGTTCGCGGCCAGCGTCTGCTGCGTGAAGCAAAAGCACTCGATCTTCTTGAAAAACTCCGTCGCCTGCTTCGGCGCATAGCTCGGAATCGCCTGCGCGACGACCGGCCGGCCCTGCCCGTTCGTCACGTCGTACACGATCGTCGTCAGCTCGCCCGGATGCACGTCGAGGCTGTTGTGCTCCGGCTTGAAACCGAGCGGGCCGCGCGCGTTCGCGTCGAACTCGACCGACACGGTACGACTGGTGTCGACCTGCGTATTCTTCGCCTCGCGCTCGCTGACGTCGCGCTGCACCAGATTGTTGATGCCCGTGACCTGGCAGATCGCGCGATACATCGGGATCAGCGCAAAGCCGAAACCGAACATCAGCAAGGCGACGACGAACAGCTTCGCCAGCATCGAACGATTGAACGCGCGATCGGCGGCGCCCGCTTCCGGCTTCGACATACGACAACTTCCTCGCTACAGCGTCAGTTACTGCGTCAGTGAGTGGACAGCCACCACTGCTTGATCACGACACCCACAAAAAAAACGGCGGCGATGACGAGCAGGATGAGGCCGAGCCGCTTGTTGCCCGCGCGGATCTGCTCGGGCGTTCGTCTTTGTTGTGGATTCCGGTTCATCTGAAACTTCGCTTCGGCGTCCGCCGCGCCGGCCTGCGCGGCAGGCAGCGGCGGAACGCGCGGTGACACTTATTCGACGTGCGGCGGTTGCTCGAACGTGTGGAACGGAGCCGGGCTCGGTACCGTCCACTCGAGGCCCGTCGCGCCATCCCACGGCTTGTCGGCCGCCTTCTCCAGTTCGCCGCCGCCACGGTAGGCCGGCAGCACGACCGCGAACAGGAAGTACACCTGCGCGAGGCCGAAGCCGAATGCGCCGATCGTCGCGACCTGGTTGAAGTCCGTGAACTGCGCCGGGTAGTCCGCATAGCGGCGCGGCATGCCGGCGAGACCGACGAAGTGCATCGGGAAGAACGTCAGGTTGAAGAAGATCATCGACGCCCAGAAGTGGATCTTGCCGCGCGTCTCGTTGTACATCCAGCCCGTCCACTTCGGCGACCAGTAGTACCAGCCGGCGAACAGCGCGAACAGCGAACCGGCCACCAGCACGTAGTGGAAGTGCGCGACCACGAAGTAGGTGCCGTGATACTGGATGTCGAGCGGCGCCATCGCGAGCATCAGGCCCGTCAGGCCGCCGAACGTGAACACGAACAGGAAGCCGATCGCGAACAGCATCGGGGTTTCGAACGTCATCGAGCCGCGCCACATCGTCGCGAGCCAGTTGAACACCTTCACGCCCGTCGGCACCGCGATCAGCATCGTCGCGTACATGAAGAACAGCTGGCCGGTGACCGGCATGCCGGTCGCGAACATGTGGTGCGCCCAGACC
The DNA here is from genome assembly GCF_902499075.1 of Burkholderia pseudomultivorans. Classification (GTDB taxonomy): domain Bacteria; phylum Pseudomonadota; class Gammaproteobacteria; order Burkholderiales; family Burkholderiaceae; genus Burkholderia; species Burkholderia pseudomultivorans. Next base: position 4,945 of record NZ_CABVPP010000034.1, on the reverse strand, counting down.
ATGAACGACAGGATCGCGATCGAAGCCGTCGCGTACACCATCGAGCTGTAGCCGAACAGCGTCTTGCGCGCGAACGCCGGGATCACCTGCGACACGATCCCGAACGCCGGCAGAATCATGATGTACACCTCGGGGTGGCCGAAGAACCAGAAGATGTGCTGGTACATCACCGGATCGCCGCCGCCTGCCGCGTTGAAGAACGACGTGCCGAAGTGGCGGTCGAACAGCACCATCGTGATCGCGCCTGCCAGGACCGGCATCACGGCGATCAGCAGGTACGCGGTGATCAGCCAGGTCCACGCGAACATCGGCATCTTCATCAGCGTCATGCCCGGCGCGCGCATGTTCAGGATCGTCACGACGATGTTGATCCCGCCCATGATCGACGATGCACCCATCAAGTGGACCGCGAAGATCGCGAAGTCCATGCCCGGGCCCATCTGCGTCGACAGCGGCGCGTACAGCGTCCAGCCGGCGGCCGTCGCGCCGCCCGGCGCGAAGAACGAGCCGACCAGCAGCACCGCCGCGACCGGCAGCAGCCAGAAGCTGAAGTTGTTCATCCGCGCGAACGCCATGTCGGATGCACCGATCTGCAGCGGAATCATCCAGTTCGCGAAGCCGACGAACGCCGGCATGATCGCGCCGAACACCATGATCAGGCCGTGCATCGTCGTGAGTTCGTTGAAGAACTCCGGACGCATGATCTGCAGGCCCGGCTCGAACAGCTCGGCACGGATGCCGAGCGCCATCACGCCGCCCGACAGGAACATGATGAACGAGAACAGCAGGTACAGCGTACCGATGTCCTTGTGGTTGGTGGCGAACAGCCAGCGCCGCCAGCCGTGAGGCGTTTCGTGCGCGTGGTCGTCGTGCGCGTGGTCCGCGGCTACGTCGTGCCCGATGCTAGACATGAGAATCTCCTAATGCGAATACGTCGACTAACTCAGCGACACGTCAAGCCGCCGGCCCGATCTCGACACGCCGCGCTTCCTTCGCGTCGGCGCCGCCCGTGATCGTTTCCGGCTTTTTGAGAACAATGTGGTCTTCCGCCACGCCTGCGGCCTTCAGCGCGTCGCGCACGGCTTGCGCGCGATGCTTGGCCAGTTCGGCGTTCGCGTCGGCCGAGCCCGTCTTGTCGGTGAAACCCGACAGCGCGAGCTTCGCGTCCGGATGTGCCTTCGCATAGTCGGCCGCCGCGGCGATCGCCGCCTTCGCGTCGGCCGGCAGCGTGCTCTTGCCCGTCTCGAAGTAGATCGTCGACAGCGCGGCCGAGCTTGCTGCGGCCGGCTGCTCCGCTGCGCCCGATGCGGCCTGCGCCGGCGCCGAGGCGGCTTCGGCCGGAGCCGATGCGGCTTGCGCTGCGGCGCCCGCGGTGTCTTCCGGCATCTTGCCGTTGCGCGCGTCGGCGACTTGCTTCGGCTGCAGCAGATCGTTCTTGTGGTTGCCCCACGAATTGCGTTCGTACGTGATGACCGATGCGATGTCGAGATCCGACAGCGACGCCCACGACGGCATCGCGCCCTTGCCGTGCAGCACGCGCTCGACGTGGCCGGCGATCGGGCCGTTCACGATCGGGCTGCCGTCCATCGCCGGGAACGCGCCGAGACCCTTGCCGTTCACCTGGTGGCAGGCCGCGCAGTTCGCCTTGTAGACTTCCTCGCCGTGCGCGACGAGTTCGGCCATCGTGTAGACCTTGTTCGGGTCGACCGCCGCGCCGGCCATCTTGGCCTTCTGCGCGCTCACCCACTTCGCGTAGTCTTCATCCGACAGCACTTCGACGACGACCGGCATGTACGCGTGCTCCTTGCCGCACAGCTCGGTACAGAAACCGCGGAAGGTGCCGACCTTGTCGGCCTTGAACCACGTGTCGCGCACGAAGCCCGGGATCGCATCCTGCTTCACGCCGAACGCGGGCACGTACCACGAGTGGACGACGTCGTTCGCGGTCGTGATGATGCGGATCTTCTTGTTGACCGGCACGACGAGCGGGTTGTCGACTTCCTGCAGATAGGTGTCGGTGATCGGCTTCTTGCCCATCACTTCGTCGCGCGGGGTGGTCAGCGTCGACAGGAAGCCGATGCCCTCGCCCGGGCCCTTCACGTAGTCGTAGCCCCACTTCCACTGGTAGCCGGTGACCTTGATCGTGAGATCGGCGTTCGTCGTGTCCTTCATCGCGACGACAGCCTTCGTCGCCGGCAGCGCCATCAGCACGACGATGATGAACGGCACGATCGTCCAGATGATTTCGACGGTCGTGCTTTCATGGAAATTGGCGGCCTTGTGGCCCTTGGATTTGCGATGCGCGAAGATCGAATAGAACATCACGCCGAACACGCCGATGAAGATCACCGTACAGAGGATCAGCATCATCGTGTGGAGATCGTAGAGCTCCTCGGCGATCTTCGTGACAGGCGGCTGAAAATTGATTTCATTGACGCGGGGGCCGCCCGGGCTGTCACCGACCGCCAGAGCGGCACCGGCAAAGAGCAATCCGCTGCATGCCAGCACGCCCGTGAGGGCTCGCTTGATTGTTTTCATAGCATCCTTACCCAAAATTTCCATTCAAACCCTCCCCCGTCGCCAGCCGCCTGCCTGTTGCTGCCGGCGAACCTGCCTCGTCAGCCGCAGCGCCGGAGCGACACGCGCAGTTCGTCGGCGAACTGCGCACGCTTGTATTGCGCGAGATGCTGCCCGATTACGACGGTCTGCCCGCGCGACACCAGTCGAATCGGGTCGCGTGGCGTCGCGCCCGGCTCGACCCGCACCCAGCGCGGGTTGAATTCGATCTGCGTGAACCGCTCCGCATCCATCCGCTCGATCACGAGCCGGTGCGGAAACAGCCTGATGCGCTCGTAATCGACCGCATGGCGGGCGTAGATCGCAAACGCGACGCCCACGACCAGCAATTCGATTCCGGTGAAGGGCATGACGAGCCACGCCCCCCGCCACATCAGCAACGCCGCGATCACCAGCGAGAAGCCCGCGAGCGACGCGTAAAACAGCACGAACTGGCGCGGCGACACCGAACAGTTGCGTTTCATGAGCCAGTCGTTCAGGACCGGTTCGTCGTCCGCCGTCTCCGCCAAAACCCTCGCTGCTTCCATCGCCGCCTCACGCGAATGGCATGCGATGCATGCCTGCATCGGACTCGCCGCCCCGTATTGCGGGGACCCCGGGACGACAAGCTGACGCATTATAGGCGGGTTCAATGGCATCCACAAGCAAGCGGCTATCGGCCCGCGAGCCAAGCGCGACAAGCTTCCCGGCCATTTCAGCCGTCAATTCGACCCTGCTTTGCACCGCTAATTTCAGACATAACAAAACCCCTCTTTACCGCTTTACCGATTCTTCGGACGCCCCTTTCCGATGTCTTCGATGCGCACGATTCCGTGCCCTTCGGCGGTCGTGCGCGGCACGGCTTTCCATGCGTGGCCGTAGATCACCTCGAAGGTCAGCGCGATCGTGCCGTCGGCGCGCCGGCGCGCGTCGAGCGCGTCGCCGAGCGCCTGCCGGAAGCGCCGCGCCGCCTGCCGCGGCGCGGTGCGCTCGAACGGATAGGCGCCCCAGCGGCGCACGTCGGCCAGCAATGAATCGGGGGATTTGTAGGTGACGGTCAGCACCTCCTGGTCCATCACGGGGATCTCGAAACCGCTTTCGACCAGCATGTCGCCGAGGTCGTGCATGTCGACGAAATCGATCACGCGCGCCGCGTTCGGCACGATGCCGAGCGCCGCTTCCGCCTCCGCGCAGGCCGCGCGCAGTTCGCGCAGCGTGTCGGGGCCGAGCGTGCTGAACATCAGCAGGCCGTTGACGCGCAGCACGCGCTGCCATTCGGGCAGCACCGCGTCGGGGCGCGAATGCCAGTGAAGCGCGAGATTCGACCAGATCAGGTCGAACGCACCGGCCGCGAACGGCAGCGCGGCGAAGTCGGCCTGCGCGACGCGCGGGCCGCGCTGGCCGAGCGCCCGGCCGAGCGACGCGGGCAGCCAGCGGCGCCAGCTCGTCTGCTCGATCTCGCGCTGCGCGGCCCGCGCGAGCATCGCGCCGGACAGGTCGACGCCGAACACGGGCGCCTCCGGGAACCGCGCGCGCAGCGCCGGCAGGTCGTCGCCCGGGCCGCAGCCCGCATCGAGCACGGCCGTCGGGCTGACCTTGATGTATTCGAGGCGCTCGTTCATCCGCTGCGCGATCTCGCGCGGCAGGAACGCGACCGCGTCGAACGTGGCGGCGCGGCGGTCGAAGATCCGCCGCAGACGCCGTGCGTCATTGGCCGGACGGCCGGTTGAAGTCGAAGCTGGGGACATGTCGGGCACACTGGCGAAGAGCCCGAAGTATACTCGCTCGCCCCGCGGGCTTCAGTGAAGCGGGGCCGCAAGGAGTGTTCGCGATGGTCCGCCGTTCCCTTCCGCGCCCGGTGCGCGTCGTTTTGTCGCAGGTTCGCGCGCTGGCGGCGCGCATGGCCACGGTGGCATTGCCGAACCGTTGCGCGCTGTGCGGCAATTTGTCACATGCCGTGATTTGCACCGCGTGCGACGCCGCGTACTGGAACGAAGCGCGGCTGCGCTGCGACATGTGCGCGGTGCCGCTCGGCATCGGGGCGCCGCGTCGGCGCGACGGGCATACCGGCTGCGGGCATACCGGCTTCGGGCATACCGGCTTCGGGCATACCGGCTTCGGGCATACCGGCTTCGGGCATACCGGCTCCGGCCGCACCGGCGCCGCACGCGCCGCCGCGTATCGCTGCAAAGCCTGCCGCACGGCGCCGCCGCCGTTCGACGCGACGCTCGCGCTCGCCGACTACCGCGCGCCGCTCGACGGGCTCGCGCGCGGGCTGAAGTTCCACGCGCGGCTCGCGCTCGGTGCGGAATTCGCGGCGCGGCTCGCACGGCTGGTCGACGATACGCGCGGCGCGGGCGGCTTCGACGTGGTGGCGCCCGTGCCGCTG
>NZ_CABVPP010000033.1 GCF_902499075.1 Burkholderia pseudomultivorans | reverse complement strand
GTTCCTGCGGCACCGGCGTCCGCTTCGGCTCCCGGTTCGGCGTCCGGTTCGGTGTCTGCGCCGGCATCGGCGCCCGCGCCCGCTTCCGCGCCGGCGCCGGCCGCGGCTTCAGGTCCGGTGACGAAACCGGCCGCCGCGCCGTCCGTTCCGGCACCTGCCGCGGCGACGCCGGCCTCCGAGTCGACCGCGCCTGCACCGGCCTCCGCGACGCCCGCGCCGGCCGATACCTCGCCCGCGCCGGCGGGCAACGCGTCGACGCCCGCGAATACCGCCCCGGCGACGCCGTCCGCGCCGTCCGGCGCCAGCGCGCCCGCGGCCAACTGATCGGCCGCACCTCGCGTCGCGCGATGCCGGCAATCGCGCGACGCGACCCGCCTGTTCGCCTGCGTTCCCTGCCAATCGAATCTCTGCGTGCACGACAGCCTGCCGTGCACGATCGCTCGATGGCGACGACGAGATCGACAGCGACGCTTCGAAACGGGTAACGCAGATCCGGCACCGGCGGTCACGAAAATCGACGACGGCGCCACCGCCATGCGTCGATCCCGGCCACCCCGACCTCACCGCTTCGCGCGTTAGCCGGACATCGTGCGCAGCGCACTCGCGCGACGCTCCGCCGTCCCCGCCGCGGATCGCGCACGATCGCGTCGGGCTTCAGCCCCGCCACCGCCCCGCCCTGGTTGCCGACTGCGACGCAACCGCGCCAGGCAGGCCGACACGCCCTCACGCGACCGCCGCCCCGGCACCGACTCAACAGCAGCGCCGGGTTCCCGAAAAATATTTCAATTTGCCGACACGGCATGCGCTTCCGGTCGTGTTTTTAAATTGGCACCAAAAACGGCCGTTTAACGCCGGTTCGAATTGTTATGGACCGAAATATACTTCGCGCGCATCCCACCCTCGTGCCAAAGAGAGGATGCTTTTTTTGCCCCGGCCACGGTCCCCCTGTGGCCGGGGTATTTTTTGCCCGCGGCCCGGTTGGCAAGGCTTTCCGGCCGATTGCAGCGATGCCTGCGCCACCGCATCGCTGCCGGCCGGCGGTGCACCGACCGCACGTCGACAGGCCATCGCCGCACGAACGCTGGCCGGTTGCGTCGCCGAACGCGCAGTTCACGCCGGCGCGGGCCAATGCCCAATATCGAACGGCGACTTCGCGTCGGCCAGCCTGCATCGACCTTTCGCTGACGAGCGGCCGTTGCACACACGCGCCCCGCACCGCTCGCGCGACGATGCTCGGCAAGCACGACACCCCGCAACGCACTCGCGAGCGCCGCACCTGCGGCCTTCGCGCGGCCCCGCACCGGTCACATATTGTTGAATTCAAATCAAGATAATTTCGTCCTGACACGGCTTTTTTCACAAAAGTGATGCAGGCACACTGCGCCCTGTCCCCGACGGCGCGCGACGCCGTTGTCCACCGTTTCCAGGAGCCCGCGCATGAACGCCCCGACTTCCTCTCCTTCCCGCCCCGGCGGCGGCGCCCTGCCGCTGCTGGCGCTCGCCGCCGGCGCGTTCGGCATCGGCACGACCGAGTTTTCGCCGATGGGCCTGCTGCCCGTGATCGCCGACGGCGTGCACGTGTCGATTCCGCAGGCCGGCATGCTGATCAGCGCATACGCGATCGGCGTGATGGCCGGCGCGCCGCTGATGACGCTGCTGCTCGCGCGCTGGCCGCGCCGCTCGGCGCTGATCGCGCTGATGACGATCTTCGCGATCGGCAACCTGCTGTCGGCCGTCGCGCCGAACTACACGACGCTGCTGCTCGCGCGACTCGTCACGAGTCTCAATCACGGCGCGTTCTTCGGGCTCGGATCGGTCGTCGCCGCCAGCCTCGTGCCGCGCGACAAGCAGGCCAGCGCCGTCGCGACGATGTTCATGGGCCTCACGATCGCGAACGTCGGCGGCGTGCCGGCCGCGACCTGGCTCGGCCAGATCATCGGCTGGCGGATGTCGTTCGCGGCGACGGCAGGCCTCGGCCTGATCGCGATCGCCGGGCTTCTCGCCGCATTGCCGAAGGGCGAAGCCGGCAGGATGCCGGACCTGCGCGCCGAACTCTCGGTGCTCACGCGCCCGGTCGTGCTCGGCGCGCTCGCGACCACGGTGCTCGGCGCCGGCGCGATGTTCACGCTGTACACCTATGTCGCGCCGACGCTCGAACACCTGAGCGGCGCGACGCCCGGCTTCGTGACTGCGATGCTGGTGCTGATCGGCGTCGGCTTCTCGATCGGCAACATCGCGGGCGGACGCCTCGCGGACCGTTCGCTCGACGGCAGCCTGATCGCCTTCCTGGTGCTGCTGATCGCGACGATGGCCGCGTTCCCGCTGCTCGCCGGCTCGCATGTCGGCGTCGCCGCGACGCTGCTGGTGTGGGGCGTCGCGACGTTCGCGGTCGTGCCGCCGCTGCAGATGCGCGTGATGCGCGCCGCCGCCGAAGCGCCGGGCCTCGCTTCGGCCGTCAACATCGGCGCGTTCAACCTCGGCAATGCGCTGGGCGCGGCAGCTGGCGGCGCGGCAATCTCGGCCGGCTTCGGCTACGCGGCGGTGCCGCTCGTCGGCGGCCTGATCGCCGCGGCCGGGCTCGTGCTGGTCTTGTTGCAGATCGCGCAGCGCCGCAACGTGACGGTCGCCGCGAATTCGTAAATCGCCGCGATGGCGACCGCGCGCGCGCGGCCGGTATCGGCGCGCGCGTCGGCCGGCGCCAGACCACCCACGTCGCAATACCGGTCGCGGTGCAATCGGGCCGACTTCCGCTTTCCGATCGAATTCGTCGTCAATACAATCCGCGGAATCGGAATATCGACAATTCCGCCCGCCATCAATTAAAAACCCGATTGATCCGCTTACTGAAACTGATTCAAACGGAATATCCGCCGAACCCAGGACTTTTCCGCCGGGAATTACCCAATCCAGCCCGATAGCCACAATGCACCGCACCATACGGGAAAATCGTGTCGCACCCCGCATCAGGCTCGCATAAATTACCGCAAACAAAGAAAATATTTCTTCTCACCATCGAGCCCCGGAATCGGAAAAGGCAATGTTTTCCTGAACCGTTCAGCGATCGGCCATGTCGACTGTAACAAAATGAAACAGCATCGCCGATAAGATTGAAAGACCGGTCGATTCGTATCAGGATTTACCGTACCGCGGCACGCAACGCGCGGCATAAATCCAATCAAAATCCGATCGATGAGGGATCCGCGTGAAACTCGCCATTGCTTCCACGACATTAACGCTCGCGATGTCAATCGGCCTTCAGTCTCCCGCCGTGGCAGCCACCTATTCGAACGGCACCGCGACTGCCACCTTCAACGTCACGCTGACCTTGCAACCGAACTGCACGATCGCCGCGACCCCGCTGAACTTCGGCACCAACGGCGTGCTCGCGACCGCGGTCAACCAGCAGACGACCGTCAACGTCACCTGTACCAACACGACGCCGTACAACGTCGGCCTCGACGCGGGCTCGGTCACCGGCTCGAGCGTGGCAAGCCGCCTGATGGCCGGCACGGCGACGGGCAACACGACGACCACCGTCGGCTTCCAGCTCTACCAGGACGCGGGACGCACGACGATCTGGGGCAACACGCAAGGCACCAACACGGTGGCCGGCACCGGCACGGGCGCCGCGCAGGCGCTGACTGTCTACGGCCAGGTGCCCGCGCAGGCGACGCCGAAGCCCGACACGTACCAGACGACCGTGACCGCCACCGTCTACTTCTGACGCACGCCGCTTCGCATGACCGTTTTTCGTCGAACGCTCGCCGCGCTGCTGTGCGCGGCCGGCGCCGCGCATGCCGCGTCGCTGCAGATTTCCCCCGTATCGATCGAGTTCGCCGCGGACGATACGGCGACCGGCATCACACTGCGCAATCCGGGCAGCCGCCCCGTGTACGGACAGGTGCGCGTGTTCCACTGGGATCAGGTCGACGGCCAGGACACGCTGACCCCGACGCAGGATCTCGTCGCGAGCCCGCCGCTGATCCAGGTCGCGACGCAGTCGGACCAACTGATCCGCGTCGTGCGCGCGTCGCACGCGCCGTCGGGCACCGAGCAGAGCTACCGGCTGCTGATCGACGAACTGCCGCAGCCCGGCGAGGCGCCGACCAGCGGCGTCGCGATCCGGCTGCGCTACTCGATCCCGGTGTTCGTCGAACCGGCAGCCGACGGCGCGCCGCAGCTCGACTGGACGCTGCTGCGCCACAACGGCGACTGGCTGCTGCGCGTGCGCAACGTCGGCGCGCGACGCGCGCAACTGGCGTCGGTCGAACTCGTGACCGCCGACGGCCGCGCGTATCCGCTCACGCGCGGGCTGCTCGGCTATGCGCTCGCGGGCCGCACCGGCCAGTGGAGCGTGCCGCTGCCGGCCGGCGTCTCGCTCGCCGGCAAGGTGACGGTGCGCGCGGCGGTCAATTCGCAACCGGCCAGCGCGGTGGTCGCGGTGGAGCCGCCGGGCTGACCGGCCGGTGCGTCTCCCGGCCTCGTCCCCTGCCCCACGCCGCCGCGCGCCGCGACGTGCGTCGCGCGCCGCCTTCGCGGCCGTGGTGGCGGGCGGCCTGCTCGCGCTCGGCGCCGCACGCGCGGACGAACCGGCGGGCCTCGTGATGGCCGACGGCACGCACGAAGTGATCCTCGGCGTGAGCGTCAACGGCGACGACACGGCGCTGCTCGCGCACTTCGTCGAACGCGACGGCCATCTGTCCGCGAGCGGCGCCGACCTGCGCGCGATCGGCTTCGCGACCGACCGGCTCGGCATCGCCGATGCGGCAACCGTCGACCTCGACTCGATCGCCGGCCTCAGCTACCGCTACGACGCGGCGCGCCAGATCGTCGACCTGCGGATGCCCGACAAGCTGCGGCGCCCGTACGCGCTCGACAGCCGCGCGTTGCCGGCCACGCAGGCGGCCAGCGCGTCGCGCGGCCTCGTGATCAACTACGAGGCGTATGCGCAGACGATCGGCGCGCAGCAGTTCTCGCTGTACACCGACCTGCGCTACTTCGACCCGCACGGCGTATTCAACAACACGGGCACCGCCTACTTCTACAACGGCCAGCGGCGCTATACGCGCTTCGACACGTCGTGGAGCCGCTCGGACCCGGCACGGCCGAGCACCACGCAGATCGGCGACGCGATCTCGGGCTCGCTCGCATGGACGCGCTCGGTCCGCCTCGGCGGCTTCCAGTGGCGCAGCAACTTCGCGCTGCGCCCCGACCTCGTGACGTTCCCGATTCCGTCGCTGTCGGGCTCCGCCGCCGTGCCGTCCGCGGTCGACCTGTACATCAACAACGTGCGCCAGTACAGCGGCAGCGTGCCGAGCGGCCCGTTCATCATCCACGACGTGCCGGGCATCACCGGCGCCGGCCAGGCGACCGTCATCACGCGCGACGCGCTCGGGCGCACGGTCGCGACCTCGGTGCCGCTCTATGTCGATACGCGAATGCTCGCGGCGGGGCTGTCGAGCTATTCGTTCGAGGCCGGTTTCCTGCGCCGCAACTATGCACTGCAGTCGTTCGACTACGATGCGCGGCCGGTCGTCAGCGGATCGATGCGGCGCGGCGTCAGCGATGCGCTGACCGTCGAAGGCCATGCCGAGGCGACCGGCGGCCTGCTCAATGCCGGCGTCGGCGCGCTGATGCGGCTCGGCCACGCGGGCGTCGTGAGCGGCGCGGTCGCGGGCAGCGCCGGCCGCTATCCGGGCACGCAGGTCAGCGTCGGCTACCAGCTGATCGAGCCGCGCTTCTCGATCAATGCGCAGACGACCCGCGCGTTCGGCCGCTATGGCGACCTGGCTTCGCGCGACGGCACGCCGGTGCCGTCGGCGACCGACCAGGCGACCTTCGCGCTGCCGTTCCTGCATCGCCAGACGCTGTCGCTCAGCTATATCGGCTTCCGGCTGCCGCAGGGGCCGAGCGCGCGGATCGGCACGGTGTCGTACACGCTCGGCCTCGGCGATCTCGCGTCGCTGAGCGTCAGCGCGTACCGCGACTTCGCGCAGCACGGCGCGAACGGCGCGTTCGTGTCGCTGAACATCGGGCTCGGCCGCAATACGTCGATCAACGCGACGGTCGGCCGCCAGCAGGGCCAGTCGAACTACACCGTCGACGCGAGCCGCCCGCCCGACTACGACGGCGGCTGGGGCTGGGGCGTGCAGACCGGCGGCACGGGCGCGGTGCCGTACCGGCAGGCGCAGCTGCGCTATCTCGGTCATGCCGGCGAAGTGATCGCGGGCGCGCAAAGCCTCGACCGCCAGACCGGCGCATCGCTCGACGTGAGCGGCGCGGTCGTGCTGATGGATCGCAGCCTGCAACTGTCGCGCCGCATCGACGACGGCTTCGCGCTCGTGTCGACCGACGGCGTCGCGGGCATCCCGGTGCTGCACGAGAACCGCGTGATCGGCACGACCGATCGCGCGGGCCACCTGCTCGTGCCCGACCTGAACGCGTACCAGAACAACCAGATCGCGATCGACGCGATGAAGCTGCCCGCCGACGCGCGGCTCGCGCGCACGTCGATGACCGTGGTGCCGCAGGCGCAATCGGGCGTCGTCGCGCATTTCGGCGTGTCGCGCTATCGCGCGGCGTCGGTGATCCTGCACGACGATGCCGGCCGCGCGCTGCCGGCCGGCGCGCGCGTGCACCACGTCGAGAGCGGCGCGAACACGATCGTCGGCTACGACGGGCTCACGTTCGTCGACGGACTGAAGGAGGACAACCATCTCGTGATCGACTACGGCTCGCAGCACTGCGAAACGGAATTCGCGTTCACCGCGCCCGGCAACGGCACGCTGCCGACCGTCGGGCCGCTCACGTGCCGAGCGACGCGATGAGACGCGTGCTGCTGCTTCTCGTCGCGATCGCCGCCTGGTGCGGCGTGCCGCGTCACGCGCAGGCCGAGACCTGCACGGCGACCGCGTCGAACCTGAGCTTCGGCTCGGTCAGCCCGATTTCGCGCGCGTCGGTGGCCGCGACGGGCACCGTCAGCGTCACCTGCACGTGGTCGGCCGTCACGCTGACGCCGAACGTGCTCGTCTGCCTGAATCTCGGCGGCACGAGCCCGCGCAGCCTCGTCAACGGCAGCAACGCGATGCAGTACGACCTGTACCAGGACGCTGCTCATTCGGTCGCGTGGGGTTCGGTCTATTCCGGCACGACGCCGCTGTCCGTCACGCTGGCCAAGCCGGCGCTCGGCACGAGCGCGAGCGCGACGGTCACCGTCTACGGCCAGATCGCCGGGAACCAGCCGACCGTGCCGACCACCGGCAACAGCAGCACGACCTACTCGCAGCAGTTCGGCGGCAACACGACGTCGATCAACGCCGGCTTCTACCTGCTCGCCGCGCCGACCTGCGCATCGCTGACCACGTCGAACGGCACCTTTCCGTTCAGCGCGAGCGCGACCGTCGTCAACAACTGCAACATCAGCGCGACCAACGTGAACTTCGGCACTGCCAGCGTGCTGTCGGGCGCGCTCGCGGCGACCGGCTCGATCACCGCGCAGTGCACCAACGGCGACGCGTGGAAGATCGCGCTGAACGGCGGCAGCAGCGGCAACGTGACGGCGCGCCAGATGCAGCGCAGCGGCGGGGGCGGCACGATCGGCTACGGGCTCTATACGGATGCCGCGCACTCGATCGCGTGGGGCGACGGCACCGGCGGCAGCACGACGGTCACGGGCGTCGGCACCGGGACCTCGCAGGCGGTGACCGTGTACGGCGCGGTGCCCGCGCAGACGACGCCCGCGCCCGGCAACTACAGCGACACGATCACCGCGACGATCAGCTTCTAGCGGAAAATCGCAGGCAGCCGGCGATGGTGCGACTCCGGGTCTGCCTCGCTTGCACGCCGCACGCGCTTTTTTTAGTATCCGAACCAGCAAACCGACAATAACGGCGCATTGGCGCCCCCATCGAGGAAACGGATGCAAGCCCGCTCGTCAGCGCCTCATTATGTCGTCGCCATCGGGGTGTTAATCGCATGTGCGCTCATGGGGCTTTGCATATTGCAGCTGTTCCAGAGCCGGAACGACGCGCTCGATCGGGCGCGCGAGACTTCACATAACCTGGTGCTGGTCGCCGAACGCGACATCTCCCGCAATTTCGAGCTCTACAACCTTTCGCTCGAAGCGGTCAGTCAGGGGGTTCAGCGCCCGGACGTGATGGCCGCTTCGCCCGCATTGCGCCGCGGCGTGCTGTTCGATCACGCGATGACCGCCCAATACCTGGGCTCGATGCTGGTCCTCGACGCACACGGCAATATCGTTCTCGACTCGCAGAACGATATGCCGCGCAAAGGCAATTTCGCGGATCGCAAGTACTTCACGGTCCACCGCGATCGAGACGATGTCGGGCTTTACATCAGCGATCCATTCGAATCGCGGCTGCGCGGCGGCACGCCGAGCATCGCGCTGACCCGCCGCATCTCGAACCCGGACGGCTCATTCGCCGGCGTCGCGTTGATCGCCATCAACCTCGAGTATTTCCACAAGCTGTTCGCCGGCCTGGCTCTGGGTCCGCACGGATCGATCTCGCTGATCGGCACCGACGGCATCATGGTCATGCGCCAGCCGTACGACACACACACCGTCGGGCGAGACATCAGTCAAGCCGCAACCTTCCGCCGATTCCGCAGCGAGCCCGAAGGCTCCTTTCTCGAGAAATCGTCGATCGATGGCGTGCGTCGTCTGTATTACTTCAAGACCTTGCCGCACCTGCCCTTGATTCTCATGGTCGCCGAAGCCGAACAGGACATTTATGCGGCATGGCGTCGGCGCGCAGTGACCATCGGCGCCCTCGTCGCGACGTTCGGTGCTGCTTTCATCGCGCTTTCCGTATTGCTCGGCGCCCAGCTCCGACGCCGGATGCGGGCCGAGTCCGAACTGATTTTGCTCGCGCGCACCGACGGCCTGACCGGCCTGGACAACCGCCGCAGCTTCGGAGAAGTTCTTGACCGGGAGTGGCGCCGCGCACGTCGCATGCGTTCGGTCTTCTCGTTGCTCTTCGTCGACGTGGATCGCTTCAAGGCCTATAACGACACGTACGGCCATCAAGCCGGCGACGACGCGCTCGCCGCTGTCGCACGCTGCATCGGCGACAGCATCCGTCGGCCGGCGGATGTCGCCGCCCGCTATGGCGGCGAAGAATTCGTCGTGTTGCTGCCCGACACGTCGGAGAACGGTGCGGCAGAGATCGCCGAGCGCATCCGGATCGCCATCAACGAACTGGGCCTCGAGCACGCCGGCAGCGAATATGGCCGCGTCACTGCCAGTATCGGTCTGGCCAGCTGGACACCCGAACACGACGACGATCCCGGGGCGATCATCAAGGCCGCAGACGAGGCGTTGTACTACGCGAAGGCAAGCGGTCGAAACAAGATTTCCAGCGCCCGGCACGCGGCATGAGCGCAAGCCGTTTGCAGGTCGCCATCGCTACTGCAGCTGCGACGTCGTGACCGTGTACGGCGCGATGCCGGCGCTGACGACAGGCAACGACCGCGACGCGATCCTCGATTCAGAACGTGACGGTCCATGCGGGCGGCGCACCCGCGCCGATGCTGCGCGGCGGTGCCGAGCGCGAATCGGGCGCCGGAGCATGACTCAGCACGAACGGCGTGCCGTGCGTGCAGCTGACGCCCGGCTGGTCCGTGCCGGCCCCCGGCTGCGCGGCCGCCGGCGCGATCGTGCAGGTTTCCGGGATCGTCAGACTGACCCGGAGCGGAATCGACGGATCGGCCCGGCACGCGAGCGACCCTGCGCCCAGCACCGCGAGCGCGATCGCGCACCTGATTCGTCCGCAGGCGTTCATCGCTCGACCCTCCTTCGTGCATTCGTCCAGCGTACGCGCGAATTGACGGCACGCCAGCGGAAAACTTGAATGCACGGGCCTGCGATCCGGCCCCGGTTCGCGCCGCAGCGCTGTGCGATGCGAACCGTCCGGCTGGGTCAGCGCGCGGCGGCGAACCCGCCGAAGAACGCCCGCGCGTTCGCGTCGAGGCTTTCGAGGTGATAGCCGCCCTCCTGCACGATCACCGTCGGCAGCCCGAGCGCGCCGATCGCGCCGCCCAGCCGCCCGAAACCGTCGGTCGTCACCGCGACCTGCGACTGCGGATCGTCCTTGTAGATGTCGAAGCCGAGCGCGAGCACCAGCGCATCGGGCTCGAAGCGCGCGAGCGCGCGCAGCGCGTCGTCGAGCCGCTCGAAAAACACCGACTCCGGCGCACCGTGCGGCATCGGCAGGTTCAGGTTGAAGCCGTCGCCCGCGCCGGCGCCCGTCTCCTCCTCGTAGCCCACGACGACCGGATAGAAGTTGGTCGGATCGCCGTGGATCGACACGTACAGCACGTCGTCGCGGCCGTAGAAGATTTCCTGCACGCCCTGGCCGTGATGCATGTCGGTGTCCAGGATCGCAACGCGGCGATGGCGGCCGAGCAGCGCCTGCGCGGCGATCGCCGCGTTGTTCAGGTAGCAGAAGCCGCCGGCCGCATCGCGGCGCGCGTGATGGCCGGGCGGCCGGCACAGCGCATACGCGTCGCGCGCGCCGTCGTTCACGTCCGCCGCCGCCGCAAGCGCGCTCTGCGCGGACCAGTAGGCGGCCCGCCACGTGTTCGCGCCGACCGGGCAGCTGCCGTCGGCGAGATAGCGCGCGGCCTTCGCGAGCACGCCGCGCAGCGGATTCGGGTCGCGCACGAAGATGTTCGACATCACTTCGTCGCCCCAGTCGTCGGGCATCCGCTTCCAGTCGCGATGCGCGTCCTCGAGAAAGCGCAGGTAGTTCATGTCGTGCACGGCCGCGATCGGCGCCGTGCCGCGGTCGGCCGGTTCGCGCACGTCGAAGTCGAGCCCGCGCACGGCCGCGACCAGACGCGCGGCGCGCTCGGGCACTTCCTGCGGCGAGCGCATCTGGCCGCGCGACAGGTAGGTGCGCGGATGGTGCAACAGTTGTTCGGGATGGAAATAGGTTTTCATCGATCGTCCTCGTTCGTGTCGGTGAAGCGCGTCATGCGCTGCGTGCGGCCGCGGCATGCGCCGCGACGCCGGCACGCGCAAGCACCGCATTCAGCAGCACGTTGGTGCCGCGCGTCACGTCGTCGGGCAGCGCGTCCTCGGCCTCGTTGTGCGACAGCCCGTCGACGCACGGAATGAACACCATCGCGGTCGGATAACGGCGCGCGAGCAGGATCGCATCGTGCCCGGCGCCGCTGACGATCCGCTCGTTCGTATAACCGAACGCGGCAGCCGCCTGCGCGACGAGCTCGACGCAGTCGCGATCGAACGGCGTCGCGGGGCTGCGCCAGCAGGTGTCGATCGCGACCTGCACGCCGCGCGCGGCGGCCACGCGCGCGTATGCGTCGCGCAGCTCGCGCTCCATCGCGTCGACTTGCGCATCGTCGTGATGGCGCAGGTCGACGGTGAACGTCACGTCGCCGGCAATCGTGTTGCGCGACGCGTTGCGGATCCCGACCTGCCCGATCGTCGCGAGCCCGCGCGGCGCAAAGCCGGCGACGATCCGTTCGAGTTCGAGCGCCATCTGCGCGCTCGCGAAATAGGCATCCTTGCGGTACGGCATCGGCGTCGTGCCCGCGTGCGCGGCCACGCCCGTCACGCGCACGTCGAGCCAGCGGATCGCCTGCCCGCCCGTGACGACGCCGATCGTCGTGCCGTTCGCTTCGAGCACCGGCCCCTGTTCGATATGCGCTTCGAAATACGCATCCACTGCGCCGCCGGTCGCACGCGTCGCGCGGCAGCCGCACGCGTCGAGCGCCGCGCCGAGCGTGATGCCGTCGGCGTCCTGCTTCGCGAGCGCTTCGTCGAGCGGCAGCGCGCCCGTAAACACCGCCGAGCCGAGCATCGCCGGCGCGAAGCGCGCGCCCTCCTCGTTGGTCCACGACACGATCTCGAGCGGCTTGTCGGTCACGATGCCCGCGTCGTTCAGCGTGCGCACGAGTTCGAGCCCGGCGAGCACGCCATAGACGCCGTCGAACCGGCCGCCTTCGGGCTGCGTGTCGAGATGGCTGCCGATCACGACCGGCGCGGCCTGCGCATCGGCGCCGTCGCGCCGCGCGAACAGGTTGCCGACCGCGTCGACGCCGACCGTCATGCCCGCGTCGCGACACCACTGCGCGAACAGCTCGCGGCCGCGCCGGTCCTCTTCGGTGAGCGCGAGCCGCCGCACGCCGCCGCGCGGCGTCGCGCCGATGCGCGCCATGTCCGTCAGGCTCTGCCACAGGCGGGCGCCGTCGATTTCCAACAGATCTTTCATAGGGACTCCGGATGACTTCGTTCGTTGACACTCAGTGCGAGCCGACCGCTTCGGCGGCCGGCCGCGCGGCGCGGCGCGCGTCGAGCGCGACGATGCACAGCAGCGAGATGCCGGCCAGGCACGTGTAGAACACCGCGAGCGGCCACCACTGGCCCGCGAAGCGATGCGCGAGCCACGTGCCGACCAGCGGCGTCAGGCCGCCCGCGACCGCGCCGCAGATCTGGTATGCGAGCGAGATCGCCGAGTAGCGCACGTGTGCGGGGAATACGCCGCTGACGAAGCCCGCGATCACCGAGTAGAAGCCCGACATGCACACGACCGCGAGCGCGATGCCCGTCACGAGCGACGCGGACGTGCCGCCCTGCACGAGCACGAACATCGGATACGGCGACAGCATCGCGAGCAGCGCCGCGAGCTTCAGGAAGCGCGCACCGCCGATGCGTTCGGCAATCCACGCGGCAATCGGCTGCGCGACGAACTGGATGATCGCGACCGCGAACAGGCTGTCGAGGATCAGCGAACGCGACACGCCGACGTACTGCGTCGTGTACGCGATCATGAACGTGTTGGTGAAATAGACGCCCGCGATCCCGATCGTGTTCGCGCCGATGCACAGCAGCACCAGCCCCCACGCGGAGCGGAACACCTCGGCGACCGGCAGCTTCACCGTGCGGTTCGCTTCCTTCACGCGCGCGAATTCCGGCGACTCGTTCACGCCGAGCCGGATCAGGATGCCGACCACCAGCAGCACCGAGCTGGCCAGAAACGGCAGGCGCCAGCCCCAGGCGAGGAAATCGGCCTTGTCCATCGACGTGACCGCGCGAAATGCGACCAGCGACAGGATCAGCCCGGCCGGGCTGCCGAGCTGCGCGAACGACGCGAAGAACGTGCGGCGCCCTTGCGGCGCGTGCTCGCCGGCCATCAGCACCGCGCCGCCCCACTCGCCGCCGACCGCGATCCCCTGCACGATGCGCAGCGCGACGAGCAGCACCGGCGCGAGCACGCCGACTTTCGAATAATCGGGCAGCAGCCCGACGCAGACGGTCGCGACGCCCATCATCATCAGCGTCGTCATCAGCGCCTTCTTGCGGCCGATGCGGTCGCCGAGATGGCCGAACACGATGCCGCCGAGCGGCCGCGCGAAAAAGCCGACCGCGAAGGTCGCGAACGACGCCATCGTGCTGACGAACGGATCGTGCGACGGGAAATACAGCTCGCCGAACACGAGCGCGGCGGCGGTCGCGTAGATGTAGAAGTCGTACCACTCGATCATCGTGCCGATGAAGGCGGCGGTCGCCGCGCGCGCAGGCTGGCGGGCGGGAGGAAGGGACTGGGTCATGCGTGCTCCTGATGCGCACCGCGTCGAAGCGGCACGCCCTATCGTGATGGCCGGCCGTCTCGTGCGGCCTCGCGCCGCACGATGCGGCGCCCCTCCTTTATCGGCGACCGCAAATCATTAGTCAAATTTCAAGTTATTATTCGCGATATAAATTTTACTAATGCAATGACCCGACGCCTCGCTGCGGAGACCCGATGCGCCCCGACCTCGCCCCCTTCCTGAACGACCGCCTCGACTGGAACCTGCTGCGCACCTATCTGGTGATCATGCAGGAGCGCAGCGTGAGCCGCGCCGCCGCGCGCCTGCACGTGACGCAGCCGGCCGTGAGCCAGGCGCTGCGGCGGCTCGAGGACGCGCTCGAACGCCGGCTGATCGAGCGGCGCGGCGCGCACTTCGCGCCGACGCCGGCCGGCGAAGCCGTGTACCGGATCGCGAGCGACATCTACGGCGGCATCTCGCGCCTCGAAACCGAGCTCGACGACGGCAGCGCCGACCTCACCGGCTCGATTCGCCTGCTGACCGTGAGCCGCATCGAGTCGCCCGTCTACGACGAATTCCTGGCGGATTTCCATCGCGCGTATCCGCGCATCGACCTGCAGATCGACGTGATGCGCTCGTCGGACATCCTGTCGTCGCTGCTGCAGAAGACCGCGACGGCCGGGCTCGGCCTGTGCCGCACGCCGCACGACAAGCTGGAGATGCGCTGCTTCCTGCGCCAGCGCTATGCGATCTATTGCGGCCGCCATCACCGGCTGTTCGGCCAGACGCAGCTGCGGATGGAGGATCTGCTCGCGGAGAACTTCGTGTCGTTCACGAGCGACCAGATCGGCGACAGCCTGTCGCCGCTCACGGTATTTCGCGACCAGAAGGGCTTTACCGGGCGCATCGTCGCGTCGTCGCCGAGCCTCGAGGAAGTGCGGCGGCTGATCTTCGCGGGCTACGGGATCGGCTGCCTGCCCGAGCACATCGTGCGCGACGACATCGCGCAGCAGCGGCTGTGGCGGCTGCCGCCCGACGACGGGCTGGTCGACGTCGACGTGTTCCTGCTGTGGCATCGCGACCGCAAGATGAATGCGGCCGAGCTGGCGTTTCTCGACGCGATGGAGCGCTGCATGCAGCGCTATGCGCTGGCGGAGCGGCTGGGGAAATAGCGGCGCAGGGCGGCGCGGACGCGGCAAGCCGCCTGGGCCGGCCGCATGCCGGCCCGATGCGGGAGGCTCGCCGTCAGTGCTGGGCTTCGCCGCGTTCGAGCGGCAGGATCAGGCGCTCCGGGATGCTGCGACGCGACGCGCGCGCGCCGACGTAATACAGCACGGCTGGCACGACGAGGCCGAGAATCCACGAGATATCGGTGCCGCCGAGCGCATCGACGAGCGGCCCCGTGTAGAGGTGCGTCGACATGAACGGCAGCTGCACGACGATGCCAACCACGTAGATCGCGATCGCCATCGCGTTCCAGCGGCCGTAGCGGCCGTCCGGGTCGGACAGCGCGGGCACGTCGTAGCGCGAGCGCGTGAAGCAGTAGTAGTCGACGAGGTTGATCGCGCTCCACGGCGTGAAGAACGCGAGCAGGAACAGGATGAAGGCCGTGAACTCCTTCAGGAACGAATGCCGGCCGGCGAGCGCGAGCAGCGTCGACACGCAGATCATCCCGAAGATGTAGACCATGCGGCTGCGCGACGACACCGCGCGCTTGCCGCGAAAGCCGCTGACGATCGTCGCCATCGACATGAAGCTGCCGTAGGCGTTGAGCGCCGTCACCGTGACCTTGCCGAACGCGATGCTGAAATACAGCAGCGCGGCCACCGCGCCCGTCGAGCCGAGGCCGACGATGTACGCGACTTCATGGTGCGCGAAGCCGCTGCCGGCCAGCGCCGCTGCGAACACGCCGAACACCATCGCGGCCTGCGCGCCGATCACCGAACCGAGACCGACCGCGAGGAACGTGCCGACCGACGACGTCGAGCGCGGCAGGTAGCGCGAATAGTCGGCGACGTACGGGCCGAACGCGATCTGCCACGACGCGGACAGCGACATCGACAGCAGGAAGCTCGCCAGCGAGAAGTGCCGGTTCGCGAGCAGCGCGCCGATATCGTGGTTCGCGAACAGCTGCGTGAACATGTAGACGAACGCGACGATACCGACCACGCTCGCGATCCGGCCGACGAAGTGGATCGCGCGATAGCCGCACACGGTCAGCACGACGATCACGGCCGCGAACAGCAGGATGCCGGCCGCGTCGTCGATGTGCAGCAGCTGCGCGACGGCCTGCCCGGCCAGCACCGAGCCGCTCGCGGAAAAGCCGATGTACATCAGGCACACGAGCACGATCGGGATCATCGCGCCATAGACGCCGAACTGCACGCGGCTCGAAATCATCTGCGGCAGGCCGAGCTGCGGCCCCTGCGCGCCGTGCAGCGCCATCACCGCGCCGCCGACGAGCTGGCCGAGCAGCAGCGCGACCAGCGACCAGAACACGTCGCCGCCGAGCACGACCGCCAGCGCGCCCGTGACGATCGCCGTGATCTGCATGTTCGCCGACAGCCACAGCGTGAACTGGCTCAGCAAGCCGCCGTGACGCTCGGCGTCGGGGATGAAGTCGATCGAGCGGACCTCGATCAGGCCGCCGGCGTTTCCAGTGGGATTCGTTGACACGGGCAAATCTCCAGATGACTCGGGACGACAAATGGTTCGAACGGGACGGGGAACGTGTCGAGCCGCCGTTTCGGCGCTTCGATGCGGGTCGCCGCGGATCGCCGGCCAGGGCCACGCACGATCTGCACGGTGCGCGCACGCGCGACGCGGGCCGGCATTGCCTGCGCATAATCTTGTATATACAACTTGTCCGATATCAGGAAATACCCGGCTTGCGTCGCTTTTTTGTGCGTGTGGGATCGATCGGTGTACTACACGCAGCGTTATGAAAGGTTGTGCATGGAAAGAGAAAGGTCAGGAGCAGCGTCGTTCGCCGCTCAGACCAGCCGGTCCGACGCGACGACATGCACGCCCGGCCGCGCGTCGAGCGCGGCGTCGAGCAGCGCACGCGCAATTCGTGGCGCGGGATTCACGCGCCACTTCGGCGGCAGCAGCGCGCCCGCGAGGCCCAGTGCGAGCAGCAGCGCGCGTTCGCCGAGCCGGAACTCGTCACGGCTGCCGCCGATCACGCCGGGACGCACGTACGTCAGCGACGTGAACCCGACGTCCGCGAGCGCGCGCTCCACCTCGCCCTTCACGCGGCTGTAGAACACGCGCGACGCCGGATTCGCGCCGAGCGCGGAATTCAGTACGTAGGTCGGCGTGCCGTGCCGATGCGCGAGGCGCGCAACCTCGAGCGGATAGTCGTGATCGACGCGCCGGAACGCCGTCTGCGATCCGGCGGCGCGCATCGTCGTGCCCAGCGTGCAGATCACGGCGTCGGCGCGCCACCAGCCGGCGTCGGCGGGCAACTGCTCGAAGTCGACCGCCACCGCCTGCAGCTTCGGATGCGGCGACAAAGGACGGCGCGCGACGACGACGATGCGCGTCACGCGCGGATCGGCGAGCGCCGCATCGAGGACGTGGCGTCCGACCAGTCCGGTCGCGCCGACCAGCAGCAGTTTCATGTTCGATCGCTCCTTTGCGGGGGCCCGCCGATGTCCGAGGGTCCATCGCCGTAGTGTACGGTCGCGCCGCCTGCTACAAACCGCCCGCCCCTTGCCGCGACACGCTCGGCGCCACGCCCGTCCATCGCTTGTACGCCTGCGAGAACGACGACATGTCGCTGAACCCCAGTTCCTGCGCGATCTCCTTGATCGACAGCCGCCCTTCGGCGACCAGCGCCTGCGCGCGCGCCTTGCGGACCGCGTTCGAGATGTCGCGAAAGCACGCGCCCTCTTCCTGAAGCCGGCGCTTGAGCGTGCGCTCGCTCGTGTTGAGCAGCGCCGCGACATCCTTCAGTTGCGGCGGCCGCTCGAACGCGTGCGTGGCCAGGTATTCGTTGAGGAACGACACGATGTCGACGCGCGTGCGCCTGCGCGACAGCAGCTCGGCGCACATCCGCTCGCACATCGCCGCGGTGGCGGCGTTCGCCTGCGGCAGCGGGCGTTCGAGTTGCGCGTGCTCGAACGTGATCTCGCTCGCCGGCTGTTCGTACCGGACCTTCGTGCCCAGTACCTGCTGACGGCCGCCCGGCTCGGCGCCGTACGCAAGGTCGAAGGTCGCGAGCGCGAAGGCCGGGCCCATCACGTCGCGCAGCACGCGGCAGGTCGCGCCCATCGCGCGCTCGACGAAGAAGCGCTGCAGGTTCGGGGACAATTCCGGCGACGGCTCGAACGCGACCGCGTCGTGCCGCCCGACCCGGCGATAACGCATCCCGACGAACGTATAGGTCAACGCCAGATAGCGGCCGGCCAGCGCGATCGCGTCCCGGCCCGTCGCGCTGCTCATCAGCCCGTAGCCGAGCAATCCGTAGGCCGACAGCTGATAGGACAGCCCGACCTTCAGCCCCACGCCGGCCTCGTTGCCGGTCAGGCTCAGCAGGTTCGACGCGACGGTCAGCTCCTGCGCGGCCAGCACCGTGAAATCCGGGTCGGCGAGCTGCTTCAGCGTGAGCTGCGAGCCCTTGAGCAGCGCGGGCGGCGCAATCGCCCTGCTGCGGCCGAACTCGATCATGAGCAGGACGGAAGCCGGGCTGCGTGCGAAGTTCCAGACGGTCATGAAGCGCCTCGCGATATCCATTGGCCTGGATTCTAAAGCGGTTGGCCCGCGTCAGCATGGATCGCACGACGTCCGCAGAGCATGATGAGGTCATCGCAACCTGCACGGATCGTCCCCGCCATGAAATCCGCTCCGCTTCCCCGTTCGGCGAAAAACCTGCTGCTGGCCCTCGGCGTGTCGAGCGCGCTGCATGCCCCTGCGTTTGCCGACGATGCCGTCTCGCTCCCCTTATCGGATTCCGCCGCCATGCCCAAGACCTACGCCGACCAGCCCGTCTGGCGCGACATGCAGAAATTCCTGCCGCCCGACTTCCAGTGGAACGACAGCCAGTTGCCGCACGAGGAATGGTGGAACTGGCACGGCAACCGCCTCCATCTCGACACGTACCGCAATCCTCAGGCGAAAGTGAAGGTGATCCTGTTCCACGGCGTGGGCACCAACGGGCGGCAGATGTCGATGATCCTCGGCGAGCAGCTCGCGCGTCGCGGCTACGAGACGATCGCGGTCGACATGCCCGAATACGGGATGACCGAAGTCGCCAAGGGTGCGCTGATCCGCTACGACGACTGGGTGCAGGCCGGCAGCGACCTGATCGACGCGGAGCGCGCGAAGGACGACCGGCCGATCGTGCTGTACGGGCTGAGCGCGGGCGGCATGCTCACGTATCACGTGGCTGCGCTGAACGGCAAGGTCACGGGCATCGTCGGGATGACCTTTCTCGATCAGCGCAGCCAGCAGGTGCGCGACGAGACCGCACGCAACCTGTTCATGAGCCGTGTCGGCGGCCCGATGACGAATCTCGCCGCGCACACGCCGCTCGTCAGGTCGATGCGCATCCCGATGACGATGGCCAGCAAGATGTCCGCGCTGGTCAACGACCCGGCTGCGCTGAAGGTGTGGCTGTCCGACCGTACGTCCGCAGGCAACGCGATGACGATGGCCTTTCTGAGTTCCTACATGACGTACCGGCCGGCGGTCGAGCCGGAGGATTTCGCCGTCTGTCCGGTGCTGCTGACGCAGCCGGCCGCCGATCGCTGGACGCCGCTGCATCTGAGCACGCCGTTTCTGCAGCGCATCCGCAAGGAGCCGGTGAAGGTCGTGATGCTCGACAACGCGGGGCACTATCCGCTGGAACAGCCGGGGCTGTCGCAGATGGTCGATGCGATCGACGGGTTTTATCGGGAGGTGACGACGAGCGCGGCCGACACGCGGACGCTGCCGTAGGTTCGTTGCGCGCGGACCGACAAAAAACCCCGCGGGATCGAGGATGCTCGCCGGGTTTGGGGGCGAGGTCGGGTGTGGCTCGACAGGGGGACCGGAACAAAACAAAATTACGAAACGCTTGCATCGCGAGGAGTCTCCAAAACGTCAGGCTGTCATGCCCCCGATATGTCCCCGGCACAAGTTCGTTGGTCCACCATGTGGAATAGACGACACCGTACATCGCCAAACATCGGCAGCCGTCCACCAAGCTTGCTACGCGCCAGATAGTCTTCGCCAACAATCGGACCAGAGAGACTGGCACGATCAGGCACGGAGCGCCTCCGCTTCCTCGTGCGTCGTGGCGCCGCTTTCCTTTTGTTCCCCGTTTGACACTGCCCCGTCGAGAACAAAAAAATCGAAATCGATCAAAACCTATGACCAATTCCGATGACCGCCACCAGCTGACGGTTACTGCTTGAAGCGGTAGCACCATTGATGGCCGCCACCGCCTTCTCGCCGAGCGAGTTCGTCCCCGACGCGCGCTGGAATACCCCGCCGGCATAAATGTCCGTCCGCTTGGAAAAGAAGTAGTCGACCACTGCATTGACCTGCTGGTAGGTAGCCGAATTCACGCCGGATGCGCGCGTGTACGCATAGGCGGCACCCAGCATCAGCACCGGGCTGACGTAATATCTCGCGTTCAGTTCACCAATGTTGAACGACGCCGTTCCCGTGTAACCCGCCGCCACGGCAGGAAGCCCGGCAACGGCCGTCGAGCCCAGATGCATGTAACGCGAGTTGCTAAAAATCGCGGCAACCGTGCCCTTGCCGAAGTTGTACGACGCACCAGCCGCGAACGTTTTTTGCACACCGGCGGAAGCGTATCCCTGGTTGACCGGACTCGTCATGTTGAGTCCCGTGGAGCTCGCTGACGGATTCACGCCGTTGACCGAGAAGTTCGGCCGGTCCGACTGTTGATATCCCATGCCCAGCGTAACCGGACCGCTCAGGTACTGTGCGCCCAACGCCCAAATCTGGCGTTCGCCCGCCGCACCCGCAATACCGCCCATGCTGTACATGGCCATGCCTGTGAAACCCCTGATCTGTGGCGTCGTATAGATGATCGCGTTATTCACACGATATGTGCTGTCGAGGTTATCGAGGTCGGCCGGGTGCGTGCCGAACCCGGCTCCGCTGAATGCGAAACTGCCGCCCGAGGTCATCGGACCGATGAGTTGATAACCCGCCGAGTATTGACGACCGAGCGTCAAGGTGCCCCACGCATCGTGCGTAAGACCCACCTTCGCTTGACGACCAAACAGATCGCCACCTTGACCGAGGGCTCCCGTGTTGGTCGAGAACCCGCCCTCGATCCAGAACAGCGACTTCAGACCGCCTCCCAGATCTTCCGTGCCCTTCAGCCCCCAGCGTGGTGAACCCATCGCGCCACTCGTCAGTGACGTCTGACGCGCACCCTTCGCATTCGTGTTGATGGTCAGCGCGTCATCCACCACACCGAACAGCGTGACGCTGCTTTGTGCGTGAGCGGGAGGAAACAGCACCGACATTGCCGTCAGCGCCACCAGATTCTTTTTCATGGCAGATCTCCAATAGACATTTACGACTATTTATTGAAATATCTGAAGGGGTATGGATTCGCATCCCACCCCCCCTTCGATCATTCATACTTTTTATTAGCATATCTAAATCAAATTCGTAAAACTAACGACCAATTCCTCTACCACGGCAAATTCACCACACCATGGTTCACGTATCGTAATAATCGATTTTCCGCCTCGGGTCCATGCTGCTTAATTCGATTCAGCCATACCATCCAGCGTCGTCGATTTCCGGATGTTTCCGGACTATCTCCGTTGACTCATGTGAGCCCGCGCGACGGCCCCGGCCAGACCCTCCGCATCGAGCTCATAGTGTCGATAGAGATGCGTGGGCGGTGCAATCAAACTGTATTCGTCCTTGATCCCGTGTCGAACCAGACGGGTGCCAAGCCCCTCGTCTGCCAGCACTTCGGCGACTGCCGAGCCCAGTCCACCGATCACGTTGTGCTCCTCGACCGTCATCAACAGCCGGGATCGCGATGCGGCGCGAATGACAGCCTCACGGTCGATCGGCTTGATCGTCGGCATGTCTAAGACTCCTATCGATTTTCCGTTGGCCTCCAGGGCAATCGCTGCATCGAGTGCGGACTTTACAGCCATGCCGCATGCGATCAACGTTACGTCGTGTCCCTGACGATGCTCGATTGCCTTCCCGATTTTGAATTCAATGCCTTCCTGGTAAATCTGCGGATCGCGGCCACGACCGATACGAAAGTAGACAGGTTCCGGCCAATCCACCGAAGCCTTGATTGCGGCTTTGAATTGCGGTGCGTCCGCAGGTGAAATCACGGTTAGCCCCGCGATGGAACGCATCGTTCCGATGTCCTCGGTCGCGTGATGCGACGTACCATAAAAACCAAGTGAAATGCCAGTATGGTGTCCGATCAGACGCACGGGGAGCTTGCAATAGGCAACGTCCATGCGAATCTGCTCGCAGCACAGGAGCCCCAGGAACGACGCGAAGGTTGCGACGAACGGCATCTTGCCCGTGGTAGCGAGACCGGCGGCCGCCGACACCATGTTCTGCTCGGAAATACCGAACTGAATGAAGCGCTCGGGATGGGTGGTCGCGAATTTCCGAAGCCCGTTTGAATACTGCAGATCGGCGGTGCCGGCGACCACGGGATGCCCGTCGTCGACCAGTTCGATCAGCGCATCCGACAGCGCAGTGAGTCCAGGCGTTGTTTCGTTTAGTTGCCGGTACTGCCAGCTATCAGGTGAGAGAAGTTTTACCATGTCGAGAATCCTCAGATAAGCGTTTGCTTGATTTCTTCGATTGCCGCCTGTGCGTCGACGGGAGCCAGATAGCCGAGATGCCAGCCGGGCTCCGTTTCCATGTACGAGACGCCTTTTCCCTTCACTGTGCGCGCGATTACACAGGCCGGCCCCGTACGGGTCGCGTCGGCCTTCAATGCCCGCAAAAGCGCCGTCAGGGCTGCCACGTCATGACCATCGACCTCATGAACCTCCCAGCCGAAAGCACGCCACTTCGCGGCCAGATCTTCGATGCCCATGATCGAATCCACCTCGCCATCCAGCTGGTAGCCGTTGCGATCCACGATCGCGACAAGTTTCGAAAGCTTGTGGTGAGCGGCAAACAATGCGGCCTCCCAAACCTGCCCTTCCTGCATCTCGCCGTCGCCAAGCATCACGAAAGCGTTGAAATCGCGCCCGTCGATTCGGCCGCCTGTGACCATGCCCGCACCATTGGACAATGCGTGGCCAATCGAGCCGGAACTGAAATCGACGCCCGGAACCTTCGTCATGTCCGGATGGTCGCCGAGCGGGTTGCCGAGGCGGGTATAGCCGTTCAGCGTTTCCTTATCGATAAATCCATGGTCTGCAAGAATCGGAAACAATCCGACAGCCGCATGGCCCTTCCCCATCAGAAAGCGATCGCGATCGACCCATCGGGGCTCGCCGGCGCGAATGTTCATCACGTCGTAGTACAAGGCTGCGAATATCTCGGCGGCGGAAAACACGGAACTGTAGTGTCCGACCTTCGCGATTTCGATGAGTCTGATGGTCTCCAGACGGATAAACTTTGCGCGGTCCCTGAGTCTGGCGGTCTCATCGTCGGTCAACATGTATTTGCCGACATCGAGACCACGTTCGGTCTTGTTCGTCATGGTCTCGGCCCTCACGCATGAGCCGGGAGGCGGCCTTTCATCTCCAGGCGCTTCAGCAGCGAGGCATTCGTAGGCGCCGGGAGATGGTCGCGTTCGCGCTTGATCAGCTCGAATGCACGGGCCGTCGCATCGAGCGACTTCCTTACGTCATCGGTGGTCATCGCCGCCGAGACGAACATGTTGTGGTAGGGGTGTACGAGGATGCCGCCCTTCAGAGTCTCCCTGGCCCACGCATAGCCGACACGCAGATCGGGGTCGTCCTCGAACAGGATTTGCGGCATCTGACTTGGCCCCGACTGACGAAGCCGGAAGCCCGCTGCCGACGCCTGTCCCTCAAGCCCGACACGAAACTGCTCACCGATTTCCTGGATATGCTTTAGATAGTCTGTACTTCGAATAATCTTGAGCGTGGCCACTGCGGCGGCCATGGGTACGGCCTGGAACCAGAAGGTGCCCGTCACGTAAATACTGGAAGCCGCCTGGCGCACCTTCTCGCTGCCCAGGACCGCTGACAGCGGGTAGCCGTTAGCGATCGCTTTACCCCAGGCACTCAGGTCCGGTTGCACGCCGAATTCGCCCCACGAGCAATCACGCGACAATCGGAAGCCCGCGCGAACCTCATCGACAATCATCAGTGCGTCGTGTTCGTCGCAAAGCCGACGAACGGCTTGCGCATACGCCTTCGTCGGCAGGAACTGATCGACGAATACCTCATGCCAGAAAGGTGTGGCGATGATGCCCGCGAGATCGCTACCCGCTTTCTTCACCGCCTGGTTGAGGCTTTCGATATCGTCGTAATCGAAGAAAATGACGTTCGCCTGATCCTCGTGCGTCGTGCCCGCGCGCAGTGGCGTGCTCCAGGGCGCACATCCGTGATACGCGCCACGGGCGGCAATGATTTTGTTGCGCCCGCGGTAAGCACGCGCGCACATCATGGCGATCGAAGTCGCATCCGTGCCGTTCTTGCAGAACATCGCCCAGTCGGCATGGCTGATCATGGATACCAACAGTTCCGCTAGCTCGACCATAACCGGTGCCGGCCCCGTTGCCGAGTCGACCTGTACTGTCTGATCCATAGCAGCCTGCTCGATCACGGGATTGCGATACCCGAAGAGATTGGGACCATAGGCACACAGGTAGTCAATGTACTCATTGCCATCCACGTCCCAAAGCCGGGAACCCGATGCACGCTGAAAGTATTGCGGGAACTCCCGGGGCAACATACCCGTCGATTGGTGCCCGTACATACCGCCAGGAATGACGGCTCGTGCCCGCTCCAGAAGAGCCAGGTTTTGCGCGTTCGTCCACATGATGATGTTTCCCCTATGTTCAGTTAAAGGGTGGTCGTTCCCGTCCGGCAAGCTTGTCGAGCGGGAACATGATTTCAATCGATTAATTCTCGTCAATTATAAAAATTTTAGTATTTCTAACTTCTTATTATTCACTAAAACATTCAGATTCAAGTTCGATATTTATCCGATTAGACAGCCGTCAGATCGACCCGCGCAGTGATCGCCGAGTGATTTCAGCGGTCCTCGGTGAAGCGCTTGAGGACGTTCAGCGTGATCCGGGTCGTGAAGTAATCGTTACGTGCCAGCCCCATCACCCAATCACAGGTCGCTCCACAAACAACCTCTCCTTTTCCGCGCGGCATATATACGAGCATCCCGGAACCGTATTGCACTTTCCGCACGGACTCGGGTGACGTATCGCCGTACATGGCCTGCGCCGAGGCGAGCATGTCGGTGTTGCCGAGGTAGTAGCGCCAGCCCTCCTCCGCAAACATCGTCTCGGCCTTGACGGCAGGGGCCATAGCCAGAATCACGACCTCCCGAGGAGCACCATCGCTACCGGTCGGATATGGGAGTCCCTGGCGGAACGTGTAATCCAGTCCGTCGACCTCGTAGCCGAAGATGCGGGCCTTGTCTCCAAACACATCGCCGTACGTTAACTTCGTATCTGCGAATACCCAGTGGTCCGGCCGATAGACTGTAAAGCCTTTCGAGTGATACGGTGCGAAGCCACCCCACCCCCCATAAATCCCTTGGCTCGAGTTGACACCCATGGTTTGAGCCCCCGGGTAGGCAACATGCGGGCTATCCCAGTTCGCAGTCAACAGGTGTTTCTGATCGGTATCGCGCACCGGGTCTTCGCGAAGTGCGCGATCCTTGTAGCAAACCTGCCGATCGCCATTTTCTTCGAGCCGCACCTGCGTAGCGAAGTTGCCACCGAAGCGGGCGACGTTACCGCCTCGATCGACGAACGCATCCACGTGCTTGCGCATTTCATAGGACCAGTATTCGTCGTGCCCGACGATAACCAGCGCCTTGTAGTCGTCGAGAATCCCGGAATGAAAGTGCAGATCATGCTGGGTGATCATGTCGAGGGCAATTCCCTCGCGCTCCGCCCAGCAAAGGAAATGGCGGTCGTAGAACGCCCAGCCTGCGGCCGCATAGAAAAATCCGAAGCCATTGGCGTAACTCCATTCCTTCGTCTGGTAACGGGGAGCGGCAGGACCTTCGGCAGGTGCATCAGTGACAAGACGCGGCGCGTTGTCGGGGAGCCAGACAACACCTCGCGACCAGGGGCGCTGCGTGCTGAGAATTGGCGACCAACGGTTTTGAGTCTCCCCGTCAATGCCGGCATAGTAGTTCGAGCCGCCCCAGTTGTTGTACGCGATCCATGTCGAGGTCGGCAGAACCATCAGAAGCCTGGAAGTTTGGGTGGCCTTGGTCGGCCGGACGACGAAAAAGTGGAATTGAACGTATCGTGTTCCGTCTGATCGCAGGCACGTCGAAATCACTTTGTAGAATCCCGACCGCGTATCAGGAGGAATTGTCCATCGGTGGCTTTCGGGCCAGCCACAACCGATTTTCGAGGCGTCGCGCGGCGTCGGTGCCCACTGACCTTCGAGGTCTTCCCAACGCGCAATCTTCTCCGGCTTCAAACCGTCCCGCACGATTTCCAGCGACCATTGCTTCGCATGCGTACACGTACGAAACAACACGGTCTCACCCGGCGCATACGTCATAGAATCTGTATAGGTGTGGACGTCCGGCCACTCCGGATCGTCGGATGGCGCGTCATACCAGTACCGGTCCCCCCACACGTCGTCCGCCAGCATCGGGAAAGTCCTGGAGCGGCCCAGATTAAACGCCTTGACACTGCGCGGATCGTTGGGGGCGCGGAATCCGAAGCGATTCATCTTCTCGCCATTCGGCAGCAACGTGCTCTTGTCGTTGTCGTCGGTGCAGGTCTTGCCGTTATCGAGCGCGGATTGGTCTTCTTTCATTTCAGATCCGGTAAAAAGTTGCTGGAAAAGCCAATGGAAAGCAGGCTCGGCCGAAGACCGGCCCGGTCGATCAGCTAACGGTATTCCCGTCACTGAACATCTGAAGGTGACACGCAGCGAAGTGGCCAGGCGCGCGCTCCGTCAAAGCCGGTGACTCGGACTTGCAACGATCGAACGCATACGGGCACCTCGCGTGGAAGTGACACCCCGAAGGCGGGTTCATTGGACTCGGAAGATCGCCGTTGAGCACAATTCTCTCGGCCCCAGGCTCACGATCGGGCGCCGCCGACAACAGCGCGTGCGTATAAGGGTGCTGCGGTGAACCGAAGACGGATCCGGCGTCCCCCTGCTCGACAATACGTCCGAAATACATGACGGCGACACGATGGGTCATATGTTCCACAATTGCCAGGTCGTGGCTGATGAAAAGCAGCCCCAGGCCCAGTTCCTTCTGGAGGTCCTGAAGCAGGTTCACGACCTGTGCCTTGACCGAGACATCGAGTGCCGATACGGCCTCGTCGCAGATAATGACCTGCGGCTTCGACGCCAAAGCCCTGGCAATACATATGCGTTGTCGTTGGCCACCAGAAAATTCATGAGGCAATCTGTCCGCAGCGTCGGCAGGAAGGCGTACGAGAGCCAGCAGTTGCTGTACGCGGCTTTCGCATTCGTCCTTCGCTATCCTGGGTTCAAAATTCCGAATCGGCTCCGTGAGATGCTGGCGCACCGTACGCCGAGGATTCAGGCTCGCAAACGGATCCTGAAAGACCACCTGCAAATCGCGACGCAGCGGGCGTAGCTCACGCTCGGAAAGTGTGTCGATCCGGCGGCCGTCGAGCAGAACCTCGCCTTCCGTCAAATCGAAAAGCCGGAGGATTGCGCGACCGACGGTCGATTTGCCGCAGCCGGACTCACCCACCAGCGACAGCGTTTCCCCTTTTGCGACATGCAGCGAAACACCATCGACAGCCATGACCTGAGAACTCACTTGGCCCATCAGGCCGCTGCGCACCGGATAGTATTTCTTAAGATTTCTGACTTCGAGCAAATAGGTCATGTCAGCCGCCACTAGAGGGGGAAGTGACAGGCCACGATATGATGCGTGGCCCTCTCTTCAAGAGCAGGCACCGTCGTTCTGCATACATCCCGCGCATACGCACAACGACTCGCGAACAGACACCCTGGAATCCGCTGTTTGAGATTCGGTACGGTGCCAGGGATTTCCACTAGCCGCCGCAAACCCGAGTTGCGCTTCGGCATCGCATCGAGCAGGCCGCGCGTATACGGATGGAGCGGATGGGCCATCAGATCGCCGACCGGCGCTTCCTCGACCTTGCGCCCCGCGTACATCACCATTGCACGATGGGCGACCTGCTTGACCACCGACAGATCGTGCGTAATCAGAATCACCGCTGCACCAGTGCGATTTTTGAGTTCCTGCATCAGGTCCAGAATCTGGGCCTGAATCGTCACGTCGAGTGCGGTGGTCGGCTCATCGGCGATCAAGAGCTTCGGGTTGCATGCGAGAGCCAGCGCAATCATCACGCGTTGCCGCATGCCGCCCGACAGCTGATGCGGATATTCCAGTGCCCTGCGCTCGGCGGCGGAAATATCCACCATCTTCAGCATTTCTACGGCACGCGCATTAGCCTGCACCTTGTCCAGTTTCTGATGCAGGCGCAGCGATTCCGCAATCTGCGCTCCGACCGTCATCACCGGATTCAGGCTTGTCATCGGCTCCTGGAACACCATGGAGATGCTGTTGCCGCGGATCCCGCGAATGTCGCGCTCGGTCATGGCGAGAAGATCCCGACCCTGGAAGCTGATCCTGCCGGCCGTGCGCACCGATTGCCGTGGCAGCAACTGCAGTATCGACATCGAAGTAACGGATTTTCCGCAGCCGGATTCGCCAACGATTGCCAGCGTCTCCCCTTCGTCGACCGAGAACGAGATATCGTCTACCGCACGGTTGACGCCGTCCGGGGTTTTGAAATGCACCCGGAGATTTTCTATTTCGAGTAGCGCCATCGCTCAGGATTCCTTTATCATTCTCGGGTCGAGCCAGTCTCTTAGACCATCTCCGAGCAGATTGATGGAAAGCACGGTCAGAGATAGAAATACGGCAGGGAAGAAAATGATGTACGGCTTCGCCTGCCAGAGCGCACGCCCCCCGGCCATGATATTTCCCCACGAGGGGGTGGTCGGCGGAACGCCCGCACCGATGAATGACAGAACCGCCTCTATTACCATCGCCGCCGCACAGATATAGCTCGCCTGGACGATAACCGGAGCCACTGTATTGGGCAGGATATGCCGGATAATGATTTTCGTTGTCGATGTGCCGGTGGTTACTGCGGCCTCCACGAACGGCTGCCCCCGCAGAGACAGCACTACACCCCGGACAAGGCGCGCAACGCGAGGAATTTCCGAAACCGTGATGGCAAACACCACGTTGGCTATCCCGCCCCGGGCGAGCGCCATCAGCGCAATAGCCAACAGAATCGGAGGGATCGACATCAAGGCGTCCATCGCGCGCATGACGATGCCATCAGCCCATCGGTTGAAGCCTGCGAAAAGGCCGACGATCATGCCCAGGACCACGGATAGACCGGCCACCGAAAATCCAATGACAAGCGATACGCGGGTTCCGTAGATGACGCGCGAATACACGTCGCGCCCGAGCATATCGGTGCCGAACCAGTGCTCTGCACTCGGCACGCGCGTTCGCTGAACGGGCGAGATGGTCGTGGGGTCGACCGTGCCGATCAAGGGCGCGAAAATCGCGGACAAGATCAGGAGTCCGAGAATCAGCACGCCAATGACCATGATCGGGTGGCGCCTTATCCAACCCCATGTTCCTCGACGGCGAACGGCGGGCGGAAATAGCTCTTCACCGGCCTCGCTCTCGAGCAATGTCAGATGCAGGGATCGCATGTTCAATATCTGATCCGTGGGTCAAGAATGGTGTAGGAGATATCGATCAACAGATTAATGATCATGTAAATGAAACTAAAGAGAAGGACGACGCCCTGAATAATCGGATAGTCGCGGCGCAGAATGGCGTCCACTGTCAGACGTCCGATTCCCGGAATAGCAAAAACACTTTCCGTTACCACGGCCCCTCCGATCAGACTGGCGATGCCGAGGCCCACGACGGTCGTGATGGGAATGGCCGCATTCTTCAGCGCATGCACGAAGAGAATGCGAGCGGCTCCCACGCCTTTTGCCCGTGCCGTTCTCACGCAATCATGCCGCATTGCTTCGAGCATCGACGCTCGCGTAATCCGCGCAACGAGGGCGATGTATCCGAAACTCAACGTCAACGCCGGCAGAATCAAATGCTTGAGCCACCGCCAAACGCCGTCGCGGAGCGGGGCGTAACCCTGAACCGGCAGCCACTGCATGTGCAGTGAAAGAACGAATGCAAGTAGATAGCCAATCACGAATACGGGGATGGAAAATCCGGCGACGGCAAACCCCATGATCATCCGATCAAACCATGACCCGACCCGCCAGGCCGAGAGCACGCCCAAAGGAATGGCGACAATCAGGGTCAGGGTAAGCGTCAGCAACAACAGCGATACCGTGGCACCCGCGCGCTGCGCAATCATGTCGGACACGGGCATCGACGCGAACATGGAGGTGCCGAGATCTGCGTGCAACACCCGCCAAGCCCAGTCACCGAACTGAACCAGAAATGGGCGATCGAGGCCCAATGAGGCCCGAATTCGTTCGAGATCCTCTGCTGTTGCCTGGTCACCTGCAATGATGCTGGCGGGGTCGCCCGGCGCCAGATACAACAGGCTGAAAATGAATATGCCGACAAACACCATGACCGGCACAGTAGCAATGAATCTCCGTAACGCGTACCGAAGCATCGTTAGCCTCTATCTAATGGTGGGTGACCTCGACTGCCCGCCCGGTCAAACACTCGACGCGGAACTCAACGCAGCGCGTCAGCCCTTCCTGACGTTGTAGAACTGCGGGAACCCCTCGGGAATACCCGTGATGTTCCTGCGATGCGCCGCCATCGTAAACGCCAAGCCCGTAGGCAGATACGGCACGCTCATGAACGCCTCCATTTGCAGATCGCGACACAGGCGTTGCTGTTCCGTCGGGTCCGTGGCCCCCATGTACTTGCCGAGCAATTCCTGGTATTTCGGCATATTCGGCCAGCCGAAGGTGCCTTTCGCCGGCCCCGGCCCCTGTGCGTATGTATGCAGGATCGGATTCGACGTGATCATGCCCGGCACCGCATTCGCGTGAATACACCAACCGCCCTTGCTGACCGGGGCCTTGGATGCAATACGTTGCAGCACCGTGCCCCAGTCCAACGATTGATAGTCGACATTCATGCCGATCTTGCGCAGGTAGTCGACCGCAACCTCGCTGATGGCATTTGCGCGCGCAAGGTCGGTCGGAACTAGCATGACAACCTTTTCTCCCTTGTAGCCAGCGGCAGCAAGCGCTTGCCTGACCTGCGAGATTGGGCGCGGATGCAGGACGGCCTCCATGCCTGCGTCGCTCGCAGACGAGGAATTCGGCAGGAAGAAACCGACCGGAGCGCGCCAGCGATTGCGATCCTCCCCCATCGCCGCCAGCATGTAATCGGTTTGCACAATACCGCTGAGCACCGCTCGACGAATCGCCGGATTATCGAAGGGGGGATTCAAATGATTCATGCGCAGCATTGTCATCCAGCCCCCCTTGTCATAGACATTCAGGATGACGTTGCTATTGGATTTCATGACTGGCAGGAGATCCGGGGTGGGCTCTTCCCACCAGTCCATTTCGCCCGACTGGATAGCCGCTGCCGCGGTCGCCGGATCGGGGATCGTATGCCACTCGACCCGATCCAGATAGGCAATCTTCGGTCCGGAGCTAAACGAAGATTGCCCCTCGCGTGGCACATATCCGTCAAATTTCTGATAGACGGCGAGCGAGCCCGGCACACGCTCTTTGGCCATGAATCGAAATGGACCCGAGCCCACCATTTCAGTAACCTGCGTGGATGGCGGAGTCGCTGCCAAACGGGCGGGCATGATCGGCAAGAAGGCACTGGGCTTGCCCAAAATAGTGGGCAACGCGCGGAAGCTACTCTTGAAGCTGAAGCGAA
This sequence comes from Burkholderia pseudomultivorans, assembly GCF_902499075.1. Lineage (GTDB taxonomy): Bacteria > Pseudomonadota > Gammaproteobacteria > Burkholderiales > Burkholderiaceae > Burkholderia > Burkholderia pseudomultivorans. Next base: position 44,687 of record NZ_CABVPP010000033.1, on the reverse strand, counting down.
TGGTTTTATCGTTGACCGACACCAGTTCGTTCAGTTGCGCATGCATCTGTTGACCCAGCACGTCGGTCTTAGCCCAGCGCTCGATACTGGCCACCACGTCGCGCGCCAGCACCGGGGTCTTGTCGTGGAACATCAATTTGTCGCGCAGCGTCAGCGTCCACGTCTTGCCATCGTCGGCCATTTGATGGCCGGCCAGCATCTGGAACTGGACGCGGAACGCGCTATCGAGACCGTACAGCGAATCGAAGACCATCATCCCGTGGTTGCGCGTAACCTGACCAGTCGTTTGAACCGGGTCCAGGAGCACGAGATCTGCCTGAGGGATGAACCTGAGCGTCTTTTTCTGGGCTTGCCCCAAGACCAGACTGGGCGCGCCTAAAGCTGCCGTGGACCCAACGACTGCTGCTGCGCCTGCCTTGAGAACGTCTCTGCGTTTCATGCGATGTGTCTCCGCCAAAGTGATGTCTTGTTGTGACGACGTCTTGCCCAGCGTGCTAGGGAACAATTATTTACGATAAATATCGATTAAAGCATAAGGAAAAACCCTAGCGCCGCCGCTCCATTACACCGTAAATCCGCGTTTTTTCGGAAAACTATCGCCGCGCACACGACAAGACCACCTTCCACCACACCGCACATAACAGATATTTATCCATTTTCAAGGTGTATGCATCTGCGTCATCGTGCGCGCCGACACCGATGTCGGAAGTGGGTGGACCAGGGGTTTTAAGCTGTGAGGCGGCGGGCCAGATGAGCCCGTAGGGGAACGGGCCGTCGATGATCGACAGCCCCCGAGCGTGAGATTACGACTTGGAGCCGTCGATCAAGGCTTGCACTTCGTCATCCTGGAGCGGGACCGGTCTGCGCTCCAGAATTTCAGGCAGGAAGGTGCGCAGATACCCGATGGCGGCGGCTTTCGCGTCCTTTTCGAATTCCGGCGTGATGTGACGATGCTTGGTGTAGGAGAGGCTGAAAACGGCATCGACCAAGGTCAGGACGACCAGGAACTTCCCACGCATGTCCCGAATGAACGGCATGTAGAAGTGGCGAATGAAGATGGCCTCGAACTGCGCTGCCAACTGCTCATTGAATCCCGCTTCGGATTGAACCAGTTCGCGCGTCGTGTGTGAGCCCAGGAACAACTTGCACATCGGCAAGTTCGAGTTGTACAGCCGGGCACTCGACTCGAAGCGCTCCGTCATCCACTGCTGCCACGTCTCGACCGTTGGAAGCATGCATGCGCGGCGTTCGTCGGAAAATAGCAGGTGATAGCGCTCGGCAAGGCCCAGAAGGATCGCCCCCTGGTTGGGGAAAAAATGATAGGCAGAAGCCGGGGGAACCTCGGCTTGCGTGGCGACCTGATAGAGACCGATTTCCTCGATCTCTTTATGCATCAACAATTCGTGAGCGGCATCCAGCAGCTTGTTATAGCGTAGCACCCCCTTCTCGCGAAGAGGACGCCGCTGTGTCTGCGCAGGAGTTTCCTTGTCGATTGCCATTGCTACTCTCATCCGGGTTTCGTCAAAGTTCAAGCTTCTTCACCCCCGTTACTATCTTCGCGCCCCACTGAGGCCGACATGGCCCCAGCGGCGACCAGGAACGGTTTCTGTCGTTCACGCAGCCGATTTCACGAGAGCGACATACTAGTACATCTCGACCGTGGACCAAGCGGCTATCCCCAGGTCGGGTACCACATTACAGAGGTCCGTCCGATGAGCCTGCGCCTGTCTAGCGCCACAAGCCGGATACAATGCGTTGCGCAACCCCATTGCAGATTACTTGTAGACCGGTCTACGAGCCCGCAAGAAACCTTCTTTATTCATTGTCGGAATGCGCTCCATTCTGCGAGTTTTCCACGCGGAATGGCAAGTGACATCGCTAACTGATCGATAGCGATGCGCTCGTGAGAATGACGAGAGGTCACGCAATAGATACGAGACTGCGAAGCGCCTGGACTCGCCGACTAAAAGGAAAGCCATGACGGCAAAGAATCGAACTGCGCTTCACGCTTCTCCTGCAATGCGGCAACGGCCTCGGAGAGGTCGGACGTGTCGAGGATTGCGCTTTGCAGCAGCGCCATATGTTGCATAGATTCGGCTGTTCCGTGGTCGCGAGCAAAATTCATGGCGATTTTGGTTCCGGCAACGGCAAGAGGAGATTTCGATGCAATGTTGCGTGCCAGATCGATCGCATGACGCATCAACGCGCCGGCATCATCCAGCACCGCATTGACCAGCCCCACTTCCAGAGCCCGTCCGGCACCCAACCGTTCGCTGGTGAAGGCCATCTGCCGTGCTACGCCGGCGGGGATGAGCTTGGGCAAGCGCTGCAGGACGCCAACGTCGGCGGCCATACCTATCTGAGTTTCCTTCAGGCAAAAAAACGCGTCTGCGGTACACAGCCTGATATCACACGCAGCGGCAAGGTCAAGTCCGCCCCCGATGCAACCGCCCTGAACAGCACAGATGACGGGAAAGCGCGCCGTGTCCAGTACGTCAAAGCAGTGAATCAAACTCATGAGGGAGTGCTGAAAGCCCAATCGCGTTCGCGGGCTGCCGGTGTCGAACTCGGTCGCCATATTCGCGAACACATGAAGATCCATTCCCGCAGAAAAGTGCTTGCCGGTCGAGCTAATGACGAGCACCCGGGTGTCGCCACTGGAGTCCAGCGCCTGCACGATATTGCGAAAATCGATAAAAAACTTCAGATCCATCAAATTCATTCGATCGGGACGATTCAACCGAATATGGGTGACACCCGCTTCAGCAGAAACATCAAAATACTCGCTCATGGCGTTATACCCAATTAATCATCACACGGTAAATAAATGCAATTTCGTTGAAAAAACATCCAACGCCTCGCCAACCTGCTTTTTCACACGCACTACCCATTTCCCTGCTCACGATCTGTATGCCGAACGGTCGTGACGCCCCTCATCGAAAGAAAAAATTTCCGCGTCCTCGGCAAACATAATCACCAGAATCCGGGAACTGAATCCTGTCCTTGCGCCCCCTTGCCGGACAAGTGACGAATCGCCAGACACGAAGCCATGGCATGACGCCAAATGGCCGACGCGGAGCAAACATCCGGCACGAAATACTTCAGCTTTACTATCGTAACCTGCAGCTCTTGCATCTCTTCCGTCCCACGCATAGCGCTCATCTGCCCAAGATCATGAACACGATATCTCTGCGCATCGACCGCAGTGCCCGTTTATACCGCTCCGAATTTCAGCAGCCTGCAAGTGCAAAAGTGAGCATGATGACAAGAAGCGCCTGAGGTCACGATGACCGGTCCACCGACCTATGCAGCGGCTTCCATACCAAGCCACACATGGACACAACGCAGGCAGCTGCCGAGCACGCGGTAAGAACGAGACAAACCGTTGCTGCGGTGCGAACGTGCCCCCCGTCGATGGTCAACGCGGCCACCAGCGGCCCGAAAGCGACGCCGAGCACCTGCGCGGCCGGCAACAGCGTCGCAATCTTTCCGGACGGATCCGACTTGAGTGCCAGCCCGAATTCATACGGCATCACAAAAGGCCAGAAGAAGCCGAACACCATCGCGAAGGCCGAGAACGCTACGATTGATCCGCGCGAGACCATCCCCATGCCGATGGCCGACACGGCCGTCAGCGCTGCCGCGAGCAGCACGCCGGCAGCAGGCGCAAGCCGGCGCGACATCAGCGTGCCGGCCAGCCCTCCGACGACCTCGACGCACAGCACCGTCGAGATCAGCGCATCCGCCTGCAAGCTGCTCATCCCGGCATCCTGACCGAGCGGCTCGAAATAAGCCCACGCGGCGCCGAACCCTGCCTGCTGGAAGAAAGCAATCATCAGCGGCAGGAATCTGGCAACGTCCCAAGCGAACGGGCCGGGCGGCGCTTCGGCAACCGGGCCGAGCCGTTTCGGCAGCACCGCGCCGAGCGCCGAGCACACGAGCACCGCGGCGGCCAGCAACAGGAACCCGCCCCGCCACGAATAGCCCGGCATGATCAGACTCGTCAGCACGGACGCAAACACGGCCTGAATCAGCACCTGCATGATGCTGAAAATCCCCGAATTCCGCTCGGGGAACGTCGTCCGGACGATGATGCACGCCGTCGACCAGACCAGCACGCCCTCCGCCAGCCCCGTGAAGCTGCGGACCAGAAACAGCAGCACGAGGGAAAGCGGCAGCACGGTCAGCACGTTACCGACCACGACCAGCCCGCCGGCCGCCAGCACGATCCGCCTGAACCGCTCCAGCGGCAACTTCACCGCCAGTCCGGCCCCGACGCCGAGCGCCACGATTTCCGCCATGATGACGAGCCCCATGACGTCGAGCGTCATGCGCTTCTCGTTCACCATCGCGCCGAACAGGATCGGCTGGACGCCGGTGATCAGCAACGCCATCCCGCCGATGAGAATCGACGTGGCGATCTGGTTGAGCATCATTCTTGAGTTGTCTCTGTCGATCATGGGCACGCACCGGCATGAGTTGTGGAAACGAAAACGAGCGGCGAACTGGTGTCTCCGAGCCTGCGCGCCGCCCTGCGGAAACGGCCGCAGCGCACCGGCGACGGCCGGGGAGCGCACCGGCGATGCTCAGCCGGGCACGCCATCGGTAAAGGCATCGAGAATCATAGTCAGCACAAAATCTTCCGGCACCACCGACGCGTCGATGCTTCCCCCGCCGCCGTAGATCCCCCCGGAACGCGGCTGCCCGGGATGCGCCTTCCGTGCATAGGCCACCGCTTCGCCGAGATCCGCGGCGAAATGATCGATCACGCCGTCGCGCGTCTGCGGCCCAGTCACGCACATGTGGATCGCATCGGGATTCTGCTGACCGTTGAAACGCCAGCCGCGCCCGACCATGAAATCGTTGACGTGATAGATATTGAACGCTGGCGCGTTGAACGAAAAGCAGAATGTCGGCTTGCCCAGCAATTTCAACTCCGAATGGCCGGATACGGCCTGCTGCATCGCGAGCGAAGTCTCGAAAACGCGCTTCGCCCGCTCGAGATAGCCGGCCTTGCCGAGATGGCGCATGGACGCCCAGGTCGCCGCGATCAGTCCGCCGCTGCGACTGCCCGCCAGGCCCGGCGACGCGTACTTGCCGCCGATCCAGTCGGGCAGGATGTAGTACTGATACCGGCGAAACGATGCGTCCCGCCATGCGAGCACCGAGGTTCCCTTGAGCCCGTAGCCATACTTGTGCGTATCGGCCGAGATGGACGTCACACCGGGCAGCCGGAAATCGAAAACGGGAATGTTCGGGAAACCGAGTTGCTGGCCCCACGGCAGAATCCAGCCGCCCAGGCAACCGTCGACGTGCAGCCACACGTTCTTCTCGATCGCGATCTGCGATAGCGCAGGAATATCGTCGAGCGTCCCGTACGGGTAGTTGGTTGCCGATCCGATAATGGCGATCGTGTTTTCGTTGATGTGCTCCCTGACGAAATCGAGGTCGACCGTCGTGTCGTCGTTCAGCGGCGCGGGAACGACCTCGATCGAGAACAGATGGGCCGCCTTGGTAAACGCAGGATGCGCGCTGACCGGCCAGATGATGTTCGGCCGGGTGATCTTCCTCTCGGAGCGAGCCTTCTCGCGATAGCCGAGCATCGCATTCAGGATGCTCTCCGTGCCGCCGGAGCCAAGCACCCCGCACGCCGAATGGCCGGGTGTGGCGGCCTTGACCGCGTCCCCGTTCAGCATTTCGAGCGTCATCGCAATGATCTCGGTCTCGAAACGGTTCATGCTCGGGCACAGGTCCCGCTGCAACGCGTTAGCATGACTGAAGAAGCTGAAGCATTCATTGAGAAACCGGTAATGCTCGTGTTCGCCGCTATACAGCGAACCCGAAACCTTCCCCCCCTCCCAGACCTTGTCCTCCTGCTCCGACATGAACCGGATCTGCTCGAGGATTTCCGACTTGTCCAGACCAGCTTCCGGAAAGCCGGAAATAGTGCCGAACCTGTCCGCGTACGGATAGAGCATCTCTTTAACCATTTTCGGATCGATCACAACCTGACTCCAATTGAAAGTGACGAAGAATTTCCGGAGCTGCCCGCTCGGCACCGGACGGAACACAGCGTCCGCCGCGGCCGCCCCGCCGGCTCAGGGCATGTCCAGCACCCCTTCCTGCGAAAACCAGACCGGCTTGCCGCGCGCTCCGATCAGCACTGCGGTCAAGGGCGCGCGATCCGGACGCTGGGCCACGTCGATCGCCGTGCCGTACGCGCGCTGGTTCAGCACGAGTCCGTCGAGCCCAATGCCCATCCATCCACTTCGAGTGGCGATCAGATCGGTAATCGAACTTTGGGTCGGTGGATTCAGCGCTTGCCACGTCGTGCCGCCGTCGGCGCTCTGGTACAGGCTGCCCAGCAAGCCGCCCACGACGACGCGTCCGTCGCGCAGCGCCACCCCCGCCCACAGCGTCCCCTTGCCGCCCGTCGACAGATAGACCCAGTTCGCGCCGCCGTCGGTGGACTTCAGCACCATGCCCTGCTCGGATGCGACGTACAGCGCTCCCTGGCCGTCCGCGAACACGTGGTACAGGTTGCGATCCGCCTTGGCGCTGCCCGGCGGCTTCGGCACGGCGATCCGCATCCATGTCTGGCCACCGTCGTGCGTCGCGAGCACCAGCGACCACAGACCCACCGCGATCCCGTCACGCGCATTCGTGAACAGCACCGAGAACAACGGCTGATCGACCGAGATGTCGATGCGCTGCTTGCGCCACGTTTCGCCGCCGTCGTCGGTCGCGAGAATCACGCCCCACTGGCCGACAGCCCAACCGTGCTGCGCATCGACGAAGGTAACGGCCGACAGCGTGGCCGACACCGGCACCTTGCCGGCCTGCCGCCACGTCGCGCCGTCGTCGTCGGACAGCAACACCACGCCGTGCTCGCCCACCGCGACGACGCGAGTACCTGCGCGCGTCGCATCCAGCAGCATCATGCGGGTGGGGGCTACCCATGCGTGGGCAGGTCTCGCCACGCTGTCGGCCACCGTGCCGGCGGCCTGGGCCAAGGTCGCCACACCGATGCACAGCAGCGCGCACGCGACGATCGTCTTGATCATGACCGGATCTCCGTGAATCAGTGACTGAAAAGGCTGGACGCACGCGCCGGCTTGCGGCGCGGAAACCCGCGCTCCAGCAGCGACGCAAGCGCCGGCAGCGCCGTCATCGCCATCAGCAGGTTGACGACGAACATGAACGCGAGCAGCTTGCCCATGTCCGCCTGGAACTTGAGCGCCGAGAAACTCCATGTTGCGACGCCGATCGCCAGCGTGATCGCGGTGAAGATCGTCGCCACACCCACCTCGAGCATCGCGTGCCGAACCGCCTCCACGATGTCCAGCCCGCCGGCGAGATGCACCTGCAGCCGGTTGTAGATGTAGAACGCGTAATCGACGCCGATGCCCACCGCCAGCACCATCACCGGCAGCGTCGCCACCGTCAGCCCGATCTGCAGCGCCTTCATGAATCCATAGCCAATGAAGGTCGCCACCGTCAGCGGCAGGCAGCAAGCCAGCATCGCGCGCCAGTCGCGGTACGCGAGGAACACGAGAATCAGGATGGCGGCATAGACATACAGCATCATTGGCAGCTCGCTGTGCGCCACCTCCTCGTTGATGGCGGCCAGCACGCCTGCATTGCCCGCCGCGAGACGCACGGTCACGCCGGGGAACGGATGCAGCGACCGGTATGCCTTCACGTCGTCGAGAACGCGGTTGATCGTCGTCGCCTTGTGATCGGTCAGGAACAGGTGCACGGCCGTCATGCTGCAGTCGCTCTTCATGAAGCCTTTCATCCGGCCCACATCGACCGACACCGCGCCGTAGTTCCCCGGATCGATCGGCACAACGCTCATCTTCGGGTAGTCCTCGTTGTAGCCCTGGTTGTAGCGGCGCAGCATTGCCGAGTACGACTGCACCGACACCACGCCCGGCTCGGTACGCATGGCGTTCGTGAAATCGTCCTCGTAGAGCCCCACCGCCGGGTTGTCACACGCGTTGCCGGTCGATTCGATCGCGACCGTCAGCCAGTCGAGGCCCATGTCGTAGTTGCCGGCGATCGACGTGGCGTCGCGGTTGAAGCGTGCGTCCTCGCGCAGCTCCGGCGCACCCGGCTGCAACGTGCCGATCACGCGATCGCGGCTTTGCCACGCGGCGAACGCGAAGATCGCGACGGTCAACACGACGGTCGGGCCCGCATATCTCGGCTCGGCGATCCGCGCCAGCATACGCAACGGCCTTGCGCGCTGCTGCGCGCGCTTGAGCGCGCCGTCCGCGTAGCGCTTCGAGAAGTTGAAGCAAGATGCGGCCACCGGCAGCAGAATCAGGTTCGTCGCGATTTTGTACGCGACACCGAGCGACGCGGTGACAGCGAGTTCGCGCACCATCGGAATCGGGATCAGCAGCAGCGTGACGAACGACACGAACGCGGTGACGAGCGCCAGGACGCCCGGAATCAGCAGCCCGCTGAAGCTGCGCCGCGCGGCGACGTACGAACTGTGCCCGTGCGAAATCTCGCGCACGATGAAATTCACCTGCTGCACGCCGTGCGATACGCCGATCGCGAACACCAGGAACGGCACCAGCACTGCGAGCGGATCGAGGCCGAAGCCGAGCAGCTTCAGCGTGCCGAACTGCCAGACCAGCGACGTCAGCGAACAGACGATCAGCAGCACCGTGAACCGTACCGAATGACAATACCAGTACACCGCGAGCACCGTCAGCAGCAGCGCGATACCGCAGAAGCCGAGCACGGCCGTCGCGCCGTCGGCAATGTCGCCGATCTGCTTCGCGAAGCCGATGATCTGGATCTCGTAGCCGGCATCCTCGAACGGCTTGCGCACCTTCTGTTCGAGCAGATGGTTGAACGCCACGTAATCGATCACCTTGCCGGCCCCGTCGCGCTCGTTCAGCTCGGCTGTGATCATCGCGCTGTCCTCGCCGTGCGACACGAGCGTACCGACGTAGCCGCCGAGCGTCGTCGCGTGCCGGATCTGCGCGACGATCGCCGGTGTCAGTTGATCGGGCGTGATCGTGCCGGAAATGATCGGCTCGGCCCGAAAGCCTTCGTCGGTGATCTCATTCACGTAAGCGTTCGGCGTCCATAGCGACTGCACGCCGATCCGATCCACGTTCGGCAGGTACGTGACAGCTTGCGTGACGTTGTAGAGCCGCGTCAGTCCTTCCTTCGTCCAGATGGCGCCCTTTCTGGCACGCACGACGACCGTGATCCGGTTCGCGCCGAGCAGGTCGTTCCGGTATTGCTGAAACGTGCGAATGTATTCGTGTCCGATCGGCATCTGCTTTTCGAACCCGGCATCCATGCGCAATTGCACGGCGAACACGGCCATGACCGCGGTAAACAGGCCGATCGCCGCAAGCACGACCGCGCGATGACCGAAAAAAAGCTGCTCCAGATGGCCGACCAGACGATTAAGCACGACATTTTCCCCTTCATGTATTGCCGCGACGCATTGGGCAAGACTGCCCGCCATCAGAAATTCCGGGTGACGAACATCCCGACGAAATTCCGGTCCGCATACGGCTGCCCCACCGTCTGGTGGCCGCCGAAAAACGCGGTGAAATTGATGCCGGCCTGCCAGTTCGGCGGGTTCTGATTGAACAGCACGTAGACGTTCAGCGACTTTGCGCCCTGCATGTAATTCGCGGTGAACGTGGGCGTGTAGCCGTAGAGGCCGTCGGAAAACGTCACGCCCGGCGTGACCTGCCACCCGCGGATCAGCGTGCCGTCGTAAGTCCAGTTGAAGTCGATCGTCGCGCCCAGCGAACTGGACGTGCCCTGCGCGGCGGTGATCGGATAGCCCAACCCCGACCCATAGTTCAGCCACGGCATGTAACCGGCGGCCGGCACCTGCGTGACCGTCTGCCCGTCGATCGTGCGGGTGACGCCGTTCGAATTCAGTCCCGGGTAGTAAATCCACGTCAGTTCCCAGGTAAGCGCCGCCGAATCGGCACCGATCCACCTCAGGAACGGATACTCGCTGCGCGTGAGCGCCAGCAGCCCGTTCAGGTCGTACTGGAATTTCTTCTTGTCGGCCCACTGCTGGCAATTGATGCCCGACACGCCGTTCGTGTTCAGATCGAGCGGGCCGCCCGCACCATAGCAGCTCGACAGCGCGACCGCGTCGCGTGGCCGGTACGATAGCTCTGTGCCGATCGCCCACGGACCGAGCCCGAAGTTCGCGCTGACGCCGAACAACTGGCGCCGCGCGAGATAGGTCCACTGCTCGCTGCCGTTCGCGAGCGACGCCAGCACCGGCGACTTGTCCGTGTAGTTCAGGTAGTAGAACGCGAAGTTCGCGTCGAACGAGCGCGGCGTGTAATTGAACTTCACGCCGAACTGCGGCCGATACTTCGCCGGCAGGTTCGTCATCGACGGCAGGCCGATGTCGTTGAACGGCGGCCCCGCATACTCGCCGTTGACGAGCCCGTTCTTGATTCCTTCGAGCGTGGTCTGGTTGCCGGCCGCGCCGCCACCGGTCGCGTTGGCGATCGTGCCGGCACTCGGCCCGGCCACGTTGAGATTGTTCGTGCTGATCGTAAACGGCTCCGCGCCGCGCCCGAACAGGTTCGTCACCGACCAGTACGAGCCCACCGGCGGATAGCGGTTGCCGTTCCACTGGAACTGGTAATAGGCCTCGGTGCTGAAGCCGTGCGACAGATCCGCGGCGAAGCTCGCCATCGGTGCCGGCAGCAGCGCCTGCTTGAGCTGCGAGCCCGGAATCAGCAGCTTCTGCACGTCCAGCGAATTGGTCGCGTTGATGCCGCCCTGCGCGAACATGCTCTCGCCCCAGTTGATCACCTGATTGCCGAGTCGAATGTGCGCGCTGTGTCCGCCGATCGTAAAGTCCTTCTGCCCCCATAGGTCGAGCAGTTGCGCGTTGTAGACCACCTGCGCGGACGCGGTGCTCGATAGCGGCGTTCTCGCCGTATTGCCGGCCAGGAAGTCATACATACCGGTGCCGCGCACCATGAACTTCAGCCCTTCGCTCGGCATCTTCAGCAGCAGTTCGCTGGTCGCGCCGACGTAAGTGCTGAACGGCTGGCCCTTGCGGTAGTTCAGGTCGCCGTTGTCGGCGTACCCCCATTGCGCGACGTTCGCGGCCGCGCCGCAGCCATACGAGTTCGGATCGCCCGTGAGCGAACAGCTCGGGCTCTTCGTTCGAATACCCATGCCGGCCGTCAAGTTGGTTACCCAAGAGCCCTGAATATCACTGTTTCCGACCGTGAAATCGTATCCGTATGCGGTCGACGTCGCCGCACCGAGAACGACCATCGACAATGTCGTATTCCTGACTGTTATTCTCATTTACGTCGCCTCCCCGTGACCCTCTTGTTGGATCCCGGTGCGCGCCGGCGGCGCGCACCGGAACTGCCGGTCATGCCGCGCGCCTAGCGCTCGCTGACGGATCTCAGCGATTCCGCCGTAAAGAAATCGGGCTTGAAGCGCGGATCGCCGGTTTCCTTGTACCAACGAATGTCCTTGCCCTGGCCGATCGACGATCCGTCGAACACATAGCGACCGTTACTCAGGTCGTACTGCACGAATGGCTCGTTGTCGCAGGCACCGCCGAGTTCCCATACCGGAATCGGGTAGCTTTCCCGCACCTTCCACAGCTTGCCCTGCGCGTCGTAGTCCTCGCCGACGAGCGCCAGCCAGCTATCCTCGTCCAGATAAAACACCTTCTTCGACGACGCGTGCCGCGCGGTCGGCTTGAGAGTCGCCTCGACGACCCACACGCGGTGCACTTCGTAACGCCGGCCGTCGGCGGCGATCCCGTTCGGCGTCGCGACATCGCGCAGCTTGCGTTTGAAGTCGTACATGCCGAACGCGTTGTACGGCACGATCATTTCGCGCTTGCCGACCAGCTTCCAGTTGAAGCGGTCGATCGACCCGTTGAACATGTTGACTTCGTCGATCAGATACTGGTTCTCGAAGCCGATCTGCGGCGCGTCGTGCACGTAGGCCGGCATGCGCCGCACCCGGCGTTGCCCCGGAAAGTAGTAGTACGTATCGGAATCCTTGTCGAAATACTGACGCTGCACGAGCGCTTGCCCGGCCAGCGCGGCCGGCATCGCGGCCGAGAAGTAGCCCGCGAGGCTGAGCTGATCGACATCCTGCGGCGTCGTCTTGCCGTCCTTGCCGGTCGGAGTATAGAAAAGCTGCGTGCCACCGATTTCGATCCAGTCATTGTTTCCCGGACGTGGCGAAACGGACGTGACGACCGGCGACCATTCGATCGCTTGTCCGCGATACCGCGTTTCAAAGTTGAGAATCGCTTCCGCGCCGGTCTTCGGCTGCGGGAACGCCACACCGGGGAATGCTGCCGTCTGGACCGTTTCGCCAGATGGCCCGAGCTTTGCCGCAGCGAGATTCGCCTTCGAATTCTGCTCGGCAGCATCCGGCAACTGGCATTCGCGATGCGACGGGTAGACGTCCATCCGGTAGCCTTTCATCTGCTTCACGAGTGCGATCTGGCCGGGCGACAACTTGTCGGCGTACTTGTCGACGCTCGACCCATCGATGGTATACAGCGGCTTCTCGTTGCGATGCTTCCAGAAATCCCCGCGCGTTTTCCCGTACTCCCAACCCGATTGCGGCGCCTGCCGGCCGGCAAGCGCAGGCACGAGCCCGTCCTTGCTGGCCGCGCGCTCGGCACCCACGGGGCTGAGATCGTCCGCCGCGACCGCGCTTGCGGTCATGCACAGCCAAGCCGCCGCCAGGGCAGCCGACATGATTCCGCCTGTTCTATTTCTCATCATCGTTCTCCGTCCTGTTCCACCAATCCTCGACCATTTCGCCCATTCCGCGAGATCGGCTCGCGTACCTATGCGGGTCATGCGTTCGGCTGCCGTCTCCGCCACCTCTTTCACACACAAGGATTTCTTATTGAATGAATACCGGCTCTACGCAATTCATACCTGCTCCCGTCCGCTACGCAACCGTTGCGCCGCCGCAGACTCCGGGCGACGAGTCAGGCTGCCGATTCGTGGAAGATCGTCAGGGCGGCCTCGTGCAACTCGCGGTTCGCGGCGGCCACCACGATTCCTCCGTTCATCGGGCGAACGCCATTCAGATCGGTCACGACGCCGCCGGCGGATTCGACGAGGTGAATCAGCGGCACGACGTCGTAGGGTTCAAGCCCGGCTTCGACGACGAGATCGACGCAGCCGAGTGCGACCATCGCAAAGCTGTAGCAGTCGCCGCCCCAGCGAAGCATCCTGCATTGCTCCATCAGCCGCGAAAACGGCTGCATCAGGTTCGCGCGCTCGATGAGGCGCGGGTCCAGGCTGTACGCGATCGCCTCGGAGACCGATCGGCACGCCGACGTGCGAATCGCGACCACGGCATTGCGGTGGAACAAGCGCGGCCCGCTCGAGTCGGAGATGTACGTTTCGCCGGTAAAAGGCTGGTACATGACGCTGCCGACCGGCACGCCATCGATGACGAGGCCCACGAGGATCCCCCATAGCGGCACGCCGCAAATGAATGCCCTCGTGCCGTCGATCGGGTCGACGATCCAGTAGCTGTCCCCGTCACCGGAGCGCCCGTACTCCTCGCCGATCACGGCCAAGCCCGGATCGACGCTCGACAGCGCCTCGCGGATGAACTTTTCGATGCGCCGGTCGGCTTCGGTGACCGGATCGAATACGCCACGCGAATGCTTGTCGTCTATCTTCATCCGTGAACGGAAATACCGGAGCGCGATGTCTCCCGCATCATGAACGACACGCACCGCACGATCGATCAGCTCGTCAATGGTGTGCTTCATGGCCGTTTGAGCTCCTGATTTTCCGGTATAGACGGCGGGTAGCGTCGAATGCCGATTCGAACGTGTCGAACATGTCGTCGTAGACGTCCTTCAACGCGCTGGTCGGCTCGAACTCCGCCCTGATCGACAGATTTCTGGAGAAGTCGGCAATCCCGATCTCGCCGATCCGCTCGAACGCCAGCATCGCCGCTCCAATCGAATTTACATATTGCGGATTCGCCATCTGGTGAATCGGACTGCCCATGACGTCGGCAAGCGTCTGAGCCATGAATGCCGAATTCGCCCCGCCGCCATAGAAGTTGAAATGCGTGAACCGGCGGCCGACGAATTCCTCGAGCGGCTTGCGTACCCAGCGCAGGTTGAATGCGAGCCCTTCCAGCACCGCTCTCGCCATGTGGCTCCTCGTCGTCTGACCGTTCATGTTGATGAAGCCGCCGCGCATGTCGCTGCTCGCCTTTGGCGCCATCGTGCCGCCCAGCCAGGGAAGGAAGATGAGGCCGCCGGCACCCGCGTCGACGTTGTCCAGCACCGCATCCAGCGCCGCATACAACTCGGCAGGACGCTTTTCCCTGAATTCCGCGAACGCGTCGTTCGGGAACACGATGTTTCGCAGGAAGCGGTCCAGCGCCGCGCCCGACATCCCGTTCTCGGCGATCGCCAGATACTTGCGCTCGTCCGGCGACGGCATCGTAAAAAGACTGTCGCGCACGGAAGTCTTCATGGATTCCGTATGCGTGACCATCACGCCGGACGTGCCGATGCAGATTCCGGCATGGCCACCCGTGAAGGCCATCCCGCCCATCGCGCCCGCCGCAGTGTCGCTCAGCCCGACGACGACCCGCGTGCTCGTCGACAATCCCAGCTCGGCGGCGACATCCGGCAACAGGTGCCCCAGCACGGTGGTGGTCGGCACCAGTTCCGGCAGTTTCTCCCGGTCGACGTGCGCGTATCGCAGCAAGGTCGGATGGTATTCGCCGGCTGTCAGCCTGCGGTTGTCCACCGTCAGCGACATAAGCGTGCTGCCTTGCGTCGTGCACATCCGCCCCGACAGCTTCATGCCCAGATAGTCCATCGGCTCGAGAAAGCGATACGTCCGCTCGTAAATCTCCGGGCACGCGAACCGGAAGTAGCGCATGTGGTTCAGCGACATGCCGCTCATGAGCGGAGCTAGGCCGTGCAGTCTCAGCCAGTTCGCCAGTTGCCAGGGCTTGTCGAGCTTGCGGGCCCCGCGATATTCCGCGGCCAACCTCGCCTTGGTTCCTCGCCCATCCGTCCACAGGATCATGTTGGCAAGCGCCTGCCCGCTCGCGTCGACAGGAACGATCGACGAATACTGGCTCGAACAAATCATCGCGACGATCTCGTCGGCCTCGACGTTCGCTCCAGAGACCGCACTCCCGACCGCGTCCTTCACGGCCGCCCAAATCGCGTCGGGCACCTGTTCCGCGCCCCGATCGCCAACCGCCAGGGTATTCACATAGGCCCGGCCGGCGCCGGCCACCCGGCCGGACTCGCTGACGAGTACCGCTTTCGGGCCGCTCGTCCCGAGGTCCACGGAGAGAACGTATCGGTGCTTTTTCATGGCCCAAGTCTAGAGACGACAAAAAATTATCTGGTAGTCAATTGAGGTCATCGATTGGTTGATTTTGGCCACACGCTCATGCAAGCATGTCCGTCATGGACATCCGCACGGAAACCATCGCCGACGCGCCGCCGAACATCATCCGGGGCTTGACGCTCGTCGCCCGTGAACACGGGATCGCGGTAGGCCGTCTGTTCCGCGGTCTCGGGTTTTCCCTAAACGATCTGGAACGACACGACATCCTCGTTTCGTATGCGCAATCCAGAAAATTCCTGCAGCGCGTGGAAGCCGCCTTGCCTGGCGTGCCGGTCGGGCTGAAATCGGGCATGAAGCAGACGATCCTCTGCCTCGGTCTGGTCGGTCTCGCGATGTATGCGTTCAGAACCTACCGGGAAGCGCTCAGCTATGGGATTCGGCACCAGCAAACCGCCGGCGCGCTAACGACTTTCTCGTTCGAGGAATCTCCCAGTTACTTTCGCTGCGTCGTCGGGCCGAAATATCCGGACACGCATGAAGTCGAGCGGCACTGGATCGACGAGGCGTTCGCGACGATCATGACCATCTCGAGAAATCTGCTCGGCGCGCAGTTCAAACTGAGCCGGGTCGACTTCACCTACCCGCGCCCAGCCGAATACGGCCTTTATGAGGAGGTGTTCGGCTGTCCCGTGCGGTTCGACGCTCGGCAGAATGTCATGACTTGCCCCCCTCATTGCCTCGATCTGGAACTGCCGACATGGCATCCTAGCTTTAGCGCCTACGTGCTTGGGCAGATCGAACCGATGCTGCGTCAGCCGACCGTCGAGAGCGACTTCATCGCGACGACACGACGCTATTTGCGTGCGAACGTGGAGCACTCGCCCGGCGTCGACGAGGTCGCACGTTTTCTGAATGTGAGCAGCCGCACCTTGCGACGGCATCTCGAAAGCGAAGGGTTCAGATTCCTCCAACTGCTCGACGAAATCCGGCTCGAGCGCGTGCAGGAACTGCGCCACATGGGGTGGTCGTGGGGAAAGATTGCCGAGTCGATCGGCTACGACAATCCGAGCAACTTTTCCAAAGCCTATGTCCGCTGGACCGGGCAACTGCCGAGCGAATCCGACGCCGGCAGGCGATAGCGGCGCGCGGCAAAAAAAACGGCAGCGCCGGTGCCCGAGAAAGAGCGTGCGCGGCGCGTTTCGCGCGCGCCACGGTCCGTCGCGACGCCGGGCACTGCCGTGTCGGCTTCAAGGAAGCTGAAGCGACTTCGTCTCCAGATATTCGGCAAGACCGTAGGCGCCCAGCTCGCGGCCGTTTCCCGACTGCTTGAATCCGCCGAACGGCGCCAGCGGATTGAACTTGCCACCATTGATCTCGACTTGCCCCGTCCGCATCCTCGCGGCCACGCGCCGTGCCCGCGCAAGGTCACCGCTCCACACTCCGCCGCCCAGCCCGTACGGGCTGTCGTTGGCGATCCGCACGGCGTCGGCGTCATCCTTGTACGGAATGATGCTGAGCACCGGGCCGAAGATCTCCTCCTGGGCGATACGCATTTCATTGCGCACCTTGCCGAAAATCGTCGGCCTGACGTAGTACCCGGTTTCCAGCCCGTCCGGCGCGTCGGCCCCTCCCACGAGCAGTTCGGCCCCCTCGGCGACGCCAAGCGCGATATAGTCGCGCACGCGCTGGCGCTGCGTCGCCGACACCAGTGGACCCATCGCGACATCCTCGTCTTGCGGCGCACCGAGCCGCACCGATGCCGCGGCGGCAACGGCAATCTTCTCTGCCCGTTCGCGGAGCGCCTCCGGCACCAGCAGGCGCGTCAACGCCGCGCACGTTTGCCCCGCGTTGACGAAGCACGCCTGAACCGCCGCCGGAATCGCGACGTCGAAATCGGCGTCGTCCAGCACGATGCAGGCGGACTTCCCGCCGAGTTCCAGCGCAACCCGCTTCACCGTGCCGGAAGCGAGTTCGGACACACGTCTGCCCGCCGCGGTCGACCCGGTGAACGAGACCATGTCGACATCCGGGTGCGATACCAGCGCCTCCCCTACCGTATTTCCGAGACCGCTCACAAGGTTGAACACGCCCGGCGGAAATCCCGCCGATTCGATGATTTCCGCGAACACGAATGCATTGAGCGGCGCGACTTCGGACGGTTTGACCACGACCGTACAGCCGGCCGCGAGCGCGGGCGCCACCTTCGCGACGATCTGATGCAGTGGATAGTTCCATGGCGTAATGCACGCGACGACGCCGACGGGCTCCTTCGTGATCTCCGAGTTGCCGAGACGTTCGACGGCACCGAGTTGCGCCGCCAGTTGCGAAGCCGACCCCAGCGATGCGACCGGTAATCCGGTCTGCGCGAGCCGCGAGAACGAGATGGGCGTACCAACCTCGTCGGTCATGAGTCGCGCCAGTTCCGCCGCGCGGCGGCTCAGCGCGTATAGCGCGCGCTGCAGGCATTGGCTTCTTTCGCGCGGCGGCGTAGCGGACCAGCCTGCAAAGGCGGCCTTGGCGGCGGCGACCGCGCGCCCGGCATCTTCGGCATCGCCGAGCGGCACGACCCCGATCACCGCTTCCGTCGCCGGATTGACGACCTCCGCGCTGCCGCCGCCATGCGGCGCGACCCATTGTCCGCCAATAAAAAACCTGTCGTAACGCTTCACCATCGATGTCCTCCCTTCCGGGCGTTTACGTTAACCGCTTGCGGGCGCGCCGCCGGGCACGACGGGGTCGCGGCAGCCGGCAAACCGGGGCGACGCGGGTCGTTCTCGACGACGGCCTGGCGCCTTGCGTGCGCGTCGCTTACTCGCGATCGAGTGTACCGACGGCGAAATATCGGAGATGGTGCGATAAGGCCACATATTGGTTGTATCGGGACATCGCGGCACGACGTTGCCGGTTTGAGTCCCGGCCCGAGATCATTTTGTTATCCGATTCGTTACGGCATCGCATCGCGAGTTCCGGCGCATCGTGCTCCGCCCATCACCTGTCGCCCGCAGCAGCGTCGCCGGTGCCCACCCACCCCGATCCAGGTTCGCCCCGCTCGCGCGGCCCACGGCCCGTCCATCGCTTGAACGCGCGCCTGAAACTGCGCGCATCGCTGAAGCCGACCTCGCGCGCCACCGTCTCCACCGATACGCGCGAATCGTCGAGCAGCATGAATGCGTGTGTCTTGCGCACCGTGTCGAGCACAACCCGATAGGACACGCGCTCGTCGACGAGCCGCCGCCGCAGCGTGCGCTCGCTCATGCACAGTTGTACCGCGACCTCGTCGAGCGACGGCGCGCGCCGCAAATCGCGCCGCAGGATCCGTTCGATCGATTCGAGAAATTCGCTGCTCCGGCATCCATCCCGCGACGCCTGGCGCAAAGACTCGATCACCTGACGGTGCGTCAGCGGATCGTGCGTCGCGATCGGCTGGCGTCCCCATGCGGCGTCGAAGGCAAACACGTTGCGTGGCTGCCCGAACAGGATCGGGCACTGGAACACGCGCTCATAGTGTTCCGCGTAATCCGGACGCGGATAGACGACGTGAACCGCCTCGGGCCGAAACGCCGCGCCGGAGAGCGCGCGCCCGATATTCAGGAATTTACCGAACGCCTCCTCGACGAGAAACGCTTCGAGCTCACGCGCGAAGAAGATATTGGCGGCGCCGATCGACATCGTCCGCATCCCCGACATCACGTCGAAATGCATCAGCGCGCCTGTGTGCGCCTGGAACGCCGCGCATGCTACAAGCGCATCCTTCAATGTCGGGCCGGTCAGCATCGCATAACCGACCATTCCGATCGATGCGATCGTCTCGCTCATCGCCAGTTCGAGACCGACCGCACAGTGCGGCGCGCACTCGAGCATGCGCCGGATCATCGTGCCGGCCTGACGCAACGAAAGCCGGCACGACGGATCGGACAGATCCGCGACATTGAAGCCCAGTCCCTGGCACAGCCGCTCCGGATCAATGCCGAGTTCCTGGCTCTTCTGGGCCAGGCATCGAAGCAGATGCGCCTGCACGTTCGTCGTCGTGAGACAAGCTGCGTCGGGCGCGGAGGCGAGCTGCCCGCTGTCGCGGATTCGCGCCGTCCGGCCGATTCGGTGCGCGTTGATTGCGGTCTGCCGCATCTCAAGGATTCCGTTCAGAAGTAGTGACGCAGCCCGATGGTCGCGCCGAGTTGCGTGGTGCCGGTGCTCGGCGCCTGCCCATTGATGCCGACCAACTGCGCGCCGATCACCCCGCCCCGGTAAATCGCATAGTCGAATTCCGCATAAAGCGTGTCCCGTTTCGACAGGCTATATCCGGCGATGATCTGGAACTGGCGGGCGCGACCGTTGAAATCCGCGGTGTAACCGGACTGCGTCGTCCACCACGCATTGAACGCGGTGGTCAGGACCGGCGTGGCCCGCCAGGTCAACCCTGCAAGCACCATGCTGCGCCGGCGGAATCCGCCCGGCGTCGAAGGATCCGCGACCTGTGCCGGCGAAATGATGCCGAGCGCCACGAGATCGGTGTCGCTGAACGGACCGTTCGCGAGCGATGTGAAGTCGTTGTCGCGCGCGTTCACGATATAGCCGGCGTTGAAGGTCGCAGGACCGATCGTCAACGAACCGCCGCCCGTGTAGATATCGAACGTCGCATGCGACTTGTCGTCCCGGCTCCGCATGAACGACGCACCGAACGTCAACGGCCCCTTGTCCGGCGCATATGCGACGGCGGCGCCGAGCTGACTGCCCGACACGCCGCCGCCCGCGCGAGCGCCCGGCGCGTATTGCGCCAGCAGATAGAGACCGCCGATCTGCGCGCCGTACTGAATCATGTTGCTCGTGCGCGAGCCCGCCAGCATGGTCTGCTCCGGCTTGAACAGATTGAAGTACGGGTCCTGGGGGCCGGACCACAGATTCGATCCGTAGGATAGCGAAACAGCCTCAAACGGGACGTTGTACTGGCGACCGAACGTCAATTGACCGAATGTCGGCGACGTCAGCCCTACGTAGGCCACCTGGAAGAAGTTCTCCGAGCTCTCCGGTACGATGCGGCCCGTTCCCGGGCTGAAATGACTCTCCAGGTCGAACTGCGCCTGCAGCCCTCCACCCAGATCCTCTTGCCCCTTGATGCCCCAGTAGCTTTCGGTCAAGCCGCCGCCGTCCGCCATCGACAGCTTGCGCCCGGTCGACGACGGTATGCCGTCCGGCCCGTATGAAACGCCATGCGTTTCATAGCGCATACCTGCATCAACCACTCCGTAGAGCGTCACGCTGCTCTGCGCATGCGCGCCTGCGCCGAACAGGACCGTCACGGCACAGCAAACGCCGCGAACACGCTTGCAACACTTCATTCCATCGCTCCGCACATGAAATAATCAGACGACACCAGACGAATGTAAAAAACAAAAGATATGCGGACCCAGTTCGGTACGGCCATTTTCGTGGTGCGTAACGGCCAACGATGGTCAACGACGCATGCGCGCCGATTCGCCGTGCATCGCGACCGAACGCTGTCGATATCGGATCATCGGCAGGCAGCGGGACTGCCTGTCACCTTGAATGGGCGGGTCAAGCCCGTATAGGGCGTCGGATTGGCCGACACCGACAGGCGATATACCCCCGCATGCCGTATCCGATAGATTCCAGGCGCCGTGTTTTTCGGGATTTCCCATATCGCCTCTGCCGTCGACGAGTCGATCCTGTGCGCGAAGGACAGCGCCGCGCTCTGACTCCAGTTCCACACAAAGACGACCTCGTGATCCCTTTCGGTAGCGACCGAGTCCCATCCGCCGCTAGCGTTCTGTTTCTCGACAAAGAGGTAGGCCGACATCGTCTTCGGATCGTTTCCGGGGTAGCCGGCTTGCCATTTCACATCGACCACGTCTCCCTGGTGATACTCGGACTCGGCATCGATCAGGGTCTTGCCGAATGCCGCGGGCTGGTCCGTGGTAATCGGTGCGGCGTCCCCGCGCGTGAAGGTCGGCGTCGGACCATCGGGCGAAGGCTGGCCGCTCACCATGGTTCCCGCCAGCTTGCGCATCTCCTGCATGGCGGCGGCCAGTTGCCACGGCCCATAAATCGTGGACGCCCCCTCGTACATTTGCGCCGAGTATTCCTCGCGCGTCGCCATGTAATCCAGATAGGCGTTGGAAAGCCCCGCGATGACGACGGTATCGACGCCGACGGGCGCCAATACGCTCAGGGCTGTCTGGCGCAGACGGCGGGCAGCCATGGTCGTCACCTCCCACGGCACGCCCAGAATCGCCAGGTTGCCGATCCGAAATATCTGGAGCGGCGTCAGTTGCCCCGGGAATTGCGCCACCGTCGGCTTTTCCTTTTGACAGGAAAAGCCGGGGCTGATCGCGGTCGTCGCACAAAGCAAGGGCGCGAGCGTGCCGGACAAGGCCACACCGTTCAGTGGCACCGAATAAGGCGTGTTGCCGTCGTAAATGGTCAGATAGCCCTGCCCGTTGAACAGCCCGTTGTAGTGATTGCGCGCATCGTCGAAATACGGGAACGGAGCGGTGGCCGCACAGGTGTAGCCGGCAGCCAGAAAGCCTTCGCCGTTGGGCGCGCCGGCCAGGAACGCCATGCCGGAGCCGCCAGTGCAGGTGCGTTTGGGGTTGTCCGCATAAAGCGAAGTGGGCAAGTCGGAGGCAGGCAGTCCATTCAAAACGACCGGGTCCGTCACGATGACGCTGCTCATGTCGACATAGAAGAACCGATAGTCGATCGGTCCGGACAGACTGCCTCCTCGAGCGTACTGCTTGAGCGCCTGCGTCAACTGCTTGGTTCCGTAGACTTCGACGGCCTTGCGCTGGCCGCGCGCGAAGCCCGGCTCGCCGTATTCGTATGGATCGTTCGTGCCCAGCCGATATCGATAGGGGACGCCGTTGCCGGGCGCATCGCTGCCGTTAACACCCTTGTCAAAGGCAAAGAGCTCCGAGGCCGTGTCTCCTTCGTCGGTTTGCGCAAATGCGGCCACGAAATTGTCGGCCCCGCCGAGCTGAGCGCCGGTGTCCAGCTCATACACCGTCCCCATCAGCTTCTCGAAGCCAAGGGACGCAAAACCCTTCGTGTCGCTGGAGACCAGGCGGTTGTGGTTACCCATCGCGGTCGGATGTACGCCAAACCAGTTCAGCACACCGACCGGGCTGCCATCGTTACGGACAAAACTAAGCTGCAGGAAGCGCTTGTCCACGTTCACTTCATGCCCGTTGGCATCCATATACCGGGCGCGTTCGGCCGGCGAGTTCTGACGATAGCTTAGCGGGCTGCGCGTGTAGTTAGTGTTGAGCAGTTCGCCGATCGACATCCGGATCGGCGATGGATCGGGGTGCGCCATCAGGTTGGCCTGAGCCCGGCGCATCGCCTGCACGATCCCGGTGCTGACAGCCTTGAAATCGTCGCTGTCGAAAAAGCTGGTGCTCGACAGAGTGCCGGGTATCTTGGCGTACAGATCCTTCAGGAGTTGCGGTGTTCCGTTGGGGAGATCGGGGAACGCCTGGGGCTCGCCATATCCGCCCAGCCCGGCGTGCGTATGGGTGGCGGACAGCATGATGTTTTCCGAGCCGTAGTGGCGGGACAGCACGGGATCGGCTGCGACCATGGACAGAACCTCCTGCCTCAGAAGGCCGGACGGAAATGCCTGGTCGGTGGAGACGAACATGATCTGCTTGCCGTTGCAGGGAGACTTGATCGCAAAGGCCCGGGCAAACAACCGCATGTTGATGCCGTTTGGAACCTGCGTCGGCACTTCGTGCCCCACTAGGTCGGAATGACCGGTGGGACCGCCACCGATGGGCCCGGTGGTTTCGTAAATGCCGCTGCCATACAGATAGCCGCCGGCGCCGCCGCAAGCGCCCGATTGCGTCCCGGCGCCGCTGATCGGCAACTCCAGCGGGCCGGAGGCATCCGGCTGATGCGAGGTCGTGTAGGTAACCCCGTCGACGGACAGCGTTGACGACTTGCCGATGTCGTTCAACGGGCTGCCGATCATGCAGGCAATACCGGCCGAATCCTGCATCGCATCCTTGCGGGCGGACTTTACGCTGGATGACGCGTCGCCCGCGCTGATCGAAGGCGCTGCGGCGTCTCCACCGCTGCAACCCGCAACCAGGGCTAACACGGGCAGCCATGCGATCTGCTTGTGGTTCATTTTTATGGTCTCCTCAATTGTCCGGTGGCGCGTCGCAACCGCCCAACACCACAAGGATTCAGCGGCGAAACGCGCGCTGGAAAGCACTTTGCCCGAAGAAGGTCACGGAAAGGCCGACACAGCCGGCGTCAGTCGCCAGACCAGTTCCTCAGGTCACCAACCAGCGCCTGTCGTGGCGGGCGGGTTGTCGCATCCCGGCAGAAACCCTGCTTGGTGCATTGTGTTTGCGTTAACGCGGTGCCCGGGATATACGGGGCGTGCAATTGCCAATTACGCTGCCGCCGCATCTCTTTTTTTTCGTGCCGCATGCGGTGTCACGCCAGCTTCCTCGTAGCGTCCGCGTTCTGATCGCATCACGTCGGCACGGAGGAAAAAGCCGCCGGTTTATGGCAAAAGCCTAGAGATGCCAAAAATCACCTAGCAGTGAATGACGGCCATTATTTGGTCAATTTCGGCCAATCCGATGAGGCCAGGTTGATACGTTTGAATCGGAAACTGGAGGTCCCCCACATGCCCCCGGATTCACGCAGACGTTACTGGACGACTGGAAATAAAAAAACCCGCGAAGCCTTACGCCATCACGGGTTTTCGGATTTCCGCAAACATCTGCGAACGAATAGCTGGTGCCGGGGACCGGGCTCGAACCGGCAAGCCAGTTAAGGCGGCGGATTTTCGTCACACTGCTTCTTTCGAAGCCGACGTCGTCGGAACGACATCGTTCGTGCGCTGGACTATGCCTTCACCGTCGCGCGCGGGCGTGCTGCGTGCCCGTGCGCCTTAGGCGCCCCCCGTCTAGTCTCTACACCTTCCTCGCGCAGGCCGCGAGGCTTGGCTCGGCGTTGCCTCGATGCACACATCAGGGGTTTCGCCGAATTTGAAGGGTTCTGCACCGACCGTTTCCGGCCGGGCACTCAATCGTTTAAGTCCGCTATGTTTACCAATTTCATCACCCCGGCAACAGGGCGGACGGGATTCTACCATTGGTCGCGCATGCGGTCCCCGATTCGCGCAGGCCGCGCATCGACAAAACGTGCTTTCGCACGCCCGACGCGACGCTGCGTCGCCTGAATAATCCGCCGTAACCGACGCGCCTGCGCCAACGCACCCGATTTCACGCCGCATCGCCGCATCCGCCGATACAATCCGGACTGCCCTGCCCGCCGCGCCGCCCGTCTTTCGGCCGGACCGCCCGCACGCCGCGATACGCTCCCTTCACGCGTCATCGACAGGTCATAAACGTTTTCGATAATCAGCCTGCCGAAAACGTTTACATCGCGTTCCCACATGACCTCGACCATCAAGGATGTCGCCGCCCTGTCGGGCTTTTCGATCGCCACCGTGTCGCGCGCGATCAACGCACCGCACACGGTCAGCCCCGCCACGCTCGAAACGATCCGCGCGGCGATCGACACGCTGCAGTTCCGCCCGAGCCCCCTCGGCCGGCAGCTGCGCGGCGAACGCACGCGCCTGATCGGCGTCGTGCTGCCGACGCTGTCGAACCCCGTGTTCGCCGACTGCCTGCAAGGCATCGACGAGCTCGCGACCGCGGCCGGCTTCAAGCTGATCCTGATGACGACCGAATACGACGCGGCGCGCGAGCGCCACGCGATCGAAACGCTGCGCGAGCAGCGCGTCGAAGGCCTGATCCTGACCGTCGCCGACGCGGACACGCACCCGCTGCTCGACATGCTCGACCGCGACGGCCCGCACTACGTGCTGATGCACAACGACACGCAGCGCCGCCCGTCGGTGTCCGTCGACAATCGCCGCGCCGCGTACGACGGCGTGCGGCTGCTGACCGCGCGCGGCCACCGTCGCGTACTGATGCTCGCCGGCTCGCTCGCCGCGTCGGACCGCGCGCGCCAGCGCCATCTCGGCTATGCGCAGGCGCTCGACGAAAGCGGCGTCGCGACGCTGCCGCCCGTCGAGGTCGACTTCAACGCGCCCGAATTGCCCGACGCGGTGCTCGCGCACCTGACCGCGCAAGCGACGCGCCCGACCGCGCTGTTCTGCAGCAACGACCTGCTCGCGATGGTCGTGATGCGCGGCCTGCGCCGCGCGGGCTTCTCGATCCCCGACGACCTGTCGGTGCTCGGCTTCGACGGCATCGCGCTCGGCGAATTGCTCGCGCCGCCGCTCGCGAGCGTCGCGACGCCGAACCGCGACATCGGCCGTCACGCGTGGCTGCGCCTCGTCGAATCCATCGGCGGAGCGACGATCGAGCGCACGTCGTTGATCCTGCCGCATGCGGTGCGCGACGGCGCGACGGTCGCGCCGCCGGCCGCCGACCTGCAGTTGCGCCAGGCCTGAACGCACGCGCCGCGCCGGCGTGCGCGGCGACGTGCGACCCACCCTCGTCCGGAGACCTCACCGTGCCCATTCGTCCGACCTCGCTGCTGCGCGCGCTCGCAGCCCCGCTCGCCTGCGCCGCTCTCATCGCCGCTGCGGGCGCGGCCCATGCCGACGAAACCGCGATCTGCTACAACTGCCCGCCCGAATGGGCCGACTGGGCCGCGCAGATCGCCGCGATCAAGCAGAAAACCGGCATCCGCGTGCCGTTCGACAACAAGAACTCGGGGCAGGCGATCGCGCAACTGATCGCCGAGCAGAGGAGCCCGGTCGCCGACGTCGTCTACCTCGGCGTGTCCTCCGCGTTCCAGGCGAAGGACAAGGGCGTTATCGCGCCGTACAAGCCCGCGCACTGGAACGACATCCCCGCGAACCTGAAGGACCCGCAAGGCTATTGGTTCGCGATCCACTCGGGCACGCTCGGCTTCTTCGTCAACAAGGACGCGCTCGACGGCAAGCCCGTGCCGCGTTCGTGGGCCGATCTACTGAAGCCCGAATACAAGGGCATGGTCGGCTATCTCGATCCGTCCAGCGCGTTCGTCGGCTATGCGGGCGCGGTGGCCGTCAACCAGGCGCTCGGCGGCAGCCTCGACAACTTCAAGCCGGCGCTCGACTGGTTCCGCAAGCTGAAGGCGAACGCGCCGATCGTGCCGAAGCAGACCGCGTATGCACGCGTGCTGTCCGGCGAGATTCCGATCCTGCTCGACTACGACTTCGACGCATACCGCGCGAAGTACAAGGACAACGCGAACGTCGAGTTCGTGATCCCGAAGGAAGGCACGATCGCGGTGCCGTACGTGATGAGCCTCGTGAAGGGCGCGCCGCACGACGCGAACGGCAAGAAGGTGCTCGACTTCGTGCTGTCCGACGAAGGCCAGAAGCTGTGGGCCAGCGCCTATCTGCGTCCGGTGCGCGCGCAGACGCTGCCCGCCGACATCGCGTCGAAATTCCTGCCGGCCAGCGAGTATGCGCGCGCGAAACCGGTCGACTTCGGCAGGATGGCCGCCGGCCAGCAGGCGTTCGGCCAGCAATACCTGCAAGTGATGCAGTAAGCGCCGATGCTCGACCTGACCTTCCCGCTGCGCTGGCGCATCGCGCTCGTCGCGCCGGCGCTCGCGGTGTTCGCCGCGTTCTGGCTGCTGCCGATGGCCGCGCTCGTGCAGGTCTCCGCCGACGGCGGGTTCGTCGCGCGGTACGCGGCGCTGCTCGGCGACGCGCGCTACATGAAAAGCCTTGGCGCGACCGTCGCGCTGTCCGCGGGCGTCACGCTCGCGACGCTCGCGCTGTCGACGATTTCCGGCCTGCTGCTCGCGCGCCGCGAATTCGCCGGCAAGCGCGTGCTGCTCGCGCTGCTGACCTTTCCGCTCGCGTTCCCGGGCGTCGTCGTCGGCTTCATGGTGATCATGCTCGCCGGGCGGCAGGGACTGATCGGCGTGTTGTCCGCGAAGCTGACCGGCGACAAGTGGGTGTTCGCGTATTCGATCGCCGGGCTGTTCGTCGGCTACCTGTACTTCTCCGTTCCGCGCGTGATCGTCACCGTGATCGCGGCCGCCTCGAAGCTCGACGCGTCGCTCGAGGAAGCCGCACGCTCGCTCGGCGCGTCGCCGTGGCGCGTCTTCGCCGACATCGTGCTGCCCGCGCTCGCGCCGGGGCTGATCGCGGCCGGTGCGATCTGCTTCGCGACCGCGATGGGCGCGTTCGGCACCGCGTTCACGCTGGCGACCGACCTGAACGTGCTGCCGATGACGATCTATACCGAGTTCACGCTGAACGCGAACATCGCGACGGCCGCCGGCCTGTCGATCGTGCTCGGCGTCGTCACATGGGCCGTGCTCGCGCTCGCGCGCCGCTTCACGGGCCACACCGCCGCCGCCGCGGCCTGAGGATTGCCGTCATGCCATCGATTTCCGGCTCTTCCACCCAGTCGCCTGCCCCGGCGCACGCGACCGGCGTCGCCCGGCGCGCGCCGCGCATCACCGGCGCGCGCGCGATCGCCGCGCTGCAATGGGGCGTCACGCTGCTGCTGTGCGCGTTCCTGATCGTGCCGGTCGTGATGTCGGTGCTCGCCGGCCTGACCGTCAACTATTTCCGCGGGCTGTCGAGCGGCCTCACGCTGCGCTGGCTCGAACAGGTGTGGCAGCAGTATCACGGCTCGATCTGGCTGTCGCTCGCCGTCGCGTTCGCGACGCTCGCGATCGTGCTCGTGGTCGGCGTGCCGGCCGGCTATGCGCTCGCGCGCAGCCCGGGCCGCGCCGCGCGCGCGATCGAGGAAGCGCTGGTGCTGCCCGTCGCGCTGCCGGGCCTCGCGTCGGCGCTCGCGCTGCTGATCGTCTACGGCGGCTTCACCGCATTCCGGATGAGCCTGTGGTTCATCGTCGCCGGCCACGTCGTGTTCACGCTGCCCTTCATGGTGCGCGCGGTCGCGGCCGTCGCGGCCAGCGCCGACCTGCGCACGCTCGAGGAAGGCGCGGCCAGCCTCGGCGCGTCGTTCGCCACGCGCTTCGTCACGATCGTGCTGCCGAACCTGCGCCCCGGCATCGTCGCGGGCGCGCTCGCGGTGCTGACGCTGTCGATCGGCGAATTCAACCTCACGTGGATGCTGCACACGCCCGACACCAAGACGCTGCCGGTCGGCCTCGCCGACACCTATGCGTCGCTGCGTCTCGAAGTCGGCAGCGCGTACACGATCCTGTTCCTGTTGATGACGCTGCCGCTGCTCGTCGCCATGCAGTGGCTCGGCGTCGATCCGTCCGGCACGCGCGCCGCGAAGCGCCGCCCTCGCTGACTTTCCTGTCCCGATGAAACTCGATTCCATTCCCATCACGCTGACCCGCTGCGCGAAGACGTTTCGCGGCACGCGCGTGCTCGAACCGCTCGACCTGTCGATCGGCGCGGGCGAAACGCTCGTGCTGCTCGGACCGTCGGGCTGCGGCAAGACCACCACGCTGCGGCTGATCGCGGGCCTCGACACACCGGACGCCGGCGGCACGATCGCGTTCGGCAACGACGACGTGACGGCGCTGCCGATCGAGCGCCGGCAGGTCGGCATGGTGTTCCAGAACTACGCGCTGTTTCCGAACCTGACGGTGCGCGGCAATGTCGGCTACGGGCTGAAGATTCGCAGGACCGAGCCGCGTGCGCTGCGCGAGCGCGTCGACGAGCTGCTCGCGATGATGCGGCTCGACGCGCACGCCGACAAGCCGATCGACCAGTTGTCGGGCGGCCAGCGCCAGCGCGTCGCGCTGGCCCGCGCGCTCGCGGTGCGTCCGCGCGTGCTGCTGCTCGACGAACCGCTGACCGCGCTCGACGCGAAGCTGCGCGACGTGCTGCGTCGCGAGATGAACGCGCTGCTGCGCGAGCTCGGCGTGACGACCGTCTACGTGACGCACGACCAGGCCGAGGCGATGGAGCTCGGCGATCGCATCGTCGTGATGGGCGCGGGCCGCATCGAGCAGATCGGCACGCCGCGCGACATCTACTACCGGCCCGCGAGCCGCACGGTCGCGCAGTTCATCGGCACGCTGAACCGGCTTGCAGGACAATGGCGGGACGGCGCGCTCGTGACGACGGGCGGCGCAATCGTCACGCCGCACGCCGCCGACGAGTGGTTCTTCCGTCCCGAGGACGCGCAGCTCGCCGATCCCGCGCATGCGCCGCTGCGCGGCGCGGTCGGCGCGTGCGCGTTTCTCGGCGAACGCACGCGGCTCACGATCGAGCACGCGGCGCCCGAGCCGATCGTGATCGACGTGCCGGGCCGTGTCGAGCTTGCCCGCGGCACGGCCGTCGGCATCGCGATCGCGGCGGAAGGCCTGATCGCGCTCGGCGCGTGATGCGCTGTCCCATCACTATCCGACGATTCCGAGGAACGACGATGCTGCTTGCTCAAATCAGCGATCTCCACATCAAGCGGCCGGGCCAGCTCGCATACCGGCGCGTCGACACGGCGGCCGCGCTCGCGCGCTGCATCGCGCGCCTGAATGCGCTCGTGCCGCGCCCCGACGCGGTGCTCGTCACCGGCGACCTGACCGATTTCGGTCACGACGACGAATACCGCCATCTGCGCGCGCTGCTCGCGCCGCTGGAGATTCCGTACTACCTGATGATCGGCAATCACGACGATCGCGCCGGGCTGCGCCGCGCGTTCGCCGATCGCCCCGAGCTGCAGGGCGGCGAATTCGTGCAGTACGCGCTCGACGTCGGCACGGTGCGCGTGCTCGCGCTCGATTCGCAGGTGCCCGGCGCGAGCCACGGCGATCTGTGCGATGCGCGGCTCGGCTGGCTTGCCGCCCAGCTCGACGCGGCACGCGAGCGGCCGGTGATCGTCGCACTGCATCATCCGCCGTTCGTGGCGGGGATCGCGCATATGGACGCGCTGCGCCTTGCGCCGCAGGCCGCCGCGAAACTCGACGCGCTGCTGCGCGGCTACCCCAACGTCGAACGCGTGCTGTGCGGTCATGTGCACCGCACCATGTTCACGCGCTTCGGCGGCACGCTCGCGTCGGCCGTGCCGGCGCCCGCGCACCAGGTCGCTTTCGACCTGCGCGCCGATGCGCCGTCCGCGTTCCGGCTCGAGCCGCCGGCGTTCGCGGTGCATCGGCATACGCCGGAAGCGGGGATGACGTCGCATCACGTGTACGTGGACGAAGGCGACGGACCCTATCCGTTCTACGAGCCGACCGGGGAGCTGGTCGACTGACGAACCGGCCGGCGGGAAGGCAATCCCCTCCCCGCCATGGGTCGGGCCCCATCGCGCCTGTCAGCCCGCTGTCCGGCAGGATTCACGGTGCTCCGGTATGATCGGCACCCTCGATCGACGTCCGGCGCGCCTGCGCGCCCGCCACGCGCGCCACGTGCCGGACGCCCAACTCCGCACCGCGCAGCCATGTCCACCGCCTCCACCGACCGTCCGGCCGAAGCCTCGCCCCACTACTCGCGCAGCCTGCTGTTGCTGCTCGCGACGATCGCGGGCGTCTCGGTCGCGAACATCTACTACAACCAGCCGCTGCTCGACAGCTTCCGCGCGTCGTTTCCCGACGGCGCGTCGTGGATCGGCGCCGTGCCGACCGCGACGCAGCTCGGCTACGCGGCCGGGATGTTCCTGCTCGCGCCGCTCGGCGACCGGTTCGACCGCCGCCGGCTGATCCTGATGCAGATCGCGGGCCTGTCGATCGCGCTGATCGCGGCGGCCGTCGCGCCGTCGCTGGCGGTGCTCGCCGTCGCGAGCCTCGCGATCGGCGTGCTCGCGACCATCGCGCAGCAGGCCGTGCCGTTCGCGGCCGAGATCGCGCCGCCGGCCGAACGCGGGCATGCGGTCGGCACCGTGATGAGCGGGCTGCTGCTCGGCATCCTGCTGGCCCGCACCGCCGCCGGTTTCGTCGCCGAGTATTTCGGCTGGCGCACGGTGTTCGGCGCATCGGTCGCGGCGCTCGTCGCGCTCGCCGCGGTGATCGTGCTGCGGCTGCCGCGCAGCTCGCCGACGTCGACGCTGCCGTACGGCAAGCTGCTCGGTTCGATGTGGCATCTGGCAGTCGAATTGCGCGGACTGCGCGAGGCGTCGCTGACGGGCGCCGCGCTGTTCGCGGCATTCAGCGCGTTCTGGCCGGTGCTCACGCTGCTGCTCGCCGGCCCGCCGTTCCACCTCGGCCCGCAGGCGGCCGGCCTGTTCGGCATCGTCGGCGCGGCCGGCGCGCTCGCCGCGCCCTATGCGGGACGCTTCGCCGACAAGCGCGGCCCGCGCGCGATCATCTCGCTCGCAATCGCGCTGCTCGCGGTGTCGTTCGTGATCTTCGCGCTGTCGGGGTCGAGCCTCGTCGGGCTCGTGATCGGCGTGATCGTGCTGGACGTCGGCGTGCAGGCCGCGCAGATCTCGAACCAGTCGCGCATCTATGCGCTGAAGCCCGACGCGCGCAGCCGCGTAAACACGGTGTACATGGTGTGCTACTTCATCGGCGGCGCGCTCGGCTCGTCGGTCGGCGTCGCCGCGTGGCACGCGTTCGGCTGGACCGGCATGTGCGCGGCCGGCCTGCTGTTTACCGCGCTCGCCGGCTGGTTCCATCATCGCGGCGCGCGCGGCGGCTGAGCGCAGCCGGCGCGGCCCGGGGCGGCTGCGTCAGGCGTCGGCGCGCGTCGCGGCCGCGGACGGTTCAGCGGCGGGCGGCGGCGCAAACGCCTGCGCGGGATCCATCACGGCAGCCGGGTCGACGACGGCGGCCGGCGCCGGCACCGCGAGCGGGACGGCCGAAGGCGTCAGGATCGGTGCGTCGTCCGGCACGGCGATCTGATCGGGCGCGGATGCCGCGTCCGCTGCCGGTGCCGTCGCCACGGCCGGCGCAGCAGCAGCGGCCGCCCGGGCCGCAGGCCGGCGCGCGGGATCG
This sequence comes from Burkholderia pseudomultivorans, assembly GCF_902499075.1. Lineage (GTDB taxonomy): Bacteria > Pseudomonadota > Gammaproteobacteria > Burkholderiales > Burkholderiaceae > Burkholderia > Burkholderia pseudomultivorans. The sequence goes on along the minus strand of NZ_CABVPP010000033.1, from coordinate 12,468 downwards.
AACAGGAACGACAGCCCGACGCTGCCGAGGATCGCGACGGTCGCGACCACGGTGGCCGTCGTCACGGGCTCGCCGAGCATCAGCGCGCCGAGCGCGACCGCGACGATCGGGTTCACGTACATGCAGCTGCTCGCGATGATCGGGCTCGTGTGCCGGATCAGGTAGCCGTACGCGACATACGCGGCCATCGTGCAGAACACCATCAGGTAGAGGAACGCGAACACCGGCCCCACCGCGACGTGCTCGATGTGCTCGCCGAGCAGCCACGCGACGATCGTGGACATCAACCCGCCGAGGCCGATCTGCAGCGACGTGGACAGGAACAGGTCGGACGGCAGCTTGAGCCGCGTCGCGAGATGCGCGCCGCCCGCCCAGAACAGCGCGCCGGCCAGCACGCAGATCGTGCCGAGCGCCGAATTGTCGGCGGCCGCGCCGCCCGAGTTCAGCACGACGATCCCGACCATCCCGAGCGCGACGGCCGCCCACTCGCCCTTGGTCACCGGCCGCCCGGCGACCGCCGCGATCACGGTCGCGAACAGCGGCACCGTGGCGACCATCACCGCGGCGGAGCCGCTGCTGACCGTGCGCATCCCGAGCGCGATCGTGCCGGACGACAGCGCGACCAGCATCGTGCCGACGATCGCCGAGTTGCGGATCTCCAGCAGCGTCGGCCATTCTGGCTTGCGCCGCAGCGCGAAGACGAACAGGCCGATCCCGCCGAGCAGGTTGCGCAGCCCCGACAGCATCAGCGGCGGGAACGACTGCAGCGCGAAATGCAGGCCGCTGTAGGTCGAACCCCAGACGAAGTAGATGAACACGAGCGCCAGCGCGACGCGGCCGCCGCGGCTCTGCGGCAGGCGGATCCGGATCGGCAGGCGGGCCAGGAAATCGAGGAGGCGGTCGAGCGGCGTCATCGTCAGCCTGCCCGCACGTCGCGCCGCGTGCTCCGCTGAAAGACGCCGGCGATGCCGGCAAACGGCCCTGACGGGACCGGGAAGGCGGAAGCGGACGTGCGGAACGACATGGCAGTGCGAACGGCGACGAATAAGAACCGGCAAGCGGCGGCAGAGGGACAAAAAAACGTGCGCAACCGCTTTGGCTGCGCACGTCGCGCATTATCGCATTAAGGATTAGAAAGCATCTGCCGACCTGGCTGAAAGGATAGGGACTGACGTTTCGGCGCGACATTTTCGCGCGACGAGCGGGCCGGACCGGCGGCGGCGGCGAACGCGACGCGCTCCGAATCAGCCGCCGATGCGGCGCGCACCCTGTCGCGCCGGCTACATCGGCCTGTCGGCCGGTTATGTACGACAGCGGCTGTCTCGCGCTTATGGTGACGGTACGGCGCGCGCATCGCGTCGCCTTTTCCGTTCGTCCACAACCCTGACAACCCATACAAAATTTTGTATAATTCAACCAGCCTTCCACCGAAGCCCGTCGTCTTCGTCGGCAGCGCCCTCGCCGATCTGCGCGACTTCCCGCCGCCCGCGCGACGCGAAGCCGGCCATCAGATCGACCAGGTGCAGCGCGGCCACGAGCCCGACGACTGGAAGCCGATGCGCACCATCGGCCCCGGCGTGCGGGAGATTCGCATCCGCGACGCGAGCGGCGCATTCCGGATCGTCTATGTCGCGACGTTCGCCGAGGCCGTCTACGTGCTTCATTGCTTCCGGAAGCAATCGGCCCGCACGAGCCGGCCCGACGTGGAGCTGGCCGCCCGGCGCTATCGCGCCCTGTTGATGGAGTGGAAACGATGACCGAGAAACGCTATCCGAGCGTCTGGGACGCGATCGAGAGCACGCCGGCCGAGGCCGAGAACATGAAGCTGCGTTCCGAACTGATGATCGCGCTCAAGCAGCGCCTCGCGCAGCTCGAACTCAGCCAGGCGCAGGCCGCGCAGCTGCTGGGCGTCACGCAGCCGCGCGTGTCCGACCTGATGCGCGGCAAGATCAACCTGTTCGGGCTCGACGCGCTCGTCAACATGGCCGCGGCGGCCGGCCTGCGCGTCGACCTGCAGGTGCGCGCGTCCGCATAGTGCACCGGCGCCGCGCGCGGCGGGCGCACACATCCGCCGCCGCGCCGCGCCTCACGATCCGCCGAACCAGTTGTATCCCTGGTCGACCCAGTAGCCGCCCGGATACGTGTCGGTCACGAATATCTCCATGATGTGCTTCGGGTTCTTGTAGCCGAGCTTGGTCGGCATCCGCAGCTTCATCGGGAAGCCGAACTCCGGCGGCAGCCGGCGGCCGTCGTAGTCGAATGCGAGCAGCGTCTGCGGATGCAGCGCGGTCGGCATGTCGATGCTTTCGTAGTAGTCGTCCGCGCACTTGAAGCCGACGTATTTCGCGCGCGTGTCGGCGCCGGCGCGCGCGAGAAACGCGCCGAACGGCGTGCCGCCCCAGCGCCCGATCGCGCTCCACCCTTCCACGCAGATGTGCCGCGTGATCTGTTCCGCGTGCGGCAGCGCATACAGCTCGTCGAGCGTCCACACGCGCTTGCCCGTCACGCGCCCCGACAGCACCAGCCGGTAGCTCGACGCATCGACGTGCGGCACGTCGTCGATCCCGTAATACGCGTTGAACGGGAACGGCCGCGTGAGGTCGGCCTCCGTGTAGGTCGGCGCGAGCCGTTCGCCGCTGAACAGCCACGCCTGCACGCGGTCGTTCATGCGCGACACCTTCTCGAGGAATGCGTTGACCGACGCGTCGTCCTGCAGCGTGCAGCCGGTCAGCATCGTCAGGCCGCCGAGCGTCAGAACGCGCCGGTTGAACAGCCGCCGCGACGGCATGTCCAGTTCGCGGCGCACGTCGAGTTCGAGCGCGCGGCGGTCGAGCGTCCAGCGCGAACGCGCGCGCTTGTCTGCGGATTCGGACATGATGAGTTCCTTTGCGCGGATCAGCGGCCGCGCAGCATCGCAAGCAGCGAGCGCGGCACCAGCAGCGCCATCGCCACATGCACGACGAAGAACGCGACGAGCAGCGCCATTGCCCAGAAATGCACGACGCGCGCGCTGTCGTAGCCGCCGAACAGTTCGCGCAACAGCGGGAACTGCACGGACTTCCAGATCGTGAGCCCCGACAGCACCAGCACCACGAGATCGACGATTGCGGTCAGGTAGGCGGCGCGCTGCACCGCGTTGTAGACGCTCAGGTCGTCGTGCGACAGCCGGCCGCGCAGCGCCGCACGCACGTCGCGCCAGACCGATACCGGCGTGACAGGCAGCATCTTGCGCGCGACGCGTCCGGTCGCGATCGCCATCGCGAGATAGAACACGCCGTTGCCGACCAGCAGCCACATCGCCGCGAAATGCCATTGCAGCGCGCCGCCGAGCCAGCCGCCGAGCGTGATGCCGTGCGCGAACGTGAACGACGGGTAGATCGGCGACGCATCGTAGATGCGCCAGCCGGACAGCGCCATCAGCACGGCCGCGAGCGCGTTGAGCCAGTGGCTCGCGCGCACCCACGCCGGATGGATCGAGCGCACGGGCGGCGGCGCAGCCGCGCGATCGGGGGCGGATACGGTTTGCATGATGAAGACTCCCGGAAGGATGCGACGGTCCGCGACGCGCGCAGCCGAATGCGCATCGCGCGCCGTCGCCTGGCGCGGCGCCGGCGCACGCGCCGGCCGCGCCCCGCATGCATCGCTCAGTTCGACGGACTCATCTTGTCGCCCTGCGTCGACTTGCCCATCGCGTCGTGGCCCATTGCGTCCTTCTTCATCGCATCCTTCTTCATCGCGTGCTTCTGCATCGTGTCCTTCTTCATCGCGCCATCCTTCGCCATCGCATCGTGGCCCATCGCGTCCTTCGACATCGACGTGCCGTCCTTCGACATCGCATCGTTCTGCGCATGGGCGCCGGTCGCAAGCATAGTGAAAGCAGCGACGCAGACAGCCATCAGGATCTTGTTCATGACATTACTCCGGTACATGGGTTGAGGAGCCGAATAGACGGCGCAGGTCGCCGGAAATGACAGCGACGCCGAAAATTTTTTCGGGCGGCGGCAAGAGCGCCGATGCTGCAGCGCACCGCGAGCGCCGCTCGGCAACCGGTTGAAACCGCCGCCAAGGCGGTGTATCGTGTGCCCTTGCTAACGCGGGGGTCCTGCAATGCTCCCGGTCGAACCGGCCGGCGTTGTGGGTGAGAAATACCCTTTGAACCTGATCTGGATAATGCCAGCGCAGGGAAGCGTACGGATTTCGCCGCCATCCCTCTGACGAAATCCGCCGCCTCACCAAGCCTCGTCTCCTGCTTAGCTCGAGCCCCACATTCGTCACGGGACCCGGGTGAACGCCAGCGCGCCAACTCGGGCCGACAAGGAGATTGCATGAACGCCAATCCGAAGTTTCTGTCTGCCGACGCCCACGTCGATGCCGCTGCCATCGCGCCGCTGCCGAACTCGCGGAAAATCTACGTGACGGGCTCGCAGCCCGACATCCGCGTGCCGATGCGCGAAATCACGCAGGCCGACACGCCGACCGGCTTCGGCGGCGAGAAGAATCCGCCGGTCTACGTGTACGACACGTCGGGCCCGTACACCGACCCGGACGCGAAGATCGACATCCGCGCAGGCCTGCCGGCACTGCGCCAGCGCTGGATCGAGGCGCGCGGCGACACCGAGACGCTGCCGGGCCTGTCGAGCCAGTACGGGCGCGAGCGCGCGGCCGACCCGGCCACCGCCGACCTCCGCTTCCCGGGCCTGCACCGCAACCCGCGCCGCGCGCAGGCCGGCCGCAACGTCACGCAAATGCACTACGCGCGCCAGGGCATCATCACGCCGGAAATGGAGTTCATCGCGATCCGCGAGAACCAGCGCCGCGCCGAATACCTCGAGAGCCTGAAGGCGAGCGGCCCGAACGGCGCGAAGCTCGCCGCGATGATGGGCCGCCAGCATCCGGGCCAGGCGTTCGGCGCCGCGGCCTTCGGCGCGAACGCGCCGACCGAGATCACGCCGGAATTCGTGCGCTCGGAAGTCGCGAGCGGCCGCGCGATCATCCCCGCGAACATCAACCACCCGGAATCCGAGCCGATGATCATCGGCCGCAACTTCCTCGTGAAGATCAACGCGAACATCGGCAACTCGGCCGTCACGTCGTCGATCGGCGAGGAAGTCGACAAGATGACGTGGGCGATCCGCTGGGGCGGCGACACGGTGATGGACCTGTCGACCGGCAAGCACATTCATGAAACGCGCGAGTGGATCATCCGCAACAGCCCGGTGCCGATCGGCACGGTGCCGATCTACCAGGCGCTCGAGAAGGTCAACGGCAAGGCCGAGGACCTGACCTGGGAAATCTTCCGCGACACGCTGATCGAGCAGGCCGAGCAAGGCGTCGACTACTTCACGATCCACGCGGGCGTGCGCCTGCAGTACGTGCCGCTCACCGCGAACCGGATGACCGGCATCGTGTCGCGCGGCGGCTCGATCATGGCGAAGTGGTGTCTCGCGCATCACAAGGAAAGCTTCCTGTACGAACACTTCGAAGAGATCTGCGAGATCATGAAGGCGTACGACGTGAGCTTCTCGCTCGGCGACGGCCTGCGCCCCGGCTCGATCTACGACGCGAACGACGAAGCGCAGCTCGGCGAGCTGAAGACGCTCGGCGAGCTCACGCAGATCGCGTGGAAGCACGACGTGCAGGTGATGATCGAGGGTCCGGGCCACGTGCCGATGCAGCTGATCAAGGAGAACATGGATCTCCAGCTCGACTGGTGCAAGGAGGCGCCGTTCTACACGCTCGGACCGCTGACGACCGACATCGCGCCGGGCTACGACCACATCACGTCGGGCATCGGCGCCGCGATGATCGGCTGGTTCGGCACCGCGATGCTGTGCTACGTGACGCCGAAGGAGCACCTCGGCCTGCCGAACAAGGACGACGTGAAGGAAGGCATCATCACGTACAAGCTCGCCGCGCATGCCGCCGACCTCGCGAAGGGGCACCCGGGCGCGCAGGTGCGCGACAACGCGCTGTCGAAGGCGCGCTTCGAGTTCCGCTGGGAAGACCAGTTCAACCTCGGTCTCGACCCCGACAAGGCGCGCGAATTCCACGACGAAACGCTGCCGAAGGATTCGGCCAAGGTCGCGCACTTCTGCTCGATGTGCGGCCCGCACTTCTGCTCGATGAAGATCACGCAGGACGTGCGCGAGTTCGCGGCGCAGCAGGGCGTGTCCGAAACCGACGCGCTGAAAAAGGGGATGGAAGTCAAGGCCGTCGAATTCGTGAAGAGCGGCTCGGAAATCTATCACCGGCAATAAACGCCGCGACGCACCGCATCGCGATGCACGAAGCCCGCTTTCGAGCGGGCTTTTTTACGCCGGGCGGTGTGCTGCGCATCCCGCATGCCCGCGGGCGCGTGCGAAACAAATGATTACGAAACCGCGATTAGCTTAACAAGTCCTTACAGAAGCGCTGCCGGAGCGCGCGTAGATTGAATTCATGCGCGGTCGCCCGGCGGCTGCGCGCCTTCCTTCACAACACAAGGACGACGACCATGAACTCGACCCGGCGTATCGGAATATGCGTACTGCTCGTCGCGACAATGGCCAGCCTGTCGGGCTGCGATTCGATGTCGAGACGTCAGCGCGACACGGCAATCGGTGCAGGGGTCGGCGGCGTAGCGGGTGCGGCGATCGGCGGCAACGCGCTGTCGACGCTCGGCGGCGCGGCAGCCGGCGGCATCATCGGCAACCAGGTCGGCAAGTAAGCCGTCCCGCCGCCCGTCGGCCACGCCACGTGCGGCAGCGGCATCCGGCCGAGCGGCGTTTCCGCGTTGCGGAAACGCCGTTTTTACATCCGGCATCCGCGCGCGGCGCGGCCGACGGAAATGATCCGTTACCGTTTTGTACACCGTGTCATCGACGCGCGGCGTAAGCTGGATCCATGTCGATGCCGCGCGCCCTTCTCCGGTTTGAAACAGTCGATCGCGGGGCGGCGCCGGTCGCGACCGGTCGCAGGCCGGCCCGCCGTCCGCAGCCGGCATGGACAGCCCCCAAGCATCGGCCGCTTGCCGGCCTGCCGGAGTGACATCATGAACAGGACCCTTGTCGCCGCAGCGCTCGCCTGCTCGACGCTCGCCGGCTGCTACTACCCTTACGGCTACTATCCGTCCGGCTATTACGCGGCCGCGCCGGCGCCGGTTCAGCCTGCGCCCGTCTACGTGGATCCCGGCCCCGCGTACTACTATCCGGCCCCCGCCTATGCGCCTGCATGGGGCGGCTACTGGGGCCCGTCGATATCGCTCGGTTTCGGCTTCGGCGGCGGACGCGGCGGCTGGCGTCACCACTGACCGCCGCACCGCTTGCTACCCGGTCCCGCTCGCCGGCGATGCCGTGACGACATCGCCGGCGCCGCCTCGTATTGCCGTTTCTTGTCGTTTCATTCGAGCGTGAAACGACAGCCGGGGCGCGCAGTGTAAGATTCACCGCATCCCTTTCGTCACGCCCCGCCCGATGTCTGCCAAGAACGCCCTTCTGCTGACCGTGCTCGCTGCCCTGTGGGGCGCGTCGTTCCTGTTCATCCGGATCGGCGTCGCCGAGTTCGGCGTCGCGCCGCTGATGGCGCTGCGCGTGGGCATCGGCGCGCTGTTCCTGATCGCGCTCGCGCTGACGCGCTTCAAGCCCGCCGATCTCGTCGCGCGGCTGCGCCGTCATGCGTGGCCGCTGTTCGTCGTCGGCGTGCTGAACTCGGGCGCGCCGTTCTGCCTGTTCGCGTTCGCCGAACTGACGCTGTCGGCCGGCGTGACGTCGGTGATCAACGCGACGACGCCGCTGTGGGGCGCGCTCGTTGCGTACCTGTGGCTGAAGGACAAGCTGTCGCTGCCGCGCGCGCTCGGTCTCGTGATCGGCTTCGCCGGCGTGCTCACGCTCGTATGGGACCAGATCGCGAATGCGCACGGCAGCACCGGCGCCAGCGCGACCGCGCTCGCCGCCGCCGCGGCGCTCGGCGCGACGCTGCTGTACGGGATCGCGGCCAACTACACGAAACGCAAGCTCGGCGGCGTCGATCCGCTGATCAACGCGACCGGCAGCATGATCGGCTCGACCGTGCTGCTGCTGCCGTTCGCGCTCGCGACGTGGCCGGCCGCGCCGGTCAGCGCGCACGCGTGGGGCGCGGTGCTGGGCCTCGGCATTGCGTGCACGGGCATCGCGTATTTCATCTTCTTCTACCTGATCTCGCATGTCGGCCCGGCCCGGGCGATCACCGTGACGTTCGTGATTCCGGTGTTCGGCCTGCTGTGGGGCGCGCTGTTCCTCGGCGAACACGTGTCGCTCGCGATGATCGAAGGCTGCGCGATCGTGCTGGTCGGCACCGCGCTCGCAACCGGCGTGATCCGGCGCATTCCGGGCCTCGGGCCGCGCGGCGGCGAAGCGGTCTGAACCGCGGACGGCGGCATGGCACGCCGCCGCGACCGCACGCGTGTGGAGTTACCCTGATACGCGACCGGCGTCATTCCCGGTACACTCCAGACACTCATCCGCAGAAGGCAGTCACGATGCCCCACGTTCTGCCGCGTCCATCTTCGCGCGCGACTGCTTATGCGTGGCGGCGGGATACCGCCCCGCCGATCGCCCCGAGGCGCCGCTGACATGAAGCCCTCCCGCGACCTCTCGCTCGACTCCCTGCTCGCCCGTCTCACTCCGACTCCCGCCGGCTGGCTCGCCACTTATCGCAACACCACGCTGCGCAGCGTATTCCAGCCGGTGCTGTCGATCACGCACAAGCGGGTCGTCGGCTACGAAGCGCTGCTGCGGGTCGTCGATGCGCACGGCGCGCTGATCTCGCCGACCGCGCTGTTCGACCGTACGCGCGCCGACGCCGACGCGCTGCTGCTCGACCGGCTCGCCCGCTGCCTGCACACGGCCAATTTCGTCGCGCAGGGGATCGGCGACGGCTGGCTGTTCCTGAACGTGACGCCGCGCGTGCTCGATTCGGGCCTCGTGCAGCGCGAGTTCGTCGAAGCGCTGTGCCGGCATTTCGCGCTGCCGCCGAACCGCATCGTGCTCGAAGTCGTCGAGCAGCCCGCGCGCGACGAAGCCGCGCTCGCGCGCACGATCGACATGATCCAGCACCGCGACTTCCTGATCGCGATCGACGATTTCGGCACCGGCTTCTCGAATTTCGATCGCGTGTGGCGCGCGCGGCCCGACATCGTCAAGCTGGATCGTTCGCTGGTCGAGCGCTCGACGTGGTCGGGCGAGGACCGCCGCATCATGCACCACCTCGTCTCGATGCTGCACCAGGCCGGCACGATGGTGCTCGCCGAAGGCGTCGAAAGCGACGACACGCTGCAGTCGCTGATGGATGCCGACATCGATTTCGTGCAGGGCTTCCAGTTCGGCCAGCCCGACGCGTCGATCGCGCACGCGAGCGCAGCCGCGCCGGCGATGCTCGACGCGGCATGGCGGCGCTTCATCGCCCGCCGGCATGTGCCGGTCGCCGCCACCCAGCCGGGCTTCGACGCGATCGAGCGGCTCGTGCTCGCCGGCGCGGCCGCATTCGCCGCGAGCGGCAACCTGCAGGACGCCGCGCAGCGCGTGTTCGCGGTGCCGGCCGCGCGCCGCGTGTTCGTCACGGACGAGATCGGCGAACAGTTCCTGCCGTCGATCGGCGCGCCGCCCCCCGACGACGGCCCGGCCGGCGGCACGCGCCTTGCGCCGCTGTTTCCGGAAACCCACAGCAACTGGTCGCGCCGCCCGTATTTCCAGCGCGCGATCGCCGCGCCCGGCCGCGTCGCGCTGATGGGGCCGCACTTCTCGCTGACCGAAGGCCGCGACTGCTATACGGCCGCCGTCGCGACCCGCGCACGCGACCGGCTCGTCGTGTTCTGCGTCGATTTCGTGCTCGACAGCGCAGGCACCGTGATGCGCTAGGCGGCGGCGCGAACGGGCGGCCCGCCACCGCTGTTGGCCGGTCGGCAAACGATTGCAGCCCGTGCCGCTCGCGAATCAGTCGACGATCTTGCCGCGCCCCGACTTCACCACGCTGCGGCGCGCCTTGTGCTCGAGCCGCCGTTCCTTCGACGCACGCGTCGGCCGCGTCGCGATCCGCGCACGCGGCGTGAATGCGACGCCGCGAATCAGCGCATCGAGCCGTGCGAGCGCGGCCTCGCGGTTTTTCTCCTGGGTCCGGTGTTCCTGCGACTTGATCACGACGATGCCGTCGCGCGTAATGCGCTGGTCGGACAGCGCGAGCAGCCGCTCCTTCAGCACGGGCGGCAGCGACGACGCGCGAATGTCGAAACGCAGGTGAATCGCACTCGACACCTTGTTGACGTTCTGCCCGCCGGCGCCCTGCGCACGCACGGCCGTCCATTCGACCTCGGCCGGATCGAGCGTATAGCGGATCATCATCGCGCGGCCTCCGCGCGGCGCCGCGCGAGCGCCTCGTCGACGCGCGCCGACAGCCCCGAGTCGCGCTGGGTGCGCGTCGCGACCGCCTGCGCGAGCACGCGGCGCGGGCCGATCACCTGCACGCGCGTGCGCGCGCGCGTGACGGCCGTATAGACGAGCTCGCGCGTCAGCACGCGGCCGAACGTCGCCGGCAGCACCAGCGCGGCCTCGTCGAACTCCGAGCCCTGCGACTTGTGGACCGTCAGCGCGAACGCGGTTTCGTGCGGCGGCAGCGCGGCCGGCGACACCGCGCGCGCGGTGCCGTCCGCGCGCCGGAACCACACGCGCAACACGCCGTGCGTGTCGGGCAATGCGATGCCGATATCGCCGTTGAACAGCCCGAGTGCATAGTCGTTGCGCGTGACCATGATCGGCCGCCCGGTGAACCAGTGCGCGCCGACCGCGAGCGGCACGCGCGCCGCGCGCCGCACGTGCGCGGCCACCAGCGCGTTGACGTGCTCGGCGCCGCGCGCGCCGTTGCGGGTCGCGCACAGGATCCGGAAGCGGTTGAGCGCATCGAACAGCGGCAGCGGATCGGGCGCCGGCGCGGCCAGCGCATCGCGCAATGCGTCGAGATACGCGCCGAAGCGCCGCGCGAGCCGCTCGACGGTGGCGGCCGCGAGCGTCTCGCCCGCGTCGTCGTGAAACGATGCGGCGGCTGCGTCGTCCGCCGGCAACGCGTCGAGCGCGGCCTGCACGTCGCCGCGGCGAATCGCGAGCGACAGCCGGCCGATCGGCGAATCGAGGCCGAAGCGGTAATTGCGCTCGAGCCACACGACGCAGTCCGCGAGCGGCGCGGGCGATGTCGGTGCAGGCGCGGTATCGCCGGACGGTGGCGTCGTCGTCGACGCTGCAGAAGCAAGCGCCGCATCGCCGGCGTCGAACGGCGGCAGCACCGCAGCGTCCAGCCACGCGAGTTCGTCGGCCTCGATCCACGCGGGCGCGTCGCCGGCATCGAGCGCGGCGATCGCCTCGTCAGAATGCGCCGCAGCCACGCCGGCCGGCGTGCGCGCATCGTCCTGCGGTTCGTCGTCGAAAAGCGAGGCCTGCCGCGTGTCGACTGCGGGGCGTCGCGCGGGTTTGCGTGCGGATACCGGCGCTGCCGCCGAAGTCGAAACTGAAGCCGAATTCGACACCGCCGCCGCGCCGTCATCCGGCACCGGCAGCGCCGCGACGAACGCCGCCTCGTCGATGCCGAGCGCCTGCGCGATGCGCGCGCGCGCCGCGGCGGTAAAGGTCGGCCGCGCGCTCAGCTCGGCGAACACCGCCCCCGCCTCGACCGCGGCGAGCTGGTCCTTGTCGCCGAGCAGCACGAGCCGCGCGCCCGGCGCGAGCGCATCGAGCAGATGCGCGGCCAGCGCGACGTCGATCATCGACGCTTCGTCGACGACGATCAGGTCGTACGGCAGCGGATTGTCGCGATGGTGACGGAAGCCCGTCGCGCCGCCGCCGCCGAGCAGCCGGTGCAGCGTGTACGACGTGTCGGGCAGGCGCGCCGCCAGCTCGGGCGGCAGCTCGCCGGCGCGCGCGTGCAGCGCTTCCTGCATCCGCTGCGCGGCCTTGCCGGTCGGCGCCGCCAGCGCGATGCGCAGCGCCGGATGCGCGTCGAGCAGGCAGGCCAGCACGCCGACGACGGTCGTCGTCTTGCCGGTGCCGGGGCCTCCGCTGACGATCGTCACGCGGCCCGTCAGCGCGACGATTGCCGCGACGCGCTGCCAGTCGACCTCCGCCGTCGCCGGCCCGAAATAGCGTGCGAGACTGGCGCGCAGCCGCTCGGGCGACAGCGCGTCGTCGGGCATCGCGACGCCGGCCTGCGCGACGAGCGCGTCGGCCAGCCGCCGCTCGTAGTCGAAATAGCGCGACAGGTACAGATGGTCGTGCCGGTCGACGATCAGCGGCCGCTCGTCGCCGCGCGCGAGCGTGCCGAACGCGACGACGCCGCTCGCGGCGAGCGCCGCGCGCACGTCGTCGAGCGGCGCCTCGTAGCGCTGCGCGAGCGCGACGAGCGACACGCACACGTGGCCGCCGGCCGTCGCGCGGCTGGTCGCGAACGCCGCGCGCGCGGCCCAGCGCGCCG
>NZ_CABVPP010000032.1 GCF_902499075.1 Burkholderia pseudomultivorans | reverse complement strand
GTTTCTTCTTCATTGGCATATCCATGGCTTTTACACCTCATGATATGCCCCGCCCACGAAATCACGGATAGGTCCAACGTGGCCGAAATCGAGCGAGAACGCGCAATCGACATCAGTTGTGCGCGCTCGTCTTCGCTCAGCATCAGTTCCGCCTTCGGTCGTCCCATCGCCATGTTGACGTCTCCCGTTCCGTTGACGTCAACATGCTACGCGAACATAGATCAGTTAACAATGGAACGGGACACTAGCGCTGGATCACGTCAAGTTTAGTGTCCGAGGAGCGCACGCGCGTTTGCGAGCTCGATTTCGTCAGAGACAGTTGCCGATTGCGAACCTGACCTTGCGCGTATGGCCGCACCCGCAGCGCCTCGACGCGTCACCTATGCCCCGGCCCAAACGGCCGCTGCTGCACATCCGCCCCCTGCGCGACGATCGCCGTGCTTTCCGGGATTTCCTCCCACGCGCCGCGCAGATCGACGAGCGGCTCTGACACCACCATGAACGCATCGTCGCCGGCCTCGGCGATGCGCGGATTGTGCGGATACAACTCGTGCAGGTGCTTGAACGACGTGCTGTGAAACAGCGAGCGCGATTGCCGCTCGCTCGAATAGCGCACCGCGATGATCCGTTCGCCGTCGGTCGCGCAGATCGTCATGTTCAGCGGTTGCGCCACACGATGCCGCGCGGCCGTTTCCTCGACGACGCCGGCCATCCGCTCGAGCGCGGACAGCGGCGCCTGTTCGAGCCCGTATGTCAAGGCGAGGCGGAACATCAGCTCGGAATCGGTCGAGCCTTCGAGCGTCGGGAACAGCGCGGGATCGACCTTCATCGTCAGGTCGCGGCGCAGCTTGTGAAAGTCGCGGATCAGTCCGTTGTGCACGAACAGCCAGCGGCCGTGGCGAAACGGATGACAGTTGGTTTCCTGCACCGGCGTGTCGGTCGCCGCGCGGATATGCGCGATGAACATTCGAGAACGAATCGCGCGCGCAGCTTCGCGCAGGTTGCGGTCGTTCCAGGCCGGATGTACGGAGCGATAGCGAAACGGCAGTTCGTCGGGGTGCCCGTACCAGCCGAGCCCGAAGCCGTCGCCGTTGGTGGTCGTCGCGCCGAGTTCGGAATGCAGGCTCTGGTCGATCAGCGAGTGCTTCGCGCGGAACAGCACGGTTTCGAGATGGATCGGATTGCCCGTATAGGCGAGCCAGCGGCACATGACGCGCTCCTTCGCGATGAATCTGTAGCGCATGGTAGCCGAGTTCGGCGTGCCGCCGTCGCGTCGCGTCGATGTCGGCGACGCGACGGCGGCGATCGTCATTCCCCCATCGCATCCATCACACGCGCCGAGTAGACGAGCGCCGCGCCCGCATTCAGCGCGACCGCAACGCCGAGCGCTTCCGCCACTTCTTCGCGGGTCGCGCCATGCTTGGCCGCTTCGGCCGTGTGCACCGCGATACAGCCGTCGCAGCGCGTCGTGACAGCCACGGCGAGCGCGATCAGCTCGCGCGTCTTCGCGTCGAGATGCCCGGTCTTTGCGCCGGCGCCGGACAGTGCCTTGTAGCCTGCCAGCGTATCGGGCGACAGCTTCGACAGTTCACCGATGCGGGTCGTGAGTTCCTTCCGGTATTCGTTCCAGTTCAGCATGATGGGTCCTTTCAGGAAGAGAGTGGGCGCGGCCGGGGCCGCGGTCTCGGGCGATGCAGGACCCATTCTGATCGTTCGCGCTGAGGGTTTCGATACGCTACAGTGTCAATTTTTAGCGCAATCGTCTCATGGATGCCCTGAGCCAGTTGCTGTCGCTGGGCCGCAGTCATGTCGAACTCGACCTGCGCTGCCTGCTCGACGGTGCGTTCGCGATGCCGCATGAGCCGTTGCCGCCCGGCGAGGCGGCGTTTCATCTGCTGCTGGCGGGAAGCTGCCGGCTGCGTACCGCGGACGGGCGCGTGTTGCAGCTCGCCGAAGGCGACTTCGTGCTGCTGCCGGCCGGCGATGCGCATGACCTGCTCGACGCGGCCGCCGCTCGATCGCGGGCCCGCGCGCCGCTGCGCGAGCCGACGAGTGCCGGCGGCGCGGTGCTGCCGGTCCTGTCGAATCTCGCGGAGCCCGAGCGCGCGAGCGTGGACCTGCTGTGCGGACGCTTCGTCTATGCAAGCGGGGCGGGTGGACTGCTGATGCGCACGCTGCCGCCGCTGCTGCACGTCGGCTTGAGCGACGTGTCGGGGCTTGCGCCGCTGCAACTGCTGACGAGCGTGCTGCGCGGCGAGGCGTCGAGCGCGCAACCGGGCGCTCGCGCGATCGTGAATGCGCTCGGGCAGGCGCTGCTCGCGTATGCGTTGCGCGCGTACGGGCGCGACGCGCGGATGCCGTCCGGCTGGCTTGCGCTGGCGGCCGACGCGCGGCTCGGCCCGTCGGTCCAGGCCGTGCTGCAGGCGCCGGCGAAGCCGTGGACGGTCGAGTCGCTCGGCGCGGCTGCCGCGATGTCGCGTGCGACCTATGCGCGGCATTTCCGCGAGAAGGCCGGCATGAGCGTCGGCGCATTCGTCGCGCAGATCCGCATGATGCATGCGTGCGCATTGTTGCAGGACACGCAGCGCGGCCAGGCGGAAATCGGCCAGGCGGTCGGCTATCAGTCCGAGGCCGCGTTCGGCAAGGCGTTTCGCGCCGTGCTCGGCACGACGCCGGGGCGCTGGCGGCGCGCGCAGCGCGGGTCGTAACGCGCGACTGCCGATTCGTCGTGCCGCGTATCGACGCGGCCCGAGCTCGAGGAAACGTGCCTGCCGAAGCGGCGCACCTTCGCGACCGGACTACTGCACCAGCGACGGACTGCAGGTAATCGCCTGCGGGAAGTTCTGTACCGTCGCGCTGCCGACCTGCAACCCGAGCAGCTGCAGGAGCGGCGTGACGACGGAATTCAGCACGACGAATACGGGGGCGAGAATGCCCGTCAGGATCGGCGACACCGCCGCGACGATTTCCGACACCACGGTGAGATGCAGCCCCGCAACCGAGACGTCGAGGTTGTTCGGGTTCGACAACTGCGCCAGCACTGTCTGTAAGAGGCTTCCCGTCGAACCGATCAGGTTCGTCGAAGCAGTCTGGCTGTAGGGCGGACTGGTGCTGCTGTTCGGCGTCCACGAAGACGCGTTGCTCGACATCGGATAGGAAAACTGCAGCGTCTGGGCCTGGCTCGTCAGCGGCACGCTCAAGCCGTTCGATCCGCCGACGGAGACGGACAGCAGCGCAGGCAGGCCCGGGATGAGATTCAATACCTGAATGATCGGCGCGGATGCGCCGCCCGAGGTGACCGCTCCGGTCCCTGCGTTGAAGTTCGGCGGCGAACTCATCGATCCGCCGATATACAGGCCGAGGATGCCCGGCCTGACATCGAGCGTGGCCGAGCGGTTGGCCGCCGTGCAGTTCACTGCGGCCAGACCTGCGGTACTCGGGCCGACAAACAGCCAGATGGGCAGGTTGACCTGCAGCGCGGAGCCGCCGCCGAAACCGAGCACGTCGAGCTGAACGGTCAGGAAGACCTTCCCGACCGCCGAAGTCGCAAAGGTGTAGTACTGGCCCGACGCGTTCTTTCCGGGCGGCCCGCTTGCAATCGTCGGCGGTTGAATAAGCTGAATGTACGCCGAGACGTTGGCTGTCAGCAGCGGGTTCGACGGAATGTGGATTCCCAAAGGAACCTTGAGGAAATTTGTCCCGTCGGCAATCGACACGCCATTCGCGGAGACATAGGCTGTTTCCAGGGCCGTGGTCAGCAAGCCCAGCGCGCTGATGCTCGCATCGACCGCTTGCGAGCCATTGGCGGTTGACAGGCCGAGGAGGTTTCCCAGTTGCAGTGTCGGACCGCCGTTCACGCTGATCTTTGCAAGAATGGCTCGCAGGACGTTGAGGTTGACGTCTGCGACGCCTTCTTTCGTCGCTGCGGCAATCTCGGCCTGAATCAATTGGGCCAGCGTCACGTCGGTGTTCAGTGCGCCGTTCACCGAACCGGCATTGATGGCTGCCGCGATATCCAGCACATTGAGGCCTACGGCGGCAAGATTCTGATAATCCCCGAGCTTGAGCGCCAGATTGAATTTTTGTCCGCCGAAAATGCCGCCGAGCAATCCGTTCAGCAATTGATTCAGAATGCCGCCGTTCAGCGTCGCCAACGTCGACGTTAGCGAGAATGTGTCCTGGACGAGATTGCGGGCTGTCGCGTGGACCGTATCCATCCCGCCGAAATATGAAATCGGCGCACTCAATGTCACCGAGACGGCATTGGCCTGCGAGCCTGCCGGAACGGATTGACTGAAACTGCCGCCGGGCTGGGCGGAAGGCTGCCAGTAGCCACACTGGACGACCGGCGCGGGATTCGTCGCCGCATAGCCGTTCACCTGGGCGACCGCGTTCGCGGTGGTTAGTGCAACGCCGGTGCAGGTCGGATCCGAGTTGATTTGCTGGACGGCCGAAAGGGCGGCCATGTCGGCCGCGGCCTGGAGCTGGCGTCGCTGCGAATAGGCCATGCCGAGATAGATCGTGCCGAGAAGCAGGATCACGACCACCGACAGCACAATTGCGCCGGTTATGGCGAGCGAGCCTTGCTGATGATGTCGGGACGCTACACGCCGTATTGCCCGATTCGGGCGCCCCGATTCTCCCCGTACGCGTTGTTGTTCGTGATTTTTCATAACGTCGCAGCTGTTATCGGCGGTTCATTGCCGAGATAACAGAATCCCCAATTTATTTTCTATTGTTCGTGGTGCGCACACCTTTCCTCGCGGGTCGCGCTTCCCGTGCCAGGCCATGAATCGGTTTTATCAATTGGCCGGGTGAACCGTGCTCGGCGCGAATCGCATTAGAACACAGGAAATTAGAAAGTAGGGTCGGTTTGTATGGGAGAGGGGAATGCATCGGCGTGTGTTCGCGCACCGATTCGTCTTGCAGCGCGTTAAAGCTGCTACCATGCGCGAAACTCGTTCCGGCCGGGACGAGATACAGACAAAAAAGAGAGGGCAAAGCAATGAACCAAACCACCATCCAGCAACCGTCGTTCGCTTTCGTCGCCGCGTCGTGGGCCGCGCTGATCGCCGGTTTCGCCGCATTCCTGATCGGCCTCTGGAATGCCGGCATGCAGCTCAACGAGAAGGGCTACTACTTCACCGTACTGGCGTTCGGGCTGTATGCGGCAATCTCGCTGCAGAAGAGCGTGCGCGACCGCGCGGAAGGCATTCCCGTCACGGGCATCTACTACGGACTGAGCTGGGTCGCGCTGCTGCTGGCGATCGCGCTGCTGGTCGTCGGCCTGTTCAATGCGACGCTGCAACTGAGCGAGAAGGGTTTTTATGCGATGTCGTTCGTGCTCGCGCTGTTCGGCGCCGTGACCGTGCAGAAGAACACGCGCGACCTGCAAGGCGCGAAGCCGCGCGCGATCGATATCGATTCCGCGCCGCCCGTTCAGGAGTGACGGCACGCGCAGCGGGTGCAGACAAACCCACCCGTTTCGCGACGATGGCCGCGGGGATGCTGAAGACCCGCCGCCCCTTTCTTCGCTTCGTACAGGCTTGCGGAAGATGACCGGGCGCGGGCGTGGAATCGTGACGGGGCAGGGGAAGGAGTGCGATCCAGGCATCGTCACGATGTCTCGACCGGCGTCGACGTGCACCGTGCGTGGGATGGCCGCGAAGTCGCAACGCAGTTTTCTTGCGGCAAATAAAAAGGGCCCGGCATTGCTGCCAGGCCCTTGAATCTTTGGTAGGCCGTACAGGACTTGAACCTGTGACCAACGGATTAAAAGTCCGCTGCTCTACCAACTGAGCTAACGACCCAAAGAGCAAAAAATTATAGCGACGGATTGCTGGGCTGTCAACAACCCGTCACGGTCAATTACTTGATGGTCTCGAGCTTGCCCTGTGCCGTCTGCGCCGCGTTCGATCCCGCGTACTGGGAAACGACCTGCTCGAACGTCTTCTTCGCGGCCGCTTTCTGGCCTTGTTCGAGCTGGTTCGTGCCGATCGCCACGAGTGCGTCGGCCGCGCGCGGATGCTGCGGGAACTTGCTCACGATCCCTTGCCACGTCGCCGTCGAGCCGCGGTAGTCGCGCAGCGCGTATTGCGCATTGCCGAGCCAGTACTGCGCGGTCGGCTGGTACGGGCTCTGCGGATACTTCGCGATGAAGCTGCGGAACGACGCCGCAGCCGCCTTGAAGTTGCCGTTGCGGAACTGCTGCTGTGCCGCGCTGAGCGCATCCGTTTCACCCGGCTGCACGGTGCCTTCGACGCCGTCGATCGTCGCCTGCTGCGGCTCGAACTTCTTGAGCCGCGTGTCGAGATCCTGGTAGTACTCCTTCTGCTGCCGCTCGAGCGTCGTCAGCCGGTTCGTCAGATCCTCGTTCTCGCCGCGCAGCGTCGCGACCTGCTGGTTCAGCTGGTCGAGGCGGGCGGATTGATCGAGGATCGTACGCTGGGCGGCCGACAACTGGCTGGACAGGTTGTCGCTCTTGCTGCGCAGATCGAGCACGGCGCGGCGCGCCTCGTTGTCGTCGAACATGCCGGCGTGCGCCGGCGCGGCCGACCACGCCGCGCCGACGACGCAGAATGCTGCGGCTACGCGCAGCCAGGATACACGGTGCGTCATACGGCGATTCTTCCGTTACTTACTGTTGATAGACGAGATCGGCGCGGCGGTTCTGCGCCCACGACGCTTCGTCGTGACCCGTTGCCTGCGGCTTTTCCTTGCCGAGGCTCACCGCTTCCATCTGCGAATCGTTCACGCCGAGCAGCGACATCGCGCGACGGACCGCTTCCGCACGCTTCTGGCCCAGCGCGAGGTTGTACTCGCTCGTGCCGCGTTCGTCGGTGTTGCCCTGGATCAGCACGTGGCGCTGCGGGTGGCTCTTCAGGTACTGCGCGTGTTGCTGCAGCAGCGGCTGGTACTCGTCCTTCACCGAATAGCTGTCGAAGTCGAAGTAGATGCTGCGCTTCGCGAGCGGGCTGTTCGGATCGTTCAGCGGATCGACGTTCACTTGCGCGACATTGTCCGCGCTCGGCTGCGTGCTGACCGCACCTGCGTTGTTCGCCTTGTCGTCGAGCTTCACACCCGACTTACACGCGGCGAGCGCGCTGATCATCATCACGGCCAGGGCCAGACGAGCTTTGTTCGACATCATGGTTACTCTCCTTGTGGTCATTGCATGAAGGGCCCCCACGACGGCTCACGAACCGAGCCGCCCTGGACGGACAGGATTTGCGGCGGCGCGCTGCCGTCGGAGGGCACTGCTGCCAGAACGTTGCGACCACCCGACTGGGTGGCGTACAGAATGTACTGGCCATTTGCCGCGAAGCTCGGCGATTCGTCGCGATTGGTATTCGTGATGGCGTTCGCCGCGCCGGTTTGCAAATCCTGAACGTACAGCTTGAAGCCCCCGCCCGTGCGGGAGATGTAAGCGAGCAGCTTGCCGTCCGGGCTCACGCGCGGGCTCGTGTTGTAGCTGCCGGTGAATGTCACGCGCTGCGCCGCGCCTGCGCTTTCGCCCTGCGCGGGCATCCGGTAGATCTGCGGCGCGCCGCCGCGATCGCTCGTGAAGTAGATCCAGCGGCCGTCCGGCGAGTAGTACGGCTCGGTGTCGATCGAGCTGCTCTGCGTCAGGCGGCGCAGGCCGCCGCCCGTCGAATTGACCGTGTAGATCTGCGTGTTGCCCGTCAGCGACAGCGCGACCGCGAGCGTGTTGCCGTCCGGCGACCATGCCGGCGCGCTGTTGTTGCCCTTCTGGTCGGACACGATGTAGCGGTGGCCCGTCGGCAGGTCGTGGATGTAGACGATCGGCTTCTTGCGCTCGAACGATACATACGCGACCTTCGTGCCGCTCGGCGACCACGACGGCGAGATGATCGGCTCGGTGCTCGACAGTGCGATGCGCGCGTTCTGGCCGTCCGAGTCGGAAATCTGCAGCTGGTAGCGGTTGCCGCTCTTGATCACGTACGACAGGCGCGTCGCGAACACGCCGCGCACGCCGAGCAGCTTCTGGTAGATGTAGTCGGCGATCTTGTGGCCGGCCGTGCGCAGCGTGCTGTCGTTCGCCGTCAGCGACAGGCCGCCGAGGCTTTGCTGCTTCACGGTGTCGTACAGGATGAAGTTGACCTTGTACTGGCCGTTCCCCTCGCGGTTCACGCTGCCCGCGACGAACGCGTTCGCGCCCTTGGCCTTCCACGCGCCGAGGTCGACCGAGGCGGTTTCGGGCACCGGCGTGCTGCCCGCGTCGATGTTGGTGAATTTGCCGCTGCGAGCCAGATCGGCGCGGACGATCGACGTGACCTGCTGCGGCAGGCCCGCCTCGTTCGCGAAGTTCGCGGTGGCAATGGGGAACTGGGTCGAACCGACGCCGGTGATCAGCACGTTGACCTGGGCGTTAGCGGCGCTGCCCGCCGTAATCAGGCAGGAGGCCACGAGTGCCCTGAAACCTAGCTTCGTCATCAAACTCATGCTTCTTGCTTCCCGTATGACATGGATCGCTGCGCAACCGCAGAGACAGTAAAAATACCCGATTCGTTCCCGAATGCGTTCCTGTCGGACAGCGACGGCCGGAGTGTAAGCGCATTTCCGTTCACTCCGCCGCCTTGAAGGTAATCGTAATGTCCGGTGGGGTACGACCGTTAGAATCGGGCGGCAACGGGACCGAGGCCTGGATCGCATTGACCACGGCCTGATCCCACCCCGAATTTCCGCTCGAACGGCGGATCGACACGCTCAGCACGTCGCCCGACGGCGTGCAGCGGATCGCGACGACGGTCGTCAGGCCGGCGCGTTCACCGCCCCACACGATATTCGGCTTCACGCGACGGCGCACCTTGTCCGGATAGCCGGGCGATGCGGCGTTGCCGCCGGCACCCGAGCCCGTGCCGCTTCGCGCGAGACCCTCGCCGCCGCCTTCGCCGGCGCCGGCCAGGCCCTGCATCTGCGCGAGACGTGCGTTGCGTTCGCGGTCGAGCTTCGCCTTCGACGCCGCATCGGCCTTCGCGCGGGCGGTCGCTTCGGCCTTCGCCTTCGCCGCGGCTTCCGCCTTGGCTTTCGCGGCCGCGTCGGCCTTGGCCTTCGCCGCCTGCTGCGCTTCGAGCTGGGCCTGCTTCTGTTGCTGGAGCTTCTGTTGTTCGAGCTTCTGCTGTTCGAGTTTTTGCTGCTCGGCCAGTTGCTGCTGCCTGAGCTTCTCGGCCTGCTTCTGCTTCTCGCGTTCGGACGCCTTCTGCGCGGCGAGCGCGGCGGCCTGCTGGGCCGCGAGCTGAGCGCGCCGGGCTTCCTCTTGCTGCTGGGCCTTCAGCTGCTGCGCGCGGCGCTGCTGCTCGAGCAGCGCTTCGCGCGCGGCCGCTTCCTGCTGCCGTTTCTTCTGCTGCAGCGCGATGTCCGCCTGCTCGTCCCGGACCGGGGGAGCGGGCGGCGCGACCCGGGCGGGCGGCGTCGGCGCGACGACCGGTCGCGGCGTGGCAACGTCGGGCACCTCGGTCCACAGTTCGGCTTCGGCGCCGGCCGGCGTGCTGTTCTGCCACTGCACGCCGTGATAGAGGAACAGCGCGAGCAGCACGTGCATCAGCGCGGCGAGCGCGAACGCGCGCCAGGTGCCGCGCTCGCGAGGCGGCTGAGGCGGGTAGGCGTTGCTGCGCGTGGATTGCTGCCGGTTCATTGCGATTTGACGAGGAGGCCGACGCGCTTGACGCCGCGCGCCTTCAGATCCGACATCACGGTCATGACTGCATCGTACTGCACGGTCTTGTCGGCCGCGATCACGACCGGCTGGTCGGGATGATCGGCCTGCCGGGCCGAGATGAAGCTGTCGAGCTCGGCCTTGGTCATCGTGTCTTCCTGCGTCGCGCCGGAGTCGCCCTTGTACTTGACGCTCATCGTGCGGTCGGCCTTGATGTTGACGACGACGGGCGGCGTCTGCTCCTGGGGCGCGGCATTGCCGACGGTCGGCAGGTTGATGATCGACGGGGCGACGAGCGGTGCCGTGACCATGAAGATCACGAGCAGCACCAGCATCACGTCGATGTACGGCACGACGTTGATGTCGGCCATCGCGCGGCGCGAGCGGCCGCCGCGCATGCTGGATCGGATGGGAGTGCCTGCCATGACGCGCTCCTTACTGGGCCTGACGCTGCAGGATGTTCGAGAACTCCTCGATGAAGGTCTCGAAGCGGATCGCGAGGCGATCGATGTCGTGCGCGTAGCGGTTGTAGGCGACCACGGCCGGAATTGCGGCGAACAGGCCGATCGCGGTGGCGACGAGCGCTTCGGCGATGCCCGGCGCGACGTTCGCGAGCGTGGCCTGCTGCACGTTCGCGAGGCCGCGGAACGAGTTCATGATCCCCCACACGGTGCCGAACAGACCGATGTACGGGCTGACCGAACCGACCGACGCGAGGAACGCGAGGTTCGCCTCGAGCACGTCCATCTCGCGCTGGAACGACGCGCGCATCGCGCGGCGTGCGCCATCGAGCACGAGGCCCGGATCGCTGAGGCGCTTTTCCTTCGCCTTCAGGAATTCGCGCATCCCCGATTCGAAGATCCGTTCGAGCGCGCCGATCGTGTGGCGGTTGTTGGCCGCGCTCTGGTACAGCGCCTGCAGGTCGCCGCCCGACCAGAAGTCCTTCTCGAAGCGTTCGGTCTGGGCGCGTGCGCGGCGGATCGCAAACCACTTGCGGAAGATGAAGGTCCACGACATCAGCGACAGCAGCAGCAGCAGCCCCATCACGGCCTGGGCCAGCACGCTCGCGTTGAGGACGAGGGAAATGATCGACAGGTCTTGAGAAGTGTTCATAGAGGTTTGAGTAACGTCCCTTCGGGGCGCCCATGGGCGCCCGGTATGCGTGCGGTGTAACGCGCCAGCCGACGGGCAGGCCGGGATGCGCCTGCCGCGCCTGACATCGAGCCTTGCTTAGTATCGATTCAGGAAGGCAAGTTCATAGGCTCAGTCTAAACGGGGCTCATGCGAGCTTCGTTGACAATGCAGTCGGTTCGGCGTCGAGGACGGGCCCGCGATGCAGCGCGTCGAGTACGGCCGGCGGGATCGCCGCGGGCCGGATGCCGGTCCGGTCGACGCAGCCGATACGGATCTGTCCGGCGACGAGCAGCGTGTCGCCACGCCAGGCTTCCTGCGTGAATTCCACCGAGGCGCGGCCGATGCGTCCGGGCCGGCTCGTGATCGTCAGCATGTCGTCGAGTCGCGCCGGTGCGCGGTAGTCGAGCGACGTGCTGCGGACGATGAACAGCGCGCCCGTGTCGTCGGCGAGCCGGCGCTGGTCGATGCCGCACGCGCGCAGCCACTCGGTGCGGGCACGCTCGAAGAACTTCAGGTAGTTGGCATAGAAGACGATGCCGCCTGCATCGGTATCCTCGTAGTACACGCGAACCGGCCAGGTAAAGCCGGCGGGCGTTTCCGGGGAGCGGGTAGGCTGAGTCATGGCGCGCATTCTACCGGAACCGGATGACCCGATTCGTAACCGATTCGTAACGGAATGTAGTATCCGGTAGCACACCGCGGGCCGGCCTGTGGCCGGGCCCGCGGCGCGTTCAGCCGCGGTGGACGGTCGGGCCGCCCGGCGCTTGCGCGATCGGCATCAGCTCGATCGTATTGATGTTGACGTGGGCCGGGCGCGTCGCGATCCAGTAGATCGTGTCGGCGATGTCCTCGGGCATCAGCGGCTGCACGTTCGTGTAGACGCTGGCGGCCTTCGCGTCGTCGCCGCGATAGCGAACGTTCGAGAATTCGGTGCCGCCGCACAGGCCCGGCTCGATGTCGGTGACGCGCAGCGGCGTGCCGAGCAGGTCGGCGCGCAGGTTCAGGCTGAATTGCCTGACGAAAGCCTTGGTCGCGCCGTAGACGTTCCCGCCCGCGTACGGGTACGACCCCGCCACCGAACCGAGATTGAAGATGTGGCCGCGGCCGCGCTCGACCATGCCGGGCAGCAGCGCATGCGTGACCGTGACGAGGCCCGCGCAGTTCGTGTCGATCATCGTGCGCCATTCGTCGAGGCTGGCCTTGTGCGCCGGCTCGACGCCGAGCGCGAGGCCGGCGTTGTTGACGAGCACGTCGAGCGCCGCGAATTCGGCGGGGAGGGCGGCCGGCACGGCTTCCACGGCGGCGCGGTCGCGCACGTCGAGTTCGAACGGCAGCAGTGCGTCGCCGAGTTCGGCGGCGAGCGCGTCGAGGCGGTCCTTGCGGCGGGCGGTGGCGACCACGCGGTGGCCGCCTTTGACGAAAGCCCGGGCGATGGCGGCGCCGAAGCCGGCGGACGCGCCTGTGACGAACACGATCATGGGTGCTCCTGGTCGGTAATGAAATGGCGGGTAGTATCCCGCAAGCCTACTGAGATTGCCGCACCGCGGCAAGGCGCCGAAGCGATGCGGCGCGCGCATGTGCAATCTGGCCCTGATTGTGCGCGGGACGCCGGCGCGCGGTTGCCTATTCATGACGCATCCAATACACTAACGCGCTCATCACCCCTGCGTGACTGGCGATAGAACCCTTCGGGTTCAAGGTGGAGCATCCCACCGTGAAGCGCAGGGCGCCGTTTTTGCCGTTCGCCTGGGCAGCCGTTGTGCGCCGTCGCGTGCATCGCCGGTGGCTGTCCTGCCTCGCGTCACCCGGATTCTTCCGCCACGTCGAGCTGGTCCCGCCAGCAGCGCCCTGTACTCGGCCACCCCGGTCAACCTGTACACACTTAACGGAAACCGTATGTTTGACAGAGCCCAAAGCACCATTGCGAACGTCGATCCCGAAGTCTTTGCCGCGATCGAACAGGAAAACCGCCGCCAGGAAGATCACATCGAGCTGATCGCGTCGGAAAACTACACGAGCCCGGCCGTGATGGCCGCCCAGGGCTCGCAACTCACGAACAAGTACGCGGAAGGTTATCCGGGCAAGCGCTACTACGGCGGCTGCGAATACGTCGACGTCGTCGAGCAGCTCGCGATCGACCGCGTGAAGCAGCTGTTCGGCGCGGAAGCCGCGAACGTGCAGCCGAACTCCGGCTCGCAGGCGAACCAGGGCGTGTTCTTCGCGATGCTCAAGCCGGGCGACACGATCATGGGCATGAGCCTCGCGCACGGCGGTCACCTGACGCACGGCTCGCCGGTGAACATGTCGGGCAAGTGGTTCAACGTCGTCAGCTACGGGCTGAACGAGAACGAGGACATCGACTACGACGCGGCCGAGAAGCTGGCCAACGAGCACAAGCCGAAGCTGATCGTCGCGGGCGCGTCGGCGTTCGCGCTGAAGATCGATTTCGAGCGTCTGGCGAAGATCGCGAAGTCGGTCGGCGCGTACCTGATGGTCGACATGGCGCACTACGCGGGCCTGATCGCCGCGGGCGTGTATCCGAACCCGGTGCCGCACGCCGACTTCGTGACGACGACGACGCACAAGAGCCTGCGCGGCCCGCGCGGCGGCGTGATCCTGATGAAGGCCGAGTACGAGAAGCCGATCAACTCGGCGATCTTCCCGGGCATCCAGGGCGGCCCGCTGATGCACGTGATCGCGGCGAAGGCGGTGGCGTTCAAGGAAGCGCTGTCGCCGGAGTTCAAGGCATACCAGCAGAAGGTGGTCGAGAACGCGCGCGTGCTGGCCGAGACGCTGGTCAAGCGCGGCTTGCGGATCGTGTCGGGGCGCACCGAAAGCCACGTGATGCTGGTGGACCTGCGCGCAAAGAACATCACCGGCAAGGCGGCGGAAGCGGCACTGGGTGCGGCGCACATCACGGTGAACAAGAACGCGATCCCGAACGATCCGGAAAAGCCGTTCGTGACGAGCGGGATCCGTCTGGGTTCGCCGGCGATGACGACGCGCGGCTTCGGCCCGGCGGAAGCCGAGCAGGTGGGCAACCTGATCGCCGACGTGCTCGACAATCCGGAAGACGCCGCGACGATCGAGCGCGTGCGTGCGCAGGTCGCCGAGCTGACCAAGCGTTTCCCGGTCTATCGCTGATCGACGATGCGCTGCCCGTTCTGCCGGCACGAAGACACGCAGGTCGTTGACTCCCGCGTGTCCGAGGATGGCGCCGCGATTCGCCGGCGCCGTCGCTGCTCGGCTTGCGACAAGCGCTTCACGACGTACGAGCGGGTCGAGTTGAACCTGCCGGCCGTCGTGAAGAAGGACGGCAGCCGCACCGAATTCGACCGTCGCAAGATCGTCGCCAGCATGCAACTCGCGCTGCGCAAGCGGCCGGTTGCTGCCGACGCGATCGACGCGGCGGTCGCCCGTATCGAATATCAACTGCTCGCGACCGGCGAGCGCGAAGTGCGTAGCGAGAAGCTCGGCGAACTCGTGATGAACGAGTTGCGCGGCCTCGATACGATCGCCTATGTCCGCTTCGCATCGGTGTATCGCCGGTTCGAGGACGTCTCCGAATTTGCCGACGTGATCGAGGAATTCCGTCGCGCTTCTCCCGCCAAGCCCCCGCGTAAGCGCTGACGCGCTGCGTTCGTTCATCGCCTGCTCCCGTGGTTCAGTTCGCGCCGATTGTGTCGGTCGCGAGCGTCTGTCGCCAGTCGGCCGTTCGGCATATAGGCATGCATGCGCTCGCGTCGTTACAGTCGCCGCATCACGTTCGCGGAGCACGGCAATGGCGCGTTGCAGACTGACTGGAAACACGACCGGACGTCGGTTCGGCGGCTTCACGCTCGTCGAGCTGATGGTCGCGATCGCGCTGACGGTCGGGCTTGCGCTCTACGCGGCGCCCGCGTTCGATCAGTGGCGCATGCGCGAACGCGTCGATGCGCGCTCGCGCGCCTTGCTCGGCGCGCTGTCGTTTGCGCGTGCCGAGGCGACGCGTCTGGGCGTGCGCGTCACGCTGTGTCGCGCCGCGCATGACGGCACGTGCCTTGGTCCCGGCCAGCGGTGCGGCGAGTCGGAGTGGTCGTGCGACTGGGTCGTCAGCGCACGGGTCGACGGGCAATCGCGCGTGCTGCGGCGCTATCCGCGCGATCCCGACATCGCGGTCGCGGGCGCTGCGCACGATCTCGCCTTCGTGCCGCCGGCAGGGCAGGCGATCGGCGGAATCCGGCGTTTCGAACTGCGTCCGCGACGCGACATGCCGGGCGTCGACGACGCACGTGTGTCGCGCTGCGTACGGATTGCGGCGGGCGGTCGCGCGCGCGTCGCGACCGGCCGTTGCGACGCGGCATGATGGCGGTGCGCCACGCGTCGCGCGGCACGTCGCTGCTCGAAGCGACGCTGGCCATTGCGCTGCTGGCGATCGTGATGCTCGCGGTGGCCGGCAGTCAGCTCGCGATGACGCAAGCGCAGCGGGCGACGATCTGGCGCGAGCGCGCGCTGTGGCTGGCCGATGCGCGCATCGAGCGCATCCATGCCGCGCCGGCCGCCGGGGACGGCCTCGCGGCGTTGGCGGCGGCCTCGCTGCCCGGCGGTGCGATGTCGCTCGATGCCGCGGCGGGCGGCATGCGATTCGTCGTCGTTGGCTGGCGCGCCGGCGACGCAGCGGCTTCGTCGCGTTGCGGTGACGCGCGCGGGTCGAAGGAGCCGCCTGCGTGCGTACGGATCCCGTTCCGGGAGGGCGACGCCGATGCGCACTAAGCGCCGCATGCGCGCCCATACGCTGCTCGAAGTGCTGATCGCGATGACCGTCGGTCTGCTCGTGCTCGCGGCGGCCGGCGCGGCGTACCACGCGCAGCGCGTCGCGCAACGGCGCGCGGACGACGGATTCCGGATGCGCGATGCGGCGGGCACCGCATTGATGCTGATCGGCCAGCAGCTTCAGATGGCGGGATTCCGGCCGCTCGACGCGGGCGGGTCGACAGCATTGCCGCCGGTATTCGGCTGCTCGGCGGCGCGCATTCGCGGCGACAGCGCGCAGGTGCGATGCGATCCGCTGCGGACGGATTCCGATGCACTGCTGGTTCGGTATGTCGGCGATACGGTGTCGACATGGCCGACGGCGAGCGCGCAGGTATCGGATTGCCTGGGGCAGGGCGTCGGCGCGCCGGGCGAACGGCCGCTTGTCGCGAACCGCTTCGATGCGCACGTCAGTCCGTCGACGGGCGAGCCTGAACTGTATTGCGAAGGCAGCGGCCACCCCGGCGCGCCGCAGCCCGTGGTGGTGGGCATCGACCAGCTGCGCGTGCGCTATCTGCGGCGCGGCGACACGCAGTTCGTGCGCGCCGATGCGATGCGCGGCGCCGACTGGCACGACGTCGTGGCCGTGCATGTCTGCGTGCAGGCGCGCGGCGAGCCTATGCGCGAGCCGGCCCGGTACGTCGACTGCGACGAGCGCGAAACCGTCGCCCGGGATGGCCGTGCGCGGCTGGCGTTGCATCGTGTCGTCGCATTGAGGAACGCGACGATCGCATTCGGCGATGCGGTGCCCGACACGCGTCATGCGCGCGAGGTGTTGCGATGAAGGGCGACGAAAAGCGTGTGACGGCGCGGCGATTGCGCCGGGAAGACTTCGCTACGAAAGGCGGTAAGCCGCCCGCACCGGAAGATATGGCGACGGGACATCGCGCTTCGTTGACACGCTTTCGCCCACCTCGCGGCAGCGGACGTGGCGACACCGGCTTCGCACTCCCGGCCGTGATCGCGGTCGGCGCGGCTGTTGCCGCGCTGACGGGCACATGGTTCGAATCGGCGCTGACGGAGTCCCGCCGCACGCGAGCGCTGTCGGACCGGCTGATCGCGTTTCATGCGGCCGATGCCGCGCTGGTTGCGTGCACCGTGCGGTTGCTGCGCGGTTCGGCAAGCTACCTGCCCGAACGCGACTCGCATGCCGAACCGGACGCGTGGCGGCGCCTGCCTGCGCTGACGCTCGCCGAAGCGTTCGCACCGTTCGCGGAGTGGCCGCCAGCCGTACAGCCGCCGCGCTGCCTGATCGAAGCGTGGCGCGGTGCCGGTCCTGCAGATGCCCGTGCGTATCTCGTCACGGCGCGCGGCGTCGGCACGCATGGGGCGAGCGTCGTCTGGCTGCAAAGTCAGGTTGCGATTCGTGACGGACGCATCGTCGCGCAACGCTGGCGGCGCGTGGCGGCAATGCAGTGACAAGGAGAGGGTGCCGTGGCGCGACCGTCAGGATTCACCTTGCTCGAGCTGATGATCGTGCTCGCGATCGTCGCCGGTTTGGCCGCATGGGGTATCCCGTCGTATCGCGAGCATGTCGCGCGGGTCCATCGGGCGTCGGCGGTATCGGCGCTGTATCGCGCAGCCCAGTATCTCGAGACGCTCGACGGCGCACCGCCGGCGACGCTGCCGGACGCGCTCGCGCATGCGCCGCCTGACGGACGGCCGGTCTATCGCGTGGCGCGGCGGCCGCCGGCCGGCGGCGATTCACCACTGGCGTACGAACTCGAAGCGAGTCCGCTCGACACCGGACCCATGCGCGACGACCTGTGCGGCACATTCACGCTGCGTTCGGACGGGACGAAAGGCAATGCGCGGCACGATGGGAACGACGCGTGGAACCCGGCTTGCTGGGGCGTGCGCTGATCGCGCGCGAAGCGGAAGAAGCGCACGCTGCCGCCACGCGTCGCGCGGCCATCACGCGTCGCCGCGTGCGTCGTGGCGGCGTTGCGCGTCAGTCGCCGATGGCGGCGTCGCTGCCGCGCTCGTCGCGCGATTGTTTCCAGATCCGGTACACCTCCCACGCGGCGAACCCGAGCGTGCCCCACTTCAGCGCGGGACCGGCGCTCGCGCGCAGCAGCGAGCGAACCGGTTTCGCCAGTACGAGCGAGGCGAGCGAACTCAGCATCGGATACTGGTTGACGAGATTGCCGAGGCTCGCGTTGAGGGTTTTCGCGGACTGGCTGAACTTGCCGCTCGACAGGCCGGGGATGAAGACCTTGAGCCAGCTGAAGCGCGTGACCGCCTGGCGCATCTCGGCGGCGGCTTCCGCCAGTTCGAGTCGTTCGACCTCGGACCGCAGGATCAGCAGTTCCTTGCGGAGCGCGCGATGCTGCGATGCGCTCCAGTTCGATCGCGACGAAGGGGGGCGGGGTGCATTGCCCGTAGCGTTCTGGCTCATGGCGCGTCGGCGAAATAGGTGAGAGGGACGAACGCGATCGCGTTCATGGCTTGCCGCGGAACAGTTCGCGGTCTTTCTCGAGTTCGGCGAGGGTCGCCTCGAACACGGTCGGCGCATCGCGCAGGCCCGAGCGCGCCTTCAGCGCGCATGCGATGCCGCCCACCGCATACAGCGCGGTGATCGCGGCGAGCGCCTGCCAGCGATAGGTGTCCCAGAACGCGATCGCGATCAGCACGGTCAGGCTGATCAGCGCCATCGTCGCGAGCATCATCGCGGCGAGCCCGAGGAACAGTACGCCCATCAGGCGTTCCTTCTCCTCGGCCAGCTCGATGCCCACCAGTTCGAGGCGGGTTTGCAGGAGGCCGATCGCCGAGCCGACGAGGCGGCGCAGCGGTCCCTGGCCGGACGGCTGCGATTTGGTGTCTGTCGTCATGGAAGAGTGGCTTGCGCCAGTGAGCGGCTAGGACAAAGCCGCCGGCGGCGAACCGCCGGCCGGCTTCGGCGCCCGCGACCGCGGGTGGCGGCGCGGGGGCGGAACGGCGCCAGGCGCGCGTTACTTGCGGTTGATCAGCAGGCCGATCAGCACGCCGACGCCCGCAGCGACGCCGATCGACGTCCACGGATGCTCGTGCACGTAGTCGTCGGTCGCGCGCGCGGCCTTCTTGCCTTTCTCGACCACGACGACCTGGACGTCGGCTGCCTTTTCCTTGGCCTGCTTCAGGCGCGTCATGGCTTTTTCGCGCAGCTCGGCCGCACGGTCGCCCGTGCTGCTCGCGGCTTGCTTGAGCAGATCTTCGGCGTCCGCGAGAACGGTTTTGATATCCGACATCAGTTTCTCCTTGTTGATTTCCGACATTGCAACTCCCTTCATGCTGTCATGCTGCAGGTTCACATCGTAGCGAAACGCCTGCCTGCTGGCGAGCCGGGAAGACGCACGGGGTGCGTTGCCAGACTGCATGGTAAACGACTTGTAATCTTCGACAGAGCGGCAAACGGCGCAAAAAGTTTCATGCGCGGCCGGTCATCCCTGCCTCGCACCGGGCAAAAATGACAAAAAAGCATGAATATCAAACGTAATAATCGTTCGCATGTCGCATGGCTTCCCTTAAGCTGATGGACTGTCCCGCGCCGACCGCGCGCGGTTTCAACATGCATCGTTCGAGGAGGGAACACCATGAGTCTGCGTCTTGGCGACATCGCACCGGATTTCGAGCAGGAATCGAGCCTGGGCCCGATCAAGTTTCACGAGTGGCTCGGCAACAGCTGGGGCGTGCTGTTCTCCCATCCGGCCGACTACACGCCGGTGTGCACGACGGAACTCGGGTTGACCGCGAAGCTGAAGGGCGAATTCGAGAAGCGCAACGTGAAGGTGATCGCGCTGTCGGTCGACGGCGTCGATTCGCACAAGGGCTGGATCAACGACATCAACGAAACGCAGTCGACGGTCGTCGGTTTCCCGATCATCGCCGATGCGGACCGCAAGGTCTCGCAACTGTATGACATGATCCACCCGAACGCGAACGAAACGCTGACGGTGCGCTCGCTGTTCGTGATCGACCCGAACAAGAAGGTGCGGCTCATCATCACCTATCCGGCCAGCACGGGGCGCAACTTCGACGAGGTGCTGCGCGTGATCGATTCGCTGCAGCTCACCGACAACTACAAGGTCGCGACGCCCGGCAACTGGAAGGATGGCGACGACGTCGTGATCGTGCCGTCGCTGCAGGACCCGGAGGAGCTGAAGCAGCGCTTCCCGAAGGGCTTCAACGCGGTGCGTCCATACCTGCGCCTCACGCCGCAGCCGAACAAGTAAGCCGCGCGCGTCGCGCGATCGCGGCCATGGGCCCGATGCGCGAATGTCGATGAAAAACGGCC
Source organism: Burkholderia pseudomultivorans (assembly GCF_902499075.1). GTDB lineage: Bacteria > Pseudomonadota > Gammaproteobacteria > Burkholderiales > Burkholderiaceae > Burkholderia > Burkholderia pseudomultivorans. The sequence goes on along the minus strand of NZ_CABVPP010000032.1, from coordinate 57,268 downwards.
CGCCCGGCAGTCATGCCGGGCGGGCCGTGTCTTTGCGGCGCACGCGAGGCGGCGTGCGCCGCCACTTCGGAACGATCAGAAGAAAGCCTGGATGCCCGTCTGCGCGCGGCCGAGAATCAGCGCGTGGATGTCGTGCGTGCCTTCGTACGTGTTGACCACTTCGAGGTTCACGAGGTGGCGCGCGACGCCGAATTCGTCCGAGATGCCGTTGCCGCCGAGCATGTCGCGCGCGAGCCGTGCGATGTCGAGCGCCTTGCCGCACGAATTGCGTTTCATGATCGACGTGATCTCGACGGCCGCCGTGCCTTCGTCCTTCATCCGGCCGAGTCGCAGCACGCCCTGCAGGCCGAGCGTGATCTCGGTCTGCATGTCGGCGAGCTTCTTCTGGATCAGTTGGTTCGCGGCGAGCGGCCGGCCGAACTGCTTGCGGTCGAGCACGTACTGGCGTGCGGTGTGCCAGCACGACTCGGCAGCGCCGAGTGCGCCCCATGCAATCCCGTAGCGCGCCGAGTTCAGGCACGTGAACGGGCCGCGCAGGCCGCTCACGTTCGGCATCAGGTTCTCGTCGGGCACGAACACCTCGTCGAGCACGATCTCGCCGGTGATCGACGCACGCAGCCCGACCTTGCCGTGGATCGCCGGCGCCGACAGGCCCTTCCAGCCCTTCTCGAGGATGAAGCCGCGGATCGCGTCCTTGCCGTCTTCCTCGAGTTTCGCCCACACGACGAACACGTCGGCGATCGGCGAGTTGGTGATCCACATCTTCGCGCCGGACAGCGAGTAGCCGCCGGGCACCTTCTTCGCGCGCGTGACCATGCTGCCGGGATCGGAGCCGTGGTTCGGCTCGGTCAGCCCGAAGCAGCCGATCCATTCGCCGGTCGCGAGCTTCGGCAGGTATTTCTGCTTTTGCGCGTCCGAGCCGAATTCGAAGATCGGCACCATCACGAGCGACGACTGCACCGACATCATCGACCGGTAGCCGGAATCGACGCGCTCGACTTCGCGCGCGATCAGGCCGTAGCTCACGTAGTTGAGGCCGGGGCCGCCGTATTGCTCCGGAATCGTCGGGCCGAGCAGGCCGAGCTCGCCCATCTCGCGGAAGATTTCCGCGTCGGTGCGCTCGTGGCGGAACGCCTCGGTCACGCGCGGCGCGAGCTTGTCCTGCGCGTACGCTTGCGCGGCGTCGCGCACCATCCGCTCTTCTTCGGTCAGTTGCTGGTCGAGCAGCAGCGGATCGTCCCAATGAAAAGTTGCAGCGCTCATCGATGATCTCCTCACTTGACTGGAGTTCCGCTCTGCGGAACAATGTTTTGCAAATTGATCCCAGTGTAGCACCAGATGACGCTTTCAACCATCGACGAAACCCCCATCGACGAACGCAAGTTCGTGGTCGCGCTCGCGCGCGGGCTCGACCTGCTGCGCGCGTTCCGGCCCGGCGAGACGATGATCGGCAACCGCGATTTCGCGCAGCGCACGGGCTTGCCGAAGGCGACGGTGAACCGGCTTGCCTATACGCTGACCGTGCTGGGCTATCTGCGCTACGACGAGACGCTCGGAAAGTATGCGCTGGACGCCGGCGTGCTGTCGCTCGGCTACGCGCTGCTGTCGGGCTCCGGCACGCTCGACCTCGCGCGGCCCCACATGCAGGCGCTCGCGCGCGAGATCGGCGCGGCCGTGTCGCTCGGCTGCCGCGACGGGCTCGACATGATCTATCTGGAGACGATTCGCAGCGAGACTGCGCTGACGCTCGGGCTCGCGCCCGGTTCGCGGCTGTCGATGCTGACGAGTTCGATGGGGCGCGCGTACCTGGCCGTGCAGCCGGAGGATGTCCGGCGCGCGCTCTATGCGGAATTGCATCGCGCGGCCGGCGGCGCGGACGACGCCGATGCGCTCGTCGCCGCCGCGCAGCAGGCGGTGGCCGAGTTTCCGGCGAGCGGTTGCTGTTATTCGTTCCGCGCGTGGCACGCGGACGTCAACGCGGCGGCCGTGCCGTTTCGCGAGCCGCGCGAAGGGCGCTGGCTGATCCTGAGCTGCAGCGGCCCGGCGTCGTCGATGGACGACGACGTGTTCCGCACGCTGGTCGGGCCGAAATTGAAGGCGCTCGCGCAGCGGCTCGGGCAGACGGCCTGAGCGCGCCGGCCGTGCGGCGCACATGACAATACCGAGGCGCCGGGACGACCCGGCACGCAGGGCGCCGATCCCGCGACGCCCGTCCCATTCCCGTTCCGCGCGCAACGCAGCCTGCGTGGGCGGCACCGGCCGCAGCCTTTTCTAGACCGTCACCACCTTCGCGAACACCGGCCCCTGCATGAACCGCACGTCGTGCTGGCGCAGCAGCTCGCACTGCGTCTCGTCGACGACGCCGTCGAAGATCAGCGGAATCCGCACGCGCTGCGCATAGGCGACGAGCGCCTTCACCATGCCGTCGCGCAGCGCGATGCCGGCGTCCATCTTGATGTAGTCGGGCCGCGCCATCTCCGATTCGACCGCGAGGATGCGCCCCGGGTCGGGCAGCTTGTCCGCGACCTTGAAGCCGTGATGCTGGTAGCTGCGCGTCAGGTAGCCGAGGAAGGTCTTGTGCGCGACCGCGACCGCCGGCAGCTCGATCACGATCCGTTCGGGCGACAGCCCGAAGCGCTGCAGCACCGACGAGAAATGCTTGCCGTGATCGTATTTCACGCTCTTGAGCAGCCGCTCGTGCACGCGCAGGAACAGCAGCCCGTGGCGCTGCGCGCCGAAGAAGTTGATCGCATGCAGCGCGCGCGACAGGCGGTCGATCGCGACCAGCGTCTGGTCGTCGGTGGCCGCGTCGACCGGATCGTGCGGCGCGCCCGTCACCAGCGTGACGGCCTGGAAGCCGAGCTCGTCGCCGTAGCGCTCGATCGCGTCCGCGAACGACGTCGACTGCGGCGCGCCCGGCATCGTCACGTCGTAGATCGGTTCGTACGCGCTGCCGAGCACGCGCTCGGGCAGGTGCGCACACGCGGTGCCGCCGTCGGCAAGCGCGAGGTGTTCCCGCAGATAGGGCAGCTGCCCGGCACGGGCGACCAGCTCGGGAATGGTGGGCGGAATCATCGGTGTCGGTCGACAAGGAAAAAGGGCGGCCGAACGGGCCGCCTCATCTCGATAGTAGCAGTGCGCGCGGGGCTCGGCTTGGCGTTTCGCTCATATGGTTATCCCGTCCCTGCGACGATCCCTAGGGTTTACGTTGATTTCACTATTCGTAATTGGTTTTACTATTCGTAAATCCTGAAGCGTGACATCGATCAAGAAAAGCGGCATCAGGGCGCTGCGCAGGCAGCGACGTCCCCGAATCAACAGGAAGCAAGGAGCGAGACGTGGCGGTTGACTGGAAATGGAGGCAGCAGGGCCGGCCGGGGTGCCGGGGCGGGATCACGACGGGCGCGCCGGCGGGCGCGCGGCAGGGCTGACGGACGGATGGCGACCATGAGCATCGACTACCAGACCCTGAAGTTCGAATACCGCCCGCGCGCGGCGCGCGGCGCCGCCCATGACGCGGCCGTCCATCCGGTGATCGTCGTCGGCGCGGGCCCGGTCGGCCTGTCGGCCGCGATCGACCTCGCGCAGCAGGGCGTGCCCGTCGTGCTGCTCGACGACGACGACACGCTGTCCACCGGCTCGCGCGCGATCTGCTTCGCGAAGCGCACGCTCGAGATCTTCGACCGGCTCGGTTGCGGCGAGCGCTTCGTCGACAAGGGCGTGAGCTGGCACGTCGGCAAGGTGTTCCTGCAGGACGAGCAGCTTTACGCGTTCGACCTGCTGCCGGAACAAGGGCATGCGCGTCCCGCGTTCATCAACCTGCAGCAGTACTACGTCGAAGGCTATCTGGCCGAGCGCGCGTTCGAGCTGCCGAACATCGACATCCGCTGGAAACACAAGGTGACGGGCGTCGAGCAGTCGGCCGAGCATGCGGTGCTGACGGTCGAGACGCCGGAAGGCGCCGAGACGCTGCGCGCGCAGTACGTGATCGCGGCCGACGGCTCGCGCAGCCCGCTGCGCGCGGCGATGGGCCTCGAAAGCCGCGGCCGCACGTTCAAGGATCGCTTCCTGATCGCCGACGTGAAGATGAAGGCGGAATTCCCGACCGAACGCTGGTTCTGGTTCGATCCGCCGTTCCACCGCAACCAGTCGGTGCTGCTGCATCGCCAGCCCGACAACGTGTGGCGCATCGACTTCCAGCTCGGCTGGGATGCCGATCCGGTCGCCGAGAAGCAGCCCGAGCGCGTGATTCCGCGCGTGCGCGCGCTGCTCGGGCCGGACGTCGAGTTCGAGCTCGAATGGGTCAGCGTCTATACGTTCCGGTGCCAGCGGATGGATACGTTCCGCCACGGCCGCGTGCTGTTCGCGGGCGACTCCGCGCACGGCGTGTCGCCGTTCGGCGCGCGCGGCGCGAACAGCGGCGTGCAGGACGCGGACAACCTCGCGTGGAAGCTGAAGCTCGTGCTCGACGGCAGCGCGGCCGACCGCCTGCTCGACACGTATGCGAGCGAGCGCGAATTCGCGGCCGACGAGAACATCCGCAACTCGACGCGCTCGACCGACTTCATCACGCCGAAGAGCCCCGTGTCGCGCGTGTTCCGCGACGCGACGCTGAAGCTCGCGCGCGACTGCGAGTTCGCGCGCAAGCTGGTGAACAGCGGCCGCCTGTCGGTGCCGGCGGTGCTCGCCGATTCGCCGCTGAACACGCCCGATCGCGACACGTTCGCAGGCGCGATGCGGCCGGGCGCGGCGGCGGCCGATGCGCCGGTGCGCACGCAGCACGGCTCGGGCTGGCTGCTGCAGCATCTGCGCGGCGGCTTCACCGGCGTGCTGTTCGGCCTGCCGGGCGATGCGGCCGCGCTCGCGCAGGCGGTCGCGGATCTCGCGCTGCCGGTGCGGCCCGTGCTCGTCGTGCCGGCCGGGCACGCGCAGCCGGCGCCGGGCGTCGAGGTCGTCGAGGATCTCGACGGCGTCGCCGCGCAGCGCTACGACGCGAAGCCCGGCACGTTCTACCTGCTGCGCCCCGACCAGCACGTGTGCGCGCGGATGCGCGCGCTCGACCGCCGCGCGATCGCCGACGCGCTGGCCCGCGCAACCTGCGCACGCTGAACACGACAACGATACCGATACCGGAGACACCCGCCATGCCCCCACTCGACACCCGCCCGCGTCTGGCCGATCCGGACGCATTCTACGAAGCGCTGATCGACATGCATCGCGACCTGTCCGACAGCGACAGCCAGCTCGTCAACGCGAAGCTGATCCTGCTGCTCGCGAACCAGATCGGCGATCTCGACGTGCTGCGCGAAGCGATGGCGCTCGCGCGCCGCGGCGTGACGCCGCCCGCGCATCCGGCCGCCGAGGTGGCGCAATGAGTGCCGCGCCGAGCGATGCGCGCACGCTCGAAGTCGAGCATGTGATCGACGACACCCATAACCCGGGCTTTCACTGGATGCTGCTGGTGCTGTGCGGGCTGTGCCTCGTGATCGACGGCTTCGACGCGCAGGCGATGGGCTATGTCGCGCCGAGCGTGATCGCCGAATGGGGCGTGCCGAAGCAGGCGCTCGGCCCGGTGTTCAGCGCGAGCCTGTTCGGCATGCTGCTCGGTGCGCTCGGCCTGTCGGTGCTGGCCGACCGGATCGGGCGCCGCCCGGTGCTGATCGGCGCGACGCTGTTCTTCGCGCTGACGATGCTCGCGACGCCGTTCGCGGGTTCGATCCCGGTGCTGATGGCGTTGCGCTTCGTCACGGGGCTCGGCCTCGGCTGCATCATGCCGAACGCGATGGCGCTGGTCGGCGAGTTCAGCCCGGGCGCGCATCGCGTGAAGCGGATGATGATCGTGTCGTGCGGCTTCACGCTCGGCGCGGCGATCGGCGGCTTCATCAGCGCGGCGCTGATTCCGGCGCTCGGCTGGCGCGCGGTGTTCTTCGTCGGCGGCGCGGTGCCGCTGGTGCTCGCGATCGCGATGGTCGCGCGGCTGCCCGAGTCGCTGCAGTTCCTCGTGCTGAAAGGGCGCGACGCGCGGGCGCGCGACTGGCTCGCGCGCTTCGCGCCGCACGCGGGCATCGACGCGAACACGCGGCTCGTCGTGCGCGAGCGCGCAACGAGCGGCGCGCCGGTCGCCGAGCTGTTCCGCCATGGTCGCCTGCCGGTCACGCTGCTGCTGTGGGCGATCAGCTTCATGAACCTGATCGACCTGTACTTCCTGTCGAACTGGCTGCCGACCGTGATGCGCGATGCCGGTTATGCGCCGTCCACCGCGGTGATCGTCGGCACGGTGCTGCAGACGGGCGGCGTGGTCGGCACGCTGTCGCTCGGCTGGTTCATCGAGCGCTACGGCTTCGTGCGCGTGCTGTTCGCCTGCTTCGCGTGCGCGGCGGTGTCGGTCGGGCTGATCGGCTCGGTCGCGCACGCGCTGCCGTGGCTGCTGATCGTCGTGTTCGCGGGCGGGTTCTGCGTGGTCGGGGGGCAGCCGGCCGTCAACGCGCTCGCGGGCCAGTACTACCCGACCTCGCTGCGCTCGACGGGCATCGGCTGGAGCCTCGGCATCGGCCGCATCGGCTCGGTGCTGGGGCCGCTCGTCGGCGGGCAACTGATTGCACTCAACTGGTCGAACGGCGCGCTGTTTCATGCGGCCGCCGTGCCCGTGCTGTGCTCGGCGCTGTTCGTTCTCGGGCTCGCGGGTGTGTCGCGACGCCTCGGCGAACGAGCGCCGAGCGCCGCCTGAATTGATGGAGAAATGGAACGATGACGCTTGACCTGTCGAAACCGGCGAGTGCCGGCTACCTGAGCGGTTTCGCGAACGAGTTCGCGACCGAGGCGTTGCCCGGCGCATTGCCGCACGGCCGCAACTCGCCGCAGCGCGCGCCGTACGGGCTCTATGCGGAGCAGCTGTCGGGCACCGCGTTTACCGCGCCGCGCGGCCATAACCGCCGCTCGTGGCTGTACCGGATCCGCCCGGCGGCCGTGCATCGGCCGTTCGAGCCGTTCGCGGGCCCGCAGCGGCTCGTGTCGGAATTCGGCGATTCGGCCGACGTGCCGCCGACGCCGCCGAACCAGCTGCGCTGGGATCCGCTGCCGATGCCGGCCGAGCCGACCGATTTCGTCGAAGGCTGGGTGACGATGGCCGGCAACGGCTCGGCGGCCGCGATGAACGGCTGCGCGATCCACCTGTACGCGGCGAACCGCTCGATGCAGGACCGCTTCTTCTACAGCGCCGACGGCGAGCTGCTGATCGTGCCGCAGCAGGGGCGGTTGTTCATCGCGACCGAGTTCGGCCGCCTCGACGTCGAGCCGTTCGAGATCGCGGTGATCCCGCGCGGCGTGCGCTTCTCGGTCGCGCTGCCCGACGGCAACGCGCGCGGCTACATCTGCGAGAACTTCGGCGCGCTGCTGCGCCTGCCCGACCTCGGCCCGATCGGCTCGAACGGGCTCGCGAACCCGCGCGACTTCCTGACGCCGCAGGCCGCGTACGAGGACCGCGAAGGCGCGTTCGAACTCGTCGCCAAGCTGAACGGCCGGCTGTGGCGCGCGGATATCGGCCACTCGCCGCTCGACGTCGTCGCGTGGCACGGCAACTACGCGCCGTACAAATACGACCTGCGCCTGTTCAACACGATCGGCTCGATCAGCTTCGACCATCCCGATCCGTCGATCTTCCTCGTGCTGCATTCGCAGACCGACACGCCGGGCGTCGACGCGATCGACTTCGTGATCTTCCCGCCGCGCTGGCTCGCGGCCGAGGATACGTTCCGGCCGCCCTGGTTCCACCGCAACGTCGCGAGCGAGTTCATGGGGCTCGTGCACGGCGCGTACGACGCGAAGGCCGAAGGCTTCGTGCCGGGCGGCGCGAGCCTGCACAACTGCATGTCGGGCCACGGGCCCGACGCGGACACGTTCGAGAAGGCGTCGGCGAGCGACACGACGAAGCCGCACAAGGTCGACGACACGATGGCGTTCATGTTCGAAACCCGCACGCTGATCCGGCCGACGCGTTACGCGCTCGACACCGCGCAGCTGCAGGCGAACTACTTCGAATGCTGGCAAGGCATCAGGAAACACTTCAATCCGGAGCAACGATGAGCGATACCCAAGACTGGCGCGCGACGCTCGACCCGGCTCGCAAGAGCTGGATCGACACCGCGAACGATCCCGCCTGCGATTTTCCGATCCAGAACCTGCCGTTCGGGATCTTCAGCGATGCGAAGCAGCCGGCGCACCGCGCGGGCGTCGCGCTCGGCGACCAGATCGTCGATCTCGCCGCGCTCGCGCGCGCCGGCCTCGTGACGCTGCCGGGCGGCGCCGACGCGTTCGCCGCGCCGACGCTGAACGCGTTCATCGCGCTCGGCCGCGACGCGTGGCGCAGCGTGCGCGTGCAGCTGTCCGCGCTGTTCTCGCGCGAGAACGCGCGCCTGCGCGACGATGCGGCGCTGCGCGCGCAGGTGCTGGTCGCGCAGCGCGATGCGACGCTGCACCTGCCGGTCGAGATTCCCGGCTATACCGACTTCTATTCGTCGAAGGAGCATGCGACCAACGTCGGCTCGATGTTCCGCGATCCGAAGAACGCGCTGCTGCCGAACTGGTCGGAGATGCCGATCGGCTACAACGGCCGCGCGTCGTCGGTGGTCGTGAGCGGCACGCCGGTGCGGCGCCCGAACGGCCAGCTGAAGCTGCCCGACCAGGAGCGCCCGGTGTTCGGTGCGTGCCGCAAGCTCGACATCGAACTGGAGACGGGTTTCATCGTCGGCCGCGGCAACGCGCTCGGCGAGCCGATCGCGTGCGAGGACGCGGAAGCGCATATCTTCGGGATGGTGCTGCTCAACGACTGGAGCGCGCGCGACATCCAGCAGTGGGAATACGTGCCGCTCGGCCCGTTCAACGCGAAGACCTTCGCGACGACGATCTCGCCGTGGATCGTCACGCTCGACGCGCTCGAACCGTTCCGCACCGCGCAGCCCGAGCAGACGCCGCAGCCGCTCGCGTATCTGCAGCATGCGGGCCGGCATGCGTTCGACATCGCGCTCGAAGTGACGCTGCGTGCGGAAGGCGCGGCGCAGCCGACGACGATCTGCCGCACCAACTTCAAGCACATGTACTGGACGATGGCGCAGCAGCTCGCGCATCACACGGTCGCAGGCTGCAACACGCGGGTCGGCGACCTGATGGGCTCGGGCACGATCAGCGGGCCGACCAAGGATTCGTTCGGCAGCCTGCTGGAGCTGACGTGGAACGGCAAGGAGCCGCTCGCGCTGAGCGGCGGCGGCAGCCGCACCTTCATCGAGGACGGCGACGAGCTGACGCTCGCCGGATGGTGCCAGGGCGACGGCTATCGCGTCGGTTTCGGCAGCTGCGCCGGCAAGATCCTGCCTGCATTGAAAGCGTGACGCATCGCGCGTGACGCGCTTGCATCCGACGGCCCGCCTTGCGCGGGCCGTCGTCGTTTCGAGTGTGTCACGCGCGCGATGATGCGCACGCGGGCCTCAGACCGCGCGTTGCAACGCCGTGCGGCGTTCCCACAGCGCGGCCGCGACGAACGCGGCGACGCACACGACCAGTACGCCGACCAGCGCGTTGCTGCCCAGCTGCTCCATCAGCGCGCCCGCGACCAGCGGGCCGCCGAAGCTCGCGGCGCTCCACGACGCCGACACGAGCGAGCTGGCCGTGACGAGCGCCGCGCCGCGGAAGCGCTCGCCGCATGCGACGAGCGACAGCGTGTAGATGCTGCCGGCGGCCGCGCCGAGCACGAACAGCAGCGGCCAGCACAGCCACGGATTCGCGACGACGAACGGCAGCAGCGGCAGGCCGGCGAGCACGATCCAGCCCGCGCCGAGATGCACGCGTTCGCGGCCGAGCTTGTCCGCGAGCCAGCCGATCGGGAACTGCATCGCGGTGTCGCCGAACAGCATGATCGACGCGAGCAGCACGGCGGTTTCGCTCGCGACGCCGTGGTCCATCGCGTACAGCGGCAGCAGCGACAGCGCGAGCGTGTCGAACAGCGCGAAGAACCCGGTGCCGATGATCAGCGCGGGCATGCGCGGCAGCACGGCGAGCCAGTGATCGTGCGTTTCGTGATGCGCGTCGTCGCCGGCGAGCGGCGCGCGCCGGATCGTCGCGAGCGTCGGCAGTGCGAGCAGGAACAGCGCGCCGCACAGCGCGAAGCGGATGCCCGTCGCGCCCGCGATCTGGCTGACGAGCACGGGGCCCGCCATCTGGAACAGCGTGAAGTTGGTCGCGTAGATCGCGACGACGCGGCCGCGCGTCGAATCGTCGGCGAGCTGGTTGACCCACGCTTCGCCGATCGTGAACAGCAGCATCAACGCGGCGCCGCACAGCACGCGCAGCACGCCCCACACGATCAGGCTCGACGTGAACTGCATCAGCGCGGTGGCGGCGGCGAGCAGCACGACCGACACGACGATCGCGCGGCGCGCGCCGATGCGTCGCGCGAGCGCGGTGACGAACGGCACGATCGCGAGCCCGCCGCCGGCCTGGGCAGCCGTCAGCATGCCGACCACGTTGGTGCCGTGCCCGGCCTCGGTCAGCGCGAGCGCGGTGAGGGGCAGCGTGGCGCCGGTGCCGAGACCGACGACCGCGACGCTCAGGATGAGCGCAAGAAAATCACGATTGAGGATGGCTTTCATCGGGCGCGATCCTACACCTCGGACCTTGAAAGGTCCATGAAGGCCATCAAGTCAGAATGGGGTTGCGTGCGCAACGATCGCGGCACGGACGCGTCACACGTATTCGGTCGGCACGGCCACCGGGCGGCGTTCGAGCGACGCGGACCACAGCGTCAGCGCGAGCGCGGCGACGGCCATCGCGACGCCGACCCACGGCAGGTTCACGAGCGACACGCCGGAGCCGATCGCCATCCCGCCGAGCCACGCGCCGGTCGCGTTACCGAGGTTGAACGCGCCCTGGTTCAGCGTCGACGCGAGATTCGGCGCATCGCTCGCGCGATCGACGATCAGGATCTGCAGCAGCGGCACGATCGCGAACGCGAGGATGCCCCAGACGAAGATCGTCGCGAGCGCAGCGAACGGCACATGCATCGTGCCGGCGAACGTCGCGAGCACGACGCCGATCAGCGCGAGCGTCGCGATCAGCGACGGCATCCGGCGCCAGTCGGCGAGCCTGCCGCCGAGCGTGCCGCCGACCGTCAGGCCGAGGCCGAACAGCAGCAGCACATAGGTAACCTGGCGCGGCGAGAAGCCCGTCACGTCCTCGAGGGTCGGCGTGATGTAGGTGAACACGCTGAACAGGCTCGCCGACGCGAGCACGCTGATGCCGAGCACCATCAGCACCTGCGGGTGCTTCAGCACGCCGAATTCGCGCGTGATGCTGGTATCGGGCATCGCGAGGTTTTTCGGCAGGCACACGCCGAGCGCGGCGGCCGCGGCGATGCCGATGCCGGTGACGGCCCAGAACGTCGCACGCCAGCCGTACGCCTGGCCCAGCGCGGTGCCGAGCGGCACGCCGAGCACGTTCGCGAGCGTGAGGCCGGTAAACATCAGCGCAATCGCCTGCGCGCGGCGGTTCGGCGCGACGAGGTTGCTCGCGACCACCGAGCCGATCCCGAAGAACGCGCCGTGGCAGAATGCGGTGACGACGCGTGCGGCCATCAGCACCGCATAGCCGGGCGCGATCGCGCAGAACAGGTTGCCGGCGATGAACAGGCCGATCAGCCCCATCAGCGCGCGCTTGCGCGGCATCTTCGCGGTGACGGTCGCGAGGATCGGCGCGCCGATCGTCACGCCGAGCGCGTAGCCGGACACGAGCATCCCGGCGGCCGGAATCGACACGCCAAGGTCGCGCGCGACGTTGGGCAGCAGCCCCATGATCACGAATTCGGTGGTACCGATTCCAAATGCGGCGACGGCGAGGGCGAACAGAGGTAAGGGCATCGCGGAGGATTCCGGGAAAGGCCGTCGGCCAGGCGCGCGCAGGACGCACGGAGCGGGTGGACGGCAGGACGACAGCCGCGATTCTACTTCAGTGGAAACCCTTATGCCGGGGGCCGGAACGGATGTTGCCGGCGTGCGACGGGCCGTGCCCACACTGTGGGATGGGGCGGCGGAGCGGGGCGCGATAGCGCGGGTTCGAACGGGCGGGCGTCTAGGTCGGTCGTTCGGCCGATGTGGCGGAAAGCGCAACGGCGGCTTCCGGGGCGGGGGCGTGCGGGGCGGGCGCCGGAGCGGGCGATGCCGGTTGCGCGGCGGTCGGCACTTCGCTGATGGCTGAGGCGGCCGTGCTGCCCGAGGCGTCACCGAAGCCGACTGCCGCGGCCGCCGCCAGCCCCTGCGCCGCCGGCTCGCCCCAGCCGTTCTCGAACAGGCACGCGTCGATCGGCATCCGCGCGGCCCAGCGCGCTTCCTCGAGCATCGGCTTCGCATAGAACGCGTCGACGTGCCCGATGCACAGCACGGCGATCGGCTTCGCGCCGTCGGGCATGCCGAGCAGCGTACGCAGCGCGTCGACGTCGAACAGCGACACCCAGCCCATCCCGAGCCCTTCCGCGCGGGCTGCGAGCCACATGTTCTGGATCGCGCACGCGGCGGACGCGAGGTCCATTTCCGGCAGCGTGCGGCGGCCGAACACATGGCGTTCGCGATCGTCGCTCAGCGCGACGACCAGCAGTTCGCCGCATTCGCGCACGCCTTCGACCTTCAGCCGCATGAAGTCGTCGTGGCGCTCGCCGAGCGCGTCGGCGGTCGCGCGGCGCTCGGCCTCGACCAGCGCGTGGATCGCGGTGCGCAGCGCGCGATCGGTGATGCGGACGAAGCGCCACGGCTGCATGAAGCCGACGCTCGGTGCATGGTGCGCGGCGCGCAGCAGCCGGCCGAGCACGGCCGGATCGACCGGCGCGGGCGTGAAGTGGCGCATGTCGCGCCGCTCGAAGATGGCGCGGTAGACGGCGGCGAGGTCGGGATCGTCGAAACGCATGGGCGGCGGAAGCAGGGGATGACGTCGGCGCAACGATAGCAGACGGCGCGCGCGAAGCGTTGCCTCGACCGCAACAAAGTACGGAATTGTTGACGAAGGCATGCGGAGCCAACGGCCCTGCGCACGAGCAAACGATTGCGGATGCGCCGTCTGCCGTCAAACCTGCCGTTTCTCAGCGGTTCGTCGTCACGACGTTCTGCGGCGTGCCCGCATGCCACGCCTCGATGTTCAGCAGCGTCGTGTGCGCGATTTCGGCGAGCGCCTCGCGCGTGAAGAACGCCTGGTGCGACGTGACGATCACGTTCGGGAACGTCAGCAGCCGCGCGAGCACGTCGTCCTGCAGCGGCAGGTCCGAATGATCCTCGAAGAACAGCCCGCTTTCCTCTTCGTACACGTCGAGCCCGAGATGGCCGAGCTGGCCGCTCTTGAGCGCGTCGATCAGCGCCTGCGCGTCGACCAGCCCGCCGCGCCCGGTGTTGATCAGCATCGCGCCGTGCTTCATCCGCGCGAGCGTCTGCGCATTGATCAGATGATGCGTGGACGGCAGCAGCGGGCAATGCAGGCTGACGATGTCGGCGTGGCGCAGCAGCTCGTCGAGCTCGACGTAGCGCGCGCCGAACGCGATCAGCTCGTCGTCGTACGGCGGCATCGAGTGCGCGAGCACGTGCATCCCGAAGCCCATCATGATCTTCGCGAACACGCGGCCGATCAGGCCGGTGCCGATCACGCCGACCGTCTTGCCGTGCAGGTCGAAGCCGAGCAGGCCGTTCAGCGAGAAATCGCCCTCGCGGGTGCGCGCGACCGCGCGCGGCAGGCGGCGGTTGAGTGCGAGGATCAGCGCGACCGCGTGTTCGGCGACCGCGTGCGGCGAATAGGCCGGCACGCGCACGACCGCGATGCCGAGCCGCTCGGTGGCCGCCAGGTCGACGTGGTTGAAGCCGGCCGAGCGCAGCGCGATCAGGCGCGTGCCGCCGTCCGCGAGCCGTTCGAGCACGGCCGCGTCGACGGTGTCGTTGACGAACGGGCAGACGACGTCATAGCCGTGCGCGAGGATCGCCGTCTCCGCATCGAGATGCGACGGCTGGAAGTGCAGCCGGTAGCCGAACTGCCGGTTCGCGGCGGTGAACGAATCGTCGTCGTACTGCCGGCTGCTGAACAGGATCACGCGCACGCTGCACCTCCGATGGCTGTCGCGGGCAGTTTACTGCAGGCCCGTGACGATGTCGGGGCGTTCGGCCCGCGCCGGCCGCAGGAAGCCGTAGCCGGCGCGCTCGCGCTGCGCCGGCGTGCCGAAGTGTTCGAGCGCGTGTTCGACGAAGCTGCGCGTGCGTGCCGGCACGAACTGGCGGTTCGGGTAGACGAGCGACAGCTGCGCGTCGGGATCGTCGATCCGGTAGCCGGGCAAAAGCCGCACCAGCGTGCCGTTGTCGATCGCGTCGGCGACGCAGTGCGACGGCAGCATCGCGATGCCCGACCCGGCGGCGACCGCCGCCTGCACGAGCGCGAGCTGGTTGACCGTGCAGGCCGGGCGCACCGTGACGGCGTATACGACCTCGTCCGGGCCGACCAGCCGCCACGCGGGCGTGTGCTGGTGCGGCGCGAGCGCGATCCAGTCGTGGCGCGGCAAGTCGTCGGGCGAGCGCGGCTCGCCGCGCCGTTCCAGATAGGCGGGCGCTGCGCACGCGACGAACGGATTCGGTGCGAGCGGATGACCGATCAGCGCCGGATTGCCGGCGAGCCGGTCGCCGGTGACGATGCCGACGTCGTAGCCCGAGTCGAGCATGTCGAGCGGCCCCTCGGCGACCGTGAGCTGCACGCGCAGCTCCGGATAGCGGTGCCGGAAGCTGCTGACGAGCGGCGTCAATGCGAGCGGCGACAGCAGGCCCGACGCGACGATGCGCAGCGTGCCGCCCGGCTCGCGCGCCGCATGCGCGACCGAGGCCTCGAGATGGTCGAACTCTTCGAGCAGCGCGCGGCAGCCGTCGAGATAACGCGCGCCGGCTTCGGTGAGCGACAGGTTGCGCGTGGTGCGGTGGATCAGCCGCGTATTCAGGTGGCCCTCGAGCATCGCGATCGAGCGCGTGACGAGTGCGTTGGACACGCCGAGATGGTGCGCCGCGCGCCGGAAGCTCTGTTGCTCGGCGACGCAGACGAAGACACGCATGGTCTGAATCTGGTTCATGGCTCGCGTATTTCTGGCCCGGTTGACTGATTATGGTTGTGATTTTTCGTCGCGCAGCCGTGAAAGCCCATTGCGCGACACCCGATTCTCCCTCGTATCGAAAAACGGTTTTCGATTCCGCAGACGATTGTTCAATAAGGAAACGATATCCGTCAACCTGAGAAACGGGGCGGGTTGCGGAAAATCGGAATCGTGCATGCCGGAAAAACCGCCGGACGCTGCCGGCGGCTGGCAGCGCGGGGCGGTCGGGGCTTTGGCTTATGCGTCGATGTGAGGAATATTTCGTATATAAATCAATGGATTGCGAGCGATAGGCATGACCGGGTGCGCTAATTTCCGGTATTTCCGGCAATGCGATGCGTGAGAATGGCGTTTTTTGCCAGTATGCCGAATATACGTATCGAATCCGGTTCGGCGATTTTACGGCACGCAAAGTTTCTCGCGGCCGCGCGGGCGGCTGCGGCGAACGGTTCGAATCGACGAATCATCGCGATATTGCGCGGGAAAATCGTCCGCATGGAACCGTTTCACCATCGGAACGGCAATCGCGTTCCGATATGCGCGCGATCTGGCCCGGTCCGGCGACCGGGCCGGCTGCCCGCTGTCCGGTCGCGTGTGCCTCTTGCGCAACACGGCGGAACGGGGAATGATCGATTGGCTCGCCATGCGGCGAGCATTCGTGCATTTCGTCCATTCATCCCGTTCCAGCCATGTCCATCGATTACTCGCCGATTCCCTGTCCCGTCGTCGTGCCGCTCGACGCGATCCTGCCCGAAGAACCGCTACTGATGATGGGGGCCGGCCCGGTTCCGATCCCGGCCGCCGTCGCCAAGGCGAACACGATCGTGATCAACCATCTCGGCGCGACGATGGCGAAGATCATCGAGCAGGTGAAGGAGATGGCGCGCTACGTGTTCCAGACCCGCACCAAGTGGGTGCTCGGCGTCGCCGGCCCCGGTTCGGCCGCGATGGAGATGGCGATCTCGAACCTCGCGTGGCGCGGCACGCGCGTGCTGTCGATCCGCAACGGCTTCTTCAGCGCGCGGATGGCCGAGATGGCCACGCGCGTCGGCGCCGACGTGGCGATGCTCGAAGTGGCCGACCGCGCGGTCGCGAGCCTCGACGAGGTCGCCGATGCGATCGCGCGCGAGCGGCCCGAGATCGTCACGATCGTGCAGGGCGAGACGTCGAACACCGTGTGGAATCGCGACCTGCGCGACATCGCGGCGCTCGCGAAGGCGGCCGGCGCGCTGGTCGTCGTGGACGCGGTGTGCACGCTGTCGACGATGCCGCTCGAGATGGATGCGTGGGGCATCGATGCGGTGATCACCGGCGGCCAGAAGGGGCTGTCGTCGATTCCGGGCGTGTCGCTGATCGCCTTCTCCGATGCGGCCTGGGAGCGGATGAAGCGGCGTCCCGAACCGAACGCGCACTGGTGTCTCGACATGGCGCTCGCGGAGAACTTCTGGCACAACGCCGGCTATCACTACACGGCGCCCGTGTCGGGCGTGCTCGCGCTGCACGAGGCGCTGCGGCTCGTCTGCGCGGAAACGCTC
The DNA here is from genome assembly GCF_902499075.1 of Burkholderia pseudomultivorans. Taxonomy (GTDB): domain Bacteria; phylum Pseudomonadota; class Gammaproteobacteria; order Burkholderiales; family Burkholderiaceae; genus Burkholderia; species Burkholderia pseudomultivorans. The sequence goes on along the minus strand of NZ_CABVPP010000032.1, from coordinate 40,588 downwards.
GAGAGCCGCTTCGCGCGCCACCTGCGCTGTTCGCTCGCGCTGCAGGCGGGCGTCGAGGCGATGGGGCTGAAGCTGTATGCGCCGAAGGACTGCCGGCTCAATTCGGTGGTCGGCATCGAGACGCCCGACGGGCTGACGCCGGGCATGATCTGCGGGCATATCTCGAAGCAGTACCAGGTCGAGATCTCCGGCTCGTTCGGGCTGCCGATCGTGCGGATCGGCCAGATGGGCGAGCAGTGCCGCGAACACAACCTGTTCCGCACCGTGCATGCGTTCGGCCGCACGATGGTCGACCTGAAGGTGCCGGTCGATCTGCCGGCCGGCGTCGCGGCGCTCGAACAGGAGCTGTCGCGGCGCGGGGTTTGACGCGGGAAGGGCGGCGGCCTCAGCCGCCCCGCATCGCGCGCCGATAGGTGTTCGGCGTCGTGCCGTGCGCGTCGCGGAAGCGGTGGCTGAAGTGTCCGGCGTTCGCGTATCCGCATTCGGCCGCGATCTGCGCGAGCGGCAGCGCCGTCGTGCGCAGCAGCAGGCGCGCCCGGGCGAGCCGCTGTTCGGCCACCCACGCATGCGGCGCGCGGCCGAACGACAGCCGGAACATCCGCGAGAAGTGATATTCGGACAGCGCGGCGACGTCGGCGAGTTCGCCGAGCGTCAGCGGCTGCGACAGGCAGGTGTCGATGTAGTCGCGCACGCGGCGGCGCACGGCCGGCGCGAGCCCGCCGCGAAACGACGCGTCGGTGCGCGTCGTGCTTTGGCCGCGCAGCAGCAGGCTCAGCACGTCGTGCGCGGTTTCGTTCACGCGCAGCCGTCCGTCCGCATCGTCCCAGCGCTCCAGCGCCAGCGAGCGGAACTGCGTCGCGACGCGCGCATCCTCGAAATAGGTACGGTCGGCGAGCTTCAGCTCGCGCGGTTCGCGGTCGAGCTCGCGGATCGCGCGCTGCGTGAAGTGCTCGGGCAGGAAGTACAGGTGGATGAAATGCATCTCGCCGCGCACCCACCAGCGCGATTCGTGATCGCCCGGCAGCGCGCACAGCAGGCTCGGCGCGCCGTAGCGCGGCACGCGTTCGCGCTCGGTCCGGTAGCCGCCGTCGAGGTAGCACGACAGCGTGTGATGGCCGGGCTGCGCGTAGATCGTCTCGGCTTCGTCGGTGACGCGCGTCCATTCGGCGATCGCGAGATGATCGCCGAGCCACGCGAAGCGCTCGAGCGTCGCGTTCGCCTCGGCGAGCGTGCGGCACACCGACTGCAGGCCGAACGGGATCTCGGCACCGGCCAGCGCGGCGGCGCGATCGACGGGCGGGGCGGAAAGGGACGAACTCATGATGCGCCGAGTATAAGCGCGTGCGTGCCGGCGCGCCGGGCATCCCGAAAAAGACCGCAATTCCGGACAATCGCCGCGGGCCGCGCGGCGTCATAGTCGACGTCCGTTTCATCCGATTCCGTGTTGGTCGACCGCCATGAACCTGTCGCTCTATATCGTCACCGTGCTGATCTGGGGAACCACCTGGATCGCGATCAAATGGCAACTCGGCGCCGTGCCGCCGCCCGTGTCGATCGCGTGGCGCTTCTGGCTCGCCGCCGCCGTGATGTTCGCGCTGCTGCGCGTGATGCGCCGGCCGGCGCGCCCGCCGCGCGAAGCGTGGCGCTTTCTTCTCGCGCAGGGCTTCGCGCTGTTCTGCCTGAACTTCCTGTGCTTCTACTACGCGGAGCGCGTCGTGCCGAGCGGGCTTGTCGCGGTGATCTTCTCGACCGCGCCGCTGCTGAACTCGATCAACGGCCGGCTGTTCATGGGCCGGCCGCTGCGGCCGTCCGCGATCGCGGGCGCGCTGCTCGGGCTGACCGGCATCGCATGTCTGTTCTGGCAGCAGATGGCCGGCCATCTCGACGATCATGCGACGTGGACGGGCCTTGCGATCGCGTTCGCGGGCACGCTGTGCTTCTCGGCCGGCAACCTGCTGTCGAGCCGGATGCAGTCGATGGGGCTGCATCCGCTCGCGACCAACGGCTGGGCGATGCTGATCGGCGCGGCGATCCTGACGGTCGGCAGCGTCGCGGCCGGGCTGCCGTTCGCGGTCGATCCGAGCCCGCGCTATCTCGGCGCGCTCGTCTACCTTGCGGTGCCGGGCTCGGTGATCGGGTTCACCGCCTACCTGACGCTCGTCGGCCGCATCGGGCCGGAGCGGGCCGCCTATTGCACGGTGCTGTTCCCGATCGTCGCGCTGGCCGTGTCGACGGTGTTCGAGGGCTATCGTTGGTCGCCGCTCGCGATGATCGGGCTGCTGCTCGTACTGGCCGGGAATCTGGTTGCGTTCGACCTGACGCGGCGGTTGTTTCTGCGGACGGCCTGAGCGGGCGGGGGCATGACGGGCTGACGGGGCGATGTTGCCGGCCGATACGGGCGGCACGCCATGACGGGGAGATGGTTGACGAAGTTGACTTGGTTGCGAGATTGGCCTACGCTTGTTCCTGATTGCGAAAGGAGGCGACGATGGGCCGGCACGCACACACGATCGAGGACGTCGTCCTCGACGTCGATACCGCGGACGCGCTGCGCAGCGCGGTCGGCGCCGCGACCATGCTCGGGCCCGACAAGGCCCGCGCGCTGCTCCGGCTTTCCGACGCGCAACTCGGGCATCTGTTCAAGGTCGGTATCGCGCAGGTCATCGATCTGGCGGCGACGGTCACGTTCGGGATCGCGGCTGCCGCGACGCGCGACAGGACGGATCCGGGCCGCGCGAAGCCGGCGTCCGGATCGACCGCGCGTAAGGCTGCCGCGCTTTCCGAGGTCGAGCGTCTCGTGCTGCCGGAACGACAAGCGCTGGTCGCCAGCGGCAGGCTGCTGCCGGCCGCCGAGATCTGGACGGCACTGGGGATCACGCGCCAGGCACTGAACAAGGCGGTCGCGTCGGGGCGCATCTTTACGGTCGACGTGGGCGCCGCGCAGTTCTACCCGGCCTTTTATCTGGCGGGCGACATCGATCGCAAGACGCTGGGAAGGGTGACACAGCAGTTGGGCGACCTGCCGGGCTGGAGCAAATGGCAGTTTTTCACGACGCCGAAAGCGTCGCTCGGCAAGCTCACGCCGCTGAAGGCGCTCGCACAAGGCAAGGTCGAGCAGGTGATGCGCGCAGCAGCGGCGTTCGCCGAGCGCTAGGGTCTGCCTTCATATGGACCCGGACCCTGGGGAGCGGATATTTGACGTTGACGACGCCCGGCAGCACTTCCCGAACGCGAGGCCAGGACTTCAACATCCTGCCGCGTTAGCCGGCGCATCGCCGTGCCGCGCGCCCGCACATCGAGCGCGCACTGCGGCCTCCGGCATGCGCCGTTCGTCCCGCGTTCAGGCCGCCGCGCCGCTGCCCGCCACGCGCGCCTGCCGCTGATACAGCAGCGCCGACAGCCCGACGCCCGCCGCCGCCGCGACGGCCGCGAACAGGAACACCTGCGGATAGCCGAACGCGCCCGCCACGTAACCGGCGAGCGGGCCCGTGATGCCGAGCGACAGGTCGAGGAACACCGAATACGCGGACAGCGCCGCGCCGCGGCTCGCCGGCGGCACGAGCGCGACGGCCTCGACGCCGAGCGCCGGGAAGATCAGCGCGAAGCCGAAGCCGGTCAGCGCGGCGCCGACCAGCGCAACGTGCGGGACGGGCGCGAGCCACAGCAGCACGAGGCCCGAGCATTCGAAGGCAAACGACACGATCGCGACGCGGAAGCCGCCGTAGGTCTTGATCGTGTTCGCGAACAGCAGGCGCGCGCCGATGAACAGCGTGCCGAATACCGTCAGCGACAGCGCCGCGTTCGGCCAGTGGCGCGCCGCGTAGTACAGCGTGACGAAGGTCGCGATCGAGCCGAAGCCGGCCGAGCCGAGCGCGAGGCCGAGGCCGTGCGGCAGCACGCGCGTAAACACGCTCGCATACGACATCCGTTCGCCGTGCACGATCGGCACGGCGTCGATCAGGCGTGCGAGGTAATAGCCGAGTGCCGCGAGCGCGATCACGATCACGCCGATCAGCGCCGGATTCAGCGTATGCGCGATCGCGACGCCGACCGGCGCGCCGAGCGCCAGCGCGCCGTAGGTCGCGATGCCGTTCCACGAGATCACCTTCGCGTTGTGCGCGACGCCGACCCGGCCGATGCCCCACAGGATCGCGCCGGTGCCGCACAGGCTCTCGCCGACGCCCAGCACGAGCCGGCTCGCGACCAGCAGCACGAGGCTCGCGACGGGCCAGTGCGCGAGCAGCAGCGCGATCAGCAGCAGCACGCCCGACGCGCCGCAGCCGATCAGCCCGCGCAGCACGGTCCGCTTCGGGCCCAGCGTGTCGGCGAAGCGTCCGGCGAGCGGCCGCGACGCGAGCGTCGCGAAATACTGGACGCTGATCGCCGCGCCCGCGACGATCGCCGAAAAGCCGAGATCGTCGTGGACGAAGCCCGGCAGCACCGCGAGCGGCAGGCCGATGGTCAGGTAGCAGATGAACGTGAAGCTGACGACGGACACGATTTGCAGCGTGACGGCGAACCCGCTGCGCGGCGTGGGGGCGGAATCGGTTGACATGGGGTCTGAACGAATGAGGGGACGAAACGCACGGCGGCGAAAAACGGAATCGGGATTTTCCCATGGAACCGGTTTTCACGCAGGTACCATTTAGTTAATCGAACCCTTTTCCGCGCCGGGTCCGGCGACGCGCGGCGCGACGGCGTTTTGCCTGTCCGGCAGGCGGGGCGGGACCTGCGCGCCGGTCGCCGGCAGGCGCCGGAAACCATATCGCCGCAGTTATATGGGCCCCATGCGTGATGGGCTATGGGTTGCGGAATTTGACGGTGATAGCGTGCAAACTGTCAGAAAAACGTCGGTCGGGCCCTGCGCCGGCCGTGTTGCCCCCACTTGAAGAACGATAGAGACATGAGTGAGCCGATCCGCTTCTACCATCGTCACGCGATCCGCGAAGTCAGCGGCGCGGACGTCACCCGCACCGTGCTGCAGTACCTGCGCGAGGACGCCCATTGCACCGGCACCAAGGAAGGCTGCGCGGAAGGCGACTGCGGCGCGTGCACGGTCGTCGTCGGCGAGCTGACCGACGCGGGCACGGTCGCCTTCAAGGCCGTCAACGCGTGCATCCAGTTCCTGCCGACGCTCGACGGCAAGGCGCTGCTGACCGTCGAGGACCTGCGCCAGCCGGACGGCACGCTGCATCCGGTGCAGCAGGCGATGGTCGACTGCCACGGGTCGCAATGCGGGTTCTGCACGCCGGGCTTCGTGATGTCGATGTGGGCGCTGTACGAGAAGCACGGCCACGAAGGCTGCGGCAGCGCATGCGCGAAGGCGAAGGACGTGCCGACGCGCGCCGAGATCGCCGATGCGCTGACCGGCAACCTGTGCCGCTGCACCGGCTATCGTCCGATCGTCGATGCGGCGGTGAGGATGTTTGACGCGACCGGCGAAGGTGCGGCCGGCGAAGGTGCGACCGGCGAAGGCACCCCGTCGCACCCATCGCCCGTCGACACCGCCGCGCTGGCCCGTACGCTCGCCGCGCTGAAGCGCGACGACACCTTCGACTACACGATCGGCGGCGCGCGCTTCGCGGCGCCGCGCACGCTCGACGCGCTGGCCGCGCTGAAGCTCGCGCGTCCCGACGCGCGGCTGCTGGCGGGCAGCACCGACATCGGCCTGTGGGTCACGAAGCAGATGCGCCGGCTCGACGACCTGATCTACATCGGCCAGGTCGCCGAACTGCAGCGCATCGTGCACGGCGACGACTGGATCGAGATCGGCGCGGGCGTCACCGTCGAGAACGCCTATGCGGCGCTCGCCGATACGTATCCCGAACTGACCGAGATGTGGAAGCGCTTCGCGTCGCTGCCGATCCGCAACGCGGGCACGCTCGGCGGCAACGTCGCGAACGGCTCGCCGATCGGCGACTCGATGCCGGGCCTGATCGCGCTCGGCGCGCGGGTCGTGCTGCGCGGCGGCGACACGGTGCGCGAGCTGCCGCTCGAAGCGCTCTATACGGGTTACCAGCAGAAGGACATGGCGCCGCACGAATTCGTCGTCGGCGTGAAGGTGCCGACCCGCAGCGGCGCACGCGCGAACCTGCAGTTCCGCACCTACAAGCTGTCGAAGCGGTTCGACTCCGACATCTCGGCCGTGTGCGCGGCGTTCGCGTTCATCGCGGACGGCGACGTGGTCCGCGAGCCGCGCATCGCGTTCGGCGGGATGGCCGCGACGCCGAAGCGCGCGGCGCACGCGGAAGGCGTGCTCGACGGCGCGCAGTGGCACGAGGCCACCGCGCAGGCCGCGATGCAGGCGCTCGAGCGCGACTACCAGCCGCTCACCGACATGCGCGCGACGAGCGCATATCGGCTCGATACCGCGAAGAACCTGATGTACCGCTTCTGGCTGGAGACGCGTCCGCACGATCCGCTGCCGCCGCAAGCCCTGAACGTGCGTGAAGTCGCCGCCGAAGCGGCGCGCGTCTGACCACGGAGAACACCGAACATGAACCAGCAAGCCGAACCGTTCCTGAGCACCCTCGATCCGCAGGCCGACGCCGCGCAGGTGCACGTCTCGCGTCCGCACGAATCCGCGCACCTGCACGTGAGCGGGCGCGCGACCTACACCGACGACATCCCGCTCGTCGCCGGCACGCTGCACGCGGCGCTCGGGCTGTCCGCGAAGGCGCACGCGAAGATCGTGTCGATGAACTTCGACGCGGTGCGCGCGACGCCCGGCGTGGTCGCCGTGTTCACCGCGGACGACATCCCGGGCGTCAACGACTGCGGCCCGATCATCCATGACGATCCCGTGCTCGCCCAGGGCGTCGTGCAGTTCGTCGGCCAGCCGATGTTCATCGTCGTCGCGACGTCGCACGAAACCGCGCGGCTGGCCGCGCGCCGCGCGCAGGTCGAGTACGACGAACTGCCGGCGATCCTGACCGCGCAGGAAGCGCGCCAGGCCGAAACCTACGTGATCCCGCCGCTGAAGCTCGCGCGCGGCGACGCGGCCGCGCGGCTGGCCGCCGCGCCGCACCGCGAGTCGGGCGAGATGTTGCTGGGCGGCCAGGAGCAGTTCTATCTGGAAGGGCAGATCGCCTACGCGGTGCCGAAGGACGACGACGGCATGCACGTGTACTGCTCGACGCAGCACCCGAGCGAAATGCAGCACCTGGTCGCGCACGTGCTCGGCGTCGCGTCGCACAACGTGCTGGTCGAGTGCCGCCGGATGGGCGGCGGGTTCGGCGGCAAGGAATCGCAGTCGGGGCTGTTCGCGTGCTGCGCGGCGCTGGCTGCATGGAAGCTGCTGTGCCCGGTGAAGCTGCGCCCGGATCGCGACGACGACATGATGATCACCGGCAAGCGGCACGATTTCCATTACCGCTTCGACGTCGGCTACGACGACGACGGCCGCCTCGACGGCGTGGCGCTCGACATGACCTCGCGCTGCGGCTTCTCGGCCGACCTGTCGGGCCCGGTGATGACGCGCGCGGTGTGCCACTTCGACAACGCGTACTGGCTGCCGGACGTTGCGATCGCCGGTTACTGCGGCAAGACCAACACGCAGTCGAACACCGCGTTCCGCGGCTTCGGCGGCCCGCAGGGCGCGTTCGCGATCGAGTACATCCTCGACGACGTCGCACGCTCGCTCGGCCGCGATCCGCTCGACGTCCGCTACGCGAACCTGTACGGCAAGACCGAGCGCAACGTGACGCCGTACGGCCAGACGATCGAGGACAACGTGCTGCCCGAGCTGCTCGCCGAACTCGAGGCGACGAGCGACTACCGCGCGCGCCGCGAAGGCGTGCGCGCGTTCAATGCGCGCAACGCGGTGCTGAAGAAGGGCATCGCGCTCACGCCGGTGAAGTTCGGGATCGCGTTCAACGTCACGCACTTCAACCAGGCCGGCGCGCTCGTGCATATCTACACCGACGGCTCGGTGCTCGTGAACCACGGCGGCACGGAGATGGGGCAGGGGCTCAACACGAAGGTCGCGCAGGTGGTCGCGCACGAGCTCGGCATCCGCTTCGGCCGGATCCGCGTGACCGCGACCGACACGAGCAAGGTCGCGAACACGTCCGCGACCGCGGCATCCACGGGCTCCGACCTGAACGGCAAGGCCGCGCAGGATGCGGCGCGCCAGTTGCGCGAGCGGCTCGCGGTGTTCGCGGCCAAGCAGTACGGCGAAGGCAAGGTCGATGCGGCCGACGTGACGTTCGGCAACGACTGCGTGTGGATCGGCGGCGTCGCGGTGCCGTTCGGCGAAGTGATCGCGAAGGCCTACCTGGCGCGCGTGCAGCTGTGGTCCGACGGTTTCTATGCGACGCCGAAGCTGTACTGGGACCAGTCGAAGCTGCAAGGCCGGCCGTTCTACTACTACTCGTACGGCGCGGCCGTGTCGGAAGTCGTGATCGACACGCTGACCGGCGAGATGCGCACGCTGCGCGTCGACGCGCTGCACGACGTCGGCGCGTCGCTGAACCCGGCGCTCGACATCGGCCAGGTCGAGGGCGCGTTCATCCAGGGGATGGGCTGGCTGACGACCGAGGAGCTGTGGTGGAACCAGGGCGGCAAGCTGATGACGCATGCACCGTCCACCTACAAGATCCCGACCGTCAACGATACGCCGCCCGAGTTCAACGTGCGGCTGTTCCAGAACCGCAACGTCGAGGACAGCATCCATCGTTCGAAGGCCGTCGGCGAGCCGCCGCTGCTGCTGCCGTTCTCGGTGTTCTTCGCGGTGCGCGACGCGATCGCGGCGGTCGGCGACTATCGCGTGAATCCGCCGCTCGACGCGCCGGCGACCGGCGAGTCGATCCTGCGTGCGCTGCAGGCGGTGCGCGCGTCGCGGGCAGCGTGAGATGAAGGCGCCCGCCCGTTCGCCGATCCTGCCGGCCGCGCCCGACGTGTGCGACGCGGCTGCGCACGCGCAGCCGGCCGAGCGCGGCTGCGCCGGCGGTGCGTGCGGCGAAGCCCGCGCATATCCGTCGGTCGATGCGCCGTTCGCGCAGGGCACCGGCCGGCGCAACCGCGCGACGGCCGCGCCGCCGCCGATGCATATCGTGCTGTTCGGCGCGGGGCACGTCGGTCACGCGCTCGTCACGCTGCTCGGCGCGTTGCCGTGCGTCGTGCAGTGGGTCGATACGCGCGACGAGCTGTTCCCGGACGAATGTCCGCCAAACGTGCAGCCGGAGCCGACCGACACGCCGGAGGCCGTCGTCGACGCGGCGCCGCCCGGCGCGTATTTCCTCGTGATGACGCACAACCACGCGCTCGATTTCTCGCTCGCCGCGCAGATCATGCGGCGCCGCGACTTCGCCTACTTCGGGATGATCGGCTCGCGCACCAAGCGCGTGAAGTTCGAGCGGCGGCTCGCCGCGCGCGGCGTCGATCCCGCGCGGCTCGTCGACATGGTGTGCCCGATCGGCGTGGCCGGCATCGTCGACAAGGCGCCCGGCTCGATCGCGGTGGCCGTATGCGCGGAGCTGCTGCAGGCGCGCTGCGGCATGCCGGTGGCCGACGCGAAGGCGGCCGCGAGCGCGCACGCGCGCGACGCGGTGTCCTGCGTGCGCTAACGTCGCGGCCGGTGCGGGGCCGTGCGTTTTTACTTACACTGCACGGATCGCGCGGCGTCGGGCCGCGTCTTTCCTTGCCCATCCCATGTCCGATCACCGCATTTATCTCGACGCGCTCGATGCGAGCCTGGTCGCCATCGAACGCTGGCTGTCCGGCGCCGATACCGCGCCGGCCGCGCTCGATGCGATGCTCGCGCCGTTTTCCGCCGGTTTCACGATGATCACGACCGACGGTCGCATGTTCGATCGCGCCGGCACGCGCGCGCTGTTCGCGACGCTCGCCGGTGCGAAGCCCGGGCTGCGCATCGCGCTGTCGGAGCTTCGCGTGCTCGTGGCCGATGCGTCGCATGCGGTGCTCACCTATCTGGAAGCGCAGCACGCGGCGTCGGGCGAACTGCCCGCACGCCGCGCGACCGCAGTGTTCGAACGCGACGCGGCCGGCACGGTGCGCTGGACGCATCTGCAGGAAACCTTCTGCACGGCCTGACGCGGTCGGCCGTCGCGGCGACGGAACGCCGCGGGCGCGCTGTCAGCGCTTGCGGCCGCGGGCCGCGGTCAGCTCGTTCGACACGCTCTGCATCAGCGCGCACAGCCACGCGATGTCGGTCGGGCGATCCGGCTGCGGATGCGTGAGCAGGTAGCTCTTGATGCGCGGGAACGGCACCGGCGGCGCGACGACTACCAGTGGCAGCAGCTGCGCATAGTGCGTCGCGAAGCGGCGCGTGGTCGTGAAGATCAGGTCCGACTGCAGCAGCACCTGCGGCACGATGCCGAAGTACGGCAGCGTCGTCACGATGCGTCGCGCGAGCTTCGCGCGCGCGAGGCCGATCTCGATCGCGTTGCGCTTGTCGCCGGTGTACGGCGTCGGCGCGACGTGCGCGGCGTTCGCATACGCGTCGCGCGTGAGCGGCGCGCGCGCGAGCGGGTGGGCGTCGCGCATCAGGCACACGATCGTGTCGGAGAACAGGTCCTGGCGCGCGAACAGCGGGTCGGGCTTCGGCCAGTTGCCGATCACGAGGTCGAGCGCGCCCGATTCGAGCGCACCCGCATGATCGAGCGCGGGGTTCAGCGAGTCGATTTCCAGATGCGCATGCGGCGCCGCGTCGCGAAAGCGCTCGATCAGCGTCGGCATGAAGAAATCGTTCAGGTAGTCGGGCGCGGCGACGCGGAACGTGCGGCGCGCGGACGACGGATCGAAGTCGCCGTGCGGCGTCGCGATGAAGTCGACCTCGCGCAGCGCACGCGTCGCGGCGCCGAGCAGCGACGCGCCGTATTCGGTCGGCACCATGCCGGACTTGCCGCGCACGAGGATCGGGTCGTTCAGCGTCTCGCGCAGCTTGCGCAGCGCGGTGCTGATCGCGGGCTGTGTCTGGTTCAGGCGCAGTGCGGCCTGCGTGACGCTGCGCTCGAGCAGCAGCGTGCGCAGCACGCGCACGAGCCAGATGTCGAGCGAGGCGGTACGGTCGTCGTCTTCCATCGATGCGGGGTGTGCGGGGGAAGCGTAACCTTACCGCAGCCGCGCGTTGCCGTGCGTGATACCGGCCATCACGCGCGGCCCTTCGGCAGCGAGCTGATGCGCTTGACCTCGCGCGACTCGAGCCAGTTCGGCGTGCGCGCGCAGTACAGCACCATCGGCAGCGCGTCCTCGCCCCAGAACAGCTGGCGGTTCATCCAGAAGGTCGGCACGCCGAACACGCCGAGCGCGATCGCATCGTCGACGTTGCGGCGCAGTTGCGCGCTGGTCTCCTCGAATTCGATCAGTTCGTCGCCGTGACCGACGCCGACGCGTTCGCACAGCGCCGCAAAGCCTTCCGGCGTCGACGGATCGTTGCCGTCGCGCCAGATGAAGCGGAACATTTCCAGCACGGTCGCAATGTCGGCGCGCAGCGCGATCGCGAGCCGCAGCACCTTGTCGGAATCGAACGGGTGCGCGGGCGGCATCTTGAAGCGGATGCCGAGCTGCTCCGCGCGAAACAGCGCGTGGCGATACGTGAAGATGCGCCGCGCCGGCACGTCGGCGCCCGGGCGCTGCCCCCAGTGGCGCTGCAGGTCGGCGAGCGACACGGCGACGGGTTCGAACGGCACGTCCGGCCATTTGTCGTGCTGTTCGAGCAGCAGATAGGAGAACGGCGACACGAAGTCGAAGAACCACGCGGGCCGGGCGGTGTCGAGGCCGGTTGTCATGACGATCTCCAGTGGATGGGGCGTGCGGCGGGCCTCCATGTTACGCGGCGGCGCGCGCGTGCAGCAATGATCGCGGATCGTCCGTTCACGCGGAACCGGGAGTCGCCCGAGGGGGGCCGCCGGCCGGCGGCGCCGCTTCGGCGCGTCGCGTCGCGGTCTGGCCGGCGCCGTGCGCGTCCGCGGCCGGCTCGGCATCGTGCGCGGTCAGCCGTTCGCGCACGAAACCGATATGCTCGCGCAGCACGTAGAACTGCCCCGCATACGCGAGCGGCATCTTCATCCGGTTCACGGACTCCTCGATGTCGTCGAGCTGGTCGAGCAGCTCGACGCGCTCCTCCGGCGTATGCTCGCCGAGCGCGCTGCGCTCCAGCGCGATCAGCGCGCCGTACCAGCGGTAGATCCGCGAGCGCACGCGCCAGCCGTACAGCGACGGCACCAGCCGCAGCCCGGGGATCAGCACGACGATCAGCGGCACGACCACCACCAGCAGCCGGTCGACGAGGCTCGCGACCCAGAACGGCAGCCGCCGGTACAGGAAGGTCTTGCCCGACTTGTAATAGCGCGCCGCGTCGTCGGACAGCGGGAAGCCGCGCGTGTCCGGCGACGGGAATTCGCCCGCATGCTGCAGGATCGTCGCGTGGCCGTGCACTTCGCGCGCGGCCTCGATCAGCAGGTCGGACAGCGCGGGGTGCAGCGTGTCGCGCGCGACCAGGTCGATGGTCGGCGCGAGCGTGTGCAGATCCTCGGGCGGCAGGTTCCGGCCGAGGTCGTAGACGCCCATCGGCAGCGTGATCGCGGTCAGGTACGGGAAGCGCCGCGCATAGGCCTCGGCCTGCGTAAACGAATACATGTGCACGCCCGGCGTGCGGAACAGCTTCGCCATGACCGGGATCTGCGTCGAGTCGCCGGACAGGAACGCCGCGTCGATCTTGCCGTCGAGCAGCGCGGCCGCCGCGTCCTCGCCGCCGGTCGGCAGCAGCTGGGTCGGGCCGCCCGGCACGATGCCGTTCATCTTCAGCAGCGCGAGGCTCAGCTCGCGCGCGCCGCTGCCTTCCGCGCCGAGCGCGAGCCGCTTGCCCTTGAAGTCGGACAGGCGCGCGACGATCGGGCCGCGATACATGATCGCGAGCGGCACGTAGCCGATGCTGCCGAGCGACACCAGATGCTCGTCACGTTCCTTCGGGCCGATGCCGCTCTGCACGAAGCCGACGTCGACCGGCGCGTTCGGGTTCAGCAGCCGCGCCAGGTTCTGCGCGGATCCTTCGGACGATTCGACGTCGAGCGTGATGCCGTTTTTCGCGAGGATCGCCTTGTATTTCTGCGCGGCATTCCAGTACGTGCTGCCGGGCGGCCCGGACGAGATCACCAGCGTGGACGGCGGCGCCGGCTGGATCAGCTTGACCGCGAGCCAGACGGCGGCGGCCGCGAGCAGCACGGTCGGGCCGATCGACAGCGCGAGATCGCGCCACGACACCGCGACGAAGCGGGCCAGGATGCGGCGAGGCGGGCGGGGACGGTCAGGTTTCATGGGGCGGCGGATGACGCGGGTGTGACGCATCGACGACGGCGGCCGTCGACGATGCGGGTTCTCGCGGCGATGGTAACCGGTTTCGCCGTATGCGCGCGAGCCGGGAGGCGGACGGCGCGCCGGCGCCCGGGGGCGCCGCGTCAAAAGCTTTGACGCTTCGGCGGGCGCTGGATTACATTGTGCGACGCAGCCGCGCCCGACTCGCGCGACCCGGCAAGCGACCAGACCGGGCGCGTCCGGCCGGCGGCTGCCCGGTCCGGCCGGCCCGCTTTTGCGTGCGCCGGCTGCCGGCCCGTCTCGCCTCTCTCGCATCGCCGTGGAAATCATCGGCCGTCCCGCCCGTTCGCGCGCGGGCCGGCTGCCTTTGGGGGTAACCGGCCGTCCTGTGCGCGGCCGTTCCGGAGTCACAAGGAGATAGCATGAAGTCGATCGTGTTGAGAGCGTTGGGCGTTGCCGCAGTGGCGGCTTGTCTGTCGGGCAGCGTGTATGCGCAGTCGAGCGAGCCGGCGGCGACCGAGGCGCCGGCCGCCGCGACGAGCGCACCGAAGGCCGCGACGAAAACCGCGAAGAAGGCGAACCGCAAGCTCGGCTACGCGGTGCGCAAGGCGATTTCGAAGGAGACGGGCGAGAACGTGTCGAACCTCGTCGTGCGTTCGAAGGGCGGGGCGATCACGCTGGAGGGCACGATGCCCGACCAGTCGCAGATCGACAAGGCCGCAGCCGCGGCCAAGGGCGTGAAGGGCGTGACGTCGGTCACGAACAAGCTGACCGTCCAGCAGCAGTGACGGCGGGCCGCGGCGCGTCAGCGCCGCGCATGCCCGCCGACGGGCGGGCGCCGGCATGCCGGCGCCCGTTTGCGCTTCCGATGCCGTGCGCTGCGTTCGACGCGGCGGCCGGCCGATAACGATATCGAGAGGGCGGCGATGACGAGGCTCGGGTGGGGCAGGCGGATTCTTTTCGGCGCGGCGCTGGCCGCGGTCGCGGTGCTCGGCGCGTGCAACGGCGACGAGTCGGCCGAGCGCAACCGGCTGCCCGGCTTCGTCTCGGGCAGCGTGCGCACGACGGCCTATGACGGCGCGAGCGACGACCTGCTGACGGCCGGCCTCGGCAAGACCGGTCTCGCGAGCGCGACCGCGCCGGCGTTCGCGAATCCGTCCCGGCCGACGGCCGCCGAGCTGCGCCGGCTCGCGATCTGGTCGAACTACCGCGCGCTCGTCGACATGAGCGCGAACGGCGGCTACGGCCGCTTCTGGGGGCCGAACGTCGATCTCGACGGCAACGACACGCTCGGCGAAGGCCGGATCCCCGGCACCGAATATCTCGCGTATTCCGACGACGGCAGCGGCCGCAAGAACGTGACCCTGCTCGTGCAGGTGCCCGCGAGCTTCGATCCGGCGCAGCCGTGCATCGTCACGGCGACGTCATCCGGTTCGCGCGGCGTATACGGTGCGATCTCGGCGGCCGGCGAGTGGGGGCTCAAGCGCGGCTGCGCGGTCGCGTACAACGACAAGGGCGGCGGCAACGGCGCGCACGAGCTCGGCAGCGACACGGTCACGCTGATCGACGGCACGCTCGCGAACGCGGTGCTCGCCGGCAATGCGAGTCTGTTTACCGCGAACGTGTCGAGCGGCGATCTCTCGACCTACAACAGCCAGTACCCGAACCGCTACGCGTTCAAGCACGCGCATTCGCAGCAGAATCCCGAGCAGGACTGGGGCCGCGTGACGCTGCAGTCGGTCGAGTTCGCGTACTGGGCGCTGAACGAGCAGTTCGGACCGCTGATCGACGGCACGCATCGCGGCGTGCGCTACCGCGCCGGCGACATCACGACGATCGCGGCGTCGGTCAGCAACGGCGGCGGTGCGTCGCTCGCGGCGGCCGAACAGGACAGCCGCGGCTGGATTACCGCGGTCGTGGTCGGCGAGCCGCAGGTCAACGTGCGGATGTCGCCGAACGCGGTCGTGCGCAGCGGCGGCCAGCCGGTGCCGTCGTTCGGCCGGCCGCTCGCCGACTACGCGACGCTTGCGAACCTGCTGGAGCCGTGCGCGGCCGCCTTGACGTCGCTTGCGGGCGCGCCGTATCTCACCGCGCTGCCGGCCGCCACCACGCAGTCGATCCGCACGCAGCGCTGCGCGACGCTCGCCGCCGCGGGCCTCGTGTCGGGCAGCGATACGCAGAGCCAGGCCGCCGACGCGCTTGCGCAACTGCATGCGGCCGGCTATCTCGCCGATTCCGACCTGCTGCAGGCGCCGATGTGGGACTCGCAGGCGATTCCCGCGATCGCGGTGACCTATGCGAACGCGTATACGCGCTCGCGCGTCACCGACAACCTTTGCAACTTCAGCTTCGCGACGACGAACGCGGCCAGCGGCGCGGTCGCGCCGCCCGCCGCGTCGCCGATGCCGGCCGTGTTCGGCGCGGGCAACGGCGTGCCGCCGACGGCCGGAATCGATCTCGTGTTCAACACCGGCGCGGGCGTCGATCATCGGCTCGCGACGCCCGACGCGAGTTTCGCGGGCGCGCTGTGCCTGCGCCAGCTGTGGACCAACGGGATGCTCGGGATGCCGGCGAACGTCGACGCGGTGCGCGTGAACGCGAACCTGCAGGGCAAGCCTGCGATCATCGTGCAGGGCCGCAGCGACGCGCTCGTGCCGGTCAACCACGCGTCGCGCGCGTATGTCGCGCAGAACGGCATCAGCGAAGGCAGCCGCAGCCGGCTCGTGTTCTACGAGGTGACCAACGGCCAGCATTTCGATGCGTTCCTGCCCGTCGCGGGCTTCGACACGCGCTTCGTGCCGGTTCACTACTACAACCTGCAGGCGCTGAACCTGATGTGGCGGCACCTGAAGAACGGCGCGCCGCTGCCGCCGTCGCAGGTGATCCGCACGGTGCCGCGCGGCGGCACGCCGGGGGCGGCGCCGGCGCTGACGAGCGCGAACCTGCCGCCGATCTCCGGCGCGCCGGGCGCGAACGCGATCACGGCCGGCGCCGGCGTGATCGACGTGCCGCTCTGAGCGCGGCGCGCCGCCGTGACGAAGCCGGACATGTGTCCGGCTTTTTTGTTTTCAGCGCGTGGAATCGGTCCCGCGCCTGCTTTTCTGCGAATGGCGAGCGCTGTAACAAATTATTACTTTACGCCGCAAAACCCCGAACTTAATATGCGCCGATATTTTCACTTAATTTAATAAATTCGCTAGAGAGAATATTCCTTTCCATTTAATTAAAAGATCCTTTCGATTTTGTTAGATCGGCTCGAGCTGTGACTGATTGCCATTCGGCGATTAATCGACGCCTCGCCGACGGGATAGTTCGTCCATGCGCAGCGAAGCCGCCCTGTGTGGCGGGTTTCGCGGGGAAAGCCATTGCCGTCGATTTTTCGTGCAAGCGAATACGAGCCGCCAAACGATCGTATGCCGGATTATCGATTTGTCGTTTTCAATGGAATTGATTCCATCGATTTCATTGTGCAGTTGCGGAATACGGGTGGGGTAAATCGTGCCGGTCGGTATTTGCCGAACCGGTAAAAAACTCGGAGTGCGTCGCATAACGAATGCACTCCTGGTGCGGAGCGCCGGCGCAAATGATCCTTTGCGACCGGCGGTATTTATCGTTCTGTTCGAGAGGCAATAATGACGACACTGAAGTCCTTGAAAGACGGTTTCGCGCTATTCGGAACGACGCTGAGCGCGCCGCTCGCCGCGGCCACGGCCGCGGCGCTGCTCGTCACCGGTTGCGGGGGCGACGACGGGTCGAGCCCGGCTGCCGCGGCCGCGGCAGCCGCCGCGACGGCGCCGACGTCCGGCAGCGGCACCTCGTCCGCCGGCAGCAACACGACGACGGCCGCCGCGGCCGACCAGCCGTTCGTCGACACCGACGTCTACGGCACCGGCCCGGACGACGCGGTCACGGATTCGACGGAAGGGGCGGCCGTCGTGCATCGCCAGATCACGATCGGCGGCAAGACCGTCAAGTACACGGCCACCACCGGCCACCTGACGACGATCGACCCGACCACGTCGGCGCCGAACGCGAAGATGTTCTACGTCGCGTACACGCAGGACAATCCCGATCCGTCGAAGCCGCGCCCGGTCACGTTCTTCTACAACGGCGGCCCCGGTTCGTCGTCGGTCTACCTGCTGCTCGGCTCGTTCGGGCCGAAGCGCCTGCAGTCGTCGTTCCCGAACTTCACGCCGCCCGCGCCGTACAAGCTGCTCGACAACCCCGACAGCCTGCTCGACCGCACCGACCTCGTGTTCATCAACCCGGTCGGCACCGGCTACTCGGCGGCGATCGCCCCGGCGAAGAACAAGGATTTCTGGGGCACCGACCAGGACGCGCGGTCGATCGACCGCTTCATCCAGCGCTACCTGACCAAGTATTCGCGCTGGAACTCGCCGAAGTTCCTGTACGGCGAGTCGTACGGCACCGCGCGCAGCGCGGTCGTGTCGTGGGTGCTGCACGAGGACGGCATCGACCTGAACGGCATCACGCTGCAGTCGTCGATCCTCGACTACGCGAACGCGCTGTCCGCGCCGGGCACGTTCCCGACGCTCGCGGCCGACGCGTTCTACTGGAAGAAGACGACGCTCAATCCGACGCCGACCGATCTCGACGCGTACATGGTCCAGGCGCGCAACTATGCGGACAACACGCTCGCGCCGCTCGCGCAGAAGCCGAACCCGCAGGACGGCGGCTTCGTCAACGTGCGGCTGAACCTGAACCTTCAGACCGCGCAGCAGATGGGCTCGTACATCGGCACGGATCCGACCTCGCTGATCCAGACCTTCGGCAATCCGGCCGCGCTCGGCAACGTGCCGTCGTCGGACGACAACCCGCCGTACACGTTCTTCCTGACGCTGGTGCCGGGCACGCAGATCGGCCAGTACGACGGTCGCGCGAACTTCACCGGCAAGGGCATCGCGCCGTACATCCTGCCGAACTCGGGCAGCAACGATCCGTCGATCACGAACGTCGGCGGCGCGTATACGGTGCTGTGGAACAGCTATATCAACACCGACCTCAAGTACACGTCGACGTCGTCGTTCGTGGACCTGAACGACCAGGTCTTCAACAACTGGGACTTCAGCCACATCGACCCGACCGGCGCGAACAAGGGCGGCGGCAATACGCTGTACACGGCCGGCGACCTCGCGTCGACGATGAGCGTGAACCCGGACCTGAAGGTGTTGTCGGCGAACGGCTACTTCGATGCGGTCACGCCGTTCCACCAGACCGAGCTGACGCTCGCGCAGATGCCGCTCGATCCGACGATCAAGGCGCAGAACCTGACGATCAAGAATTACCCGTCGGGCCACATGATCTATCTGAACGACGCGTCGCGGACCGCGCTGAAGGCCGACCTCGGCAACTTCTACGACGGGATCCTCGCGAACCGTACCGCGCTGCAGCGCGTGCTGAAGCTGCAGGCGCGCACGCAGCAGTTGCGTCAGCAGCAGCTCCAGCAGCAGGGGCGGTAAGCTCGAAGGGCGAGGCGGCCTGCCGCGCGCGGTTCATCGCCGCGCGGTGCGGGCCGCCGGTCTCCTGCAACGACGACAGCCCGATCGGCGATGGCCGGTCGGGCTGTTTTTTTCATGTAGGGAAGGGGCGGCGGGGCAGGCTCAGGCGAGCACGAGCCGCACGCCGACCGCGACCAGCGTCGCGGCGAGCAGGTTGCGCAGCAGCCGCTCGGGCGCGCGCGCGGACAGCAGGCTGCCGAGCACGATGCCGGGCAGCGAGCCGAGCAGCAGCGACAGCAGCATCGACCAGTCGACCGAGCCGAGCAGCCAGTGGCCCATGCCGGCGACCAGCGTGAGCGGCACGGCATGCGCGATGTCGGAACCGACGATGCGGGTCGTCGCGAGGGCCGGATACAACAGCAGCAGCACGGTGACGCCGATCGCGCCGGCGCCGACCGAGGTCATCGACACCAGCACGCCGAGCACGGCGCCGGTCAGCACCGTCGACCACAGCGTGCGGGCGGGGCTCGGCGCGAGCGGGTTGCGCGCGGCGAACGCGGCGAGCTGCGGCCGGAAGATCAGCGCGAGCGACGTGAGCAGCAGCGCGATGCCGAGCACGAGCTGGATCGTCCGCGCGGTGCCCGGCGAATTCACCCCGTGCGTATGCAATACCCACAGCGTGACGGCCGAGGCCGGGACGCTGCCTGCGGCGAGCCGCCCCGTGATGCGCCAGTCGATCGAGCCCTTCAGGCCGTGCACGAGCGTGCCGGTGGCCTTGGTCGCGGCCGCGTACAGCAGGTCGGTGCCGACCGCCGTCGCGGGATGGACGCCGAACAGCAGCACCAGGATCGGCGTCATCAGCGAACCGCCGCCGACGCCCGTCAGGCCGACGAGGACGCCGACGAACAGGCCGGACAGGGAGTACAGCAGATCGATATGGGGAAGCGACATCGGCAGCAGGCAGTTGTGCGGCGTTCGGCGGCGGCGCGTGGATCAAAGTCCGCCATTGTCGCAAAAGTGGCGGGTCGGTGTACGACTGCGTTAAAAATCGGGCGGCGCGCGGTTCGGCGCAGTTGGGCGGTCGCGGGTGAAACGCGCGTTGGCATGGGCGCGGCCGGGCGGCCGCAGCGCGGCGCACCGGGGCAGGGCAGGCCGATGGACGGCTATCGGCGGGTGCGGCGCGGATTGAAAGGTGTGAAAGGCGCGGACAGCGAGGCGGGCGAGACGACACGGCGCGCGTCGCATTGTCTCGTCCAGGCACCGACTTGCGAATCAGTGCATCGCCGGCCCGACACCGCCTTCGACGGCGTCCTGCCGCCGGACGCGCAGCGCCAGGCCGATCAGCGCAGCCGCCGCGGCGAACCCCGCGCCGAACGCGAACGCCGTGTGGTAGCCGCCGTTCAATGCGTCGAGCGGCACGACGCGGGCGGCCGTCAGCGCGTCGGTGCGCGCGGCCGCGAGGCTCGCGAGCACCGCGAGGCCGAGCGCGCCGCCCATCATGAATGCGGTATTGACGATGCCCGACGCAAGGCCCGAGTCGGCCGGATCGACGTCGCTCATCGCGGCGAGCAGCATCGGGTTGAACGCGATGCCCGCGCCGATGCCGAGCAGCGTCATGCCCGGCAGCACGTGCCAGACGAAGCCGCCGTCGACCGGCGCGCGCGAGAACAGCGCGAGGCCGGCCGCCGCGATCAGCAGGCCGGCCGCGAGCGGGCCGCGAATCCCGAAGCGCATCACGATCCGCGCGGACAGCCCGAGCGAGAACGCGGCCATGATCAGGTTCGCCGGCAGGAACGCGAGGCCGACCTGCAGCGGCGCGTAGCCGAGCACACGCTGCATGTAGAGCGCGGACAGGAAGAACCACGCGAACATCGCGGCCGCCCACATCACGCCGATCACGTTCGCGAGCGCGACGTTGCGCGCGCCGAACAGCGTGAGCGGCATCAGCGGATGCGCGACGCGCGCCTCGATCGCGACGAACAGCGCGAACAGCACGACGGCCGCGCCGATCAGCGCGACGGTCTGCGTCGACAGCCAGCCGGCCTCGTTGCCGCCGACGATGCCGTAGACGGCGAGCATCAGCGACGCGGTCACCGTGATCGCGCCCGCGACGTCGAGCCGCGCGGTGCCGGCCGGCGCGCGCATGCGCGGCAGCAGCGCGACGCACAGCGCATACACCGCGATGCCGATCGGCAGGTTGACGAGAAAGATCCAGTGCCACGACAGCGTGCTGGTCAGCAGGCCGCCGAGCAGCACGCCGATGCTGCCGCCGCCCGCGCAGACGAAGCCGTACACGCCCATCGCGCGCGCCCGTTCGCCGGGCTCGGTAAACAGGTTCATGATCAGCGACAGCGACACGGCCGACACGACTGCGCCGCCGAAGCCCTGCACCGCGCGCGCGGCGATCAGCATCGCCTGCGACTGCGCGAGGCCGCAGGCGAGCGACGCGAGCGTGAAGACGACGAGGCCCGCGAGGAACATGCGCCGCTGTCCGTACAGGTCGCCGAGCCGGCCGCCGAGCAGCAGGCAGCCGCCGAAGGTCAGCAGGTACGCGTTGACGACCCAGACGAGTGCGGTTTCGGTGAAGCGGAGATCGGTGCTGATCGACGGGAGCGCGACGTTCACGATCGTGCTGTCGAGCACGATCATCAGCACGCCGAGACAGAGGACGATCAGCGCATACCAGCGTCTCTCGCCGTGGATGCCGTGGGTCATGGGCTTGCCGCCTTTTGATAGTTATTTGAAAGGCTGCATTCTAGTCGGCATTCGCAAAGGCTTCCTGCCGGTTTGTGGCAGCAGCGTCGCGTAGTGGCCGGTGCGACGCCGCTGCGGCACATCACGCGCGCCCCGGCAGTTCGCAGCCGTCGGGGCCGCATGCGGCCGCGTCGCCGCCGGCGGGTTCGACGACGCCGTCGCGCCACGCCTGGTCGAGCGCTTGCGCGAACACGTCGGCCGGCTGCGCGCCCGACACCGCGTAGCGGCCGCCGAACACGAACAGCGGCACGCCGCGCCCGCCGATCTGCGCGGCGCGTTCGATGTCGGCGTCGACTTCGTCGCGATACGCGTCGCTGCGCAACACCGCTTCGACGGCCGAGCGCTCGAGCCCGGCGTCGACGGCGAAATCCGCCAGTTCGGCGTGATCGAACAGCGAGCCGTGCTCGCAGAAGTAGGCGCGATACAGCCGCTCGGTCAGCGCATGCGCGCGGCCGGTCGCCTCGGCGAGCTTGACGAGCCGGTGGCCGTCGAGCGTGTCGCCGACCAACGTGCCGGGCAGGTCGTAGCGCAGCCCGACGCTCGCGGCCGCGTCGGTCACCTGGCGCAGCATCTGGTCGACCTGCGCGGGCGACATCCGATACTTGCCGGCGAGCATCGCCTCGACCGGTTCGACCGGCTGGCCGGGCATCAGCCGGTATGCGCGCAGTGCGACGTCGACGCGGTCCGCATGGGCGAACGCGGCCAGCGCCTCGTCGAAGCGGCGCTTGCCGATCCAGCACCACGGGCAGATCAGGTCGGACCAGATTTCGACGGTCAGGGTCGGGCGAGCGGTCGGGGCAGGAGCGGTCGGCATGGGCGGATCGACGCGATAAAAAATGTAACCGTGACTATATCATTTTCGCGATTCGATGCCGCGGCGCGGCGGGCGGGGCCGCCTCAAGCATAGTCGCGCAAACCGCTTCCCGAAAGGACGCTTTGGCCGGCGATGCGACGCCGCTCGTGCAACTGCGCGACGGCTGGCCGGCTGCGGCTCACGACCGGCGTCGAGATCGCGCTGCGCGGCGCGCCGCCGACGGGCGTGCAGCTCGCGCGCGCGACGCGTTCGGCATCGGCGAGCGGCTCGATCCGGCGCCGTGGCTCGGGATGCGGCCCTGCACGCCCGACATGCGTCCGGTGATCGGCGCGGCACCGCGCCATCGTCATCTGTGGTTCGCATTCGGCCACTGTCATCACGGGCTTACGCTCGGCCCCGCGACCGGGCGGCTGCTCGCCGAGATGATGACGGGCGCGCCGACCTATATCGATCCGCGTCCGTACCGGCCCGAGCGTTTCGGTTGAGCGGGGGCGCTCCCGCACGTGCCGGCCGCTCGCCGCCGGCCGCGATGCGGGCGACACAATTTTTCATTCTGTTATCCGTATCATCGGAATGCGCGGAAAGGGAAATGATCTGCGTAATAATCCGGAAAGAAATCGCGGAATAATAAAACCAGAAAACACGCGATTTACTAATGCATTTTCATTGGTCGAATGCGGAACGGAAAACCGCTGCTCGCGCCGATGTGCTGCGCGTTCACGACCGGATGTTCCGGCGTGGCCGCCGATGTACCGGAACACGTTACTGCGGACCTCGCAAACGTTACGTTACATCCTCTTTCCCGCCACGTTTCTCCTCATACGATTCCGCGTCGCTGCAGCGGAATTTCGCCTGAAATTCACGCTGAAATCGTTATTGCCCTGCAATAGGGCGGCGAATTAACGCGATTTATCCAAGTGGCACGCTTCGTGCAATCCGTCCCCATGCTTTATCAACGTAGTGCCAACCGAGATGAGGTAACGATGAGAAAAAATTTTAAATTGACGGGCGCGGCGCTGGCGGTGGCGACGGCGTTCGGGGGACTGGCTTCGGGTTCTGCGATGGCGGGCGCGCTCGATGCGCTGCCGGTGCCGCAGATCATCGTGAATCCGCCGACAAATACGGTATCGGTGGGGCTCGCGGCGACGGGTACGTCGCCGCTGGGTTCGGTCACCGTGGCTGCGGGCGGATCGGGTTCGATCCAGACGTCGCTCGGCAATCCCGGGCAGGTGCTGTCGGGGGCGGTGGGCGCGGTGACGGGTGCGCTCGGTGGCGGCGGCACGGTGTCGCCGCTGACGCCGGTGCAGGGCGTGGTGAATCAAGTGACCGGGGCGCTGGGCAGCGGCAACCCGGCTGGCGCGCTGAGCGGTGCGCTGAATACGGCGACGGGGACGCTGAGCAATGCGGTTGGCACGGTGACGGGCGCGCTCGGCGGGGTGGGCGGCGGTGCGAATCCGCTGGCGCCGGTTCAAGGTGTGGTGAATCAGGTGACCGGCGCGCTGGGTGGCGGCAACCCGGCTGGCGCGCTGACGGGCGCCCTCGGCACGGTAACGGGTGCACTGGGCAGCGTCGGTGGCGGCGCGAATCCGCTGGCGCCGGTTCAAGGTGTCGTGAATCAGGTAACGGGTGCGCTGGGCAGCGTCGGTGGCGGCACGAATCCGCTCGCACCGGTTCAAGGCGTCGTGAACCAGGTGACCGGCGCACTCGGCAGCGGCAATCCGGCTGGTGCACTGACCGGTGCTCTCAGCACGGTAACCGGCGCGCTGGGTAGCGTCGGTGGCGGCACGAATCCGCTCGCACCGGTTCAAGGCGTCGTGAACCAGGTGACCGGCGCACTCGGCAGCGGCAATCCGGCCGGCGCACTGACCGGTGCGCTTGGCACGGTCACCGGTGCACTGGGCAGCGTCGGCGGCGGCACGAACCCGCTGACGCCGATCCAGAACGTCGTCGACCAGGTGACGGGCACGCTCGGCAGCGGCAATCCGGTCGGCTCGCTGAGCAACGCGGTGAACACGATCACCGGTGCGCTCGGCAACGTCGGCGGTGCATCGAGCCCGCTCGCGCCGGTCCAGGGCGTCGTGACGCAACTCGCGGGGACGCTCGGCAACGGCAACCCGGCCGGCGCACTGACGGGCGCGCTGAATTCGGTGACGGGCACGCTCGGCAATCTCGGCGGCACGAACCCGCTGGCGCCGGTGCAGGGTGTCGTGAACCAGGTCGTCGGCACGCTGTCGGGTGCAGCAGGCGGCGGCAGCCCGATCACGCCGATCACGAACCTCGTCAGCGGCCTGCAGAACGCGCTGCCGACGGGCGGCAACGCCGCCGGCGCGCTGACCGGCGCGCTCGGTTCGGTGACGGGTGCACTCGGCAGCCTCGGCAGCTCGAATGCGCTGGCACCGGTACAGGGTGTCGTGAACCAGGTCGTCGGCACGCTCGGCAGCAGCAACCCGACCGCCGCGCTGAGCAATGCGGTCGGCACGGCGACGGGCGCACTGGGCGGCGCGGTCAATGCCGTTACGGGCGCGCTCGGCAACCTCGGCGGCGCGAACGCGCTGGCGCCGGTGCAGGGCGTGGTGAGCCAGGTCACGGGCGCGCTCGGCAATCTCGGCGGCACGAACCCGCTGGCGCCGGTGCAGGGCGTGGTGAGCCAGGTCACCGGCGCGCTCGGCAACCTTGGCGGCACGAACGCGCTGGCGCCGGTGCAGGGCGTCGTGAACCAGGTCGTCGGCACGCTGTCGGGCACGGTAGGCAGCAACCCGATCGCGCCGATCACGAATCTCGTGAGCGGCCTGACGGGCGGCAGCAATCCTGCCGGCGCGCTGACCGGTGCGCTGGGTGCGGTGACGGGCGCCCTCGCGAACGGTCCGGTGGCCCTCGGGCAGGCGGCCGGCGCGCTGTCGGGTGCGGCAGGTTCGACGGCGTCGGCGGGCGGCAGCCTGCTCGGTTCGGGCGCGGGCGCGGCGGGCAGCACGGCCGGCGCGGTCGGCTCGGTGCTGACCGCGGGCGGCAATTCGGCGGCGACGGTCGTCAATGCGGTCGGCACGACGCTCGGCTCCGTGCCGAGCCTGTCGGTCTCGTCGTCGCATTCGAACGGCAGCGCGGCGAACAACCCGCTGGCTCCGGTGTCGACGCTGCTGCAGTCGCTGACGGGCGCACTGCCGAAGTAAGCGGCCACGGCCGGCGCGCGGCGGCGTTTCTTCCGCCGCGCGAAACGGACGCGCAACGCGGCATGACAGCGATGTCGTGCCGCGTTGTCATTGGGCGGTCCGTTTCTTTCACCGCGAGCGTGGCTACCGGTCCGCCGCACCGCTGGCGGGCCCGACGCAGAAAGGCATGCCCGACCGCCGACGTCCGTTTACATACCGAGTCACGGCGCGATCGCGCAGCGCGATAATGGTCGAAACGCAACGGCCGTCCGGTCCGGCGATGCCGCGCAATGGCGCGACACGCGCGCGAACGGGCGTCATCCGGATGCCTTCCTCCGTCGTGCCGACGGCGGCGCCGGCAGCCGGGCCAGCCGTTGCGGACGCGCCGCGGGCCGGCGACGCCCGTCAGCATGCGCGTCCGACGGATGCGCACGGACGGCGTCCGACGCGGCCAGGGAGCACACGATGAAGGCGACGACGGCGGTTCTGCTGATGGCGCTCGCGATGGGCGCCGGGCTCGCGCGCGCGGACGACGACACGCCGGTGCGCGTACCGGTCGATGCCGACGGCGTGCAGCGGGTCGCGATCGTCGGCGGCAGCTATTTCTTTCGGCCGAAGCACGTGATCGTGCACGCGCAGCGGCCGGTCGAACTGACCGTATCGGCCGAGCCCGGCATCGTGCCCCACAGTTTCGAAATCGACGCGCTGCAGGCCGGCATCGCGATCCACACCGAACTCGGCACGACGCCGAAGACGTTTCGCTTCACGCCGACGCAGCCGGGCCGCTTCGCCTACTATTGCACGCACCGTCTGCTGTTCTTCAAAAGCCATCGCGAGCGCGGGATGGAGGGCGTGCTCGACGTCGAGGCGGCGCCATGATCGCCGCATTGCTGGCCGCAAGCCTGTTAGGAGCGAGCATGACCGCCGATCCCGTCACCGTTGCGCAGACCCATTTCGAACACATCCGCTCGTATCGCGCGACGATCCGTTCGTCGTCGCGCAGCGGTGAGCGCACCGAAATGCACTATGCGTACCTGAAACCCGGCTTCGTCCGGATGGATTTCGTCGAACCGCATCGCGGCGCGGTGCTCAAGTACGACCCGGACGACGGCAAGGTGCGGCTGCGTCCGTTCGGCGAACATACGCTGCCGGCGTTGACGCTGTCGCCGGCCAACCCGCTGGTGCGCGATCGCAGCGGCCATCGGGTCGACCGGTCGGACGTCGGCGAATTGCTGCGCAACGTCCACGCGCTGCAGCAGGGCGGCGCGACGGTGACCGAGGGCGAGGAGACCGTCGGCGGCCGCGCCGCGCTGCGCGTGTCGGTGACGGGTGCGCCCGCGCACGCGGTCGACGGCGTGCATCGCTACCGGCTGTGGCTCGACACGCAGGACGGTTTTCCGCTGAAGGTCGTCAGCTTCGCCGGCGACGACGACCGGCCGCTCGAAACCGTGACGCTCGACGACGTCGAGATCGACGTCGCGTTTCCCGATCGTTTCTTCGCACCCTGATTTCGCGACACGACGGATGTGGCGCGCCGGAGGCGACATGGCGGAATACCGGTTCTCGACGACGTGGCGCGTCGACGCGCCGCTCGCGGCGGTCTGGGACGCGATCTACCAGGTCGACCGCTGGCCCGACTGGTGGAAGGGCGCGGTGCGCACCGTCGAGCTCGAGCCGGGCGACGCGCGCGGCGTCGGCGCGCTGCATCGCTATACGTGGAAAGGCGCGCTGCCATACCGGCTGAGCTTCGACATGCGCGTGCGGCGCGTCGAGCCGCCGCATACGCTGGAAGGGCGCGCGAGCGGCGCGATCGAAGGCGATGGTCGCTGGCGCTTCGCCGCCGACGGCGCCGGCACCGTCGTGCGCTACGACTGGCACATCCGCACGCAGGCGCGCTGGATGAACTGGCTGGAGCCGATCGCGCGGCCGGTATTCAAATGGAATCACGACGTCGTGATGCGCGAAGGCGCGAAAGGGCTCGCGCGCCTGCTGGGCGCGACGGTCGAGAGCGACGGCCGGATCTACCGGCCCGTCGCGGGCGCCGGCTGCGCCGAGTCGTGAGCGCGTCGCGCGCTCAGCGCGCGTAAGCCATCACCGCGCCGTCGACGACGAGCGCGACGCGTTCGCCGACCGTCGGGCACCGATGCCCGGGCACGCGCGCACGCACAAGCGTGTCGGGCGCGGCCTCGACCCGCGCGAGCACGTCGGCGTCCTGGCCCGCGAACTGCGTGGCCTCGACCGTTGCCGCATGGCCGCGCGCGGCATCCGGATGCGCGATCGGCACGATGCCGATCTGCTCGGGACGCAGCATCGCATCGGCCGGCCCGTCCGGCAGCAGCGCGACGAGCGGCAACTCGCCGAGCGCGCACGCGATATGGCCGGCGCGCACCTGGCCCGCCAGCAGCACGGCCTGCCCGACGAACGACGCGACGTCGCGCGTGACCGGCTGCCGGTACAGCGTCTGCGGCGCGGCCGTCTGCACGAGCCGGCCCTGCCACAGCACCGCGACTTCGTCGCCGAGCGTCATCGCCTCGGGCTGGTCGTGCGTGACGAGCACCGACGTCGCGCCGGCCGCGGCCAGCGCATCCGCGACCGCGCTGCGCGTCTCGTGCCGCAGCGACGTGTCGAGCGCGGAAAACGGCTCGTCGAGGATCACGAGCGACGGCTCGGGCGCGAGCGCACGCGCCAGCGCGACGCGCTGCTGCTGTCCGCCGGACAGCTGCTGCGGCGCGCGGCTCGCGTACGATGCGGGCAGCCCGACCATCTCGAGCAGTGCGTCGACGCGATGACGACGCCGCCGCGCCGCGCGCGGCAGCCCGAACGCGATGTTGTCGGCGACCGACAGGTGCGGAAACAGCGCGCCTTCCTGCGGCACGTAGCCGATCCGCCGCTGCTCGGGCGGCAGGTGCAGGCCGGGCGCGGCGACCCGGCGGCCGTCGATCTCGACGATGCCGCGCTCGGCGCGCTCGAAGCCGCACAGCACGCGCAGCAGCGTCGTCTTGCCGCTGCCGGACGGGCCGAGCAGCGCGAGCCGCGAGCCGCGCCGCACCGTAAGATCGATGTCGTGCAGCACGGTATGCGGGCCGAACGATTTGGACAGGCCGTGTATGCGTAGTTCGCTCATGGGCGGTTCCGGGATAAGGGGCGGCGCGGCTCAGCGGCGCACCGACGCGCGGCCGAGCAGCAGGAACAGCAGGCCCGACGCGGCCAGCGACAGCGCGACGAGCAGCGCCGCATAGGGCGCCGCGGCCGCGAACGCGAGCGTCGCGGTATCGCTCCACACCTGCGTCGCGAGCGTGCGCGTGCCGATCGGCGACAACAGCAGCGTCGCGTTCAGCTCCGTCACGACCGAGATGAATACCATCGTCGCGGCCGCGCCGAGGCCGGGCGCCGCGAGCGGCAGCACCACGCGCGTCAGCGTCGCGCGCCAGCCGAGGCCGAGCGCGCGCGCGGTTTCCTCGAGCCGCACCTGCACGTGCGACAGCGCCGCGCGCACGCTGACCACCGCGAGCGGCAGGAACAGGATCGCGTACGCGGCGACGAGCGCCGGCGCGCTCTGGTAGAGCGGCTGCAGCAGCCGCACGGTGATCGACACGATCGCGAGCGCGACGACGATGCCCGGCACGCCCTGCACGGTCATCGCGGTGCGTTCGAGCAGCGTCGCGACGCGACCCGGATGGCGCACCAGCAGGAACGCGAGCGGCAGCGCGAGCAGCGTCGTGACGGCCGCCGCCGCGAGGCCGTAGCCGCTCGACGCGAGCGTGGCCTGCCACAGCAGTTCGGGCGATACGTCGGCCGGCGTGACGGCGGCCGCGCCCTGCTGCGTGAGCCAGTAGCCGATCGTCGCGAGCGGCACGCCGAGCGTTGCTGCCGCGAGCGCGGCGAAGGCCGCGACGACGGCGAGGCGGCCGCGCCCGAGCGGATAGCGCATCGCGACGCGCCGCGCCGCGCGGTGCGTATGGCCGTAGCGCGCCTGGCCGCGCGCGCGCGCCTCGATCGCGAGGCACAGCAGGCACAGCGCGATCAGCACGCAGCCGAGCAGCGACGCGCCGCCGCCGTCGAACGCGGTGCGGTATTCGGCGTAGATCTCGGTGGTGAAGGTGCGAAAGCGCAGCAGCTGGAACGCGCCGAACTCGGACAGCACGCCGAGCGCGACGAGCAGCATGCCGCCGCACAGCGCGGGGCGCAGCTGCGGCAGCACGACGCGGAAGAACGTGCGCCACGGCGAGCAGCCGAGCGTGCGCGCGCTTTCCTCGAGCGCCGGGTCGAGCTCGCGCAGCGCGGCGGCGACCGGCAGGTAGACGAGCGGGAAGTACGCGGAGCCCAGCACGAGCAGCGCGCCGAGAAAGTCCTGCAGGTCGAGGCTCAGCGACACCCACGCATAGCTGGTGATGAACGGCGGCACCGCGAGCGGCGCGGCGGCGAGCGCGGTCCACAGCGGCCGCGCGGGCAGGTCGGTGCGCTCGATGAACCACGCGACCGCGGTGCCGAGCAGCGCGCAGACGAGCGTCGCGGCGAGCGTGATCGACAGCGTGTTGACGAGCAGCTCGCCGACCAGCGGCCGCCACAGCAGCTCGATCGCGTCGTCGACGCCGAAGGTTGCGGCGCGATACAGCGTAAAGCCGAGCGGCAGCAGGATCGCGAGCGGCCCGCAGGCGGCCGCCGCGACGAGCGCGCGCGACGGCCGACGTCGCGCCGCGCTGCGTGCGTCGTCGTCGTGCGCGGCGCGGGCCGTGCGGGACACGGCGTCGCTCATGGTCAGAGCAGGCCGGCCTGGCGCAGCAGCTTGCCGGCCTGGCTGTCGTCGCCGAGCTGTTCGAACGACAGCGACGGCGGGCTCAGCTCGTTGAACGGCTTCAGGATCGGGTCGGGCGCGACGCCCGGGCGCAGCGGATACTCGAAGCTGACATGGCCGTTCGCCATCAGCTTCTGCGCGCGCTCGCTGACGAGATATGCGACGAACTTCTGCGCTTCCGGCTGATGCTTCGACGCCTTCAGCACCGCGGCGCCCGATACGTTGACCGCCGCGCCGACGTCGCCGTGGCCGAAGTGGTAAATCGCGCTGCGGGTCGACTTGTCGCCGAGTTCCGCGTGCAGGCGGTCCCAGTAGTAGTTGTTGATCACGCCGGTGACGACGCCGCCGCGGTTGACGGCGGCCGTCACGCCTTCGTCGTCGTCGAAGATCTGCGCGTTGGTCTTCAGGCCCTTCAGCCATTGCAGCGTCGCGGCCTCGCCGTGCAGCGCGAGCACCGCGCTCACGACCGGCAGGAAGTCGGCGTCGCTCGGCGCGATGCCGACCTTGCCCTTCCACTCGGGCTTCGCGAGATCGAGCAGCGACGCAGGCAGTTGCTGCGGCTGGAGCTTCGCGGTGTTGTAGACGAGCACGTTCTCGCGCGCGAGCACGCCGACCCAGTTGCCGTCGGCCGGGTTGTAGCGCGCCGGCACCGCTTGCAGCGTGGCGGCATCGGTCTTCGCGAGCAGGCCCTTGTGGTCGAGCAGCACGAGCTCGGGCGAGTTCTCGGTGAAGTACACGTCGGCCGGCGTGCGATCGCCTTCGGTGACGAGCTGCGCGGCAAGCGCCGGGCCTTCGCCCGAGCGCACCTTCACGGTGATGCCGCTTTGCGCTTCGAAGTCCTTGACGAGCTGGTTGACGACCTGCTCGTGCTGCGCGTTGTACAGCGTGAGCGTCGCGGCGCGCGCGGGCATTGCGGTCAGCGCGCCGGTCAGCATGAGCGCGGCGGCCGCCGCGGAGATCAGGTGCCGCACCGGGCGGCTAACGGGCAGAGTGTTCATGTCGATGTCGAAAGTTGAATCCTGAAGTGCCGGCTTACGCTTCGAACAGCGCGGCGCCGATGTACGAACCCGGTTGCGCGCCCGGCGGACACGCGAAGATCGCGCTGCCGACGTGCGTGGTGAACTGGTTCATGATGTCCAGCTTCGCGAGCTTCTCGTTGATCGGAATGAAGCCCTTGCGCGGATCGCGCTGGTGCGCGACGAACATCAGCCCCGCGTCGTACTCGGTCTGCTGGCGCCACGGCGGCCAGCGCTCGATATAGAAGTTGGTGCTGTCGTTGTACGAATACGCGCGGCGCAGGATCTGCGCGCCGTCGTTCATCTGCGGCGACGCGAGACGCGCGTGCGCGTTGTCGGGGATCACCGGATTCCCGTCCTTGTCCACTGCGTCGAGATCGAGCGCCTCGAATTCGTGCTTGCCGCCGAGCGGCGCGCCGCTGTACTTGCGGCGGCCGAACACCTGCTCCTGGAAGCCGAGTTCGGTGTTGTCCCAGTGCTCGAGCGTGATGCGGATGCGGCGCACGACCGTGTAGGTGCCGCCGTTCATCCAGGCCGGCCCTTCGCTGCCGGCCCAGACGAACGCGTTCATCGCGGCGGGATCGTCGCGCGACGGGTTCATCGTGCCGTCCTTGAAACCCATCAGGTTGCGCGGCGTCTCGCCCGGCTTGCCGGACGTGAAGCCGGCCTGGCCCCAGCGCATCTGCACGGTCTTGCCGCCGAGCCGCGCGAGCTGGCGCACCGCATGGAACGCGACCTGCGCGTCGTTCGCGCACGCCTGGATGAACAGGTCGCCGCCGGTCTTCTCCGGCAGCAGCTGGTCGCCGTTGAAGCGCGGCAGGTCGACCAGCGCGGCGGGGCGCTGCTTCGCCAGCCCGTAGCGGTCCTTGCCGGCGGCCGCGAACAGGCCCGGCCCGAAGCCGAACGTGATCGTCAGGCGCGCGGGGCCGATGCCGAGCGCATCGCCCGAATCGGCCGGCGGCGCGTCGTCCGCGCCGCTCGTCGGCAGCGGCTGCGCAGGTTCGCCGCGCGTGAGGCGCGCGGCCGCGTCGGTCCACGTCTTCAGCAACGCGATCACGTCGTCGCGCCGGGTCGTCGTCAGGTCGAGCGCCGCGAAATACGCGTTGCGCTGCTGCGGCGTCGTGATGCCGCTCTGGTGCTTGCCGTAGAACGGCTCGATGTCGTCGTCGTGCGCGGCTGCGTGCAGCGCGCCGGCGTCGGCCGCGCGCGCGGCCGGCATCGCGGTCGCCGCGAGGCCCGCGGCCACCGCCGCGCCGCCGGCCTTCAGGAAGCCGCGGCGCGCGGCGCGCGACGGCGGGTTCGGATCGTCGGTCATGGTCGTCTCCGTCACTTCGCGAGCATCAGCGTGTTGACGTCGTCCTGCACGTAGTAGAAGCCGTCGCCGGCCGGCGTCATCGCGATCCCGAACAGGTCGCCGTTGCCGGGAGGCGACTGCGCCTTGTCGGTGTCGATCCAGCGCGCGTAGAGCTGCTTGCCGGCAACCGGATCGATCTCGACGACCTGGCCGTTCAGCGCGTTGGTCGCGAGCAGGTGGCCGTTCGGCGCGGTCGCGAGCGCGAGCGGGCGGCGCAGGAAGCCGTCGGCCGTGATCGGGCGGCCGACGCCGGCGCTGGTGTCGCGCGTGAGCGGATCGTCGATCTCGACGATGCGGTTGCCGATCGCATCCGACACGTACAGCTTCTGCTGGTCGCCCGACAGCGCGAGGCCGGTCGGGCCGACCAGGAACACGCCCTTGTCGGCCTGCGCGCCGAGGCCGCTGGCGACCACCGTTTCCTGCCGGATTGCGGGCGGCTTGCCGGCCGGCACGTCGAGGTCGAGCCGCAGCACGGTCGCCTGCTTGTAGACGGGCGGGTTGCCGTCCGCGCCGCCGACGCCGAAGCCGGCCATGCTGACGAACAGCGTCGCGCTGTCGCCGCGGTCGACGACGGCCATGTTGCCCCACGGGTCGTTGATGTTCGGGCTCGACCACACCGATGCGACCTTGCCGTGCGGGTCGAGCACGATCAGGCAGCCGGCGCCCTTGGTGTTGGTCGTGCCGTCGTTGCTCGGCGTGCTGCCGACGATCACCCAGCCCGACTTCAGCATCGTCATCGCGGTCGACAGGCCGACGCCGCCCGGACACGCCTGCAGGTCGCGCGGAATCGTCGCGAACAGGCTCATCTGCTTCGTGGACGGACGATAGTCGACGATCGTGCTGCCGGTGCCCTGCAGGTTCGCGGCGTTGTTGAAGTTGTCGACCAGCACGTCGCCCTGCTGGATCGTGCCGGCCGAGGCCGGTGCGACGGCAATCGCGTACGGGTTCTGGTCGCCGTTGTCGGGCACCGTGTTGACGAGCAGCGTGTGGCGATGCAGCGTCTCGAGGAAGCCTTGCGGCTCGGCGAGCGCGCCGGCGGTCGCCGTCAGCGCGGCGGCAGCCAGTGCGCCCGTCGCGAGGCGGCGAAGCGGGGCGGATCGAATCATCGGGATCTCCTGGGGAACGCGCCGCGCGGGCGGCGCGCGAAAAACGGATGGCGTGGGCGCGGCGCTCAGAACGTGATGGTCGTGCGCGCGCCGACGACGAACGTGTTGCGCAGCGGCTGGGTCGCGTCGTTCGGGTTCTGGCCGGCGCCGGCGTTGAACGTGTACTGCGCGTCTGCCTGGATGACCCACCACGGATTCACCTGGTACTGGTAGGTCGCCTCGAGCGCCGTTTCGCGGGTGCGCACGCCGTACGGGCCGGTCGCGAACAGCCGCGCGGTGCGGTCGAGGTCGGTCACGTGGCTGCCGACCTGGAGGTACGTGACGGCGAGGCCGACGCTGTCGTTGTCGCGGCCCGCGAACGGCGCCTTCAGCACGACGCCCGCATTCGCCGCGAAGCTGACGAGATTGCGGTCGCCCGGCGCGCCCATCACACGCGCGAACACGCCGAGGCTTTGCGGGCCGGTCGGGTCGGGGCGCCAGATCATCTGGTCGGCCACTGCGTAGAAGCTGTAGTCGCCGTGGTGCTGCTGCGCGATGCCGTTCGATGCGGGGTCCGCGAGCGACAGCCCGTCGGTGCCGAGGTTCTGGTCCGCGAAGCGGCCGTTGTGATACCACACGCCGATCTTGTAGGTGCCGGGCAGCCCGTTCGAGCGGCCGGTGTCCATTTCGCCGTCGGACGGCTGGTTCAGCGCGTACTGCAGCTCGCCGATATACAGCGCGCCGTTGTGCAGGTTGAAGTTGGTGCCGCTGAGGTTGTTCGGGTTGTTGCCGAGCGGATCGCCGTCGAACACGCCCGCGAGCGCGGTGAGCTTCGGCGCGATCTGCGCGCGCACGCGCACGCCGAGGCCCGAGAGCGGATAGGCGGGGCCGCCGTTCGGCAGATCGTAGGACGGCAGTGCGGGCCAGCCGAACATCGTGTTGACGAAGGTGTTGCCGTACGTGCTGACCATGAATTCCTGGTCCAGGCTCTGCTGGCCGATCTTCACGTCGACGCGCTTGTCGAGGAACGACTGCTGGTACCACAGCTCCCAGAGGCGCGTCGTGTCCTGCGCCTCGATGCCGCTCGCGGTGTTGAGCGTGCCGAGGTTGCGCGCGCTCAGGTTGGAGCCGTGGATCTGCAGCGCGCTGACGTTGAAGGTGCCGCCGGGCAGGCCGATCGCCTTCTGCGTATCGACGGTGAGCGTCGCGGTCGTCAGGCCGTCGTACGTGCCGCCGCGGTTCAGGCCGCCGCGCAGGTTCGCGAGGTACTCGCTCGTTTCGGTGATCTGCAGCGTCGCGCCGTACTTGCCGAGCCACGGACGGATGCCGCCCATGTCGCCGAGCAGGTTCTGGCGGGTCCAGATGCCGGTCCACATGTCGGTCGGCTTCGCCTGGATCGCGCGGTCGGCTTCGGACGCGTCGGGCTGCGCGTCGACGGGCGTGTCGGCGAATGCGGGGCCGCTGGCGAACGATATGCACGCGAGCACGGCGGCGCAGGCGGCGGGGCGCATCCGGGCGCGGATGCGGTCTCCTGGGAACGACGCAAACTTCATATCAGATTCCTGCTTCTATTTAGTCTGGAGTCCTGCTTTAAATGCGCTGTCCGCACGCCCGGCGCCGATCGGCCGCCGCGTGAAGATCGACGCAACGGGGCGCATCGTAGGAGCGTTAAATGGGAAAGTCAATGTAAACGAGAATGATTCGCATCCATATTACTGAATGTAATCGGGGAGCTTACGGACGAGGCGCGCCGCGTGTTTAGTCGGGTCGGAAAACGTAAATATCGGCGTAATGAAGATGTATGAATCGATGCGGAGCGATGTGTCGGCCCGCCACTGCGGAAGGGGGCGCGGCGAGCCCGGAAGGGACGCCTTCGCAGGATTTTTGATGCGATCTCGTCGACGTCAGGAACTCCGTGCTTACCCGATGTCCAAACGGGGCTGGATGGCCGTCGGGCCGCGTGCAGGCGCACCCGGCGCACCGCTGAGGCGCTTTTAATCGATTGTTTTAAAAAGGATTTCCGGCGATTTCGAGAGGCGTGTCCGGTGTTTGTCCGCAGCGAAAAATCGCCCGATTTCCCTTCTTGAATTTGTCAAAACCCGTCCATATAATTAGCACTCGCTGCACGAGAGTGCTAACAATTCTCTGCCGGGCATCCCGCCGGGCAGATTCCCAAAGCGTTCTTCAATCTCAGTCAAGAGAGGAGTGAATATGAACCTTCGTCCTTTGCACGATCGCGTGATCGTCAAACGCCTGGATCAGGAAACCAAGACCGCCTCGGGCATCGTCATCCCCGACGCAGCGGCTGAGAAGCCGGATCAGGGCGAAGTCCTGGCCATCGGCCCGGGCAAGCGCGACGACAAGGGCGCGCCGATCGCGCTCGACGTCAAGGTGGGCGATCGCGTGCTGTTCGGCAAGTACGCCGGCCAGACCGTGAAGGTCGACGGCCAGGAGCTGCTGGTCATGCGCGAAGAAGACATCATGGCCGTGGTCAACGCCAAGTAAGCGTCCCACCGACGGTACATATTCCCAAGAATTCAAGGAGTTAGAAGATGGCAGCTAAAGACGTCGTATTCGGCGATTCCGCCCGCTCGAAGATGGTCGAAGGCGTGAACATTCTCGCCAACGCAGTGAAGGTCACGCTGGGTCCGAAGGGCCGCAACGTCGTGCTCGAGCGCAGCTTCGGCGGCCCGACGGTCACCAAGGACGGTGTGTCGGTCGCCAAGGAAATCGAGCTGAAGGACAAGCTCCAGAACATGGGCGCGCAGATGGTCAAGGAAGTTGCTTCCAAGACCAGCGACAACGCAGGCGACGGCACGACGACGGCAACCGTCCTCGCGCAGTCGATCGTCCGCGAAGGCATGAAGTACGTCGCATCGGGCATGAACCCGATGGACCTGAAGCGCGGTATCGACAAGGCCGTTGCAGCGGCAGTCGAAGAGCTGAAGAAGATCAGCAAGCCGTGCACGACGAACAAGGAAATCGCGCAAGTCGGCGCGATCTCGGCGAACAGCGACTCGTCGATCGGCGATCGCATCGCTGAAGCGATGGACAAGGTCGGCAAGGAAGGCGTGATCACCGTCGAAGACGGCAAGTCGCTGGCCGACGAGCTCGACGTCGTCGAAGGCATGCAATTCGACCGCGGCTACCTGTCGCCGTACTTCATCAACAACCCGGACAAGCAAGTCGCCGTCCTCGACAACCCGTTCGTGCTGCTGCACGACAAGAAGGTGTCGAACATCCGCGATCTGCTGCCGGTGCTCGAACAAGTCGCGAAGGCAGGCCGTCCGCTGCTGATCATCGCTGAAGACGTCGAAGGCGAAGCGCTCGCAACGCTGGTCGTCAACAACATCCGCGGCATCCTGAAGACCGTTGCGGTCAAGGCGCCGGGCTTCGGCGACCGTCGCAAGGCAATGCTGGAAGACATCGCGATCCTGACCGGCGGCCAGGTCATCGCGGAAGAAACTG
The DNA here is from genome assembly GCF_902499075.1 of Burkholderia pseudomultivorans. GTDB lineage: Bacteria > Pseudomonadota > Gammaproteobacteria > Burkholderiales > Burkholderiaceae > Burkholderia > Burkholderia pseudomultivorans. The sequence goes on along the minus strand of NZ_CABVPP010000032.1, from coordinate 3,422 downwards.
GCCTGACGCTCGAGAAGGCAACGCTGGCAGAACTGGGCCAGGCGAAGCGCATCGAAGTGGGCAAGGAAAACACGACGATCATCGACGGCGCAGGCGAAGCGACGAACATCGAAGCGCGCGTGAAGCAAATCCGCACGCAGATCGAAGAAGCGACGTCGGACTACGACCGTGAAAAGCTGCAGGAGCGCGTGGCGAAGCTGGCCGGCGGCGTGGCGGTGATCAAGGTCGGCGCTGCGACCGAAGTCGAAATGAAGGAAAAGAAGGCACGCGTCGAAGACGCGCTGCACGCAACCCGCGCTGCCGTTGAAGAAGGCATCGTCCCGGGCGGCGGCGTTGCGCTGATCCGTGCACGCACCGCGATCGCCGCACTGACCGGCGCGAACGCCGACCAGAACGCCGGCATCAAGATCGTGCTGCGCGCAATGGAAGAGCCGCTGCGCCAGATCGTCACGAACGGCGGCGAAGAAGCGAGCGTCGTGGTGGCGGCAGTGGCTGCAGGCAAGGGCAACTACGGCTACAACGCAGCGACGGGTGAGTACGTCGACATGGTCGAAGCCGGCGTCGTCGACCCGACCAAGGTCACGCGCACCGCACTGCAGAACGCAGCTTCGGTCGCAGGCCTGCTGCTGACGACGGACGCAGCCGTTGCAGAACTGCCGAAGGAAGATGCACCGATGCCGGGCGGCATGCCGGGCGGCATGGGCGGCATGGGCATGGACATGTAATCGACTTCGGTCGATGCGGTCCGGAGCGCGCAGCGATGCGCGTTCCAGCCAAAAAAATGACCCGCAGCGATGCGGGTCTTTTTTTATGGGCGTCGCATAATGCGACGCGCGTGCGGGATGACGCGGCGCGCGCGAAGCGCGCCCTGATTCGGTGGCTGGCGGCGGGGCAGGCCCGCCGCGCTCAATGACGGTGCGACGTCCTCGGCAGCGGTTCGGCCGCGGCGGCCGGCGGCGCGTCTGCGTCGTCGTTGCTGCGCGCCCAGAAGAACCGGTCGGGCAGATGCGCGCCCATGCCGGGCCGGAACGCGTCGCGCACGGCCTGGTACAGGTACTCCTGCGCTTCGCGCACGGCCTCGGGCGGCTCCTGACCGTTCGCGAGCAGCGCCGCGATCGCTGCGCCGAGCGTATCGGTGATGCCCATCAGCCGGTGCGGCGAGCGATCCCACATGTCCTCGCGCAGCTGGCCTTCCTCGCCGTACAGCGTATTGACGAGCCGGTGCGAGCCCGTCTCGGACGACAGGATGTATTCGCAGCCCTGCGACAGCAGATGCGACACGGCTGCGTCGAGATTCGGCGCCTCGGCGTCGCCGTCCGGCTGCGCGAGTGCGATCAGCGTCGCGTAGTCGGCGACGAGCAGCGTGGTCTGCGGCGCGAGCAGATCGGCGATCGATTCGCGCAGGTCGTCGGCGGCGAGCACGTGCTCGTCGTCGAGCGTAAAGTCCGGCGCGAGCACGAGCGGCACGCCGTCGTAGTCGGCAACCACTTCGGCGATCGCGCTGACGACTTCCGCGCGCGTGGCCGCGCCGATCTTGAACGCGGCGACCGGCATGTCCTCGAGCAGCATGCGGGCCTGCGCGGCGACGACATCGGGATCGAGACCCGTCACCTCGTCGCAGGCGGCCGAGTCGCGCACGGTATAGCCCGTCAGGACGGATACGCCGTGACAGCCCATGCTCGCCAGGGTCAGCAGATCGGCTTGGAGGCCGGAGCCGCCGGTAGGATCGGACAGGCCGAAGGTGAGGACGATCGGAGGGGCGTTGCTGGACATGTAGAAATGGGGCAAGAAAAAAACGGGGAAGCGATCGAGATGCGGACGGCGAGGCGGGATAGGCCGTTTTCGGCCCCGTGTTGCCCGGCAGGCCGCACTTTGCAGCCATTATGCGGCGGAATCCGGCCACTACGACGGTTTTTTTAGCGCAGCGCAACGTAGTCGCCGCCCTCCAGCGCGATTGCTAGGCAGTCCGGCCCCGACACGGTACCATCATGGCTCCCGAATTTACCGACTTTCCCGACGCGGCTTAAGATGGAATACAAGAGCTGGATGTGCCTGATTTGTGGCTGGATTTACGACGAAGAAGCCGGGCTGCCCGAAGAGGGCATCGCCCCGGGCACGCGCTGGGAAGACGTCCCGATCAATTGGACGTGCCCCGAGTGCGGCGCCCGCAAGGAAGACTTCGAGATGGTCCAGATCTGACCGGATCCTTGGCCCCCGGACACTCCGCTTCGGTCTCGCGTTTGCCCGGCGCCCGTGCGCCGCGGCCTGCGCGAGTCGCTCGACGATGACAGGCGCGTGTGTCCATGACGTCCGATCCGGCGACCGTTCCCCTCCCTGACGCACTGCCCAATCCTCGCGGCGGCGCCGTGCATGCGGCCGACGCGTGGCTCGAGGCTGCCGCCGACGCGTTCGCGCGTCGCGACGATGCGGCCGCGCCGCTGTCGGCAGCGGCGGCCGTGCTGGCCGAAGCCGGCTGGCTGCCGGCCGCGCGTTTCGCCGGCCAGTTGTCCGCCACCGCGCCGCTGGTCGCGGCGCAGCCGCAGGCCGTCGCCGGCTGGCAGGCCGCGCTGCGCGACTTCCGCGCGGCCGTCGGACGTCACAATCTGCGCGAGCTCGCGTGCTCGCCCGTGCTGTTCGACCATTTCCGTACGCTGCGCGCGCAGAGCGCGGCCGACCTGCGCGCAGGCGCGCCGCTCGACGCGCTTGCGCTCGTCGGTCGCGCGGTGCCGCCGGCGTCGCTGCGCGCGTTGCCCGACGCGCTCGCGGTGCGGCTGCGCGCCCGCTACGAGCAGGCGCTGCTCGGCGTGCTGCGTGCGCAACAGGCGACGCCCGACGCGGCGCTCGACGCCGTCGACGCGACGCTGGCCGGGCTGGCCGACGACACCCCGTACGATTTCTGGCGGCTCGCGGCCGCCTGCCTGCGCGCGCTGCGCGCCAGTGGCGCGCCCGAACTGAGGCGTTTTCTCGCGCGCACCAACCTGCTGCTCGGCGAGCACGTACAGGGCCGGCGCAGTGCGCCGCCCGAACTGGTGCGCGAGACGGTCGCGCTGCTCTGGCGCGATTTCGCGCTGTTCGGCGCCGCGGCGGAGGATGTTGCGCTCGTCGACGTGCTGCACGACTACGGGCTGACGGTCGACTGGCATGTGGCCGGTACGCCCGTGTCCGAGGCGCTGTGGGAGGCCGATGCGGCGCGGGTCGAGCACGACGCGGTCGTCGCCGCACCGACCCGGGTGCTCGGCGTCGTCACGGTCAATGCGCATGCGTATGAGGATTTCCTGCAGACGGCCGATGCGTCGATGACCGACCTCGCGGCCGCTCCGGCGACTGCCGACGCCGGCGCGGCGTGGCGCGCATCGGCGGCCGCCTACCGGGTCGGCGCGGCGGCCTGCGCGCTCGGCCTCGGTCACGCGGCGCTGCTGGCC
>NZ_CABVPP010000031.1 GCF_902499075.1 Burkholderia pseudomultivorans | reverse complement strand
CCCGTGTGAAAGTAGGTAATCGTCAGGCTCCCTAAGCCAGAAACCCCCGCCCAAACAGGCGGGGGTTTTTGCATTTGCGCGACGGAAAAGGGTGCATCGAGCACCATCGTCCTTGTGGTCGATCGCGGCTCGTTCGAGCCGATCGCTGGCCTCTCTCGAATTACAACCCGATTCAGCACCGATACAGGGCTTGCGATCGGACTCCCTCGGCCTTGCCGACCTTGCCAGGCATATAACGGCTCGGCCGACGTTTTCCGGGGCGTCCGCATGCGGCAAGACATCCTCCGCGTATGGCGGCGCCTGCTCGCAACGTATTCCCGTCAGGAGGCTTCCCGTTGCGTCTGACGAGTACGGGGTGACCGCTGCGCAACGCGTAGATCTCGCCGGTCAGCGATATGCCGTGCCGCCAACGCAGTAGCACCCGTCGCCGGGTAGTGCACAATGCGTACCGCCGGCGCCGATGTCCGTCGACTTCGGTGGGGCCGTACTAGGAACGCTCAAAGCGGGGCACTCACCCGATGGAAGCCGCGGCAGTGCGTTTCGAATTCGACTTCGTGTCGATACGAGCCCACCGAGCAGCGGTCGCGAACAGTTCGCAGCTTGTTGCACTCGCGCCGTCCTGCATCCTCGAGTGCATGGGGCAAAGCGAAGGAGCGCCCGGTTCGCCTTCCGATCGGTTGCGGAGGGCGCCCGCGGCGAGCGGGAGCGCTGAACGTCGCTCAGCAACTGCGCCTGCGCAGTCGCATCCCGGCGCGGAGTGCCCCGTGGGCGACCGTACTCGGGGCCGTCGACGCAACCGGCGTCGATCGGAGGCTCCGGGTGTCATAGGCGCGTGTTCCTTGGCCGGCGCGGAGACGCAACGCGCGAACAGCGAGCGAGGCTGCCTCCTGTATGACGCTGTCGTCTGGGCATGCAGCTGCGACGAAACCCATACGCAGAAACGATGCCGTCGGCCTGGCGTCGTGTCACTGCACAAGGCGCTGTCGGGCATGATCGATAACGGTCCGGCGATAGCGCGAAAATGCCGGCACCGCTCCCGTCGCCGCGCCCGGCATGAATATTGCAAAAAATTTGCTCTCCCCGCTTGGCATTGAGCTCAAGAGATCGTATGATGGCGGTCTTTCGTTTTCAGCGCTAACGCAGTTCGGCGCTGGAGACGGAGTCTGACGAAGATGTGGGCGCCGGTTGGCGAACCTCTCGTCTCCACCGTAGCCTGGTGGGGCGCGTGTCAGGTGGTCGAGCGGGCGCTCGGGAAGAAAATGAAAATAATCTTCCTGTTGTGCTTGACAAGAGTTCGGTGCACCCCCATAATCGTCAGTTCTCTACGGAGGGGTGCCCGAGTGGCTAAAGGGGGCAGACTGTAAATCTGTTGGCTTACGCCTACGTTGGTTCGAATCCAACCTCCTCCACCAAGATATCAGCGCAGAGAGCGGTAGGGACTCGTTAGTGGCCCGTGCGGGTGTAGCTCAATGGTAGAGCAGAAGCCTTCCAAGCTTACGACGAGGGTTCGATTCCCTTCACCCGCTCCAGTTCGTGTAGTTGAAGCACAAACCGCCCATGTGGCTCAGTGGTAGAGCACTCCCTTGGTAAGGGAGAGGTCGGCAGTTCGATCCTGCCCATGGGCACCAGCAGTACAGTCAGTGTCTGTTTGCGCGCGGCGCAACATGTGAAATTCCTTTTGGGAGTTGAAAATGGCCAAGGAAAAATTTGAGCGGACCAAGCCGCACGTGAACGTTGGTACGATTGGTCACGTTGACCACGGCAAGACGACGCTGACGGCAGCGATCACGACGGTGCTGACGAAGAAGTTCGGCGGCGAGGCGAAGGCGTACGACCAGATCGACGCGGCACCGGAAGAAAAGGCGCGCGGCATCACGATCAACACGGCGCACGTCGAGTACGAAACGGCTAACCGCCACTACGCACACGTCGACTGCCCGGGCCACGCGGACTACGTGAAGAACATGATCACGGGCGCAGCGCAGATGGACGGCGCGATCCTGGTGTGCTCGGCTGCAGACGGCCCGATGCCGCAAACGCGTGAGCACATCCTGCTGGCGCGTCAGGTTGGCGTTCCGTACATCATCGTGTTCCTGAACAAGTGCGACATGGTGGACGACGCTGAACTGCTCGAGCTGGTCGAGATGGAAGTTCGCGAGCTGCTGTCGAAGTACGACTTCCCGGGCGACGACACGCCGATCGTGAAGGGTTCGGCGAAGCTGGCGCTGGAAGGCGACACGGGCGAGCTGGGCGAGGTGGCGATCATGAGCCTGGCCGACGCGCTGGACACGTACATCCCGACGCCGGAGCGCGCGGTTGACGGTGCGTTCCTGATGCCGGTGGAAGACGTGTTCTCGATCTCGGGCCGCGGTACGGTGGTGACGGGTCGTGTCGAGCGCGGCATCATCAAGGTCGGCGAGGAAATCGAAATCGTCGGTATCAAGCCGACGGTGAAGACGACCTGCACGGGCGTTGAAATGTTCCGCAAGCTGCTGGACCAGGGTCAGGCAGGCGACAACGTCGGTATCCTGCTGCGCGGCACGAAGCGTGAAGACGTGGAGCGCGGCCAGGTTCTGGCGAAGCCGGGTTCGATCACGCCGCACACGCACTTCACGGCTGAAGTGTACGTGCTGAGCAAGGACGAAGGCGGCCGTCACACGCCGTTCTTCAACAACTACCGTCCGCAGTTCTACTTCCGTACGACGGACGTGACGGGCTCGATCGAGCTGCCGAAGGACAAGGAAATGGTGATGCCGGGCGACAACGTGTCGATCACGGTGAAGCTGATCGCGCCGATCGCGATGGAAGAAGGTCTGCGCTTCGCAATCCGCGAAGGCGGCCGTACCGTCGGCGCCGGCGTCGTCGCCAAGATCATCGAGTAAGCCAGTTATTCGTTGATCGACAGTTTTGGGGCTGGCATAAGCCAGTCCCAACATGGTCTAGGGGTATAGCTCAACTGGCAGAGCGTCGGTCTCCAAAACCGAAGGTTGGGGGTTCGATTCCCTCTGCCCCTGCCAAAAAATAGCCACGTGTCCAACGTGGCATTTGTTTTAAGGTGTTATGGCGAATCCATCCGTCGAAACTGTAAATACCTCCGGCGATAAGCTGATGCTGGGCCTGGGCGTATTGCTGGTCTTGGCCGGATTCGTGGGCTTCTTCTGGCTGGGCAACCAGCAGTGGTATGTCCGCGGTGCCGCATTGGCGGTGGGTATCATCGCCGGCGTGGCCGTCGGGCTGATGTCCGCACCTGGCAAGAGCCTCATCGCGTTTGCCAAGGATTCGTACAAGGAAGTCCGGAAGGTCGTTTGGCCCACCCGCAAGGAAGCGACGCAAACCACGCTGGTCGTGTTCGGCTTTGTGCTCGTGATGGCGATTTTCCTCTGGTTGAGTGACAAATCGATCGAATGGGTGATTTTCTCGGTGATTCTGGGTTGGAAATGATATGAGCGATACTCCGGCATCCCCGAGCGGAAAGCGTTGGTACGTCGTGCACGCCTACTCCGGCATGGAGAAGAGCGTGCAACGTGCGCTTCAGGAGCGCATCGAACGTGCCGGCATGCAGGACAAATTCGGTCAGATCCTGGTCCCGACCGAAGAAGTGGTCGAAGTCAAGGGCGGCCACAAGGCCGTGACCGAGCGTCGTTTCTTCCCCGGCTACGTGCTGGTGGAAATGGAAATGACGGACGAAACGTGGCACCTCGTGAAGAACACCGCGAAGGTCACCGGTTTCGTCGGCGGTGCGCGCAACCGCCCGACGCCGATTTCCCCGAAGGAAGTCGAGAAGATCATGTCGCAGATGCAGGAGGGCGTCGAGAAGCCGCGCCCGAAAACCCTGTTCGAAGTTGGCGAGATGGTGCGAGTCAAGGAAGGTCCGTTCACGGACTTCAATGGCACCGTCGAAGAAGTCAACTACGAAAAATCGCGCGTGCGTGTGTCGGTCACCATCTTTGGCCGCGCAACCCCGGTCGAACTCGAATTCGGCCAGGTCGAAAAAGTTTGATCCCGATTCGGTGGGCAGCCTCGGCTGCCCGCCTTCGCGCTTACGGTCCGCGTCATGGCCGTTGAGGAGCGTCAGTAGCCAGCGGCGAACGCGCGTTATCACTCACCGAACGCCGCCTGGCGTTCCAACGAGGTTTTCAAATGGCAAAGAAGATTGTCGGCTTTATCAAGCTGCAGATCCCTGCAGGTAAAGCCAACCCGTCGCCGCCGGTCGGTCCGGCACTGGGCCAGCGCGGCCTGAACATCATGGAGTTCTGCAAGGCGTTCAACGCGCAGACTCAAGGCATGGAGCCGGGTCTGCCGGTGCCGGTGGTCATCACGGCATTCGCTGACAAGAGCTTCACGTTCGTGATGAAGACGCCGCCGGCGACCGTCCTGATCAAGAAGGCGGCGAAGGTGGACAAGGGCTCGAGCAAGCCGCACACCGACAAGGTCGGTTCGATCACGCGCGCTCAAGCCGAAGAAATCGCGAAGACCAAGATGCCGGATCTTACGGCAGCTGATCTCGACGCAGCGGTTCGCACCATCGCTGGTAGCGCACGCTCGATGGGCATCACCGTGGAGGGTGTGTAAATGGCTAAGATCTCCAAGCGCCGTCAGGCATTTGCCGCCAAGGTCGATCGTCAGAAGCTGTACGCGATCGAAGACGCACTGTCGCTCGTGAAGGAATGCGCAAGCGCGAAGTTTGACGAGTCGATCGACGTCGCTGTCCAGCTCGGCATCGATGCGAAGAAGTCGGACCAGGTCGTTCGCGGTTCGGTCGTTCTGCCGGCCGGTACGGGCAAGTCGGTTCGCGTTGCGGTGTTCGCGCAAGGCGAGAAGGCCGAGCAGGCACGTGCAGCAGGCGCGGAAATCGTCGGTATGGAAGACCTGGCCGAGCAGATCAAGGCTGGCCAGATGGACTTCGATATCGTGATCGCTTCGCCGGACACGATGCGTATCGTCGGTACGCTGGGTCAGATCCTCGGCCCGCGCGGCCTGATGCCGAACCCGAAGGTCGGCACGGTCACGCCGGACGTCGCGACCGCAGTCAAGAACGCGAAGGCGGGTCAGGTGCAATTCCGTGTCGACAAGGCCGGTATCATCCACGCGACCATCGGCCGTGCATCGTTCGAGCCGACCGCGCTGCGTTCGAACCTGTCGGCGCTGATCGAAGCGCTGCAGAAGGCCAAGCCGGCAACGAGCAAGGGCGTGTACCTGCGCAAGATCGCACTGTCGAGCACGATGGGCGTCGGCGTGCGTGTCGACCAGGCTACGCTGGCCGCGCAGTAAGCATGAAATTCAGGCCGCTTCGTTCGCGAAGCGGTCTTCAAGGGCTTTGGGCGGTTGTTCGTGCAGTACGCGGGCAACCGGTTATCAAAGACCGTTGGTGGGCCGGCCGCAGTCAGGCAAGCCCTTAATTCAAGCCAACGCAGATGGCGAACCCGAAAAAGTTTTGCAGTGGTGAAGCCGCAGGCCGTGAAGCGATTCGCGGTGTGAGGTGGAAATACTCCTAACGAGGTCGGACGCCGTTGTTGAACGAGGTACGCGAGGTTTCGCCATACCGGCAAGCCAGACGTATCGTTTCTGGAGGCTAACCGTGCCGCTTAATAGAGAAGACAAGCAAGCCGTCGTCGCTGAGGTTTCCGCGCAAGTCGCGAAGGCCCAGACCGTCGTGCTGGCTGAGTATCGTGGAATTGCGGTTGGCGATCTGACCAAGCTGCGCGCGCAAGCGCGTGAGCAACAGGTTTACCTGCGCGTGTTGAAGAACACGCTGGCGCGTCGCGCTGTCGAAGGTACGCCGTTTGCTCCGCTGGCAGAGCAGATGACTGGTCCGCTGATCTACGGCATCTCGGAAGATGCAATTGCCGCTGCTAAGGTCGTCAACGACTTCAGCAAGAGCAATGACAAGTTGGTCATCAAGGCTGGTTCGTACGATGGCAAGGTGATGGACAAGGCTGGCGTGCAAGCGCTGGCAAGCATCCCGAGCCGTGAAGAACTGCTCTCGAAGCTGCTGTTCGTTATGCAAGCGCCTGTTTCGGGCTTCGCGCGTGCTCTTGCCGCGCTGGCCGAGAAGAAGCAAGCGGAAGCTGCGTAATCGAGCGTGCATCAGCGTCACTGATCGCTGGCTGTATCCGAATTCAATTTAGGAGTATTTCAAATGGCAATCGCAAAAGAAGACATCCTGGCAGCAGTCGAAGGGATGACCGTTCTGGAACTGAACGAACTGGTCAAGGCGTTCGAAGAGAAGTTTGGCGTGTCGGCAGCTGCAGTGGCAGTCGCTGGCCCGGCAGGCGGCGGCGCAGCTGCTGCAGCAGAAGAAAAGACCGAATTCACGGTCGTTCTGGCTGAAGCAGGCAGCAACAAGGTTGCAGTCATCAAGGCAGTTCGCGAACTGACGGGCCTGGGCCTGAAGGAAGCGAAGGACGTCGTTGACGGCGCACCGAAGGCTGTCAAGGAAGGCGTCGACAAGGCTGCTGCTGAAGAAGCCAAGAAGAAGCTGGAAGACGCAGGCGCGAAGGTCGAAGTCAAGTAAGTTTCGGCGCGCTGTGCGAAGGCTGGCGGTATTTTCACCGCCGGCCTTTTTGTGCTTTGTGGGGGCGCTATTCTGGCACTCTTTCGGGAGACCGAATAAACGCCCCCAGAAGCCAAAGATAACCGCCTAATCGTTGCGATTGTTCACGATTTGGCGTTTCTCTTTGTCTTCTGAAGCGACTGCAGAAGGCAAGTTTGGTCGGGTAGCGGGCAACACAGGCATCCGCTGCCGTCAGCCAGCGGTTGGTAGCGGCCAACCACCAAGCTTCTCGGCTCGTTCAAGCCGTCGGACGGCCATCGGGTCTCAGTCGGTGAACACTCGGGTCTGAAACGTCCAGGTATTCCGCCTCGACGCACCCGCCGTGATTCGGAGATCGTATGCAATATTCCTTCACCGAGAAGAAGCGCATTCGCAAGAGTTTCGCGAAGCGCCCCATCGTTCACCAAGTTCCTTTCCTGCTGGCTACCCAGCTTGAATCATTCAGCACGTTTCTGCAAGCCGAAGTGCCGGCGACGCAACGCAAGCCTGAAGGTTTGCAGGCCGCTTTCACATCGGTATTTCCCATTGTTTCGCACAACGGCTTTGCGCGCCTCGAGTTCGTGAGCTATGCGCTGTCCTCGCCGGCATTCAACATCAAGGAATGCCAGCAGCGAGGCCTGACGTACTGCTCCGCCCTGCGCGCGAAGGTCCGCCTCGTCATCCTCGACAAGGAATCGCCGAACAAGCCGGTCGTCAAGGAAGTGAAGGAGCAGGAAGTGTACATGGGCGAAATTCCGCTCATGACGCCGACGGGCTCGTTCGTCATCAACGGCACCGAGCGTGTCATCGTCTCGCAGCTGCACCGTTCGCCGGGCGTGTTCTTCGAACACGACAAGGGCAAGACGCACAGCTCGGGCAAGCTGCTGTTCTCGGCACGGATCATTCCGTACCGCGGCTCGTGGCTCGACTTCGAATTCGATCCGAAGGACATCCTGTACTTCCGCGTCGACCGTCGCCGCAAGATGCCGGTCACGATCCTGCTGAAGGCCATCGGCCTCACGCCGGAACAGATCCTCGCGAACTTCTTCGTGTTCGACAACTTCACGCTGATGGGCGAAGGCGCGCAGCTCGAGTTCGTGCCGGAGCGTCTGCGTGGCGAAGTTGCGCGTTTCGACATCACCGATCGCGACGGCAAGGTCATCGTCCAGAAGGACAAGCGCATCAACGCGAAGCACATTCGCGACCTCGAAGCCGCGAAGACCAAGTTCATCTCGGTGCCGGAAGACTATCTGCTCGGCCGCGTGCTGGCGAAGAACGTCGTCGACGGCGAGACGGGCGAAGTGATCGCGAGCGCGAACGACGAAATCACGGAAAGCGTGCTCGAGAAGCTGCGCGAAGCGGACATCAAGGACATCCAGACGCTCTACACGAACGATCTGGACCAGGGTCCGTACATCTCGTCGACGCTGCGCGTCGATGAAACGACCGACAAGACGGCCGCGCGCATCGCGATCTACCGCATGATGCGCCCGGGCGAGCCGCCGACCGAAGAAGCGGTCGAGGCGCTGTTCAACCGTCTGTTCTACAGCGAAGAAGCGTACGACCTGTCGAAGGTCGGCCGCATGAAGTTCAACCGCCGCGTGGGCCGTGACGAAATCACCGGTCCGATGACGCTGCAGGACGACGACATCCTCGCGACGATCAAGATCCTCGTCGAGCTGCGCAACGGCAAGGGCGAAGTGGACGATATCGACCACCTCGGCAACCGTCGCGTGCGTTGCGTCGGCGAACTGGCGGAGAACCAGTTCCGCGCCGGTCTGGTGCGTGTCGAGCGCGCGGTGAAGGAGCGCCTCGGCCAGGCCGAAAGCGAAAACCTGATGCCGCACGACCTGATCAACTCGAAGCCGATTTCGTCGGCGATCCGCGAGTTCTTCGGTTCGTCGCAGCTGTCGCAGTTCATGGACCAGACCAACCCGCTGTCGGAAATCACGCACAAGCGCCGTGTTTCCGCACTGGGCCCGGGCGGTCTGACGCGCGAGCGCGCAGGCTTCGAAGTCCGCGACGTGCACCCGACCCACTACGGCCGCGTGTGCCCGATCGAAACGCCGGAAGGTCCGAACATCGGTCTGATCAACTCGCTCGCGCTGTACGCGCACCTGAACGAGTACGGCTTCCTCGAGACGCCGTACCGCAAGGTCGTGGACGGCAAGGTGACCGACCAGATCGACTACCTGTCGGCGATCGAGGAAGGCCGCTACATGATCGCGCAGGCGAACGCCGCGATCGACGAGAACGGCATGCTGGTCGACGAACTCGTGTCGTCGCGCGAAGCCGGCGAAACGATGATGGTCACGCCGGACCGCATCCAGTACATGGACGTCGCGCCATCGCAGATCGTGTCGGTTGCCGCCTCGCTGATCCCGTTCCTCGAGCACGATGACGCGAACCGTGCACTGATGGGCTCGAACATGCAGCGTCAGGCCGTGCCGTGTCTGCGTCCGGAAAAGCCGGTCGTCGGTACGGGCATCGAGCGCACCTGTGCGGTTGACTCGGGCACGACGGTTCAGGCGTACCGCGGTGGCGTGGTCGACTATGTCGACGCAGGCCGTATCGTGATTCGCGTGAACGACGACGAAGCGGTCGCGGGTGAAGTCGGTGTCGACATCTACAACCTGATCAAGTACACGCGTTCGAACCAGAACACGAACATCAACCAGCGTCCGATCGTGAAGATGGGCGACAAGGTCTCGCGCGGCGACGTGCTGGCCGACGGCGCATCGACGGACCTGGGCGAGCTCGCGCTCGGCCAGAACATGCTGATCGCGTTCATGCCGTGGAACGGCTACAACTTCGAGGATTCGATCCTGATCTCGGAGAAGGTCGTGGCCGACGATCGCTACACGTCGATCCACATCGAAGAGCTGAACGTCGTCGCACGCGACACGAAGCTCGGGCCGGAAGAAATCACGCGCGACATCTCGAACCTGGCGGAAGTCCAGCTCGGCCGTCTCGACGAATCGGGCATCGTGTACATCGGTGCGGAAGTCGAAGCGGGCGACGTGCTGGTCGGCAAGGTCACGCCGAAGGGCGAGACCCAGCTGACGCCGGAAGAGAAGCTGCTGCGCGCGATCTTCGGCGAGAAGGCTTCGGACGTGAAGGACACGTCGCTGCGCGTGCCGTCGGGCATGAGCGGCACCGTGATCGACGTCCAGGTGTTCACGCGTGAAGGCATCCAGCGCGACAAGCGTGCGCAACAGATCATCGACGACGAACTGAAGCGCTATCGTCTCGACCTGAACGACCAGCTGCGCATCGTGGAAGGCGACGCGTTCCAGCGTCTCGCCCGCATGCTGGTGGGCAAGGTCGCGAACGGCGGCCCGAAGAAGCTCGCGAAGGGCACGAAGATCGACCAGGCTTACCTGGAAGACCTCGACCACTACCACTGGTTCGACATCCGCCTCGCGGACGACGAAGCAGCGGCGCAGCTCGAAGCGATCAAGAACTCGATCGAGGAAAAGCGTCACCAGTTCGACCTCGCGTTCGAAGAGAAGCGCAAGAAGCTCACGCAAGGCGACGAACTGCCGCCGGGCGTGCTGAAGATGGTCAAGGTGTACCTCGCGGTGAAGCGCCGTCTGCAGCCTGGCGACAAGATGGCAGGCCGTCACGGTAACAAGGGTGTCGTGTCGAAGATCGTGCCGATCGAAGACATGCCGTACATGGCCGACGGCCGTCCGGCAGACGTCGTGCTGAACCCGCTCGGCGTGCCGTCGCGGATGAACGTGGGTCAGGTGCTCGAAGTCCACCTCGGCTGGGCCGCGAAGGGTCTCGGCTGGCGTATCGGCGAGATGCTGCAGCGTCAGGCGAAGATCGAGGAGCTGCGCGCGTTCCTGACGAAGATCTACAACGAGTCGGGCCGCCAGGAAGATCTGGACAGCTTCACCGACGACGAGATCCTCGAACTCGCGAAGAACCTGCGCGAAGGCGTGCCGTTCGCAACGCCGGTGTTCGACGGTGCGACCGAGGAAGAAATGGGCAAGATGCTCGACCTCGCGTTCCCGGACGACATCGCCGAACAGCTCGGCATGAACCCGTCGAAGAACCAGGTTCGCCTGTACGACGGCCGCACCGGCGAGATGTTCGAGCGCCGCGTGACGCTGGGCTACATGCACTACCTGAAGCTGCACCACCTGGTCGACGACAAGATGCACGCGCGTTCGACCGGTCCGTACTCGCTCGTCACGCAGCAGCCGCTGGGTGGTAAGGCGCAGTTCGGTGGCCAGCGTTTCGGTGAAATGGAAGTGTGGGCACTCGAGGCATACGGCGCGTCCTACGTGCTGCAGGAAATGCTGACGGTGAAGTCGGACGACGTGACCGGCCGGACCAAGGTGTACGAGAACCTGGTCAAGGGCGATCACGTGATCGATGCAGGCATGCCGGAATCCTTCAACGTGCTGGTGAAGGAAATCCGCTCGCTCGGTATCGATATCGATCTCGACCGCAATTAATCGGACTACGGAGAGAAGGCAATGAAAGCTCTGCTCGATCTATTCAAGCAAGTCCAACAGGAAGAAGTTTTCGACGCGATCAAGATCGGTCTGGCCTCGCCCGACAAGATCCGTTCGTGGTCGTTCGGCGAAGTGAAGAAGCCGGAGACCATCAACTACCGTACGTTCAAGCCGGAACGCGATGGTCTGTTCTGCGCGAAGATCTTCGGGCCGATCAAGGACTACGAGTGCCTGTGCGGCAAGTACAAGCGCCTGAAGCACCGTGGCGTGATCTGCGAGAAGTGCGGCGTCGAAGTGACGCTGGCGAAGGTGCGTCGTGAACGGATGGGCCACATCGAGCTGGCCTCGCCGGTCGCGCACATCTGGTTCCTGAAGTCGCTGCCGTCGCGTCTGGGCATGGTGCTCGACATGACGCTGCGCGACATCGAGCGCGTGCTGTACTTCGAAGCGTACGTGGTGATCGAACCGGGCATGACGCCGCTGAAGGCGCGGCAGATCATGACCGAAGAGGATTACTACAACAAGGTCGAGGAATACGGCGACGAATTCCGTGCCGAGATGGGCGCGGAAGGCGTGCGCGAGCTGCTGCGCGCGATCAACATCGACGAGCAGGTCGAGACGCTGCGCACCGAGCTGAAGAACACCGGCTCGGAAGCGAAGATCAAGAAGTTCGCGAAGCGCCTGAAGGTGCTCGAGGCGTTCCAGCGTTCGGGCATCAAGCCCGAGTGGATGATCCTCGAAGTGCTGCCGGTGCTGCCGCCGGAACTGCGTCCGCTCGTGCCGCTGGACGGCGGCCGTTTCGCGACGTCGGACCTGAACGACCTGTATCGCCGCGTGATCAACCGTAACAACCGGTTGAAGCGTCTGCTCGAGCTGAAGGCGCCTGAAATCATCGTCCGCAACGAAAAGCGGATGCTGCAGGAAGCGGTCGACTCGCTGCTCGACAACGGTCGTCGCGGCAAGGCGATGACGGGCGCCAACAAGCGTCCGCTGAAGTCGCTCGCCGACATGATCAAGGGCAAGGGCGGTCGTTTCCGTCAGAACCTGCTGGGCAAGCGCGTCGACTACTCGGGCCGTTCGGTCATCGTGGTCGGCCCGACGCTGAAGCTGCACCAGTGCGGCCTGCCGAAGCTGATGGCGCTCGAACTGTTCAAGCCGTTCATCTTCAACAAGCTGGAAGTGATGGGCGTCGCGACGACCATCAAGGCGGCGAAGAAGGAAGTCGAGAACCAGACGCCGGTCGTGTGGGACATCCTCGAAGAGGTGATCCGCGAGCACCCGGTGATGCTGAACCGTGCGCCGACGCTGCACCGTCTCGGTATCCAGGCGTTCGAGCCGGTGCTGATCGAAGGCAAGGCAATCCAGCTGCACCCGCTCGTCTGCGCGGCGTTCAACGCCGACTTCGACGGTGACCAGATGGCCGTTCACGTGCCGCTGTCGCTCGAAGCGCAGATGGAAGCGCGCACGCTGATGCTCGCGTCGAACAACGTGCTGTTCCCGGCCAACGGCGATCCGTCGATCGTGCCGTCGCAGGATATCGTGCTGGGTCTGTACTACGCGACCCGCGAAGCGATCAACGGCAAGGGCGAAGGCCTGTCGTTCACGGGCGTGTCGGAAGTGCTGCGCGCGTACGAGAACAAGGAAGTCGAGCTCGCGTCGCGCGTCAACGTGCGGATCACCGAAATGGTCCGCAACGAGGACACCTCGGAAGGCGCGCCGGAATTCGTGCCGAAGGTCACGCTGTATGCGACGACCGTCGGCCGCGCGATCCTGTCGGAGATCCTGCCGCACGGCCTGCCGTTCTCGGTGCTGAACAAGCCGCTGAAGAAGAAGGAAATCTCGCGCCTGATCAACACGGCGTTCCGCAAGTGCGGTCTGCGCGCGACGGTGGTGTTCGCCGATCAGCTGATGCAGTCGGGTTTCCGTCTCGCGACGCGCGCCGGCATCTCGATCTGCGTGGACGACATGCTCGTGCCGCCGCAGAAGGAAACGATCGTCGGCGACGCCGCGAAGAAGGTGAAGGAGTACGACCGCCAGTACATGTCGGGTCTCGTCACCGCGCAGGAACGCTACAACAACGTGGTCGACATCTGGTCGGCGACGTCGGAAGCGGTCGGCAAGGCGATGATGGAGCAGCTGTCGACGGAGCCGGTGACGGACCGCGACGGCAACGAGACGCGCCAGGAGTCGTTCAACTCGATCTACATGATGGCCGACTCGGGCGCCCGGGGTTCGGCGGTGCAGATTCGTCAGCTGGCCGGTATGCGCGGCCTGATGGCGAAGCCGGACGGCTCCATTATCGAGACGCCGATTACCGCGAACTTCCGCGAAGGCCTGAACGTGTTGCAGTACTTCATCTCGACCCACGGTGCACGTAAGGGTCTGGCTGATACGGCACTGAAGACCGCGAACTCGGGTTACCTGACGCGTCGTCTGGTCGACGTCACGCAGGATCTGGTGGTGGTCGAGGACGATTGCGGCACGTCGAACGGCGTCGCGATGAAGGCGCTGGTCGAAGGCGGTGAAGTCGTCGAAGCGCTGCGCGACCGTATCCTCGGCCGCGTCGCGGTCGCGGACGTCGTGAACCCGGAAACGCAGGAAACGCTGTACGAAGCGGGCACGCTGCTCGACGAAGTGGCGGTCGAGGAAATCGAACGCCTCGGCATCGACGAAGTGCGCGTGCGCACGCCGCTGACCTGCGAAACGCGCTACGGCCTGTGCGCATCGTGCTACGGCCGCGACCTCGGCCGCGGCTCGCTCGTGAACGTCGGCGAAGCGGTCGGCGTGATCGCGGCGCAGTCGATCGGCGAACCGGGCACGCAGCTGACGATGCGTACGTTCCACATCGGTGGTGCGGCATCGCGTGCGGCAGTGGCCTCGTCGGTCGAAGCGAAGAGCAACGGTATCGTGCGTTTCACGGCGACGATGCGCTACGTCACCAACGCGAAGGGCGAGCAGATCGTCATCTCGCGTTCGGGCGAGGCGCTGATCACCGACGACTTCGGTCGCGAGCGCGAGCGTCACAAAGTGCCTTACGGCGCGACGCTGCTGCAGCTCGACGGTGCGACGATCAAGGCCGGTACGCAGCTCGCCACGTGGGATCCGATGACGCGTCCGATCATCACCGAGTACGGCGGTACGGTGAAGTTCGAGAACGTCGAGGAAGGCGTGACGGTCGCGAAGCAGATCGACGACGTGACCGGTCTGTCGACCCTGGTCGTGATCGACGTGAAGCGCCGCGGTTCGCAGGCATCGAAGAGCGTGCGTCCGCAGGTCAAGCTGCTCGACGCGAACGGCGAGGAAGTGAAGATCCCGGGCACGGAACACGCGGTGCAGATCGGCTTCCAGGTCGGCGCGCTGATTACCGTGAAGGACGGTCAGCAGGTGCAGGTGGGTGAAGTGCTCGCACGTATCCCGACCGAAGCGCAGAAGACGCGTGACATTACCGGCGGTCTGCCGCGGGTGGCGGAACTGTTCGAAGCGCGTTCGCCGAAGGATGCGGGCATTCTCGCGGAAGTCACCGGCACGACGTCGTTCGGCAAGGACACGAAGGGCAAGCAGCGTCTCGTCATCACGGATCTCGAGGGCAACCAGCACGAGTTCCTGATCGCGAAGGAAAAGCAGGTGCTGGTCCACGACGCCCAGGTCGTCAACAAGGGCGAAATGATCGTGGACGGCCCGGCCGACCCGCACGACATCCTGCGTCTGCAGGGTATCGAGGCGCTGTCGCGCTACATCGTCGACGAAGTGCAGGACGTGTACCGTCTGCAGGGCGTGAAGATCAACGACAAGCACATCGAGGTGATCGTTCGCCAGATGCTGCGTCGTGTGCAGATCACCGACAACGGCGATACGCGCTTCATCCCGGGCGAACAGGTCGAGCGTTCCGACATGCTGGACGAGAACGACCGCATGATCGCCGAGGGCAAGCGTCCGGCTTCGTACGACAACGTGCTGCTCGGTATCACGAAGGCGTCGCTGTCGACCGACTCGTTCATCTCCGCGGCATCGTTCCAGGAAACGACCCGCGTGCTGACCGAAGCGGCGATCATGGGCAAGCGCGACGATCTGCGCGGCCTGAAGGAAAACGTGATCGTCGGCCGTCTGATCCCGGCCGGTACCGGTCTCGCGTTCCACAAGGCGCGCAAGGCGAAGGAATCGTCGGATCGCGAGCGTTTCGACCAGATCGCAGCGGAAGAAGCGTTCGACTTCGGCACGCCGAGCACGCCGGCCGAAGAGCCGCAACACCCGGCAGCCGAGTAAGCGCGGGCGGCGCGAGCCGCCTCGCCCTCGCTGTCACCGAAACCGCCCGGTTTTGCCGGGCGGTTTTTTTTACGCTTCGTTCACGCGCATCACGCGCATCACGCGCATCACGCGCTTGCGCAGCGCCTTTGCAGGCGCGCGATGCGTGCGTACGAACCCTGTCCGATCGACCAACGTTGCGCGATTCGCCGCGCGCCGCGCGAGCGGGTTGGTAAAATCGCGGTCATCGCTCCGCCGTCCTCGTTCTCATCATTCATGTCCCGCGCCCTCGAAATTCTCGACGAAGTCTTTGGTTATTCCGCTTTTCGCGGCCAGCAGGGCGAGATCGTCGAGCACGTCGCCGGCGGCGGCGACTGTCTCGTGCTGATGCCGACCGGCGGCGGCAAGTCGCTGTGCTACCAGATTCCGGCGCTGCTGCGCCGCGAGGCCGGGCACGGCGCGGGCATCGTCGTGTCGCCGCTGATCGCGCTGATGCAGGACCAGGTCGCGGCGCTCAGCGAAGTCGGCGTGCGCGCCGCGTACCTGAACTCGACGCTGTCGGGCGCCGAGGCGGCCGCGACCGAGCGCGCGCTGCGCGAAGGCGAGATCGACCTGCTGTACGTCGCGCCCGAACGGCTGATGACGGGGCGCTTCCTCGAGCTCCTCGAGCGCGCGAAGATCGGCCTGTTCGCAATCGACGAAGCGCACTGCGTGTCGCAATGGGGGCACGATTTCCGTCCCGAATACATCCAGCTGTCGGTGCTGCACGAGCGCTTCCCGGCGGTGCCGCGCATCGCGCTGACGGCCACCGCCGATGCGATCACGCGCGACGAGATCATCCATCGTCTCGCGCTCGACGACGCGCGCGTGTTCGTGTCGAGCTTCGACCGCCCGAACATCCGCTACCGGATCGTCGAAAAGGACAATGCGCGCGCGCAGCTGCTCGATTTCATCCGCGCCGAACACACGAACGCCGACGGCACGACCGACGCGGGCGTCGTCTACTGCCTGTCGCGCCGCAAGGTCGAGGAGACGGCCGAATGGCTGAAGGCGCAGGGCGTGCGCGCGCTGCCGTATCACGCGGGGATGGAGTTCGAGGTGCGGCAGAAGCACCAGGAGATGTTCCAGCGCGAGGAAGGCATCGTGATGTGCGCGACGATCGCGTTCGGGATGGGCATCGACAAGCCCGACGTGCGCTTCGTCGCGCACCTCGACCTGCCGAAGAGCGTCGAGGGCTACTACCAGGAAACCGGCCGCGCGGGCCGCGACGGCATGCCCGCGAACGCGTGGATGGCGTACGGCCTCGGCGACGTCGTCCAGCAGCGCAAGATGATCGACGAATCGGACGCCGACGATGCGCACAAGCGCGTGCAGACATCGAAGCTCGACGCGCTGCTCGGCCTGTGCGAGACCATCTCGTGTCGGCGCGTGCGCCTGCTGAACTACTTCGGCGAGGCGAGCCAGCCGTGCGGCAACTGCGACACGTGCCTGGAGCCGCCCGATTCGTGGGACGCGACGCGCGAGGCGCAGATGGCGCTGTCGTGCGTGTTCCGCGCGCAGCGCGCGAGCGGCTTCAATTTCGGCGCGAGCCATCTGATCGAGATCCTGCGCGGCGCGCGCACCGAGAAGGTGCTGCAGCGCGGCCACGATCAGCTCAGCACGTTCGGGATCGGCGCGTCGCTGTCCGAGCCGGAATGGCGTGCGATCTTCCGGCAGCTCGTCGCGTACGGCTATCTGGCCGTCGATCACGGCGGCTTCGGCGCGCTGGTGCTGACCGAGGCCGCGAAGCCGGTGCTGAAGAACGAGGAGAAGGTCACGCTGCGCCGCTACGTGAAGCCGCAGCGCACGCGCCAGTCGTCGAGCCGCGGCGGCACGCGCGTGGATCCGACCGCCGGCATGGGCACGCGCGAACGCGCGCGCTGGGACGCGCTGCGCGCATGGCGCGCGGAAACGGCGAAGTCGGACGGCGTGCCGGCCTACGTGATCTTCCACGACGCGACGCTGGCCGAAATCGCGCGCAATGCGCCGGAGACGATCGACGACCTGCGGCATATCCCCGGCATGGGCGTGCGCAAGCTCGAGCGCTTCGGCGACGAGATCATCGACGTCGTCGAGTCGGCCTGACACAGCTGTTCCGACCCTTCCGGTAAACGGCCCCGGCGCGCGGCAGATCACGCAAGCCGTTGACTTAGTTGGCATTTCCGGAATATCATGCTGGGTTCCGGTATTCGGTGGGCCGAGTCGCGTTCGAAAGTTCGTGTCCGATTCGCCGGTCTGGAAGCCAACTGTGCGCCGATTCTCGCTTTGCCCGAAATCGGTGTGCGGATTTTGTTCAATTTCAGGAATAAACAATGCCAACCATCAACCAACTGGTTCGCAAAGGCCGTGAGTCGGAAACGACGAAGAGCAAGAGCCCGGCCCTGCAGGACTGCCCCCAGCGTCGCGGCGTGTGTACCCGTGTGTACACGACGACGCCGAAGAAGCCGAACTCGGCACTCCGTAAGGTCGCCAAGGTTCGTCTGACGAACGGCTTCGAAGTGATTTCGTACATCGGCGGTGAAGGCCACAACCTGCAGGAACACTCGGTTGTGCTGATCCGCGGCGGTCGTGTGAAGGACTTGCCGGGTGTGCGTTACCACATGGTTCGCGGCTCGCTGGATACCCAGGGCGTCAAGGACCGTAAGCAAGCGCGCTCGAAGTACGGCGCGAAGCGTGCAAAGGCTGCCAAGTAAGCAGTTTTTGATCAGGGATCGCCCCAGGGCGGTCAAGGCGGTGGTGCCGGATTGCCGGTGCTGTCGAGTAAGTGGTCACCCGGCCAAGCTGGTTAGTCGAGAAGATGTGATCGGGTTTGTTGGTGGCCGCGGGGCTGGAAAACAGCTCCAACTGAACAGGTAAAGGAAGAATCATGCCGCGTCGTCGCGAAGTCCCCAAGCGGGAAGTGTTGCCGGATCCGAAGTACGGCAACGTGGATGTAGCCAAGTTCATGAACATGCTGATGCTGTCCGGCAAGAAGTCGGTCGCTGAGCGCATCGTTTATGGTGCTTTCGAACAGATCCAGACCAAGGGTGGCAAGGACCCGCTGGAAGTGTTCACGGTTGCGCTCAACAACGTCAAGCCGGTGGTCGAAGTGAAGAGCCGCCGCGTTGGTGGTGCCAACTATCAAGTTCCGGTCGAAGTGCGCCCGTCGCGTCGTATGGCATTGGCGATGCGCTGGCTGCGTGAGGCTGCGAAGAAGCGCAGCGAGAAGTCGATGGCTCTGCGCCTGGCAGGTGAACTCTCCGAAGCGGCCGAAGGCCGTGGCGGCGCGATGAAGAAGCGCGACGAAGTTCACCGCATGGCGGAAGCCAACCGCGCGTTCTCGCATTTCCGTTTCTAAGCGCCTGGCTGGGCTGTTAGCGGAAATAAATTCCGGGCGGGTGCGCTTTTCAGGCGCCTCGCCCGTTTGTGTTGAGGCGCGATGCATATGACTGCGTCGCGCCAACCCAGTAGAGGATCAAAGTGGCTCGCAAGACTCCCATCGAGCGCTACCGCAATATCGGTATTAGCGCTCACATCGACGCCGGCAAGACGACGACGACCGAGCGCATTCTGTTTTACACCGGTGTGAACCACAAGATCGGTGAAGTCCACGACGGCGCAGCAACGATGGACTGGATGGAGCAGGAACAGGAGCGTGGCATCACGATCACGTCCGCTGCTACCACCGCCTTCTGGAAGGGCATGGGCGGCAACTATCCGGAACACCGCATCAACATCATCGACACCCCGGGCCACGTCGACTTCACGATCGAAGTGGAGCGCTCGATGCGCGTGCTCGACGGCGCATGCATGGTCTACTGCGCAGTGGGCGGCGTGCAGCCGCAGTCGGAAACGGTGTGGCGCCAGGCGAACAAGTACAAGGTGCCCCGTCTCGCGTTCGTCAACAAGATGGACCGTACCGGCGCGAACTTCTTCAAGGTCTACGACCAGCTCCGTCTGCGCCTGAAGGCGAATCCGGTTCCGGTCGTGGTGCCGATCGGCGCGGAAGAAAACTTCAAGGGCGTCGTCGATCTGCTGAAGATGAAGGCGATCATTTGGGACGAGGCGTCGCAAGGCACGAAGTTCGACTACGTCGACATCCCGGCCGAACTCGCCGACACCTGCCAGGAATGGCGTGAAAAGATGGTCGAAGCGGCTGCGGAAGCCAACGAAGACCTGATGAACAAGTACCTGGAAGAAGGCGACCTGCCGGAAGCCGACATCGTCAAGGCGCTGCGCGACCGTACGATCGCGTGCGAAATCCAGCCGATGCTGTGCGGTACCGCGTTCAAGAACAAGGGCGTGCAGCGCATGCTCGACGCCGTGATCGACTTCCTGCCGTCGCCGGTCGACATCCCGCCGGTCAAGGGCGAGCTCGAAAACGGCGAAGAAGCGGAGCGCAAGGCGTCGGACGAAGAGAAGTTCTCGTCGCTCGCGTTCAAGATCATGACCGACCCGTTCGTCGGCCAGCTGATCTTCTTCCGTGTGTACTCGGGCGTCGTCAACTCGGGCGACACGCTGCTGAACTCGACCAAGGGCAAGAAGGAACGCCTCGGCCGTATTCTGCAGATGCACGCGAACCAGCGTGAAGAAATCAAGGAAGTCCGCGCAGGCGACATCGCTGCTGCGGTCGGCCTGAAGGAAGCGACCACCGGCGACACGCTGTGCGATCCGGCACACCCGATCGTGCTCGAGCGCATGGTGTTCCCGGAGCCGGTGATTTCGCAGGCAGTCGAGCCGAAGACCAAGGCCGACCAGGAAAAGATGGGCCTCGCGCTGAACCGTCTCGCGCAGGAAGATCCGTCGTTCCGCGTGCAGACCGACGAAGAGTCGGGCCAGACCATCATTTCGGGCATGGGCGAGCTCCACCTCGAAATTCTGGTCGACCGGATGAAGCGTGAATTCGGCGTGGAAGCGACCGTCGGCAAGCCGCAGGTTGCGTACCGCGAAACGATCCGTTCGACGGCGAAGGACGTCGACGGCAAGTTCGTCAAGCAGTCGGGCGGTCGCGGCCAGTACGGTCACGCGGTCATCACGCTCGAGCCGAACGAGCAGGGCAAGGGCTACGAGTTCTTCGACGAGATCAAGGGTGGTGTGATTCCGCGCGAATACATCCCGGCGGTCGACAAGGGTATCCAGGACACGCTGAAGTCGGGCGTGCTGGCAGGCTTCCCGGTCGTCGACGTGAAGGTCCACCTGACGTTCGGTTCGTACCACGACGTCGACTCGAACGAAAACGCGTTCCGCATGGCCGGTTCGATGGCGTTCAAGGAAGCGATGCGCAAGGCGAACCCGGTCGTGCTCGAGCCGATGATGGCTGTCGAAGTCGAGACGCCGGAAGACTACATGGGCAACGTGATGGGCGACCTGTCGGGCCGTCGCGGCATCGTGCAGGGCATGGAAGACATGGTCGGCGGCGGCAAGATCGTGCGCGCCGAGGTCCCGCTGTCGGAAATGTTCGGCTACTCGACGTCGCTGCGCTCGCTGACGCAAGGTCGTGCAACGTACACGATGGAGTTCAAGCACTACGCCGAAGCTCCGCGTAACGTCGCCGACGCGATCATCAGCGCGAAGTCGAAGTAAATCTGCATCTACCAACTGATTATTTTTTGAAAGAAGAGAATCATGGCAAAAGAGAAGTTTGAGCGGACCAAGCCGCACGTGAACGTTGGTACGATTGGTCACGTTGACCACGGCAAGACGACGCTGACGGCAGCGATCACGACGGTGCTGACGAAGAAGTTCGGCGGCGAGGCGAAGGCGTACGACCAGATCGACGCGGCACCGGAAGAAAAGGCGCGCGGCATCACGATCAACACGGCGCACGTCGAGTACGAAACGGCTAACCGCCACTACGCACACGTCGACTGCCCGGGCCACGCGGACTACGTGAAGAACATGATCACGGGCGCAGCGCAGATGGACGGCGCGATCCTGGTGTGCTCGGCTGCAGACGGCCCGATGCCGCAAACGCGTGAGCACATCCTGCTGGCGCGTCAGGTTGGCGTTCCGTACATCATCGTGTTCCTGAACAAGTGCGACATGGTGGACGACGCTGAACTGCTCGAGCTGGTCGAGATGGAAGTTCGCGAGCTGCTGTCGAAGTACGACTTCCCGGGCGACGACACGCCGATCGTGAAGGGTTCGGCGAAGCTGGCGCTGGAAGGCGACACGGGCGAGCTGGGCGAGGTGGCGATCATGAGCCTGGCCGACGCGCTGGACACGTACATCCCGACGCCGGAGCGCGCGGTTGACGGTGCGTTCCTGATGCCGGTGGAAGACGTGTTCTCGATCTCGGGCCGCGGTACGGTGGTGACGGGTCGTGTCGAGCGCGGCATCATCAAGGTCGGCGAGGAAATCGAAATCGTCGGTATCAAGCCGACGGTGAAGACGACCTGCACGGGCGTTGAAATGTTCCGCAAGCTGCTGGACCAGGGTCAGGCAGGCGACAACGTCGGTATCCTGCTGCGCGGCACGAAGCGTGAAGACGTGGAGCGCGGCCAGGTTCTGGCGAAGCCGGGTTCGATCACGCCGCACACGCACTTCACGGCTGAAGTGTACGTGCTGAGCAAGGACGAAGGCGGCCGTCACACGCCGTTCTTCAACAACTACCGTCCGCAGTTCTACTTCCGTACGACGGACGTGACGGGCTCGATCGAGCTGCCGAAGGACAAGGAAATGGTGATGCCGGGCGACAACGTGTCGATCACGGTGAAGCTGATCGCGCCGATCGCGATGGAAGAAGGTCTGCGCTTCGCAATCCGCGAAGGCGGCCGTACCGTCGGCGCCGGCGTCGTCGCCAAGATCATCGAGTAAGATCGACGATCCGCGGATCCCGTCGGGGTCCGCGTTTCCACGGTAGGCAGTCGTACCGTCCGAAACCGGGCGTCCAGTTTCCGCTGGCGCCCGGTTTCGTTTTTTTGCGTGCCCGCCACGGGGATCGACAAAGCTGCACCACGGTTTCGAAAATTCGTGTAGAATCGCGGGCTTAGCAGTGGAAATACCGTTCGGAACACGGCGCCTCGCTCCCCGCAGGTTCCTGGTTTCGCGTTCTTTTAGTGTCCGGCGATGCAACATCGCCTCGCTCTTTTCAAGGAATCGTCATGCAGCAACAGAAAATCCGCATTCGCCTGAAGGCTTTCGACTATCGTCTGATCGATCAATCGGCAGCCGAAATCGTCGATACCGCGAAGCGGACTGGTGCAATCGTCCGTGGCCCGGTGCCGCTGCCGACGCGCATTCAGCGTTTTGACATCCTGCGTTCGCCGCACGTCAACAAGACGTCGCGCGATCAGCTCGAAATCCGTACCCACCAGCGCCTGATGGACATCGTCGATCCGACCGACAAGACGGTCGACGCGCTGATGAAGCTCGATCTGCCGGCTGGCGTCGACGTGGAGATCAAGCTGCAGTAAGGCTTTCGGCGCCATCCGGCGTGCCGGGTGGCGCTAAGTCTTTGATTGCTTGCAGAAAACGAGGGGCCTTGCTATAATGCTAGGCTTTTCGCGCATTCGCGTAAAAAAGTCGGGTCTTGCGTACCCGGCATTTTGTAAATCAGCCCCGACCAATCGCAGTCGGGAATGGAGAAAACGATGAGCCTTGGACTCGTAGGTCGCAAGGTTGGCATGACCCGTATCTTCACGGCTGAAGGGGATTCGATTCCCGTCACCGTGCTGGACGTGTCGGACAACCGCGTGACGCAGATCAAGACTGTTGAAACCGACGGCTACACGGCCGTTCAGGTTGCATTCGGCTCCCGCCGCGCATCGCGCGTGACGAAGCCGCTGGCAGGTCATCTCGCCAAAGCCGGTGTCGAAGCCGGTGAAATCCTCAAGGAATTCCGCATCGATGCGGCCAAGGCAGCCGAGCTGTCGAATGGCGCCATCGTCGGTCCGGACCTGTTCGAAGTGGGCCAGAAGGTCGACGTGCAAGGCGTGTCGATCGGTAAGGGCTACGCCGGTACCATCAAGCGCTACAACTTCGGTTCGGGTCGTGCATCCCACGGTAACTCGCGCTCGCACAACGTGCCGGGCTCGATCGGTATGGCGCAGGATCCGGGTCGCGTGTTCCCGGGCAAGCGCATGACGGGTCACATGGGTGACGTGACGGTGACGGTGCAGAACCTCGAAATCGCTCGTATCGACGCAGAGCGCAAGCTGCTGCTCGTCAAGGGCGCGATTCCGGGTGCGAAGGGCGGCAAAGTGTTCGTCACGCCGGCCGTGAAGACCAAGGGGGCGAAATAATGGAACTCAAGCTCCTGAACGAAAATGGTCAGGAAGGTGCAGTGGTCAACGCATCGGACGTCGTGTTCGGTCGTGACTACAACGAAGCGCTGATCCACCAGGTCGTCGTCGCTTACCAGGCGAATGCTCGCCAGGGTAACCGCGCGCAGAAGGACCGTGAGCAAGTCAAGCACACGACGAAGAAGCCGTGGCGTCAGAAGGGTACGGGCCGCGCTCGTGCCGGTATGTCGTCGAGCCCGTTGTGGCGTGGCGGTGGTCGTATCTTCCCGAATTCGCCGGAAGAAAACTTCTCGCACAAGGTCAACAAGAAGATGCATCGCGCAGGTCTCTGCTCGATCTTCTCGCAGCTGGCCCGCGAAGGCCGTCTGTCGGTCGTGGAGGACATCCTCCTCGAAGCGCCGAAGACCAAGCTGCTGGCCGACAAGTTCAAGGCCATGGGCCTCGAATCCGTGTTGATCATTACCGACACGGTCGACGAAAACCTGTACCTGGCTTCGCGCAACCTGCCGCACGTGGCAGTTGTCGAGCCGCGCTACGCTGACCCGCTGTCGCTGATCTACTTCAAGAAAGTGCTGGTCACGAAGGCTGCGGTCGCCCAGATCGAGGAGTTGCTGTCATGAGCGAGATTCGCAAGAACGATCATCGTTTGATGCAGGTCCTGCTCGCACCGGTGATTTCCGAAAAGGCGACGCTGGTTGCCGACAAGAACGAGCAAGTCGTGTTCGAAGTCGCGCCGGATGCCACGAAGCAGGAAGTGAAGGCGGCTGTCGAGCTGCTGTTCAAGGTTGAAGTTGATTCCGTCAACGTGCTGGTTCAGAAGGGCAAGCAAAAGCGCTTCGGCCGTTCGATGGGCCGCCGCAAGGACGTGAAGAAGGCATACGTGTGCCTGAAGCCCGGCCAGGAAATCAACTTTGAAGCGGAGGCCAACTAACCATGGCAATCGTCAAAGTCAAGCCGACATCGCCGGGTCGCCGCGCGATGGTCAAGATCGTCAACAAGGACCTGCACAAGGGCAAGCCGCACGCTGCGCTGCTCGACACGCAGAGCTCGAAGGCCGGTCGCAACAACAACGGTCGCATCACGACGCGTCACCAGGGTGGTGGTCACAAGCAGCACTACCGCGTGATCGATTTCCGTCGTACGAAGGACGGCATCCCGGCGAAGGTCGAGCGTCTCGAGTACGACCCGAACCGCAGCGCGAATATCGCGCTGGTGCTGTACGCCGACGGCGAGCGCCGCTACATCATCGCGCCGAAGGGCGTGACGGTTGGCCAGCAGCTCATGTCGGGTTCGGAAGCGCCGATCCGTGCAGGCAACACGCTGCCGATCCGCAACATTCCGGTCGGTACGACGATCCACTGCATCGAGATGCTGCCGGGCAAGGGCGCGCAAATGGCGCGTTCGGCCGGTACGTCGGCCATGCTGCTCGCACGTGAAGGCGTGTACGCGCAGGTTCGTCTGCGCTCGGGCGAAATCCGCCGCGTGCATATCGAATGCCGTGCAACGATCGGTGAAGTCGGCAACGAAGAGCACAGCCTGCGCCAGATCGGCAAGGCCGGTGCGAATCGCTGGCGCGGTATCCGTCCGACGGTGCGTGGCGTGGCAATGAACCCGATCGACCACCCGCACGGTGGTGGTGAAGGCCGTACCGCAGCGGGCCGCGACCCGGTGAGCCCGTGGGGCACGCCGACGAAGGGCTTCCGTACGCGTCGCAACAAGCGCACGACGACGATGATCGTCCAGCGCCGTCACAAGCGTTAAGGAGTAGGCAATGGCACGTTCTGTTAAAAAAGGTCCGTTCTGCGACGCCCATTTGCTGAAGAAAGTTGAGGCGGCTGCAGCTTCGCGTGACAAGAAGCCGATCAAGACCTGGTCGCGTCGCTCGACGATCCTCCCGGATTTCATCGGTCTGACGATCGCCGTTCACAACGGCCGTCAACACGTTCCGGTGTACATCTCGGAAAACATGGTCGGCCACAAGCTTGGCGAGTTCGCACTGACCCGTACGTTCAAGGGTCACGCGGCCGACAAGAAGGCCAAGAAATAAGGGGCTATCAAGATGGAAGTGAAAGCAATTCATCGCGGTGCCCGCATCTCGGCGCAAAAGACGCGCCTTGTGGCTGACCAGATCCGCGGTTTGCCGGTCGACAAGGCGCTGAACGTTCTGACGTTCTCGCCGAAGAAGGCGGCTGGCATCGTGAAGAAGGTCGTGCTGTCGGCGATCGCGAATGCGGAGCACAACGAAGGCGCCGATATCGACGAGCTCAAGATCAAGAGCATCTACGTCGACAAGGCTGCATCGCTCAAGCGGTTCACCGCGCGCGCCAAGGGCCGCGGCAACCGCATTGAGAAGCAATCCTGTCACATCACTGTGACGGTCGGGAATTAAGGAGCCATACGATGGGACAGAAAATTCATCCGACTGGCTTCCGCCTGGCTGTCAGCCGCAATTGGGCTTCGCGCTGGTACGCGAACAACAACAATTTCGCGGCGATGCTGCAGGAAGACATCGGTGTTCGTGAGTACCTGAAGAAGAAGCTGAAGAACGCTTCGGTCGGTCGCGTCGTCATCGAGCGTCCGGCCAAGAATGCGCGCATCACGATTTTCAGCTCGCGTCCAGGCGTCGTCATCGGCAAGAAGGGTGAGGACATCGAACAGCTGAAGACGGAACTGCAACGCCGCATGGGCGTGCCGGTTCACGTCAACATCGAAGAGATCCGCAAGCCGGAAACCGATGCTCAGCTGATCGCCGACTCGATCACGCAACAGCTCGAGCGCCGGATCATGTTCCGTCGTGCGATGAAGCGTGCGATGCAGAACGCGATGCGTCTGGGTGCCCAGGGCATCAAGATCATGAGCGCGGGCCGTCTGAACGGTATCGAAATCGCTCGTACGGAGTGGTATCGCGAAGGTCGCGTGCCGCTTCACACGCTGCGTGCCGATATCGACTACGCGACCTCGGAAGCGAAGACGACCTACGGGATCATCGGCGTCAAGGTGTGGGTGTACAAGGGCGATACCCTTGGCCGCAACGACGCGCCGGTGGTGGAAGAAGTAGCCGAAGACAAGCGTCCGCGTCGCAATGCGCGTCCGGGCGACCGTCGTCCGCGCCGTGACGGCGAAGGCGGCGCTCCGGGTGCTCGTCGTGGCGCACCGCGCCGTGGCGCCGGCAAGCCGGAAGACGGCAAGACTGGAGAATAACGATGCTGCAACCGAAACGCAGGAAGTATCGCAAAGAGCAGAAGGGTCGTAACACCGGCAAGGCGACGCGCGGCAACGCCGTGTCGTTCGGTGAATTCGGCCTGAAGGCGATCGGTCGCGGTCGTTTGACCGCACGTCAGATTGAAGCGGCGCGTCGTGCCATGACGCGTCACATCAAGCGTGGCGGCCGCATCTGGATTCGCATTTTCCCGGACAAGCCGATTTCGCAGAAGCCGGCCGAAGTACGTATGGGTAACGGTAAGGGTAACCCGGAGTACTACGTGGCCGAGATTCAGCCGGGCAAGATGCTGTACGAAATGGACGGCGTATCCGAAGAACTGGCACGTGAAGCGTTCCGTCTGGCTGCAGCGAAGCTGCCGATCCAGACCACGTTCATCGTGCGCCAGCTCGGCGCCTAAGGAGAAAACATGAAGGCTTCCGAACTTCTCCAGAAAGACCAGGCCGCGCTCAATAAAGAGCTGGCGGACCTGCTGAAGGCGCAATTCGGCCTGCGCATGCAACTCGCGACCCAGCAGCTCACGAACACGAGCCAGCTGAAGAAGGTTCGTCGCGACATCGCACGTGTGCGGACCGTCATGACTCAGAAGGCGAACCAGAAATGAACGATAGCGTGAAAACCTCGCTGAAGCGGACGCTGGTCGGTCGGGTCGTCAGCAACAAGATGGACAAGACCGTCACCGTGCTGGTCGAGCACCGCGTCAAGCACCCGATCTACGGCAAGTATGTCGTGCGTTCGAAGAAGTACCACGCGCACGATGAAGCGAACACCTACAACGAAGGCGATCTCGTCGAAATCCAGGAAACCCGTCCTGTTTCGAAGACGAAGGCCTGGTCGGTGGCGCGTCTCGTCGAGGCAGCCCGCGTCATCTAAGCGGGCGGAGCAGTAGAAGTAACAGGCACTTCTCCACGAAGTGCTTGAAATCGCAAAGTTTTTGCTTGCGGGACCAGGATTATTTGTTATAATCCTGGTCTTCCCTCTTTATGGGAGCCCCGTCGCGGGCGAAATTGGTGGGGGAAGCGGACAGGCGCCAGCCTGCTCCGAAAGATTCACCGAATTGCGATGGCGGGTTTCGTTTGCCGTCGCTGCTGTTCCAACCCAAGCAGCCGATTGGCTGACGGGACCAAGACTGACCGAATGCATCATGGTGGTGCATCCGGATTAAGTTGGGAAAGACAAACCATGATCCAGACCGAATCTCGGCTTGAAGTAGCCGACAACACGGGTGCGCGTGAAGTCATGTGCATCAAGGTGCTCGGCGGCTCGAAGCGTCGTTATGCCAGCATTGGCGACATCATCAAGGTGAGCGTCAAAGAGGCAACGCCGCGCGGGCGTGTGAAGAAAGGCGAAATCTACAACGCCGTGGTGGTCCGCACCGCCAAGGGCGTGCGCCGTCAAGACGGCTCGCTGATCAAGTTCGACGGCAACGCCGCTGTGCTTTTGAATAACAAGCTCGAGCCGATCGGCACCCGTATCTTCGGGCCGGTCACGCGTGAGCTGCGTAGCGAACGATTCATGAAGATCGTTTCGCTGGCGCCGGAAGTGCTGTAAGGAGTCGCGATGAACAAGATTCGCAAAGGTGACGAAGTCATCGTCATCGCAGGCAAGGACAAGGGCAAGCGCGGTGTCGTGCTGGCAGTCGCCGCCGACCGCGTGACGGTTGAAGGTATCAACCTCGTCAAGAAGCACGTCAAGCCGAACCCGATGAAGGGTACGACGGGTGGCGTGGAAGCGAAGACGATGCCCCTCCACATTTCGAACGTCGCAGTTGTCGACGCGAACGGCAAGGCGTCGCGTGTTGGCATCAAGGTCGAGGAAGGCAAGAAGGTTCGCTTCCTGAAGACGACCGGTGCTGTACTGAGCGCCTGACGCAGCGGAGTAAAAAATGGCTCGTTTTCAAGAGTTTTACAAAGAAAAGGTTGTGCCCGGTCTGATCGAGAAGTTCGGTTACAAGTCGATCATGGAAGTGCCGCGCCTCACCAAGATCACCCTGAACATGGGTCTTGGCGAAGCCGTCGCCGACAAGAAGGTGATCGAGCACGCCGTCGGCGATCTGGCGAAGATCGCAGGTCAGAAGCCGGTCGTGACGAAGGCTCGCAAGGCAATCGCAGGCTTCAAGATTCGCGAAGGCTACCCGGTCGGTGCGATGGTGACGCTGCGTGGTCAGGCGATGTACGAATTCCTCGACCGTTTCGTGACGGTTGCGCTGCCCCGCGTGCGCGACTTCCGCGGCGTGTCGGGTCGTGCGTTCGATGGCCGTGGCAACTACAACATCGGTGTGAAAGAGCAGATCATTTTCCCCGAAATCGATTACGACAAGATCGACGCGCTGCGTGGGCTGAACATCAGCATCACGACGACCGCGAAGACCGACGACGAAGCGAAGGCACTGCTCGCCAGCTTCAAGTTCCCGTTCAGAAACTGAGGTTACCGTGGCTAAACTGGCACTGATCGAACGTGAAAAGAAGCGCGCCCGCCTGGTCGCGAAGTTCGCAGCAAAGCGCGAAGCGCTGAAGGCGATCATCGAAGACCAAAGCAAGTCGGAAGAAGAGCGCTACGAAGCACGCCTGGAGCTGCAGCAACTGCCCCGCAACGCAAACCCGACCCGCCAGCGCAACCGCTGCGCGATCACGGGTCGTCCGCGTGGCACGTTCCGCAAATTCGGCCTCGCGCGCAACAAGATTCGTGAAATCGCATTCCGTGGCGAGATTCCTGGCCTGACCAAGGCGAGCTGGTAATAGGAGAAACGTAAATGAGCATGAGTGATCCTATCGCCGATATGCTGACTCGCATCCGCAACGCGCAGATGGTCGAGAAGGTATCGGTCGCGATGCCCTCGTCGAAGGTCAAGGTTGCAATCGCACAAGTCCTGAAGGACGAAGGTTATATCGACGACTTCGCGGTGAAGAGCGAAGGCGCGAAGGCAGAGCTGAACATCGCGCTGAAGTACTACGCTGGCCGTCCGGTCATCGAGCGCCTCGAGCGCGTGTCGAAGCCGGGCCTGCGCGTGTACCGCGGCCGCAACGACATTCCGCAGGTCATGAACGGCCTCGGTGTGGCAATCGTGTCGACGCCGAAGGGCGTGATGACCGACCGCAAGGCGCGCGCTACGGGCGTCGGCGGCGAAGTCATCTGCTACGTCGCTTAACCGAAAGGAGAGAGAAACATGTCTCGAGTAGGTAAGAGCCCGATCGCGCTGCAAGGCGCGGAAGTCAAGCTGGCCGACGGTACGATTACCGTCAAGGGCCCGCTGGGCACGATCACGCAAGCGGTCAACCCGCTCGTGAACGTGGCGAACAACGACGGCACGCTGAATCTGTCGCCGGCGGACGAAAGCCGCGAAGCAAATGCAATGTCGGGCACGATGCGAGCGATTATCGCGAATGCCGTGCACGGCGTGACCAAGGGTTTCGAGCGCAAGCTGACGCTGGTTGGCGTCGGTTATCGTGCGCAAGCGCAAGGCGACAAGCTGAACCTGTCGCTGGGTTTCTCGCACCCGGTGGTGCACCAGATGCCGGAAGGCGTCAAGGCAGAAACCCCGACGCAAACCGAAATCGTGATCAAGGGGATCAACAAGCAACAAGTCGGTCAAGTGGCTGCGGAAGTCCGCGGTTACCGTCCGCCGGAGCCGTACAAGGGCAAGGGCGTGCGCTATTCCGACGAGGTTGTGATCCTCAAAGAAACGAAGAAGAAGTAAGGGTGCGCAATCATGGATAAGACTCAATCTCGCCTGCGCCGCGCTCGCCAGACGCGTATCAAGATCGCCGAGCTGCAGGTCGCGCGTCTCGCCGTGCATCGCACGAACACGCACATCTACGCTCAAGTGTTTTCGCCGTGCGGCACCAAGGTGCTGGCAAGCGCGTCGACGCTGGAAGCCGAAGTGCGTGCAGAGCTCGCAGACAAGTCGGGCAAGGGTGGCAACGTCGCCGCCGCGACGCTGATCGGCAAGCGTATTGCC
This sequence comes from Burkholderia pseudomultivorans, assembly GCF_902499075.1. Taxonomy (GTDB): domain Bacteria; phylum Pseudomonadota; class Gammaproteobacteria; order Burkholderiales; family Burkholderiaceae; genus Burkholderia; species Burkholderia pseudomultivorans. The sequence continues at coordinate 46,765 of NZ_CABVPP010000031.1, read as the reverse complement.
GAGAAGGCCAAGGCCGCCGGCATCGAATCCGTCGCCTTCGACCGCTCGGGCTTCCGCTACCACGGCCGCGTGAAGGCGCTGGCTGAGGCAGCTCGTGAAGCTGGGCTCAAGTTCTAAGGAAGGAATTCGTCATGGCAAAGATGCAAGCGAAAGTTCAGGCTGACGAGCGCGACGACGGCCTTCGCGAAAAGATGATTTCGGTCAATCGCGTGACCAAGGTCGTGAAGGGTGGCCGTATTCTCGGCTTCGCCGCACTGACCGTGGTCGGCGACGGTGATGGCCGCGTCGGTATGGGCAAGGGCAAGGCGAAGGAAGTGCCGGTCGCTGTCCAGAAGGCGATGGAACAAGCACGCCGCAACATGTTCAAGGTGCCGCTGAAGAACGGCACGCTGCAGCACGAAGTGCACGGCAAGCACGGCGCATCGTCGGTCCTCCTCGCTCCGGCGAAGGACGGTACGGGCGTGATCGCCGGCGGCCCGATGCGCGCAGTGTTCGACGTGATGGGCGTTCAGAACGTCGTGGCGAAGAGCCACGGTTCGACGAACCCGTACAACCTCGTCCGTGCGACGCTGGACGGTCTGCGCAAGCAGTCCACCCCGGCAGACATCGCGGCGAAGCGCGGCAAGTCCGTCGAAGAAATTTTGGGCTAAGCCCGGGTGGTCACCATGTCTGAAAAAACTGTCAAGGTTCAGCTCGTCAAGAGCCTGATCGGGACCCGCGAATCGCACCGCGCGACCGTGCGTGGCCTGGGCCTGCGCCGACTCAACTCGGTCAGCGAGCTTCAGGACACGCCGGCGGTCCGCGGCATGATCAACAAGGTCTCGTACCTCGTTAAGGTCATCGCGTAAGCGGCCCTACGGATCAAGGAGTTGATATGGAATTGAATAACCTGAAGCCGGCCGCTGGCGCCAAGCACGCCAAGCGTCGCGTCGGCCGCGGCATCGGTTCGGGCCTCGGCAAGACGGCTGGCCGTGGTCACAAGGGTCAGAAATCGCGTTCGGGCGGCTTTCACAAGGTCGGCTTCGAAGGCGGTCAGATGCCGCTGCAACGTCGTCTGCCGAAGCGCGGCTTCACGTCGCTGACGAAGGAATTCGTCGGTGAAGTGCGCCTGGGCGACCTCGAGAAGCTGCCTGTCGATGAAATCGATCTGCTCGCACTGAAGCAAGCCGGCCTGGTCGGCGAGCTGACGAAGAGCGCGAAGATCATCGCCACGGGCGAACTGAAGCGCAAGATCGTCGTGAAGGGTCTCGGCGCCACCAAGGGTGCGCGCGCTGCGATCGAAGCGGCTGGCGGTTCGTTCGCCGAGTGACACGCGTAGCGCGTCGTCACTTGCATTCATCGGAGAAGGTACTTGGCTAACAGCCCGAGTCTTGCAAAACCCGGTCGAAGCACGGCGAAATTCGGCGATCTGCGCCGGCGAGCGATGTTCCTGCTCCTGGCGCTGATCGTCTATCGCATCGGCGCGCACATCCCCGTGCCGGGCATCGATCCGGATCAACTGGCTAAGCTGTTCCAGAGCCAGGCGGGCGGCATCCTTGGCATGTTCAACATGTTCTCGGGTGGCGCACTGTCCCGCTTCACGATCTTCGCGCTGGGGATCATGCCGTACATCTCGGCGTCGATCATCATGCAGCTGCTGGCGATCGTATCGCCGCAGCTCGAAGCGCTGAAGAAGGAAGGGCAGGCAGGGCAGCGGAAGATCACGCAGTACACGCGGTATTTCACCGTGGTGCTCGCGACCTTCCAGGCATTCGGTATCGCGGCCGCGCTGGAAAACCAGCCTGGTCTCGTGATCGATCCCGGCATGCTGTTCCGGCTGACGACGGTCGTGACGCTGGTCACCGGCACGATGTTCCTGATGTGGCTCGGCGAGCAGATCACCGAGCGAGGTCTGGGCAACGGTATCTCGATCATCATCTTCGGCGGGATCGCAGCAGGGTTCCCGAATGCCGTCGGTGGGTTGTTCGAGCTGGTGCGTACGGGTTCGATGAGCATCATTTCGGCGATCATCATCGTCGTTCTGATTGCCGCGGTGACTTACCTGGTCGTGTTCATCGAACGCGGTCAGCGCAAGATCCTCGTGAACTACGCGAAACGCCAGGTCGGCAACAAGATCTACGGCGGGCAGTCTTCCCACCTGCCGCTGAAGCTGAACATGTCGGGCGTGATTCCGCCGATCTTCGCATCGTCGATCATCCTGTTCCCGGCAACGATTCTCGGCTGGTTCAGCACGGGTCAGCCGTCGGGAAGCTGGATCTCCAACACGTTGCATAACGTCGCGGAGGCGCTGAAGCCGGGCCAGCCGGTCTATGTGCTGCTGTACACGCTGGCAATCGTGTTTTTCTGCTTCTTCTACACCGCACTGGTGTTCAACAGCAGGGAAACTGCGGACAACCTGAAGAAGAGCGGCGCGTTTGTTCCGGGCATCCGTCCGGGCGATCAGACCGCACGATATATCGACCGCATCCTCACGCGTCTGACGCTGGCCGGTGCGATCTACATCGTCTTCGTGTGTCTGCTGCCGGAATTCCTGGTGCTGCGCTGGAACGTGCCGTTTTATTTTGGTGGAACGTCGCTGCTGATCATTGTCGTCGTCACGATGGACTTCATGGCGCAGGTGCAGTCGTACGTTATGTCGCAACAGTATGAGTCGCTGCTCAAGAAGGCCAACTTCAAGGGCGGCAACATCCCAATGCGTTAAAAAGGACTTATGGCCAAGGACGATGTAATCCAGATGCAGGGCGAGGTGATCGAAAACCTCCCGAATGCGACCTTCCGCGTGAAGCTGGAAAACGGCCATGTCGTGTTGGGGCATATCTCCGGAAAGATGCGGATGCACTACATCCGCATTCTCCCGGGCGACAAGGTGACGGTTGAATTGACGCCTTACGATCTGTCTCGTGCGCGGATCGTGTTCCGGGCGAAGTGATTTGAAAAAAGGGTATTATCATGAAAGTGATGGCATCGGTTAAGCGCATTTGCCGCAATTGCAAGATCATCAAGCGCAAAGGCGTCGTTCGCGTGATCTGCAGCTCGGATCCGCGCCACAAGCAGCGCCAAGGCTGACCGCGCGTTTGTTTGCGCTTTTTGTTTGAGGAAAAACAATGGCTCGTATCGCAGGGGTTAACATCCCGAATCACCAGCATACCGAGATCGGCCTGACGGCTATCTTCGGTATCGGCCGCACCCGTTCGCGCAGCATCTGCGTGGCAGCTGGCGTCGATTTTTCGAAGAAGGTCAAGGATCTGACCGACGCAGACCTGGAAAAGCTGCGTGAAGAAGTGGGCAAGTTTGTCGTCGAAGGCGATCTGCGCCGTGAAGTGACGATGAACATCAAGCGTCTGATGGACCTCGGTTGCTACCGTGGCGTTCGTCATCGCAAGGGCCTGCCGATGCGCGGTCAGCGTACGCGTACGAACGCACGTACTCGCAAGGGTCCGCGTCGTGCAGCGCAAGCGCTGAAGAAGTAAGCGGAACTGACAGTTACAGGAAAACGTAATGGCTAAGGCTTCGAACACCGCGGCGCAACGCGTTCGCAAGAAGGTTAAGAAGAACGTCGCTGAAGGCGTGGTTCACGTTCACGCGTCGTTCAACAACACGATCATCACGATCACCGATCGCCAAGGCAACGCACTGGCATGGGCGACGTCGGGCGGCCAGGGCTTCAAGGGCTCGCGCAAATCGACGCCGTTCGCTGCTCAGGTTGCTGCCGAATCGGCCGGCCGCGTCGCGATGGAATATGGCGTGAAGAATCTGGAAGTGCGGATCAAGGGCCCGGGCCCGGGTCGCGAGTCGGCAGTGCGCGCACTGCACGGCCTCGGCATCAAGATCACCGCGATTTCGGACGTCACCCCGATTCCGCACAACGGCTGCCGTCCGCCGAAGCGTCGTCGTATCTAAGGATGTGCTGGCACGTTCGTGCTGGCACATTGCCTGTCGCCGCACAGCGTCGACGGGCGTTGCTTTTTTGATTGACTAAGCCCACCGTTCGCCCCAAAGGGCGCGAACTAGCGCGGATCCCGATCCGCGTGACTGATTGATAAAGGAATGCAACGTGGCACGTTATATCGGCCCCAAGGCCAAGCTGTCCCGCCGTGAAGGCACCGACCTGTTCCTGAAGAGCGCACGCCGCTCGCTCGCCGACAAGTGCAAGCTCGACAGCAAGCCGGGCCAGCACGGCCGTACCTCGGGCGCACGTACGTCCGACTACGGTACGCAGCTTCGTGAAAAGCAAAAGGTCAAGCGCATCTACGGTGTGCTGGAGCGTCAGTTCCGCCGCTACTTCGCTGAAGCCGACCGCCGCAAGGGCAACACGGGTGAAAACCTGCTGCAACTGCTCGAGTCGCGCCTCGACAACGTCGTGTATCGCATGGGCTTCGGCTCGACCCGCGCTGAAGCGCGTCAGCTCGTCAGCCACAAGTCGATCACGGTGAACGGCATCGTCGCGAACGTGCCGTCGCAGCAAGTGAAGGCAGGCGACGTGATTGCGATCCGCGAAAAGGCGAAGAAGCAGGCGCGTATCGTCGAAGCGCTGTCGCTGGCCGAGCAAGGCGGCATGCCGAGCTGGGTTGCAGTCGATGCGAAGAAGTTCGAAGGTACGTTCAAGCAAGTGCCGGAGCGCGCCGACATCGCCGGCGACATCAACGAAAGCCTGATCGTCGAATTGTATTCGCGTTAATCCGATTGACGGCCGAGGTACCCCGATTGCGTGCAGCAAGGGGTGACCTCGGCTGTTTATTTTCAGGGTGTTACCGGTCAGCCTTATCGGTGTAACGAGCCGAGGGTATTGAAAAGGAAAACCTATGCAAACCAGTTTGTTGAAACCCAAGATCATCGCCGTGGAATCGCTGGGCGAGAACCATGCGAAGGTGGTCATGGAGCCGTTCGAGCGTGGCTACGGCCATACCTTGGGCAATGCGCTCCGCCGCGTGCTGCTGTCGTCGATGGTTGGCTACGCGCCGACCGAAGTCACGATCGCGGGCGTGGTGCACGAGTATTCGACGCTTGATGGTGTGCAAGAGGACGTCGTCAACCTGCTGCTGAACCTGAAGGGCGTGGTGTTCAAGCTGCATAACCGCGACGAAGTGACGGTGACCCTGCGCAAGGAAGGTGAAGGCGTCGTCACGGCCGGCGATATCGAGCTGGCTCATGATTGCGAAGTCATCAACCCGAATCACGTGATCGCGCATCTGTCGAAGGGCGGCAAGCTCGACGTTCAGATCAAGATCGAGAAGGGCCGCGGCTATGTGCCGGGCAACGTGCGTCGCTACGGCGAAGACACGGCCAAGATCATCGGCCGCATCGTGCTGGACGCGTCGTTCTCGCCGGTTCGCCGCGTGAGCTATGCAGTCGAAAGCGCACGTGTCGAGCAGCGTACCGACCTCGACAAGCTCGTGATGAACATCGAGACGAGCGGCGTGATCACGCCGGAAGAAGCGATCCGTCAGTCGGCCCGCATCCTGGTCGACCAGCTGTCCGTGTTCGCGGCGCTGGAAGGCACGGAAACGGCTGCCGAGGCACCGTCGCGCGCACCGCAGATCGATCCGATCCTGCTGCGTCCGGTGGACGATCTCGAGCTGACGGTCCGTTCGGCGAACTGCCTGAAGGCCGAGAACATCTACTACATCGGCGACCTGATCCAGCGCACGGAAAACGAGCTGCTGAAGACGCCGAACCTCGGTCGCAAGTCGCTCAACGAGATCAAGGAAGTCCTCGCTTCGCGCGGTCTCACGCTGGGCATGAAGCTCGAGAACTGGCCGCCGGCCGGCCTCGACAAGTAAGCGCGCCTGTCGTCCGGTTGTAGCGGTAGTCGCTGAAGTTGGCAAAGATGCGGATTTTCCTTTAAAATCCGCATCTTGCTTTTTTTCGTTACCGGCCCGTGCTCCCCTTCGGGTGCGATAGAAGAGCTGGATCAAAACTTTGAATCAAGGAAACTGAAATGCGCCATCGTCATGGTCTGCGGAAACTGAACCGCACGAGCAGCCACCGTCTGGCTATGCTCCGTAACATGTCCAACTCGCTGATCGAGCACGAAGTCATCAAGACGACGCTGCCGAAGGCGAAGGAACTCCGTAAGGTCGTCGAGCCGCTGATCACGCTCGGCAAGAAGCCGTCGCTCGCAAACCGTCGCCTGGCGTTCAACCGCCTGCGCGATCGTGATTCGGTGGCGAAGCTGTTCGACGTGCTCGGTCCGCGTTTCGCGAACCGTCCGGGCGGCTACCTGCGCATCCTGAAGTTCGGCTTCCGCGTCGGCGATAACGCACCGATGGCACTGGTCGAGCTGCTGGATCGTCCGGAAGTCGACGAAACGGAAAACGTGCAAGAAGCTGAATAAGCTTTGCGCATGGGGCAGTAACCGGAAAGGGCTGAGCGATTGCTTGGCCCTTTTTGTTTTTGCGGCGGGCGCAGGCTGCGATCGATTGTCGCAGGTGGCCGCCGGCAGCACCGCGCGGGCTGCGATACGATACGGGGCGACCAGCGTGGGCGACCAGCGTGGGCGACCGGCGTGGGCGACCAGCGTGGGCGACTGGCGTGCGCTGTCCTCACGGTCGGTCCGTGCCGGCGCAAAGCCGGCCAATGAACCAGGAGGGCGCGTATGGTGGTGGTGCTGATGCTGACGACGGTGCCTGATGCGGCGACGGCCGCGGCGCTCGCCGACGGTGCGCTCGACGCGCGGCTTGCCGCGTGCGTGTCGGAACTCGGCGCGATCAAGTCGCGCTATCACTGGCAGGGCAAGGTCGAGACGGCCGACGAGATCCAGTTGCTGTTCAAGACGAGCGCCGTGCGGGCGCTCGAACTGGAGCGATTTATTCTCGCGCATCATCCGTACGAGACGCCCGAAATCGTGTCGTGGCAGGCGACGGCATCGCCGGCATACGGCCAGTGGGTGACCAGCGAAACTCAACGTCTATTTCATGTTTAACGGTATGGCGCTTCCCGTGCGCGTGCGCGCGCTGCGGTTCCTTGCAGTCCTGTTGTCGTTCGTGCTCGTGCTCGGCGGCATGTCGGCCGCGCGCGCGGCCGACGATTTCCTCGATCCGTCGGTCGCGTTCAAGTTCAGCGCGAGCGAGTCGCCCGGGCAGGTCGATGTCCGCTTCAAGGTCGCGGACGGCTATTACCTGTACCGCGAGCGCTTCGCGTTCGCCGTGAAGAGCGGGCAGGCGACGCTCGGCGAGCCGCAGCTGCCGGCCGGCCACGTGAAGTTCGACCAGACCTTCCAGAAGAACGTCGAGACCTATCGCGGCGAGCTCGTGATCCACGTGCCCGTCAAGCAGGCGGCGGGGCCGTTCGAGCTCGCGGTGACGTCGCAGGGATGCGCGGACGAGGGGATCTGCTATCCGCCCGCCGAGCACGTCGTGAAGGTCGACGGCGCCGCGCTGGGCGCAACCGCCGCGGCGCCCGGCGACACGGCGGCCGGCGGCAGCTGGTTCGACAAGGTCACGAGCGCCGATTTCGCGCAGTCGCTGCTCGAAGGGCACGGCTTCTTCACGATCGTCGCGCTGTATTTCGTCGCGGGCGTCGTGCTGAGCCTGCTGCCCTGTTCGTATCCGATGATTCCGATCGTGTCCGCGATCATCGTCGGCCAGGGCACGCGCGTGACGCATGCGCGCGGCTTCGCGCTGTCGCTGACCTACGTGATCGGGATGGCGCTCGTCTATACGGTGCTCGGCGTGGCCGCGGCGCTGGTCGGCCAGAGCCTCGGCGCATGGCTGCAGAACCCGTGGGTGCTCGGCGCATTCGGCGTGCTGCTCGCCGTGTTCGCGGTGTTGCTGATCTCGGGCAGGGACATCGCGTTGCCGCAGCGCTGGCAGAACGGCGCGGCCGAGGCATCGAGCGCGCGTCAGGGCGGCCATTTTGCGGCGGTCGCGGCGATGGGCGCGCTGTCGGCGCTGGTGGTCGGCGCCTGCATGACGGCGCCGCTGTTCGCGGTGCTCGCGTTCATTGCGCACACCGGCAACGCGCTGCTCGGCGGCGCGGCGCTGTTCGCGATGGGGCTCGGCCTCGGCGTGCCGCTGCTGGTGGTCGGCGTCGGCGCGGGCACGCTGCTGCCGCGCGCGGGCACGTGGATGGACGGCGTGAAGGTGTTCTTCGGCATCGTGCTGCTCGCCGCCGCGTTGTGGATCGTGTGGCCGGTGCTCGGCGGCGCAGCGAAGATGGTGCTGGCCGCGTTGTGGCTGCTCGTCGCCGCCGCGGCGCTCGGACTGTTTACGCCCAATGCAGGCGCCGCGACGATCTGGCGCCGACTCGGCCGCGGTCTCGGCGCAGCGCTCGCGATCTGGGCCGCGACGCTGCTGGTCGGGCTGGCCGCGGGCTCGACCGATCCGGTCAAGCCGCTGGCGGTGCTGGCGTCGCGCACGGTGGCGTCCGGCGGCGACGCGTCCGTTGCCGGGCCCGCCGCGCATGACGGGCCTGCGTTCGCGGCGGTGCGCTCGGGCGCCGAGCTCGATGCGCTGCTGAAGACCTCGCCGCAGCCCGTGATGCTCGACTTCTACGCGGACTGGTGCGTGAGCTGCAAGGAGATGGAGCATCTGACGTTCACCGATTCGCGCGTCCGGGCGCGGCTCGCGCAACTGCACCTCGTACGCGCGGACGTCACCGCGAACAACGCGGACGACCAGGCGCTGCTCAAGCGTTTCGGCCTGTTCGGGCCGCCGGGCATCATCTTCTTCGATCGCAACGGCAAGGAGATTGCGCGCGTGGTCGGCTACCAGGCCGCGGACACGTTCCTGCGCAGCCTCGATCGCGCGTCCGCGCCGACGGTCTAACCGCGCTGCCGGCGGCGCGGCGCTGCCGACCCGAATCGGCGCCGGACGGCGCCAGCCGGCCCGGGAAGTTCATCGGGCAACAAAAAACGGCGGAACACCGAAGTGTTCCGCCGTTTTTTTTCGGACGACCTACTGCAGCGCGGTTCAGCGCTGCGCTTTCAGCAGACGCGCCGCGTCGAGCGCGAAATACGTGAGTACGCCGTCGGCACCCGCGCGCTTGAACGCGAGCAGCGATTCGAGCACGACCTTGTCGTGGTCGAGCCAGCCGTTCATCGCGGCGGCCTTCAGCATCGCGTATTCGCCGCTGACCTGGTACACGTAGGTCGGGAAGCGGAATTCGTCCTTCACGCGGCGCACGATGTCGAGATACGGCATGCCGGGCTTGACCATCACCATGTCGGCGCCTTCGTCGATGTCGAGGCGCACTTCGCGCAGCGCTTCGTCGCTGTTCGCCGGATCCATCTGGTAGGTCATCTTGTTGCCCTTGCCCAGGTTGGATGCGGAGCCGACCGCGTCGCGGAACGGACCGTAGAACGCCGACGCGTACTTCGCCGCATAGGCCATGATGCGCGTATGGATATGGCCGTCGCTTTCGAGCATCTCGCGGATCGCGCCGATGCGGCCGTCCATCATGTCCGACGGCGCGACGATGTCGACGCCGGCTTCCGCCTGCGCGCGCGCCTGGTCGATCAGGATCTCGATCGTGTCGTCGTTGATCACGTAGCCGTTTTCGTCGAGCACGCCGTCCTGGCCGTGGCTCGTGTACGGATCGAGCGCGACGTCGGTCAGCACGCCGAGTTCGGGGAAGCGCTTCTTCAGCTCGCGCACCGCGCGCGGGATCAGCCCTTCCGGATTGGCCGCCTCGCGGCCGTCCGGCGTTTTCAGCGCGGGCTCGATGGCCGGGAACAGCGATAGCACCGGCACGCCGAGTTCGACGCACTGCTCGGCGACCTGCATCAGCAGATCGACCGACACGCGCTCGACGCCGGGCATCGACGGCACCGGCTGCCGTTCGTTGGTGCCTTCGACGACGAACACCGGATAGATCAGGTCGTCGGTGGTCAGGCGGTTTTCGCGCATCAGGCGGCGGGAGAAGTCGTCGCGGCGCATCCGGCGCGGACGATGAAGCGGATGAAAGCTCATGGCGGATCGGGAAGAAAACAGGGCAATAAGGACCTTACGGAACCCTTAGGTCATTTTCGGGAACGTTGGTATATGATAGCGATCGAGCGCCACGCGTTGCGTGATGCTCCCCGCTTCTCCTCCCTGAGCGGGTGCCTGTCGTTATTCGATTAGGCTGTTTGACCCGCCGTTCGACGGCGGGTTTTTTTATGAGCCGGCCGAATCGCAGGCGCCGTCAGGTGCGCACAGCCGCTGCGGCCGCGCGTTGCCCGATCATTGTGCTACAGGCTCGTTTTTTTCGTCGGCGACGGACGGCCGCACCCAGCTCTCGATCAGCGCATGGGCTTCGTCGAGCCCGGTGCGCTTCAGCGCCGAGAACAGCTGGACCGTCAGCTTGCCGGTCACGCCCTGGTCGCGATACGCATCGAGCCCCTTTTGCGTGGTGCGCAGCGCGTTGATGCTCTCCTGCCGCGTCAATTTGTCGCACTTCGTCAGCAGCGTATGGATCGGCTTGCCGGTCGGCGCGAACCACTCGATCATCCGGCGATCGAGATCGGTCAGCGGGCGGCGCGAATCCATCATCAGGATCAGGCCGCAAAGCTGCGAGCGGGTTGCCAGATAGGACGACAGCAGCATTTCCCAGTGCGCCTTCGCGGCGCCCGGCACTTCCGCGTAGCCGTAGCCGGGCAGGTCGACGAGATTCGCGACGGGCTCGGCGGCCGGACCCACGGAGAAGTAGTTGATGTGCTGCGTGCGGCCGGGCGTCTTCGACGCGAACGCCAGCCGCTTCTGGTTGCACAGCACGTTGATCGCCGTCGACTTGCCGGCGTTCGAGCGGCCCGCGAACGCGATTTCCGGCTGCACCGTGGGCGGCAGGTCGCGCAGGTGGTTGACGGTCGTGTAGAAGCGGGCTTGATGGAGCAGAAAGGCCATGGGAACCGGACGGACGGGCGGCGCGAGCCGCTTGGTGGAGGCGGGGTAGCCCCGATAGGCGCAGGGGCTTTCAGCGCGATATTGTACAATACGGCGGTTTTACCGAAGCCCTCCGGGCGCCGGTCGCGCGCTTTTATGCAGCTTCTGCGGTAGACTGAACGCCGTCGTTTTTTGCAGAACCTCAAATTCCCACAAGACGAAACAGGGTGTGCGAATGAATCGACTGTGCAAGTCTCTGATGGTGCTTCAGGTTGCAGCAGGGTTCGTAGGTTTTGTAGCAGAGGCAAATGCGGCGGATGCGGCCAAGAAGCCGGATCTGGACCGCGGCAAGGCGATTGCCGGGCAGGTGTGCGCGTCGTGTCACGGCGCCGACGGCAACAGCGCGTCGGGCAGTTTCCCGAAGCTCGCCGGCCAGCATCCCGAATATCTGGTCAAGCAGTTGAACGACTTCAAGGCGCAGCCGGGCGCGAAGGGGCCGGCGCGCAACAACGCGGTGATGGTCGGATTCGCGAGCGCGCTGAGCGCGGACGACATGCGCAACGTCGCCGCGTACTACGGGTCGCAGACAGCCAAGCCCGGCACCGCGCGCGACGCGGCGACCGTGCCGATCGGCCAGAAGATCTACCGCGGCGGCATCGCGGACAAGGGCGTGCCCGCCTGCGCGAGCTGCCACGGGCCGACGGGGCAGGGGATTCCCGTCCAGTATCCGCGTCTGTCGGGGCAGTGGGCCGACTATACGGTCGCCCAGCTGACGGCGTTCCAGCAGGGCGTCGGTGCGCGGAACAACAACGAGGCGATGCATCAGATCGCCTCGCGTCTGTCGGACAGCGAAATCAAGGCCGTCGCGGATTACATCGCCGGCCTGCATTGAGCGGTCCGTTGCGAACGGAATGACCGGGCGCCGTAACGGCGGCCGGAGTCAGAACAAGAAAAGGGTGGGGCGCCGCGCCGTTGCGGCTGCCTTGCCCTTTTTTGTTGTCAGTCGGAGTTTGAATGAGCGTTACCACGTCGGGGTTGCAGTCGAAGTCGGGCCAAAGCGCAGCGAAGCGCGCTGTCGAGCTGATCAGCTCGATGCGTTTCGCGATCGCGCTGCTGGTGGTGCTGTCGATCGCGAGCATCATCGGCACGGTCCTGACCCAGGACGATCCGTATCCGAACTACGTGAACCAGTTCGGGCCGTTCTGGGCCGACATCTTCCGCTCGCTCGGCCTGTACAACGTGTACAGCGCGTGGTGGTTCATGCTGATCCTGATCTTCCTCGTCGCGTCGATCTCGCTGTGCGTGATCCGCAACGCGCCGAAGATGCTCGCCGACGCGAAGAGCTGGAAGGACAAGGTTCGTGAAGGCAGCCTGCGGGCGTTCCACCACAAGGCCGAATACTCGGCCGCCGGCACGCGCGCGGCCGCGACGGCGACGCTCGCCGCGTTCGTCACGAAGGCCGGCTACAAGCACGTCGTGCGCGAGAACGACGGCGCGACGCTGATCTCCGCGAAGCGCGGCGCGATGACGAAGTGGGGCTACATTTCCGCGCACCTCGCGATCGTCGTGATCTGTATCGGCGGCCTGCTGGACAGCAACCTGCCGATCAAGTTTCAGATGTGGATGTTCGGCAAGAGCCCGGTCAACACCAGCGCGACGATCAGCGAGATCTCGCCCGACCACCGCCTGTCCGCGTCTAACCCGACGTTCCGCGGCTATGCATGGGTGCCCGAGGGCCAGTTCGTGTCGACCGCGATCCTGAACCAGCCGAGCGGGTCGCTGATCCAGGACCTGCCGTTCTCGATCCAGCTCAACAAGTTCATCGTCGACTACTACACGACCGGGATGCCGAAGCTGTTCGCGAGCGACATCGTCGTGATCGATCGCGAGACGGGGCAGAAGATCCCGGCGCGCGTCGAAGTCAACAAGCCGTTCACGTACAAGGGCGTGTCGATCTACCAGTCGAGCTTCCAGGACGGCGGCTCGCAGATGCAGATGACGGCCTACCCGATGACCGGCGACAGTGCGAAGTCGTTCCCGGTGAACGGCACGATCGGCAGTTCGGCGCCGCTGCAGGCGCCGGGCGCCGACGGCGATACGATCGAGTTCTCCGACTTCCGCGCGATCAACGTCGAGAACATGGCGGACGCGAACGGCAAGCCGGACGTGCGCGGCGTCGCGAAGACGGAGTCGCTGAAGGAAGCGTTCGACGAGCGACTCGGCTCGGGTGCGAAGACGTCGAAGCCGATGCAGCTGCACAACATCGGCCCGTCGGTGCAGTACAAGATCCGCGGCAGGGACGGCCAGGCGCGCGAATTCAACAACTACATGCTGCCGGTCGACATGAACGGCGAGCGCGTGTTCCTCGCGGGCGTGCGCGCGAGCCCGAACGATCCGTTCCGCTACATGCGGATCCCGGCCGACAGCCAGGATTCGATCGGCGAATGGATGCGCCTGCGCGCGGCACTCGAGGATCCGGCCGTGCGCGCGGAAGCCGCTGCGCGCTTCGCGCAGCGTTCGCTGCCGGCCAACGATGCGTCGCTGCGCGATCGCCTGCAGGACAGCGCGTCGAAGGTGCTGACCCTCTTTGCGGCACGCGACGACAGCGTCGGGCGCGGCGCGGACGGCCAGCCGATCGGCGGCTTCCAGGCGGTGGCGACGTTCATCGACCGGTCGGTGCCGAAGGAAGAACAGGAGAAGGCCGCGAGCCTGCTGCTGCGCATGCTCGAAGGCTCGATGTGGGAAGTCTGGCAGATCGCCCGCGAACGCGCCGGCGAGCCGGCCGCGCCGCGGAGCAACGATACGGTCCGCTTCGTGCAGAACGCGATCAACGCGCTGTCCGACAGCTTTTTGTATGGTTCGCCGGTCTATCTGCAGCTCGACTCATTCAAGCAGGTGCAAGCTTCGGTATTTCAGTTGACGCGCGCACCCGGCAAGAATCTGGTGTATCTTGGCAGCCTGCTGCTGGTCGCCGGCATCTTCTCGATGTTCTATGTGCGCGAGCGGCGCCTCTGGTTCTGGCTCAAGGATGCCGGCTCGGGCGTCGACGTGGTGATGGCGATGTCCACGGCCCGCAAGACCTTCGATTTCGAGAAAGAATTCGTGCAGACGCGCGACGCGGCCGGCGTCGCATTGCGCGCCGCACCTCGAGACGCCGCGCCCGCAGGCGCAGCATCGACGGCCCGCCCGCCCGCCGGCGGCGGTTCCGACTCCGAGAATTCCACCCGGTAACATCATGGATCTCACTCAAGTTTCTTCTGCCCATTCGGCGTCGACCCAGGCCCCGGTTGCGGCCGCGCCGTTCGACGATCGTCCGTTCTTCGCGCGCCTGTCGCTGGTCGACTGGCTGTTCGCGCTGGTGCTCGTGGCGGGCGCGGGTTATGCGCTCGTGCACTACAACGCGCACATGAATTACTACGACAAGGCCGTGCTGGTCGGCACCGTGCCGGCGCTGATCGCGCTCGGCTGGCGCTGGAAGCCCGCGCGGCTGCTGATGGCGTCGATCGCGGTGCTGGCGCTGCTGGCGATCCGGATCTACCAGGGCGACCTTGCTCGCGCCGATTCGGCGTTCTTCCTCAAGTATTTCCTGTCGAGCCAGTCGGCGATTCTGTGGATGAGCGCGCTGTTCGTGCTCGCGACGCTGTTCTACTGGATCGGCCTGCTCGCGCGTTCGGAATCGGGGTCGGCGATCGGCCAGAAGCTCACGTGGGTCGCGGTGCTGATGGGCTTCACCGGGCTGATGGTGCGCTGGTACGAGTCCTACCTGATCGGCGCCGATGTCGGGCACATCCCGGTGTCGAACCTGTACGAAGTGTTCGTGCTGTTCAGCCTGATCACCGCGCTGCTCTATCTGTATTACGAAGGCCACTACGGCACGCGTGCGCTCGGCGCGTTCGTGCTGCTGGTCATCAGCGCGGCGGTCGGCTTCCTGATGTGGTACTCGGTCGCACGCGATGCGCAGCAGATCCAGCCGCTCGTGCCGGCGCTGCAGAGCTGGTGGATGAAGATCCACGTGCCGGCGAACTTCATCGGCTACGGCAGCTTCGCGCTGTCGGCGATGGTGTCGGTCGCGTACCTGATGAAGGAACGCGGCGTGCTCGCCGATCGCCTGCCGACGCTCGACGTGCTCGACGACGTGATGTACAAGTCGATCGCGGTCGGTTTCGCGTTCTTCACGATCGCGACGATCCTCGGCGCGCTGTGGGCGGCCGAAGCATGGGGCGGCTACTGGAGCTGGGATCCGAAGGAAACCTGGGCGCTGATCGTGTGGCTCAACTACGCGGCGTGGCTGCACATGCGCCTGATGAAGGGGCTGCGCGGCACGGTGGCCGCATGGTGGGCGCTCACCGGCCTGCTGGTGACGACCTTCGCGTTCCTCGGCGTCAACATGTTCCTGTCCGGGCTGCACAGCTACGGCAAGCTGTAAGATTTCCGACGCTCGTCCGACTAAAAGACCGCCGGCGCACCGTGTGCCCGGCGGTTTTCTTTTTGTAACGGGCGGGCGGTCCGGGCGTCGAACGGCGCATGATGGATCGGGTCGAACGCCGGTGCGGCTCCGGCTGCAGCGGAGCCCGCCCCTGACGAAGCGTGCGCGCGGCGCGCGCAGGAGGAACTGCACGATGTGGATCAAGCGTCCTTTCCGGAACGTACTGCTCGGCGACGACATAGCGCGCAGCGAGATCACGCCGCGCGCGCTGTTCGAGAATCGGCGGCGCGTATTGCAGGCGGCCGGCGTGGCGGCGGCGGGCGGGCTGTTCGGCGGCAGCGGCGGCGCGTTCGCCGCGTATGCGTCGCCCGATGCGCGGGCGGCGAAGCTGGTCGCGAAAACCAACCCGAAGTTCGTCGCGGCCGACAAGGTGACGTCGTTCAAGGACATCACGACCTACAACAACTTCTACGAATTCGGCACCGACAAGGGCGATCCGGCGCAGAACGCCGGCACGCTGAAGCCGCGCCCGTGGCGCGTGAGCGTCGAGGGCGAGGTGCTGCACCCGAAGGTGTTCGATCTCGACGAGCTGCTGAAGCTCGCGCCGCTCGAGGAGCGCGTGTACCGGCTGCGCTGCGTCGAAGGCTGGTCGATGGTGATTCCGTGGATCGGCGTGCCGCTGTCCGAGCTGATCAAGCGCGTGCAACCGACCGGCAACGCGAAATACGTGCAGTTCGTCACGCTTGCCGATCCGTCGCAGATGCCGGGCCTGTCGACGCCCGTGCTCGACTGGCCGTATTCGGAGGGCCTGCGGATCGACGAGGCGATGCATCCGCTGACGCTGCTGACGATGGGCGTCTACGGGCAGGTGCTGCCGAACCAGAACGGCGCGCCGGTGCGGATCGTGGTGCCGTGGAAGTACGGGTTCAAGAGTGCGAAATCGCTGGTGAAGATCCGCTTCGTCGACCGGCAGCCGAAGACGAGCTGGAACACCTATGCGCCGAACGAGTACGGGTTCTATTCGAACGTGAACCCGAACGTCGATCACCCGCGCTGGAGCCAGGCGACCGAGCGGCGTATCGGCGAGGACGGCTTCTTCACGCCGAAGCGCAAGACGCTGATGTTCAACGGGTACGGCGATCTCGTCGCGTCGATGTATCAGGGCATGGACCTGAAGAAGAATTTCTGAGTGCGACGGTGAGAAACGACATGACGCCCACGACGCTGACGCCCGCGCGCGCGGACGGCACGCGCTCGGCCGCCGGCACCGCCCGCGGCGGCACGGTGCGCACCGCCGTGCCGCGCTGGCTCGCGCCGGCCAAGCTGCTGGTTTTCGCGGCGGGGCTGTACCCGCTCGCGCGTCTCGTGCTGTTCGGGCTGACCGACCGGCTCGGCGCGAATCCGATCGAATTCGTCACACGCTCGACCGGCCTGTGGACGCTCGTGCTGCTGTGCGTGACGCTCGCCGTCACGCCGCTGCGACGCGTGACGGGCGTCGCGGCGCTGCTGCGCTTTCGCCGGATGATCGGGCTGTTCGCGTTCTTCTACGCGACGCTGCACTTCACGACCTATCTGTGGTTCGACAAGTGGTTCGACGTCGTCGCGATCCTGAAGGACGTCGGCAAGCGGCCGTTCATCACGGTCGGCTTTGCCGCGTTCGTGCTGCTGATCCCGCTCGCCGCGACGTCGCCGCGCGCGATGGTGCGCCGCCTCGGCCGCCACTGGGCGACGCTGCATCGCGCGATCTATGCGATCGCGGCGTTCGGCGTGCTGCATTTCTGGTGGATGAAGGCCGGCAAGCACGATCTCGCGCAGCCGAAGCTGTATGCGGCGATCGTCGCGGTGCTGCTCGGCTGGCGGCTGATTGCGTGGGGCTGGCGGCGCCGGCGCGCGTGACGGCGCCGGCCTGAAAAAAACGAAAGGCGACGACCGGACGGTCATCGCCTTGTTTGCCGGGCCGGGCGCGTTACTGGGCGGACGGGCTGGAGGCCGGGGCGGGAGCTTTGCCGGCGCCGCCCGACAGTTCGGGCGACAGCGTGAGCGAGCTACCGGACGTGCTGTCGTCGGACGCGTTTTCGTCGGTCGGCGTCACGTCCGACGGCGGCGTATCCTGCTGCTGGATCGGCTTTTGCGGCAGTGGCGGCACGGTGGGCAGATAGAGCGGACCGCGTTGACCGCAGCCGGCAAGAATCGCCAAAGCCGCTACAATCGCGCTCATCCGGAAAACGACTCGCATGATCGTCCCTGAACAATTGAACCGATAGAGTTTAGCATGTCCGATACCGAATACCTGACCCGTGCCGAGGCCGTGCTGGCGGCCGTCGAGCGTACCGTGGACGCCGCCAACGACGGCGATCACGACATCGATCTGGAGCGCAACGGCAGCGTCCTGACGCTGACGTTCGAGAACGGCTCGAAGATCATCGTCAACCTGCAGCCGCCGATGAAGGAAGTGTGGATCGCCGCGAAGGCCGGCGGTTTCCACTACCGCTACATCGACGGCGCATGGCGCGATACGCGCTCGGGCACCGAGTTCTTCGCGGCGCTCACCGACTACGCGACCCAGCAGGCCGGCCTGCCGATCACGTTTAGCGCGTGACGCGCAGGGCTGTCGCCCGGCCTCGGGCGGGCATCGCTCCGAGATCCGAGACGTCGCACCCATGACAAAAGCGCCCCGCGGGGCGCTTTTGTCGTTTTCGGGCGTTCGTCAGTGGCCGCGGAACAGGTTCATGATGTCCTGCTTTTCCTGCTCGTCGACATGCGGCACGGCCTCGTCGGTATTTTGCGCAGGCGCCGCCTGCGGCACGCCGACCGTCGACACGAAGCCGTGGCCCGGCGTGAAGTCGGTGAAGTACAGCTCGCCGCCCAGCGATTCGACACCTTCGGGCATCGTCGGCTTGTACTCGGGCACGCCCTTCAGCGCGGCGCCCATGTAGTCGATCCACACCGGCAGCGCGAGGCCGCCGCCCGTTTCGCGATCGCCGAGGCTGCGCGGATTGTCGTAGCCGATCCACGCGATCGCGGCGAGCGTGTGCTGGTAGCCGGCGAACCATGCATCGTGCGAGTCGTTGGTCGTGCCGGTCTTGCCCGCCAGGTCGGTGCGCTTCAGCACGTTGGTCCGCGCCCCCGTGCCGCGCTGCGCGACGCTCTGCAGCAGGCTGTTGGTCACGTACGCGTTGCGCGCATCGATCGCGCGCGGCGCGTTCTGATCCGCGACGAGCGGCTGCGCGCGCGCGACGATCGCGCCGTTCGGATCGGTGACTTCGGCGATCAGGTACGGATTGATGCGGTAGCCGCCGTTCGCGAACACCGAGTACGCGCCGGCCATCTGCAGCGGCGTGACCTGGCCCGCGCCGAGCGCCATCGGCAGGTAGGCCGGGTGACGATCGGCGTCGAAGCCGAAGCGCGTGATGTATTGCTGCGCGTACTTCGTGCCGATATGGTTCAGGATCCGGATCGACACGAGGTTGCGCGAGCGCTGCAGCGCGGTGCGCATCGTCATCGGGCCCTCGAAGCCGCCGCCGTAGTTCTTCGGCTCCCACGGCTGGCCGCCCGTCTCGGCGGCGCTGAAGTACAGCGGACCGTCGTTGATCACCGTGGCCGGCCCAAGGCCCTTGTCGAGCGACGCCGAGTAGATGAACGGCTTGAACGACGAGCCGGGCTGCCGCCACGCCTGCGTGACGTGGTTGAACTTGTTCTTGTTGTAGTCGAAGCCGCCGACGAGCGAACGGATTGCGCCGTCCTGCGGGACGATCGAGATGAACGCGCCCTCGACCTGCGGCAACTGCGTGATCGACCACTTGCCGGCATCGTTCTTCACGACGCGGACGATCGCGCCGGGGCGGATCCGGCGGTTCGGCTGCGCATTGGCGGACAGCGCGCCCGACGCGAAGCGCAGGTTGTCGCCGTCGATCGTCGCGCTGCTGCCGTCGATGAACGCGACCGTGATCTGCCGCGGGCTCGCAGCCGTGACGACCGCCGCGATCAGTTCACCGTTGTCCGGGTGTTCGAGCAGCGCGTCGTCGATCGCCTGTTCGCGGTCGTCGGCGGCGGCCGGCAGCTCGATGAAGCCTTCCGGCCCGCGATAGCCGTGGCGGCGCTCGTAATCCATGATGCCCTTGCGCAGCGCGGTGTATGCGACCTGCTGGTCGGCGGAGTCGATCGTCGTGACGACGTTGAAGCCGCGCGTATAGGTTTCCTCGCGGTACTGCGCATACATCATCTGCCGGACCATTTCCGCGACGTACTCCGCGTGCACGCTGTATTCGCGGCCTGCGCCCTTCACGACGAGCGGCTGCGCGACGGCTTCGTCGTACTGCTCGCGCGTGATGAAGTTCAGCTCGAGCATCCGCTGCAGGATGTATTCCTGGCGCACCTTCGCGCGCTTCGGGTTGACGACCGGGTTGTAGGCGGACGGCGCCTTCGGCAGGCCCGCGAGCATCGCGGCTTCCGCGAGCGTGATGTCCTTCAGGTCCTTGCCGAAATAGACCCGCGCGGCGCTCGCGAAGCCATAGGCGCGCTGGCCGAGATAGATCTGATTCATGTAGACCTCGAGAATCTGATCCTTCGTCAGCGCGCGCTCGATCCGGTACGCGAGCAGCATCTCGTAGATCTTGCGCGTGTAGGTCTTCTCGCTCGACAGGAAGAAGTTGCGCGCGACCTGCATCGTGATCGTGCTGGCGCCCTGCGACGCGTGACCATTGGTCAGCGCGACGAAGCCGGCGCGGACGATGCCGGTCAGGTCGACGCCGCCGTGATCGTAGAAGCGCGCGTCCTCGATCGCGAGGATCGCCTTCTTCAGCGAGTCGGGCACGTCCTTGAAATGGACGATGTCGCGGCGCTCCTCGCCGAATTCGCCGATCAGCACGTGATCGGACGTGTAGATGCGCAGCGGCACCTTCGGCCGGTAGTCGGTCAGCGCGTCGAGCGACGGCATGTTCGGCCACGCGACGACGAGCGCATAGCCGAGCACGAGGCCGCCGGCGACGACGAGCGCGACGCACATCGCGGCGAGCCCGAGCAGGGCTTTCTGCCACCAGGGACGCTTCTTCGGTTCCGGGGCGGGAGGCGGGGACGTAGGAGACGTGGATTGCATAGGCATACCGGAAAACAGTCCCGCGATTATAGCTGCCCGGTAAGACCGGTCCTGACGCGGGGGCCGCCGGGAAACCGCGGGCCGCGATGTCGCCAGCATAGCCCGTCGGCGGCCGCTGCGAACCTGGGCTGGCCGTTCGGCCGACTGTCGGCCGCGTGCGCCGCTCCGCAGAATCAGGCCTCGGATCGCGGCATGGGCCGCGACGATCGCGGGAGGCTGGGATGACAGGACGATGGACGGCTGCGCGGTTCGTGCAGGGCCGGCACCGGTCGACGGGAATCGACGTCGGCGAGGACGAGGTCAGGGTGGTGGTGCTGAGCCGGCGCGGCCGGATTGCGGACGTTCGCATCGAGGGGCTCGAGCGCGAGCCGGTCGCATTGTCGGCCGGGCCGGAAGCGGCGCGCTGGGCGGCGGTCGCACGGGCACTGGCGGCAGCGGCGGAGCGGCTGTCCGCGGCGGGCGTGCGGTGCGACGCGCGCGGCGTGATGGCACTGCGCGACGACGAGATGCATGTCGCGACGCTCGATCTGGCCGGGCGCGCCGACGTCGCGGATGCTGCGCGGCAGGCCGCCGAGCAGATCTCGGGGCTGGCGCCGGACGCCGTGGCGTACGACTGGCGGCAGGGCGACGGCGAGCAGGCGGGCGAAATCGCGGTCGCGGCGGCGCCGCTGGCGCTGCTCGAAAGGCGGATCGACGTCGCCGCGCAGGCCGGGATCGACCTGACGGCCGTCGACGGCGAGTCGGCCGCCGCGCTGCGTGCACTGCGTTATGCCGCGCAGTTCGAGCTCGACGCGCAAGGCGCTTACGCGGCGCTCTGGTTCTCCGATACGGGTGTGCGCGGCTGGCGGGTCGACGGGGCGCTGGCGTCGCCGGCGCTTGCGCTGTCCACCGGCATGACGGCGGCATTTGCCGATGCGCTGCGCCACGGCACGCTCGGATCGGCCCGCTGCGTGCTCGTGGCCGGCGACGCGCGCAGCGTCGGGCGTTTCGGCCTGTCCGTCGCCGATATCGGCGACGTGCTCGGTGCGAACGCGGTGCCGTTCGACTGTACCGGGTGGGACGGGCGGCCGTCGGCTCCGGCCGGGGCGTCGAGTTGCCCGGCGTTTGCGGTCGCGTTCGGGCTGGCCTTGCGCGGGGTGTGGGAATGAGGGCCGGGCGCGTGGGTGCGGCGGGGTACGGGCTCGGTGGCTTCAACCTGCTGCCGTACCGCGAGCGGCTCGCGCAGGCGCTGCGGCGGCGCCGGGCTGCGCAGTGCGGGGCGGCGATACTGCTCGGTGTGCTGGGCGTCGGCCTGTGGACTGCGGGCGCGGCATGGCGGCGGACGGGGCTGGATGCCGAGCGCGCCCGGGTGGAGGCGCGCTTGCGGCGGGTGCAGCCGCAGGTCGATGCGGCCACGCGCGCTGCGAGCGCGGCTGCCGGCGTCGCGCAGCGCGATGCGCAGGCGGCCGTGCTGGCCGCGCCATACCGGCGCATTGCCGCGCTGCTGGCGATGCTGGCACGGGCACGCGACGGCGCCGTGAGGCTCGACGCGCTGCACGTGACGTTTTCCGGCGCGACGCTCGACTTGCATGCGACGAACTATCGGGCGGCGGCGCAATGGCTCGCCGGCGTCGCGCGCGAACGGCAGGACTGGCGAATCGATGTCGGCTCGCTGAAGCCGGCTCCGGCCGCGCAGGCAGACGCGGCCGCGGCACCGTTCCGGTTCTCCGTGCAACTGCGCTGGCGCGACGAAGCGCCGCCGCAACCGGGCGCGGCGGGAGGTGGCGCATGACGGCGATCGCGCACCGCTTTGCATTGGCCGGCGAGGCGCGGCCGACCGGGCGGCGCCTGCCGCCGGCCGTCGCACATGCGGCCGGCTGCGCGCTGGCATTTGCGGTTGTGCTGGCGGGCGGCATGCATCTGGCCGATGCGGGCGACTGGAGCGGGCTCGCGCGCAGTCGTGCGTTGCTGGAAACGACGCGGATGCGCGCGGCCGACGCGGAACGCGTGCTCGCCTCAGCGTCGCAACATCGCGGCGCGCCGCCGGCGCATGGCGATCGCCCGGCGCGGGCGCTCGAGTGGGCCGCGCTGATGCTGGAACTGGCCGACCTCGCTGCGTCGAGCGGGCTGCAGATCGTGTCGATCGAACCGCAGCGACCGGACGAGGCGGCGCCGGACGGGCGCCGCGCCGTGCGTCTCGTCGCGGACGGCGGCTTTCCGGCGTTGCTGCGCACGATCGACGGGCTTGCCGGTTTGCCGGTGCTCGCGGTGCCGGCGACGCTGCGCATCGAGCGGGCGGCATCGATGCCGCGCGTGGACATGTCGCTGGACGTTTTTCCTGCGTTTCCGGGCCTCGCGGTCGTGCAGTCTACGGCGTCGGTTCCCGATGTCGTGCCAGATCACGACCCGTTCGGCCGCGCCGAAGCATTCGCGGCAGGCGGCGGTCGATC
The DNA here is from genome assembly GCF_902499075.1 of Burkholderia pseudomultivorans. GTDB lineage: Bacteria > Pseudomonadota > Gammaproteobacteria > Burkholderiales > Burkholderiaceae > Burkholderia > Burkholderia pseudomultivorans. The sequence goes on along the minus strand of NZ_CABVPP010000031.1, from coordinate 24,016 downwards.
ACCCCGCCTGGCCGGCGTGATCCGCGATGCGCGCGCCGGTCTCGCCCTGTTCGACGACGGCGACGGTGCGTTCACGGCGGTGGCGCCCGGTGACGCGCTCGGAGCGTCGCATGTCGCGCGGGTCGACGCCCGGACCGTCACGTTCGCGACGGTGGGCGGGCCGAAACGGTTTGTCCTCGACGACGGAGGCCGGCCATGACGAAGTACATATGGCGCACGATCGCGGTCTGGATCGGACTCGGCATTGGTGCAGCGCGCGCGGCCTTGCCGCCGCTGCCGGCCGTCTGGCCGGTCGCCGCGACGCAGGACGCGGCGGCGCCCGACGTGCCGCTGCCGCAGCGCCTGCCCGACGGCGCGAACCTTGCCGCGCCCACGCCGGAACCCGCTGACGCCGGTCCACCGTCGTTCGACCATGCAACGCGAGCGGCGCTGCAGGCCGGCACGGCAACTCAAGCAACCACGGCGCCCGCGCTCGAAGGGCCGCCGATTCCGCTGCTGCCGCCGGCACGCATGAGCGACGCGACCGCGCATCGGCCCGGCGACGCGGACGACGCGCGACGGATCTCGCTGAACCTGCAACAGGTCGGGCTCGCGGCCGCGTTCGATGCGTTCGCGCGATTCACCGGACTCAATATTGTCGTCAGCGAACAGGTGAGCGGCACCGTGACCTTGCGTCTGAACAATGTGCGCTGGCGCGAGGCCTTCGACACGCTGCTCGATACGCACGGGCTCGCGATGTCCCGGCGCGGCGACGTGATCTGGGTCACGCCGGCGGCCGAACTGGCCGCGCGCGAGCGCGAGCGCTTCGAAATGCATGCGCGCGCGGCCGATCTGGAGCCGCTCGCGAGCCGCACGTTCGCACTGCGCTACCCGCGCGCGCAGGAGGTGCAGCGGCTGCTGGCCGGCGCGACCGGCCAGCGCCTGCTGTCGAAGCGCGGCGCTGCGGCGGCCGATCCGCGCACGAACCTGCTGTTCGTCACCGATCTCGCGCCGCGCGTCGCGCAGATCGCCGAACTGATCGACGCGATCGACCGGCCGTCCCGGCAGGTCCGGATCGAGGCGCGCATCGTCGAGGGCGAGCAGGGTTTCTCGCGCAATCTCGGCGTGCGCGTCGCGCTGCGCGCCCAAGGCCGGCCGGCGGCGGCCGACGGCACGCCGTTCGCGGACGGTGCGCGCAACGCGCTCGACCTCGCCGCCCGTCCGACCGGCGGCTTCGACGCGGCGACGGCCGGTTTCACGCTGTTCGCCGCGCCGCTCAGCCGCGTGCTCGACATCGAGCTGAGCGCGCTCGAGGCGCAAGGGCGGGGCCAGATCGTGTCGCGTCCGCGCGTCGTGACGGCCGACCGCGCGAAGGCGGTCGTCGAGCAGGGTGCCGAATTGCCGTATCAGGCCAAGGTCGGCAACGGCGTGAGCGGCGTGCAGTTCCGCCGCGCGACGCTCAAGCTCGAAGTCGAGCCGCAGATCACGCCGGACGGGCGCGTGGTGCTCGATCTCGACGTCACCAAGGACAGCGTCGGCGAGCCGACGGCGGCCGGCCCCGCGATCCATACGAAGCACGTGCAGACGCGCGTCGAGGTCGAGGACGGCGGCACGGTCGCGATCGGCGGGATCTACGAGCGGCTGCGCCGGGATGATGTGACGCAGGTGCCGCTCTTGGGCAAAATACCGGTTCTGGGTGCGCTTTTCCGGCATCGTGCCCAGCGCGAGCAGCGCAGCGAACTGGTCGTCTTCATCACGCCGACGGTCGTGCGCGCAGGCTGCGACGCGGCCGGCGCGGGCGACGAAAACCCGGAGGAAACGGGGCCGGAAGCAGCCGGCGCAGGCTCGACAAGGCAGCCGCTTTGCCAGTAAGCTGCGCCACACACCAGCAAGATTGAAGCAGAGGAAGCCGTTGCAAGCGCGGGACCCACACGCAAACGTATTTTTCGTCGGCCTTATGGGAGCGGGTAAGACCACCGTGGGCCGCGCGGTCGCGCGCCGTCTCGACAGGACGTTCTTCGACTCCGACCACGAGATCGAGGCCCGCACGGGCGCACGCATTCCGGTGATCTTCGAACTGGAGGGCGAAGCCGGGTTTCGCGACCGCGAAACGCAGGTGATTGCCGAACTCACGCAGCGCGAGAGCATCGTGCTCGCGACGGGCGGCGGCGCGGTGCTGCGGCCCGAAAACCGCGAATGCCTGAAGCAGCACGGCATCGTCGTCTATCTGCGCGCCAATCCGCACGATCTGTGGCTGCGCACGCGCAAGGACAAGAATCGCCCGCTGTTGCAGACCGAGGATCCGAAGGCGCGCCTCGAGGCGCTCTACGAAGTGCGCGACCCGCTGTACCGCGAATGCGCGGATTTCGTCATCGAGACCGGCCGCCCGTCGGTCAACGGTCTCGTCAACATGGTGCTGATGCAACTCGAACTGGCCGGCGTCGTCGCCAAGCCGCTACAAGCATGATTACTGTCAACGTCGATCTGGGCGACCGCGCCTACCCGATTCACATTGGCGCCGGCCTGATCGGCCGCGCCGAGCTGTTCGCCCCGCACATCAAGGGTTCGTCCGTCACGATCGTCACCAACACGACGGTCGATCCGCTGTACGGCGACGCGCTGCGCGCGGCGCTGGCGCCGCTCGGCAAGCGCGTGTCGACGGTCGTGCTGCCCGACGGCGAGGCGTACAAGAACTGGGAAACGCTGAACCTGATCTTCGACGGCCTGCTGACCGAGCGCGCGGACCGCAAGACCACGCTCGTCGCGCTCGGCGGCGGCGTGATCGGCGACATGACGGGCTTCGCCGCCGCGTGCTACATGCGCGGCGTGCCGTTCATCCAGGTGCCGACCACGCTGCTGTCGCAGGTCGATTCGTCGGTCGGCGGCAAGACCGGCATCAACCACCCGCTCGGCAAGAACATGATCGGCGCGTTCTACCAGCCGCAGGCGGTGATCGCCGACATCGGCGCGCTGACGACGCTGCCCGCGCGCGAACTCGCGGCCGGTATCGCCGAGATCATCAAGACCGGCGCGATCGCCGATGCGGCGTTCTTCGACTGGATCGAGGCGAATATCGACGCGCTGAACCGCCGCGAGCCGGCGGCGCTGGTCGAGGCGGTGAAGCGCTCGTGCGAGATCAAGGCGAGCGTGGTCGCGGCCGACGAGCGCGAAGGCGGCCTGCGCGCGATCCTGAATTTCGGCCACACGTTCGGCCACGCAATCGAGGCCGGGCTCGGCTACGGCGAATGGCTGCACGGCGAGGCGGTCGGCTGCGGCATGGTGATGGCGGCCGACCTGTCGGTGCGGCTCGGCCTGCTCGACGAAGCGTCGCGGCAGCGGCTCGACGCGGTGATCGCGGCCGCGCATTTGCCCACGCAGGGGCCGGCACTCGGCGACGCGCGCTACATGGACCTGATGCGCGTCGACAAGAAGGCCGAGGCCGGCGCGATCAAGTTCATCCTGCTGAAGCGCTTCGGCGATACGCTGATCACGCCGGCGCCCGACGAAGCCGTATTCGCCACCCTGGCGCAGACGACCCGGTAACCGCGGCCCGGATGCCCCGGCGCCCCTGACACGGAGGAGACGTGAGCGAGACATCCAGCAGCACATCGACTCAGGCCGGCAGCCGCGCATCCGTCGCGGCGGTGGCCGAGCCGCCGACGCTGGCGGCGCTGGAAGCCCATCTCGCTCCGTATGCCGCACATGCGTCGCAGTCGCGCGGCCGCCGCCATCCGGAAACGCCGCCGGCGGCGCGCACCGAATTCCAGCGCGACCGCGACCGCATCGTCCACTCGACCGCGTTTCGCCGGCTCGAATACAAGACCCAGGTCTTCGTCAATCACGAAGGCGACCTGTTCCGCACCCGCCTCACGCACAGCCTCGAAGTCGCGCAGATCGCGCGTTCGGTCGCACGCAACCTTCGGCTAAACGAGGATCTGGTCGAGGCGATCTCGCTCGCGCACGATCTCGGCCATACGCCGTTCGGCCATGCGGGGCAGGACGCGCTGAACGCGTGCATGCGCGAACATGGCGGCTTCGAGCACAACCTGCAGAGCCTCGCGGTCGTCGACGAGCTCGAGGAGCACTACGGTGCGTTCAACGGGCTGAACCTGTGCTTCGAGACGCGCGAAGGGATCCTCAAGCACTGCTCGCGCGACAACGCGCGCAAGCTCGGCGCGCTCGGCGAGCGCTTCCTGCAGGGCCGCCAGCCGTCGCTCGAGGCGCAGCTCGCGAACATCGCCGACGAAATCGCCTACAACAACCATGACGTCGACGACGGCCTGCGCTCCGGGTTGATCACGATCGAGCAGCTCGCCGAAGTCGAGCTGTGGCAGCGCCACTACGAAGCCGCGCTCGCCGAGTTCCCGCACCTCGAAGGCCGTCGTCTCGTGCACGAGACGGTGCGCCGCATCATCAACACGCTGATCGTCGACCTGATCGACGAGACGACGCGCAAGCTCGCGCGCGTCGCGCCCGCATCGCTCGACGACGTGCGCGCGGCGCCGCCGCTCGTGTCGCACAGCGAGACGGTCGCCGCGCAGGCGGCCGCGCTCAAGCGCTTCCTGTTCAAGAACCTGTATCGCCATTACAAGGTGATGCGCATGGCGAGCAAGGCGCAGCGCGTGGTCACCGGGCTGTTCGACGCGTTCATCGACGATCCGCGGCTGTTGCCGCCGCCGTACCAGTCCGAAGACGCCGCGCAGCAGCCGCGCCTCGTCGCGCACTACATCGCCGGGATGACCGACCGCTTCGCGCTGAAGGAGTATCAGCGCCTGTTCGTCATCAGCGACAACTGACTGTCACAAACGATCACTAGACTTCGCCGGTTCAATGGCGACGGGAATGTTGCACACGCTGTTGGTAACGTTTTCATAGGAGAGAGGTCGATGAAGAAGCCTGCGGGGACCGTGGTTCGTTCGATCGCGCTGGGCGGCGCGCTGATGTTCGGTGTGCAGCACGCGGCATTCGCCGTGACCGAGATCCAGTTCTGGCATGCGATGGAGGCCGCGCTCGGCGAGCGGGTCAACGCGATCGCCGAACAGTTCAACGCGTCGCAGAGCGACTACAAGATCGTGCCGGTCTTCAAGGGCACCTACGACCAGGCGCTCGCGGCCGGCATCGCCGCGTATCGCAGCGGCAACGCGCCGGCGATCCTGCAGGTCTACGAAGTCGGCACGGCCACGATGATGCAGGCGAAGAAGGCCGTCGTGCCCGTCTACGATGTATTCAGGCAGGCCGGCGTGCCGCTCGACGAGAAGGCGTTCGTGCCGACCATCGCCAGCTACTACAGCGATGCGAAGACGGGCCACCTCGTGTCGATGCCGTTCAACAGCTCGACGCCGGTGCTGTACTACAACAAGGATGCGTTCAAGAAGGCCGGGCTCGACCCGAACCAGCCGCCGAAGACCTGGGCCGACGTGAAGGCCGACGCCGAGAAGCTGCGCAAGTCGGGGATGGCGTGCGGCTTCACGACGGGCTGGCAGGGCTGGATCCAGCTCGAGAACTACAGCGCCTGGCATGCGCTGCCGTTCGCGAGCCGCAACAACGGCTTCGACGGCGCCGATGCGGTGCTCGAGTTCAACAAGCCGCAGCAGATCGCGCACGTCGCCTTCCTGCAGCAGATGGCGAAGGACGGCACGTTCACGTACGCGGGCCGCAAGGACGAGGCATCGGCGAAGTTCTACAGCGGCGACTGCGGGATCATGACGACGTCGTCGGGCGCGCTGGCCAACGTGCAGAAGTTCGCGAAGTTCAACTATGGCACCGGCATGATGCCGTACGACGCGAACGTGAAGGGCGCGCCGCAGAACGCGATCATCGGCGGCGCGAGCCTGTGGGTGCTGGCCGGCAAGGATCCGGCGACCTACAAGGGCGTCGCGAAATTCCTCGCGTACCTGAGCACGCCGGCCGTCGCCGCGAAGTGGCATCAGGACACCGGCTACCTGCCGGTGACGACGGCCGCATACGACCTCACGCGCGAGCAGGGCTTCTACGCGAAGAACCCGAGCGCCGAAACGGCGATCAAGCAGATGCTGAACAAGCCGCCGCTGCCGTACACGAAGGGGCTGCGGCTTGGCAACATGCCGCAGATCCGCACGATCGTCGACGAGGAGTTCGAGCAGGTCTGGGCGCAGAAGAAGTCGCCGAAGGACGCGCTCGACTCGGCCGCGTCGCGCGGCGACGAACTGCTGCGCCGCTTCGAGAAGTCGGGCGGCTGAGCCCCGGGTCGCGCCGTGCTGCCGGCCGCGCCGCGCAAGCGCGCGTGCCGGCGGGCGGCGCGGCGCCCGTTCCGTTTTCGCCTGACCGGATTCCCGCGATGCAATCCCGTTCCCGTTTCGGCACGAGCCTGTTGCCGTATCTGCTGATCGCGCCGCAGCTCGCGATCACCGCCGTGTTCTTCCTGTGGCCGGCCGGCGTTGCGCTGTGGCAGTCGACGCAGATGCAGGACGCGTTCGGCACGTCGAGCGAGTTCGTCGGCTTCGCGAACTTCACGCACCTGTTCGCGGATCCGCTGTACCTCGACTCGTTCCGCACGACGCTCGTGTTCAGCGCGCTCGTCACGGTGAGCGGGCTCGTCGTGTCGCTGCTGCTCGCCGCATGCGCGGATCGCGTGATCCGCGGGGCGCGCATCTACCGCACGCTGCTGATCTGGCCGTACGCGGTCGCGCCGACGATCGCGGCCGTGCTGTGGGCGTTCCTGTTCAACCCGAGCATCGGGCTCGTCACCTACGCGCTCGCGAAGCAGGGCATCGTGTGGAACCACGCGCTCAACGGCGGGCAGGCGATGTTCCTGGTCGTGCTCGCGTCGGTGTGGAAGCAGGTCAGCTACAACTTCCTGTTCTTCTATGCGGGCCTGCAGGCGATTCCGCGCTCGCTGCTCGAGGCGGCCGCGATCGACGGCGCGGGCCCGGTGCGGCGCTTCTTCAATATCGCGCTGCCGCTACTGTCGCCGACGAGCTTCTTCCTGCTGGTCGTGAACCTCGTCTACGCGTTCTTCGACACCTTCCCGGTGATCGACGCGGCGACGGCGGGCGGCCCCGCGCAGAGCACCAGGACGCTGATCTACAAGATCTTCGCGGAAGGCTTCCAGGGGCTCGACATCGGCAGCTCGGGCGCGCAGTCGGTCGTGCTGATGGTGATCGTCGTCGGGCTCACGGTGATCCAGTTCCGCTTCGTCGAACGCAGGGTGCAATACGCATGATCGAGAATCGCAAGGGCTTCGACCTGTTCTGCCACGCGGTGCTGATCGCGGGCATCGTGCTGATCGTGTTTCCGGTCTACGTCGCGTTCTGCGCGGCGACGATGAATGCGCAGGAAGTGTTCACGGTGCCGCTGTCGCTGGTGCCGAGCACGCATCTGGCCGACAACGTCGCGTACATCTGGCGGCACGGCAGCGGCGGCACGGCGGCGCCGTTCGGGCGGCTGCTCGTCAACAGCTTCGTGATGGCGCTCGGCATCGCGGTCGGCAAGATCGCGGTGTCGATCCTGTCCGCGTACGCGATCGTCTATTTCCGCTTCCCGTTCCGCAACACGGCGTTCTGGCTGATCTTCGTCACGCTGATGCTGCCGGTGGAAGTGCGGATCTTTCCGACCGTGCAGGTCGTGTCGACGCTGCATCTGACGAACAGCTATGCGGGCCTCACGCTGCCGCTGATCGCATCGGCGACCGCGACCTTCCTGTTCCGCCAGTTCTTCATGACGCTGCCCGACGAGCTGATGGACGCCGCGCGCATCGACGGCGCGGGGCCGCTGCGCTTTTTCCGCGACGTCGTGCTGCCGCTGTCGAAGACGAGCATCGCGGCGCTGTTCGTGATCACCTTCATCTACGGCTGGAACCAGTATCTGTGGCCGATCCTGATCACGACCGAGGCGTCGCTGTCGACGGCGGTCGTCGGCATCAAGACGATGATCGCGAGCGGCGACGCGGCGACCGAATGGCAATACGTGATGACGGCGACGCTGCTGGCGATGCTTCCGCCGCTCGTCGTCGTGCTGGCGATGCAGCGCTGGTTCGTGCGCGGCCTCGTCGATTCCGAGAAGTAACCGACGAACGGCAACCGGGAGAAGGACCAGGTATGGCTGCGCTGAGCTTGAAGGGCGTCAGGAAATCCTACGACGGCAAGCAGCATGTGCTGCACGGCATCGACGTGGAGATCGCCGACGGCGAATTTATCGTGCTGGTCGGCCCGTCGGGCTGCGGCAAGTCGACGCTGCTGCGGATGATCGCGGGGCTCGAGACCGTGACCGACGGCGAGATCGCGATCGGCGATCGCGTCGTCAACGCGCTGGAGCCGAAGGATCGCGACATCGCGATGGTGTTCCAGAACTATGCGCTGTACCCGCACATGACGGTCGCGCAGAACATGGGCTACGGGCTGAAGATCCGCGGCGTCGAGCGCGCGACGATCGACGCGCGGGTGGCCGCGGCCGCGAAGATCCTTGAGCTCGAGGCGCTGCTCGCGCGGCGGCCGCGCGAGCTGTCGGGCGGGCAGCGGCAGCGCGTCGCGATGGGCCGCGCGATCGTGCGCGAGCCGTCGGTGTTCCTGTTCGACGAGCCGCTGTCGAACCTCGATGCGAAACTGCGCGTGCAGATGCGCCTCGAGATCCAGCGGCTGCATGCGCGCCTCGCGACCACGAGCGTCTACGTGACGCACGACCAGATCGAGGCGATGACGCTCGCGCAGCGCGTGATCGTGATGAACCGCGGCTACGCGGAGCAGATCGGCGCGCCGGTCGACGTGTACGAGAAGCCGGCAACGGTGTTCGTCGCGGGCTTCATCGGTTCGCCGGCGATGAACCTGATGCAGGGCCGGCTGTCGGACGACGGTGCGACGTTTACGGTCGCGGGCGGCGGCCCGGCGCTGCCGGTCGCGGGCGCGCCCGGGATCGGCGCGGAGATCGCCACCGGGCGCGACTGGGTGCTCGGCGTGCGTCCCGAACACATGACGCCGCAGCCGGGCGTCGCGCAGGCGACGCTGCCGGTCGACTCCTGCGAGCTGCTGGGCGCGGACAACCTCGCGCACGGCCGCTGGGGCAGTCATGACGTCGCGGTGCGCCTGCCGCATGCGGACCGTCCCGCGCGCGGCACCGCGCTGGCCGCGTCGCTGCCCGCGCACCGGCTGCATTTCTTCGATCCCGAGACCGGCAGGCGCGCCGGCTGAACCCGCTTCACTTCCCGAGAGGCTGACGATGATTTCCCGCTTCGACTGGCCGTATCCGCGCATCGTCGCCCACCGCGGCGGCGGCGCGCTTGCGCCCGAGAACACGCTCGCGGCGCTCGACGAGGGCGCGCGGCGCGGCCACCGGATGGTCGAGTTCGACGCGAAGCTGTCGGCCGACGACGTGACGTTCCTGCTGCACGACGACACGGTGGACCGGACGTCGAACGGTCACGGCCCGGCGGCGGGCATGCGTTATGCGACGCTGGCGACGCTCGACGCGGGCGCGTGGTTCGATGCGCGCTTCGCGGGCGAGCGGATGCCGACGCTCGACGCGGCCGCGGCGCGCTGCATCGCGCACGGCCTCGCGGCGAACGTCGAGATCAAGCCGTGCCCGGGCCGCGAGCGCGACACCGGCCGGCGCGTGGCGGCCGACGCGGCGGCGTACTGGCGGGACGCCGCGGTGCCTCCGCTGCTGTCGTCGTTCTCGTTCGACGCGCTGCAGCAGGCGCGCGCGATGGCGCCTGGATTGCCGCGCGGGATGCTCTACGAGGCCGTGCCGGACGACTGGCACGCGCAGGTCGTCGGCGCGCTCGGCTGCGTTTCGTTGCATGCGGACCACAGTCGGCTCGACGAACCGCTGGTGCGCGCGATCAAGGCGGCCGGGCTGCGCATCCTCGTCTACACGGTCAATGAGCTCGCCCGCGCGCGCGAACTCGTGCGCTGGGGTGTCGACGCGGTCTGCACGGACCGGATCGACCTGATCGGCCCCGGCGCGTTGGACGATATCGACCCGGCGCGCGCGTAGCGCAAGCGGCTGCCCGCATCGGGTCCAACCCGAAGCCGGAGCGAGCCTGACGCGAAAAAACGACGCCCCGGCGGGATGCCCGCCGGGGCGTTTTGCATCGTGGAGACGTTACGGCCGGAAAAATCCGCTACAAATTGCAGCAGGATTAACCATTCCCCAAATATTCGACTACGCTTAGAAACGGTAGCCGACGTTCAGGTACGTCACGATCGGATTCAGCGAGATGTGCGCCTTCGACGTCTCGGTCAGGGTGCCGACCGGCGTGCGACGGGCCGTGGTGAAGGTCGCGGTCACGCTGACCGGGACGTACGAGAACGAAAAGCCGGCGAACCAGTGCTTCGTGAAGTTGTACGTGAAGCCGGCGTTGAACACGGGCGCCCACTGGTTGCTGGTCGTCGCGCTGGTCGGGCCGCCGAGCACGCCGTTCTCGAACGCGCTGTTCGTGATCTTTGCGCCGGTGAACCACACATACGTCGCACCGACGCCTAGATACGGCCGGAACTTCGCGTTGGCGTCGTTGAAGTAGTACTTGAGGAGGAGAGCGGGGCTCCACTGGTAGGCGCGGCCGAGCGTGCCGAAATTCGAGAACTGGCCCTTGCCGGTGATGTCGAACTTCGGCGGAATGCCAGCGATGAACTCGGTGGCGATGTGGTCGGTCACGAAGTAACCGGTCGCCAGTCCGAGCGTGTCGGCGTCGCTGATGCCTGCACCCGTGTTGGGAACCGACTGGTTGATGGGCGTGCCGCCGACGCCGTACACGAACAGCGGGTCGCTGCTGTCCTGCGGCGAAAGGTGCAGCCAGCCGGTGCTGACGTAGAAATCACCTGCGGATTGTGCGTGTGCCGTACCGCCCGCGAATGCAAATGCGAGCGCTGCGGCCCCCGTAATGGCCAGTTTTCGTTTCATTGTGTCTCCTCCGATCTAAGGCGTGCTCATTATGACGACTGCGTTTAAAACCAAACAAGCTCGGAAGTTAGAGTTTTCACCCTAGGATTAGTACGACCGTACGCTTCCGCGCCCTGCCAGGACGGGCATTCTACGCAGGTGCGCACTTTCGGACCCCCGGGTATTTCCTAACGCGTTCAAACGGACATTCAGCATGGCACGGTTAGCACGACTCTACGTTCCCGACCAGCCGCAGCACGTGATACTGCGCGGCCTGGATCAGCAACCCGCGTTCGTTGACGACCAGGACTACGAACTCTTCATCGACTGCCTGAAGGCCGCCGCGCGCGATCACCATCTTTCGGTGCACGCTTACGTGCTGCTGCCGCGTCAGGTGCAGCTGCTCGTCACGCCGAGCGACGAGGCGAGCCTGCCGAAGGCGATGCAGGCGGTCGGTCGCCGCTACGTCGCGCATTTCAACCGCCGCTATTCGCGGCGCGGCACCCTGTGGGAAGGCCGCTATCGGGCGACCGTGATCGAGGGCGAGCGCTATTTCCTGCTCGCGAGCCGCGTGGTCGAGCTGAGCCCGGTGCGCGCGCAACTCGTCGCGACGCCCGACGCGTATCGCTGGTCGAGCTATCGGCACCACATCGGCCTCACCGTCGACAGCCTGATCACCGACCATCCGCTCTACTGGGCGCTCGGCAATACGCCGTTCGAGCGTCAGCGCGCGTACAAGGAGCTGTGCGAGCAGCCGCTCGACGAGCGGCAGGCCGACCAGCTGCAGCAGGCGACGCTGAAGGGCTGGGTGCTCGGCGGCGAAAACTATCGCGAGTGGGCGGCGCGCACCGCGAACCGGCGCGTATCGCCGCTGCCGCGCGGGCGCCCCAGAAAGGTGCGCGAGAACACGCCGCCGGTCCAGCAGTAACGCGGGACAGGCGGTCCAGGAGGCGGCGCTGCGGGCGCCGCTTCTTTTTGCACCAAAACGATGCGGCCCCAATAAAATGACACCAGAACGACGCATCGTTTTAATTGGGGTTCGATCAAGCGGTTTTTGTTGCTATTCCTTTGATTCGTCGCGTATATTCCGAATTCCGGTGGCCCGGGCGCAGCTTGCCCAACCACTGTCGGCCGCGCCGTCTCCCGCCGGGAGCGGGATCGGCGGCAACAAGAAAACGGTTCAACGGCCCTCGAGGCCCCTTTACGACGGTGTCCCCATGAACGACCACCAGCAGCCGCTCGCCGCGGTCCCCGCCGCGCAAGGTCTGTACGACCCGCAGAACGAACACGATGCCTGCGGCGTCGGTTTCGTCGCCCACATCAAGGGCAAGAAGAGCCACGAGATCATCGAGCAGGGTCTGAAGATCCTCGAGAACCTCGACCACCGCGGCGCGGTCGGCGCCGATCCGCTGATGGGCGACGGCGCGGGCATCCTGATCCAGATCCCGGACGCGTTCTATCGCGAGGAAATGTCGAAGCAGGGCGTGACGCTGCCGCCCGCCGGCGAATACGGCGTGGGGATGATCTTCCTGCCGAAGGAAAACGCGTCGCGTCTCGCGTGCGAGCAGGAGCTCGAGCGGACCGTGCGCGCAGAGGGCCAGGTCGTGCTCGGCTGGCGCGACGTGCCGGTCGACCACGCGATGCCGATCTCGCCGACGGTCAAGGCCAGCGAGCCGCTGATCCGCCAGATCTTCATCGGCCGCGGCAAGGACATCATGGTGACCGACGCGCTCGAGCGGAAGCTGTACGTGATCCGCAAGACCGCGAGCCACCGCATCCAGGCGCTGAAGCTCAAGCACGGCAAGGAATACTTCGTGCCGTCGATGTCGGCGCGCACGGTCGTCTACAAGGGGCTGCTGCTGGCCGGCCAGGTCGGCGTGTACTACCGCGACCTGCAGGACGCGCGCGTCGTGTCGGCGCTCGCGCTCGTGCACCAGCGCTTCTCGACCAACACGTTCCCGGCGTGGGAACTCGCCCACCCGTACCGGATGATCGCGCACAACGGCGAGATCAACACCGTGAAGGGCAACGTGAACTGGCTGAACGCGCGCACCGGCGCGATCGCGTCGCACGTGCTCGGCGACGACCTGCCGAAGCTCTGGCCGCTGATCTATCCGGGCCAGTCGGATACCGCCTCGTTCGACAACTGTCTCGAGCTGCTGGTGATGGCCGGCTATCCGCTCGTGCACGCGGTGATGATGATGATCCCGGAAGCGTGGGAACAGCACACGCTGATGGACGAGAACCGCCGCGCGTTCTACGAATACCACGCCGCGATGATGGAGCCGTGGGACGGCCCGGCCGCGATCGCGTTCACCGACGGCCGCCAGATCGGCGCGACGCTCGACCGCAACGGCCTGCGTCCGGCGCGCTACATCGTCACCGACGACGACCTCGTGATCATGGCGTCGGAAGCCGGCACGCTGCCGATCCCGGAATCGAAGATCGTCAAGAAGTGGCGTCTGCAGCCGGGCAAGATGTTCCTGATCGACATGGAACACGGCCGCATCATCGACGACAAGGAGCTCAAGGACAACCTCGCGAACGCGAAGCCGTATAAGAGCTGGATCGACGCGGTGCGCATCAAGCTCGACGAAATCGAGCCGAAGGCCGAGGAAGTCGCGGCCGGCCGCACGCAGGGCGCGGCGCTGCTCGACCGCCAGCAGGCGTTCGGCTATACGCAGGAAGACCTGAAGTTCCTGATGGCGCCGATGGCGCAGCAGGGCGAGGAAGCGGTCGGCTCGATGGGCAACGACTCGCCGCTCGCGGTGATGTCGAACAAGAACAAGACGCTCTATCACTACTTCAAGCAGCTGTTCGCGCAGGTCACGAACCCGCCGATCGACCCGATCCGCGAGAACATGGTGATGTCGCTCGTGTCGTTCATCGGCCCGAAGCCGAACCTGCTCGACACCAACAACATCAACCCGCCGATGCGTCTCGAAGTGTCGCAGCCGGTGCTCGACTTCAAGGACATCGCGAAGATCCGCGCGATCGACCAGTACACGGGCGGCAAGTTCAGCGCGTACGAGCTGAACATCTGCTACCCGGTCGCCTGGGGCAAGGAAGGCATCGAGGCGCGCCTCGCGTCGCTGTGCGCGGAAGCCGTCGACGCGGTGAAGTCGGGCTACAACATCCTGATCGTGTCGGACCGCAAGACCGACGCCGATCACGTCGCGATCCCGGCGCTGCTCGCCACCTCGGCGATCCACACGCATCTCGTCCAGCAGGGCCTGCGCACCAGCACGGGCCTCGTCGTCGAGACCGGCTCCGCGCGTGAAACGCACCACTTCGCGCTGCTCGCGGGCTACGGCGCGGAAGCCGTGCACCCGTACCTCGCGATGGAAACGCTCGCGAAGATGGCCGAAGGGCTGTCGGGCGACCTGTCGCCGGAAAAGGCGATCTACAACTTCACGAAGGCGGTCGGCAAGGGCCTGCAGAAGGTGATGTCGAAGATGGGCATCTCGACGTACATGTCGTACACCGGCGCGCAGATCTTCGAAGCGCTCGGCCTGTCGACCGACCTCGTCGAGAAGTACTTCAAGGGCACCGCGTCGAAGGTCGGCGGCATCGGCCTGTTCGAAGTCGCGGAAGAAGCGATCCGCCTGCACCGCGACGCGTTCGGCGACAACCCGGTCCTGCGCGACATGCTCGACGCGGGCGGCGAGTACGCATACCGCGTGCGCGGCGAAGACCACATGTGGACGCCCGATTCGATCGCGAAGCTGCAGCACGCGACGCGCAGCAACTCGTACCAGACGTACAAGGAATACGCGCACCTGATCAACGACCAGACCAAGCGTCACATGACGTTCCGCGGCCTGTTCGAGTTCAAGGTCGAGCCGACCAGGGCGATCCCGATCGACGACGTCGAGCCGGCGAAGGAAATCGTCAAGCGCTTCGCCACCGGCGCGATGTCGCTCGGCTCGATCAGTACCGAAGCGCACGCGACGCTCGCGATCGCGATGAACCGGATCGGCGGCAAGTCGAACACCGGCGAAGGCGGCGAGGACGAGAACCGTTACCGCAACGAGCTGCGCGGCATTCCGATCAAGGCCGGCGAGACGCTGAAGTCGGTGATCGGCGACGAAGTCGTCAGCGACATCCCGCTGAAGGAAGGCGACTCGCTGCGCTCGAAGATCAAGCAGGTCGCGTCGGGCCGCTTCGGCGTCACGGCGGAATACCTCGCATCGGCCGACCAGATCCAGATCAAGATGGCGCAGGGCGCGAAGCCGGGCGAAGGCGGCCAGCTGCCGGGCCACAAGGTGTCGGAATACATCGGCAAGCTGCGCTACTCGGTGCCGGGCGTCGGCCTGATCTCGCCGCCGCCGCACCACGACATCTACTCGATCGAGGATCTGGCGCAACTGATCCACGACCTGAAGAACGTGAACCCGGCCGCGAGCATCTCGGTGAAGCTGGTGTCGGAAGTCGGCGTCGGCACGGTCGCCGCGGGCGTCGCGAAGGCGAAGGCCGATCACGTCGTGATCGCCGGCCATGACGGCGGCACCGGCGCATCGCCGCTGTCGTCGGTCAAGCACGCGGGCACGCCGTGGGAGCTCGGCCTGGCCGAAACGCAGCAGACGCTGGTGCTGAACCGCCTGCGCGATCGCATCCGCGTGCAGGCCGACGGCCAGATGAAGACGGGCCGCGACGTCGTGATCGGCGCGCTGCTCGGCGCGGACGAATTCGGCTTCGCGACGGCGCCGCTCGTCGTCGAAGGCTGCATCATGATGCGCAAGTGCCACCTGAACACGTGCCCGGTCGGCGTCGCGACGCAGGATCCGGTGCTGCGTGCGAAGTTCAAGGGCCAGCCCGAGCACGTCGTGAACTACTTCTTCTTCGTCGCCGAGGAAGTGCGCGAGATCATGGCGCAACTCGGCATCGCGAAGTTCGACGACCTGATCGGCCGTGCGGACCTGCTCGATACGCGCAAGGGCATCGAGCACTGGAAGGCGAAGGGCCTGGACTTCTCGCGCGTGTTCTACCAGCCGGAAGGCTGCGAGGGCGTCGGCACCCGTCACGTCGACGTGCAGGATCACGGCCTCGAGCGCGCGCTCGACCACGTGCTGATCGAGAAGGCGAAGGCGGCGATCGAGAACGGCGAGCATGTGTCGTTCATCCAGCCGGTGCGCAACGTGAACCGCACGGTCGGCGCGATGCTGTCGGGCGTGATCGCGAAGAAGCACGGCCACGAAGGCCTGGCCGACGACGCGGTGCACATCCAGCTGAAGGGCACGGCCGGCCAGAGCTTCGGCGCGTTCCTCGCGAAGGGCGTCACGCTCGACCTCGTCGGCGACGGCAACGACTACGTCGGCAAGGGCCTGTCGGGCGGCCGGATCATCATCCGTCCGACCAACGACTTCCGCGGCAAGTCCGAGGAAAACATCATCTGCGGCAACACGGTGATGTACGGCGCGCTCGAAGGCGAAGCCTTCTTCCGCGGCGTCGCGGGCGAGCGCTTCTGCGTGCGCAACTCGGGCGCGACGGCGGTCGTCGAAGGCACCGGCGACCACGGCTGCGAGTACATGACGGGCGGCACGGTGGTCGTGCTCGGCGAGACGGGCCGCAACTTCGCGGCCGGCATGTCGGGCGGCGTCGCGTACATCTACGATCCGGAAGGCACGTTCGCGGCGAAGTGCAACAAGGCGATGGTCGCGCTCGACCCGGTGCTGCAGCAGGCCGAGCAGGAGCGCACGGTCGATCGCGCGCTCTGGCATGCGGGCACGACGGACGAAGCGCTGCTCAAGGGGCTCGTCGAGCGTCATTTCCAGTTCACGGGTTCGCCGCGCGCGAAGTCGCTGCTGGAAAACTGGGACGCCGCGCGCCGCCAGTTCGTGAAGGTGTTCCCGCACGAATACAAGCGCGCGCTGGGCGAGATCGGTGCGAAGAAGGCGGCGAAGGAAGTGCTGGCCGCCTGAGCGACGAACGACATAGCGAAGGCCGCGCGCGCATGAACGCCGCGCGCGGCTCCCCCACCCGATACACCGAACAGAAGAGCACCTTATGGGCAAGGCAACCGGTTTTCTGGAGTTCGAACGCCGCCACGAGGCGTACGAAGCACCGCTCACGCGCGTGAAGCACTACAAGGAATTCGTCGCGGCGCTGACCGACGCGGACGCGAAGATCCAGGGCGCGCGCTGCATGGACTGCGGCATCCCGTTCTGCAACAACGGCTGTCCGGTCAACAACATCATCCCGGACTTCAACGATCTCGTTTACCGCCAGGACTGGCAGCAGGCGATCGAAGTCCTGCACTCGACCAACAATTTCCCCGAGTTCACGGGCCGCATCTGCCCGGCGCCGTGCGAGGCCGCCTGCACGCTCGGGATCAACGACGATCCGGTCGGCATCAAGTCGATCGAGCACGCGATCATCGACAAGGCCTGGGCGGAAGGCTGGGTGAAGCCGCTGCCGGCCGAGCACAAGACGGGCAAGAAGGTCGCCGTCGTCGGTTCGGGCCCCGCGGGCCTCGCCGCCGCGCAGCAGCTCGCGCGTGCCGGTCACGACGTGACGGTGTTCGAGAAGAACGATCGCGTCGGCGGCCTGCTGCGCTACGGGATTCCCGACTTCAAGCTCGAGAAGTGGCTGATCGACCGCCGCATGCGCCAGATGGAAGCGGAAGGCGTGACGTTCCGCACCAGCGTGTTCATCGGCAAGGATCCGCTGCCCGAGTCGATCGGCAGCCTCGCGAAGGAAACCATTTCGCCGGACACGCTGAAGGAGGAATTCGACGCGGTCGTGATCGCCGGCGGTTCGGAAACGCCGCGCGACCTGCCGGTGCCGGGCCGCGAGCTCGCCGGCATCCATTTCGCGATGGACTTCCTGCCGCAGCAGAACCGCGTGAACGCGGGCGACAAGCTCGTCGACCAGCTGCTCGCGAAGGGCAAGCACGTCGTCGTGATCGGCGGCGGCGATACGGGTTCGGACTGCGTCGGCACGTCGAACCGTCACGGCGCGAAGGCCGTCACGCAGTTCGAGCTGCTGCCGCAGCCGCCGGAAGAGGAAAACAAGCCGCTCGTATGGCCGTACTGGCCGATCAAGCTGCGCACGTCGTCGTCGCACGAGGAAGGCTGCGAGCGCGACTGGGCGGTCGCGACCAAGCGCTTCGAAGGCAAGAACGGCAAGGTCGAGAAGCTGATCGCGGTGCGCGTCGAGTGGAAGGACGGCAAGATGCAGGAAGTGCCGGGCTCGGAATTCGAGATGAAGGCCGATCTCGTGCTGCTCGCGATGGGTTTCACGCAGCCGGCCGCGCCGGTGCTCGACGCGTTCGGCGTCGCGAAGGATGCGCGCGGCAACGCGCGCGCGGCGACCGAAGGCGATCGCGCGTACTACACGTCGGTCGACAAGGTGTTCGCGGCCGGCGACATGCGCCGCGGCCAGTCGCTGGTCGTGTGGGCGATCCGCGAAGGCCGCCAGTGCGCGCGTTCGGTCGATGCGTACCTGATGGGGCATTCGGAACTGCCGCGCTGAGCATCGCGAGCGGGTTTCGAGGAAAGCCGGGCGTCCGAGAGGGCGCCCGGCTTTTTTTCGGCTGCGCGCGCCTGCGTGCATGCGGTTTCTGTTCCACGTTTCCTGGGTGCCGGCAAGCACGCCGCGCCGCCGCCCGTGTCGTGTCCCGACGCACGGGGCGCCGCATTTTCGCGAAGCGTCGCCTAACCTGACTACATTCGACCGCTATTTTTCGCGATCCCGAATTCTTTCGTTTTGTAATGATCCTCGCAAACTGTCATATCATGTCGCCCCTCGGGCCGCTCGCGCGGCCGTCGCATGTTACTGACCCTATTTGTAAGGACACTGGATGGAAGCACTCGTGCATGGGCTGATCGACGCCGTCAACGGCGTGTTGTGGAACTACGTGCTGATCGCGCTGCTGCTCGGCGTGGGCGCGTGGTTCACGCTGCGGTTCCGGATGATCCAGCTGAAGGCGCTGCTGCTCAGCATGAAGCTGGTCGGCAGCAAGGGCGAGCCGGGCAGCATCTCGTCGTTCCAGGCATTCGCGACGGGGCTGGCGAGCCGCGTCGGCACCGGCAACATCGCGGGCGTCGCGGTCGCGCTGACGGTCGGCGGCCCGGGCGCGATCTTCTGGATGTGGATGACGGCGCTGGTCGGGATGTCGTCCGCGTTCGTCGAGGCGACGCTCGCGCAGATCTTCAAGGTGTCGCATCGGGACGGCTCATATCGCGGCGGCCCCGCGTACTACATCCAGACGGGCCTGCGCTCGCGCGGCTTCGGCGTGCTGTTCTCGCTGTCGCTGATCCTCGCGTTCGGCTTCGTGTTCAACGCGGTGCAGGCCAATGCGATCGCCGACGCGTTCAACACGTCGTTCGGCTGGCGCCGCGAGACGGTCGGCATCGGCCTCGTGCTGCTGACCGCGCCGATCATCTTCGGCGGGATCCGCCGCATCGCGTCGGTCGCGCAGGTGATCGTGCCGGTGATGGCGATCGGCTACCTCGCGCTGGCGGTCTACGCGGTCGCGACGCATATCGCGCTGGTGCCGGACGTGGTCGAGCTGATCGTGAAGAGCGCGTTCGGCGTCGGGCAGGCGGCGGGCGGCGTGACCGGCTATGCGGTCAGCCAGGCGATCGCGATCGGCGTGAAGCGCGGGCTGTTCTCGAACGAGGCCGGTATGGGCAGCGCACCGAACGCGGCCGCGACCGCGAGCACGCGGCATCCGGTCACGCAGGGGCTGATCCAGATGCTCGGCGTGTTCGTCGACACGATCGTGATCTGCAGCGCGACCGCGTTCGTGATCCTGCTGTCGGGCCAGTACGAACTCGGCACCGGCATGGAAGGCGCGGCGCTCACGCAGCGCGCGATTTCGAGCCACGTCGGCGACTGGGGCGGCATCTACATGGCCGTCGCGATCTTCTTCCTCGCGTTCTCGTCGGTGATCGGCAACTACGCGTATGCGGAAGGCAACGTCGACTTCATCACGAAGCGGCGCGGCGTGCTGCCGCTGTTCCGCGTCGCGGTGCTCGGCATGGTGATGTTCGGCAGCGTCGGGCAGCTGCCGCTGGTATGGGCGATGGCCGACACGAGCATGGGTCTGATGGCGATCGTCAACCTGATCGCGATCGTCGCGCTCGGCAAGTACGCGCATGCCGCGTGGCGCGACTATCGCCGCCAGCGTGCGGAAGGCGTCGCCGATCCGGTGTTCACGCGCAACACGATTCCCGAACTCGCGCGCGTGCTGCCGGCCGACGTATGGGGCGAGCACGGCCCGCTGCCGCAGCGTGCGGCGGCCGAGGCGGTGAGCGAGCCGCGCGTGGCGGTGCGCGAATCGTGAACGGCGAGCGGCTGCGCGTGTTCGTCGCGCTGATGCCCGATGCGGCGTCGCGCGACGCGCTGTACGCGTTGCCGGTCACGCGCGGCGCACGCCGCACGCTGCCCTCGCAGCTGCATGTGACGCTCGCGTTCATCGGCGCGATCGAGCGCGAATGCTGCGACGCGCTGGCCGCACGGCTGCCGAAGCTGGCGGCCGCGCATGCGCTGCCGCCGCAGCCGGTCGAGCGGATCGCGTGGTGGCCGAGCCTGCCGCGCGCCCGGCTGATCGTCGCGGAACTGGCGCCGGAGCCGGCGTGCGCGGCGCTGCAGGCCGGGTTGGCGGCGACGCTGGATGCGCTCGGCATCGCGGCCGACCGCCGGCCGTTTCGGCCGCACGTGACGCTTGCGCGGCTGCCGCGCGACGCGCACGGGCAGCCCGCGCACGGCGGCGCGACCGGCCGGCCGGTCGCGCTGCGCTTCGACGCGCTGACGCTGTTCGAAAGCCGGCTGTCGAATGACGGCGTGTCGCACCGGCCGATCGTGTCGGCGCCGATTGCCAGTGCGGACGGCGCTGTCGGCACGGTAGGCTAGCGGCCGTAGCGCGCGAGCGTCAGTCCCGACAGGTCGATTTCCGGCGTGCGTCCCGTGACGAGATCCGCCAGCACCTTCCCCGATCCCATCGACATCGCCCAGCCGGTCGAGCCGTGGCCGACGTTGAGCCAGAGTCCGTCGATCCCGCTCGCGCCGAGCAGCGGCGGCCCGTCGGGCGTCATCGGCCGGCGCCCGACCCAGAAGCGCGCCGACGCACGATCGGCCGCTTGCGGAAACCAGTCGTCGAGCACCTTCATCAGCGTGTCGAGCGCCTGTTGCCGCAGCGCCGCGTGCCGGCTGCCGAGTTCCGCCGTGCCGGCGACGCGCAGCGTCGGGCCGAAGCGCGTGATCGCCGTCTTCAGCGATTCGTCCATCAGCGCGGCGCGCGGCGCCTTTTCGTCGTCGGCGACCGCGAGCGTCGCCGAGTAGCCCTTCACCGGATAGAGCGGCACGTCGATGCCATACGGCCGCAGCAGCCGCGCGCTGTCGACGCCGAGCGCGACCACGACTGCATCGGCGGCAAGCGGCGCGTCGTCGCTCGTGCGATGGCCGTCGTCGGGCAGGTCGCGCGCCGCGATCCGCACGCCGCGCACCCTGCCGGCCGCGACGTCGAGCGCACGGAGTTCCGTGCGCAGGCGGAACGTCACGCCGTTCGCCTCGCACAGCGCGCGCAGTTCGCGCGTGAAGCGTGCGCAGTCGCCGGCCTCGTCGTCGGGCAGGTAGATGCCGCCGACGGGCGCCTGCCGCGCCCAGCGCAGCCCCGGCTCGATGGCCGTGCAGCCGGCCGCGTCGAGTTCGCGAAACGCGATCCCGGCATCGCGCAGCACCTTCAGCGCGGGCTGCGCCATCTCGACGTCGAAGGCGCCGCGCAGCAGCTGCAGATAGCCGCGGCTCGCGCCGTAGTCGAACGGATGCCGGTCGCGAAACGCGTGCAGGCACGCGCGGCTGTAATACGCGATGCGCTGCATCCGCTGCTTGTTCACGCGAAACCGCTCGAACTCGCATTCGCGCAGCCAGCGCGCGATCCAGCGCCACTGCGCGCGATCGAGCGTGGGCCGGAAGATCAGCGGCGACGCCGGCTTGAACAGGTACTTGAGGATCTTGCCGGGCATCCCGGGCGCCGCCCACGGCGTCACGTAGCCGGGCGCGATCACGCCCGCGTTGCCGAGGCTCGTCGCCTGCGCGACGTCGGCCTCGCGTTCGACGACGGTCACGTCGCAGCCCGCTTCGCGCAGGTGCCAGGCGGTGGCGACGCCGATCACGCCGGCGCCGAGAACGATCACGTGCATGCGTGTTCCGGAACGAAAGAGGCGCTCAAGGCGCGACGGCCGGATCGTCGGCGAGCGATTTGCCGCGCGTTTCCGGCAGCACGAGCGCGGCGACGATCACGAGCAGGTAGCCGCCGCCCGCGACGAGGCCGATCGCCTTCACGAGCGACATCGACTGCGACAGCGTGCCGACGAGGATCGGGAAGAACGACCCGAGCCCGCGGCCGAGGTTGTAGCAGAAGCCCTGGCCCGAGCCGCGGATCGCGCCCGGATACAGCTCGGACAGGTACGCGCCGACGCCCGCGAAGATGCCCTGCACGACGATGCCGAGCGGGAAGCCGAGCATCAGCATCGCGGTGTCGGTGATCGGCAGCATCGTATAGGCCATGCCGAGCGAGAACGAGCCGATCGCGAACAGGATGAACGACGCGCGGCGGCCGAGCCGGTCCGACAGGATCGCGCCGACCACGTAGCCGACGAACGAGCCGACGATCAGCACGACCAGATAGCCGCTGGTGTTGAACACCGACAGGTGGCGGACGGTTTTCAGATAGGTGGGCAGCCAGGTCGTGATCGCGTAGTAGCCGCCGAGCATGCCCGTGCACAGCGCACTGCCGAACAGCGTCGCGCGCAGGTGCGGCGGCGAGAAGATCTCGAGGAAATGGCCCGACACATGGTCTGCGTCGCGCGCGCGGCGCGTGGCCGTGTAGATGTCGGGATCGCTGACGTTGCGGCGGATGTACAGGATCCACAGCGCGGGCGCGATGCCGATCCAGAAGCACGCGCGCCACGCGACCTGTTCCGGCAGCAGCGCGAAGAAGGCCCAGTAGAGGATCGCGGCCGCGGCCCAGCCGAACGACCAGCTGCTCTGCACGGTGCCGACCGCCTTCGCGCGATGCTCGGGCGAACGGATCGTCTCGGCCATCATGATCGTCACGACCGACCATTCGCCGCCGAAGCCGAAGCCTTGCAGCGTGCGCGTCGCGAGCAGCTGCCAGAACGAATGCGTGAAGCCCGACAGGCAGGTGAACAGCGCGAACGTCGCGATCGTCCACTGCAGCACGCGCACGCGGCCGTAGCGGTCGGCGAGGATGCCCGCGGCCCAGCCGCCGAGCGCCGACGAGATCAGCGAACTCGTCGCGATCATCCCGGCCTCGCCCTTCGTCATTCCCCACGCCGCGATCAGCGTCGGGATCAGGAACGAGTAGATCATGAAGTCGAACGCGTCGACCGCATAGCCGCCGAATCCGGCATACAGCGTCCTGCGCTCGCGCGGCGACAGTTCGTGAAACCACTGGATTTCCTGCATGCGTGCCGTCTCCGTCTCGTTTCGTCTCGTGTTGCCGCGTGACGAACATTCTACGGGCTGGATCGGGCGCGCCAAAAAGTCCGACGCAGGTTGGTGCGCGCGCTCAGAGCGTCAGGCCGCCGTCGACGTGGACGACCTGGCCGGTGATCTGCCGCGCCGCGTCCGACAGCAGGAACGCGATCAGCGCGGCGACGTCGTCGGGTTCGGCGATCCGGCCGAGCGGCGTCGCCTGTTCGGCCTGCGTCCAGGCCGCGGCGTTGCCGGCGCTCGGGCCGTGGTCCTTGCGCGTGAAGCCGGGCGCGACCGCGTTGACGGTGATGCCGCGCGCGGCGAACTCGACCGCGGCGGTGCGCACCAGCGATTCGAGCGCGGCCTTCGCGGCGGCGGTCGCCGCGAACGGCGCGTCGGCGCGGTAGCGGTGCGCGACGAACGAACTGACCGCGACGATGCGCGGCGCGGCCGACGCTTCGAGCAGCGGCCGTGCGCGGCCCGCGAGCGCGGCGAACGCGCCGGGCATCGCGGCGAAGGCGGCGGCGAGCGCGTCGGCGCCGAGTTCGGAAAACGCCTGCCGGGCCGCGAAGCCGGCGTTCGCGACCAGATGATCGAGCCCGCCGAAGCGCGTCGCGGCCGCATCGACGAGCGCCGTTGCGACGCCCGGCTCGGCGAGGTCGCCGCCGAGCACGAGGGATTCGGCGCCGGCCGCCGTGCAGGCTTCGGCGACGCCGGCGAGCCGCGTGCGCGACGCGTCGTC
>NZ_CABVPP010000030.1 GCF_902499075.1 Burkholderia pseudomultivorans | reverse complement strand
ACCTCGACCTCGACTGGCCTGTCCTCGGCTAATAGCTCGATCACGTCGCTGTCCACCTCGACTTCGACCGGTATCAGTTCGCTCTCTACCGGCCTGAGCTCGACCGATAGCACGGTCGCTTCGCTGTCGACCTCCACGTCGACCGGCCTGTCCTCGGCTAACAGCTCGATCACGTCGCTGTCGACGTCGACCTCGACCGGCATCAGCTCGCTGTCCACCGGCCTCAGCTCGACCGATAGCACGGTCGCATCGCTGTCGACCTCCACGTCGACCGGCCTGTCCTCGGCTAACAGCTCGATCACGTCGCTGTCGACGTCGACTTCGACCGGTATCAGCTCGCTCTCCACCGGCCTGAGCTCGACCGACAGCACCGTCGCTTCGCTGTCGACCTCCACGTCGACGGGCCTGTCATCGGCTAACAGCTCGATCACGTCGCTCTCGACATCGACCTCGACCGGCATCAGTTCGCTCTCTACCGGCCTGAGCTCGACCGACAGCACGGTGACTTCCCTGTCGACTTCCACGTCGACCGGTCTGTCGTCGACCAATAGCTCGATCACGTCGCTGTCGACGTCGACTTCGACCGGTATCAGTTCGCTCTCTACCGGCCTGAGCTCGACCGACAGCACGGTGACTTCCCTGTCGACTTCCACGTCGACCGGTCTGTCGTCGGCTAACAGCTCGATCACGTCGCTGTCGACATCGACCTCGACCGGCATCAGCTCGCTGTCCACCGGTCTGAGCTCGACCGACAGTACCGTTGCATCCCTGTCGACCTCCACGTCGACGGGCCTGTCATCGGCTAACAGCTCGATCACGTCGCTCTCGACGTCGACCTCGACCGGTATCAGTTCGCTCTCTACCGGCCTGAGCTCGACCGACAGTACCGTTGCATCCCTGTCGACCTCCACGTCGACCGGCTTGTCGTCGGCTAACAGCTCGATCACCTCGCTGTCGACGTCGACTTCGACCGGTATCAGCTCGTTGTCCACGGGCCTCAGCTCGACCGACAGCACGGTCGCTTCGCTGTCGACCTCCACGTCGACCGGCCTGTCCTCGGCTAACAGCTCGATCACCTCGCTGTCGACGTCGACTTCGACCGGTATCAGCTCGTTGTCCACGGGCCTCAGCTCGACCGACAGCACGGTCGCTTCGCTGTCGACTTCCACGTCGACCGGCCTGTCGTCGGCTAACAGCTCGATCACCTCGCTCTCGACGTCGACCTCGACCGGCATCAGCTCGCTGTCCACCGGCCTGAGCTCGACCGACAGTACCGTTGCATCCCTGTCGACCTCCACGTCGACCGGCCTGTCGTCCGCGACCAGCTCGATCACGTCGCTCTCGACATCGACTTCGACCGGCATCAGCTCGCTGTCCACCGGCCTGAGCTCGACCGATAGCACGGTCGCTTCCCTGTCGACCTCGACCTCAACAGGTCTGTCCTCGGCGACCAGCTCGATCACGTCTCTGTCCACTTCGACTTCGACGGGTATCAGCTCGCTCTCTACCGGCCTGAGCTCGACCAATAGCACGGTATCCTCGCTGTCCACCTCGACTTCGACCGGTATCAGCTCGTTGTCCACCGGCCTCAGCTCGACCGATAGCACCGTGGCATCCCTGTCGACCTCCACGTCGACCGGCCTGTCGTCGGCAACCAGCTCGATCACCTCGCTCTCGACGTCGACCTCGACGGGTATCAGCTCGCTGTCCACTGGCTTGAGCTCGACCGATAGCACCGTGGCATCCCTGTCGACCTCCACGTCGACAGGCCTGTCGTCCGCGACCAGCTCGATCGCCTCGCTGTCCACCTCGACTTCGACGGGCATCAGTTCGCTGTCGACTGGCCTCAGTTCGACCAACAGCACCGTCGCCTCGCTGTCCACCTCGACCTCGACCGGCATCAGCTCGCTGTCCACCGGCCTGAGCTCGACCAACAGCACCGTCGCCTCGCTGTCCACCTCGACCTCGACCAGCGTCAGCTCGTTGTCCACCGGCCTGAGCACGACCAACAGCTCGATGCTGTCGCTGTCCACCTCGACCTCGACCGGCATCGGCTCGCTGTCCACCGGCCTGAGCACGGCCAACAGCTCGATCACGTCGCTGTCCACGTCGACGTCGACCGCGATCGAGGCCGCGAAAACGCACTACTACAGCGTCAACGACAACGGCACGCAGCAGGGCAACTACGACAACAACGGCGCAACGGGCGTGAACGCAATCGCGGCAGGCACGAACGCCAGCGCGTCGGGCGCGAGCAGCGTCGCGGTCGGCGACGGCGCAAACGCGTCGTCGAACGGCGCGGTCGCGATCGGCCAGAACGCGGCAGCCACCGGCGGCAAGGCCGTGTCGATCGGCTCGGCGAACACCGCGAGCGGCGACGGCGCGGTCGCGATCGGCGATCCGAACCTCGCGACGGGTACCGGCGCGGTGGCGATGGGCGCGAACAACTCGGCCACCGGCAACGGAGCCGTGGCGCTCGGCAACGCGAACACGGCCACCGGCGACGGCTCGCTCGCCCTCGGCAACACGTCCACGGCAGCCTCGGCCGGCTCGCTCGCCTTCGGTGCGAACGCGGTCGCGAAAAACGTGAACGATGTCGCGCTCGGCACGAACTCGGTCACGGGCAACGCGAATCCGACGTCGAGCGCCACGATCGGCGGCGTCACGTACTTCTTCGCCGGCAGCACGCCGACGAGCGTCGTGAGCGTCGGCGCACCGGGCGCGGAACGCCAGATCACGAACGTCGCAGCCGGCCAAATCTCGGCCACGAGCACGGACGCGATCAACGGCAGCCAGCTCAACGCGACGAACCAGGCGCTCAACAGCCTGTCGACGTCGACCGCGTCGAACATCTCGTCGCTGTCGACCGGCATCGGCTCGCTGTCCACCGGCCTCAGCGCCACCAACAGCACCGTGTCGTCGCTGTCCACGTCGACCTCGACCGCGATCAACTCGCTGTCGACGACCATCAGCTCGACGAACAGCAACCTCACGTCGCTGTCCACGTCGACCTCGACCGGCATCGGCTCGTTGTCGACGGGGCTGAGCACGACGAACAGCAACGTGGCATCGCTGTCGACCGGCGTGACGAACATCAACAACACGCTGAACCAGCTGTCGACGACGATCAACAACAACACCACGCGTGCGGCGAACAGCTCCGGCATCGCGGCCGACATGAACGGCACCGGCTCCGACAAGCCGACCGTCACCGCCGGCTCGAACTCGGTCGCGATCGGCGCGAATTCGACGGACGGCGGCCGCTCGAACGTGGTGTCGGTCGGCAGCGACACGCAGCAGCGCCAGATCACGAACGTCGCGCCGGGTACGCAAGGCACCGACGCGGTCAACGTGAACCAGCTGACGGCGGTGCAAACCACGCTGTCGACGGCGCTGTCGGGCCAGCAGACGCAGATCAACACGCTGGGTTCGCAACTGCAGCAGACCGACCAGATGGCGAAGCAGGGTATCGCGGCCGTCGGCGCGATGGCGTCGATCCCGCAGCTCGACCGCGACGCCAACTTCGGGATGGGGATCGGCACCTCGACCTTCCTCGGCCAGAAGGCAATGGCGGTCAACATGCAGGCACGCATCACCGAAAACCTGAAGGCGTCGATCAACGGCGGCTTCAGCGGCAACCAGAAGGTGATCGGCGCGGGCATGCTGTACCAGTGGAAGTAACGCGTCGCGCCGCTAGGCCGTCCGGCCCTCCCGCCGGCCGGCCGCGGCGGCACCGACGGCCGGACGAGCTCGCCGCACGCGCTGCGGCGGGCTTCCGTCAATCCAGCTTTGAGGACGTCATCGTGAACAAACTCGCTCTTGCGCTCGCACTCTCCGCAACGGCCCTCGCCGCCTGTTCGACCGCATCCGGTCCGACCTACAGCGCGTCCGAACTGCAGCCGCGCGACGGCGTGCGCACCTTCCAGGTGGACTGCCACGGCCTGCTGTCGGGCCCGCAGACCTGCATGAAAGCCGCTCGCAAGATCTGCGGCGACCAGCCCGTCCGCGTCGTCGACGCGGCGCGCGCGCTGCGCGACGGCTCGGACCCGGCCACGCTCGTGTTCCAGTGCGGCGCGGCGCCGGCCGAACCCGCGCCGGCGGCAACGCCGGCGCCCGCCGTCGAGCACGTGAACCTCGCCGGCGACGCGCTGTTCGCGACCGGCCTGGCCACGCTCACGCCGGCCGCGCGCGCATCGCTCGACAAGCTGCTGAGCGAACGCGAGGACCGCACGTACGCGCAGGTGACGATCACGGGCTACACGGATTCGGTGGGCAGCGACGCGTCCAACCTCGCGCTGTCGAAGCGCCGCGCGGAAACCGTCGCGGCCTACCTGACGAGCCACGGGCTGAAAACGCAGACGCTGACGGTCACGGGGCGCGGCAGCGCCGATCCGGTCGCCTCCAACGTGACGGCCGAAGGCCGCGCCGGCAACCGCCGCGTCGAAATCTCGCTGCAGCGCTGAGCGCGACACAGCGAGCGGCCGGCCCCCGCTTCGCCGACCTTGCGGCCGCTTCCCGGCAGGCAGTGTCAAAGTTGGTCAGGTACCTCCACAAGCGGGCGATTTCCGTGCCACAATCGCCGCAGACAGCCGCCGGGCCGGCCTGTCCGGGCGCCGCGAACGGCCGTCCCGGCGGCGCATGGCGCGGGACGGCCGTCGACACCGCGAGCCACGCGCCGCGCTCCGTGTGCCGGAGCGCGCCCGCGCCTACGCGACCATGACAATCCACGGCGCGCCGATTCGGTGCCGGGCGCCCGACGCCACGACCGAACGCACGACGCCGCAGAGGAACACAGCCGGTGACGGACATCAATGAAACCGCCTCGGGCGGCACCCGCAAGCAACGGCCGGCCGTCGGCATCTCGCTGTTTGCGCGGGACGGCCAGGCGATCTGGGAAAACGGCATTCACCAGAACATCGCGTTCCTCGCGATGATGCTGAAGCGCTCGGACCGTGTCGGTCCCGTCTATTTCCTGAATGGCGGCGACGCGCAGGCGCTGCCGGCCGGCCTCGATCTCGACGGCCTCGACGTGCCGCTCGTGAAGCCGGCCGACGTCACGCACGAACTCGACGTCGTGATCGAAATGGGCGCGCAGCTGCCGGTCGAGTGGCTCAAGCACATGAAGGCGCTCGGCAAGAAGCGCGTCGCGTTCTTCTGCGGCCACACGTATGCGGGCCTGGGCGAAACGCCGATCTTCGACAAGCCGTCCGGGCACATCATCAACGGCGCGCCGTTCGACGAAGTCTGGCTGCTGCCGCAGTACGACAAGACCGCCGCGCCGATGCTGCGCACGCTGCTGCGCGCGCCGGTGCACCTGATGCCGCACATCTGGTCGCCCTACTTCCTCGAGCGCCGCATCGCCGCGCTCGCCGCCGAAGGCGCGACGTTCGGCTACCAGCCCGGCCGCCGTCCGTGGCGGCTCGCGACGCTCGAACCGAACATCTCGGTCGTGAAGACCTGCCATTACCCGATGCTCGCGTGCGACGAGTTCTATCGCGCACGGCCCGACGCGGTCCAGCACCTGTTCGTCGTCAACGCGATGCACATGAAGACGCATTCGACCTTCGTGCACTTCGCAAACAGCCTCGACCTCGTGCGCCAGCACAAGGCGACCTTCGAGCCGCGCCTCGACCTGCCCGGCTTCATGGCGCGCCACGCGGACGCCGTCGTGTCCCATCACTGGGAAAACGGGCAGAACTACCTGTACTACGACGTGCTGTACGGCGGCTATCCGCTGGTCCACAACTCGACGCTGCTCGGCGACGCCGGCTACTACTATCCGGACTTCGACTCGCAGGCGGGCGGCCGCGCGCTGCTCGACGCATGGCTGCATCACGACGAGCGCGCCGACGACTACCGCACGAAAACCGACCGGCTGCTGAAGTCGGTGTCGATCGACAACCCCGCGAACCTCGACGCGTTCGTCTCGCGTCTGGTCGCCTGAACCGGAGCATACGCATGTCGGACTCCAATGCCCGCCAAGCGCCCGGCGAGGGCAAGCGTCTCGTGGTCGGCGTGTCGCTGTTCGTGCGCGGCGCCGGCCAGTCGCTGTGGGAAAACGGCATTTTCCAGAACTGCCTGCTGCTGATCCTGCTGCTGCGCCAGTCGCCGCTCGTCGCCGACGCGGTGATGGTGAACGGCGGCGAACAGGTCGCCGATCCGCAGATGATGCTCGGCGAATGGAACGTGCCGCTGCTGTCGATGGACGAAGCGATGCAGCGCTGCGACGTGCTGATCGAAATGAGCGCGCAGTTCGGCGCGGACTATCTGCGCGCGTTCCGCGAACGCGGCGGCAAGGTCGTCACGATGCGGGTCGGCAACGACTACGTGATCGACATCGAGCGCGCGATGTTCAACAAGCCGTCGGGCTTCCTGTTCTCCGGCGCGCCGTACGACGCCGTGTGGACGATTCCCGAGTTCGAGCGCTCGTGCCTGCACTATTACCAGACCGGCCTGCGCGCGCCCGTCACGATCGTCCCGCACATCTGGCATCCGATGCTGTTCGACAAGGCGCGCGCATCGCTCGGCGGCGGCTTGTCGTACGGCTACCAGCCCGGCAAGCCGCGCTGGCGCGTGACGATGTTCGAGCCGAACATCTGCATGGTAAAGACCAGCATCATCCCGATGCTCGTGACCGAGGAAGCGTATCGCGCGCGACCGGACTTCGTCGAGATCGTGCGCGTGTGCAACACGACGCACCTGAAGAACCACACGACCTTCGTCCATTTCGCGAAGAGCCTCGACATCGTCGACCACGGGATCACGACATTCGAAAGCCGCTATGCGGTGTACGAGTTCATGGCCGCATATGGCGACGCGGTCGTGTCGCATACGTGGGAGAACGCGCAGAACTACCTGTACTACGAACTGCTGTACGGCGACTATCCGCTGATTCACAACTCGCCGTTCCTCGGCAAGGCCGGGTATTTCTATCCCGACTTCGATTGCCAGGCCGGCGGCCGTGCACTGCTGCAGGCATTCGCCGAACACGACGCGAACCTCGACGCGTATCGCGAGCAGTCGAAGCACGTGCTGGACTCGGTCAGCATCTACAACCCCGACAACGTCGCCGCCTATACGGATGCGATCGCGGCCCTGCATCGCGACGCATGACGCGTCGCGCTTCTTCCCGGACACCGTCATGACCATACGCTCCTCCGTCACTCGCGCGAAATGGCTGATCGCCTGCGCCGCCGCCTCGCTCGCGTTCGCCGCCCATGCACAGTCCGGCGGCGACTCCGCGGACGAATTGCTGCAGGACGCCGATACCGTCTTCAAGCGGCTCGACAACGGCCAGTTCGACGATCTGTGGGTCGACTCCGCGAGCTTCGTCAAGACCCGCATCAGGCAGGACCAGTTCGCGACCGACATGCGACGTGCGCGGCAGACGGTTGGCCTCGTGCGTCACCGCGGTTGGGCACAGATCACGCGAATTCGCTATGCGGGCGTGCCGTCGACACCCGACGGGCTCTATGCGAACGTCGACTACGCGACCACGCTGACCACCGGGACGACGATGTACGAGAAACTGAGCTTCCGCCTCGAGGACGACGGGCACTGGCGCCTGACCGGCTACGTGCCGCGGCAGGCGCAGAACTATACGCCGCAGTAGGCGCCGCGAGAGAGCCGCCATGAAAATCAATGTCGCGATTACGATGAACGTGCAGCGCGACGCGACGCAGTCGATCTGGTACAACGGCGCGAATCAGCACTGCGTGTACCTGTACATGCTGCTGAAGCAGTCGCCGCTGATCGGCGAGGTCTGGCTCGCGCACGACGACGGCATCGCCGAGTATCCGCAGGCGCTGATGATGGACGCGTTCCGCGACGCGCTGCGCCCGCTGTCCGCGGTCGTCCACCAGACCGACCTGCTGATCGAGATGAACGCGTTCATCGACCCGACGCACGCGGATGCGGTGCGCCGGCGCGGCGGCAAGTGCGTGTCGTACCGCTTCGGCAACGACTACGTGATCGCGGTCGAGACGATCAACTTCGAGAAGAACAACTGGCGCCCGAATCCGAACCGCGTGCAGTTCGACGAGATCTGGACCAATCCGCAGCACATGCACACGTGCGCGGCCTACTTCCAGGCCGTCTATCGCGCGCCGGTGATCGAACTGCCGCACATCTGGTCGCCGTATTTCATCGAGCGCAGCCTCGACGCCGATCCCGAACTGAAGGCGCGCTTCGGCTACCGGAACCACGGCCCCGCGAAACGCATCGCGTTCTTCGAGCCGAACCTGAACGTCGTCAAGAGCGCGATCGTGCCGATGCTGGCCGCGAACGCGTGCTACGTCGCGCATCCGGAACTCGTCGAGCACGTGTACATGACCAACACGTTCGACAAGAAGGAAAACGTCGCCTTCAAGCATCTCGCACTCGGGCTCGAGATGGTGCGCGACGGCAAGGCGACGGCCGACGTGCGCGCGCCGTTCGTCGCGTGGGCCGCGCATCACACCGACATCGTCGTGTCCCATCATTGGGAAAACGGCCTCAACTACCTGCTCTACGACGCGCTGTACGGCAACTATCCGCTCGTGCACAACTCGCCGTTCCTGCGCGACGTCGGCTATTACTATCCGGACTTCGAGATCTTCGACGCAGCGCGCGCAATCGCGAGCGCTGCGCAGACGCACGACGCACGGCTCGACGACTACGCGGCGGCGGCACGCCGCTGCCTGGATCGCGTCGATGCGCTGGCCGACCACAACGTGCGCGCGCATACCGAACAGGTGCAGCGCCTGTTCGCCGGCCGCGCCCTCGGCTGATCGCTACCGCTCGCCTCGCGCCATGAATCCGTCCATCCGCAACTTCGTCGTGATCGATTCGATCTACGGCCCGTTCGTCATCAACCGGCACTGCGCACATCAGGCCGAGGCGCTGATCAAGACCGGCCGGCCGCACATCCAGCAGGAACTCGACACGATCATGCAGGTGATCGACCAGTTGCCCGACGACGCGATCGCGGTGGACGGCGGCGCGAATGCGGGACTCGTTTGCGTACCGATTGCGCAGCGGCTGCGCGAGCGCGGCGGCCGCGTCCATGCGTTCGAACCGCAGCGCACGCTGTTCCATGCGCTCGGCGGCACCGTCGCGCTCAATCAGCTCGACAACCTGCATCTGCACAACATGGGGCTCGCGAGCCATAACGGCACGATGACGGTGCCCGACATCGACTACGGGCAGGCGGCCGATTTCGGCTCGGTGTCGCTCGTCGACGGCCATGCGGCAGGCGGCTCGCCGACGCCGGTCGTCGCGCTCGATTCGCTCGGCCTGCCGCGGCTGGATTTCCTGAAGCTCGACATCGAAGGGATGGAGATCGACGCGCTGCGCGGCGCGCGCCGTCTGATCGAGACGCATCTGCCGTGGTGCTGGATCGAGTACTGGAAAGTCGGCGAAGCGCCGGTCATCGCAACCTTCGCGGGTCTCGACTACACGTTCTACCGGATCGATGCGCTGAACCTGCTGTGCGTGCCGAACCCGCGCTGGGACCGGCAGCGCCTGTTCATCACGGGCGAACCGCTCGCCGCCGAGCCGTCCGTCGACGGCTCCGCCGCCGTCGCGGCGCGCGCCGACGACGCGCCCGAAGCGTACTGGAACCGCGCGCTCGAACACGAGGCGCGCTGCGAGTGGGGCCATGCGATCGACTGCTGGCAACGCGCGCGCGAGCGCGGGCTCGACGACGACGCAATCGCGCTCCAGCTCGCATCGTGCTACGGCTTCGCCGGCGCGCCCGACGCGGGGCTCGCGGCGCTCGAGCGCTTCGGCGATCCGGCCGCGCTGCCCGACGCGCAGCGCGGGCGCGTCGAGCTGGCGCGATCGGGCTTGCTGCTGCGCGCCGGCCGGCGCGACGAAGCCGCGCGTGCGACGCTCGCGAGCGAGAACGTGCTGACCGCCGCGCAATTCGGGCTGCCGACGGATCGGCTCTACCAGGGCCAGCCGCTGCCAGGCAAGCGGCTGCTGGTGATCAGCTACGGCGGCGTCGGCGACCAGCTGCAGTACGCGCGCTACCTGCATGCGCTCGATGCGTTCGGCTGCGCGAGCGTGACCGTCGTCGTGCCCGACGCGTTGACGGGCCTGCTGCGCCACACCTTCCCGCATATAACGTTCGTCGGCTCGCACGGCGCGTGGGCCGACACGTCGCAGATCGCCTACGACTACTGGTGTTCGTTCCTGGTGCTCGCCGCGCAGTTCGGCTATGCGCCCGCGCCGGCGGGCATGCCGGCCGCGTATCTGTCGTGCCCGCCCGCTCGCGCCGCCGCGTGGCGCGAGCGTGTCGCGCGCGACGGCGGCACGCGCCGCATCGGCCTCAACTGGCGCGGCCGCGACGAAAGCGACGCGCGCTTCCATCGTGCGGCCAGCCTGCGCGATCTCGCACCGCTCACGCGGATGCACGGTCACGCCGCGTACTGCATCAACCGCGACCTGTCGGCGCACACCGAGCAATCGGACCTGCCGGTGACGTTTCCGCACCACGCGATCGGCGACTTCAGCGACCTCGCAGCACTGATGCTTGCGATGGATGCCGTCGTGACCACCTGCACCGCGCACATCCACCTCGCCGGCGCGCTCGGCGTGCCGGCCGTGCTGCTGCTCAGCCCGAAGGCCGACGCGCGCTGGGAAACCGGCTCGCGCACCGCGCTCTATCCGGGGATTCGCATCGTGCGCGCCGCGCACCGCGGGCAGTGGAACGACGCGGTCGATCGCGCGATGGCACTCGTGCTCGGCGGTTTCGGGCCGGACTGAGCGGGCGGCCGGGCGGGCCGGGCAACCCGCCCGCCGTCGCTATGCATGCATGCGCCCGCCGCTGTACGCGGCGAATGCGCGGCCGTGCCGCCTGCCGATACGCGCCAGCATTGCAAAACGGCGAATCGAGGCGCGGCTTGCGCTGCCCGCCTGTTGTGCAAGACGACCGGCCACGCCGCGCGCGACGGCCGAATCGTCGCCGCACGCGCCCGCGAACACGCCGGAGTAGTAGTGCCGCGCGGCCAGTTCACGGCCTTCGGCATCGAGCGGCTTCATCCGGTGAATGTGATCCGCCACGAGCTTCAACCCGTCGACGAACGGCGCGACATCGAGCGGCGCAGCGCCCGATCCGGCGCATTCGGCGCCCAGTTGCCGCAGCATGTCGGCCAGCTCGTCGAGCGCGACGAGGCCGTGCGCATCCTTCGCCTGCGCGCCCGTTTCGCTGCCCGTCGTCGTCCCCGCCATGCTCAAGCCCCTTTGCGATCCATTCCGGTTCCGGCCGAACCGGCGCAACACCGGCGCGCCGTCACGCGGCGGCCGGGGCGCGCCACGAGAAACGGATGCCCTGCGCCCACGCGACGCCAGCCTCCATGATCATCTGCCGGTCCATTTCGTTTTCCACGCCTTCGACCACGACGTGACGCGCGCCTTCGTGCGCGAACGCGACCAGCCGGCGAAACTGGTAGCGTCCGATCGCGTTGCGCTTGATCGTCGTCAGAATCGACTTGTCGAGCTTCACGATGTCGGGATTGCCGACCACCAGGTTGTTCAGCGCGCTGAAACCGACACCGAAATCGTCGATCGCGACGCGGCATCCGGCCTGCCGGAACCGCGACACGAACGAGCGCCCCGCGACGGGATTCAACGGCCCCGTCTCAGTGATTTCGATCACCAGCCGCGCGGCCACCGACGGCTCCCTTTCGAGCCGCCGGAAGATCGCGAGCCACGCGTCGTCCATCACCGCACTCGCCGCCGACACGTTGCAGCCGTACACGGCGGTCGGATCGGCACGCAAGCCGTCGATGGTCCGGCCGACCACGAGCCGGTCGAACCAGCGCATCAGCCCGAACGCCTCGAGCCGCGGCAGAAATGCGAGCGGCGGCAACGCATCTTCCGATTCGCGCCGCAGCCGCGCGAGGCATTCGTGATACAGCACGCCGCCCGACAGGTCGGCACGGCACACCGGCTCGTAGACGAACGCGAGCCGGTTCTCGACGAAACTGCGCACCGACGCGAGGTCGGCATGACGGTCGGTGCCGCCGAACACGAAACCGATCTCGTCGTCACGATTGACTTCCCGATTCGCCCCCAGGCGAGCTTCGACCGCATTCATCCGGCGCTCCGGCAAATGGCGAACTGCCGACAGCAGTTCGACCTGACGCTACATGCGGAGCGAGCGACCATCGCACGCTCCGCCGCCTTCCCGGCTCATCCAGCTTTTTCGATCTTTTTCGGGAGCGTACTTTTCATTTCGGCGCGCCGACAAATTCGATATTTTAAATTCGCTTCAATACCGAAAATACACACCGCTCCGGTGCGCAACAGTGCGACAGATTACACAATGGGATGACCGAATGCGAGTCGGCGCAGCGCTTTCCGCCAAACAATGCGACAGTCCAAAATGAGAAGGATGCGGCGGAATTCAAAAACGCATGACTTTGGCCGTTTGATCTGATAAATCGCCTTGTTCGAAACGGGATGCGCATTCGCGCTCCCGGCAGCCGGAAACCGCCTTCCGGCAAGGGCGACCGTCGCCGCAGAGCCCGCCGCCGGATCATATTCAATCGCTTTGAAACCCAATTTTGGCGCTTCATTCGACATTATCAATTGAATCGACCCAATCGGACCCGTTCAAAGCGAAAATCCGTGCCGAATTATACTACCAATACCGACCGAAAGAAATTTAACAATCCTTCCGACTTGTTAACCTATAAAATGATTTTCGACGGACTTCCCTCGGAGCCGTCAAATTCGTGCCTTGAAAACCGCCGAATCGACCAATTCGGCGGTTTCTTTTTTAAAGGCGCAATTCGTCATACGATATTCGCAACACAGCCGCGCATACCTGCATGCGCCGAAACCGGCGCGTCCGCCGAATGGAATGCCTGCGTTACGCGGCCGTCGCGCCGACCAGGTTCGCGAGCAGCGCGTCGTACTCGGCGACGAGCGCGGGATTGGCCGACGTATAGCGGCGCAGGATCTCGCGCTGCCGCCGCGTATAGGCCTCCCACGCGTCGTCGTGCGTATGCAGCGCATGCAGCAGCGCGTCCGCGCCCTGCTGCACGTCGTTGTCCGGATAGTAGTAGCCGAGATCGGGCGCGAGGCTCGCGTTGTGCACCAGCGGATAGCCTTGCCAGCACACGTCGAAGTAGAAGTAGTTGAGCGGGTTCGACCACTGGTGCGACACGACGACGTCGGTCAGGTCGGCCAGGAACACCGGCGTGTCGAAGCGTCCGACGAAGCTCGCCTTGCCCGCGCGCACGATGTCGAGGTAGTTCATCAGCATCACGAACTCGGCGCTCTCGCGCGCGAGGCGCTCGGCGTTCGTCACGTGCGTGAACACGATCGAATCGGGATCGCGGCGATACGCCTCGTCGATGATCAGCATCGGATACACGCAGAACTTCACGACGTTGTGATTCGGCTCCATCACCGTCAGCCGCTTGCCGGGCTCGCCGCGCGGCCGGTATTCGCCGTGCTCCGGCAGCGACTGCGCGCGTTGCGTCAGGAACATCGGATCCCACACGAACGGCACGACGCGCCCCGGGCAGCGGCGCAGCGACTGCAGGAACGGCAGCGACGACGGCGCGATCTGCGGAATCGCCCAGACCTCGTCGTAGCCGCGGTTGATGAACAGCGAATCCCACAGCCGGCGGCCGAACAGCATCGACTCCATCGCGTTGATGTACTCGACGCCGCAGCAGTAGCTGACGATCTTCGCGCCGCGCGCCTTCAGGTAGGCGGTCTGCTCCGCGTCGATCTGCCCGCCGAGCTCGATCAGCACGTCGAGCGAATCCTTCATGTCGCCGAACGCGCGTGTGTCGTACACGTGGCGGTCCCACGGCAGCGCGTCGGTCAGCGGCACGCCGGTGGTGTTGACGAGCGTCACGCGATAGCCGTGCGGCGACGCCATCAGCAGCTTCGCGAGAAACAGCGCGTTCTGCTTGATGCCGTTGATCCACAGGCTTTCGTCGGGGGTGCGCAGGCCGATCGTGATACCGATGCGCAGGCCGTTCAGGACAGGAGACGTCATCGTCGGCGGGGGGATGGAGATTGAATGGACGCAGTGTAGCGCGCGCAGTGCCGGCCGCGTCAAGCAGCCGCGCTGTGCGCAATGCGCCAGTCTAGCGGAGCGCCGGCCGGCAGACTGTCATGGATGGTCAGCGCGGCACGGCCGATCCAGCCCGCCCCGCTTGCGGGCGACCGGCCGCGAGCGGGCCGGTCGTAAACGTCACGCGTATCAGGCCACTTCCGCCATCGTCAGCAGTTGCGCACCGTCCGCAACCTGGTCGCCGACGCCGTACAGCACTTCCGCGACGACGCCGGCGCCCGGCGCGCCGATCGTGTGTTCCATCTTCATCGCTTCCATCACGATCAGCGGCGTGCCGGCTTCGACCTTCTGGCCCGGTTCGACCAGCACCGCGATCACCTTGCCGGGCATCGGCGCGGTCAGGCGGCCGCCGCCGTGTTCGGCGTCGCCCGCATGCGCGAGCAGGTTGCGCCATTCGAACGTCTCGGCCGCGCCCTGCGTAAACACGTGGAAGACATCGCCATCCGCGTACACGCGGCCGCTGCTGCGCACGCCGTCGAGCGTCACGTCGAAGTCGAGCGGGCTTGCGCCGCGCGTCCACGCGAACGGCTGCGCGGCCGCCTCGCCCGCCGCGAGGCGCGCGCCTGCGCCGTCGTCCTCATACACGACCGTGTGGTCCGTGTCGCGCTCGACCGCGCGCCATTCGAGCGTGCGGCGATAGCCGCCGTTCAGCCGCCAGTCCGGCAGCGACGCCCACGGCGACGCGCCGTTCGCGACCGCGCCGCGCTCGCGCGCGAGCAGCGCCGCGCAGGCCAGCGCGAGCGCCGCGCGCGGCGGCTGTTGCGGCGCGAACAGCGCATCGTGGTTGCGCTCGATCAGGCCCGTGTCGAGATCGGCCGACGCGAACGGCGCACACGCGACGATCCGCTGCAGGAACGCGGCATTCGTGTGCAGGCCGACCACCTCGCATGCACGCAGCGCACGCAGCATCAGGCCCAGTGCTTCCGCGCGGTCCGCGCCGTGCACGATCAGCTTCGCGATCATCGGATCGTAGAACGGCGTGATCGCATCGCCCTCGCGCACGCCGCTGTCGACGCGCACCGGCGCGCCGATGTCGAACTCGACGCCTTCCGGCAGCCGCAGGTGCTTCAGCGTTCCCGTCGACGGCAGGAAGCCGCGCGCCGGGTTCTCTGCGTAAAGGCGCGCCTCGATCGCATGACCCTGCACGCGCAGTTCGTCCTGCTTCAGCGGCAGCGGCTCGCCGGCCGCGACGCGCAATTGCCATTCGACCAGGTCGAGCCCCGTGACCATCTCGGTAACCGGATGCTCGACCTGCAACCGCGTGTTCATTTCCATGAAATAGAACGCGTCGCCGGTCATGATGAACTCGACCGTGCCCGCGCCAACATAGCCGACCGCACGCGCGGCCGCGACGGCCGCCTCGCCCATCGCGCGGCGCAGGGCGTCGGGCAGGCCCGGCGCGGGCGCTTCCTCGAGCACCTTCTGGTGACGGCGCTGCACCGAGCAGTCGCGATCGAACAGGTACACGGCATTGCCGTGCGTATCGCCGAACACCTGCACTTCGACGTGACGCGGGCGCGTCAGATATTTCTCGATCAGTACGCGATCGTTGCCGAAGCTGCTCGCGGCTTCGCGCTGGCACGACGCGAGCGCCGCCGGAAAATCTTCGGTGCGCTCGACCACGCGCATCCCCTTGCCGCCGCCGCCCGCACTCGCCTTCAGCAGCACCGGATAGCCGATCGCGTCGGCTTCGCGATGCAGGTTGCCCGCATCCTGGTCGTCGCCGTGATAGCCGGGCACGAGCGGCACCGCGGCCGCGTGCATCAGCGCCTTCGCGGCCGCCTTCGAGCCCATCGCGGCGATCGCGGCGACCGGCGGCCCGATGAACACGATGCCGGCCGCGTCGCACGCCTGCGCGAAATCCTCGTTCTCCGACAGGAAGCCGTAGCCGGGATGGATTGCCTGCGCGCCGGTTGCGCGCGCGGCGTCGATGATGCGCTCGATGCGCAGATAGCTGTCCGCGGCCGCCGAGCCGCCGATATGCACGGCCTCGTCGCACGCGGCGACGTGCTTCGCGTTCGCGTCCGCGTCGGAATAGACGGCGACGCTCGCGATCCCGAGACGTTTGCACGTCGCGGCGACGCGGCACGCGATTTCGCCGCGGTTGGCGATCAGAATCTTGTCGAACATGGCTTCGATGTCGTCCGGAAAAGGTTGGTCACGCGACGCGGGCGGCATGCGCCGCCGCGGTGTCATTCACGCCACGACGGCGTGCGTTTCTCCAGGAAGGCGGCGATCCCCTCGCGCGCTTCCGCGCCCGCGCGGGTGCGCGCGATCCAGTCGGCGGTCTGCTCGATCAGCGTCGCGTCGAGCGCACGGCCGGCGACGTCGGCGACCAGCCGCTTGCACGCGCGCACCGCGTCGGGACCGTTCGCGACCAGCGTCGCGGCGAGCTTCGCGACCGTGTCGTCGAGCGCGTCGGCCGGCACCGCGTCGTGGATGAAGCCGAGCGACGCCGCACGCGCGCTGTCGAACACTTCCGCCGTCGTGAAATAGCGGCGCGCCGCGCGCTCGCCCATCGCGCGCACGACGTACGGCGCGATCGTCGCGGGAATCAGCCCGAGGCGCGCTTCGGACAGGCAGAATTTCGCGCCGTCGGCCGAGATCGCGATGTCGGCCGCGGCCACGAGACCGACGCCGCCCGCATACGCATCGCCATGTACGCGCGCGATCACCGGCTTGCCGCAGCGATGGATCGCCTCGAGCATCCGCGCGAGCTTGCGCGCGTCGGCACGGTTCTCGTCGTCCGAGTAGCCGGCCATCTTCTTCATCCAGTTCAGGTCCGCACCCGCGCAGAACGCCGCGCCTTCGGCCGCGAGCATGACCGCGCGCACGCCGGCGTGCGCATCGAGCCATTCGAACGCGGTGGTCAGCTCGGCGATGGTCGTCTCGTTGAACGCGTTGCGCACGTCGGGACGCGCGAGCGTGACGGTCGCCACGCGGCCGGCTTCGCTTACCTTGATGGTTTCGTATCGCATCGTTCAGCCCTCCGTGCCGTTACATGCGGAACACGCCGAAGCGCGTGTCGTCGATCGGCGCGTTCATCGACGCGGCCAGCCCGAGGCCGAGCACGTCGCGCGTCTGCGCAGGATCGATCACGCCGTCGTCCCACAGCCGCGCGCTGGCGTAGTACGGATGGCCCTGGCGCTCGTACTGGTCGCGGATCGGCTGCTTGAACGCTTCCTCCTCGTCGGCGGACCACGCGCCGCCCTTCGCCTCGATGCCGTCGCGCCGCACGGTCGCGAGCACCGACGCGGCCTGCTCGCCGCCCATCACCGAGATGCGCGCGTTCGGCCACATCCACAGGAAGCGCGGCCCGAATGCGCGACCGCACATCCCGTAGTTGCCCGCGCCGAACGAGCCGCCGATGATCACCGTGAACTTCGGCACCTTCGCGTTCGACACGGCCGTCACCATCTTCGCGCCGTGGCGCGCGATGCCTTCGTTCTCGTACTTGCGGCCGACCATGAAGCCGGTGATGTTCTGCAGGAACACGAGCGGAATCCTGCGCTGGCAGCACAACTCGATGAAATGCGCGCCCTTCACCGCCGATTCGGAAAACAGGATGCCGTTGTTCGCGACGATCCCGACCGGATGGCCCCAGATATGCGCGAAGCCCGTGACGAGCGTCGTGCCGAAGCGCGCCTTGAATTCGTCGAACTCCGAATCGTCGACGATGCGCGCGATCACTTCGCGCACGTCGAACGGCTTGCGCGTGTCGACCGGAATCACGCCGTACACGCTCTTCGCGTCGTAGCGCGGCGCCTTCGGCTCGCGCAGCGACACCGGCGACGCAATCTTCGGCGCGAGGTTACCGACGATGCTGCGCGCGATCGACAGCGCATGCGCATCGTTCTGCGCGAGATGATCGGCCACGCCCGACAGGCGCGTATGCACGTCGCCGCCGCCGAGATCCTCGGCGCTCACTTCCTCGCCGGTCGCGGCCTTCACGAGCGGCGGCCCGCCGAGGAAAATCGTGCCCTGGTTCTTCACGATGATCGACTCGTCGCTCATCGCCGGCACATACGCGCCGCCCGCCGTGCACGAGCCCATCACGACCGCGATCTGCGCGATGCCGGCCGCCGACATCGTGGCCTGGTTGTAGAAGATGCGGCCGAAGTGGTCGCGATCGGGAAACACGTCGTCCTGGTTCGGCAGGTTCGCGCCGCCCGAATCGACGAGGTACACGCACGGCAGCCGGTTCTCCGCGGCGATCTCCTGTGCGCGCACGTGCTTCTTCACCGTCATCGGGTAGTAGGTGCCGCCCTTGACCGTCGCGTCGTTGCACACGATCACGCATTCGCGGCCCGCGATCCGGCCGATGCCGGTGATCACGCCCGCGCCCGGCGCATCGTCGTTGTACATCCCGTTCGCCGCGAGCTGCGACAGCTCGAGGAACGGCGCGCCGGGATCGAGCAGTTGCGCGATCCGGTCGCGCGGCAGCAGCTTGCCGCGCGACAGGTGCTTGTCGCGCGCGGCGGGGCCGCCGCCCTGCGCGAGCTGTTCGATCTTCGCGCGCAGGTCGGCGACGACCGCCTCGAGCGCCGCGGCGTTCGCGCGGAATTCTTCCGAACGCGGATTCAGTTTGGATTCGATGATCGGCATCGACGGGGCTCCGTTCGCGTGACGTGGGGCGTTACATCGTTTCCGCGAACAGCTCGCGGCCGATCAGCATCCGGCGGATCTCGCTCGTGCCGGCGCCGATCTCGTACAGCTTCGCATCGCGCCACAGGCGGCCGACCGGGTATTCGTTGATGTAGCCGTTGCCGCCGAGGATCTGGATCGCCTCGCCGGCCATCCACGTCGCCTTCTCGGCCGTGTAGAGAATCACGCCCGCGCAGTCCTTGCGCACCTGGCGGATGTGGTCGCTGCCCGCCGAGTCGAGATGGCGGCCGACCGCGTACAGATACGCGCGGCACGCCTGGAACGTCGTGTACATGTCGGCGACCTTGCCCTGGATCAGCTGGAACTCGCCGATCGACTGGCCGAACTGCTTGCGGTCGTGGATGTACGGGACCACCGCGTCGAGACACGCGGCCATGATGCCGGTCGGGCCGCCGGACAGCACCGCGCGCTCGTAGTCGAGGCCGCTCATCAGCACCTTCACGCCGCCGTTGAGCTGGCCGAGGATGTTCTCCTCCGGCACCTCGACGTCCTGGAACACCAGCTCGCCGGTATGCGAGCCGCGCATGCCGAGCTTGTCGAGCTTCTGCGCGACCGAGAAGCCCTTCATGCCCTTCTCGACGATGAACGCGGTGATGCCGCGCGGGCCGGCGTCGACGTCCGTCTTCGCGTAGACGACGAGCGTGTCGCAGTCGGGGCCGTTGGTGATCCACATCTTCGTGCCGTTCAGCACGTAGCGGTCGCCGCGCTTGTCCGCGCGCAGCTTCATGCTGACGACGTCGGAGCCCGCGTTCGGCTCGCTCATCGCGAGCGCGCCGATGTGTTCGCCCGACACGAGCTTCGGCAGGTATTTCTGCTTCTGCGCAGCGGTGCCGTTGCGGTGGATCTGGTTCACGCACAGGTTCGAGTGCGCGCCGTACGACAGGCCGATCGACGCGGACGCCCGCGAGATCTCCTCCATCGCGACCATGTGCGCGGTGTAGCCCATGTTCGCGCCGCCGTATTCCTCGCCGACGGTCATCCCGAGTACGCCCAGTTCGCCGAACTTGCGCCACAGATCCATCGGGAACTGGTCGGTGCGATCGACCTCCGCCGCGCGCGGCGCGATTTCCTTCGCCGCGAAGTTCGCGACGGCGTCGCGCAGCATCTCGATGTCTTCACCGAGCATGAATTGCACGCCGGGCAGGTTGCTCATGTCTCCTCCGTCTCCAGAAAGTGCGTTGCGCGCACCGATTTCTGAGTTTTGCTCAAAACCGGTTGATGCGCCGATTCGTTGACCAATACTGCGGAAATTGTGCGTAGTGTCGCGCGTCGGCTGG
The DNA here is from genome assembly GCF_902499075.1 of Burkholderia pseudomultivorans. Classification (GTDB taxonomy): domain Bacteria; phylum Pseudomonadota; class Gammaproteobacteria; order Burkholderiales; family Burkholderiaceae; genus Burkholderia; species Burkholderia pseudomultivorans. The sequence goes on along the minus strand of NZ_CABVPP010000030.1, from coordinate 59,920 downwards.
GCTGGCGTCAATGACTTTTTTGAGTAATACTCAGATATGTTTCCGGATCCCCGCCGCTCGCTGCCGACACCATGACCGCCATCGCCAAAGCCGACCGCCCCGACACGTCGCGCGCACCCGCCGGCCGCAAGTCCCTGCAGCGCGTGCAGGACATCCTGCGCGCCGGGCGCGAAGTCTTCGCCGAAAAAGGCTACGAATCCGCGACGACCGCGGAGATCGCGCAGCGCGTCGGCGTGTCCGAGGCGACCGTGTTCAGTTATTTCCGCGGCAAGCGCGAGCTGTGCGCGCGCGTGATCGCGGACTGGTATGACGAAAACATCACGGCATTCGAGGACGGGATGCCGCTCGACGCGCCCGTCCACCAGCAGTTCGCGTTCGTCGTGCGCACGCACTTGCGGCTGATGCTGGTCAGCGGTACCGGGCTGTGCGCGCTGGTGCTGTCGGAGGGCCGCGCGAAGCAGCATGCGCTGAGCGACGAGCTGACCGCGCTGCAGCGGCGCTACACGGCGCCGCTGATGGACGTGCTCGCGCGCGGGCAGGCAGCCGGGCAGGTGCGCGCGGACATGCCGCTGAGCCTGCTGCGCTCGATGGTGTTCGGGCCGGTCGAGCACGTACTGTGGGATGCGATCCTCGGCCGCCGCAAGCTCGACACGGAAGCCACGGCCGCGCAGCTGATCGACATGCTGTGGGCGGCCGTGCAGCCGCCCGCGCCGGAACAGGCGGCGCTGGTGCGCTTCAGGAACGAGGTGATGGAAGCCGCGCGGCGGCTGGAAGGCTCGACGTAGCGCGCGGGCAAGCGCTGCGGGCCGCCCGCCCGCGCGCCGTCATTCGTCGCCGACGCGCAGCGGCGCGCGGCTCTGTTCGTTGTTCAGATGGACGAACTTGCGCAACAGGCGGATCAGGTCCTCCGCATCGTCCTCGCCCATGCCTTCGAACAGCCCGGCGCGCAATTCCTTGACCGACGGAATCAGCCGCGTCAGCAGCGCCTCGCCCGCCGGCGTCAGCAGCAGGCGGCGCTGCCGGCGCGGCAGCACTTCCCGCACGATCAAGCCTTTCGCCTCGAGCCGCACCGCGAGGTCGGCGGTCGTCGACGTGTCGAGCGCGACGCGCTGCGCGAGCGTCACCTGATCCAGCCCCGGACACTCGAGCAGCATGCGCAACACCGCGTACTGCACCGGCGTCACTTCGCGGCCCAGCTTTTCGTGAAACATCGCCACGGCGATCTGGTGCGCGCGACGAATCAGGTGGCCAGGCTCGTCGTACAGGTCGAGTCCGAACGTCGGGACTTCGGCAGCGTGTGTTTTTTCCATGGATGAGCAAGTTGCAACGGCGAACGTCGGACGCATGCGTCGCCGGGGTGGCGCGCGTTCACGCCCATTTTCGGGAAAACCAGTATACCGCTCGCCTTGTCCGTTTCCGTTTCAATGCGTACACTGAATCTCATTCAGTGTACTGAATTAAGGTGTGCCGGACATCGCCGGCAGCCGATCCGGAGGAGACGATGACGTGTTTCTGAAGAATGCGTGGTACGTGGCCTGCACGCCCGACGAAATCGACGGGAAGTTGCTCGGGCGCAAGATCTGCGGCGAATCGATGGTGTTCTACCGCACGGCGGACGGCAGCGTCGCCGCACTCGAGGATTTCTGCCCGCATCGCGGCGCGCCGCTGTCGCTGGGATTCGTCCGCGACGGCACGCTCGTGTGCGGCTATCACGGGCTCGAGATGGGCTGCGACGGCAAGACGACCGGCATGCCGGGCCAGCGCGTAGGCGGCTTTCCGGCGATCCGCAGCTTTCCCGCGATCGAGCGGTACGGGTTCGTCTGGGTGTGGCCGGGCGATGCGACGCGCGCGGATCCGGACCAGCTGCACCACCTGCCGTGGGCGGACGATCCCGCATGGGCGCACGGCGGCGGCCTCTATCACATCCGCTGCGACTACCGCCTGATGATCGACAACCTGATGGACCTCACGCACGAGACCTACGTGCATGCGAGCAGCATCGGCCAGCGCGAGATCGACGAGGCGGCGCCGCGCACCGTCTGCGAAGGCGACGAGGTCGTCACGAGCCGCTTCATGGAAAACGTGATGCCGCCGCCGTTCTGGCAAATCGCGCTGCGCGGCAACGGGCTCGCCGACAACGTGCCGGTCGATCGCTGGCAGATCTGCCGCTTCTCGCCGCCGAGCCACGTGATGATCGAGGTCGGCGTCGCGCATGCGGGCCACGGCGGCCATGCCGCGCCCGATCACGTGAAGGCGTCGTCGATCGTGGTCGACTTCATCACGCCCGAAACGGAAACGTCGATCTGGTATTTCTGGGGCATGGCGCGCAACTTCCGGCCGGACGATGCGGCGCTGACCGACACGATCCGCGAAGGCCAGGGCAAGATTTTCGCCGAGGATCTCGAGATGCTCGAGCGCCAGCAGCGCAACCTCGAAGCGTGGCCGGACCGCAATCTGCTGAAGCTCAACATCGACACCGGCGGCGTACTGTCGCGCAAGGTGATCGAGCGGCTGCTCGCCGACGAACGCGCGTCGGCCCCGCAGCGGCCCGTCATTCCGGTTGCGCGCGCGACGGAGGCGTCATGAGCGATGCCTCGCTGACCGTCAAGGTGGCCCGCAAGTGGCAGGAAGCCCGCGACATCTGCGGGTTCGAATTCGTCAGCGACGACGGCTCGCCGCTGCCGGGCTTCACGGCGGGCGCCCATATCGACGTCCATCTGCCAGGCGGGCTCGTGCGCCAGTATTCGCTGTGCAACCACCCCGCGCAGGCCGACCGCTATCAGATCGCCGTGCTGCTCGATGCCGAAGGCCGCGGCGGCTCGCGCGCGATCCACGACGCGGTCCGGCAAGGCGATACCGTGCGGATCAGCACGCCGCGCAACCACTTTCCGCTTGCGGCCGGCGCGGCGCACCACCTGCTGCTCGCCGGCGGGATCGGCGTCACGCCGATCCTCAGCATGGCGGAACGGCTGTCGTCGTCCGGCGAGCCGTTCGCGATGCATTACTGCGCGCGTTCGACCGAGCGCATGGCCTTCGTCGAACGGATCGCCGCCTCCGCGTTTCGCGACCGGGTGCGCCTGCATGTCGACGACGGCGAGCCCGCGCAACGATTCGATCTCGCCGCGGTACTCGCGGCGGCGCCCGAAGGCACGCATCTCTATGTGTGCGGGCCGCGCGGCTTCATGGACGCGGTGCTGAACGAAGCGCGCGCACGCAACTGGGCCGAAGCACGGCTGCACTACGAGTTCTTTGGCGGTGCGGTCGAAACGTCCGCTGCCGACCGTCCGTTCCAGGTCCGGATCGCGAGCAGCGGCCGGGTGATCGACGTGCCGGCCGAATGTACGGTCGTCGCAGCGCTCGCGGCCAACGGCGTCGACGTGCTGACGTCGTGCGAGCAAGGCGTATGCGGCACCTGCCTGACGCGCGTGCTGGACGGCGAGCCCGAGCATCGCGATTCGTACCTGACGGACGACGAGAAAGCAGCCGGCGACCAGTTCCTGCCGTGCTGCTCGCGTTCGCGTAGTGCGGTGCTGGTCCTCGATCTGTAGCAAACGGCCCGCGCGACGCGCAGCGGCAATACGATACTGGAGACAATCGATGGCACATCACACCTCGCCAGAAATAAATAGTCCTATCTTTCCCGCCAACCGATGGTGGGTCGCCGCACTCGCGTCCGAACTGGCCGACCAGCCGGTTGCCCGCACGCTGCTCGGCCGCCCGGTCGTGCTGTTCCGGCTGCCGTCGGGCGAAGTCGGCGCATTGGAGGATCGCTGCTGCCACAAGTCGCTGCCGCTGTCGTGCGGCTCGCTCGAACCGCGCGGCCTGCGCTGCGGTTATCACGGGTTGCTGTTCGACCGTGACGGGGCCTGCGTCGAGATTCCCGGGCAGGACCGGATCCCGGCCAGCGCTTGCGTAGCGTCGTATCCGGTGCGCGAGCAGGACGCGATCGTGTGGATCTGGATCGGCGACGCCGCCAACCGCGAGCCGACCTGCGCGCCGCCGTCCTATTCGTTCCATTCGGATCCGCGCTACCGGTTCGGCGGCGGCAACTACCACTACGACGCGCCGTACCAGCTGATTCACGACAACCTGATGGACCTGAGCCATCTCGGCTACGTCCATCTGAAAACCATCGGCGGCAACGCCGCGTTGCACATGGGCGCGGAAACGCGCGTCAGCAGCGAAGGCGACACGGTGAAACTGGTGCGCCGGATGCCGGACTCCGATCCGCCGCCGACCTACACGGCCGCGTGGCCATTCGCAGGCCGCGTCGATCGATGGCAGGAAATCGAATTCCACGTGTCGCATATCCGGATCTGGACCGGCGCGATGGACGCCGGCACCGGCGATCTCGCCGACCCGGCGCGCGGCGGGTTCCATATGCGCGGCTTCCACGGCATCACGCCCGAGACGGAAACCACGACGCACTACTTCTGGACGATCACGACCAATCCGCAAAGCGACGTCGAGCGCGTCGCGCGCACGGTCATCGAGCAATCCGCGGCCACCTTCGACGAGGACAAGACCGTGATCGAGGCGCAGTACCGCAATCAGCTGCGGTTTCCCGACAGGCGGCAGATCGACATTCACGTCGATGCAGGCCCGAACCGCGCGCGGCGCGTGATCGAGCGTCTGCTGCTGCAGCCCGCGCACGCCGCATAGACGCCTGGCACCTGCAAACAATCGGGGAGCGCACGACCGGACACCGAACGCGCCCCGCTCGCCCGTCGCAATACGAATCCGCAGTCACCCGCTCGACTCCCCCGAGCGCCATCCGGTTCCAATCAATTTGTCATACTATTCTTATAGGGGTCTTGGACGTGAGCGTACCTATCCGCAATACGATCGATGCGTCTCCGATGAGCGCATTCCAGACGCTGGCAGTCACGGCCTGCGTCGTGCTGAACATGCTCGACGGTTTCGACGTGCTGGCGATGGCGTTTGTCGCGCCGCGTCTCGCGGCCGAATGGCAGTTGAGCGGCAAGGCAATCGGCATGCTGCTGAGCGCCGGGCTGGCCGGCATGGGCCTCGGCTCGGTGCTGATCGCGCCGCTGGCCGACCGGGTCGGCCGTCGCCGGATCATCCTGTTCTGCCTGGTCGTCATCTCGACCGGGATGCTCGCCTGCTCAGCCACCCACGGCACGCTGCAACTGGCGGCCGCCCGCGCGTACACGGGGCTCGGCATCGGCGGCATGCTGGCCAGCCTGACCGTCATCAGCGGCGAATACGCATCGAACAAATGGCGTAGCGCCGCGATCGGCATGCAGTCGGCCGGCTATGCGATCGGCGCCACCGCGGGCGGCGTGATCGCCGGCTACCTGCTGTCCGTGTGGGGATGGCGCAGCGTGTTCGCGTTCGGCGGCGTGCTGACGCTGATGGCGATTCCGATGGTGCTCGCGCTGCTGCCGGAGTCGCTCGACTTCCTGCTGGTCCGCCGTCCGGCGAATGCGCTGCAGAAGATCAACCGAATCCTCGCGCGGATGCAGCGCGCGCCGCTCGACGCGCTGCCCGCGGCCACGACCGCGGCGGACGCGGCCGGCCCCGATACAGGCCGCGCGGCCGTGCTGCGCGGGCCGCTCGCGCGTCGCACGATCGCGCTGTGGATCGCGTTCTTTCTGGTGATGGGCAGCTTCTATTTCGTCGTCAGCTGGACACCGAAGCTGCTGGTGCAGGCCGGGCTGTCGGCGTCGCAGGGCGTGACCGGCGGCGTGCTGCTCAATCTCGGCGGCATTGCAGGCGCGTCGCTGTTCAGCCTGCTGTCGGCCCGGTTCGGCCTGCGCAACCTGCTGGTCGCCACGCTGCTGACGGGCGGTGCGCTGCTGGTCGTGTTCGGCGCGAACACGGGCTCGCTCGGGGTCGGGATGACGGTCGCGGTGTTCCTCGGCGCGATCATCAATGCGTGCGTGGCCGGGATGTACGCACTATCGCCGACGCCCTATCCCGCGCAGATCCGCACGACCGGCATCGGCCTCGCGGTCGGCATCGGCCGTCTCGGCGCGATCCTGTCACCGCTGACGGTCGGCGCGCTGCTCGATGGCGGCTGGTCCGTGTCACATCTCTATTTCGCGTTCCTGCTGCCGATGATCGGCGCGGCCATCGCCGTCGCCGTCGTGTGCGCGCCGGCCCGTGTGCCGCGCCGGCAAGCCGACCCTGCACTGTCGTAACACGCAGTACCGACGGACGGCGTCCGGATATCGCATCCGGATGCTGTCCGATAAAAATCGATAAGCATCACTACATACCAGGTTTGGAGACAAGGATGAAGACGAAACTGTGCGCCGCCCTCGCGATGGCGCTGGCCGGCCCGGCTTGCGCGCAAAGCAGCGTCACGCTGTACGGGATCATGGACACCGGCGTGTCCTACTACAACCACGCCGCGCACGGCGGCTCGTTCGTCGGGATGCCGACGCTGACCGGCGAAGTGCCGTCGCGCTGGGGACTGAAGGGCACCGAGGATCTCGGCGCCGGCTACCAGGCGTTCTTCGTACTCGAGAACGGCTTCCAGCCCGGCACCGGCGCACTGAACTACGGCGGCCGACTGTTCGGGCGGCAGGCGAACGTGGGCGTGAGCGGCGGCTTCGGCGCGCTGACGCTCGGCCGCCAGATGAACATGACGATGATCGTGCTGGCCAATGCCGACGTGATCGGCCCGTCGATTCACTCGATGGCGGATTTCGACTCGTACCTGCCGAATGCGCGCAGCGACAACGCGATCGGCTACAAGGGCACGTTCCGCGGCGTCACGCTCGGTGCCACCTACAGCTTCGGCCGCGATGCGGCCGGGCCCGCCGGGCCGTCGGCGACCGGCTGCACCGGGCAGGTGGCCGGCGACTTCGTCGCGTGCCGCCAATACACCGCGATGATCGCGTACGACACGAGCCAGTTCGGGCTGGCCGCATCCCATGACGTGATGCGCGGCGGCGCCGGCGCGCTGGCGCCGCTGAACGGCTCGGGCTACACCGACACGCGCGACATCGTCGCCGCGTACGTCAAGTGGGGGCCGGCCAAGCTCGGCGCCGGCTGGATCCGGCGCAACCTCGCGGCAGCGCGGCACCTGCAATCCGACATCGTGTTTGCCGGCGGCACCTATTACGCGACGCCGGCGCTCGCCTTCGACGTGCAGGGCGTGCGCTATCTGCAACGCGGCGAAGGCGAAAGCGGCACGAACGGCACGCTGGTCGTCGGCCGCGCAAACTACTTCCTGTCGAAGCGCACGACCGTCTATACGTCGCTGGGCTATCTGTTCAACAGCGCGCAGGCGGCGAACCCGGTCGCCGCCGGCGGAACGGTCGGCCTCGGCATGAACCAGCTCGGCGTGATGGCCGGCATCCAGCAGAAGTTCTGAGCGCCGGCGCGCGGCGCGGCGTCAATCGACCTTGCGGCAATGCGTGAGCTTCAGGCCGGGCAGCACGGGCGCATCGACATAGCCTTCGTTCACGCAACTGAACCGGAACGCCGCCGACGTGACGAACGGCTTGATCTCGCCGCCGGGGAATTTCGCTTTCAGCGCATCCTGGTCGGCGACGTCGAAATGCGTGTCGAACTGCTCGCCGTCCGCCGTCAGCGCGCCGAAATAGGTGCCGCCCGGATCGCTGCCCATCCGGATCACCGCACCGACGAACGCGAGGCGCTGGCCGTCGTATTTCGACCGGGCCGCGGCCATGTCCTGCGTGTAGGCCTCGATCACCGCACCGTAGTGCGTGTCGATCGCGGCCGCGTCGGCGGGCGCGGCGACGGCCGGCTGCCAGGCGGCCGACAGCGCGGCGAACGTTGCGAACGCAGCGGTCGCGAACGATGCGGAAAGCTTTTTCATCTGCAAGGTCTCTCAGGTCTCGAGTGGTTGAAACGCGCATGTCGCCAAGGCACGGCACGCGCGGCGTGGATTCGCTTGTCGTTCTTTTCAGTGATTCGATCGGCGAGGCGCGGCTTCGCTCGCTTTGTTGCCGGCGCAGCCCGTATCGGCGCGCGGCTGGTCGTCGCTCCCGGCGCGACAGGAAGATGACATGGCCCGGCCCCCGCTCTCGTCGATTCCGATGCTTCGAATTTTGGCGCTACGGTAGCAGACGGCCCCGCGCCGCGCAATCGCACCGCCCGCCGCGGCCCGCGCACCGATCGCCTGCCGATCCTCAGACGAATCATCGGGCGCGCCAATATCCGTCATCCGATATCGCGATTTTGCCGAGCCGTCGTGCGCCTCTAGACTGGCTGCGCACAGTCGCGATGCCGCTCCGCCGGGCGGCACGACGGCTCCCCGATCATCAGGAGACACACTCATGACGGACCGGCACGCGCGCCGCGGCGCGCTGAAAACGCTCGGCCTCGCGGCCGGCACCGCGCTGCTCGGCGCCACGCCTCGCGCGCACGCGGCGACGCCCGCCCCGGGCTCGCTGTTGCCCGACGGCGCCGCGCGCCTCGCGGACCTCACGCGCCGCGTCGCAGCCGCGCCGAGACGGCGCGATCTCAAGACCGTACCGATGATTCTCGAGCGCGCCGATCAATGGGATCACGCAGCGCTCGCCGAAGTGCTCGGCTATCGCGGCGGACCGAAGCAGGTGTGGGACAACACCGAGCTCGGCGGCCCGTGGCTGAACCTGATGCGCAATGCGCTGAACGCACAGGTCTGGTCGTACGGTCATCCGGATTTCCTGGTCGTGTCGGCCACGCACGGCAGCGCGCATCTCGCGCTGTTCGATCAGGCCGCGTGGGACAAATACGGCCTCGCGCGCTTTGCCGGCGCGGCATTCCCGACCAACACGCTGCTCGACGCGAAGCCCGCGCAGTCGAAGGACGCGCACGACCACGAACGCGCAGACGGCGCCTTCTCGTCGCACGACAACAGCATCGCCGCGCTGCAGCAGCGCGGCGTCGTGTTCCTGTCGTGCCACAACGCGATCTGGGAACTCGCGGAGCGGCTCGACGGCGCGAATGCGAATCCGGACAAGCTGCCGCTCGACGCGCTGGCGGCCGACCTGACCAACCACGTGATTCCCGGCGCGATCGTCACGCCGGGCGTGGTCGGCACGCTGCCCGAGTTGCAGCAGGCCGGCTTCACGTACGCGAAATGAGGCCCTCGATGACGTCCGCTCATCCGACTCCGAAACCGCGCCGCCCGCGCCTGCGCGCGCTGCTCTCCGCCTGGCTGTGCTGCGCCGGCGCGTTCGCGCTCGCCGCGCCCGTCGATTCCGCCTCGACCGTCTTCCCGCCGTGGCAGAACGGTCGCAACAACGATGCGCTCGATCGCGGCCTCGAATTCACGGTCCCGCAAGTCGACGTGCTCGCCGATTTCCACGGCGACCTCAGCGCGCCGAAGCTCGTGCTGTTCGTCGGCGGCAACTATTTCTTCGCGATGGCGCCGCTCGTCGCGAAGTTCGAGCAGGACCATCCCGACTATCGCGGCCGCATCTACTGGGAGACGATCCCGCCCGGCCTGCTCGTGAAGCAGATTCACGCGGGCGGCACGATCACGGTCGGCAACATGACGTGGACGGTCAAGCCCGATGCGTATTTCGCGGGACTCGGCAAGATCGACGAACTGATCGCGGACGGCACGCTCGCCGGCCCGGCCGTGCCGTATGTGACGAACCAGCTGACGATCATGGTGCGCGCCGGCAATCCGAAACGCATCGCGTCGCTGAACGATCTCGCGCGGCCCGACGTGAAGCTCGCGATGCCGAATCCGGCGTTCGAAGGCGTCGCGCGCCAGATTCGCGCGTCGCTCGTGAAGGCCGGCGGCGACGCGCTCGCGCGCACCGTCTACGACGACAAGGTGCGCGCGGGCACGACCGAGCTCACCCATATCCACCATCGCGAAACCGCGCTGTTCCTGATGCAGGGACGCGCGGATGCCGGCGTGCTGTGGCAGTCCGAAGCCGCATTCCAGGAACAGGCCGGGCATCCGCTGATGCACGTCGACATTCCTTCCGCGCACAATACGACGGCGATCTATGCGGGCGCGATGGTGAAGGGCGCGCCGCATCCGGAAGCCGCGCGAGCGTGGCTCGCGTTCATCCGGTCGCCGGATGCATTTCGGATTTTCCGGCGCTACGGTTTCGGCCGATACGACGGCACGACGCCGGCGTCGAGCGCCGCGCCCGCGCGCGAGCAGCCCGACGCGGGCTGACGACACCGGCCGCGCGGGACGCGCCCTACGCACGAGACGCATGACAAACAACAAAGGAGGAGACGTGAACGATCCGGTCGAAACACCGCGACGCCGGTTCGCGCCGCTGCTGCTCGCGACGGCGGCGCTGCTGGCCGGCACCGCGCACGCGGACGACGCGACGCTCGGCAAGACGCTGGCGACACAGGGCACGACGACGGGCGTGGCCGCATGCATCGGCTGCCACGGCGCCCACGGCGAAGGCAATGCGGCCGCCGGTTTCCCGCGTCTCGCGGGCGCCAGCGCCGCGTACCTGTCCGCGCAACTGTCGGCGTTCGCCGACGGCACGCGCCAGAACCCCGTGATGCAGCCGCTCGCGAAACTGCTATCGGCGCGCGAGCGCGATGCGGTCTCCGCGTACTTCGCGAGCCTGCCCGCCGCACCGGCCGTCGCGACATCCGACGACACGTCGATCGACCCGGCCAGCACCGGCGCGTGGCTCGCGACGCGCGGACGCTGGTCGCAGGGCCTGCCGGCCTGCGCGCAATGTCACGGCCCCGGCGGCATCGGCGTGGGCACCGCGTTTCCGCCGCTCGCAGGCCAGCCGGCCGCGTATCTCGCCGGCCAGTTGAACGCGTGGAAGCACGGCACGCGCGCACCCGGCCCGATGGCGCTGATGCCGATGATCGCCGGCAAGCTGTCCGACACCGACATCGACGCGGTCGCCGCGTACTACGCGCGCGGCGGCGCCGCGCAGGGAGACAAGCCATGATCGATCGCACGACGCTGATCCGCCGCACGCTGCTGGGCGCCGCGTGGCTGCCGGCGCTCGCCTTCGCAGCCGCGCCGCAGGATGCACCGCCCGCCGCCTCGTCGCCCGCGCCCGCCGTCGCCACGCCCGCGGCGAAACCGTTCACGCCGCCGGCCGAATCGGCGATTCCCGCCGACGACTTCGGCAAGACCGTGAAGCTCGGCGAGCAGATCTTCCTGCACACACCCGAGTTCGCGGGCAAGTACGTCGGCAACAAGCTGACCTGCGCGAGCTGCCATCTCGACGCGGGCCGCCGCCCCGATTCGAGCCCGATGTGGGCCGCGTACCCGCTGTATCCGGCCTACCGCAGCAAGAACGGTCACGTGAACACGTTCGCCGAGCGCCTGCAGGGCTGCTTTCGCTACAGCATGAACGGCAAGGCGCCGCCGGCCGGCGACCCGATCCTCGTGGCGCTCGAAACGTATTCGTACTGGCTCGCGAAAGGCGCGCCGGTCGGCACGAAGCTGCCCGGCCAAGGCTTCCCGAAACTGCCGCCGCCGGCGCAGAAGGCCGACTACGCGCGCGGCGCCGCCGTCTATACGCAGCACTGCGCGCTGTGTCACGGCGCGGACGGACAGGGCCAGTCGAGCGGCGGCAAGCCCGTGTTCCCGCCGCTGTGGGGCGCGCGCTCGTTCAACTGGGGCGCCGGGATGGGCGACATCCGCAACGCGGCCGGCTTCATCAAGGCCAACATGCCGCTCGGGCTCGGCGGCACGCTGACCGATCAGCAGGCGTGGGACGTCGCGACCTTCATGGACAGCCACGAACGTCCGCAGGACCCGCGCTTCACCGGCTCGGTGGAAGACACGCGCGCGAAGTTCCACGATTCGCCCGACTCGATGTACGGACGCAGCGTGAACGGCCGCGTGCTCGGCGCGCCCTGAGCGCGATCCGCGCGGCCCGCGCGCTCACGGATGCCAGCGATACACGACGAGGCTCGTGCCGTTGTAGTTGTCCTTCGTGATCACGTATTCGCCGGTCGAGCGCAGGTACGCGCGGATCCCGTACATCGAGTCGACGTCGTTGCCGACGTCCATCGCCGGCGTGTTCGAGTTGGTCAGCGTGGTGACGAGGTTGCCCGTGTTCAGGTCGAACACGTCGACGTTCGGCACGGTGTGCACGTAGCCGACGAACAGGTAGTGGCCGGCCGCCGCGATCGATTTCGGATTCGCGCTCGTCAGGTTGATCACCGGGCTCGGCGTGCTCGTGTTGCCGCCCTTCCAGCCGTGATAGACCTCGATATGGCCGTTCATCGCGGTCCAGTCCCAGCTTCCGGAGATGCCCTGCGCGAGGATCATCGTGTCGCTGTCGGACTGGTAGATGATCCGCGTGAGCGGCAGCACCGAGCGCGGGATCGGGATCTGCGTCGCCGCGCCCCATGACGGCTTGCCGGTCGCGTCGAAGCCCGTCATCGGGTAGTGGGAGATATTGTTGGTGCGGTCGAGCCCGGCCCACACGTCGCCGTTGCCGTCGATCGCGAAGCCGGCCGTCACCTGCAGGCTCGTGTTGAACGGCTTGCCCGGAATCGAGCCGTCGGGAATCGCGATGTAGCCGCTCGCCGGATTGAAGTGGTAGAAGTTGAAGTTGCCGGGGTTCTGCCCCGACGCGACGAGGATCCGGTTGCCGCCGACCGTCACGAGCTGGCCGAAGTGCTGGCCGCGCTGGTAGTCGTTCATGTCGAGGCGCGGGTCCTTCGGATAGGTGAACGGGTCGATCGTGTTCGCGACGAACGTGCCGCCCGCCGAACCCGTGTAGACGTTGTTGCCGCTGTAGAAGAACGCGCCGTCGGTCGCCGGATCGGGCGCGGCGGCCGCCTCGAAGTTCAGCGCCTGCAGTTTCCATTGCAGCGTGCCGGTCGGGCTGTACGCATGGATGTCGGTGCTGCCGTTGCGGCCCAGATCCCAGCCGCCGCCCCACGCGTTGTTGAGCACGTACAGGTTGCCGGCCGAATCCTTGCCGATGCCGACCACGCGCGTGAAGCGCTTGTCGCCGACCTGCCCCTTGATGCCCGACGTCGTGTCGAGATAGCCGCCCTGCACGCCGAAGGTGCCGACCTGCAGCGGCAGGCCGAGCAGCCCGTAGACCTTGATGTTCATGTCCGGGCCTTCGTCGCCCACCAGCAGCTGCCCCGCCGCCGCGTCGAAATACAGCGACGCCGGCCGCGCACCGGCCGCCATCTGGATCGTGTTCATCTGCGTGCCGGTCGGGCTGTATTGCACGACCACCCCCGCGCTCATGCGCGCGACCCACAGGTTGCCGGCGGCATCGAGCGCCAGTGCGCCCGGCCCCTGCACGCCGATGTCGCGCTGCCACACGCCGTCGGTCGTATAGACGCGCACGCGGTTGCCGTAGAAGTCGCTCGCATACAGCAGGTTGCCGGCCGTCGCGAGGCCGGTGATCACGTCGGCGTTCTGGATGCCCGTCCACGTGCTGACCGGGATGCGCAGGTCGCGCGTATTCGTGCCGCGGTTGTAGCGGCCCACCGAGCCGCTGCCGAAGGTCCGGTTGTAGCCGAGCGCGACGAAGATCGACGTCGCGTTGCCGGTGATCGCACCGCCCTGGAATTCGTCGTGGATGCCGATCGTGCCGAGCGTCTGCCCGTTCTGGTAGATCGCGACGCCGCCGGCGTTCTCGTCCCAGCGCGACGACGTGTAGATCACGCCTTCGGGCGCGACCCACATCGAGCGCGCGCCGTTGCCGACGTGCGCGGCCAGCGTGCCGAACGTGTTCGCGAGCCAGTCGGTCGTGTATTGCGCATGACTCGCCGGCGCCAGCATCGCCATGCACATTCCCAGTAATGCTGCGCGAATTTGTTTCATTGACATGAACGATGCTCCCCAGACGGACGTTTTTCGACACTGTAAATCGCGACGTATGAAACATTGGTGATTCCGGTGAACGCCATTTCACCATCTACGCCAATTATTCACGCCATTATTTTGCTGCGCGACACAGCTTCGTCGATGACGAGCCAATCTGGTTCCTGCGCCGCGACAGCCTGCCAGGCTTGCGATTTCGGCGCATTTTCCCCGGCATTTTCTTCCGGACCGTTCAATGCAAATGCGTCATTTTTTCTGATCGACGCATATTGCTTTTAATTTCCCGGAAATCCGGTCAATGATTGCAAATCGAAATTGAAATGAAAGAGAAAAAATATTATCCGGCGCACGGCGGCGCAGGTTCAATTCGAGGTGTCGAGCGTCGGGCGGTCCCAGCCGTCGAGGAATTTCGGCAGCGCGTCGACGACGTCGATCACGCGCTGCCGGTAGAACAGGTGCATGGTCGGCTGCAACGCGTCGGGCAGCTGCCCGCCGTGCGCACACGCGGTCACGCTGTTCGGCACCACGCGCATGCCGAGCCGGTTCGTGCCGAACACGATCTCGCCGCACTTCGTGCACGACGTGCGCGACATTGTCTTCGACGGATGCCGGAACGTCGCGTCGCCGCCCGCGACCGACACCTGCTCCGGTTGCCACGCGGTCGCGGACAGCATCGCCGTGCCGTAGACGAGGCGACAGTATAGGGGCGTGCGCGCGGCACGCCCGCAGCGCGTCAGAACCGCTGACGCAACCCGACGCTGACGATCGTCTGCGAGCGCGAGTCGGACGAGTGGCCGTTCGCCTTGTCGGACACCGACGCGGTCGCGGCGACCGGCCGGCCGAGCGCGTCGAGCGTCGTGCCGGACGCGTGCTGGTACGCGCCCAGCAGGTACACGCTGGTCCGCTTCGACAGGTCGTAGACCGCGCCGAGCGTCACGTTGTGATACTGCGCACGATTGTCGATCCCGTCGACGTCGCTGCCGCGCGTGTAGCTGTAGCCGGCGAACAGCTGCGTATTCGGCTGCACGTTCCAGCGCGTGTACACGCCCGCGACGTTGAAGGTCGCATGACCCGAGAACAGCGACTGGTCGCCGGCGCGATACTGCACGTTGCTGTAGTTCACGCCGACCACGGCCGGCCCGAAGTCGTACGTCGCGCCCGTCGCGATGATCTGCTGCGACTGCGCGCTCGCATAGCCTTCGTTGATCGACGAGTTGAACAGCCCGTCGTCGGTGCTCTGCCACTTGCCGGCCGTCGGGTCGGTCGCGCCGGTCTTGCTGTTGTCCGAACGCTCGTAGCCGACCCCGATGCGCAGCGGGCCTGCCGCATAGGCCGCGCCGACGCTCCACGTATTGCGCTGCTTCATGCTGCCCGGCTGGCCGCCGAACCCGTACAGCGCGCCGAACGTGAAGCCCGCGTAGTTCGCGCTCGTGTACTTGATCGAGCTGTCGACGCGCGCGGTCTGGTCGAGATCGTCGATGTCGCCCGGATGCGCGCCGAAGCCGCCGATATACGACGACGGGCCGACCGGGCTGACGAAATCGTCGAGCGACGTGTACTGGCGGCCGAGCGTGATCGAGCCGTAGCGGTCGCTGCCGATGCCGACGAACGCCTGGCGGCCGAACTGGCGGCCGCCCTGGCCGGACGTGCCGTTGGTGATGTCGAAGCCGTTCTCGAGCACGAACAGCGCGCGCAGGCCGCCGCCGAGATCCTCGGCGCCCTTGATGCCCCAGCGGCTGCCGGACAGGTTGCCGGTCGTCAGCCCGACGTTCGAATGCCCGGTGTAGGCGCCCGCCGAGCCGGTCCGCTCGTTGCTGCGATAGGTGATGCCCGAATCGACGATGCCGTACAGCGTGACGGAGCTTTGCGCGGATGCGATGCCCGCGAGCGTGAGCAGCAGCGGTGCTGCGATCAGTTGCTTGTTCATGATTGTCGTGTCTCCGGGCGCGAGGCCCGTTGTTCTGGCTGCGAGTGCGTGCGGGCGGCGAGATCCGCCGGCGTTGCGAGACCGGCGGCGTCCGCACGCGGGACGCGCGCATGCGACGCGCGCGCGATGTCGCGACGGGCATGCCCGCCGCGGCCGCCATGTTAGATGGAACCGGTTCTATTCGATAGCGGAATAGTGAAAACAATTTATTGCAGAGATCGAGATAGTCGAACCCCGACACGGCGGCGCCTGTACAGCATGGAGCGGCGCACCGGATAATCGAACCCGCGTCGTCCACTCTCGGGAACCGCGTCATGCGTCCAACGACCCTGCCGAGCTTCACCGCCGCACCACGCGCATCGCTCGCCGGCAGGCGCGCGCGATGAGAATCGACGCGCCGCCGCGCGCCGGCTTCCCGGGGCTGTCGCTTCGACAGCTCGAGCGCGCCGATCTCGATGCGTGGTACGCCTATCTGTCGAATCCCGACGTCGTCCGCCACACGAGCTGGAACCTGCGCTCGCGCGACGATCTGCGGCCGCTGTTCGACGGCATCGAATCGGCCGAGCCGGATTCGATCCGCCGTCTCGCGATCGTCGACGACGCAACGGCCGCGCTGGTCGGCACGATCGGGCTGCACACGGTCTCCACCGCGAACCGCTCGGCCGAGATCGCGTACGATCTCGCGCCGTCGTACTGGGGACGCGGCATCGCGAGCGCGCTATGCGCGAGCGTGACCGGCTGGGCATTCGCCGAATGCGGCCTGTTCCGCGTGCAGGCCGTCGTGCTGACCACCAACCTCGGCTCCGCACGCGTGCTGCAGAAATGCGGCTACCGGCGCGAAGGCCTGCTGCGCGCGTACCGGATGGTGCGCGGCACGCCAGGCGATTTCGCGATGTACGCGCGCCTCGCCAGCGACTGACGCGCGGCGCGCGACGCCGCCGCCGCGCGCCATGGACGGCCCGCGCCGATTTGGCGACAATCTGCGTTCCCCGCACCGACGCCCAGCCATGAAAATCGCCGCGCTCTCCGACATCCACGGCAATCTCGCCGCACTCGACGCCGTGCTCGACGACATCCGCCGCCGCGGCGCCGACGTGATCGTCAATCTCGGCGACATCGTGTCCGGCGCACTGCATCCGCCCGAGACGGCCGATCGCCTGATCGCGCTCGACCTGCCGACCATCAAGGGCAATCACGAACGGCAGCTGCTCGCCGGCGATCGCGACGCGATGCGGCTGTCCGACCGCTGGGCGCACGACACGCTGCGCGACGCGCACTTCGCATGGATCGCCGCGCTGCCCGAACGCCTGATGCTCGACGACGACGTGCTGATGGTCCACGGCACGCCGGACAGCGACCTCGTCTATTTCCTCGAAACGGTGACGCCCGACGGCTGCCGCGCGGCGACGCCCGATGAAATCGCGCAGCGCGCGGGCGACGAGCCGGCATCGCTGATCCTGTGCGGCCACACGCACGTGCCGCGCGCGGCGGCGCTCGACGACGGCCGGCTGATCGTCAACCCGGGCAGCGTCGGCCTGCAGGCCTACACCGACGACCAGCCGCACCCGCACCGGATCGAAACCGGCACGCCGCACGCGCGCTACGCGATGGTGTCGCGCACCGCATCGGGCTGGCATGCCGAATTCCACGCAGTCGAATACGACTGGCATACGGCCGCCGCCACCGCGGCCGCGCGCGGCCGCGACGACTGGACCGTCGCGCTGCGCACCGGCCGGTGCTGACGCGATCGCGCCGACGCTCCTTCATTCACCGGGAAACCGAACCGTCATGACCGTTCCGTCGCAACTGCTTTTCCTGCCCGGCGCATCGGGCAGCACCGCGTTCTGGGAGCCGCTCGCCGGCCGGCTCACCCATCCCGCCGCGCGACGCATCGTCGGCTATCCGGGCTTCGGCGACACGCCGCACGATCCGGCCGTCGACGATTTCGACGGCCTCGTGCGCCATGTGCTGGCGACGATCGACCGGCCGACCGCGGTAATCGCGCAGTCGATGGGCGGCGTGATCGCGATGCGGGCGGCGCTCGCGCGGCCCGGGCTCGTCACGCAGCTCGTGCTGACGGTCACGTCGGGCGGCCTGGACATGCGCGGGCTCGGCGCACAGGACTGGCGCGCGGGCTTTACCGAGGCGAACCCGCAGCTTCCCGACTGGTTCCTGACCTTTCACGCCGATCTGTCGCAGGAGATCGGCCGCATCGCGCAGCCGACGCTGCTGCTGTGGGGCGACGACGATCCGCTCAGCCCGGTCGCGGCCGGCCGGCGCCTGCTCGAACGGCTGCCGGACGCGCGGCTGCATGTCGTGCCGGGCGGCCGCCACGATCTCGCGGCCGTGCATGCGGACGCGCTCGCGCCGCTCGTCGACGCGCATCTGCCGCGCGCCTGACATCGCGGCCGCCCGGCTACGACAAGACCGACGCCGCGATTCGCGGCGCGCTCGCGCAGGCCGCGCAAGCGGCACAAGCTGCGCGCCCCGCGACACGCACGCGCCGGCGCGTGTCGCCGTCAGGCCGTGCCCCGCGCCTCTTGCTCGCGCTTCGCGTCGGCCTCGGCCAGCATCGCGTCGCCGATCGCCGCCTGGCCGTTCGCGATCAGCGCATCGGCGGCGCCGCGGATATCCGCGGCAGCCTTGTTCTGCCCGAGCTTGCGCTTGCCGACGAGCCGCGTGATCTCGACCTGCAGCCCGACGATCGACTGCAGCATCCGGTCGAGATAATCCTTCGGCGCGTCGGCCATCTTCCACGGCGCCGGCTGCGACGCCTCGTGCGTGCGCGTCAGCCGCGCGACCACGCCGCGCACGAACTTCTCGTCGTCGCGCACCGTGATGCGTCCGTGCGCATGCACGACCACGTAGTTCCATGTCGGCACCTGGCGGTGCGTCGCGTGCTTGCTCGGATACCAGTTCGGCGAGATGTACGCGTCGCCCGCGCGGAAGATCACCAGCACCTCGTCGCCGTTCGCGACCGCCCGCCAGACCGGATTCGCGCGCGCGACATGCGCATGCAGCTCGCCGAGCCCGCCGTCGACCGGCATCAGCTCGAACGGAAGGTGGTTCGCATCGAGCCCGTCCGCGCCGTGCGTGATCAGGCTGCCGAACGGATGCTGCACGATCAGCTCGCGCAGCGCGTCGGGGCGGGATTCGTCGAAATCGGCGGGGACATACATGGCGGCTCCACGGTCGGACAGGATTCGGGAAAGCGCGGGCCGGCGCGAGCATCGTCGTCGACGCACCCGAGCGCCAACCCGCATCATGCGCCGATTGTGAACGCTAACTGGTTTATGCTGTAGAGCCGGTTTGGAACATTTTCAGCAGACCAGAATCATGGCAAGAACGGCCCGGATCGTCGAAATCCCGTCGCTCGGCGCGCTCGACCGCGCGGCCGGCGACCTGAGCCGCCAGCTCGCGCAGGCGTTGCGCGAAGCGGTGCGCCGCGGCGACGTGCGGCCCGGCGACATGCTGCCGTCCACGCGGCTGCTCGCGGCGTCGCTGCAGGTCGCGCGCGGCACCGTCGTCGACGCGTACGCGCAGCTCGTCGCCGAAGGCTTTCTCGAATCGCGCGGCGGCGCCGGCACGCGCGTGGCGAACGCGCTCGCCACGCCGGCGCCGGCCGGCGCCCGCCAGCCCGAACGACAACCGCCGGTCCGCGCCGGCCTGCCCGAGCCAGCCGCGACTTTCGCGCGGATCGCCCGCGAATTCCGTCCGCTGCCGGCCGTGCCGTTCGCGGTGTCGGTGCCGGTCGGGCTCACCGCGCCCGACGACATCTGGCGGCGGCTCGGCAATCGCCTGCGTGCGCGCGGCGCGGGCGCGCCGGCCGGCTATGCCGATCCGCAGGGCGCGCTGCCGCTGCGCGAGGCCATCGCCGACTACGTGCGCCGGTCGCGCTCGGTGCGCTGCGAAGCCGGCCAGGTCGTGATCACGAGCGGCACGCAGCAGGGTCTGCACCTCGCGAGCCAGGTGCTGCTCGGCGCGGGCGATCGCGCCTGGGTCGAGAATCCGGCCTATCGCGGCATCACGTCGCTGCTCGAAAGCACGGGCCGGCGCGACGCGATGGTGCGCGTGCCGGTCGATGCGGACGGCATCGACGTCGACGCGGGCATCCGCGCCGCGCCGCACGCGCGCGCCGCGTTCGTGACGCCGTCGCACCAGTATCCGCTCGGCATGCCGATGAGCATGGCGCGCCGCAATGCGCTGCTCGCGTGGGCGCGCGCGCAGCGCGCCTGGGTGGTCGAGGACGACTACGACAGCGAGCTGCGCTACGAAGGCTATCCGTTCCCGTCGCTGCAGGGCCTCGATCCCGATCGCGTGATCTATCTCGGCACCTTCAGCAAGATCCTGTTCCCGTCGCTGCGGCTCGGCTACGTGATCGCGCCCGACGATCTCGTGCCCGCGTTCTGCGGCGCCCGCGCGCTGATGGATCGTCATGCGCCGACCGCCGACCAGCACGTCCTCGCCGCCTTCATCGCCGAAGGCCATCTCGACCGCCATATCCGCCGCGTGCGCGGCGTGTACGCGGAGCAGCGCGCGCTGCTGATCGACACGCTCGGCGCACGGCTGCCGCGCGAGCTCGCATGGGTGCAGCCCGGCGACCAGGGCATGCACGTCGTGCTGTGGCTCGCCGACGGCATCGACGATCTCGACGTGGTCGCCCGCGCGGCCGACGCCGGCATCGCGGTGCGCGCGGTGTCGCCGATGTTCGCGCCGGGCACCGCGCGCCCGGGGCTCGTGCTCGGCTTCGGCGGGTTCGGCCGCGCGCAGATGGAAGCGGCTGCGCAGCGGCTTGCGGAAGTCGTCGCGGCGCGTCGCTGAACGCCGCGATTCGTCGGCACAATCGCTGCGCGCGCATCGATAAAGGTTGTCGGCGGGCAACAAACGTAATCGTCTGTAAATCCTGCAAGCAAAACGCCGTTTCGGGCCTCGGCATGCCCGTCCCGTTTGCTAGGATCGCGCCTTTTCCGCCCCTGCCCCCGCCGTGAATCGCTTCGTGCCGTTCCTTCGAGATTCGTGGATCCGCTGCCGCGCCCGCGTCGCGCCGCTCGCCGCCGCCTGCGCCGCGCGCGCCCGGGCGCTGCTCGGCCGCGGCCTGCATGCGCTGCGTCATCCGACACGGCGCGGCGTCGCGCTGACGCTCGCCGCGATACCGGTGCTCGGCGTGCTGGTCCTGCTCGCGTTCGTGCCGTTCACGCCGAGCATCGGCGACATCCGCAAGGCGCGCATCGATCGTCCCGCGCGCGTGCTGTCGGCCGACGGCCGGCTGATCGCCGAGTTCCGTCCGGTCAACCGCGAATGGGTGCCGCTCAAGCTGATCTCGCCGCACACCGTCGACGCGCTGATCGCCACCGAGGACCGCCGCTTCTACGCGCATCACGGCATCGACTGGCGCCGCACGGTCGCGGCCGCGCTGCATACGTTCTCCGGCGATCGCCAGGGCGGCTCGACGATCACGCAGCAGCTCGCGCGCAACCTGTATCCGGACGAAGTCGGTCGCGCGCCGACGCTCACGCGCAAGCTCAAGGAGCTCGTCACCGCGTTCAAGATCGAGATGGTGTACAGCAAGGCCGAGATCCTCGAAACCTACCTGAACACCGTGCCGTTCCTGTACAACGCGTACGGCGTCGAGATGGCCGCGCGCACCTACTTCGGCAAGTCGGCGGACCAGCTCGACATCGTCGAGAGCGCGACGCTGGTCGGGATGCTGAAGGGCAACAGCTACTACAACCCGGTGCTGAATCCCGAACGGGCCCTGCAGCGCCGCAACATCGTGCTCGACCGGATGGCGAAGGCCGGCATGCTGTCGCCGGTGCAGCTCGCGCAGCTGCAGCGCCGGCCGCTGCGCGTCGATTTCGAGCGGCAGACGCCGGAACCGGGCCCCGCGCCGCATTTCGCGGTGCAACTGCGCAAGTGGCTGATCGCATGGGCCGACAGCCACAACTACGACCTCTACTCGGACGGGCTCGTGATCCGCACGACACTCGACGCGCGGCTGCAGGACATGGCGACGCAGGCGCTCGAGAAGCAGACCGCCCGGCTGCAGGCAGTCGCCGACGCCGCCTGGCGCGGCCCGTCCGGCTGCGGGCTGCGCAACGATCTGTTCCGCGGCTTCATGCGCCAGACGCCCGACTACCGCGATGCGCGCGACGCGGGGCTGGCCGATGCGGCGGCACTCCGTCAGCTCGGCGCGAATCGCGCGTTCATGCACGCGCTGTGCGAGCGCAAGACGCAGGTGCAGGCCGGCTTCATCGCGATCGATCCGCGCAACGGGGCGATCCGCGCGTGGGTCGGCAGCCCCGACTTCGGCGACGAGCCGTTCGACCACGTGCAGCAGGCGCGCCGCCAGCCGGGCTCGACGTTCAAGCCGTTCGTCTACGGCGCCGCGTTCGCGGACGGCGCTCGGCCGGACGATACCTACGTCGACCGCGACGTCGCGATCCCGCTCGACGGGCATGCGGTCTGGCGGCCGACCGATCCGGACCCGCCGACCGGCGAACCGATGACGCTGCGCGACGCGCTCGCGCAGTCGAACAACCGCGTGACCGCGCAGTTGATGCAGCGCGAAGGCGCGGCGAAGGTCGCGCGGCTCGCGCGCGCGATGGGTGTGCGCGACAGCCCGCTCGACGCGGTGCCGTCGCTCGCGCTCGGCACGAGCCCGGTCACGCTGAAGGAGATGGTGTCCGCGTACGGCACGATCGCGAACCGCGGGCTCTATGTCGCGCCGCAGATGATCACGCGCATCGAGGATCGCAACGGCAAGGTGCTGGCCGCGTTCGGCAGCGCGCCGCCGGAACGCGCGCTGCCGGCGAGCGCCGCGCTGACGCTGGTCGACGTGATGCGCGACGTCGTCGATCGCGGCACGGGCGCCGACATCCGCGTGCGCTACGGCATTCGCGACGACGTCGCCGGCAAGACCGGCACGACGCAGGACAACGCGGACGGCTGGTTCATCCTGATGCATCCGCAGCTCGTCGCCGGTGCGTGGGTCGGCTTCGACGACGGCAGCGTGACGCTGCGCAGCAACTACTGGGGCGCGGGCGCGCACAGTGCGCTGCCGATCGTCGGCGCGTTCTACGACGACGCGCTGCGTGCGCGGGCGATCGACCCGCGCGTGCAGTTCTCGCCCGACTTCCGGCCGCGCAGCGCACCCGCACCGGCGCCGCGGCGGCGCGCGCATCCGGGACTGTTCGACTGGTTGAGGCTGTTCCGCTAGCAACGCGCGCGTGAAGCGCTACCCGTGCGGCACGCCGCGCACGAAGCACGTCGTGGCCAACCCGATCATCGAGATCGACGAAGCCGCGCATCGCGCGACCGCGCGTTCGTACTACACGGTGCGGCAAGCCGTCGACGGCCTGCCGTCGCAGCCGGTCGCCGCGGGCCGCTGTCACGATGCGTTCGAACGCGTCGACGGCGCATGGCGCTTCGCATTTCGCGACTACTCGCGGTTCGATTTCGCGGGCGCCCTGAGCCATCGCCTGAATCCTGCGCCGCATCGCTGACGCGGCGGGTTCCGTCGGCCGCCACCGGTTCCCCGTCAATCCGCCGTATCGCCGCCCTTCGGCACCTTCGACCAGGCCTTGCGGCCCGGCAGCGGCGACCACGCCGGGCGCGTCTTGCGCGCGCTGTCGATCACGACCAGATAGCGGCCCGCGATCGGCGTGATGTCGCGATCGGCGTGCAGCACCCAGAACGACTTGCCGGCTTCGACGCGCGCCTCGTAGTCGTCGTCGAGAATGCCGTGCCGGTCGAGGAACGTATTCAGCGACGCAGGAATCCGCACGCATCCTTTCGAGTGCCGGATGCCGAGCAGCGGCTCCAGGCGATCGGGGTCGGTCGCATGCATCTGGAAGCGCATCGGCGACGTGCCGCCCTTGCCCCAGCCGCGCTCGCCGTCCACCCAGCCGAAATCGAAGATGCGCATGTCGCGCCGACCGTAGCCGCGAATGCCGTTCTCGTTCGTCGTGCCTTCCGCGCGGAAGTCCATGTTGTCGGGCGTGTGGTCGAACACGCCGAGCGGCGTCAGGAAATGGTCGTACTGCCCCGGCAGCCCGGTGCCGACCGGCGACGCGCCGATCATCAGCCACGCATTCGCCGGCGTCGCGCGGAAGTAGAGGAAGATCGCCTGCACGTTCGGTGCGCGATCGACCATCGCCACGTATTCGCCGGCCAGATCGCCGAGGTTCGCGTCGTCGAGCGCCTTCTGCAGCCGTACGCCATACGCGCGCTGTTCGCTCACGGGTACGTTCAGGCGGCGCGTGACTTCCTGCGCGAAACGCTTGCGCATGTCGATCGCGCGCGCGGTCGCGTTTTCCGCCTCCTGCGCGGACAGCGGCGGATGCCGGCGCGGCGGCGTGGGCGGCGGCGCGGCCTCGCTGGCGGGCGCGGCGGACGCCGCCGAAGCAGGCGATGCGGGCGAAGCAGCCGAGGCCGGCGACGCGCCGGACGCTGGCGACGCGGGTTTCGCGGCCGATGCAGCGGAAGCCGCGTGCGCACGGGAAGCCGACGACGCAGCCGCCGGCGCAGGCTTGGGCGATTCGACGGATGAGGATCCAGCGGCAGCCGACGGCGACGCGTCGGACGCGGCAAACGCAGCCGGCGCGGCAATCAGGGAAATCGGCGGGACGGCAGCGAGCCACACGCAGGCGGCGAAGGCGAGGGTACGGCAACGCGGCTTGTTATGGCGCCGCGTCAGGCGGGGAAGCATCATACGATCGAGAACCATCGGCCGGTCCGGCCGCCGCGCACGGCGAACGGCATGTCTTTCGCGAGAACCGTCGATGCAGCCGACGCATCGCGTGCGCCGGTGTCGACGCCTCTGCGCGGCGAGACCGTTTGCGGATGCAACGTGTCCGGTCCGATGGCGGTACGAGAGTCGTCAGATATTTCATTCTACGCGCCAGCGTCAGAATCGGCAGCGATGAAGCCCCGCTTTAGCGACGAATTTGCGTTTCGTCACCGGTTGTTTCAACTCGTTGCCGTCCACCCGGCAATCGCATGACACGCTTCGAGGCTGGACCCTCGGCGCGCTGCGGCCATGCAGCGCGCCGGCCGGAATGCCTGCCGGTTGCCCGGAGCGGAAGCCCGGCTATCGATTGGCATCCCCAATCATTCCCGGCATGCGTCTTTTCCGGAAAAGCGTCGCGTCCTTCCCTCTGCGACGGGAAAGACGCGACGCACGCGCCGAGCGCCGCTCAGCGGGAAATCGTCTCGAGCGCGATGCCCTTCGTGCGCGGCCCCATCAGCCCGATCGCGGCCATCACGATCACCATCGCGCCCGCGATGAACGCGAACACGCCGACCGTGCCGAACCCCTTGAGCACGGCGGCAATCACGAACGACGAGAAGATCGCCGAGAAGCGGCTCCACGAATAGACGAAGCCGACTGCGCGGGCGCGGATCGACGTCGGGAACAGCTCGGCCTGGTACGCGTGGAAGCTGTACGACATGATGTTGTTCGCGAGCGTGAGGCCGATGCCGAGCACGATCAGGAACGCACCGACCGTGGTCTGGCTGAACATCAGCCCGCAGACGATGATGGCCGCGGCCATCGCGACGATCACCGACTTGCGCTCGAAGCGGTCGGCAATCACGAGGCCGATCAGCGGGCCGATCGGCGCCGCGAGCGCGATCACGCTCGAATACATCAGGCTCGACGTGATCGTGATGCCCTGCTTGATCAGCAGCGTCGGCACCCAGTTCGCAAAGCCGTAGAAGCCGACCGTCTGGAACACGTTGAAGATCGTCATCATGATCGTGCGGCTGCGATACGGCGACACCCACATGTCGCGGAAGCGACCGCGCTCCGCCACCGGCTGCGCGGGCGCGGGCGCCGGCAGCGGCCGCCCGTATTCGGCCTCGACCTTCGCCTCGAGCGCGCGCATCACGCGATCGGCTTCGTCGAGCCGGCCCTGCTGCGCGAGCCAGCGCGGGCTTTCCGGCAAGCCGCGGCGAATCCACCAGACGAAGATCGCGCCATGCGCGCCGATCAGCACGACCCAGCGCCAGCCGTCGAGGCCGAACGGCGCGCGCGGCACCAGCAGATAAGCGAGAAACGCGACCACCGGCACCGCGACGAACCCGACCGCCTGCTCGCACGCGAACGCGCGGCCGCGGATCTGCTTCGGCACGAGTTCGGAGATGTACGTGCCGATCGTCACCATCTCGACGCCGAGGCCGAGACCGACGACGAAGCGCCAGAAGTTCAGCCCGGCCGCGGTGTCCTGGAACGCCATCACGACGTTGGCGGCCGTGTACCACAGCAGCGACCACGTGAAGATCGCGCGGCGGCCGAACCGGTCGGCGAGAAAGCCGCACGCGATCGTGCCGATGAACAGCCCGGAGAACAGCGCGGCGATGAAGCTCGCGACGCCCGTGGTGCCGAACAGCCCGTGCGTCGTCGCGCTGAGGATGCCGCTTTTCACGAGGCCCGGCGCGACGTAGCCGCTGTAGAGCAGGTCGTAGAGCTCGAAGAAGAAGCCGAGGCTCAGCAGCACGACGAGTTTCCAGACGCTGCGCGTCGGCGGCAGGCGGTCGAGGCGTGCCGAGATCGAGCCGGCGTCGATCGGCGAAGATAAGGCGGGTGCCTGCGGAATGCTGTCCGTTGAGGCCATCTTGGATGCGTCTCCTGATCGTGTCGTCTGTTGTTGTCGGCGGCGTCGGGGCGCGCCGCGCGCATCGCTGCATTGTACCGGCACGCCCGACAGTCACGGGGCGAGGCGAGCCACGCCGTTTCGCACCCGATAATGTGTAAATTGCGTAACCGTCTGTCGGGCCCGGCGTGCGCCGCGAACAGCGCCTGCGCTGCCGCCGACTGCCGCCTCCGGCCCGCCGGCACGGGGCGCGCGGGACCGTTTCACGCCGGCGCGCGCCGCCCGAACCGCCGCGAACGGCATGCGCGATCCGCGCGACCGCCATCGCCGCGCCCCGGTAACATGCTACCGGGCCAACCGCCGGCCTGCGGATGCCGTTCGGCAATCGATAGTGTCGGCAAATCGTAAGCATTCCATGTCCATACAACGACTTTCCTCCTACGCACGCCGGATCGCGCTGATCGCGTTGCTGCAGTTCGCCGCGATCGCGACCGCGTCGGCGTTTCCGGCCGCGGCGTCCGCGCCGGGCGCCAGCGCCGTCGGCGCGGCGGCCGTTCCGGCCATTTCGCTGACCGAAGCGGTTGCACAGCTGAAGCAGATGCAGGTCGAACAGGACCGCATCAAGCAGCAGACGGCGACCACCGACAACAGCAAGGCGCTCGACGCGCTCGACGATGCGACCCAGGAACTCAGTACCGCGGTCGAGAAACTGCAGGGCGAGCTCGTCCCGCAGCGCGCACAGATCCAGGCGCAGCTCGACGTACTCGGGCCGCCGCCCGCCGCAGGCGCCGCGCCCGAAACGCCGGCCGTCGCGCAGCAGCGCGCGACGCTGAACGCGCGCAAGGCGCAGATCGATGCCGCACTGAAGCAGGCCGCCGACCAGAAAGCCAATCTCGCGAACCTGTCCGACCAGTTCGCGAAGCTGCATCGCAGCCTGCTGAAGAACCAGCTCGCATTCCGTTCGGGCAGCATCTTCGGCGCGCAATTCTGGCTGCCGCTGTTCCACCTGTCGCCGGAAGACGTGCAGCGGCTCGGCGGCTTCAACGCCGAACTGCGCGACATGCTGCAATCGTCGTGGACGCCCGGCCAACGCACGATCACCGTGCTGCTGCTGATCGCCGCGCTCGCGGTCTGGAGCGGCGGGCGCCGGCTCGTCGAGCGCGCGCTCGCATGGTTCTGCCTGAACCGCCTGCCGCCGACGCGCCTGCGCCGCAGCGCGCTGGCGCTGTCGATGGCCGTCTCGACCTTGCTGACGACCGCGATCGCAGTCCAGATCCTCTACCTCGCGGTGGCGCGCCACTACGAACTCACGCCGGCGATGACCGACCTGTGGGACCAGTTCGCGAAGCTCGCCGCGACCTGCGCGCTGATCGCCGGGCTCGGCCGCGCGCTGCTGTGCACGAACCATCCGACCTGGCGGCTGCCGGCACTCGCCGATCCCGTCGCGCTCGCGATGAAGCCGTTCCCGGGCGTGCTGGCCGGGCTGCTGCTGGTGTCGGGCGCGCTCGAGTCGATCAACCGGATCGCCGACACGAGCCTGTCGGTCACGCTGTTCGGTCGCGGCATCGTGTCGCTCGTCGTCGCGCTGACGGTCGGCGCGTCGCTGTTGCGCTCGAACCGCGTGCGCAGCGCGCTCGCGGCGGCCGGCGAGTCGCCCGAGCAGCGCTCGACGCTCGCCGGGCTGATCCACGCCGGCGTGACGCTGGCGATCGTCGCGTCGCTGGCCGCGCTCGCGATCGGCTACATCACGGTCGCGCGCTTCATCACCTACGAGCTCGTGTGGTTCGAGATCGTGCTGTGCAGCGTGTACGTGCTCACGCAGCTGATGCGCGACGCGAGCGAGAGCCTGTTCTCGGCGAACCTGTCGACCGGCAAGCAGATCAAGCACCTGTTCGCGCTCGACGACAAGCATCTCGAACAGGCGCACACCGTGCTGTCGGGCCTCAGCACGAGCCTGCTGATGCTGCTCGCGGCGATCGCGCTGCTGACGGGCGGCTTCGGCACGACGCCCGGCGACCTGCTCGACAGCGTGACCGCGATGGTCGGCGGCCAGCGGCTGCAGAGCCTGAACATCATGCCCGACCGGATCATGAACGCCGTGATCGGCTTCGCGATCGGCTTCTACCTGCTGCGCTCGGTGCGCCGCTGGCTCGACGACGAGTTCATGCCCGCGCTCGGCATGGACGCCGGGATGCGCGTGTCGCTGATCACGCTGTTCACCAACGTCGGTTACGTGCTGCTCGTGCTGATGACGCTCGGGCTGCTCGGCGTCCGCTGGAACAACCTCGCGTGGATCGTCAGCGCGCTGTCGGTCGGTATCGGCTTCGGCCTGCAGGAGATCGTGAAGAACTTCGTGTCGGGGCTGATCCTGCTGACCGAGCGTCCGGTGAAGGTCGGCGACATGATCAGCATCGCCGGCGTCGAAGGCGACATTCGCCGCATCAACGTGCGCGCGACCGAGATCCAGCTCAGCGATCGCTCGACGGTGATCGTGCCGAACTCGCAGCTGATCTCGCAGAACCTGCGCAACGTGACGATGGGCAACAGCACGCAGGGCGTCGCGACGCTGGTGCTGACGTTTCCGCTGAATACCGATCCCGAGCAGGTGCGCGACCTGCTGCTCGACGCGTATCGCGAGCATCCGGCGATTCTGGAAAAGCCCGCGCCGTCGGTCACGTTCAGCCAGCTCGCGCCGGACGGCATCACGCTGAGCGTGACGGGCTACGTGTCGAGCCCGCGGATCGCGAGTTCGACGAAGAGCGACTTGCTGTTCGAGATCCTGAAGCAGTTGCGCG
Organism: Burkholderia pseudomultivorans; assembly: GCF_902499075.1. Taxonomy (GTDB): domain Bacteria; phylum Pseudomonadota; class Gammaproteobacteria; order Burkholderiales; family Burkholderiaceae; genus Burkholderia; species Burkholderia pseudomultivorans. The sequence goes on along the minus strand of NZ_CABVPP010000030.1, from coordinate 30,877 downwards.
CGGCCGGCATCACGCTGTCGAGCCCGCAGATGCTGGTCGTGCAGAACATGCCGTCGGCCGACGGCGCCTGAGCGCAGCGCGCCGTCGCCGCGCACGATCGCGCATCGCGTCCCCCGAAACGCAAAAGGCCGGCCGCCGCATCGCGGCAACCGGCCTTCTGCATTGACGCACCGCGCCCTTCCGGGCGCGTTGCCTTACACGTCGAACTTCACCCCCTGCGCCAACGGCAGTTGACGGCTGTAGTTGATCGTGTTCGTCGCACGACGCATATACGCCTTCCACGCATCCGAACCCGACTCGCGGCCACCGCCCGTTTCCTTCTCGCCGCCGAATGCGCCGCCGATCTCCGCGCCGCTCGTGCCGATGTTCACGTTGACGATCCCGCAGTCGCTGCCGGCCGCCGACATGAACTGCTCGGCCTCGCGCATGTCGTTCGTGAAGATCGCCGACGACAGGCCTTGCGGCACCGCGTTGTGCACCGCGATCGCGTCGTCGAAATCGTCGTAGACCATCACGTACAGGATCGGCGCGAAGGTCTCGCGCTCGACCACCGCCGACTGCTTCGGCATCCGGACCAGTGCCGGACGCACGTAGTACGCATCGGCATGACCGACGTCGACGCGCTCGCCGCCCTTCACTTCGCCGCCCTGCTCGCGCGCATCGGCGAGCGCCTTCTGCATCGCGTCGAACGACGCGCGATCGACCAGCGGGCCGACCAGCGTGCCTTCCTCGAGCGGATTGCCGACCTTCACCGACGCGTAGGCCTTCTCGATGCGCGGCAGCAGCTGGTCGACGATGCTGCGATGGACGATCAGGCGGCGCAGCGTCGTGCAGCGCTGGCCGGCCGTGCCGACCGCCGCGAACGTGACCGCGCGCACGACGAGATCGAGATCCGCGCTCGGCGCGACGATCATCCCGTTGTTGCCGCCGAGTTCGAGGATGCCGCGCGCGAGACGCTGGCTCAGCACCTTCGCGACTTCCGTGCCCATCCGCACGCTGCCCGTCGCGCTGACGACCGGCACCTTCTTCGACGCGGTCAGCACCTCGCCGACATCGCGCATGCCGAGCACCAGTTGATGCAGGCCTTCCGGCGCCACGCCCGGATGGGTCTTGTCGAATTCGCGCAGCGCCTTGCCGAGCAGCACGTGGCACGCGATCGCGGTGAGCGGCGTCTTTTCCGACGGCTTCCACACGACCGGGTCGCCGCACACGAACGCAAGCGCCGCATTCCACGCCCACACGGCGACCGGGAAGTTGAACGCCGAGATCACGCCGCACACGCCGATCGGGTGCCACGTTTCCATCATCCGGTGACCCGGGCGCTCCGACGCGATCGTCAGGCCGTAGAGCTGGCGCGACAGGCCGACCGCGAAATCGCAGATGTCGATCATTTCCTGCACTTCGCCGAGGCCTTCCGACGTGATCTTGCCGGCCTCGAGCGTGACGAGGCGGCCGAGCGCGGCCTTGTGCTCGCGCAGCACGTTGCCGAACACGCGTACAAGCTCGCCGCGCACCGGCGCGGGCACCGTGCGCCACTTGAGGAATGCATCGTGCGCGGCGTCGATCTTGCGCTCGGCGTCGGCGGGCGTATCGACCGCCAGCGTCGCGAGCGTCGCGCCGTCGAGCGGCGAGCGCGCGGTCAGCGCGTTGCCTTTCCACTGGGCGAGATCGATGTCGAGCGCAGCAAGAATGTCGTTGAATTGCATCACTTCCTCTTCAGGGACAGATTGATCGGTGCGGCGGCGACGCCGCCCGCGTGATTCGATTGGAGCGCGTTCGCGCGCCCTGTGCAAGCGGATGCGCGCCGCGAGCGGCCCGTTGCGCGGGCGCGGCGGCCTCGCCGGACATCCGTCCGGCCGGCGCAAGCCCGCCTCGCGAGGCACGATCCATGCAGCACATTGTCGATGGCCACAAGTCGGGCCGCTATTGATATTAACTCACGACTTCATTCCCAAAACGCAACACCTCGGCGGCACGAAGCGCCCCGTCCCGGCCTGCCGACCGGATATCGCCGAAGCCGGCACCGCGCGGCGCCGCCCCCCGTGATCCGGCGCGACTTGATGAGCCAGCCGCATCAACCAGTTCGGAAATATCGTTTGCAGCCGGTTTGCCGACCCCACACAATCGGGCCGCGTCGAGGTGCCGCCGCGGCCGGCGCGCCGACGGCCGCCCGCGCCTCATATCGAAAAAACAATTCCGGAGACAGCGCCCAGCACCCGCCATGCACTCAGATGCCCGCCCCGATTCCTCTCGCCCGCCCGGTTCGCGTCCCGCGAAGCCGGCCCTTCACCGCAGCCTGCAGGCGCGCCATCTGCGCATGATCGCGATCGGCGGCTCGATCGGCACGGGCCTGTTCGTCGCGTCCGGCGCGTCGATCTCGCAGGCCGGCCCCGGCGGCGCGATGGTCGCGTACATGCTGATCGGCCTGATGGTGTACTTCCTGATGACGAGCCTCGGCGAAATGGCCGCGTTCATGCCGGTGTCGGGCTCGTTCGCGACCTACGGGTCGAAGTTCGTCGACGAAGGCTTCGGCTTCGCGCTCGGCTGGAACTACTGGTACAGCTGGGCCGTCACGCTCGCGGTCGAGCTGGTCGCCGCGCAGCTCGTGATGAACTACTGGTTTCCGCATGTGCCGGGCGTCTGGTGGAGCGCGCTGTTCCTCACGCTGATCTTCGCGCTCAACGCGCTGTCGGTGCGCGGCTTCGGCGAGGCCGAATACTGGTTCGCGCTGATCAAGGTGCTGACCGTGATCGCGTTCCTCGGCATCGGCCTGCTGATGATCTTCGGCGTGTTGACGGGCGGCCCGAGCGCGGGCCTCGCGAACTTCTCGATCGGCGACGCGCCGTTCGCGGGCGGCTGGGCGGCGATGCTCGGCGTCGCGATGATCGCGGGCTTCTCGTTCCAGGGCACCGAAATGATCGGCGTCGCGGCCGGCGAATCGGAGAACCCGCGCACGACGATTCCGCGCGCGGTCAGCCAGATCTTCTGGCGGATCCTGCTGTTCTACGTGCTCGCGATCTTCGTGATCGGCGTGCTGATCCCGTATACCGACCCGAGCCTGCTGAAAAGCGACGTGACCGACATCGGCGTGAGTCCGTTTACGCTGGTGTTCCGCCACGCGGGCCTCGCGTTCGCGGCCGGCGTGATGAATGCGGTGATCCTGACGGCCGTGCTGTCGGCCGGCAACTCCGGCATGTATGCATCGACGCGGATGCTGTACAACCTCGCCGTCGAAGGCCGCGCGCCGAAATGGTTCGCGAAGCTGTCGCCAGGCGGCGTGCCGCGCAACGCGCTGTATGCGACGACCGCAGTCGGTGCGCTGTGCTTCCTCACGTCGCTGTACGGCAACAAGACCGTCTATCTGTGGCTGCTGAACACGTCGGGGATGGCCGGCTTCGTCACGTGGCTCGGCATCGCGGTCAGCCACTACCGGTTCCGCAAGGGCCTGCTGAAGCAGGGCTATCGCCTCGACCAGCTGCCGTACCGCGCGAAGTGGTTCCCGTTCGGGCCGATCTTCGCGTTCGTGCTGTGCGCGATCGTCGCGCTGGGCCAGGACTATCAGGCCTTCCTCGCCGACCGGGTCGACTGGGCCGGCATCGCCGCGACCTACATCGGCCTGCCGTTCTTCCTCCTGATCTGGCTCGGCTATGCGCTCGCGCGCAAATGCCGCCTCGTCCGCTACGAGGACATGGAGATCGCGCCGTGGATCGAGCGCAACGCGGCGTCCGAGCCGGTAGCGGACAGCACCGCCGGCTACCCGGCCGGCGTCGCGCGCGCGGCGAACCCGACGCCGGGCATCTGACCGAGGACGCGCGATACCGCGCAGGCCGCCCGCCGCGGCGGCCCGACCACCATTCGACGCGGCGCGCGCATTCAGGCAAGATCGACGCGCGCCGCCTGTTTTTCCGCCGTTACGAGTCATCGAATCGCATGCAGAACTTCTACGAAGCCACCGTTACCCGCCAGCCCTATCCGCAACTGACCGGCACCCTCGACACGCAGGTCTGCATCGTCGGCGGCGGCCTCGCCGGCCTGTGCACGGCGCTCGGTCTCGTCGAGCGCGGCGTGCGCGACGTGATCGTGCTCGATGGCGAGCGGGTCGGCTTCGGCGCGTCGGGCCGCAACGGCGGCTTCGTGTTCGGCGGCTACAGCCTCGACAACGCGGACCTGCTGCGCACGCTCGGCCGCGACGAAGCGCGCCGCCTGTACCGCCTGACGATCGACGCGGTCGACCTGATCCGCGCGCGGATCGCGCGCTACGGCATCGACTGCGACATCGTCGACGAGGGCGTGATGCTCGCGAACTGGTTCGACGATCCGTCGCGGCTCGACAGCGTGCGTTCGCTGATGAAGCGCGAATTCGACGTCGACTGGCAACCGGTCGCGACCGACGCGCTGCGCGCGCGGCTGAAAAGCACGCGCTATTACGGCGGCCTGTTCGAGCCGAACGCGTTCCACTTCCATCCGCTCAAGTACGTGCTCGGCGTCGCGGCGGCCGCGGCGCGCGGCGGCGCGCGCATCTACGAACGCTCGGCCGCGCTCGGCATCGCGCGCGAAGGCGCCGGCTACGTCGTGCGCACCGCACAGGGCGCGGTACGCGCGAAGGACGTCGTGTTCGCGGGCGGCGGCTACGCGCGCGGCGTGTCGCCGCGCATCGAGCGCGCGGTGCTGCCGATCGCCACTTACGTGATCGCGACCGAGCCGCTCGGCGAACGCCTGAAGACGGCGATCGACGCACCTTACGCGATCTACGACACGCGCTTCGCGTTCGACTACTACCGTCCGCTGAAGGACACGCGGATCCTGTGGGGCGGCCGGATCTCGGTGCTCGACCGCGGCCCCGACGCGATCGCGCGCCTGCTGCGGCGCGATCTGCTGCGCGTCTATCCGCAGCTCGCGGACGTGAAGGTCGAATACGCGTGGGGCGGGCTGATGAGCTACGCGCGGCACAAGATGCCGCAGATCGGCCGCGACGCGGACGGCGTATGGCACGCGATCGCGTTCGGCGGCCACGGGATGGCGCCGACCACGGTGGCCGGCGAGACGCTCGCCGCCGCGCTGGCCGAAGGCCGGCCGGTGCCGGACGGCTTCGGCGCGTTCGGGCTCACACGCACCTTCGGGCTCGCGGGGCTGGCCGCCGCGCAGCTCACGTACACCGCGTACCAGGCCCGCGACGCGCTCGCGTCGTGCCGCCGCTGAGCGTGGCGCGGCGGCGAAAACCGCGCCGGGATTAGAGCGGCGGGTCGGCGGGACGCCGTTTTTCCGCATGCTAGAATGCCCGTTCCACGCCGCCGCTAAGCCACAACAACGTCACATGAAAGCAGGAAGCAAGGCCGCCACGTCCGCCCCCCGCGCGCTTCCGTCCGATGCGCGGCGCAAATACGATCCCGAGCAAACCAAGCGCAACATCCTCGACGTCGCCACGCAGGAATTCTCCGCGATGGGCCTCGCCGGCGCGCGCGTCGATGCGATCGCCGAGCGCACCAACACGACGAAGCGGATGCTCTACTACTACTTCGAAAGCAAGGAAGGCCTGTACGAGGCCGTGCTGGAGAAGGTCTACGGCGACATCCGCGAGCTCGAGCAGGAACTGCACGTCGGCGACATGGAGCCGCGCGAAGGGATGCGCCGGCTCGTCGAATTCACGTTCGACTATCACGACAAGCATCGCGACTTCGTCCGCCTCGTGTCGATCGAGAACATCCACGGCGCGAAGTATCTCGAACAGCTGAAGTCGTTCAAGAACCGCAACGTCAGCATCATCAAGACGCTCGAGGAACTGCTCGAGCGCGGCGCGGCAAGCGGCGTGTTCCGCCAGGACATCGACGCATTCGACCTGCACCTGCTGATCAGTTCCTTCTGCTTCCATCGCGTGTCGAACCGCTACACGTTCGGCGCCGCGTTCGGCCGCGACCCGTCGGCGCCGCGCCTGCGCGCACGGCATCGCGAGACGATCGCCGATTCCGTGCTGCGCTACGTCGCCGCATAACGCGGTGTCAAGCGGTTTCGCGCGGCGGCCGCGTCGCAGCCGCGCGCGTGCGTCGGTCCGTCAGTTCGTCGGCGCGCTCGACGCCAGCGCGATCCGCGCCTTCTCCTCGGGGCTGCCCGCCACGTAGTACTTCTTCGCCCAGCTCGAATCGGGCGCGAGCGCGAGCCGCGCATGCGCGCCCGTGCTGCCCTGCTTCGCCTCGATCGCGAGCGCTCGCGCCCGGTAATGTTCGTAGAGCCGCAGGAATTCCGCGAGATAGGTGCCGGCGATCCGCGCGTCGCGAATCTCGAGCAGGTTCTCGTCGTTGTACTGCTCGGAATTGCGGCTCATGTTCGCCGAACCCGTATAGACGACCGGATTCGCGCCTTCCGCATCGATCACGATGAACTTGTGGTGGATCACGACGGGCGGATAGGCCGGCGCCGGTTCGCCCGGGAACAGCCGCAATTCCGGCTCGAAGCCCTGCGGCACCGTCGCGGGCGAGAAATACGCGGCGTCGATCACGTCGCGACGGTCGCGCCGGCGATGGTACAGCTCGAGGTTCGCGAGCGTCGCCGCATCGAGCGACTGCCCCGCCTGCTGCGCGGTGTCGGCCTTCGTCGCGCTGCCGACGTTGATCCGGTTCACGAGCCCGAACATCATCAGCCCGCGGTCGCCGGCCGCGAAGCACGCGTCGCGCAGCGCCGCGTCGGTCGGCATGAACAGGCAGAACGACACCGAATGCTGCGCAGCCGCGATCGCGGCGACGATCGTGTCGATCTCGGTGCGCTGTCCCGCCGGCTCCGGCGAAAACGCGACGCGCACCTGCGCGCTGCCGACCGTCAGCGGCGCCGACCAGCCCGACGACAGGCGCGCGGTCTCCGCGATCGACGGATTCGCGGCCAGCGCCCGCGCGCGCTCGTTGTACAGCGCGGCGAGCGCGGGCGAGTCGAACGCGTGCAGCACGTTGGCCTGCTCGGTCAGCCCTTCGGTCGTGAAATTCGCGGAGCCGGTCAGCACGCGCGCGGGCGACGCATGCGCCGGCGCGTCCGTCACGATGAACTTGTCGTGCATGATGTGCGTCCTGTCGCGCGGCGCGAGCGTCGCGAGGCCCTGCAGCGCGTCGACGGCCGGCTGGTTCGGCGACGGCAGCGGCGGCTTGCCCTTGCGCGTCGTCACGTGCGCATCGTAGACGATCGCGAGCGACGCTTCGCCGTGCGCATGCCCGAACGCTTCGAAGGCGGGCAGCGCCCACAGCGTGTCCGTCAGGTGATAGACGGCCGACGCCGCGCGCGAGGCTGGATCGAGCATCTCGGCGAACACCTGCTCCATGTCGTTCGCGAGCCAGGTGCGCAGCTTCAGCGCCTGCGCGTCGCTCGGCGCTTCGCCCGGCGCGAGGCCGAGCACGGCGACCTGCTTCGCGAACGCCTGCGAACTGACCACCGCGCGGTTGAACCACGTGCCGATGCCGTCCTCCACGTGCGCGGGCAGCACGACGCGGCACGCGCCGGCCTGCGCGTCGAGCACCTGCAGGTTCGCCGGCGTGCCGACGACCGGATAGACGTCGTAGCGGAAGGCAGCGCCGCGGTCCTGCGGATCGATGCGCGCGTCCCACCACATGAATTTCTGGATCGGCGCCTGATCGGTCGGCGCGTCGCCCTGCGTGTCGGCAGCCGGGCCGTCGAAGGTCAGGCGGTTCGGCAGCCAGCTGTACGGCGCGCGCGTCCTGCCGTCGGCCGACCAGAAGCCGGGCGTGCGCCGGATCGCGAAACCGAGGAAGTCGGTGCGCGACGCCGCATCGGGCCAGTCGAAGGCCAGCAGGACCAGGGTGGGGGATAGATAGCTGCGCACGCTGACGGACATCGTTGCTCCCAGGCTCGGGGCCGGTCGAATGGACGAATCGGGAAGGTTCTCGACGGGCGGCGGGAGCGCGCGAATCGCGGCCCGCCGTGCGCGCGGCTTTCACCGGCCGGGCCGGCAGGGCGCGCGAGATTCGACGAGAACCTGCCCGAGTGTCCGCAACGGTGTTGCCGTCCGGATGACGGTTCGATGAATCTTGTGTGTCAGGCGTGCGTCAGTCGCACAGCAGCAGCTCGATGCCGCGCGCGGTCAGCGCACGGCGCACGGCCTTGTCCGGCGCGCGTTCGGTCACGAGATAGCGCGCCGCCGAGGTGCCGTTGATCCGCACCGGCGTCACGCGGCCGAACTTCGAGTGATCGGCGACGATGATCGCCGTGCCGGCCGCCGCGATCATCCGGCTGCGCACCTCGGCCGCGAGCCGCGAGTAGTCGGTGCATTCGCCGTCGGCCGTGATGCCGCCCGCGCCGACGAACGCGAAATCGACGTGGTACTGCGCAAGCTGCTGGATCGTGTCGAGCCCGAACGTCGCGTCCTCGTCGTCGGACAGCTCGCCGCCGAGCAGCGTCACGCGGTTGCCGTTGCGGCGCGCGAGCACGAACGCGGTGCGCCAGTCGTTCGTGTAGATCGACAGCCGGTGCCGGTCGGCGAGCGCCAGCGCGACCGCGTGCGGCGTGCTGCCGGAATCGATCAGCACCGATGCGTCGTCGGGTACGAATTCGGCCGCGCGCCGCCCGATCTGGCGCTTCGCGTCGGCGTTCGCCGCCTCGCGTTCGGACAGGCTCGGCTCGCGCCGGTCCGCGGCCAGCGCGCCGCCGTGCGTCATCACGAGCAGACCGCGCGCGGCCAGCGCGTTCAGGTCGCGCCGCACCGTCTCGCGCGATACGTCGAGCGAACGCACGAGTTCCGCGACCGACAGCGCGCCCGATCGCCCGAGTTCCGACAGGATGTATTGGTGACGTTGTTCCGCGAGCATCGCGTGATGCGCCCGAGGCGGCAGGTAATGGGAAAGCCGTCCATTGTATTACGGACGTTTGACGGCCATTTGACGACGGCGCGTCATGCGACGGCGCGTCATGCGTCCGCGCCGCCCGGCGGCCGAGGCGGGCAAATGCGAAATTCTGTATTGCCTGACGCGTGCGAATCGGCGCGGCGCCGGTTGCTACACTCTGCGCTTCGCCAAACGACAGACCATGCAGGGGGCTTGCGCAATGTATCGCAAAGGCAGTGTGCTCGAAATCCAGTTTTCGCCCGACCGGCTCAACGACGCGGCCGGCGATCCGTACTGGATCGACCTCACGCTCGACGAGGCGCGCCGCCTGTACGAGCAGCTCGCCGCGCGCTTCGCGACCGATGCGCGCGCCAACCAGCCGCTCGACACGTTCTTGCTCGACGACTGATTGCGCGTCGTCCCGGCGGCCGGCACGGCCCGTGCGCGGCACGCGGGCGGCGGTTCGTGCGCGACGCCCCGCCGCCCGCTTTCGCGCACCGCGCCCGACGAGTGCAGGATTCGACAAGACGCGCACGCCGATTCACCCGATACTGGCCGACTTGATGATTTTGTCGGCCGCGCCGCGGCCTGCTCCGCATGCTTACCTCGATCGTCGCCGCGCTGTTCGTCGCGCTGTGGTCCACCGGCTTCATCGTCGCCCGGGCCATCAAACCCTATGCCGATCCCAACCTGTTCCTGCTCGCGCGTTTCGCGGGCACGGCCGCGCTGTTCGCGGCGGTCGCGCTCGCCGCGCGCGCGCCGTGGCCGGCCCGCCGCGAATGGCCGCGCCACCTGATCGCGGGCGCGCTGCTGCAAGGCGTCTACCTCGGCGCGAGCTACTGGGCCGTCGCGCAGGGGCTGAACGCAGGCGTGATGGCGCTGCTCGGCGCGTTGCAGCCGCTCGCCACGGCCGTGCTCGCGGTGCCGCTGTTCAACGAGCGCCTGCCGGCACGCGGCTGGCTCGGCATGGCGCTCGGCCTGGCGGGCGTCGCGCTCGTGCTCGCGCCGAAAGTCACGGGCGGCGTCGCGCCGCCGCCGGGTGCCGCGCCGGCATGGCTGGTCGTCACCGTGTCCGTGCTGGCGGTCGGCTCGATCACCGCGGGTTCGCTGTACCAGAAAGGCAAGCTCGCGCAAAGCGACCTGCGCACGGCGGTCGCCGTGCAGAACTTCGGCGCGGCGCTCGTCGCGGCCGTGTTCGCCGCGCTGCTGCATGAAACGCGCTGGATCGACGCGCCGGCGCTGTGGGTGTCGCTCGTATGGGGTGTCGTGTTCCTGTCCGGCGGCGCGGTCACGATGCTGATGTGGATGCTGCGGCGCGGCAACGCGGCGCGCGCGACTTCGCTGCTGTTCCTCGCGCCGCCGCTGGCCGCGCTGCAGGGCTACCTGCTGTTCGGCGAAACGCTCGCGGCGATCCAGCTCGCCGGATTCGCGCTCGCGCTGGTCGGCGTCGTGCTCGCGCGGCGCTGACGCCGGCGCATCGCGCATCGCGCATCGCGTGTCGCGTGTCGCGTGTCGCCGATGCAACGCGCGGCCGCCGCAACGCCGGCCCGGCGCGGCACCGCGCTGCGATTGCGCTTATGATGAGCGCCTTGCATTTCGTTCCGGAACCCTTCCCATGACAGCCGCCGATTACGCCAGCCGCCAACGCGCAATCATTGCCGAACTGAACGTTGCCCCGCATTTCGACGCCGACGCCGAGATCGCCCGCCGCGTCGACTTCCTCGCGCAGTACCTGCGCTCGACCGGCCTGCGGACCTACGTGCTCGGCATCAGCGGCGGCGTCGATTCGTCGACGGCCGGCCGGCTCGCGCAGCTCGCGGTCGAGCGCCTGCGCGCAGGAGGCTACGACGCGCGCTTCATCGCGATGCGTCTGCCGAACGGCGTGCAGAACGACGAGGCCGACGCGCAGCGCGCGCTCGCCTTCGTGCGTGCGGACGAAACCCTGACGGTCGACGTGAAGCCGGCCGCCGATGCAATGCTCGCGTCGCTCGCGGCCGCCGGCCACGCGTTCGAGACGCCGGCGCAGCAGGACTTCGTGCACGGCAACATCAAGGCGCGCGAGCGCATGATCGCGCAGTACGCGGTGGCCGGCGCCACGCGCGGCATCGTGATCGGCACCGATCATGCGGCCGAATCGCTGATGGGTTTCTTCACGAAGTTCGGCGACGGCGGCGCGGACGTGCTGCCGCTCGCGGGCCTGAACAAGCGCCGCGTGCGCGCAGTCGCACGCGCGCTCGGCGGCGACGAGGCACTCGTGATGAAGGTGCCGACCGCCGATCTCGAGGAACTGCGCCCGCTGCGCCCCGACGAGCACGCGTACGGCGTCAGCTACGACGAGATCGACGACTTCCTCGAAGGCAAGCCCGTCAGCGACCACGTGTACGAAACCGTGCTGCGCTTCTTCGACGGCTCGCGCCACAAGCGCGCGCTGCCGTACACGCCGTTCGACTGGCCGGGCCTCGGCTTCGCCTCGAACGCCGGCCACTGCGGCTGACGCGCCGGGGCCGGCCAATGCCGACAACCGGCCCCGCGCGGCACCGCTTGCGCACGCGGCCGGACAACCGGCGCGGCGCTACGCGTGCCCGCCCGCCTTCTTCGCCTGCAGCGCGCGAATCCGCATCCGCGCGCCCGTATCGCCGACCGTCGCGTCGTACATCGCCGCGAGATCGCGCTTCAGTGCGGTGCGCGAACCGCCGTCGAGATACACCATGTGCCCCGACGGATAGAACCGCGCGGACAGGTTCTGCCGCACCTTCTGATCCTCGAGCGGCATCTGCTGCAGGTCGATTACGGTCTGGTAGAACGGCGTGACGAAATCGTAGAAGCCGTTCGCCGACAGCACCTTCAGGTCGACGTTGAGCGCCATCACCGCGGCGAGATCGCCGGCCGTATAGAGGATCACGTTCCCCTTCGCGTCGACGCCCTGCTGCGCGCCGGTCGGGTCGATATGGCTGAAATCCCAGTTCTGGAATGCCTGGTCGTTCAGGTCCGTGAACGCGGAATTCGACGTGAACTTCAGCTGCTCGTTCAGGTAGCTGTTCCACATCGCCGTGTAGACGCCCGTCACGGCCGTCATCGTCGGATCGTTGCCGCCCGAGTTCGGATCGATCTTGCCGGCGATGCCGGTCGAGATCGCCGTCACGCGACCGTCGTACGAGCCGAGCGCGAGCCCCTGCGCGCGCAGCAGCGTCGTCAGGAACACCGAATTGCCGCGCGCGTCGTAGCCGGCGATGTCGAGACTCCACGACTGCAGCGTCGCCGTGTCGATGCCCGTGTATTCGGACAGCTTCTGCACGACCGCCTGGTCGGCCTGCGGAAACTTGCGCAGCGCGTTCAGGTAGTCGGTGCGCGCGAACTGCGCGACTTCCTCGACGAACGCACCGAGATCGGTCGGCGTCGGCGACACGCCGAGCCGCTTGTGATACCACGCGTCGGCAGCCGCGGTCGGCAGCGCGCCGACCGGGTTGCCGGCCTGGCGGTAGTCGAGGATCGACGACTGCAGCGTGACGCCGTTCAGGTCGACGCCGTCCTCGTGCAGCTTGTACGCGAGCACGCAGCTGCGTGCGGTGCCGTACGACTCGCCGAACAGGTATTTCGGCGAATTCCAGCGATTGTTCTTCGTCAGGTAGCGCTTGATGAACTGCTTCAGCGAATCCGCATCCTGGTCGACGCCCCAGAAATTGCGGTTCTTGTTCGGCGCGATCGCCGCCGAATAGCCGGTGCCGACCGGGTTGATGAACACCAGATCGCTGTGGTCGATCATGCTGTCCGGGTTGTCTTCCATCTGGTACGGCGCGGGCGGCGTGAAGCCCGGCATCGACGTCCTGATCCGCTTCGGCGCGAACGAGCCGAGCAGCACGAACACCGACGACGAGCCCGGCCCGCCGTTGTAGAAGAACGTGACGGGACGCGTTTCCTCCTTCGCGCCGTCGGCCGTAAACGCGACATAGAACAGCTTTGCGGCCGGCTGCGAGCTGCTCGGGTCGACCGTCACCAGATGGCCGGCCGTCGCCGTATACGCGATGCGCTTGCCGTCGATCAGGATCGTGTGATGCGTGATCGCGGCCGCCTCGGTCGTGTCGGTCACCGAATCGTCGGGGCCGTTGCCGTACGCGACCGGATCGAAGAACGGCTGGTCGCGCCCGTGGCTCAGCGCGACCGGATTGACGCTCGGCGGCACGCCGTGCGAGTTGTGGTCGCCGTGATGCAGCGGATACACGCCGCCGGAGGATGCGGAATCGATGCCCATCGTGCTGCTCCTGGAGGTAAGAAAAGACGCGGGGGCCCCCGCGTCGAACGAAAAGGCGTGTACCGCGGCCGTCAGCTCGACGGCTTGCGTGCGAGGATCGCGGCGAGCTTCGCGCCGTCGGGGCTGCCGAGCCCCGTGCATGCGTCCCACCCTGCGGCGGCCGCATAGGTGCCGTTCGATCCTTTCGTGATGTCGCGCAGCGCACCCGGATTCTTGTACAGCGTCGGATTGATCCAGCCGGCCGCTGCGCCGGCCGCCGCGTTGATCCGCGCGATCAGCGCAGCCCACAGCGGCGCGACCGCGCTCGTGCCGCCCATCACCGCGGCCGTGCCCGCAATCGAGACTTCGTAGCCGGTTTGCGGCGATGCATCGCCGGCGACGTCCGGCACGCCGCGTTTCGCCAGCGGCGCGCTGCTGCCGTCGGCCCGCGTCACGACGAGCCCCTGCTGCCATGCCGGCACGTCGAACATCGTGCTGACGCCGCCGCCGCCCGCGCCGCCGCCCGACGCCTCGTCGTTCCACGTGACCTCGCTGCGGATGCCCTGGCCGGGCAGCGCATCGAGCTGCGTGCCGCCGCACCCGAGCACGTACGGGCTCGACGCGGGGAAGTCGACATGATCGGCGCCGTCCTGCAGGCCGTCGCCCGAGCCGCTGTCGCCGGACGCCGCGCACACCGTGATGCCCTGCGCGGCGGCCGCCTGCAGCACGCGGTTGAACGCCTGCGCCGACTGCGCCTGCCAGATCGCCTCCGGGCCGCCCCAGCTGATCGAGATCACCGACGGCTTGTTGGTCGTGTCGGTGACGGCCGCGTTGACGGCCTGGATGAAGCCTGCGTCGCTGTTCGCCGCGAAGTAGACCGCGATCTTCGCGGCCGGCGCGATCGCGCCGGCGATCTCGATGTCGAGCGCGACCTCGCCGTCCGGGCCGTTCGGCTCGCCGGTCGGCGCATTGCGGCCCGTGCCGACGTTCACGTCGACGAGCGTCGGCGGCGTGGTGATCCCGAGCCCGCGGAAATACTGCGCGATGTCGGCCGCGCGGTAGCCGCCGCCCAGCTCGACGATCGCGATGCATTGCCCGGCGCCGTCGCCGGCGGGAAAGCCGTACAGCGACGCCAGCTGCGGCGGCGTGAACGTGACGCCGGCCGCCGCGCCGCGCGCGGGCGTGAACGGCGGACGCATCCGGAAGTGCGGCCGCGCCTGCGGGCGGCTGTCGAGGCCGAGCACGGCCGTGACGGCGTCGCCGAGCTCGTCCGGCAACGCGATCGGGCCCGAGCGGCCGCGGTACTGGCCGATCGCATGATGCTCGAACCGCTCGAGCGTGACGCCGAACGCGGCTTCGAACTGCTTGATCGTGCCAGACAGCACGACGACGCTCTCGACCGGATCGACGCGATCGACCGTCAGTTGGTGACGGTGCGCGAAGTCCTCGGTCTTGCGAATGTCGTCGGGACTGGCGGAGAACCGCTGCGCGAACGCCTCGCGCGACAGCGGCCTGGCTTGCGCGTCGCCGGTGGCGAGCTGGTGAAGCAGCGTGTCGAGTTGCCCTTCTTCCTGCCGCCGCAACATGATCGTGACGTGGATGCGTTCTGCGGGATCGCACGGGCCGAGACACTTGGAATCGGCGACGATCCGGGGTTCACGGTCGGCGTGAAGATGCCTTGCCATGTTCAGACCCTCCTTGGTACCGCGTTGCACGGAACAGCCAGGAAATCGGACAGGGCCGGCGGAAGACGGTTCCGTTCGGTCAGTCTGGTTCGACGCAGCGCGAAGACACAGGAAGTTTAGAACAGTCAGATGATTTGCGCGCACGCCGTTGTGCGGCGGGAAGGTGCGCGAGGCCGGCGTTGCAGGCCGCCTCGCGCGCAAGATGCGCTGCGCTGCCGGGGCGCTCAGTCCATCGACAGGCGTAGCGCGAAGCCGATCAGCGCCGCCGAGAAGGTCCAGCGCTGCACCGTCTGCGCGAGCGGATGCGCGCGCATCCACGACGCGATCCGCGACGCGCCGAACACGCAGGCGAGGTCGAAGCACACGCCGGCCGCGACCAGCAGCGCGCCGAGCGCGAACATCTGCCAGACGACCGGCCCGGCCTCCGGCCGCACGAACTGCGGCAGCAGCACCGAGCAGAACAGCAGCGCCTTCGGGTTCAGCAGGTTGGTCAGCAGCCCCTTCACGAACGACTGCCGCAATGCGCCGGCCGCCGCTTCGCCGCCGCCGACGTCGAACACCGGCGAGCGGAACACCTGGATCGCGACGTAGCCGAGATACAGCGCGCCGCCGTAGCGGATCACTTCGTACAGCCACGGCGCGCTGCGAATCAGTGCCGCGACGCCGCACGCGGACAGCGTCACGTGCGCGCTGCGCGACAGCGACAACCCGGCCGCCGCGGCGATCCCGGGCCGCACGCCGCGGCCGATGCTGGTCTGCAGCACGAGCGCCATGTCCGGCCCCGGCACCGCGTAGATGGCCGCCAGCGCGGCGAGATAAATCAACAGCAAATGCGTGGAAATCATGGTCTGCCCCCGTCCGTCAACGACGATAGTTTGCCGCTGACGAACGAGGGATTATTGGCCATCTTCGGTTCATAACTGGCGATCGATAGCGGAATCCTCCACAATTACGTCGTCAAAACATGGAATCCACCAACATGACCGAGCTCGACAAAACCGACCGCGCGATTCTGGCCGCCGTGCAGCGCGACGGCCGCCTGCCGATCGCGCGCCTCGCCGACAGCGTCGGCCTGTCCGAAACGCCGTGCGCGCGGCGCCTGAAGCGCCTCGAGAACGACGGCTACATCGAGCGCTACCGCGCGCAGCTGTCGCGCCAGGCGCTCGGCTTCGGCGTCGTCGCGTTCGTGCTGGTGCGGTTCGCGACGCACGACCGCAAGGTCGCCGACCGCTTCGAGCGCGAGGTGCTCGGCATCGAGCGGATCCTGTCGTGCCACAACGTGGCCGGTACCGCCGACTATCTGCTGCAGGTCGTCGCGCGCGATCTCGACGACTACGGCACGTTCCTGCGCGATTCGCTGCGGATGCTGCCGGGCGTGACGTCGATCGAATCGGCGCTGTCGCTGCGCGAGGTCAAGCACGACGCGGGCTTGCCGGTGCCGTGAGGCGAGCCGCGGGCCGAGCGCGCACGGAGCCGGCGGGCACAGGCTGCCGCGTCCGCCCGTCACATCGTTAGCCGTCGATGCGTACCGCCGACAGCCGCCGCGTGACAGTTGCTGACGCTGTCGGCCCTAGACGGCGTCCGGCGCCTGGTGCGCGTGTTCGAGATCCTCGAGGAACGCCTCGACGAGCGGATTGCCGCGCCCGTTGCGCGCGACGACCATGTGGAACGTCACGTCGTAGTGCAGCCGCTCCGGATTGAGCGGCGCGAGCAGCCCCTGCGCGACGTACGGCGCCGCGAAGTGCTGCGGCAGGTAGCCGAGGTGGTGGCCGGACAGGATCAGCAGCGCGACGGCCTCCATGTTGTCGGCGGTCGCGGTCACGCGGTCCGGCGTGGTCGACATCTGCGCCTCCGGCAGCGGATACGAGCGCCACGCCCATTCGAAGCCGGCCACGTCGGCCGGCGTCAGCGCGCCGGCGCGCTCGAACAGCGGATGGCCGCGGCCGCAATACGCGACCTGCCGCTCGATGAACAGCGGCGTGTAATGCAGCGACGGCACGCGATGCCAGAAATAGCCGACCGCGATCTGGATCTCGTCGCTCAGCAGCTTTTCCTCGAGATCGCCCGGTGCGCGCACCGAGATCGAGAAACGCACCGCCTCGTCGCGCGTGCGGAACGCGGCGATCGCCTCGGCGATCCGCGCGTTCTGGCTGATCGGCGTGTGTCCGATCAACCCGATATGCAGCGTGCCGACGAGCTGGCGGTCCATGTGCCGCGCGGCCATCCCGAATTCGTCGAGCGCGGCGAGCAGCTTGCGGCTCATCGCATGGAACCGCTCGCCCTTCGGCGTGAGCCGGAAACCGCTGCGGCCGCGCTCGCAGAGCCGGTAGCCGAGCCGCGTCTCGAGCGACGACAGCTGTGCGCTGATCGTCGACTGGCCGACGTTCAGCACGGCCTGCGCGGCCGACACGCCGCCCGCGTCGGTGACCGCGAGAAACACGCGGATCAACCGCAGATCGAGGGTCGACAGATTCCCCAGCACGCTATTCCCCTTGCATACATCGATGGAAATCGATGTTTACGTCGATATCTTCGCATTCTTCTTTGCGGGCGGAGCGCGTAAAACTGTGCGCCACGCCGCGTCGAATGATACGGCAACCCCACATCGGAAGAGACACCCCATGAACGACACCACCCGTTTCCAGCCGCTCGGCGGCAACGAAATGCCGCGCTGCGGCGGCATCGCGACGATGATGCGCCTGCCGCACGTGCCGACCGCCGAAGGCCTCGACGCGTGCTTCGTCGGCGTGCCGTTCGACCTCGGCACCTCGAACCGCACCGGCGCGCGCTTCGGCCCGCGCCAGATCCGCACCGAATCCGTGCTGCTGCGCCCGTACAACATGGCCACGCGCGCCGCGCCGTTCGACTCGCTGCAGATCGCCGACATCGGCGACGTCGCGATCAACCCGTACAACCTGCACGACTCGATCGCGCGCATCGAGGATGCGTACGACGCGATCCTGAAGCACGACTGCAAGCCGATCACGCTCGGCGGCGACCACACGATCGCGCTGCCGATCCTGCGCGCGATCCACCGCAAGCACGGCAAGGTCGCATTGATCCACGTCGATGCACACGCCGATGTGAACGATACGATGATGGGCGAAAAGATCGCGCACGGCACGCCGTTCCGCCGCGCGGTCGAGGAAGGCCTGCTGCACGGCGACAAGGTCACGCAGATCGGCCTGCGCGGCACCGGCTATGCGGCCGAGGATTTCGACTGGTGCCGCGAGCAGGGCTTCCGCGTCGTGCAGGCCGAGGAGTGCTGGAACAAGTCGCTCGCGCCGCTGATGGAAGAAGTGCGTGCTCGCATCGGCGACACGCCGGTCTACATCAGCTTCGACATCGACGGCATCGACCCGGCCTACGCGCCGGGCACCGGCACGCCGGAAATCGCCGGCCTCACGGTGCCGCAGGCGCTCGAAATCATCCGCGGCGCGAAGGGGCTGAACATCGTCGGCTGCGACCTCGTCGAAGTCGCGCCGCCGTACGACCCGTTCGGCACCACCGCGCTGCTCGGCGCAAACCTCGCGTACGAGCTGCTGTGCGTGCTGCCGGGCGTCGCGTACCGCGACTGATCCCGGCGCCGCCAACCATTCCAAATCAGAGGATTCCAGAGGAGCACACGCAAGATGGGGACTTCCGTCAAGCAACCGAAGCGCGCGGCGCTCGCGTCGTTCGTCGGCACCACGATCGAGTGGTACGACTTCTATAGCTACGCGACCGCCGCCGCCATCGTGTTCGGGCCGCTGTTCTTTCCCGGCGAAAACCGCTTCATCAGCCTGCTCGCGTCGTTCGGCTCGTTCGCGGTCGGCTTCTTCGCGCGGCCGCTCGGCGGCGTGATGTTCGGCTATCTCGGCGACCGCTTCGGCCGCAAGCGCTCGCTGCTCGCGACGCTGATGCTGATGGCCGTGTCGACGGTCGCGATCGGCCTGCTGCCGACCCACGCGCAGGCCGGCGTGATCGCGCCGATCCTGCTGGTGCTGATGCGCGTGCTGCAAGGCATCGCGGTCGGCGGCGAATGGGGCGGCGCGGTGCTGCTCGCGGGCGAGCATGCGCCCGAAGGCAAGCGCACGTTCTTCGCGTCGTTCGCGCAGCTCGGCAGCGCGAGCGGCCTGATCCTGTCGATGCTCGCGTTCGGCGCGATCAGCACGCTGCCGAAGGAAGACCTGATGAGCTGGGGCTGGCGCCTGCCGTTCCTCGCGAGCGCGGTGCTGCTGGCGGTCGGCTTCGTGATCCGGGCCAGCGTGTCGGAATCGCCGGAGTTCGAGGAAGTGCGCGCGCGCGGCGACACCGCGCGCAACCCGGTGCGCGAGGCGCTGAAGTACTGGCCGCTGCTGCTGCTCGCGATCGGCGCGAACGTGTACGGGATTGCCGGCGTGTATTTCAGCAACATCTTCATGATCAGCTATGCGACGCAGTTCCTGTCGCTCGACCGCTCGATGGTGCTGCAGTGCATGACGATCGTCGCCGTGCTGCAGTTCGTCGTGCAGCTCGCGGCCGCGTTCTTCGCGCAGCGTTTCGGCACGACGCGCGTGCTGCTGATCACCGGCGCGTGGGCCGCGATCGTTCCGTTCGTGATGCTGCCGCTCGTGCACATGGGCACGCCGCTGTCGATCACGGTCGGCGTCGGCCTCGCGACGCTCGCGGAATCGGGCTACTACTCGGTCGTCGCGGGCTTCGTCAGCGGCATCTTCGTCGCGCGCATCCGCTACACGGCGATCTCGATCGCATACCAGGTGTGCGGCGCGCTCGCCGGCGGCCTCACGCCGCTCGTCGCGACCGTCATCGCGCAGAACACCGCACCGCAATGGTGGCCGCTCGCGATCCAGTACACCAGCGCGGCGATCCTGTCGTCGCTGTGCGTGTGGCTGATCTCGCGCCGCGTCGGCATCGACGACGCCGGTGCGCCGCGCGACACGTCCGACGCGCTGCCGCGCACCGCACGCACCGCGTAACACCCGGCAACGCGGGCCGGCATCGCGCCTGCCCGTTCGCCCGGCGGCGCACCGCGCCGCCCTTTTCCGTCACCGTCACAATCATTCATCGCCTGCCGCGCACGCATCGCGGCGGGCCGGCGCGCGCGGTCGCATCGGCGAACCGCGCGCGACCCAGGAGACATCGCGTCATGAACCGCCCCGACACCCTCGATCTCGGCCACGCCGAATCGGCCAGCCTTGCGATCGAGCATCACTCGATCGACTACATCCCCGAGAACGAACGCCACGCGAAGCTCGCGAGCCAGGGCCCGTTCTGGTTTCTCGGCAACTTCCATTTCTTCACGATCTCGATCGGCTTCGTCGGGCCCGGCATGGGGCTGTCCGCGGGCTGGACGACACTTGCCGGCGCACTCGGCATCATGTTCGGCACGATCTTCATGGCATTTCACGGGTCGCAGGGGCCGGAAATGGGCCTGCCGCAGATGATCCAGTCGCGCGCGCAGTTCGGCTATCGCGGCGTGATCGTCGCGCTGCTCGCGACGCTGTTCGTGTTCGTCGGCTTCAACGTCGTCAACGTGTCGCTGATGGTCGACGGCGTGCACAACGTGTTCGGGATCGACGGCGGTTTCGTCGCGATCGCGGCCGTCGCAGTCGGCGCGCTGCTCGCGATCTACGGCCACGACCTGATGCACCGCACCTTCAAGTGGGCGCTGATCGCGACGCTGCCGCTCTATGCGCTCGTCACGCTCGCGCTCGCGTTCGGCCATGCGGCGCCGGCGACGGCCGCCGCCGCGCCCGCCGCTGTGCCGGGCTTCAACTGGATCGGCTTTGCGACGCAGTTCGCGATCGCCGCGAGCTACAACATCTCGTATGCGCCCTACGTGTCCGACTACTCGCGCTACCTGCCGAAGCACACGAGCCGCGCGAAGCTGATCGCGGTGATCTTCGCCGGCGCCTCGCTGTCGGGCACCTGGATGATCGGACTCGGCGCGTGGCTCGCGCAGAAGCTGCATGCGGCCGATGCGCTGGTCGCGATGAACGACGTCGGTGCGTCGCTGGTGCCGGGCCTCGGCAAGTTGATCGCAATCGTGTCGCTGGTCGGCTTCCTGCCGATCATCGCGCTCAATGCGTACAGCGCAATGCTGACCGTACTGACCGGCATCGATTCGATCGTGCCGATCAAGCCGACGCGTCGTGCACGCATTGCGTCGATCGTCGCGATCAGCGCGTTCGTGCTCGCCTGCGTGTTCGCGATCCGCGGCAACGGCATCGCGCTGCTGCAGACGTTCCTCACGCTGATGCTGTACTTCCTCGTGCCGTGGACCGCGGTGAACCTCGTCGACTATTTCTTCGTGCGGCGCGGCCACTATGCAATCGCGCATTTCTTCACGGCGGACGGACTCTACGGCGCGTGGCAACCGCGCGGCATCGTCGCGTACCTGGTCGGCTTCGCGGCGATGGTGCCGTTCTTCTACATCTTCGACGCCGAAGCGAACCGCGAGGTGTTCGTCGGTCCGTTCGCGCGAATGCTCGGCGGCGTCGACCTTGCATGGCTCGTCGGGCTGATCGTCGCGGGCGCCGTATATGCGCTGCTGTCGCGCTCGCTCGACCTCGAACGCGAGCGCCGCGTGATTGCGCAGACGCCGTCGCCGGAAGACGCGGCCGGCATCGCGCGGCAGGAACGCGTGTAACGCAGTGAATTCGTGCAGTCGGCCCGGCGTGCCCGCGGCCGATTGCACGAACCTGCGCAGGACGGCGCGCCTTTGCCGTTGCGGCGGTTCACGCGCACCGCGCCCGCGTTGCTGTTACTGCAGCTGGCCGCGCAGCGTCTTCGCAGCGGCGACCATGTTGGTCAGCGCCGGAATCACCTCCGCCCACTGACGCGTCTTCAGCCCGCAGTCCGGGTTCACCCACAGACGCTCCGCCGGAATCCGTTCGGCCGCCTTCTTCATCAGCCCGACGATGTGATCCTGCGTCGGGATGTTCGGCGAGTGGATGTCGTACACACCCGGCCCGATTTCGTTCGGATACTTGAAGTCGTCGAACGCATCGAGCAGCTCCATGTCCGAGCGCGACGTCTCGATCGTGATCACGTCGGCATCCATGTCGGCGATCGACGCGATGATGTCGTTGAACTCCGAATAGCACATGTGCGTGTGGATCTGCGTGTCGTCCCGCACGCCATTCGCGGTGATGCGGAACGATTCGACCGCCCACTTCAGGTATTCGCCCCATTGCGCGCGGCGCAGCGGCAACCCTTCGCGCAGCGCGGCCTCGTCGATCTGGATCACACGCACGCCGGCCTTCTCGAGATCGAGCACTTCGTCGCGAATCGCGAGCGCGAGCTGGCAGCACGACACCGAGCGCGGCTGGTCGTCACGCACGAACGACCAGTTGAGGATCGTCACCGGGCCGGTCAGCATGCCCTTCATCGGCTTGTTCGTCAGCGACTGCGCGTACGTGATCCACTCGACCGTCATCGCCTTCGGACGGCTGATGTCGCCGAACAGGATCGGCGGCTTCACGCAGCGCGAACCGTACGACTGCACCCAGCCGAACTGGCTGAACGCGTAGCCGTCGAGCTGCTCGCCGAAGTACTCGACCATGTCGTTGCGCTCGGCTTCGCCGTGCACGAGCACGTCGAGTTCCAGCGCTTCCTGCTCGCGCACGCTGCGTTCGATCTCGGCCTGCATCGCGGCGCGGTAGCCCGCTTCGTCCAGCGCGCCGGCCTTGAACTGGCTGCGTGCGCGGCGGATTTCGCCGGTCTGCGGGAACGAGCCGATCGTCGTCGTCGGGAACGCGGGCAGCTTCAGGCGGGCCGACTGCTTCCGCGCGCGCTGCGGGTACGGGCTCGCGCGCTTGCCGAGCCGCGCGTCGATGCCGGCGAGCGCAGCCTGCACGGCCGGATTGTGCACGCGCGGCGAGCTGCGGCGCGACGCAATCGCCGCGGCATTCGCGGCGAGCGCATCGGTCACCTTGTCGCGGCCCTCGTTCAGCGCGGTCGCCAGCACCTTCAGCTCGTCGAGCTTCTGCAGCGCGAACGCCAGCCACGAACGGATTTCCGCATCGAGCTTCTGTTCGCTCGCGAGATCGACCGGCACGTGCAGCAGCGAGCACGACGGCGCAAGCCACAGACGATCGCCGAGCTGCTTCGCGAGCGGCTCCAGCCAGTCGAGCGCGGCGCCCAGGTCCGTCTTCCAGATGTTGCGGCCGTTGATCGCGCCGACCGACAGCACGCGCCCGGCCGGCAGCTCGCGAGCCAGCGCGTCGATCTCGTCGCGCGCGTTGATCGCGTCGACATGCAGGCCGTCGACCGACAGCGACGCGGCAAGCGCCAGGTTGTCCTGCAGCTGGCCGAAGTACGTCGCAAGCAACACCTTGATGCGGCGCGTCTCGAGCGCGGCGTACGCGGTCCTGAATGCCTGCTGCCATTCGGCATCGAGCTCGGTGACGAGGATCGGCTCGTCGATCTGCACCCATTCGACGCCCTGCGCGGTCAGCGTGTCGAGCAGCGCGCCGTAGACCGGCAGCAGCTTCGGCAGCAGCGCGAGGCGGTCCGAGTCGTCCTTCGACTTGCCGAGCCACAGGTAAGTGACCGGCCCGATGATCACGGGCTTCGCGTTCACGCCCTGCGCCTGCGCTTCCGCCAGTTGCTGCAGCAGGCGCGACGGATCGAGCGAGAAATTCGTGTCGGCGTGGAATTCCGGGACGATGTAGTGATAGTTCGTATCGAACCACTTCGTCATTTCGCCTGCCGCGACACCGCCGCAGCAGGCGGCTTGCGCTTCGGCGGACTGCGCCGAACGGCCGCGCGCCACGCGGAAATAGTTGTCGAGCGTGTCGCCGTGGAAGCCCTGCACGCGCTTCGGCAGGTTGCCGAGCGTGAAGCTCATGTCGAGCACCTGGTCGTAGAACGCGAAATCGCCGATCGGCGCGAGGTCCAGGTCGCGCTGGTCGTTCCAGTGACGCCGGCGCAGCTCGGCGCCGAGCGCCTTCAGCTCGTCGCGCGACGATTCGCCCTTCCAGTAGCGTTCGAGACCGAACTTGAGTTCGCGCCGGGCGCCGATGCGCGGGAAACCGAGATTGTGTGTCGTAACCATGAAGCTGCCGTCCAGAAGAATTGGGTGAGTCGGCAGCCATGATAGGGATTTCAACCCATGAAATAAAATGGCATTATTTCATTCATCCATCAAATCTGTTCATGCGTCTGCAGGGCAAGCGAAATCCATGCTGGAGCGATTCCATCTCGTCGTGATCCGCGAAGTCGAGCGCCAGGGCTCGCTGACCGCGGCCGCCAATGCGCTGTGCGTCACGCAGTCGGCGCTCAGTCATACCGTGAAGAAGATCGAGCAGCAGCTCGGCACCGCGATCTGGGATCGCGAGGGGCGCGGCCTGCGGCTCACGCAGGGCGGGCAATATCTGCTGAAGCTGGCGAACCGGCTGCTGCCGCAGTTCGAGCTGGCCGAGGAGCGGATGAAACAGTATGCGAAGGGCGAGCGCGGCACGCTGCGCATCGGGATGGAATGCCATCCGTGCTACCAGTGGCTGCTGAAGGTCGTGTCGCCGTACCTGTCGCGCTGGCCGGACGTCGACGTGGACGTGAAGCAGCGCTTCCAGTTCGGCGGCATCGGTGCGCTGTTCGGCTATGACATCGACGTGCTCGTGACGCCCGACCCGCTGAACAAGCCGGGGCTGCGCTTCGATCCGGTGTTCGACTACGAGCAGGTGCTGGTGGTCGCGGATGCGCACCGGTTCGCGACGGCCGACTACGTGACGCCCGAGCAGCTCGTCGACGAGATCCTGATCACCTATCCGGTCGAAACCGATCGGCTCGACATCTACAACCAGTTCCTGACGCCGGCCGGCATCGTGCCGAAGCGGCACAAGTCGATCGAGACGACCGACATCATGCTGCAGATGGTCGCGAGCGGGCGCGGCGTGGCCGCGCTGCCGAGATGGCTCGCCGACGAATATGCGGACCGGATGCCGGTCGTGCCGGTCAAGCTCGGCAAGCACGGCATCTCGAAGCAGATCTTCCTCGGCATCCGCGAAGCGGACGCGGCGATCGACTACCTCGCCGCGTTCGTCGCGCTGGCGCGCGAATCGACGTGGAGCGCGCCGCGCATGCTGCGGTAGGCGCGCGCCGTCGGCCGATGCGCGCGTGGCGTCAGGCGGCGCGCATCGCGGTGCGTTCGGCGCGCTCGACCCACGCGCCGAACAGCAGGCCGATCGTCGTCCACAGGATCGCCTGCATGCCGATCGCCGCGACGCGGAACTTCCACAGCAGCATCGCCGGGAACGCCGCCGGCACCTCGTCGATCGACGGCAGGCCGAGTTGCACGGCCGCGATGATCGCGACGTATACGAGTGCCGCGGCGATCGACGCGTTCCAGTGGCCGAGCTTCGCGAGCAGATGGCCGCGCACGCTGACCGAGAACACCATCGTCGCGATCGAGATCGCGATCATCAGGAAGAACAGCCCGGTGCGATAGCCGATCGTATCCGGGTCGCCGATCGACGGCGGATTGGCCGGGTACTTGAGGTTCGGCACGATCACGAGCGCGACGAACGCGCCCAGCGCGAGCCACGCGGCGAGCGGTCGCGCGGCGATGCGGCCGACGCGACCGTATGCGTACGCGAAGGTCAGCGCGAACAGTCCGCCGAAGGCCGCGCCGTACGTGACGACGCCCGTCAGCAGCCCGATGCCGGCCTGCGTGTCGCGACTGACCAGTTCGGGTTCCGGCGCGTCGCCGTGGGCAGCATCGAGTTTTTCTTCGAGGGCGATCGCCTGATCGACTTGCGGTTCGCCGACGATCTTCGCGAAACCGAACGTGAGGAGGCCTGCGGCGATGCCTGCGAGCATCCCGCGCATGAGCAGCTTTCCGACCATCGTGAACTCCGCGTCAGTGGCAGGGGAAGCCGAGCAGATGGCGGCCGTCGTGGACGAACTCGTGCACGTACATGCCCGGCACGAGCGACGTCGCGCCCTGTTCCGCGCCGACGAAGTAAAGCGCGAGCAACAGGATCAGGCCGACGAACACGGCCCACGGCAACAGTGCGCGGACGGGAATGGGCTCCGGCGCGACGGCCGGCTTCAGGACTGCTTCGCTCATGGATGCACCTCAGGGGAATCGCGCCCCGGTCAATGAATGGACGGTCAACGAAGGCAGGTCTGACTTCCGGGATGCGGGATCCGCGGTTACAGTGGCGCGACCGCGCCGGATTCTCACCGGCTTCCGCGCTTCGTATCGGGCGCATTGTACGCGCGAACGTTCGGGCGATGAATACCGTGCCCGCACGCCGCGCCGATCCGGAGACCGACACCGACATGCCTGCGCTGCTGCGACTGATTGCACACGCATCGACCCGTGCGATGCGCACCGGCACGTTTCCCGACAACGCCCCGCTCGATGCGCGCGGCCTGGCGGAAGCTGCCGCGCCCCGCAAGTGGCGGGAAAGTATCGCGGGCGCGCTGGTGCTGTGCAGTCCCGCCCGCTGCGCACAGCAAACCGCCGATGCGCTCGGACTGCATGCCGACCTCGACGCGATGCTGCGCGATGTCGACTACGGGTGCTGGCGCGGCAGGCGGCTGCAGGACCTCGGTCGCGATCATCCGATCGAACTCGATGCATGGATCCGCGATCCGTCCGCGTCGTCTCACGGCGGCGAATCGTTCGACGAGGCGATGCGTCGGGCCGGCGCATGGTTGAATCGTCTGCCGCACGATCGCGACATCGTCGCAATCACGCACGCGCCGATCGTGCGGGCCGTGATCGCGAACGTGCTGCGCGCCGATGCAAGGGCCGTCTCGGGCATCGACATCGCGCCGATGTCGTGCACGACGTTCGCGGGCTCGCCGGATGGCTGGACGCTGATCGCGGATGACGGCAGCCAGGATGGCCGTTTCGGGTGAAGATCGACCATGATCGACGGACTGCGTTCGGCAGGTCGCCGATGTTGTGTGCAAAGGCGTCGAACGAATGAAACGTCACACACCGGTTCTTTCGTTTTGCCAACAAAATCTCTTGCGCCGAAATCTTTCATTTCCGTAATGAATGCTTTCGCGCGTCGCGGCTGTCATCAAAGTGACTGAATGCCGAAGCTAGGATCGGACGCGGTTCCCTTACGAGATGCCGTCATGAATCAGCCTGCTTCGTCCACCGCCCGTTCCGGCTCCCCCGAACGCACGCGGCAGCTCGGCTATGCCGTGTTCCTGCTGGTGCTCGCGATCGGCGCCGTCTATATCGCCACCCACCTGTTCGCGGATCTCGCGCCGGTTCGCGAAGGCTCGCTGTTTCCGTACCTGATGCTCGGCGCCGCGCTGCTGATCGCGCTCGGTTTCGAGTTCGTCAACGGTTTTCACGACACTGCGAACGCGGTCGCGACCGTGATCTACACGCACTCGCTGACGCCGAACGTCGCGGTGATCTGGTCGGGGATGTGGAACTTCCTCGGCGTGATGATTTCGAGCGGCGCGGTCGCGTTCGGCATCCTGCAGTTGCTGCCGGTCGAACTGATCCTGCAGGTCGGCAGCGGCGCCGGCTTTGCGATGGTGTTCGCGCTGCTGATCGCGGCGATCGTCTGGAACCTCGCAACCTGGTATTTCGGACTGCCGTCGTCGAGCTCGCATACGCTGATCGGCTCGATCATCGGCGTCGGACTGATGAACCAGCTGATGCACGGGCCGTCCGGCACGAGCGGCGTCGACTGGGGCCAGGCGCTCGGCGTCGGCAAGTCGCTGCTGTTCTCGCCGATCGTCGGCTTCCTGTGCGCGGCGCTGTTGCTGCTCGTGCTGAAGGCCTTGGTGCGGATCCCCGAACTGTACAAGGAGCCGCCGAAGGACCAGCCGCCGCCGTTCTGGATTCGCTGCCTGCTGATCCTGACCTGCACGGGCGTGTCGTTCGCGCACGGTTCGAACGACGGCCAGAAGGGCATGGGCCTGATCATGCTGATCCTGATCGGCACCGTGCCGACCGCCTATGCGCTGAACAAGGCCG
Organism: Burkholderia pseudomultivorans; assembly: GCF_902499075.1. Lineage (GTDB taxonomy): Bacteria > Pseudomonadota > Gammaproteobacteria > Burkholderiales > Burkholderiaceae > Burkholderia > Burkholderia pseudomultivorans. Next base: position 3,211 of record NZ_CABVPP010000030.1, on the reverse strand, counting down.
TGACGCCGGCCGAGTCGCAGACCTTCGTCGCGGTCGCGAACCAGGCCGCCGCCACGTTCGGGAAGTACGCGAACGGCGTCGCACCGTCCGCGAATCCGCGCGCCGACGTCGAAAGCTACGTCCAGCACCGCCAGTTGACGCCGGCCGTGATTCCCGCCGTTCAGCAGCTGTCCACGTCGCTCGCGAACGCGGTCGGCAAGTCGGGTTCGATGGCGGCCGTGCCGCAGGGCGACGTCGACAACGTACGCAACACGATGTATCTCGTATCGGAAGCGATTCGCCTGCTGGAGAAGGCCGGCCAACCGGCATTCGCCACCGACGACAAGCTCGCGATCGACAACTATCGCAAGCAGCTCGACCATGCGACGAAGTTCATTCCGACCTGGGTGAAGGTGGCGGTCGCCATCGCGCTGGGTCTCGGCACGATGGTCGGCTGGAAGCGGATCGTCGTGACCGTCGGCGAAAAGATCGGCAAGCAGCATCTGACGTACGGGCAAGGCGCGTCGGCCGAACTCGTTGCGATGCTGACGATCGGCGCGGCCGATGTGTATGGCTTGCCGGTGTCGACGACGCACGTGCTGTCGTCGGGCGTGGCCGGCACGATGGCGGCGAACGGATCCGGGCTGCAATGGGGCACGGTGCGCAGCCTCGTGCTGGCGTGGGTGCTGACGCTGCCGGCCTCGATCGTGCTCGCCGGCGCGCTCTACTGGCTGTTCCGGTCGCTGGGCTGATTGCCGTGGCGCGGCGGCCGGTCGATATCGGCTGCCGCTTCCGCGAAGGCGCGATCGGGAGTCGTCGCGGAAGCGTCTCTCGTCCTCTCTCTCCGATTCATTACGTGTCGTGAAGCCGCCGATGCGGGTGCGTCGTGCGGTGTGTTCCTTTCTCCTCCGCTTCCGCCTTCGAATGGAGATGCAAGCGCTCGAGCGCATTTCGACGACGAGCGACATCAGGCAGGCTCATCGACTTCCGCCGCCGATGCCGCAGGCGCGCACGGCGACCGGACGTCGCGACATCTCCGGTTCCAATGCGGCCTTCGCCGATTCCGGCGTGCGTTTCGTGAAACCCCAGCGTTCGGCGTTCGGCGTTCGGCGTTCGGCGTTCGGCGTTCGGCGTTCGGCGCTTAGCCGCGCGGACGCCTTTTGCCGCGTGAACGCGCATCGCGCGCCGGCTTACCCGCGCGCGGCGCCCGCCCGCAGCCGGTCTCCTGCATTGGTCGCAAGCCGTGCGTAGCCGGGCAGCGTCAGCAACGCGAGCACGCCCGCGGCGACGAACGCCCAGCGAAAATCGTCGAGTACGTAGTGCACGCCCGTCGCATCGCCGCGCAACAATGCCGCCACGCGTAGCGACAACGCGCCGAACGCGATGCCCATCCCGATCGTCATCTGCTGCGCGGCGCTCCACAGCGTGCTGGCTGCGCTCGTCTGTTGCGCGGGGATGTCCGCGTAAGCGAGCGTCGCCAGCGTCGTGAACTGCATCGAGCGCGTGAGTCCGTAGACGAATACGACGAGCAGCGTGATCGTCAGCGGCGTCGAGGCGGTCAGCCAGCCGCATGCGATCGTGAAAAGGCCGGCGATCGTCACGTCGACGAGTGCGACGCGCCGGAAGCCGAATCGATCGAGTATCCACGACGTCCCCGCCTTCATGCCGAGATTGCCGAGCGCGCTCGCGAGCAGCAGCAGGCCGGACTGGAACGGCGACAGGCCGAAACCGATCTGGAACAGCAGCGGCAGCAGATACGGCACCGCGTTGATTGCGATCCGCGTGATCGAGCCGGTGATCACCGTGACCGAGAACGTCGGCACCTTCAGCGTCGTGAAGTCGAGCAACGGATGGTCGCAACGCCGCGCATGCAGCCACGCGGCAATGCCGAACAGCACGCTCGCGCCGACGAGCATGCCCGCGCGCGCGAACTGTGCGTCCTGCTGGCCGGCGGTTTCGGTGCCGATCAGCAGACAGGTCAACGCGCCTCCCGCCAGCACGAAGCCGCCCCAGTCGAGCGGCCGCTGCTCGTTGGCGCGCGTGTTCCGGACGATCAGCCACGTACAGACGAGCGCGGCGATGCCGAACGGCACGTTCAACAGGAAGATCCATCGCCATGACGCGTAGGTCGTGATGAAGCCGCCGATCGGCGGCCCGACGACAGGCGCAACGATCCCGGGCCACGTGATCGTCGCGATCGCGCGCATCAGCCGCGCCTTCTCGGTGCTGCGCACGACGATCATCCGTCCGACCGGCACCATCATCGCCCCGCCGACGCCCTGCAGCAGTCGTGCGGCCGTAAACGTCGTCACGCCGTTGGAGAGTCCGCACAGCACGGACGCGCCGGTAAAGACGACGATCGCGCTACCGAACACCGTACGCGATCCATATCGGTCCGCAACCCAGCCGCTAATCGGGATGAACACCGCGAGCGCGAGCATGTAGGCCGTCATCCCGAGACTCAGCGCATTCGGCCCGACGCCGAACGTGTGCGCCATCTGCGGCAGCGCGGTCGCGATCACGGTCGTGTCGAGATACTCCATGAAGAAGGTGGCGGCGACGAGATACGGCAAGAAGTCGGTCGTCCGATCACCTTGGGCGGGACTGGCAGTCATGAACAGGGCAGTAGACGGAATACTGAAGACGCCGATCGCTGACAGCTGCGACAAAAAAGCGCGGGGACCGGCACGAATCGCGATATTAACTCGAAGGGTCGATTCTTCGCTCTGCCGACCGTTGCTGGGCGGGGTGTCGGTATGCGCAAGACTTTATGCGCATAGATTCAATTCGTAGAGTGCGGACGAAAATCACGAAGATCGCCGAAGATGCACGATGATCGAGAGAGTCAGAAGCGAATTCAAGGAGGTGCCGAATACACCTTTTCCGCGCCACAAATGCAAAAACCCCCGCCTGTTTGGGCGGGGGTTTCTGGCTTAGGGAGCCTGACGATTACCTACTTTCACACGGGAATCCGCACTATCATCGGCGTGGAGTCGTTTCACGGTCCTGTTCGGGATGGGAAGGGGTGGGACCGACTCGCTATGGTCATCAGGCAAAGAGGGTTGTTGCGTTGCTTCGCAGCGCAACCAATCTGGGAAGAAGCAGTAATCTTGGGTTGTGCGTATCGCACACGAGAATCAACAAGTGCTGCAAGGCAGACTTGTTATAGGATCAAGCCTTACGGGCAATTAGTATCGGTTAGCTGAACGCATTACTGCGCTTACACACCCGA
>NZ_CABVPP010000029.1 GCF_902499075.1 Burkholderia pseudomultivorans | reverse complement strand
ACACGAGGCGTTCATGAAAATCGCCGCTTGCATCATCTGCTGGCGACAGCTGCAAAACTCATTGTGTTAGAGCTTCTTAAAGAAGCTCTCCATCGGGGCGTTATCCCACGCATTCGCACGTCGGCTCATCGAGATGTTCATCTTGAAGTCGGCGGCAAGCTTCCGGTAGGTTCGGCTTACATGTTGGCTTCCGCGGTCGGAATGTAACAGCAGCCCCGTTCCGGCTTGCGTTGCCAGCACGCGCTGCGCAGTGCCTGGCAGACCAACTCGGCATTGATTCGTTCGGACATCGACCAGCCCACGATGCATCGGCTCGCCAGATCCAGGATCGCCGCCAGAAATAACCAGCCTTCGCCGGTCCGGATGAACGTGATGTCGCTGACCCACGCCCGATTGGGCAACCAGCCGTCGAAACGACGATCAAGCAGATTGGGGGCACCGGCTGGCGATGCGTCTCAGGTCACTGTCCCAGTCGATTAGTGTTAGCGGCAACGGGCAAGAGCAGGCGGCCAGCCTTACGATTCCAAGGCGCCTCACGAGCTCGCCCCTCAGAATCTGTCGGAACGCGCGAACAGACTACCGCTTGAAATCGGCCGTGCTGAACGCCTGATCGGACTGTCTGGCTCGCGGGATCTCGTGGGTATGCAGATAGGTTACCGTCGTCGAGATTGACGTGTGGTGAAGCTTATCGTGGACCATAAGCGACGCAGCCCCACGCGCCAGCGCGTGCGACGCGTGCGCGATGAAATTAATTCAAATCGGCCGATTGTCGATGTCGGATGTGGACAACGAGCCGAGATTTGATAATTTTCGCAAGCTTTCGAATTTTCGCAATTTCCCGCTGAGACGAGTAGGTGGCGGCACCTTGTTTCCTAATGAATGTCTGAGAACACAGCCCCTGGCATGAGGGTTGCATATGAACTCAGCGAAAGTTAAGGCAATTGTGACCGTTACGACGATTGATCGTCGGGCACGATTGATCAGGAACTTGATACCACGAGTTCGAGCGACCAGCCGCACGACCGGCGACTGGCCGTCACGACGTACCCCACTCTTACAGGAGACTCATCATGTCCGACCGCAAGCGCATTGACGTACACCAGCACATCGTCCCGCCGTTCTGGGCCGACGCGTTGCCCGCGCACGGCGGTGATCCGTCCGGCTGGAGCTGCCCCGCCTGGAGCATCGACAGCGCACTCGCCTTCATGGATTCGGTCGAAATCGCTACCGGCGTGTTGTCGCTGACGGCGCCGGGCGTGAAGGGATGGCACGGTCAGGAAAAGCGCGACATCGCACGCAAGGTGAACGACTACACCGCGGACGTCGTCGCGAAGCATCCGACCCGATTCGGCAACTTTGCGACGCTGCCGCTGCCTGACGTCGACGGCACGCTCGCCGAAATCGGCTACGCGTTCGACTCGCTGAACGTCGATGGCGTCGTGCTGATGAGCAACTACGATGGCGTCTACCTCGGCGACCCGGCGTTCGAACCCGTGTGGGCCGAGCTCGACCGACGCCACGCAGTGGCGTTCATCCACCCGTCGATGCCCCCGATCGCGCAAATGGCCGGCATGCCTGGCCCGATGCTCGACTATCCGTTCGATACGACGCGCACCGCAGTACACCTTGTGCTCAACGGTATCGTCTCCCGGTACCCGAACGTACGCATCATCCTGTCGCACGCCGGCGGCTTCCTGCCCTATGCGGCATACCGTGTCGCTCAAGTGGCGCCGCTCGCGCGTCACGACGTGCCGGCCGCCGACGGCGTGCTCGATCTGCTCCGGAAGTTCTACTTCGATACCGCGTTGTCGTCCCCGTCTGCTCTGCCGAGCCTCACGGCGTTCGCCGACCCAAGCCGCGTCCTGTTCGGCAGCGACTTCCCGTACGCACCCGCACCCGTCAGCTCGTTGTTCACGGCCGAGCAAGACGCCAGCACCGTGCTGAACGCCGCCCAGCACGCCGCGATCAACCGCAACAACGCACTGCCGCTGTTCCCGCGCATCACCGCATCGAACACGTAACGCACTGCATGCTGCTTCACCTTCGGTGCGCAGCATGCGCTCCATTGCAACCCTCACACCCCGATAACCGTGGCTTTGGCCAACCAGGTCTGCCACGATTCCCGCGGTCGCAACCGTGATTCAACGGGGTAGCGGCCCTGGTGGGTGGCTGGTGATTACTTGTTCGGATTTGGCCGGTCTATCCCGGTGTTACTCCTGACGGAGCGCCGAGATCTGCAACGTTATTGCAAACCGCCTCGGTTACCCCACATCGACCAGACCACGCGACGAATCGAAAAACTGCACAGATGATCCCTCTATCTTCAACCAGCGACGTCACCTCGACAGCACTGTCGAGCGGCGACGGGCTTGAGTCTCTTCTGGCCCGAACCCGGGCTGCCTTATATCACACGATCTCGCCACGCATAAAAGCTCAGCTAGGGATAACAATCTCACAAGCTCGCATCCTGCTCGTGCTCGCCAATCGCCCTCCCTGCATGACGGCCGAACTCGCGAGGGAACTCGATTTGGCCTCCAGTGCCATCACACGGGCAATCGATCGCATGGAGCAATGCGGCCTCCTGACACGCAAGGGCTGCGACAGCGACCGGCGAATCGTCCGACTTCAAATCACCCAAACGGCTCGGCTTCTAGCCGATCGAATTCCGGAGATCATCTCGACGGCTTCCGACGAGTTGCTGTCCATTCTCGCCTCGGACGAGATTCTCTCGCTCAAGCGTATGCTCGGCCGCGCCGTTGAGAACGGAATGCGTGAAGCTTGACGCGCAGAAGATCAACGACAGGCGATCAAGGAGAAAGCGAGGTGGCCTGAACGACAAGCGTCAGGCACTTTATTTTGACGATCGATTGTCCCGGGGTTGATCTATACGAACACTTTGATTGTCCGCAACGGCGCGCCGCGTGTTTAACGCCGGTCGTCTACCGCTATAGCGTCCTGAAGGGCGACTGCCCGTCCGTCAAGAAGCCCTGTCGCGCACGGCGCCGGTGCGCATCCAGGTCGATGCTGCCGAGCGGTCATTGCAACCGCTCAACGCTGAACCGCCCAACGCTAACCAAGCATTGGGCGGTCCAATCCGGTTGCGCACGCGGCCAACCGTTACGCGGACGCCGAACGCTCGAGGAGGTCCAGCGCCACATCCACGATCATGTCCTCCTGACCGCCCACCATCCGGCGCTTGCCCAGTTCCACGAGAATGTCGACCGGTTTCAGGCCGTATTTCTTCGCTGCAACTTCCGTGTGACGCAGGAAGCTCGAATACACGCCCGCATAACCGAGCGCGAGCGTTTCGCGATCGACGCGAACTGGCCGGTCTTGCAGCGGACGAACGATGTCGTCGGCGGCATCCATCAGCGTGTAGAGCTCCGTGCCGTGGTTCCAGCCCATCCGCTCCGCCGCGGCGATGAACACTTCCAGCGGCGCGTTCCCAGCGCCCGCCCCCATGCCCGCGAGCGAAGCATCGATACGGTCGCACCCCTCTTCCACCGCCACGATCGAGTTCGCCACGCCCAACGACAGATTGTGGTGCGCATGCATGCCCGTCTGCGTCTCAGGCCGAAGCACGGCCTTTACCGCACGGAACCGGTCACGTACGTCATTCATCGTAAGTGCGCCGCCTGAATCCACCACATAGATGCAGGTCGCGCCGTAGCTTTCCATCTTCTTCGCTTCGACCGCGAGATTCTCCGGCGTGGTCATATGACTCATCATCAGGAAGCCGACGGTGTCCATGCCGAGCTCACGGGCATATTCGATGTGCTGCTTCGAAATATCGGCCTCGGTGCAGTGCGTGGCCACCCGCACGATACGTGCGCCGGCGTTGTACGCGGCCTTCAGGTCGTGAATCGTCCCGATTCCGGGCAGCAGCAGCGTCGCGATCTGCGCGTGCGTCACCACGTCGGCCACGGCCTCGATCCATTCGAGGTCGCTGTGCGCGCCGAAGCCGTAGTTGAAGCTCGAGCCTTGCAGGCCGTCGCCGTGCGCGACCTCGATGCTGTCGACCTTTGCCTTGTCCAGCGCCCGCGCGATGTCCTGCACGTTCCGGATCGAGTACTGGTGACGAATCGCGTGGCTTCCGTCACGCAGCGTCACGTCGGAGATATAGAGCTTCTTGCTCGGTTCGTTCATGGCCTTAAACTCCTTGCGCCATACGTTCGGCGGTCGCGAGCGCCGCAGACGTCATGATGTCGAGGTTGCCTGCGTAAGCGGGCAGATAGTGCGCGGCGCCTTCCACTTCGAGGAATACCGAAGTTTTCAGGCCGCTGAACTTTCCGAGGCCCGGAATGTTGAGCGGCGCATCAGCAGGAATCTCGTCGAACTGCACCCTTTGCTTCAGGCGATAGCCGGGAACATAGGCGTTCACTTTCGCGACCATGTCCTCGATGGACTGCTCGACCTTTTCGCGATCGGCCGCCTCGGAGAGCGTGTAGACCGTGTCGCGCATCATGACCGGCGGCTCGGCAGGATTCAGCACGATGATGGCCTTCCCTTTCGCAGCGCCGCCTACGACTTCGATCGCCTTCGACGTCGTTTCCGTGAACTCGTCGATATTCGCCCGCGTGCCAGGGCCCGCCGACTTGCTGCTGATCGATGCGACGATTTCCGCGTAGTGCACCTTCGTCACTCGCGACACCGCCGCGACCATCGGAATGGTCGCCTGGCCACCGCAGGTCACCATGTTGACGTTGAGCGATTCGATATGGGCATCGATGTTCACGACCGGCACGCAGTAGGGACCGATGGCCGCAGGCGTGAGGTCGATCACGCGAATCGACGGCTTGAACGTCCGCAGTAGCGCATCGTTTTTCACATGCGCACCGGCAGACGTTGCGTCGAACACGAAGTCGATGTCGTTGAACACAGGCAGGTTCGTCAGACCCACCACCCCTTCGTGCGTGGTCGCCACACCGAGGCGCGCGGCGCGCGCCAGGCCGTCGGAGCCAGGATCGATGCCGACCATCGCCGCCATTTCCAGATGCTTGCTGTTGCGCATGATCTTGATCATCAGATCCGTGCCGATATTGCCGGAGCCGATGATCGCGACCTTGAGTTTTTCGGATGCCATGTGAATTCCTGTATCAGGCGGAGAAAGTCGCGCGTACGCTGCCGAGGCCGTCGATCTGCGCGATGTAGGTGCCGGATTCCTTCACGGCGACCATCGGGCCGAGCGCTCCCGTCAGCACCACGTCGCCGGCGCGCAGCGGCGTGCCGAGCTGAACCATGCGGTCGGCGAGCCACACGGCTGCATTGAGCGGATTGCCGAGACACGCAGCGCCGCTGCCGCGGGACAGCACTTCGTCGTCACGCGAAAGTTCCATTGCGCAGGCCGTCAGATCGATCTGCGAGAGCGGAACCTGGCGACTGCCGATCACGAAGCGCGCGCTCGATGCGTTGTCTGCCACCGTATCGACGAATCGAATGTCCCAGTTCTGGATGCGGCTATCGACGACCTCGATGGCTGCCACTGCGTATGCGCTGGCCCCGACAATGTCGTCGAAGGTATGACGTTCTCGCGTGAGATCGCGCTCCAGCACCAGCGCGATTTCCGCTTCGACCTTCGGCTGGATCAGCTCCGAAAGCGGAATGGGTCGATCGTCGCCATACTCCATGCTCGCGAATAGCGCACCGAAGTCGGGCTGGTCGACGCCCAACTGCTGCTGCACCGCGAGCGAGGTGAGGCCGATCTTGCGGCCAACCAGCCGCTCACCCGACTCGACTCGACGGCTGGCGTTGAGTTGCTGAACGGCATAGGCAAACTCAACGGCCGACATGTTGCCGGCGATGTTCGAGAACTGCTCGCGTATCGGGCCGATCGGCGTGCGATGTGATTCCGCGATGCACAGTTCATTCGCGATCGCACGAATGACCTCGTCAGTATTCATTGTGTGCTCCTGTACAAACGTCTTTCTCTAGAATGGAACCACGGCCTTCAGCCATACGCTGCTGCCGTCGGAGCGGTTGCGCACCATGGTTTCCTTGATGAATCGACCTTCGATCGAAAAGGCTTTCGTCTGGTAGCGGATACCCGGACCGACACCGAGCACTCGCCCCTTGAATCCGTCAGGTGCGACAACGACGTCACCCACCTTGTCGTTCGTCAGCTGCTGCATGTAATAACCTTCAACCGCGATTGCCAGTGACGGAAGCACGTGATATCCGATGCTATAGTCAGCGGCAAAATAATCTCCCGATCGGTAATCGGTATCATTGTTTCTCGTGTTGATGGTGTACGAAAATTTCGTTGAAATATCGAATCCGTTAGGATCGAGATACGAAAATCCCCCCATCGGCCGAAACGAGTAGTAATTGTTTCCGAGGTTGGCGAGGCGAGTCTTGTCATACGCACCCGTCGGCGTGACGACTTCAGCCGCCACTGCCCAATGAAAGTTTCCGTGATGCCACGAGAGCAATGGCGCGAAAACACTGTCGCCCAGGCCCGTACGGCTGTCGTGACGCCCTCCCGCGCTCACGCTGAGCGTGGTCAACGGAAATAACGCATAGAACCCGAGCAGACCACCTGCGATCGTCTTGTCTGTCATATAGACCAGCCGAGGTGCGATCGTATTGGCATGCACGCCAAAACCCGGAATCATCGAATTCCCGTTGTTTCCGGAAAACTGGCTCGCGTTATAGCTGTTGTAGTAAATCAGCCCGTAGAGTCCAGGGGGCGGCAATGCACCGGCCGCAAACCCTTCCGCCCCCAAGCCCACCGTTTGCCCTCCATTCTCGGTTGCATAAGCCGACGCCGTAAAAAGCAACGCTGCAGCAACGGCAACATGCCGTACCTTTTTCGTACTCAAGATTTGTCTCCAATATTTGAATTCTGCTGAACCGCTTGTTTTTATTAATTCAGCACTTCTGTTTCTATTCGGACACGAAGTCTTTCACGAGCTTCGCGAACCGTTCCGCATGCTCGATCTGTGCCCAATGTCCGCATTCCCCGAAAACGTGGAGCTGCGCATGTTCGAGCCAGTTGAACAGCGTCAGCGAAGCTTCCAGCGGCACGACACGATCCTCGCGCCCGTGAATGATCAGTGCGGGCATCTTCAGTTTCCGCAGGCTTTCCTCCGTGTTGGCCATGCTGTCGACCCACCGCTGGCGCGGTGCCGGAAACATCGACGCAAACGACTCTTGAAAGCCGGGCTGGATACTCGCGCGATAGCGCAATTCGGCGAGTTCGTCGGTAACCAGCGTGCGGTCATACGCAAAAATATCGAGGATTCCGCGCATATTCTCGATCGACGGCGTGTATCCCCAGACCGCATCGAGTCCCGGCGTCAGCGTGAACGGCGCGCCTGCACTGCCCATCAGCACCAGCTTCCTCACCCGCGCCGGATAACGGATCGCGAACGCGAGCGAAATGCCGCCGCCGAAGGAGTTCCCGACCAGATCGACCTGCTCGACGTCGAGTGCATCCAGCAAATCGGCAAGCTGCTGTACCCATGCGTCGATGCTGTGAACCTGCCCCGGGATGCGCTCCGTGAAGCCGAATCCCGACATGTCCGGCGCGATGACGCGTGCATGCTCGGCAAGCTTCGGCATCAAGAGACGCCAGTTCGCCCATGCAGTCACGCCAGGCCCCGACCCATGGATCAAGACGATCGGGAAACCTTCGCCAAGGTCGTGATAGTTCGTGTCGAACGAACCCGTGCGGACACTGTTTGCAACTTCGATACTTTTCATGACGACATCCTGTTGTACGGTTCAAAAGGTCTGAATCTGTTGAATCAGGTCATGACAGAAATGAAGGAATCCTTTACTTTTCTTTCGTGATAGAAGAGTCCCTTTGCGATCTCGTCGGCCGTCCATGTCAACGAAGGACGATCCGGATACCAGATGTATCCACCGCTGAAGACTTCGTTGCGGTTGCCCGACGGATCGAAGAAATAAAGGGTTTCGCCGCGTGTCGCACCATGGCGCGTCGGTCCGATGTCGTGCGACACGTTCTTTTCCGTGATCAGGTCTGCCGCCCTGAGCACTTCGGACCACGAGTCCACGTTGAACGACACGTGGTGAAGCTTCCCCTTGACGGGCGCACGCATGAACGCAACGTCGTGAGGCTTGGTGCTGCAGGTCAGGAAGACCCCGAGCAGCATTTCACCATCGACGAACTTCTCGGTAATCTGAAATCCGAGCACGTCGACGAACAGCGAAACCACACCGTCGACGTCGTCGCCGTATAACGCGCAGTGATCGAACCGGGTCGGGTGAATGCCCTTGAGGCCCGGCGCCATCACGCCGGGATTGGTGGTCGGCATGCCGTTGCCTACCAGGTCCTTGTCGGCAAACAGTTCGAACACGTGGCCGGTCGGCGCGACGAATCGCAGCCGGCGCCCGGTCGAAAGATGTTCGCCCGGCGCCATCCACTCGATCGGCGCGCCGGCGTCGCGAAGTCGCACTGACAACGCGTCAAGCGCCGCGTCGCTGCCGACCTTGAAGCCCATATAGTCGAGTCCGGGCGAATCGGATTCACGCAAAACGACGCTGTGATGATCGTGTTCGTCCCACGCCTTCAGATAGACGCGGCCAGCATCATCCCTGCCAGTTTCGAGCAGGCCCAGCACGTCGCAGTAATGGCGAACGGCCTCTTCCAGATCCATTACGCGCAGGGCGACATGCCCCGGCCGCAAAACTCCTTGCATGCTCATCTCAGTCTCCTGAATTTATTTACGGATACCTAGGTGTTCGTCAGATTTTTCTTCCGAGCTTCTTCAACCGGATATCGGAAAGCGGCAGTACCTTGCACGCCAGCACGATCTTCTCGGCTTCGTCCGCCTCGCTGACCTGCGCTCGGCTCATTTTCAGAACCTGGTAGGTGCCCTCGAGAATCCGCACCCGACAGATTCCGCAGCCGCCATTCCGGCAACCGACCGGAACGCTCTCTCGACGCGCTTTTTCCATGCCATGCAAAAGGGAGAGGTTCGGTCCGCACCTGTAACTTTCACCGTCGTCCTCGACGACCACGACAAAGCCTGCCTCCTGCACGGGCGCCCCCTTTCAGATATTCCGGAACAGCGGGCTGCGCGTCCCGCGCTGCTCGGCGTCCGCCGCGCTGAAAAACCGCTCGAGGTAGATGTCGCGTTCGAACAGACGCCCCTTCATGAGCGTCCTGATAGACGCCTCGATCATCGGTGGCGGCCCACACAGATAGGCCTTGTGCTCCCTGAAGTCGCCCTGGAAAACCGCGTCGGCCGCTTCATGCACGAATCCCCGGCGCCCCTGCCATTCAGAATCGCCAGGTTCATCCGACAGGACGGGGACATACTTGAAGTTCGGGTAATCCTTCTCGAGCGCTTCGAATAATTCGGCGTAGTACAGCTCGTCGCGGTTGCGGGCACCCTGAAACAGATGGATGGCGCGCGTGTCGCCGCTTTCCAGCATGTCCATGACCATCGACTTCGGGCTGGAGAGGCCCGACCCGCCAGCGATGAAGATCACCGGGCGTGCATCCGACTTGCGCACGTAGAAGCGACCGAGCGGACCCGAGAAGCGCAAGCGTTGACCGGCTTGCAGCGCTTCGTGGATATAGGTCGTCGCCTGACCTCCGGGCACCTTCCGGATATGCAGTTCGATCAAGCTCGCGGTTGGCGTGCTCGCGATCGAAAATGCACGTGGTTGATCGGATCCCGGAACATGAAGATTGAGGTATTGCCCCGGCTGAAAGTCGAGCGTCCCATCGAGCACGCGCAGCCTGACCTGCTTGATCGTCGGCGTCAGATCCTCGATGGATTCGACGACCGAATCGAAATCGCGCAACGGAATCGGCCGTGCATCTTCGTCGGATTCGATTTCCGCTTCGATCACGATGTCGGAGACGGGTGTCGCGCAGCATGCGAGACACTTCCCCTCCTCGCGCTCGGAGTCCATCAACGCAAAGGGGGAAGCCATCCCGTGCTCGAACTCCCCATCAACGACCTGCACCTTGCAGGTCGCGCACAGTCCGTGACAACACGCGTGCGGCAACCAGATTCCATGACGCAGGGCGGCATCCAGTAACGTCTGCCCCTCCATCACGTCGATGACCTGACCGATCGGCTCAATGGTAAGTTGGTAAGTCATGGCCAATCACCTTCAGGAAAGCGCTTTGCGGTCTGCCGTGGAGACGAACGTCCGGAACGACAGAAAAGCCTTGTGCCCGATGCCGAGCGCGGCCAACGACAGCGCCGGATCGGGAGCGACTCGCTGCTCCGACACGCTCCACTCGGTGCGCGCCCAGTCGATATGCGCCCAGTCGGGGTCGGAAGCGAACGTCGTGGCCGGCAGAACGGTCTCGACGAATGCCCCAAACGTGAGGTCGGGCGGGATCGGCAGCGTAATCGGCGAACAGAAGTTCAGATGGCCGTCCCATCGAACGAACAGCAGTTGCTGGCCGTGAAAATTCTCGACACGGTCAGTCACATTGCCCCGGTAACCGGGCTGAAGAGATACGACAGGCATGAGTGTCTCCATGGCGGCCACCTTCCGGTGACCGCACGATATTTTTCAGTACGGGTAAGTCGCGGTGTCAGGCAGCGCGCACGATCGGCGAGTCAGGTTGCTTCCATCGCGCCCAATTCTGTGCGTCCTGCGACGTTTCGAACGCGCCGGCATCCGCGACGGGATCGATGTACGCGCTGCGGATGACGTCCTCCAGCTCGGGGCCGCCAGCGTTGCCCTGAAGGATCTGGTGAACCGGCAGCAGCGCCTGAACGTACTTTTCCGGCTCGTGGTCGAAGATGTCCTTGCAGCCATCCGAGCAGAAATGGTATGCGTCGCCGAGATAGCGGCTTTCGCGGTGCGCGAGGCGCGTCGGATCGTCCGGCTCGGTGAATACCATCGGCAACTGGCAGGTCTGGCACAGGCAAGGCAAGCTCGTGTTGAACCAGCGCTTGCCGGCCTGCTCGCCCGCCTTCCACGACTCGAAGCGCGGACGGTACTGCGCGTCGAACGATTGCGGATACTGCTCGGAGAGCCAGGCCATTTCGTCTTCTTGCGGCATCCACGCATGGACACCCGCGCCCCAGCAGTATTGATAGAACAGCGACCACGTCTGGTGCGAAATGTGGTGCTTCTCCTTGACCGATTGCTCCCAGTATTTCGGCATCTGGATGCCGTACCGCGACAGATCGTCGAAGAGTGCGCCGCCGCTCTGTTCGAAATAGATCTCCCAGGCCTCGCGCCACGACATGATGCGCTTCGGCAGCATGTAGTCCATCATCATCGCCACCAGGGACAACAGGCGATAGCCGCGCCAGAACCACTTGTCGATCCACCGCTGAACAATCGGAACGTTGTCGGGATCCTGCTCCAGCATGAACTTGATGACTTCAAGCCCGAGCGTCATGTGACGTGCTTCGTCGGACTGTGCAGAGAAGCCGAAGGTTACGGTCGCCATGTCGCCGTTGTAGGCCGCGCCCGACATGAACGGCATGAACAGCAGGTTCGTCAGCACGAACTCGAACGAGAACGACGTCGCGGTCAGGAACTCGAACGGGCCGGCGGTCATCGCGTCGTTGACGAACGACTTCGGTACCGACAGATACCACGCGCGGTCGAAGTTCTGCGGCCAGGAATGGAACCCGTTGAAGTACTTGTTGTAGTGACTGAGCGTATGTACCTGCGTCTGGCAATGACGCAGTTCGTCGATCGCCTGCATCTGGCAGGCCACGCGCGGGCCGACGCCCCGCAACTGACGCCCCACCATCGCGAAACCGCGGTGAGCGTTGTATTCGATCGGCGTGACACCCGTCAGGAATATCTTGATCGCGTTGATGTAGCGCGCGTCGCTGACGTTCAAATGGCCGTTGTTCTGGGAAAAGGCGTCGATGATCGCGTAAAGCTTGCGCTCCTTCTCTGCCTGATACTTCCAGTACGCATCCATCGTGAGACGAAACGGATCTTCCCATTTGTCCCAGTCGTGAATCTTGATCCCCTCGAACTTGTCGTAGGGAAAGACTTCGTCCATCGATTCATAGGTGGTCTCCCACCCGAGGCCGCGTGTCATCAGGCCGTACCGCTGCTTCAGGTTCAGCTTTTTTGCCGCTGCCGGTTGATTCTGGGCATTCATTGTCTGTCTCCGATCTTGTTCCGACTAGTTGAACCAGCCGATCACGAACTCGTCGTCCGTTTCGTCCACGTTCCCCGATATGCTGATGAGGTTCACGTGCAGTTCCTGTACATCCCATTTGCGCCCCAGGTGTTCCTCCACCGTCGCGCGCTTCACGCTGAGTCTTTGGGCCGCGTCGATCTTGACCATCGCGGGCATGTGAACCACGTTCGCGTGCGGATTGTCTGCCTCGATCGCCTGCACGATCGGCCGCGTCTCGTCGTTGCTCTGGAGCGCGAGGAATACCATCTTGCTCATGCGTCACCTCCGTTGCCGGCGAGACCGAGCTTGCGAATCCGGGCGTCGAACGACGCATCCAGTTCTGCGAGAAGACCTTCCGGAACGTGGCTGCCAAGATGCGTCGCAAGGGCTGCGATGGCCGGTTGAAGGACGGCACGGCGCTCGCTCGTCCACTGCTCCACCCGGTCACGGTTCGCTTCGGATTCCGCGACCACAGTCTTGATGACCGAATCGATCCACCCTTTCGTCTCGTCGAACCAGTCGCTCATGAAGGCGGTCAGCAGCGCGAGCTCCATGCCGCCGCGCTCGTCCGCCCAGCTCTCGACGCATTGTTTGACGAACGGATAGATATAGCCGTCGAACACGAGGTTTTGCGCCACGAAGAGCTCGAAGAAGTCGCGGCAGACGAAGCTCCGCTCGATAGCCGCGCGCAGCGGCTGCCACTGCGCGCCCTGCAGCCAGGCGTCCTTGGCAGCATCCAGCAGCGGCCCCTGCTGCGGGTCGAACATCAAGCCGATCCGCGTCAGGTACTGGGCCGTGCCGAGCCGGTCCATCGTCGCGAACATCGTTGCGTTGGTCAGCGCCGCGCCGTAGCCGTATGCCGTCACGTAATCGTTGTTCATGTTCGCCGCCCATTCGTAATGCCGGAGCGGCACGAGAAGATCTCGCACAAAATCCAGCAAGGCGGTGCTCACCCGCGAGGCGAAGCCACCGCGTTCCGCGAGCGAGAAGTTGCTCTCGAACACTTCCCCCTGACGGGCGCGCGCCATCGTGTAGGTGCCGTAGTAAAACTGGCGCGGATCCTTCAATACGTACCAGTCGACCATTTCAATCGAACTACGGGCCTTGTCGTAAAGCTCGCGCTCAGGCTCCCAGAGCGGCTTGTAGTGGAAGTTGATCTCTTCCTGAATGTCGAAGCTCGCTTCCTGATATCGCGAAGCCGGCTTGTCGCCAAAGCGGCGCGCCGTATAGGCGTAGGTGTTCCTGATCGGCTGTACCGATGAGGTCTTGATGTCGATCTGCACGTTGTCTCCTCCGAAAAATTCGCGTGGGCTCAGTCCTGCACGCCGGGCTGCCCGTACTGCCATTTACATCGATCCAGTTCCAGTCCAGCCTCCTGCTCGGGGGTGAGTCGCCGTGCGCCGTGGCGCTGGCAAAACTCCTCGAAATACGGGATCGGCATGATCATTTCGACTGCCAGGTCGGGATCGCCGATCGAAAACTCGAACTCGATGAATCGCTCGTTGCGCGTCCCGAGGACACGCACAAAGCAGGCGCCGGGCACCGTGCCCGGATTCTGAACAGGAACATCGATATCGGTCACAATCGCCTCCGTTGCGTACACGACCATCAGCAATACCCGTGCCAAGAAACAAGTCCATTGATTCCATTGGAAAAAGCAAGGCTCCGTGGGCAACGCACCGCAGCAGGGAATTGCGAAAATTCGACACTCGCCCGCAGCTTGCGAAATTCATCAAATGGAAGCGCCCGGCGCGCATCGGGATCGGTAAAGGTCTGACTTTGCAGAGTTGGCCCGCGCTTGTAAGCTCCACCCATTCAGGAATCGAGACGGATGTCGACCCCAGGAGGTCGACCCGCAACCGAAGAGGCAGACGGCATGAGCAAGGCACGTAGAACAGGGACGGCAATGTGGGAGCCCGGGTCACCGGGCATCGAAGAAGTGGCGGCCCGTATCCAGTTTCTGTTCGACCAGGCCCAGATCTGGCTGGACGAAGAGCGGATGGTCCTGATGCATTCCTCTGCGTTGTGCTGCCTGCGGAGCGAACTCATCGAAACCCTCGGCCTGGAGCGCGCCCGGGGCGTGCTGACACGCATGGGATACGCGTCCGGTATCCGGGATGCCGAGATCGTACGCCAGCGTTATCCGGACATTTCAGATCTGGAACTGCTGCACAAGGGTCCGCTCCTTCATGCAATCGAAGGCATTGCGAATGTCGAACCCATCCGGATGGAGATCGATATTGCAAGCGGTCATTACTACGTTGATTGCCTTTGGAAGGATTCGATCGAGCTCTACCTCAACGACAAGCTTTCCGGTCCAAGCGTGGGTCCGGTCTGCTGGTCCGAGGTCGGGCACGCTACCGGATTCGTCAGCGGACTCATGGGCCGCTTCGTGCTCCACAAAGAGGTCGAGCGCAACGCCAACAGTTGCCGGTTCATCGGCATGCCGCTGGAAAAATGGGACGACGTCGAGGACGAACTCAAGTACTACAAGGCGGAGTCGATCGCCGAAGAAATCCTTTCCTTGCAACAGGAAGTCGAAACCCTGCGCTCGACCATTCAGGATCGCGGCGTGCCGGCCTCGCTCATCGGTGACAGTCCGCGATTCAAGGATGCCTGGTCGCTGATCGAGCGGGCGGCCCCAAGCCTGATCACGGTTCTGCTTCTCGGCGAGACGGGTGTCGGGAAAGAGGTATTCGCACGCGCGCTTCACAACGCCAGCGCACGCGCCGACAAGCCGTTCGTCGCAGTGAACTGCGGCGCCCTTCCTTCCGAGTTGCTCGAGTCGGAGCTGTTCGGGGTCGAGAAAGGCGCGTACACGGGTGCGATGATGTCGAGAGAAGGAAGGTTCGAGCGCGCAAACGGCGGCACGTTGTTCCTCGATGAAATCGGCGAACTGAGTCTCGGCGCGCAGACCCGGCTGTTACGGGTATTGCAGGAGGGCGAAATCGAGCGCTTGGGCGATACCACGACTCGTAAAATCGATGTGCGTCTGGTTGCGGCCACCAACGTGGACCTGGAGAAGGCTGTCGGCGAAGGACGCTTCCGCAAGGATCTGTACTATCGAATCAATGCCTATCCCGTTGTCATCCCGCCTCTGAGAGATCGCAAGGAAGACATTCCCGTTCTGTCGAGACATTTCCTGGGCGAGCTCTCCACCCGCGAAGGAAAGCAGATCGGCGGCTTCACCGACAAGGCGCGGCTCGCGCTGTCAGAATACGAATGGCCCGGCAACGTGCGTGAACTACGCAATGTCATCGAACGTGGTGTCATTCTCACGTCCGACGGTGAACTGGTCGATCTTCAATCACTATTCCCGCAACTTCCCGCGTCAAGGCGTACTGGCAAATCCGCGAGACTCTCCCGCGACGGCGGAATTTCTTCATCGGACGACGACATCGTCAACCAGTTCATCGAACATGCGCTGAACCGAAAAATGCGCATGGAGGATGTCGAGGCACTGCTCGTCAACGCTGCGATCGAAAGAAGCCAGAGCAATCTGAGTCACGCGGCCAGGCTGCTCGGCGTGTCGCGCGCCCAAATCGCATACCGTGTCAGTAAGCGGATCCCGCCTACTTCGTCCGAATGAGAGACGAACATAGACAGGTACCCTGACCGGGTCCCAATCAAATACAAGATCGCATGTAGCCTGCCGCGCGCTTCACGCCGCATGCCCGCCGGCCATCTCCAGATACCGCCGAACGGCTCCCCAGGCGCCATCGATCCGGCTGATCATCACCAACTCCGATTTTGGGGGCCGCCCCCCCAGCTTCCGGAAAACCACGTTCGGCAGCGCGATCCGTTTCAGCGGCTCGGGTGCGAGCACCAGCCCGAGGCCGGCGGCCGTCAGTGCCAGAGCGGAAAGCGTGCTGCTCATCCGGTACATGACGCGCGGCTCCTTGCCGAGCAACTGCCGCAGAATCGCCAGTTGCCCTTCGTCGTCGTGGTCGGCGGTATAGACGATCAGCGGCTCGTCCACCAGCGCTTTGACTCTCACCGTACGCTGTTTCGCGAGCCGATGCCGGTCGCTCATCGCCACTTCCCACGACCAGCTTCCGACCGTTCGCACGGATAGCTTCGTATCGAATTCCGGGCCGAACGCCGGGCAATAACCGATGTCCAGCTGGCCTGCGAGAATCGCTTCCCGCTGTGCGGCCGGCGCCATTTCACGCAGGTCGAGCGTGACGCCGGGACATGCCGCATGAAACGCGGCAAGATCGTTGGACAGCCGTGCCGACGCGACCGCATTCCCGACGAAGCCGATCCGCACCACGCCCGCCTCGCCGCTGGCAGCACGCTGGATCAGCGTCCTGGCGCGCTCAGCCTGTTCGATCGTACGCCGCGCCTCGCCCACCAGCAACCGCCCGGCGTCGGTCAGCGCCACCTTGCGCGTGCTGCGTTCGAACAGCGCCGCGCCCAACTCGTCCTCGAGCGCGCGAATCTGCGTGCTCAGTGCAGGTTGCACGATATGCAGTCGCTGCGCCGCACGGCCGAAATGCCCTTCTTCGGCGACAGCGAGAAAGTAGCGCAAATGGCGAAGATCCATAGGGTCTATTGATCTCTAAAAACGATTAATGGTCACAATTTAAACTATTGGATAGAAAAATCCACCGTACGCATACTGGTGATCAGCTGCTACGACACAGCTCATTCTCATAGGAGTCTCATCATGTCAGATCGCAAACGCATTGACGTACACCAGCACATCGTCCCGCCGTTCTGGGCCGACGCGTTGCCCGCGCACGGCGGTGATCCGTCCGGCTGGAGCTGCCCCGCCTGGAGCATCGACAGCGCGCTCGCCTTCATGGATTCGGTCGAAATCGCTACTGGCGTGTTGTCGCTGACGGCGCCGGGCGTGAAGGGATGGCACGGTCAGGAAAAGCGCGACATCGCACGCAAGGTGAACGACTACACCGCGGACGTCGTCGCGAAGCATCCGACCCGATTCGGCAACTTTGCGACGCTGCCGCTGCCTGACGTCGACGGCACGCTAGCCGAAATCGGCTACGCGTTCGACTCGCTGAACGTCGATGGCGTCGTGCTGATGAGCAACTACGATGGCGTCTACCTCGGCGACCCGGCGTTCGAACCCGTGTGGGCCGAGCTCGACCGACGCCACGCAGTGGCGTTCATCCACCCGTCGATGCCCCCGATCGCGCAAATGGCCGGCATGCCTGGCCCGATGCTCGACTATCCGTTCGATACGACGCGCACCGCAGTACACCTTGTGCTCAACGGTATCGTCTCCCGGTACCCGAACGTACGCATCATCCTGTCGCACGCCGGCGGCTTCCTGCCCTATGCGGCATACCGTGTCGCCCAAGTGGCGCCGCTCGCGCGTCACGACGTGCCGGCCGCCGACGGCGTACTCGATCTGCTCCGGAAGTTCTACTTCGATACCGCGTTGTCGTCCCCGTCTGCTCTGCCGAGCCTCACGGCGTTCGCCGACCCCAGCCGCGTCCTGTTCGGCAGCGACTTCCCGTACGCACCCGCACCCGTCAGCTCAATGTTCACGGCCGAGCAAGACGCCAGCACCGTGCTGAACGCCGCCCAGCACGCCGCGATCAACCGCAACAACGCGCTGCCGCTGTTCCCGCGCATCTCCGGATAAAACCGGTAACGCGTGCTTGCCGCCGGCCGTCGGCGCGGTAACATTGGTCCCGCGCCGACGCGCATCGAAGAATGGAGCGCGCGCACGTATCCATACAGCGGCCGCGTGATTGAAACCCGTCAGGAAACGTCAGATGGGTTTCAATCACGCGGCTTCGCCCTCTTGTTGCGTACGACAGCCCCGCGCAACGCACGCTTCCATGCCATGCACTCGAGACTGGCCGAACGTTCCCCGACCGTAAGCCCGAACGCTTGGCCGCGTAAGACACCGCTTGCAACCGACGATCCCCGCTGCATATCGTCCGTGGTCTGCACGACAGAACGACCAGACATCTCCCCCTGCCACAAAAATCATCCGCATCGGGCCGAACGGCACATGAGAGATCATCCGTGAGCGCATGATCGCCCGGGCACCTCATTGTTCATTGAAATGGCGGGCCATGTAAGCCGCGTCGCGATACTCCTCGACAACCGTGGCGACGAGAAAGCGGCTGCGTGCCGGTTCGTCCTGACCCGGCGCGCATGTGGAGGAGAGAAATTGCCGAAGCGCCGGTCGAGGGGATTGCCTCGAATGCCTGCTACGTTGCCGATCATGCGTCAACGCGCGACGAGACATGCACGCTGTCGCGAAGCCACACAATCGAATGCGTGTCACTTGGCTACGATCGTTTCCGCGCTGGAGGCGCTACGTCGGCGTCGCCGAGTAGTTTGCCGACACTTTGGCGTATGACCTGGTCGCCGGACAGTGACTTGCGATGCAAAAAACGCTCGGACGAGCGAAGCTGCGCCAGTCCGATCAGCAACGCTTGCAAATGCAATGCCTCGGCTTCCGACGTCGGTTCGGTCGACTTGTTTCGCCTGCGCGTCCTCAACCCGAAGTCGCGACACAACATGTCGTTCAAGGCTTCATGGGTCATCCAGAACAATTCCCTTGCGAGATCTTCTGTCGCTGGTTCAGCCAGGAACATTTCGTAGTGCATCATCCATGCCCCTGCAGAAGTACTGATGCGCCCAGCCTCGGGTTCGGCCAGCATGACGCGACAGAAACGCATCAGGCGCCGCGCGGATCGGACGGAATCCCCGGAGCCCTCCAGTCTCGACAACTCATCGCACACTCGCGCGCGGACGCGCATGAACACGCCCAACAGCAGCGCGCCCTTGTCCTTGAAGTGCCAGTAAACCGCCCCGCGCGTCACGCCTGCAGCTTCGGCGATGTCCTCGAGCGAAGCCGCAGGATATCCGTGTTCGATGAAACAACGCTCACTCGCGTCGAGAATCGCTTCGCGAGTGAGCGTCGCCACCTCCTTGGTACGCCTAGCCACTATCCGCCCCGATGGACATCAATTCGAACGGGACGAGGGCTGTGCATCGGCGGATCCGTAGTCGACCGGCTGATCAGGTGCGCGCGGCGTCTCGCCGGCGCGCTGGATCCAGCCGCCGCCCAGTGCGCGGTACAAATCGACCAGATTCGTCCAGCGTGCCAGACGTGCGCTGATCAGCGACTGCTGCGCCGAGTACAGATCCGTCTGCGCGGTCAGCACCGACAGGTAGCTGTCCACGCCGTTCTTGTAGCGCAGGTCCGACAGATCGAAGCGGCGCTGCTGCGCGTGCTCGTTGCGCTCGAGCGCCGCGATCTGCTGGTCGTACGTGCCGCGTGCGGCAAGACCGTCCGACACTTCGCGGAACGCCGACTGGATCGCCTTCTCGTAGTTCGCGATCTCGATGCGCTTCTGCACGTTCGCGAGGTTCAGGTTCGCGATGTTCTGCCCGCCCTCGAAGATCGGCATCGTGATCTGCGGCGCGAACGACCACGCCGCCGTGCCGGCCTTGAACAGCCCGCCGAGCGTCGGGCTCGCCGTACCGAACGCGCCCGTCAGCGAGATGCGCGGGAAGAACGCCGCACGCGCCGCACCGATGTTCGCGTTCGCGGCCAGCAGCGCCTGCTCGGCCTGCATCACGTCCGGACGACGCGTCAGCAGATCCGACGGCAGGCCAGCCGGCACGTCCGTCAGCAGGTTCTGCGCGTCGAGCGACAAGCCCGGCGGCAGATCGTCCGACAGCGGCTCACCGATCAGTTGCACAAGCGCATTCAGTGCCTGCGCACGCGCGCGCGCCTGTGCCTGCTGATTCGACAGCGCCTGCTCGACAGCCGTCTGCGCCTGACGCAGCTCGAGCTCGGAGCCCGTGCCGTTGTCGAACTGCAGCTTCGTCAGGTTGTATTGCGCCTGGGCGGACTTCAGCGTGTTCTCCGTGACCTGCAATAGGTCATCGGTCGACAACAGCGTCAAGTACTGGTCAGCCACCGAAGACACCAGCGAGATTTCCTGCGCCTGCCGCGCGTACGCGGTCGACAGGTACTGCGCGAGCGCCTGATCCTTCAGGCTCTGCACGCGGCCGAACAGATCGAGTTCCCACGACGCAGACAAGCCCACGTTGTAGGTCGTCGTGATGTTCTGGCCCGGCAGCGCCGCCAGCGCATTCGGCAGACGCTGGCGGTTGCCCGTACCCGTACCGTCGAGCGTCGGGAACAACCCCGCGCGCGTGATCTGGTACTGCGCACGCGCCGCCTCGATGTTCAGCACCGACACGCGCAGGTCGCGGTTGTTCTTCAGCGCGATCTCGATCAACCGCTGCAGGCGCGGATCGACGAAGAATTCGCGCCAGCCGATGGCGGTCGCCGCCTGGCCGTTCGCGCTGCGCGCGCCGGTCGCACCCGGCTGCGTCGCGTAGACGCCGCCGGCCGGATACGCCTGCGCGACGGGTGCGTCAGGCCGTTTATAGTGCGGCGCCATGGTACAGCCCGCGGCGAACAGCGCGGCGGCCATTGCGACCGCGCTTGCAGTCAAAGCATGTTTCTGCATCATCACTGTCCCTTGTTGCCTTCGTCGCCGTTGCCCGGCTTCTCTTCGTGGTGCGAGTGCGCTTGAGCCAGTCGCAGTGCCTCGTCAGCATCTTCCTTCTCGCCACTGAACACTGCCCGCACCTTCACGAAGAACATCGGGATCATGAAGATCGCGAAAAACGTCGCCGTGATCATCCCGCCGACCACACCCGTACCGATCGCGTGCTGGCTCGCCGAACCCGCGCCATTGCTGATCGCGAGCGGCAGCACGCCGAGAATGAACGCGAGCGACGTCATCAGGATAGGACGCAGCCGCAGGCGCGCCGATTCCAGCGCGGCCTCGATCGGCCCCATCTTCTCCGTCTGCTGCAGTTCGCGTGCGAATTCCACGATCAGGATCGCGTTCTTTGCGGACAAGCCCACGGTAGTCAGCAGGCCGACCTGGAAGAACACGTCGTTTTCCAGACCGCGCATCGTCGCCGCGAGCAGCGCACCGATCACGCCGAGCGGCACGACCATGATCACCGAGAACGGGATCGACCAGCTTTCATACAGTGCCGCCAGACACAGGAACACGACGAGAATCGAGATCGCGTACAGGAGCGGTGCCTGCGAACCGGACTGGATTTCCTGGAACGACAGACCAGTCCATTCATAGCCGATACCGATCGGCAGCTTCTTCGCGAGCGCTTCCATCGCGGCCATCGCCTGACCGGTCGACTTGCCCGGTGCGGCCTGACCCTGGATTTCGATCGCCGACACACCGTTGTAGCGCTCGAGCTTCGGCGAACCATAGATCCAGTGACCGGTCGCGAACGCGCTGAACGGCACCATCCCGCCCGACCCGTTGCGTACGTACAAGATGTTCATGTCTTCAGGCGTCATCCGGAACGGCGCGTCGGCCTGCACGTAGACTTTCTTGATCCGGCCGTCGGTATCCAGGAAGTTGTTCACGTACTGCGACGCCCACGCGATCGAGAACGTCTGGTCGATCGCATAAGCCGTTACGCCCAGCGCATTCGCCTTCTCGCGGTCGATGTCGACCTTGTACTGCGGCGTGTCGTTCAGGCCGTTCGGACGGACACCCTGCAGCGTCGGATCCTTCGAAGCCATCCCGAGCAGCTGGTTACGCGCGGCCATCAGCGCTTCGTGGCCGAGACCAGCGTTGTCCGTCAGCTCGAAGTCGAAGCCGGCGGCCGTACCGAGTTCAGGAATCGACGGCGGGTTGAACGGGATCACCATCGCGTCCTTGTAGCCCGCGTAGCGCCCGAACATCCGGCCGATCAGCGCCTGCACCTTCTGGTCCGCACGCTGACGCTGCGCGTAGTCCTTCAGGCGGACGAACACGAGACCCGAGTTCTGGCCGCGGCCCGCGAAGCTGAAGCCCGCCACCGTGAACGCCGACTCGACGATTTCCTTCTCGTCCTTCAGCAGGTAGTCGGAAATGTTCGCCAACGTCTTCGCGGTCGTTTGCTGCGTCGAACCCGACGGCGTCTGCACGATCACGAACATCAGGCCCTGGTCTTCATCGGGCAGGAATGACTTCGGCAGGCGCACGAACAGCAGCCCGACCGCGACGATCACGACCAGATAGATGATCATCCAGCGGCCCGAGCGCTTGATCACGTGGTGTACGCCGACGTGGTACTTGTCGCGACTACGATCAAAAGTCCGGTTGAACCAGCCGAAGAAACCCTTCTTCTCTTCGTGATGCCCCTTCGGGATCGGCTTGAGGATCGTCGCGCACAATGCCGGCGTCAGAATCAGCGCGACGAGCACCGACAGCACCATTGCCGTCACAATCGTCAGCGAGAACTGACGATAGATCGCGCCGACCGAGCCGCCCGAGAACGCGACCGGCACGAACACCGCCGACAGCACGAGTGCCACGCCGACGAGTGCGCCGGTGATCTGGCCCATCGCCTTGCGCGTCGCCTCCTTCGGTGACAAGCCCTCTTCCGCCATCACGCGCTCGACGTTCTCCACCACCACGATCGCATCGTCGACCAGCAGGCCGATCGCGAGCACGAGGCCGAACATCGACAGCGTGTTGATCGAGAAGCCCACCATCGACATGACGGCGAACGTGCCGAGCAGCACGACCGGCACCGCGATCGTCGGGATGATCGTCGCCCGCAGGTTCTGCAGGAACAGGTACATCACGAGGAACACGAGCACGATACCTTCGAGCAGCGTCTTGACCACTTCCTCGATCGACAGCTTCACGAACGGCGTCGTATCGTACGGATACTCCACGGTGAAGCCGTGCGGAAAATACGGCCTCAGTTCTTCAATCTTCGCGCGCACGGCCTTCGCGGTCGCGAGCGCGTTCGCGCCGGTCGCAAGCTGGATACCGAGTGCTGCGGTCGGCTTGCCGTTGTACTTCGTGTCAAAGTTGTAGTCCTCGCCACCGAGGCCGATCTTTGCAACGTCCTTCAGGCGAACCTGCGAACCGTCCTGGTTGACCTTCAGCAGGATGTTGCCGAACTGCTCGGGCGTCTGCAGCAGCGTCGATTCGGTGATCGTCGCCTGCAGCACTGTGCCCGGCGTGGACGGCGTGCCGCCGATCTGGCCGCCTGCGATCTGCACGTTTTGTTGCGTGATCGCCGTCGACACGTCGACCGGTGTGAGGCCGTAATTCGTGAGGCGGTTCGGGTCGAGCCAGATCCGCATCGCATACTGCGAGCCGAACAGCGTGACGGTGCCGACGCCGTTCAACCGGCTGATCGGATCCTTCACGTGCGACGCCACGAAGTTCGAGAGGTCGTCCCGGTTCATGCTGCCGTCTTCGGAGTTGAAGGCGAGCACCAGCAGGAAGCTGCTGCTCGACTTCGTCACCGAAAGGCCGAGCTGCTGCACAACCTGCGGCAGGATCGGCGTCGCGAGCGACAGCTTGTTCTGCACCTGGACCTGCGCGATGTCGGCGTTGGTACCCGGCGCGAAGGTCAGCGTGATCGTCGCGTTGCCCGAGTCGTCACTGGTCGACGACATGTACAGGAAGTTGTCGAGACCGCTCATCTGCTGCTCGATCACCTGCGTCACCGTGTCTTCCACCGTCTTTGCGGAAGCGCCCGGGTAGTTCGCGGTGATCTGGATCGATGGCGGCGCGATCGTCGGATACTGCGCGATCGGCAACGTGAAGATCGACGCGACGCCGGCCAGCATCAGGATAATGGCGATCACCCACGCGAAGATCGGGCGATCGATAAAAAACTTTGCCATGAAACAGGCTCCCTGTTATTTCGCGCTCGATGCAGCGGCAGCACTCGCCGGCGCGGCGCTCGATGCAGCAACACCGGAGGCGGCAGCGGCACCGGCGCTCGAGGCTGCCGGCTCGGCCTCGTCGGTGGAGGTGTCCGGTGCGAGCTGCGCGGGGACCGTCTTCACGGTCGCGCCCGGGCGCACCTTGTCGACGCCCTGCACGATCACGTGATCGCCTGCTTGCAAACCGCCTTCGACGACCCAGTTCTGCCCGTGCATGCCAACCGTCTTCAACGGACGCGGCTCGACCTTGTTGGCCGCGTTCACGACCATCGCGATTGCCTGGCCTTTCTGGTCATGCGTAACACCGATCTGCGGCACCAGGAACGCGTTCTCGTTCACGCCTTCCTCGATCCGTGCGCGCACGAACATCCCCGGCAGCAGCACCTTGCCCGGATTCGGGAAAATCGCACGAATCGTCACCGAGCCGGTAGTCTGGTCGACCGTCACATCAGAGAACTGCAGCTTGCCCGGCTCCGAATATGTCTTGCCGTCTTCCAGGATCAGCGACACCGTCGCGGCGCCCGGGCCGCTCGTCTTCAGGCGGCCGCTCTGCACGTCCTGGCGCAGCTTCAGCCCGTCGAGGCTCGACTGCGTCAGGTCGACGTAGACCGGATCGAGCTGCTGCACCGTCGACATCAGCGTCGCCTGGCTCGCCTGCACGTAGGCGCCCGGCGTCACTTGCGAGATGCCGACGCGGCCGGTGACCGGCGACACGACATCCGTGTAGCCGAGGTTGATCTGCGCGGTGTCGACTGCTGCCTTGCCGGCCGCGACGTCCGCGGCGGCCTGCCCTTGCGTGGCCACTGCGTTGTCGTAGTCCTGCTTGCTGACCGCGTTTGCGGCCACCAGCACCTTGTAACGCGCGACCAGCGCGTTCTGCGTGGCGAGGTTCGCCTGCGCCTTCGCCAGCGTCGCCTTCGCGCTGTTCAGCGCGGCGATGTAAGGCGCCGGGTCGATCTTGTAGAGGCGCTGACCGGCCTTGACGTCGGCGCCTTCGGTGAATTCACGGCGCAGCACGATGCCGTCCACCCGCGCACGCACCTGCGCGACAAGGAACGCATTGGTACGGCCCGGCAGTTCGGTGACGACCGGTACGGATTGCGGCTGGACGGTGACGACACCGACTTCCGGCGTTTGCGGCGGTGGTGCCGATTCTTTTTTTCCGCATGCAGCCAGGAAAACCGCGGCTGCCGCGACAGTGATTAAGCGGTATGGAACCCGTTCGACGCGCATGGAGCGACCTCTCACAAAAAAACGACCTTCAATAGGAATCACCAAACCTCCTCCTCGCCGCGGGCACGAACCGGCACACGGTCAGTTACGCCGCTCTTCCGACGGGAATGGACAATTGACTCGGACGTTCGCTGCGCCCGGAGAAGCGTTCGTTTTCCGAACGGCTTCCATAAAAAACTACCGTGCCTGACATGTCGGACAACATCCAGGCAGCGGCGGCAAGTCGCGTCGCCACCCTCCAGGAGAGCGCACGGCCGACGAATTCGATCGATACCCTCGTCGAGCCAAGCGCGACCTTCGGGAGCGAGCCAATGTAGAACCAGTCGGTGCGAAAACTCACTGCGGTACCGACCGGCCGTTCCGACGCTACATGACCTGTTGCTCGCGTCGAACCACGAAGTCATCACGACTTCGGGTATCAAGCGTTCGAGCGTACCGAACGCATGTCATTGATATGCATCGCGAATCAATCGCCCGCTGTACCTGGCGCGACGCAATTTCCGCGGAAAAACTCATGAGGCTATGGATCCGACCGGGTCGATGAGCCATACGGCCCCTATCCGCGCACTCAAGTGCGTGTCGCACAACAGGTTCAGGGCGAAGCCGGCAACAACCCGAGTTTCCGGCGCGCCAGGGCCGCACAATTAATTCATCATTTGTTGATTTGCGGCGATACTAAGTCAACCTCAACAGTTGTGTCAACCGCCTGGAACCCACCCGACGCTGCCGTCCCGGAGATCAATAAACGCGACAGTTCCTATATCTGGCGGGCGAACGCGTGCCGCGGCTCACGGCCGACGCTCGGCAGATTGCAATAGAGTATTGACCGATCTGCAATCCAGCAGGATGCCGATCGGCCGCACTCAATCCTCATCGACCGGTCGGCATGGACACCGCTCCGCACGCGCCTTGACACCCGGTGATCGTCGAGATACCATGCCGCAATTCAACATACGTTGAATTAACCGTGGCCGAAAAAATCGATGCCTGCGTATGTCACACGCGAGGCGCGCATACACAAGATCAAGATGGCGGGGAACACACAGGCTGACCCACGTATTGTGAGAACCTCACATGGATCAACTCGAATCGATACGCACCTTCCTCGAAGTGGTGAATTCGGGAAGTATCTCGGGCGCAGCAAGGAAGCTGAGCGTCTCCGATGTGGTGCTGAGCCGCCAGATCAGGTGGCTCGAGAAACGTCTGGGGGTGTACCTGTTTTCCCGCCAGACACGTGCGGTGTCGTTGACCGAAGTCGGTCGACGCTACTTTGACCGTACACGGGAGCTTGTGTGCAGCCTGGACGATTGCGAACGGTCAATCGCCAACATGGTCCACGAACCGATCGGAACCTTGCGGATTGTCGCGCCCAATTTCTTTTCTCACTTTGGGCTCGCACAGCGTCTGCATCAGTACAACGTAGCATATCCGAATGTCCGCCTCGAGCTTACCCTCGTCGATCGACCCATCAACCTGGTGCATGATGGTTTCGATATCGGTCTGGTGGACACGTCTCACCTTTCTCACTGCCCGGCCAGCCTGATCGCACGCCCCATCTTGAACGAAACGATCGTCGCATGTGCGTCGAAAGAATATTTGCAGCGCAGAGGAATCCCGATTCATCCGGGCCAGCTCGTCGAGCATGCTTATGTTGCACTGACGGCTCAACCCTCCAGCACCCGCGAATGGTCACTCATGGGGTCTGACGGGACGCGGCATGCGCTCGAACTCCGGCCAACGATGGTGGTCAACAACATCGACGCGTTGATCCAGATGCTGATTTCCGGGGCCGGCATTGGCTTCGCGCCCGCCATACTTGTCCGGCAGGAGATTCAGAACGGGATATTGCAGGAAGTCCTGCCGGAATACTCGACGCCGGCCTTCTCGGTCAGCGTTGTTTATCCAAGCCGGGAACACATGCCGGCAAAGGTTCGAACCTTCATAGATCACATGCTTCGAACCCTCAGCGAACCCGTTTTTGACCCGACCGCGCGTCACATTGCGGCCCGCTCGGCCCAGATGAATGAATCGAATCTTCGGTTGGAAACCACCACCTTCACGGGTAACGAAAGGATGCCGACCCAGTCGGGGCAAATCGCTGTGGACACCCCCGAGAGTTCCGTCGCGGTGACAATCTAGCGTATCGGTATTGCGTGTGCACCGACAGCGATCGCACATCCCCTTCCATGATCGCGGCGCGGCTCGGATCGGCCTTTACCGAAACATGCCAAGAGCGATGTCCAGCACCTCTTCCTTGAATTTTTCCGGAGACTTCGGTAGCGGTGTGAATGTCGAAAGGATGTGGCTGTACGACATGGCGTTGCTGATCGACATCAGCATCATGAAATACATCGCGTCCGGATCGTGCGGCTTCAACTTGCCGGCCTCGATTGCATCGATCAGCAACGGAACGAATGCCTCGCGATAAGGGCGAATGTAGCGCTCAAGCAATATATTCAGTCGCTCGCCCTGTTCGGTTGTGGCGGTCGCAAAGAACATGCCGAGATACCGGTCCTCGGAAACGGTTTCGATGAAGAGAATGATTGCCTGCTTGACACGTTCGCGTTGCGACATCCGAGCAGCGCCCAGTTGTTTCGTCGCCTCGATCATCGGCTCCAACTGTTGCGATAGCTGCTCGACCACGGCGATCCACAGTCCTTGTTTGGAGCCGAAATGATGCGCCATGAGTGCGGGGTCCACACCGGCAAGCTGCGCGATGGCCCGCACACTGGTCCCTTCATACCCGTGAGTTGCAAACATTTGTCGCGCCCCACGAAGCAATGAATCAAAACCCATCAACGCGCTACTCATGGGACGTCCGCGAGTACGCTTCTTCGTGGCGCGCTTGGGCGTTGTGCTGGAAGGAGCCATTTCTCCTGCTGTTTCGCTCTCGAACTTGATGATCCGCGAGTATAGCAAGAGCGACATTCCCGCCTGATCGATTCCGCAAGCGGTCGTGGCCTCGTTGATTGCCACTTGAAGCATTCGGTCGAACGCCAGGTCGTCGATGGCCTTCCCGACTCGAATGACCGCCGGATCTACATGAATCTGACGCAGCAACGCCCGACGCGACACTGGCACCGGCTGTCGGCGCGCGCCCGTCGGCGTTCAGGATAGCGGCGCTGAGCGCCCACGCACATGTGCGCTAGCGCTTGCCATGCACCCCTACTTGCTTTCATCGACTGCCGCTTCCAGCGACTTCAACCCGTCGGGCAAGTCGATATCGGGAAGCGGTTGCTTCATGAGTCGATTGAGCGTTGTTCGCGCGACGCCAAGCGCACCGAATACAAGCTCCATGACGGCCTTCGGATGGTCGGCAGGAGCCGCCCCGGTCAACACAGTCTCGATGCTCTGATGGATCGCACCGAGCAACAGATCGTGTGCGGCCCGCGCGTTCGCGTATTTCACCATCCCGCACTCGAGCGCAGCCGCGAGGTCACGCGGCAAATAGATCTTCGTCAATCGCCCGCTCGCCGCATCGCGCACCCCGGTGCGCGTGATAAATGCGCCCCAGGCGGGATGCATCACCGCGACGCGGATGAACATCTGGCAACCGATCCAGACCCGCTCGATCGGACTGTCGATCTTCGAGACGCACGCTTCGATAGCCAGGATGACCTCGTCGTTAAGCTCGGCGGTCACGGCATCCAGTAGCTCGCTGGTCGTCTTGAAGTAGTTGTAGAACGTACCCCGCGCGACACCTGCCGCCGCAAGAAAATCGTCGATCGACGCCGCATCCGGCCCCTTCTTCGCAAATACCTCGACCGCGGCGCTCAACAGCTTGCGGCGCGTCGCCTCCCGCCGGACCGCGCCGGTACGCACGCGATGGTCTTCCGGCTCGGCCTCGATCACCACGCGCCGCCCTCTGGAATTACTCGCCGCCAACGCGCCTCCTCGGGGTTTCCCCCAGCTGTATGTACGCACTTGTCAATTTGACAATACAATCCAATTTATACGCTTTTGTCATTTTGAAGAATTCGATTCTGGAGGAGACATGGGAGCAGACAAGCACACCGATGTAGCGATCGTCGGCTACGGACCGACGGGACAGCTGCTCGCCCTGATGCTGGGACGCGCGGGGCATCGGGTTACGGTGATCGAACGTTGGCCCGACCTGTACCCGCTGCCGCGCGCGGTCCATTTCGATCATGAAATCGCCCGCCTGTTCCAAGCCTCCGGTGTCATGGATGATATCAAGCTCATCACCGAGATCACCGACCGCTATCAGTGGCGCAACGCGCGGCACGAGATCCTGATGAACTTCGACTGGAGCGGCCCGGGGCCGAGCGGCTGGCCTGCTTCGAGCATATTTTCCCAGCCGCAGCTCGAGCGAGTGCTCGACAAGCACGTACGGCGCTTGTCCAATGTGACCGTCCGCACGGGATGGTCGGCAAACGCGCTGCAACAGGACGGCAATGGCGTGCGTCTCGAGATCGAGACCGGTCGACTCGACAATGGCAAATGGGCGGCAACGGGCGAGACCGACACCCTGCACGCGCGCTACGTGATCGGTGCCGACGGCGCGAACTCGATCGTGCGCACCCTGTCCGGAATCGAATCCGAGGATCTCGGCTTTGCGTTCGACTGGCTCGTCGTCGACATCCAGCCAACCGAGCCACGTGAATGGATGCCCAAGGCATGGCAGCTGTGCGATCCGGCACGCCCGACCTCGATCGTGCCGGGTGGCCCGGGACGCAGGCGCTGGGAGTTCATGCTGTTGCCCGGCGAAACCGCCGAGCAGATGAATCAGGACGCCGTCGCCTGGAACCTGCTCTCCCGCTGGGATGTCACGCCGCACAACGCGATTCTCGAACGCCATGCCGTCTATACGTTTCGAGGACGGTGGGCACGGCAATGGCGCACGGGCAACGTGCTGCTCGCGGGAGACGCGGCGCATCTGATGCCTCCGTTCGCAGGCCAGGGCATGTGCAGCGGGCTGCGCGACGCGGCCGCGCTTGCATGGCGCCTCGACGCGATTCTGTGCGGCAAGAGCGGCGACCGGCTGCTCGACAGCTACGGTCCGGAGCGCCTGAACCACGTACGCGAAATCATCGACTTCTCGATCGAGCTCGGCAAGGTGATCTGCATCACCGATCCCGAGGCCGCCGCCGCACGCGATCAGGCCATGCTGACCGCTCACGCCACGCCAGGCTTCCAGCCACCCGCGGCGCCGCGGCCGCAACTCGGTGCGGGGCTCTTCGACCCGCATTCACCGGGCAGCGGACGGCTCACACCGCAGGGCGTAATCGAATTCGACGGCAAACGGGGGCTGTTCGACGACATCTTCGGTGCCGGTTTCGCACTGATTACGCGCGATCAAGCCACGCTCCATGGCCTGAGCGACGAGAACCGACACGCCTTGAACAGGCAACGCGCAATTGTCACGCATTTCGGTCCAGGCGGCTTCGCCGACATCGACGGCATCTACGGCGAGTACTTCAAACAGCACGACGTGGTCGCCCTGCTCGCCCGCCCGGACTTCTACAGCTACGGTTCAGCCCGAACTGTCGACGACCTCAACCCGCTCGTCGATGCCTGGCGCCACGCAATGGAACCGGCCTGCTGAGCCCCCTTCGATCAGGAGAAAACCATGACACAAAATCGCAGACGCGACCGCCTCGGCATCCATTCCATCGGCGAGTTCCGCATGTCGGTGCCATCGCTCGACGAGGCGAGACACTTCTACACCGCATTTGGCCTCGACGTACAAGCGGACGGCGCAGCGGGACTATCGATTCGTACGTTCGGCTCGCCGCATGTGTGGGGGCGTCTGCGCGAAGGCGCGCGCAAGAAAGTCGAATGGCTCACATTGCACTGTTTCGAAGACGATCTGGACGCGTTGCGCAGCCGCGCGCTTGCCGCCGGCGTCGAAACGATCGCGCCGCCGCCCGATGCAGACCCGTCCGGCTTCTGGATCCGCAATCCCGATGGCATGCCGCTGCAGATCCGTGCCGGTGTCAAGACGACACTCGACGAAGCGGAACACGTGAGCCCATCGCTGCCTGTCGACGGTCTGCGGTGCGCGCCGTACCGGCGCAATACCCCGTCAGTGAGGCCCACGCGCCTCTCGCATATTGCGTTCGCCACGTCGAACGTACCCGACCAGATCGACTTCTGCGAGCGCGTGCTTGGTCTGCGCCTGTCTGACCGCTCGGGCGACGGTGTCGCCTTCATCCATGCACCGCACGGAGGCGACCATCACCTGCTCGCGTTCGCCGCAAGCTCGGGCCCGGCGCTTCATCACCTGAGCTGGGACGTGCCGACCGTCGAGGAGGTAGGTCTGGGCTACATGCAGATGAACGTGGCCGGATACACGAACGGCTGGGGGATCGGCCGCCACGTGCTGGGCTCGAACTACTTCCATTACGTGCAGGACCCGTGGGGCAGCTTTTCGGAGTACAGCGCGACGATGGACTACATCCCCGCTTCCGTCGACTGGGTCGCGCAAGACCACGCTCCGGAAGATTCCATGTACCTCTGGGGTCCCGACCTGCCCGCGATCATGGTCGAAAACTCTGAGCAAGGTGTCTGACACGCCGAATCCGATAGCCATGGCAATCACGACGCAGTGCACATGGCTATCGCTCACCGTTATCTTTCAGGAGAAGTGCAAATGAAGCTCGTTACGTTCCAATGTCTCGGTCACCAGTCCATCGGCAAGGTCGAAGGTCAGCAGGTGATTGACCTTCATGCGAGCGATCGCACGTTGCCCACCACGATGCTCGAACTGCTGCAGGGTGGGCCCTCGCTGATGCGGCGCGCGCGTGAGCTGAGCATCGACGATGCAGTGACATTCCCGCTCGCCGACGTGCGCCTCGACGCGCCCGTGCCGAATCCGTCGAAGTTTCTCGCGATCGGCATGAACTACCGTCGTCACGTACAGGAAGCGATCGAGGCCGGAATCCAGGTACCCGACAGCCAGGTCTGGTTCAACAAGCAAGTGTCGTGCGTGAACGGTCCGTTCGATCCCGTGCATATGCCGAAGGTGTCAGACAAACTCGATTACGAAGCGGAACTCGGCGTCGTGATCGGCCGCCGTTGCCGTCACGTATCGGAGGCCGACGCCGCATCGGTCATCGCGGGCTACGTGGTCTGCAACGACGTTTCCGTGCGTGACTGGCAGATGCGCTCGCCGACGATGATGCTCGGCAAGTCGTTCAACACGCACGGTCCGTTCGGCCCGTGGCTCGTCACACCCGACGAAATCGCCGACCCGCACGCGCTGCAAATGCGCATGATCGTCAACGGCGAAACGCGTCAGTCGGTCAGCACGGGCGAGATGATCTACAACATCTGGCAACAGATCGCCTACCTCTCGACGGTAATGACGCTCGAACCGGGCGACGTACTCGCAACGGGCACGCCGTCGGGCGTGGGTGTGGCAAGCAAGCCGCCGCGCTTCCTGAGCGTGGGCGACGTCATGCGCGTCGAGATCGACGGCGTGGGGCACATCGAGAACCACGTCGTCGCCGAGCCGGTTTGACGCCGGGGAGGACATCCACATGACACGCAAAGTCATCATCACCTGCGCGATCACCGGCTCGATCCACACGCCGAGCATGTCGCCTCATCTGCCCGTCACGCCCGAGGACATCGCTCGCGAGGCGATCGCCGCGGCCGCGGCCGGCGCGGCAATCCTGCACCTGCACGCACGCAACGGCGAGGACGGGCGCCCGGCCTTCTCCGCCGAAGCCTATCGACAGTTCCTTCCGAAGGTTCACGCGGCGACCGATGCGGTAATCAACATCACGACGGGCGGTGCGGTCAACATGACGCTCGACGAACGCCTTGCCGGCGCGCTTGACGCGTCGTCGGAAATGGCTTCGTGCAACATGGGCTCGATGAACTTCGCAATCTTCCCGGTGCTTGACAAGCTCAAGACATTCAAGCACGAGTGGGAGCATCAGTTCATCGAAGGCACCCGTCGTACGATCTTCAGGAACACGTTCGCCGATATCGAAGAAGTGCTGATACGGCTTGGCCACGCGCACGGTACGCGCTTCGAATTCGAGTGCTACGAGGTCGGCCACCTGTACACCCTCAAGCATTTTGTCGATCGCGGGCTGGTGAAGGGTCCGATCTTTCTCCAGTTCGTCCTCGGCATTCTCGGCGGGATCGGTGCCGACCCCGAGAATCTCGTGCACATGAAGCGCATCGCCGACAAGCTGTTTGGCGATGGTTACCAGTGGTCGGTACTGGGCGCGGGTAAGCACCAGATCCCGTTGATCACGCAGGCAGCGTTGATGGGTGGAAACGTGCGCGTTGGTCTGGAAGATTCGCTCACGATCGGGCCCGGCCGGCTCGCGACATCGAATGCCGAGCAGGTCACGCTGATTCGCGACGTTCTCACGCGGCTCGGCTTCGAAATCGCCACGCCGGACGACGCCCGGCAGATGCTCGGCCTCAAGGGGCGAGACAAGACGCGACTCTGACTGCGCCACACTGGAGCGCTCGGGCCAACGCGACCACTCTCGTCCTCGGAGTGGCCCGAGCGACCCAACACGATGGAGTCGTCAGTGCACGAAACCGACCGCATTCCGCGTGCCGTAGACAAAAATAAAGGTTTCCTTATCAGTCGACGTCGAAACGAGCCGCCCAGCCCCCGGCGAGTACAGCATGCTTCCAGGCGGAGCTATTTCGCTTAACTCGAGATCACTGCACGATCGGCGGAAGCTGACCGAATTGCTGCACTGACCTGCCCCCGGTTTTAGTCCGAACCGCAGTTAGAGTCCGAGGTTAAAAACTGCTGCTTTGCATCGTGCGCCCGCGCGAACTGCACCGGCGTCAGATAGCCGAGTGAACTATGAGGCCGCTCGGTGTTGTACTCGATACGCCATTCCTCAATCAGCCGCTTGGCGTGGCGCATTGAGACGAACCAGTGCTCGTTCAGGCATTCATCGCGGAACCGCCCGTTGAAGCTCTCGATATAGGCATTCTCCACCGGCTTGCCAGGCCGAATGAACGACAGCGTGACACCGGCTTCGTAGGCCCATGCATCCAGCACCTTACCAGCGAACTCCGGCCCGTTGTCGACCGTGATGGATGCGGGTAAGCCTCGCATCTCCTTGAGCCGCTCGAGCACTTGCTGCACTCGTAGGCCCGGCAGCGAAGTATCGACCTCGATGGCCAAGCACTCGCGCGTGTAGTCGTCGACCACGTTCAGGCATCGAAACCGCCGACCATAGGCCAGCCCGTCAGAAACGAAGTCCATCGACCAGCTCTGATTCGGGCCTGTTGCTAACGGCAGCGGCGTGCGCTCGACAGCCGCAATACGCTTGCGTCGCCGCTTGCGCACGCTCAGCCCCGCCTTGCTGTACAGGCGCCAGATGCGCTTGTGGTTGGCGAAGCAGCCATCCCGCTGCAACAGCACGTGAATCCGGCGATAGCCGTAGCGGCGCTTCTGCGCGGCGATGGCCATCATCCGGCCAGTCAGCGCTTCGTCATCAACTCGGCGGCGTGATTCGTAGTGGAACAGCGAGCGCGAAATCCCTACCAGCCCGCAGGCCCGGGTAACACCCATGGCACGTTCGGTCATCAATATCCGGACCGCTTCGCGCTTGGCCTGCGGGCTTGCTACTTTCGAGCCAGCAGGTCCTTCAGCGCGGCGTTGTCGAGCATCGATTCGGCTAACAGTCGCTTGAGCTTGCTGTTCTCCTGCTCCAGTTCCTTCAGGCGCTGAGCTTCGGAGACCGTCATCCCGCCGAACTTCGCTTTCCAGTTGTAGTAGGTCGCTTCCGAGATGCCGTACTTGCGACACAGCTCCGCCGGCTTCAGGCCAGCCTCGGCTTCCTTCAAGATGCCGATGATCTGTTCTTCGGTGAATCGCTTTTTCATTGCCGTTCCTCTCTGGAACGGACTCTACACCGTCACCGTACTAAACGCGGGGAGCAGGTCACACTCCGCCGCCCCCTTTATCCGCCCCCGCGCGGAGACGATAATGAATCTCGGCGTGCACTACCATCACGACATCGACGCTGCACCCCGCGAAAACCGGCGAACACCATGGAGGACCCACGGCATGACGCAACCCTTCAGGCTGGGCGACCACGTCCGATGGAATTCGGAGGCCGGCTACGTCACCGGCACGATCATCGCGATCCATACACAGGACTTCGACTACAAGGGCCATCGCCATCGCGCGTCGCCGGACGATCCCCAATACGAAATCAAGAGCGACCGGACCGATCACATCGCCGCCCATCGCGGCCGCGTGCTCGAACGCATTGCCGACGAAGGCGACGCATGACGCTCCCGTTCTACACGATCGGCCACTCCAGCCACTCGCTCGACGAGTTCATCGCGATGCTCGAAGCGGTCGACATCGCGTTGCTCGCCGATATCCGCAAGATGACGCGCTCGCGCACCAATCCGCAGTTCAACGAAGCGACGCTGCCCGATGCGCTGGCCGCGGTCGATATCGCGTACGAGCATGTGGCTGCGCTCGGCGGCCTGCGCGGCAAGTCGCACGACGTGCCCGACGACGTCAACGGTTTCTGGACCAACCGCAGCTTTCACCGTTACGCGGACTACGCGCTGTCGCCGGAATTTCGTGCCGGTCTCGACGAACTGATTGCGCAGGGGCGCCGGCGACGCTGCGCGATCATGTGCTCGGAAGCCGTATGGTGGCGCTGTCACCGGCGCATCGTCACCGACTACCTGATCGCGCGCGGCGAAACGGTGCTGCACATCATGGGCCGGAATCGCGTCGAGCCCGCCCGTCTCACGGCGGGCGCGACGATCCGGCCCGACGGCACGGTCGTCTATCCGGATACCGAACCATCCGGATCGCCGACACACGCGGGCGCGTAACAGCGCGCATGCGGCGCGCCGCGGAGCGATGAACACCGCATCGTCAGTTCCGCGTCGACGCGGACGCGGCCTTCGTCTGCATCAGATACCGGCGCACCGTCGGCAGCGACGACGTCACCGCCCCGCCCGCCGGGATCGCGCCCGAAGTCGCCGCGCCGACCGGCGGAGCCAGCGCGATGCCGTCCATCGAATTGCCGGACACGACCATGCCGGCGGCCGGACAACCGTTCGTAAG
Source organism: Burkholderia pseudomultivorans (assembly GCF_902499075.1). Classification (GTDB taxonomy): domain Bacteria; phylum Pseudomonadota; class Gammaproteobacteria; order Burkholderiales; family Burkholderiaceae; genus Burkholderia; species Burkholderia pseudomultivorans. The sequence continues at coordinate 44,749 of NZ_CABVPP010000029.1, read as the reverse complement.
CAGCGACACCGGCACGCCGGCGATCGATGCGAACGTATTGTCGGCAACGGAGAAATGGCAGACGTTGCCGATCGCCCGGAAGCCGGCATAACCCGAGCCCGACACACGGTTGCCCTTCACGACGACGTACGACACGGCCCCCGACCACGTATCGAGCTCGATCGCGCCCTGCTGCGTGGGCGGCAGGCCGTTGTTCGCGTTCGTGCCGTCCTGGATCGCGGTAACGACGTTGTTCTCGATCCGCACGTCCGACGCGCCATACGTGTGCCAGCTGTCTTCCTGCGCGACCAGGATGCCCGCCGCCTTCTGCACGCCGGCGACGTCGTTGTTCGAAATCGTCACCGCACGCCCGCCGACCACCGAAATGCCGCGCCCCCAGTAGTTGCCCGATACCGAATTCCTGTCGATCAGCACGTTGCCGCTGAGGCGGCCGTCGCCCTGGTAGCTGACGACGGAAATCAAATCGTCGCCGGTGCCCTTCACCGTGTTGTCCTGCACGATCACGTCGGTCGAACCCAGCGTCGTGTGAATGCCGTCGGACAGCGTCCCGTCGACGCGATTGCCGACGATCGCGACCTTGCTGGCGTCGAGCACGACGATCCCGGCGCTGGCGCCGCCCTGGATCGTGACGTCCAGCACCTGCATGTTCGTGCCGCTCACCGCCACCTTCCACGCCCGGAGCGCCGACAGCCGCGTGGTCCCCGTGCCGATCAGCGTGACGCCGACGAGCGTCGAGCCGCTGCCCTGCATCGCGAGTACCTGGTCGTCCGGCGTCGTCGCGACCAGCGTTGCGCCGTAGCCCGAGATCACGACGTCCGGTTTCGAGACCAGCAGCGAGCGGCTGACGACATAGCGTCCCGGCGCGATCACCAGATGCTGGCCAGGCTGCAACGCATCGAACGCGGCCTGCAGCGCATCGGCCTGATCGTCGCCGTTCGCCGTCGGCCGGACGGTAACGACCGGCAGAACCGACGACGCGCTCGACGCGCCCGCCGGCGTGATGGCAATCGCCGGCGATGCGATGAAGCAGGTCGTGCAGCTCAGGAAGACGGCAGTACTCAAGCCGATCGCATGAAACGGTTTACTCATGATTTTTCTCTCTCGCACTCGCCCGCGACGGCCGGCTGACGGCCGCGAGGCGTTCACGCAATGGTGGTCGTCGACAAACGGCGCAGCCGCCGCACGATGCGGACTGCGAAATTCGTTTGCTCCGCCGATACGGCAGGGGCAGCGCCAACGCTGCATCGCCGCATGATCGCGATCGATGCCCGTTCGCCCATTCACCCGCCGGCGCACATGCGTATCCCCCGTAAAAGCGGCCCGATCCCGACGGCGCCGGCATTGCATGGCCGGAATCGAACCGATCGACGGCAACTGCGTTCCCGAGCGTGGCTGCCGATTTTCCCCGCCGCTCATCGGACAGTCTATTTCGTGTGCATCATACGTAAATGACATCGGCCGCGCGACGTCGCAAGACCGCGCATCGACAGGTCGGGCGCATCACGGAACCAAGGACGCCGCCACCGCTGCCGATCCCCGACGTCGGAGCATCTGAAACGACGCGATCGCAGCCGCGCCGCACGACGCCGATCCTGCATTACCATCGTGCGATGCGTCCGTCGCGCCTGCCGCTTCCGGCATGCGAGCCCAGTCACCTTGCCGCCCTCGCCCCCATGCTCGCCCTCGTCATCATCGCCGGTCTCTGGGCCGGCCTGCAGAACACCCTCGCGGGCGGCGGCTCGTTCGTCACGCTGCCCGCGCTGATCGTATCCGGCATGTCGCCGCTCTCGGCAAACATCACGTCGACGGTCGCGCTGTTCCCGGCGCAGATCACGACCGGCTGGGCAAGCCGCCATATGGTGCAAGGCGCAGGCCGGCTGTCGTTTCGCGCGCTGTTCGCGATCAGCGTCGTCGGCGGCGCGCTCGGCGGCCTGCTGCTGCTGAAAACCCCGTCGTCGATTTTCTCGAGGCTGGTGCCGTGGCTCGTGCTGTTCGCGACGATCGTGTTCGCCTGGGGCAGCTTCTTTCGCAAGCCGGGCGACGCCGCCGCACATCTCGGCCCCGTCCCGGCCGCGATCTCGCAGTTCCTGATCGCGATCTACGGCGGCTACTTCGGCGGCGGGATCGGCTTCCTGATGATGGCCGCGCTGACGATGGCCGGCCTGTCGCCGCGTCACGCGATGTCGACGAAAAACGCGCTGGCGGGCGTGATGAATGCGTCGGCCGTCGTGCTGTTCGTCACGTCGCCGCATCTGCACTGGGGCGCGGCGCTCGCGCTCGGCGGCGGCGCGATCGCGGGCGGCCTGCTCGGCACATGGGCGCTGCATCGCGTCAACGAACGCGTGCTGCGGATCGGCATCGTCTGCATCGGCGTCGCGCTGACCGTCGGGCTGTTCGTCAGGCCGATCTGACGCACGCGCGCGGCCGGCCGCGACACGCCGGCAATTGATGAGCAAACCGCAAGACGTCTTTCGGATATCTCGTTTGCCGCCGCCCGCCCGTGCACCGCACAATGCGGGGCGGCTTTCGTCGTGGCCCACGCGGCAAGGATCGACGAAGCCCGGCCGGCGCCGGCCGCGTTCGCTGCACCACACGCACCCCGACATCGGCGCCCCGCCGCGACGGCGAAAGATCCGCCATCGCGCCCGCCCGATCCCTTTCCAACCGACAATAATCAGAGGCAGGAGATGCAGGAAAACTCATTGAGGCAAAGCCTCAAGCAACGGCACATCACGATGATCGCGCTGGGCGGCGTGATCGGCGCAGGCCTGTTCGTCGGCTCCGGCTCGCTCATCGCGACGGCCGGCCCCGCGGCGATCCTGTCCTATCTGTTCGGCGGCATCATCGTGACGCTGGTGATGTTCATGCTCGGCGAAATGGCGTCGCGCAACCCCGACAGCGGTTCGTTCTCCACCTATGCGAGCGCGTATCTCGGCGAATGGGCCGGCTATGCGGTCGGCTGGCTGTACTGGTTCAAGTCGATGATGACGATCACGGTGGAAGCGATCCTGCTCGGCGCAATCCTCCACGACTTCCTGCCGTGGCTGCCGATCTGGGGCGGCGCGCTGTTCATGCTCGTCACGCTGATCGCGAGCAACGCATACTCGGTCCGTTCGTTCGGCGAGGCGGAATACTGGCTGTCGTTCGCGAAGGTTGCGACGATCGTCGTGTTCATGGCGCTCGGCGTATCGATCCTGCTCGGCTTCCAGCCGCGCATTCCCGCACCGGGCCTCGTGAACCTGACGAACCACGGCGGCTTCATGCCGAACGGCGTCACGCCGGTGCTCGCCGGGATCATGGTCGTGATCTTCTCGCTGGGCGGCAGCGAGATCGCGGCCGTCGCGGCCGGCGAATCGGAGAACCCGGCAAAGAACGTGATCAAGGCGATCAAGAGCGTGATCGTGCGCGTGATGGTGTTCTACGTCGGCTCGGTGTCGATCCTGATTCTATGCATGCCGTGGACCGACAAGGCCAACCTGAAATCGCCCTACGTGTCGCTGTTCAGCATGGCCGGCTTCAGCGGCGCGGCGGTCGCGATGAAGATCGTGCTGTTCGTGTCGTTCATGTCGGTGATGAACTCGTTCCTGTTCTCGAACTCGCGCATGCTGTTCTCGCTGAGCCAGCGCGGCCATGCGCCCGCACTGTTCGGCCGCACCAACGCGAAAGGCGTACCGATCAACGCGCTGGCGCTGTGCCTCGCGATCTGCGTGTCGATCCTCGGCGTTCACTTCGTCAGCGGCGGCGACCTGTTCCTGATGCTCGCGAAAAGCAGCGGCGCATTCGTGATGATCGTGTGGATCTTCATCATCGTCGCGCACTTCGCGATGCGCCGGCAGACGAAGCACGTTCCGCACGATCCGTCGGCATTCCGCGCCTGGTTCTATCCGGTGTCGAACTGGATCGCGCTGCTGGCGCTGGTCGCGGTGCTGGCTTCGCAGGCGTTCAATCCGGATTCGCAGTTCCAGTTCTGGTTCACCGTACTGACGGCGCTTGCGATCGTCGCGTCGTATTTCCTGCGCCGCAAACCGGCATCGCTCGGCGAGACGTCCGGCGCGAATCCGCGCTGATAGACGGCGGGCGGTGCGCCGTCGCCAGCCGTTCGCCCGTCGGCCGTCCGCTCAACCGAACGGCCGCACGCCGATCAACCAGCCGTGCAGGAACAGCGCGAACACGGCCCACACGACGACTCCGCCGACGACCGCGACGACGTCGCCGCGCAGTCCGCCGGCCGGATAGCGGACGCCGTCACGCCGATCGCGCGCACGCGACACGATGAAATCGACGAGCGACCATACGAAGAACGCGCCGAACAGCACGACCGCATGCAGCGTACCGTTCGCGAGCAGGTGCGCGATCGCCCAGACCATCACGCCGGCCACCATCGGGTGGCCGACGAGCGTCTTGATGCGGTTGCGCGGCACGTAGGACGCGGCGATCAGCACGAAGGCGATCGCGGTCAGCATGCCCGTCAGGTGGCGCACGCCGACCGGCGACACCCACAGCAGCGTCGCGTTCTCGCGCGCGATCCCGTAGCCGCGCACGATCAGCACGAACCCGATGATCGATGCGATCGAATAGCCGGCCTTCCAGCCCTTCTCGCCGATCCGCGCGATCGTCGCGGACCGCCAGTCGTCCGCGACGATCCGGACCGAGTGCACACCGAGAAAGATCGCTAAACCGAGAATCAGGACGAGCATCGGCTGTCTCCGTCTGGAATTAAGGTGGGGAATGCAGCCCGCGCGGCATTCTGCGCGCCGTTCGCGGTGCCGGCGACGCCGCCGGCGCGATCGCGCCGGGCACGGACGCGACCGCGCCGATCATAAACGCGGGGGACGTCATTGTGAAGCCCGCGCATCCCGGTCGTGCGCCGCGGCGAACCGTGATTGTGATGCGTCCTCCGAAACGTCGGCGGTTCGTATACCGGAAATAGCGATGGAACGGAACTCGCGCAGCCTTCGCTTCACGCGCGCGGCGCTAAATCTTGTTGCGCTTCGACGGCGATTTCGCTGCCGGTTTTGCAACCGGTTTCGCTGTCCGCTTCGACGCCGGTTTCGACGCCGGCTTCACCACCGCCTTCGCCTTGCGCTTCGGCATTCCGGCCAGCAGCGCCGCGCGATAGGCGCCGCGACACCAGTCGAACAGCGCGCCCGCATCCTCGAGCACGTCGGCCGGCGTTTCGTAGTAGCCCTCGAGCGCGACGGTCCGCGTCGGCCGCTCGTACGAGAACGGTCCCATTCCGGCCGCCACGAACGCCGGCCGGTTCACGTCGTCGACGCGCAGGAACAGCGACCCGCGCGACATGAAGCCGAACATCACGCCGTCGAGCCGCATCGCCGCACCGCTGAAGAACCGCGCGACCTCGACCTTGCCGAGCGGCGCGAGCCGATACGCGATCTCCTCGCCGTGCGCCTTCTCCGCTTGCCAGCTCATGCGGACTCCGTGCAGCGCTGCGTCCACGCGTCGAGCTCGGCGGCGTCGAAGCCGGCGGCCGCCGCGCTGTCGCGGATCTGCCGCCACGTCGCACGGTCAACCGGAATACCGTTCGCGCCGCGCGCCGCGCGGCTGGCCTCTTCCGGCTCGCCGGGCATCTGCACCGGCGCGTCGCCCGCCTGCGGCGACGCCTTCGCCCACGCGACGAACGCATCGGCTTCGCGCTGCGCATCGGCCGCATCGAACGCGTTCGGATCGATCAGCACCGACAGCATTCCGTTGACGATCGCACTCGTCTTCTGCAGCGTATCGCCATACGTCGTATGCCCGCCGACGAGCGCGCCGCCGAAGATCTCGCACATCGCCGCGAGCGCGTAACCCTTGTGCAGCCCGAACGGCAGCAGCGCGCCGAACGGCTTCTCGTGCATCACGGCCGGATCGTCGGTCGGCTGGCCGCGATGGTCGATCAACGCGCCGGCCGGCACGCGCCGGCCCTGGTTATACGCGACGCGCGTCTTGCCGTACGCGATCGCACTCGTTGCGAAATCGAGCAGCAGCGGCGGCTGACCCGCACGCGGGTATGCCGCGCAAAACGGATTGGTGCCGAACCGCGGATCGGTGCCGTGCAGCGGCGCGACCAGCAGGTCGCCCGGCACGTTGACGAAATGAAACGACACGAGCCCCGCGCGTGCGCACTGCTCGGCCCAGTGCCCGATGCGGCCGAGGTGATGCACGTCGCGCAGGCCGATCGCGCAGATGCCCATCCGCCGCGCGCGCTCGATCCCTTCGACCATCGCCTCGAACGCGATCACCTGGCCGAAGCCGCGCCCGCCGTCGATCGTCAGCACCGCGCCGCCGTCGCGCACGATCGACGCATGCCCGTTCAACTGCAGTTGCCCTTCGCGCCACGACGCGACGTAGTTCGGGATCATCCCGATGCCGTGCGAATCGTGTCCCGCGAGATTCGCGCCGACCAGATGATCGGCGACGAGCCGCGCCTCGCGCGCACTGCTGCCGGCCCGTTCCCACAGCGCGGCGACGAAGGCATGCAGCGGTTCGGCGCGCATGCGCAGCGGCTCGGTATCGGGTGTCGTCGGCGCGGTCATCGGCAGGTCTCCTCCAGGTCGAAGCGGATCGAAGCGGATGGGCGGCGGCCCGGGCGAGCGGGCCGCCGCGGCGTCAGCGTGCGGACGCGATCACGTCCGCGACCGCCGCGGTCAGTTTCTTCGCGTAAGGCACGTGCAGGAACTCGTTCGGGCCATGCGCGTTCGACTTCGGCCCGAGCACGCCGCACACCATGAACTGCGCGGCCGGGAACCCTTCCTGCAGCACGTTCATCAGCGGGATCGTGCCGCCGAGGCCCATGTACGCGCAGTCCGCGCCGAAATGGCGACGCGACGCCGCATCGAGCGACGACGCGAGCCACGGCGCGAGATCGGGCGCGCTCCAGCCGGTCGCGGCGCCCGCGTCGGGCTTGAACGTGACCTTCGCGTTGTACGGCGGATCGAGTTCGAGCAGTTCCTTCAGCTGCTGCACGGCCTGCGCGGCGTCGACGAGCGGCGGCAGGCGCAGCGACAGCTTGAACGCGGTGCGCGGACGCAGCACGTTGCCCGCGTCGGCGAGCGCCGGCATGCCGGCCGCGCCCGTCACCGACAGCGACGGCCGCCACGTCGAGTTCAGCAGCGCCTCGCGCGGATCGGTCGTGGTCGGCAGCACCGGCTTGCCGTCCGCGCCGCATGCCCACGGCAGGCCCTTCCATACCGTATCGCCGAGGATCTCGGCGGCCGCGTCGGCCTCGCGCACGCGGCTGTCGGGAATCTCGCAGTGAAACGCGGCCGGCAGCAGGTTGCCGTTCCTTGCATCCTCGAGCCGCTCGAACAACTGGCGCATCACGCGGAAGCTCGACGGCGCGATGCCGCCGTACACGCCCGAATGGACGCCCTCTTCGAGCACCTCGACCTGCAGGTCGCCGGACACGAGCCCGCGCAGCGACGTCGTCAGCCACATCTGGTCGTAGTTGCCGGCGCCCGAATCGAGGCACACGACGAGCGACACCTGGCCGAGCCGGTCGCGCAGCGCGTCGACGTACGGCAGCAGGTCGTAGCTGCCCGATTCCTCGCAGGTCTCGATCAGGCCGACGCAGCGCGGCCGCTCGACGCCCTGCTCGTCGAGCGCGCCGAGCGCGGCGAGGCTCGCGTAGATCGCATAGCCGTCGTCCGCGCCGCCGCGGCCGTACAGCTTGCCGTTCTCGAACTTCGGCGTCCACGGGCCGAGATCCGCGCGCCAGCCGTCGAATTCGGGCTGCTTGTCGAGGTGGCCGTACAGCAGGATCGTGTCGGTGCTGCCCGAACGCGTCGCAGGCGTCTCGAAGAAGATCACCGGCGTGCGGCCCGGCAGGCGCACGATCTCGAGCTTCAGCCCCTTCACGGGCTGGCGTTCGGCCCACTGCGCGGCATCGGTGACGACGCGTTCGAGATAGCCGCGCTTCGCCCAGTCGGGGTCGAATGCGGGGCTCTTCGCGGGAATCGCGATGTAGTCGGTCAGTGCGTGGAGGATTTCATCGTTCCACTTGCGCTCGACGAAGGTAACGAGCTTGTCATGGTCGAGGACGGGGGTAGTGTCGACGGAGGTCATGGTGGGGTGCCTGGATCGGGCTGACGAAAACCCAGATGATACGCCGATGCTTTGCTGCCGGCGCCCGTTTCCGCACGGTTCGGCCCGGTCAATACCCGACAGATCGGAACGACGATTACGGCGTCGCTTTTTCATGAAATGAATTAACCGGTTCGGCAAAAAACGATTATCGAAAGCGTTTTAACCGCAATGCGTTTCACGCGCCACCGCCGATATCCCGCGCCAACCTGAAATCCCGCCAATATCGCCAGAACGCCCGTGTCATGCGCGTCAGCGACCGACCGATTTACCCCGGAAATGACATTTATCAATATTCCATCGATTAATGACCAGCGTTTACCCTGACTCCCCGTAATTAAGAGATAACATCCGAACGTTCAATAAAACGACGATCCGCGCCGGAATCGTCGATCCGGCGCCGGGCCTCGCCACCTCAACCGCATCACGTCTTTTCAAGGAGCCTTGCATGTCAGATGCCAGCTCGTCCTCTTCAAAATCCTCCACGTCGTCCGCCGCCGCGTCCGCGCCGAAGATCGGCGTCGTTCCCGCGACGCTGATGGTCGCCGGCAACATGATGGGTTCCGGCGTGTTCATGCTGCCCGCGAACCTCGCCGCCACCGGCGGCATCGCGATCTTCGGCTGGCTGATCACCGTCGTCGGCGCGGTGTCGCTCGCGCTGGTGTTCGCGAAGCTCGCCGCGATCGACCCGGCCGCAGGCGGCCCGTACGCGTATGCGCGCAAGGCGTTCGGCCCGTACATGGGCTACCAGACCAACCTGATCTACTGGCTCGCGAACGTGCTCGGCAACGTCGGCCTCGCGGTCGCGGGCCTCGGCTACCTGACGCACTTCTTCCCGGTGCTGCGCGATCCGCTCGTGTTCGCGCTCGCGCAGATCTTCGTGATCTGGCTGTTCACGTACGCGAACATCCTCGGGCCGAACGTCGTCGGCCGCGTGCAGTCGGTCACGACGATCTTCGCGCTGGTGCCGATCCTCGGGATGGCCGTGTTCGGCTGGTTCTGGTTCAGCAAGGACGTGTACCTCGCCGGCTGGAACGTGTCGGGCACCAACGGCTTCAGCGCGATCGGCGCGACGCTGAACTTCACGCTGTGGGCGTTCATAGGCGTCGAGAGCGCGTCGGTGTCGGCCGGCGTCGTCGAGAACCCGTCGCGCAACGTGCCGATCGCGACCGTCGGCGGCGTCGTGCTCGCGGCGGTCTGCTACGTGCTCAGCTCGACCGTGATCATGGGGATGATCCCGAACAAGGCGCTGCTCGCGTCGAGCGCGCCGTTCGCCGATGCCGCGCGCCTCGCGCTCGGCGACACCGCCGCGAACGCGGTCGCGCTGTGCGCGGCGCTCGGCTGCCTCGGCTCGCTCGCGGGCTGGACGCTGCTGGTCGGCCAGACCGCGAAGGCCGCCGCCGACGACGGCCTGTTCGCCAGCGTGTTCGCGCGCGTGAACGCGAAGAACGTGCCGTCGGCCGGCCTCGCGATCGTCGCGGCGATCATGTCGGTGCAGGTGCTCGCGACGATGTCGCCGAGCGCCAGCGAGCAGTTCGGCAAGATCGCGTCGATCGCCGTGATCATGACGCTGCTGCCGTACATCTATTCGTGCATCGCGATCAAGGTGCTCGGCTACGGCAAGATGCCTTCGCACCAGTTCACGTTCTATACGATCGTCGGCCTGATGGGCGCGGTCTACGCGCTGTGGGCGATGGTCGGCTCCGACGGCCAGCAGACGCGCTGGTCGCTGATCTTCGTCGTCGCGACGATCGTGTTCTACGAGCTGTCGATCAACCGCCAGCGCGAGATCGAGGAAACCCACGTCCATCCGGGCGGCCGCTCGCCGCGCTGGGTGCGCTATCTCGCGCTGGCCGTCACGATCGCCGCGCTCGCCGCGACCTTCTGGATCTCCGTCGGCCGTCACCGCGCCGACATCCTTCACGCGCGCTCGCCGGCCGTCGCCGCGGGCGCCCCTGCAACCCGGCAAACGGGGGAATGACACATGACCGCTTCCTTGACCCAACCGGCGTTCCGCCGCCTCGGCATGAAGGCGCTGCTGGTGCAGCACGACATCGACGCACGCACGGCCACCGGACGCGCCGCGACGGCGCTCGCCGAGGAACTGCGCGCGCGGCTCGTCGACGTCGTGATCGCGACGTCCGCCGACGACGCGCGCGCAGTCGTCGATGCCGATCCCGCGATCCAGTGCCTGCTGCTCAACTGGGAGCTCGGCGACGATTCGCAGCACGCGCCCGCGCAGGCGGTGCTCGACGCGATGCGTGCGCGCAATGCGACGGTGCCCGTGTTCCTGCTCGCGAGCCGCGCGAGTGCGTCCGCGATTCCCGTCGACGCGATGCGCAAGGCCGACGACTTCATCTGGCTGCTCGAAGACACCACCGCGTTCATCGGCGGCCGGATCGTCGCCGCGATCGAACGCTATCGCGAGACCGTGCTGCCGCCGATGTTCCGCGCGCTCGCGCAGTTCTCGCGCGTGTACGAATACTCGTGGCACACGCCCGGCCACACGGGCGGCACCGCGTTCCTGAAATCGCCGGTCGGCCGCGCGTATTTCGAATTCTTCGGCGAATCGCTGTTCCGCTCCGACCTGTCGATCTCGGTCGGCGAACTCGGCTCGCTGCTCGATCACTCGGGCCCGATCGGCGACAGCGAGCGCTATGCGGCGCGCGTGTTCGGCGCGCACCGCACGTATCACGTGACGAACGGCTCGTCGATGTCGAACCGCGTGATCCTGATGGCGAGCGTCACGCGCAACCAGGTCGCGCTGTGCGACCGCAACTGCCACAAGTCGGCCGAGCATGCGATCACGATGTCCGGCGCGATCCCGACCTACCTGATCCCGTCGCGCAACCACTACGGGATCATCGGGCCGATCATGCCGGAGCGGCTGACGGCCGCCGCGGTGCGGCTCGCGATCGACGCGAACCCGCTGGTGCGCGGCCGCGACGGCATCGACCCCACGCCCGTGCATGCGCTGATCACGAACTCGACCTACGACGGCCTCTGCTACAACGTCGCGCGCGTCGAAGCATTGCTCGGCCAGAGCGTCGACCGGCTGCATTTCGACGAAGCATGGTACGGCTATGCGCGCTTCAACCCGATCTATCGCGACCGCCACGCGATGCACGGCGACCCGGCGCAGCACGACGCGAGCAAGCCGACCGTGTTCGCGACGCAGTCGACGCACAAGCTGCTCGCCGCGCTGTCGCAGGCATCGTTCATCCACATCCGCGACGGCCGCAACCCGATCGAGCATGCGCGCTTCAACGAGGCGTACATGATGCATGCGTCGACGTCGCCGAACTACGCGATCATCGCGTCGAACGACGTGAGCGCCGCGATGATGGACGGCCCCGGCGGCGCAGCGCTGACGACCGACGCGATTCGCGAGGCCGTCGCGTTCCGCCAGATGCTCGGGCGCCTGCACGCCGAGTGCGCGGAGAACAACGACTGGTTCTTCAACGGCTGGCAGCCCGATACCGTGGTCGACCGCAGCACGGGCCGGCACGTGCGCTTCCATGAAGCGGACGAGACGCTGCTCGCGACCGATCCGTCGTGCTGGGTGCTGCATCCGGGCGACGCGTGGCACGGCTTCGGCGATATCGAGGACGACTACTGCATGCTCGACCCGATCAAGGTGTCGATCGTCACGCCGGGCATCGCGCCGCATGGCGGGCTGATGCCGGTCGGCATTCCGGCCTCGGTCGTCACCGCCTATCTGGACCGGCACGGGATCGTGGTCGAGAAGACCACCGACTTCACGATCCTGTTCCTGTTCTCGCTCGGCGTGACGAAGGGCAAGTGGGGCACGCTCGTCAACACGCTGCTCGACTTCAAGCGCGACTACGACGCGAACGCGTCGCTCGAACAGGCGCTGCCCGACCTCGTCGCACGCTATCCGGACCGCTACCGCACGCTCGGCCTGCGCGACCTGTGCGACCTGATGTTCAGCGCGATGAGCGACCTGAAGACGACCGAGATGATGTCGCGCGGCTTCTCGACGCTGCCGAAGCCGGATTTCAGCCCGGCCGAGGCGTTCGAGCACCTCGTGCACAACGACATCGAGATGCTGGAGCTGTCGGAGATGGAAGGCCGCACCGTCGCGACCGGCGTGGTCCCGTATCCGCCGGGCATTCCGCTGCTGATGCCGGGCGAGAACGCGGGGCCGGCCGACGGCCCGCTGCTCGGCTACCTGAAGGCGCTCGAACAGTACGACCTGCGCTTCCCCGGCTTTACGCACGACACGCACGGCGTCGAGGTCGAGGACGGCGTGTACCGGATCGCGTGCATCAAGCAGCCGAAACGCGACGGCGGCAACACGCGCTGAGCGCACGCGTCGCGCGCCGTCGAACCGACGCATGACGGCGCGCGACGCAGCCGGTGGCGGCTGCTGTCGGCGGAGCGCGGTCGGTCACGCGGCCGGCTGCCCGGGCAGCTGGCCGATCCACGCGGCAAGCTGCGCCTCGCCGTCCTCGTCGAGCTTGCCCGTCAGCTCGCCATACCACGGCGCGATCGCATCGGCCGGCTGCGTGGCCTTCAGAATCTCCAGGCTGCGTTCGAGAAACGACGAAAAGAACGGAATACCGCGCATATAGAGGAAGGTCGAATCGGTGATGCGCACGTGGCCGTAGACGTCGCGCACCCACGCGAGATGCGGCAGCGCCTCGCGCAGATGGCCGCTTTGCATCAGCGACGAAATGAAGTTCACGCGCGCGGCGACGTCGGATTGCTCGTGCGTGTCGCGATTGATCTCGGCGGCCTTCTGCATCCATGCTTCGCCGCGCGCCACTTCCCCGCACATCGCCGACGTCGTCGCGAGCTGCACCGCGTTGTGCGCGCTCGGCTCCTTGTCGAACAGCGCGAGCCAGTACGGGAACGCTTCCGGATAACGCTGCATCGCCGAGTACGCGAGCGCGCACAGGCGCGCCGCGTCGGCCAGCCGCGTCGCATGCGGCGCGGCCGCCGCGATCGCGGCCTCGTGCCGGCCGGACTGGAACGCCGCCAGCGCGGACGCGAGTTCCGGCGCGATGTCGGGCGCGCGTTCCCCGGCCGCTTCGCCGGCTTCGTCCGCTGCATCGACTGTCGAAGTCGACGCGGATGCCGGCGCCGCATCGCGCGGCTTCTTTCCGAACAGTTTTCCCAGCAGGCCCATGAGGGTTGTCCTTGTCATGATCGTGCACGAATGGTGCGGCGTGCTTTGCGCCGCCGTCTGGCGATCGCGATCTTGCGTCTTTGCGAAGTCGATCGCTCAAGCGTGCCCGGATCTTACGCCATGATCCATCTCGCGCCGGTAAGCGGCCGGGCTCGTCGCCGCAACGCGGCGGAAATGCCGGCGCAGCGATTCTTCCGAACCGAAGCCCGCTCGCGCGGCAACCTGCGCGAGCGATAGCGCCGGATGCGCTTCGAGGATGTCCTTCGCGACGTTCACGCGCTCGCGGATCAGCCATGCGACCGGCGACATGCCCGTGGCGTCCGCGAACTGCCGCTGCAGCGTGCGCGGACTCATTGCGGCCTGCGCGGCGAGCGATGCCAGCGTGTGCGGCTCGGCCGCGTGCGCGCGCATCCAGTCGATCAGCTTCGCGAGCCGGTCGCTGCCGCCCGGCGCGACCGGGCGCGGCACGAACTGCGCCTGCCCGCCGTCGCGATGCGGCGGCAGCACGAGGCGCTGCGCGACGCGATTCGCGATCGCGCCGCCGTGATCGCGGCGCACCAGATGCAGCAGCATGTCGAGCCCGGCCGCGGAACCGGCCGACGTGACGATCTGCCCTTCATCGACATAGAGCGCGTCGGGATTCACGCGCAGCGCCGGATAGCGCGCCTGCAGTTTCTCTGCGTAGCGCCAGTGCGTCGTCACGGTGAGGCCGTCGAGTACGCCGGCCGCCGCCAGCACGAACACGCCCGAGCAGATCGAGCACAGCCGCGCGCCGCGACGATGCGCGGCGCGCAGCTTCTTCAGCAGCGGCGGCGGCGGCGGTTCGTCCGCATCGCGCCAGCCGGGAATCACGATCGTGTCCGCGCGATCGAGCATCGCGAGCCGGTACGGTGCGGCGACCGTGATGCCGCCCGCCGCGCGCACCGGGCCGGGCTCGCTCGCGCATACCGCGAAGCGATACCAGTCGACGCCGAGTTCCGGACGTTCGAGCGCGAACAGTTCGACCGTGCAGCCGAATTCGAAGGTGCAGAGCCGGTCGTAGGCCAGCGCGACGACGAGATGATTTTTCATGGCGCGATGTTACCGGAACTTGTCGATCGCGCCACTGCCGCGCGGCACGCGGAACCGCGATACTGCCCTTCATTCCAGTCCCTTCCGGACCGTTCAAGGAGAACCTGCCCATGTCCAGCGTCACCGACGTTCCCGCCGCCGACAGCGCCGCCGCCGTTGCCCATTTCGAGGCATCGCTGCGATTCGAAACCGATTGCTGGGACGTGCACGACGCGCTCGCCTCGGGCGCGCCCGATTTCGTGCTGCTCGACGTGCGCGGCCCCGACCAGTACGCGGTCGGCCACGTGCCGGGCGCGCGCAACCTGCCGCGCCGCAAGATCGTCGCGGGCATGCTCGCCGACTATCCGGCCGACACGCTGTTCGTCGTCTATTGCGCCGGCCCGCACTGCAACGGCGCCACGCGCGCGGCGATCTGCCTGGCGCGCCTCGGCCGGCCCGTGAAGCTGATGATCGGCGGCATGACGGGCTGGCTCGACGAAGGTTTCACGCTGAGCAACGATGCCGCGCCAGCGGCGGCCGCCACACGCCGATCATCATCAAAAGCGCAACAATCAATTGCCGGCACATGAACCGAAAAAGCGCGACAATCAGCCTCATTGCAGTTCGGACGGAGCAGCACCATGCAGAACGCAGTCCTGATTCAAGTCGCCGGTTCGGTTGCCGCGATCGCGCTCTATTTTCTGCCGGCCGTCATCGCCGATCGGCGCGCCCGGCACGACAAGCTGACGGTTGCGCTGTTCAACGCGCTGTTCGGGTGGACCGTCATCGGCTGGCTGATGACGCTCTACTGGGCCTGCCAGCCGAATCCGCAAACCGACGTCGCGCAGACGATCCTCGCGAAGCGCCGCGGCGTCAGCATGCGAACCTTCTCGGTCGGCCTCGTCGAACGCGTGCAGCGCCGCGTCGCCGCCCAGGAACAATGGGCGGAGAAGCAAGGCTGCCGATAAGCTCCCTTTTTCCCGCTACGACACCGCCTCGAACTTCGGCATCCTGACGTTGGTCGAGGCGCGGTAGTCCCACTTCAGCGCACCGCGCGGCGGCCCACCGCCCGCGCGCCACAGCGCCTCGAACGCTCCCACCGTGACCGCCCGCGCGATTCGTTCGCCCGGACAAGCGTGCCCCCCCGCGCCGAAACCGAAATTCGGCCCCGGCGCGCGGCCCGGCATCAGCCGCTGCGGGTCGCGGTGCACGGCCGGATCGCGGTTTGCGGCAGCCAGCACGACGAGAATCGCGTCGCCGGCTTCGACGCTCGCGCCTTCGATCGTCGTGCGTGCGGCGACGAAGCGTCGCGTGTTCTGCACCGGCGAATCGAAGCGACCGACCTCGGCGACGAATGCGTCGAATGCCGCGTCATCGCGCGCGTCGAATACGGCTTCGGCCGCGCCGTTCGTTTCGTGCCACGCGACGACTGCATTGCCGAGCCAAGCGGCCGTCGCCTCGCAGGTCTGCGACAGCAGGCCGACGAGATTGGCGACCAGCGCCCCGCTTGCGTGCCAGCCCGTCTCACGGGCCGACTGCCGGATTGCGTCGACCAGCGTGCCGTCCTGCGCACGCGCGTTCGCGACGCGCTCGGTCATCCGGTCCAGCAGTTGCCGGGCCGCGTCGCTCGCGCGGGCCAGCGCCGCGTCGTCCGACAACGGCGACAGCGCCGCGACGAAGTCGACGACCGACGCGGCGATTGCGTCGAGTTGCGGCTCGTCGAAGCCGAGTTGAGCGGCAACCGCGCACACGGGCGTCGTCATGCACCACGCATTCAGTGCGTCGGCATCGAGCCGCGCCGGCAGGCGCCCGGCTGCGATCCGCGCGGCCCGGTCGCGCAACGCATGCGCATCGACCGACGCGAGCGCCGCGCGCAGCGCTTGCTTCGGCACGTCGTGCCGCAGCGTGCCGTCGTTCATGCGCACCAGTTCGCCGAACAGCGCGCCTGCCGTCGTGCCGCGCAGGGCGGGCGGCACCGGCATATCGAGCGGACGGACGCGGCAGCCCGGATGGCCGAGCACGGCCGCGACGCTCGCCGCGCGGCTCGCGACCCACAGGCCGAGCGACGCGTCATATGCGAGCGGCGGCCCGTCGACGAGCGTCGCGTAATAGGGATAAGGATCGCGGTGCGTGACCGCGGCAATGGGATCGATCGGGTTCATGCGGCCAGTATCGGCGCAGCCGGTCGCCGCATGTTTCGGGGTGGCGTGAAATGTCGCGGAACGCGTGGCGTGGATCGCTTCCGCGCAGCGGCAGCAGTGGCGGCGCGCGAGTCGGTATCGGCCGGGGCGATCCAACGCGTTGCACAAATGCCGGCGTTCGCGGCAAACGCCGCGGGCGGCATCGCGCAACGCGCGTCGGCGTCAGGCGGCCGACCGGTAGCGATGCGCCAGCATCCGCACGCGGACGCGCCCCGCCGAAATTGCGCGCGGCTCCGGCACGACCGTCTCGTGATGGAACATTTCCTGCCGGAAATGGCCGCTGTCGTCGAACCACTGGCAGATCAGCCAGTCGGCATCGTCGAACACGACCGGCCCGGCATAGGTGACCGTCATGCGCGGCCCGCCGGTTTTCAGCGTGACGACATCGCCGACGCGAAACCTGCTGCGGTGATTTTCTCGGATCGTCATGGTTCTCTCAGTTTTTTATATATCGATTTTTCCGGCGGCTTGCCGCCCGGTTATCCGGTTTTAACCGGCTGTCGCGCAGATTAACAATCCGGAAAACAAACGGCAACGCCCGAGCGTCCAAACAGACACGTCAGGAAATCGCAACAATACGCGCCGGCGATGCACGGAACGCGCGGCGCGCGCGTGCCGACGCGTTTGCGCCGCAACGCGCAGGCAGAACGCGGAGCATAATCGATGCTTGCCGCGTCGTCATCCGCGTTTAAATCGAACGCCCTGTCGATTGATTATCGTCAATCAATGTTTCAGCTGAAAACGATTCCGGGTTTTATCCCGCGTCATGGTTCGAACGACACGCGCGCATTGTCCGGCGCCGCGAACCAGCGGTTGAGGTCGCGCCCCGGCACCGCGTCTTCCGTGAACGTGAAGGTGCCGTCGCGCACCATTTCCGTCACGCCGCGCAAGAATGCGCCGAGCGCGGCCCGCGCCAGCGCGCCGCCGACGCTCACGCGCTTCACGCCGAGCGCCGCGAGCGCGTCGACGCTCAGCAGGCCGCCCTGCAGCCCCATCACGACGTTGACGGGCGCGCCCACCGCGCGCGTGATGGCCGCGATTTCGCCGGGATCGGTCACGCCGGGGGCGTAGAGCACGTCCGCGCCCGCGTCGCGGTATGCGACGAGCCGGGCAATCGTGTCGTCGAGATCGCGGCGGCCGTTCAGGTAGTTTTCGCAGCGGGCAGTCAGCGTGAACGGAAACGGCAACGCGCGCGCCGCATCGACGGCCGCCGCGACGCGCTCGACCGCCGCGTCGTACGCGTAGATCGGCGCATCGGCGCGGCCGGTCGCATCCTCGATCGAGCCGCCGACCGCGCCGGCTTCGGCCGCCAGCCGGATCGTCTCGGCGACGGCCGCAGGCGCGTCGCCGAAGCCGTTCTCGAGGTCGGCGCTGACGGGCAGGCCGCCCGCGGCGACGATGTCGGCGATATGTTCGAGCATCGCGTCGCGGCCGATCGCGCTGTCGGGCAAGCCGCGCGAGAACGCAAAGCCGGCGCTCGTGGTGGCGAGCGCCTCGAAGCCGGCCATCGCCAGCAGGCGCGCGGTGCCGGCATCCCACGGGTTCGGGATGATGAACGCGCCGGGACGCGCGTGCAGCGCGCGGAACGCTTCGGCGTGACGGGCTTGAAGGTCGGAATGGGACACGGCGTGCTCCTGATCGGGACGAGAAGGATTCAGCCTATGCCGCCGACCGGCGCGAACGTTTCGCGCACGGGTGAAACATGTCGATTTCCACGCGATGCGTGGGCCGGTACAGCACCGGGGCGTCGAACCGTTTCGCCGGAAACCTTCAATCGCGCGATTGCGGTCGAATGCCGTGTTGCGGCAATCGGCTGCCTGCATGTTGAACAGGCACCGACTCCAACCGCCGCCGCCGTCCGCGCGATGCCCGCCCGCTTCCGCTTACCTCGATCCGGCCGGCACTTCGCGGGCGCCCAGCAAGACCTCGGTCACCGCATCGGAAAACCGCATCGACCGGCCGTCGATCAGCACCCGTTCGGGATCCGACGGATCCCGCACCGCGTCCGGCAGACCCTGTGCGGCCAGCGCCCGCGCACACGCCGCCCAATCGGGATCGCCGACGTTCGCCGGTTCGTTGACCGACGCCCACGACAGCGTGCCGAGCACGTCGCTGCCGAAGCCATGCGTTTCGCGCCAGCTTGCACCATGCGACAACAAAAACGCGGTCAATGCCGCGTTGCCGCGGAAAACAGCATGGTTCAGCGCGGTCGCGTCCCAGTCGCCGCCTCGCGCGTCGAGCGGCCAGCCCAGTTCCACCATCGCCTTCACCGTATCGCCGGAACCCCATGCGGCCGCATCCGGCAGCAACCGCAACCGGTCTTCGCGCAATGCACGCGGCAGTTCGGGATGCCGCGCCTGAATCCGCCGCGCTTCGCCGGCATCCGCACGCGCACAAGCGGCCACGAATTCGTCTTCGGGATCCAGCGGCTCTTCCGCGCCGGCTGCGCGCAGCAAGTCCGCGACTTCCAGCAAGCCCGTCTGCATCGCCAGACGGTACGCACCGACGCCCGCCGCCGTCTGCACGCGCGGGTTCGCGCCGGCCGCCAGCAGCGCGACGACATGGCGCGCCGGGCGACGCAGCGCAATCGCGCGCAACAGCGGCGCGCCCCAGACTTTCGTGGGCCCTTCCCCGGCCGGTTCGTCGGGATCGGCGCCGTGCGCGAGCAGCAATTCGAGCGCGGTTGCATCCGGCATGTCGAGCGCGCGCCGCAGCGCGTTCGTGCCGTCGATGCGCGCGCCGCGCGCGAGCAGCATGCGCGTGCATGCCGGGTTCTCCAGCGAGTGATACAGCGACTCGCCGTCGTCCGGATCCGCACCCGCGCTCAGCAGCATATCGGTGAGCACCGGATCGCGATTGACGCCGGCCGCGCCGTAGAGCGCCGACAGCGGCCCCGAGTCGTCGGGCGCCGCAAGCGAAGCCGGCGGAAACCGGTTGCCGATCCGCTGGTTCGGATCGGCGCCGGCGTCGAGCAGATAACGCGCGCATGCGCGCAACCTGACGGCAAACGCGGGAATCTGCCCGAGACGCGAATGCGTGACGGCAACGAGCGGCGACAGCTTGAGCATGCCGCCCGCGCGTCCGATCCACGCCGGATCGGCGCTCACGGCCTGCTTCACGGCATCGAGATCGCCTGCTGCACAGGCCACGTACGGATCGTCCGCGACGAGTTCGGGATGCTCGTTCAGCAGTTGCGCGGCGACCCGCGGCCGCGCCGCGTCGAGACTGCCGGTCACGTCGCCGCCATACGCGAGCCCCAGCCAGCGACGGACCAGACGCGATCGCTCGTGCCGCGCGATCGCATGGGCCTCGACGAACGCGCCGAGATCGGCCCACGACGCGAAGCCGTACTCGCGCGCGACGCAGGACTGTGCGTCATGCAACCGCAGGTCGAGGGCGGCCACCTCGTCGGGCGAGCGGTGCGCAGCGGCGGGGAGATGCTGGATGAAACGGGCGATCGCGCTCGCATCGCGATGGCGATACAGGCGCAGCAATTCCTTCGCCTGTTTCTTCAGATGTTCGAGATTGGCCTGAATCGGCAGCTTTTTCATGCGGATCCTCGTGCATAAACGGCCGAAGGTCCGCAATACCGCCAGCACAAAGGACAGGGAATCGACGAGAGCAATGCGACAGGTGGGTTCAACCCTTTCCGCGGACCCGGAAGCGACCTGCATCGCTGAGCGGTATGCTAGGCGATCGCGAACGCGGCCGTCAATCGCGACGCGCGGCACAAGCGCGTGCCGCCGCCATCACCACTCAGGGCACGAGGATCTTCTTCAGAAAGATGCGCGCATGCCCGAGCGGATAATCCGCCAGCTCGCCGAAGCGGACATAGCCGAGCTTTTCGTAGAACGGCCGGGCCTGGAACTGGAACGTCATCGGCTGGATCCGGTAATGAATGGCGAACGGTCGTCGCCGATCGCGCGGCGCATCGCGCTCACACCACGTACGCGCCCTTCGCGTGCAGCTCCGCTTCCGCCCGCTCGAGTTCGGCAATCGCATCGCCGCCTTCGAGCGCCAGCAGCTGCGCGACCAGCGCCTCGGCCATCGCATGCGCGGCCACCAGCGACGGAAAGAACGACGGGCTGTCGTGCGTGAAGATCAATTGCGCATCCGCATGCAGCGCGATCGGCGCGACCGCACTGTCGGTGATCGCGACGATCCGGCTGCCCTGCGCCTTCGCGGCCTGGGCGACGCGCGTCGCTTCGGCCGAATACGGCGCAAAGCTGACGATCACCGTCACGCTGTGCTTCGCGATCGTGCGCAGCTCCATTTCGAGCGAACCGGCGACGCCGTTGAGCAGCGACACGGTCGGCCGGAACAGCCGATAGCCGTAGACGAGCCCGAACGCGACCGGATAGCACGAGCGGAATCCGGCCACATGCACGTGCGACGCCTTGCGGATCAGCTTCGCGGCATCGGCGAGCGCGTGCTCGTTCTGCGCGGCCGTCGCCGCCAGATTGTGCTGCTGCGCGGCGAGCAGGTCGTGCGCGAGCGACGCCTTCGCGTCGGGCCGCACGAGCGAGCGCGCGCGCTGCGTGAGCGGCTCGGGGCGCGTGCGCACACGCGCGACGCACAGGTCGCGCAGCTCGTTCCAGCCGGGGAAGCCGAACTGCTGCGCGAGCCGCACCAGCGACGCCGGCTGCACCTGCGCGCGCTGCGCGACCTTGCGCATCGACGACGTCGCGACTTCGTCGGGATGATCGAGCAGGAATGCCGCGCCGGCCTGGAATTGCGGGCTCAGCTCGGAAAATTGCGCCCGGATCCGGGACGCGAGTTCGTCGAAATTGGCAGCCATCTGGGTGAAAGCGGGAACCGGTCGTCCATGGTATCACCGGCCCCGCGCGCGCCGGTCAGCGCAGCACTTCGACGTGATCGACATCGACCTTCACGCGGCCCGACCACTTGCGCTCGAACTCGCCGGTCAGCTTCACCCGATCCTTGTCGCCGACGGGCGGCCGGCCCACCCACAGCTTGTCGTCGATCTCGACGCTGATCGCGCCCGTCGCATCGGCAAACTCGTAGTCCTCGCCGCCGACGTGCCGGACGATGCGCCCCTGCAGCTGCACGTGCTGATCGTCCCTGCCGTTCGCGAGCAGTTCCTTCACGGTCGTCGTGGTGAGCGCGGACGGCCCCGTATATTGCGCATGGACCGCGGCAGGCAGCACGGCAAGCGCGACGGTCAGGATTCCGGCCAGATGTTTCATGATTGCATTCCTTCTGTTTGATATGGGCTGTCGCGCTCCGTTGAACGCGACTCGCCAAGCTTACGAAACGTAAGATTAAGCAAACCTGAAGGCTGCGCCGAAGCGACACGACGCCGCATCGGACCGGTACGAAAACACACGTTCACCCGCATTGCCGGGCCGCCGGCATTTAAGCTCCGCCTAATACGCATCCGCTTATCATGGACGCTCCGGGCGCCCCGCGCCCTGCTGAAGAGACCTCCCCCCATGCGTGTACTGCTCGTCGAGGACGACCCGCTGATCGGCAGCGGGCTCGAACAAGGCCTGAAACAGGAAGGCTTCGCGGTCGACTGGGTCAAGGACGGCGATGCCGCATCGCTCGCGCTGCGCTCGACCGGCTACGGCCTGCTGCTGCTCGACCTCGGGCTGCCGAACCGCGACGGCCTGTCGGTGCTCGCGTCGCTGCGCCGCCGCGACGAGACCCTGCCCGCGATCATCATCACCGCGCGCGACGGCGTGCCGGACCGCATCGCGGGCCTCGACAGCGGCGCCGACGACTATCTCGTCAAGCCGTTCGTGCTCGAGGAACTGCTCGCCCGCATCCGCGCGGTGAACCGCCGCCATGCCGGCCGCGCGCAGACGACGCTCGCGATCGGCGCGCTGCGGCTCGATCCCGTCAAGCACCAGGTCTGGCTCAACGACGACGAAGTGCCGCTGTCGCCGAAGGAGTTCGTGCTGCTGCACGAGCTGATGCGCGATCCCGGCGCGGTGATTTCCCGCGAACAGTTCGAGGAGCGGCTGTACAGCTGGGGCGAGGAAATCGAGAGCAACGCGGTGCAGGTGCATATCCACAACCTGCGCAAGAAACTCGGCCACGACATGATCCGCACGGTGCGCGGCGTCGGCTACCGGATCGGTGACGGCACATGACGCGCGTGCGACGCGCGATCGAGCGCTGGCGCGGCATCTCGCTGCGGCGCCGCCTGCTGATGTGGCTGCTGCCCGCCGCGTGCGCGATCGGCCTGGTCGCGAGCGCGGGCACCTACTGGGGCGCGCTGCGCGAACTCGACGACCTGCTCGACGACCAGATGCGCAGCATGTCGAAGCAGATCGTCGTCGGCCCGAACGGCGAGCTGTCGTTCCGCGGTCACGCCGGCGGCAAGCACGATTTCGAGGCCAACGATCCCGACGAGGTGCTGCTGCAGATGTGGCGCAACGGCAAGCTCGTCTATTCGACCGACCGCGATTCGAGCCTGCCGCCGCCCGCGCAGACCGGCATCGCGACCATCGATGTCGGCGGCCAGTCGTGGCGCACCTACGTGACCGAGCGCGGCGGCACGACGATCCG
This sequence comes from Burkholderia pseudomultivorans, assembly GCF_902499075.1. GTDB lineage: Bacteria > Pseudomonadota > Gammaproteobacteria > Burkholderiales > Burkholderiaceae > Burkholderia > Burkholderia pseudomultivorans. Next base: position 21,730 of record NZ_CABVPP010000029.1, on the reverse strand, counting down.
GCTCGCGCAGGCGCGCCATGCGCGCTGGGAAGCGATCGCCGGCATCGCCGTGCATCTGCTGTGGCCGGTATTCTCGATGCTGCCGGTACTCGCGATCGGGCTGTGGTTCGGCATCGGCGCGGGGCTGCGGCCGCTGCGCACGATCGCGTCCGGCCTGAAACGCAGGAACGCGAACAATCTCGAACCGGTCGACATCGCATCGATGCCCAACGAGGTACGCCCGCTCGCCGAAGCGATCAACGACCTGCTCGCGCGACTCGACCGCTCGTTCACGCTGCAGCGGCACTTCATCGCCGATGCCGCGCACGAGCTGCGCACGCCGATCATGGGGCTGTCGATCCAGTCGCAGCTGCTGCGGCGCGCGGCGACGCCCGACGAGCGCGAGCATATCCTCGCGCAGATCCATGCGGGCACGACGCGGCTCGGCCACCTTGCCGAACAGCTGCTGACGCTCGCGCGCCTCGAACCCGATGCGCAGGCGTCCGCGTTCGCGCCCGTCGATCTCGCCGCGCTGTGCCGGTCGGTGGTCGCGGATCGCGCGCGCGTCGCCGACGCGCACCGGATCGATCTCGGCGCGATCGTGTCGACGCCCGTGCCGGCCGCGGGCAATCTCGACACGCTGCGCGTGCTGCTGAACAACCTCGTCGACAACGCGATCCGCTATGCGGGCGACGGCGCGCGCGTCGACGTGTCCGCGCGCGTCGACGGCACGACGCCGGTGCTCGAAGTCGCCGACGACGGGCCCGGCATTCCCGAGGCCGAGCGAACCAACGTGTGGGAGCGCTTCTATCGCGGCGCAGGTGCGCAGGCGGCCACGTCGTCCGGCAGCGGGCTCGGGTTGTCGATCGTCAAGCGCATCGCCGAACAGCATCGCGCGACGGTCGCACTCGGCACGACGTCCGGCGGGCGCGGGCTCACCGTGACAGTGCGTTTTCCCGCACCGGTGTGATGCGCGCGATGCGCGGCTTGTCCACAGATTTTGTTGGCAAGCTTGTGGATATCCTGCGCATCGCGACGCTAAGCCCTTGATCCGACGGACTTTGGCACGCGTGATGCAGATACTGCGTCGCACGGCGGCCGCCGCCTGCGCGCTTCGCCGCACTTCGCATCAGGACGCCGCAGCGCTGCCTGCGGGGCGAGCGCCGTGTACGCGCCGACGCTGCGGCCGCACCACACTTACCCACAGATTTTGTTGGCAAGCATGTGGATAGCCTGCGCATACCGCAACCAAACGCTTGATCCAAAAGACTTTGTTCATGCCGCTGCGAAAACGGCACGCGACCGGCCGGTCACCGGCGGCGCGCGGCCGTGTCGCGCGACGAGCTTGTCCACACATTTTGTTGGCAAGGGTGTGGATAGCCTGCGCATACCGCGATCAAGCGCTTGATCCGAAAGGCTTTGTCTGCGTCGCTGCGAATCGGGCACGGCGGCATTCGCGAGGTCCGGCCGATGCGTTCCCGCCGCGCGCATCGCCGCGCAGGCGCCGGTCCGCGGGCTTGTCCACACATTTTGTTGGCAAGGATGTGGATATCCTGAGCATGCGTGATCCAAGTCGTTGATCGCACAACGTTTAATCGCGTGGATCACGATGACGGCAACGCGTCGCGCGCACGCCTGCCGCCCGCCCGTTTCACGCTGCGCGCAAGCGAAGCATCGTGCGCGCGCCGCTCAACCGAACGCCGCGGCTACGATCCGCGCGACGGCCGCGATCACGTCGTCCTTCGCGTGCGCATCGGCGCGCGCCTGCGTGTAGTAGACGACCAGCACGATCGGCGCGCGCGACGGCGGCCAGATCACGCCCGCATCGTTGGTCGTCCCGTAGTCGCCGGTGCCGGTCTTGTCGCCGACCTGCCAGCCGGCCGGCACGCCCGCGCGAATCCGCTTGTCGCCGACCTTGTTCCCGCGCAGCCATTCGACCAATTGCGCGCGCTGCGCAGCGGGCAATGCGTCGCCGAGCGCGAGCACGCGCAGGCTCGCGGCCATCGCGGCCGGCGCCGTCGTATCGCGCAGGTCGCCGGGCAGCGCGGTATTCAGTTCGGTCTCCCAGCGATCGAGGCGGAACGTGTCGTCGCCGATCGAGCGCGCATAGGCGGTCACGGCCGACGGGCCGCCGATCAGCTTCATCAGCAGGTTCGCGGCCGAGTTGTCGCTGTACTGGATCGCGGCCGCGCACAGCTCGGCGACCGTCATGCCGGTGTCGACGTGCTTGCCGGACACCGGCGAATAGTTGACGAGGTCGGCCTTCCCGTACGTCACGCGCTGCTGCAGCAGCGCCGGGCGCGCGACGCTCTGCGCGAGCACCGCCGCGCCCAGCATCGCCTTGAACGTACTGCAGAACGGGAAACGCTCGTTGGGGCGATGCGCGACGCTGCGGCCGCTCGCGGTGTCGATCGCGTACACGCCGAGGCGGCCGCCCGCGTCGCGCTCGAGCGCCTGCAGCGCGTCGTATGCCTGCGCATCGGCGTAGTTGGCCAGTGCCGCTGCGGCTGCAGCAGCAGCCGCGCTCGACGGATCCGGCGCGGCGGTCTGCTGCGCCGCGCGCGCGCCGACGGCCAGGACGAGCGGCGCCGTCGCGGCGGCCAGCAACAGGGTTCGTCGTTGCGAGGAATAAGTCATGTCGGTTGTCTCGTGATGGAAGAATGGCGTCGATGAAGTGCTGACGTGAACGCAAGGCGGCCGGCCGGCGAGACAGCACTATCGTGACTTTACGGTCCGCTGACAAGCAACGATAATTGAGCACTGACCAAAGAAATTCTTATGGCTAAGCTCCGTCCTCATCTTCCGCTCAATGCGCTGCGCGCGTTCGAATCGTCCGCCCGCCACCTGAACTTCACGCGCGCCGGCCTCGAGCTGAGCGTGACCCAGGCCGCGGTCAGCCAGCAGGTGCGCGCGCTCGAGGAACGGCTCGGCTGCACGCTGTTTACACGGCTGCCGCGCGGGCTCGGCCTCACCGACGAAGGGCGCGCGCTGCTGCCGGTGCTGAGCGACGCGTTCAGCCGCATCGAGACGGTGCTCAAGCAGTTCGAGGGCGGACGCCTGCACGAGGTGCTGACGCTCGGCGTCGTCGGCACCTTTGCCATAGGCTGGCTAATGCCGCGGCTGAAACGGTTCGGCGATACGCATCCGTTCGTCGAACTGCGGCTGCGCACCCACAACAACGTCGTCGACCTCGCCGCCGAGGGCCTCGACTTCGCAATCCGCTTCGGCGAAGGCAACTGGCCCGCGACGCGCAACGAGCGGCTGCTCGAAGCGCCGCTCACCGCGCTGTGCACACCGGAGATCGCGCGACGGCTCGCGCAGCCGGCCGATCTCGCGAACGAGACGCTGCTGCGGTCGTACCGGATCGACGAATGGCTCGGCTGGTTCGACGCGGCGCAGCTCGAACCGTGGACGGTCAACGGGCCGGTGTTCGATTCGTCGCGGCTGATGGTCGAAGCCGCGATGCAGGGCGCGGGCGTCGCGCTCGCGCCGGCCTGCATGTTTGCGCGCGAACTGCAGCTCGGGCTGCTCGCGCGGCCGCTCGACATCGATGTCGAAGCCGGCGGCTACTGGCTCACGTCGCTGAAGTCGAAGCCGCTGACGCCCGCGATGACGCTGTTTCGCGACTGGATCGTCGCCGAGGCGGCCGCCGCCGCGCCGGCGGCATAGCGCCGGCCGCGCTTGTCCACAGAAAGTGTTGGCAAGGATGTGGATATCCTGGGTACCCGGGCGCCAAGTCCTTGATCGCGCACGATTTACCGCGCCGACGCGGACATCGGGCAGCGCGCGCGCACAAACGTCGCGCGCCGCCCGCATCACCAACCCATGCGATGCAATCGGGCGGGTCTTGTCCACAGATTTTGTTGGCAAGCCTGTGGATATCCTGCTGACGCGGCACGTAACATCTTGATACAACTGAATATTTTCGGCACAGGGCCGCACGGGTCAGCGCGACGGCGGCCGGTTGGCATTCGCGCGCATCGCACGCGCACGACGCGCCGGTTCTCCACAGATTGTGTTGGCAAGCTTGTGGATATCCTGCGCATCGCGCCGCTAACTCGTTGAGCGCACGGGGTTTTGCGCGCCCTCCCCGGAATCGGGCAGCGCCGGCGCGCACGCCGGCGCCCGACGTTCAGTGCCGCTCGAGCCCGCCGCGCAGTTCGCTCGCCTTGTCGCGCAGCGCCTCGTAGCCCGAGCGCGCATGCTCGGGCAGGTCCGGATCGCCGATCAGCGCGCCCAGCGTCTCGATCAGGCTGAACAGAATGCCCTTCGCCGCGCCGACCGCGATGCTCTGCGACTCGATCGACTTGTGCAGGTGGTCGACCGCCGCTTCGAGATTCTCGAGCTTGTGCTCGCCGTCGTCGGGCCGGTTGTCGGTCGTCATCGTATGCCTCCGCGTTCGCTCAAGGGTCATGGGACGATTCTATGCCGCTGCGCGCGAACGTGACGCGACATCGCGCAACGTCCGCGCCGCGCGCCGCTACAGCACCGCCACCACCTTCACGCGTCCCGGCTCGGCAGCCGCGACCACCTGCCCGTCGACGCGGCGGAACGTCAGCGACACGCTTTCGTCGCCGACCCGCAGGTCGTCGATCCGCAGCCAGTCGACGCCCTCCGGCAGCGCCGGGCGCTCGACGCGCACTTCATGGCGCGCCGCGTCGACGCTGACGCCGAGACACGCCTGCAGCATCATGAACGGCGCCCCGGCCGCCCACGCCTGCGGCAGGCACGCAACCGGATACGCGGTCGGCGGCTCGCCGCGCCGGCGCGGGAAGCCGCAGAACAGCTCCGGCAAGCGCATCTCGAAGCTCACCGCGGCCTCGAACAGCGAGCGCAGCAGGTTCACCGCGGCCGTCTTGTCGCCGTAGCGCGCGAGGCCGCGCGCGATCAGCGCGTTGTCGTGCGGCCATACCGAACCGTTGTGATAGGCCATCGGGTTGAAACGCGGCTGGCCGGCCGCGAGCGTGCGGATCCCCCAGCCGGTCTGGAACAGCGTCGAGCCGAGCGCGCCGGCGACCGCCGCGCCGCGTTCGGCGTCGGGCAGCCCGAACGCGAGCAGATGCCCCGCATTCGACGCGAGCACGCGGCACAGCTCGCCGTGACCGTCGAGCGCGATCCCGTAGAAGTCGCCTTCCGGCATCCAGAACAGTGCATCGACCTGCTCGCGCAGCGTCTTCGCGCGCAGCGCATAACGCGTCGCGTCGGCCGCATGGCCGCGCCGCTTCGAGCACGCGGCCATCGCGTCGAGCGCCGCGCACGCATACGCCTGCACTTCGACCAGCGCGATCGGGCCGTCCGGGAAGCGGCCGTCCGCGTGGAACACCGAATCGTGGCTGTCCTTCCAGCCCTGGTTCGCCAGGCCGCGCTCCGACGTGCGCTGGTAATCGAGCAGCCCGTAAGGACTGCGGTCGCACTTGTCGATCACCCACTGCGCGGCGCGTTCGAGCGCCGGCCACAGCTCGTCGATCAGCGCGTCGTCGCCGGTGTGTTCCGCATACGCGCCCGCCAGCACGATGAACAGCGGCGTCGTGTCGACGCCGCCGTAATACAGCGCGAACGGCACCTCGCCGGTCGCGGCCATCTCGCTGCGGCGGAACTCGTGCATGATCTTGCCGGGCTCCGCATCGCGAAACGCGGACGTCTCGCGCGCCTGATGCTCGGCGAGGAAACGCAGCACACCGCGCGCGAGCGACGGCTCCAGCCACAGCATCTGCAGCGACGTGATCACCGCGTCGCGGCCGAACGGCGTCGAGAACCACGGAATGCCCGCGTACGGGTACGGCCCCGTGTCGAGCTGCGTGGTCAGCAGCCCGAGATCCGCGAGCGAACGGTCGAGCCATGCGTCGAACAACGGGTTGCCGGTGCGCACGCGCGCCATCGTCTCGCGCCGCGCGCGCATCGTACGGTGCACGCCGACGAGCGCCGTGCGCAGCGCGACGCGGCCGCAGCCCGGCGCTTCGGTCGGCCGCGGCCCGAGCGTCGCGTCGACGGTCAGGTAGATCGAGATGCACGCCTGCGCGGCGATCGTCAGCGTGTAGTCGGCGCGGTCGACCGACAGCGTATCGGGCGCCGGCGAGAAATTCACGGTCACGTTGCGCTCGACGCCGTCGAGGCCGTCGTAGCGCAGCCGCACCGCGCCCGCCTCGACGCGCGGCGCGGCGGCCGTGCCGCGCTTCGGCCGCGGCGTGCCGCGCACTTCGAACATGTCCTTGAAATCGGCCGCGAACGACACCGACAGCGGCACCTCGGCCTCGCTCGCGCCGTAGTTGGTCAGCGTCAGCGCCTCGTACAGCACGTCCCCCGCGAGCACGCGCTGCCGTTCGATATGGATCACGCCCTCCGGCGTCTCGTGGCCGCCGAGCGGCGGCAGCGGGCGGTTCGTCAGGTGCGCGGTGAACGACGCGTTGTCGGCGCTGGTCGCGCCCGACAGCAGCGACGGCGCGCGGCCGCCGAACGTCAGGCGCCATTTCGACAGCACGCGCATGTCGTCGACGAACAGGCCGTCGTCGCGGCCGCCGATATCGCCGAGCGCGTCGCTGACCACGAATGCGTCGCCGGATTTCAGCACGTACTGGTTGTTGCGCGCGGGCGCCTGCGAGTCGGCTTCCGGGGCGATGAAGGCGGGGCCCGACGCTTTGGCCGGGGGAGCAGGCGCGACTTGCGGCGCCTGGGTCGTCGTTGCTTCGTCGTGATTCGGCATCGATGCTCCTGGGTCGAAACGCCACGCGCGGCGCGCGTCGCGTGTTTCGCACAGGATAGGCCAGAACGGCGAACGTGCGCAGCGATCACCCGGTCGCGCCGGACGGTGTCGCACCCCGACGGCCGCGCCGGACGACGGCCAGCAGGCGGCCGATTCGGGCCGCGAGGCCCCGTTGGAACGTATGGTCGTTCAATCTCGTCGGTCTTTCGGAATGGGCGCGTCACGCTGCCATGGCGCGCGCCTTCGCGCGTCAATCCACCGGACACATCGCGAGCCGCCCCATCGCCTCGCCGGCGCCGCGCACCGCGCAGGTGGCCGGCTCGGCGGCGATCCGCGCGCTCAGCCCGGTCTCGTCGTACAGCAGCCGCTCGAGATCCGCGAGCAGCGCGCCGCCGCCCGTCAGCACGATGCCGCGATGCGCGATGTCGGTCACGAGTTCGGCCGGCGCGTTCTCCAGCACCGACTTCACCGCGCCGATCACCTGCTTCAGCGGCGCGGCCAGCGCGTCCGCGACATCGTGATTGGACAGCTCGATCGAGCGCGGCAGCCCGTCCTCGACGCCGCGACCGACCGCGCGCGTCGACATGCGCGGTACCGCGCTCGTCGCCGAACCGATCGTCTTCTTCACGTGCTCGGCGGTCTGCTCGCCGAGCAGCACGCGATACAGGCTGCGAACGTGATTGACGATCGCCTCGTCGAACTGGTTGCCGCCGACCCGGATCGCCTCGCGATAGACGATCCCGCCGAGCGCAATCACCGCGACCTCGGTCGTACCGCCGCCGATGTCGATCACCATCGAGCCGACCGGCTCGGTCACGGGCAGGCCCGCGCCGAGCCCGGCGGCCAGCGATTCCTCGATCAGCGCGACCTCGGACACGCCGGCCGCGAACGCGGCCTCGCGAATCGCGCGGCGCTCGACGGGCGTCGCGTCGGACGGCACGCACAGCGTCACCTCGACGCGGCGGCCGAACCGCGAACGCGTGCGCGACATGTCGATGAACCGGCGGATCATCTGTTCGGCCGCGTGCGCATCGGCGATCACGCCGTGCTGCATCGGCCGCACCGCTTCGAGATGGCCCGGTTCGCGGCCGAGCAGCGCCTTCGCGAGTTCGCCGACCGCCTCGAGCGTCGGCCGCGCGTCGGCGCCGCCCGACTTGCGGAAGCACACGACCGACGGCTGGTTCAGCACCACGCCGCGCTCGTGCGTATAGATTCGGGTACTCGCCGTCCCCGGGTCGATCGCGACGGGTTGCGCAAACAACTTTCCGAACAGCGGTGTCGACATATCGAGCCTTTGTTGTACGAACGGACCACACACCGCCCCATCACGAAACTAGCGGCAAATCGTTCCGATACTTTAGGCAATTCCGATGATTTTTTCGCGACGAAATTGCCGAAAGCCGCCGGCCGCACCCGACAGACTCCGAAACGGCCGCTCGCGCGGCCGCTGTAAAACACGGTAATCTCTCGGTCTTGCCTGCTCCCGGCAGGCCTCCGACGCCCGATCACGCCAGGTATTCCACAATGACAGCGCTTGTCTTCTTCCGCTGGCCGGGGGTGCGCCCGCTCTGCTCGACGCTCGTCGCCCTTTGCTGCAGCACGGTCGCCGCGCAATCCCTGCCGGCCTCCGCACCCGCCGCCGCTTCTGCCGCCGCTCCCGCGCCGACCGCGCCCGCGCACGCATGCACGGCCGACGGCGGCCCGGCCGGCCGCCCGTCGATCGGCCTCGTGCTGTCCGGCGGCGGCGCGCGCGGCTACGCACACCTCGGCGTGCTGAAGGTGCTCGAGGAGAACCGCATCCCGGTCGACTGCGTCGCGGGCACCAGCATGGGCGCCGTGGTCGGCGGGCTGTACGCGAGCGGCATGGCGGCCGACGAGATGCAGAAGCGCCTGTCGGAGGTCAATCTCGCGGACATCGCCTTCGACGTGACCGAGCGCGCGGATCTCCCGCAAAGCAGCCGCGAAGACGAGCGCCTGTACATCAACGGCCTGACGCTCGGCTTCGGCAAGAAAGGCGTGAAGGCGCCGGCCGGCCTCGTGCAGGGCAACCGGCTGCAGGCGCTGCTCGCGGACTGGACCGCCGCCGTGCCGACCAACCAGCCGTTCGACCAGCTGCCGATCCCGTACCGCGCGGTCGCCACCGACCTGCAGACGGGCCAGATGGTCGTGCTCGACCGCGGTTCGCTGCCGCTCGCGATCCGCGCGAGCATGGCGATGCCGGGCTTGTTCGCGCCGGCCGAGATCAACGGCCGCGCACTCGTCGACGGCGGCCTGGTCAGCAACCTGCCGGTCGACACCGCGCGCCAGATGGGCGCGCAGGTCGTGATCGCCGTCGACATCGGCTCGCCGCTGCGCCCGCTCGACGCGCTCGCGTCGCCGGCCGACGTGATGCAGCAGATGGTCGGCATCCTGATCCGCCAGAACGTGACGGCGCAGCGCAAGCAGCTCGACGCGCAGGACGTGCTGCTCACGCCCGATCTCGGCTCGCTCGCGTTCACCGACTTCCAGAACGCGAAGCAGGCGATCGCCGCCGGCGAGGCCGCGGCGACCGCCGCGCTGCCGCGGCTCAGGCGTTTCGCGCTGTCGCCCGCCGACTATGCGGCCTACCGGTCCGCGCACGCGCAGCCGCTGCCGCCGCCGATCCGGATCACGCGCATCGAGATCAAGACGAGCGGCGGCGTGCCCAAGCGCGTCGTCAGCGACGCGCTGCACGTGAAGCGCGGCGACATCTACGATCCGAAGGAAGTCAGCCAGGACCTGCTCGGCCTGACGACGGGCGGCAACTTCGAGAGCGTCACGCAGCAGATCGTGAGCCACGGCGACGACAACGTGCTCGAGATCGATGCGCGCGAAAAATACTGGGGGCCGAATTTCCTGTTGTTCGGCCTCGGCATGTCGAGCAGCTCGACCGACGAGGGCGGCTTCCGCCTGCATGTCGGCTACCGGCGGCCGTGGCTCACCGAATCGGGCCTCGAGTTCCGCGCGGATGCGACGGTCGGCAGCGACCTGCAGTCGGCGCGCGTCGAATTGCGCCAGCCGTTGCCGGCCGCCTACGGTTTGTATATTTCGCCCTATGCGGAATACCAGCGCCGCTACGTCAACCTGTACGACGACAGCGGCGAAGTGAAGCTGAACCAGTACCTGATGCAGACGGCACGCACCGGGATCGACTTCGGCCTGCCGATCGCCCGGCTCGGCGACTTCCGGATGGGCATCGGCTACGCGACCGGGCACGGCTCGCCGAACTACAACCTGCCGATCGACGACACCACCGGGACGCTGTTCTGGCCGAGCTTCTCGTCGCAGGCGCTGACCGCGCGCGCGCGGCTCGTGATCGATCAGCTCGACGATCCGATGTTCCCGCGCCGCGGTTACTTCACCGAATTCCGCGTCGAACGCTCGCTGTGGTCGCACAACAGCCAGTCCGCGCAGGAGTTCGGCGACGGGATTTCCAATACGCCCTATACCGAGATCTACGGCAAGGCGATGATCGCGCAGCAGTTCGGCCGGCACAGCGTCAGCGCGACGATCGAAGGCGGCAAGAGCATCGGCGGCACCAACCTGATCAACGCGTTCAACTTCACGCTCGGCGGGTTCCAGCATCTGGCCGCGTATGCAGCCGACCAGCTGACCGGCAACGAGCTCGCATACGGCAACGTGACCTACATGAATCAGCTGATGACGTTCAACGCGTCGCCGATCAAGGCGCTGTCGGTCGGCGCAAGCGCGGAAGTCGGCAACGTGTGGTCGAGCGGCGTGAAGGTCGGCGGCGGCGTGCTCAAGCAGAGCTATACGTTCTTCACGAGCCTGTCGACCGCGTTCGGCCCGCTGTACATGGGCGTCGCACTCGCGCCGGGCGGCCGGCGCAACATCTATCTGCAGCTCGGCCGCACGTACTGACGTGCGCGCGGTGCGCGGGAACGGCGGCCGGCCCGTGCCCGCCGACCGCGGATGCTATGCGGGTCGCGCGGTGCGCGCCCGCAACTGCGCGAGCCCGATCGCATTCTTCACGTCGAGCTTCTCGAACACCCGCGCGCGGTGCACCTCGACGGTCCGCACGCTGATGCGCAGCGCATCGGCGATTTCCCGGTTCGTGCAGCCGGCGACGATCCGCTCGGCGATCGCGCGCTCGCGCGGCGTCAGGTTCGCGAAGCGCTCGTCGGGTGTCGCTTCGGGCGGCGCCGCATGCGCGTACGCATGATCGAGCCCGGCGACCACGCGGTCGACCAGCCGGTTGTCGGAAAACGGCTTTTCGAGGAAATCGTAGGCGCCCGCCCGCAACGCGTCGACCGCCATCGGAATGTCGCCGTGCCCGGTCAGGAACACCACCGCATGATGCGCGCCCAGCCCCGCGTCGCGCAGTTGCGCGAACAGCTCGAAGCCGCTCATCCCCGGCATCCGGACATCGATCAGCAGGCAGGCGGGCGCACGCGCGAGCCCGCCTTCGCGCCACGCATCGAGAAATGCGCGTGCGTCGCCGAACGCTCGCGCGGCCAGCCCGCGCGAGCGGAACAGCGCGTCGAGCGCATCGCGAATGACGTCGTCGTCGTCGATCAGGTAGAGGTTCCGCATGACTCGTCGGCAATCCGCAAATCGAAGTGGAAACACGCGCCGTCGCCGCACGGCGCATGGCGCAAACGCGAGTGCATCGTCTCGAGCGCCGAGCGGCAGACCGCGATGCCCATCCCCATGCCGTCCGGCTTGGTCGTGAAGAACGGCCGCTCCAGCGCGTCGCGCGCGTCGTCCGGCAGCCCGCGCCCGCGATCCTGCACGCTGACCCGCACGACGGCCGGATCGCCGTCCGTCGCCGCGCGCCGCTCCGCGCGAATCAGCACGATCCGCTCCGGCGCCGGCAGATGCGCCATTGCGTCGAACGCGTTGCGCGTGAGATTCAGCAGCACCTGTTCGAGCAGCACGCGATCGGCCAGCACCGGCGGCAACGCGGGTTCGAGCATCGTGTCGACGCGCTCTCCGGAGCGGCTGGTCTGCAACTGCACGAGCGGCAGCAAGCCGGCGATCGCCGCATCGGGCGCGACCGGCCCGAGCGACGGCGTGGTCTTGCGCACGAACTGCTGAACCCGCCGGATGATCTGGCCGGCCCGCTCGACCTGGTGCCGTCCCTTCGCGAGCAGTTCGCGCGGGCCGCCGGCATCGTCCTGCGGCGCTTCGTCGGTCATCAGGTTCAACGCCGCGGTGCAGTAGCTGTTGGCCGCGGCGAGCGGCTGGTTCAGTTCGTGCGCGAGCGCGGACGCCATCTCCCCCATCGTCATCACGCGCGACATGTGATGCAGCTGCTCGTTCTGCGTGCGCTGCAGCTCCTGCGTGCGCTTCTGCTCGCTGATGTCGACGATCGACGCGGTCCAGCCGACCTGCCGCCCGGTGCCGTCGCGCAGCGGCGCCTCGTTGATCAGCACGGTCAGCCGCTCGCCGTCGCGGCGCAGGAACACCGATTCGTACGCGTGGCGCGGCAGCGTGCCCGACAGCAGTTGCGCGTGGCGCTGCGACGAGCGCTCCGAAAACTCGGGCGCCCAGTAAGGCATCGGCGGCGCGCAGCCGATCAGTTCGTCGGCGCGATAACCGACCATCTCGCAGAACGCGGCGTTCACGTAGGTAATGCGGCCGTCGAGATCGCGCGTGCGCAGGCCCGACACCAGCGAGTCCTCCATCGCCTGGCGCAGCGCCTGCTGCTCGCGCAGCGCATATTCGGCGCGGGCCCGGCGCACCAGGTCGCGCCACAGCCGCCAGACCGACCACGCAAGCAGCAGCGACAACGCGGCGACGGCGCCGCTCAGCAGGTTCGGCACCAGGTACGGCGGCCCGCGCGTGCTGTTCGCATCGAGGTAGAACGTCTGGTCGGCGAAGCCGACTTCGATCCGGTGCGTGTAGACGCCGCGCCCCTTGACGCGCGGATCGTGCACGGCGATCAGGTCGCCGCGCGGATCGGTCAGCGTGATCGCATTCTCATGCGCGAACCACCACGGCAGCGTCGCGGTCAGCAGCCGCTCGATCGATACGAGCGCGGCCATCGCGCGGCCCGAGCCGCCCGGCGCCGGCACGACGAGCAATGCGACACGCGGCGCGCCCGCCTGTGCGTCGGCGAGCGATGCGACCGGACGGCCGAGCCGCCGCGCGCGCTCGGCCGTATCGCGCCATTCCGCGGCTGCCGCGTCATGCGATATCGCGGCGCCCGCGGGGCCGCCGGGAAAGCACTGCATCGCGGCGAGCGCGCGTTCGAGCCGGCACAGCGCGACCACTTCGGGGCTGCGCTGCAGCAATTCCGCCGCGCGTCGCATGAACAGGTCCGGCGCGGGATCGGCCGCGAGATCCGTGCCGACGATCTGCATCGCCTCGGCAAGCCGCTGCGCCTCGAAGCCGAGCGACTGCTGCGCCCATAGCGTGTCCGAAATCAGCTGCTCGTGGCGCTGCTCGCGTTCGAAGCGCATCGCGAGCAGCGGCGCCGCAAATGCGCCCGCGACGATCAGCCCGATCGCGGCGAACGGCAACAGCACGCGCCAGCGCTGCTGCGCGAAACGGCCGCGCGCTCCACCGCCGCTCGGCATGTCCGTCGCGCGTGCCGCTTCCGAATGTGGGAAGTACGTATTGTCCGCCATGCATCGAGAACCGAGACTGGGCGCCACCTGCCGACCGTGCAGGCAAGCATTCAACGAGGAGACAAACCATGAACCTGCGCCGTGTTGTCACAGGGCTGTGCCTGTCCGCCTTCGCGCTCGCCGCGGCCGCACAGCAGCCGATCGTCATCAAGTTCAGTCATGTCGTGGCCGCCGACACGCCGAAGGGCAAGGCGGCCGACTACTTCAAGAAGCTCGCCGAAACGCGCACCAACGGACGCGTCAAGGTGGAGGTCTATCCGAACAGTCAGCTGTACAAGGATAAGGAGGAACTCGAGGCGCTGCAACTCGGGTCGGTCCAGATGCTCGCGCCGTCGCTCGCGAAGTTCGGGCCGCTCGGTGCGAAGGAATTCGAACTGTTCGACCTGCCCTATCTGTTCGACAGCTACGACGCGCTGCACAAGGTCACCGACGGTCCGGTCGGCAAGCGCCTGATGGCGAAGCTCGAATCGAAGGGCATCACCGGCCTCGCTTACTGGGACAACGGCTTCAAGGTGATGAGCGCGAACCGGCCGCTGCGCGAGCCGGCCGATTTCCGCGGCCTGAAGATGCGGATCCAGTCGTCGAAGGTGCTCGATGCGCAGTTCCGCGCATTGAATGCGATTCCGCAGGTGATGGCGTTCTCGGAGGTCTACCAGGGCCTGCAGACGGGCGTGGTGGACGGCACCGAGAACACGCCGTCGAACCTGTACACGCAGCGGATGAACGAGGTGCAGAAGTATGTGACGGTTTCCAATCACGGCTATATCGGCTACGCGGTGATCGTCAATCGCAAGTTCTGGAGCGGGCTGCCCGACGACGTGCGCACCGCGCTCGAAGGCGCGATGCGCGACGCGACGCGCTACGCGAACGAAATCGCGAAACGCGAGAACGACGATGCGCTCGCGAAGATCAAGGCGACCGGCAAGACCGAGCTGATCTCGCTGACGCCCGCGCAGACCGCCGACTGGAAGAAGGCATTGTCGAAGGTGCATCGCGACCAGGAACAGCGGATCGGCGCGGATCTCGTGCGCGACGTATACCGCGCGACCGGCCAGTCGATGTAGCCGTCGCGAGGATTGCCGCCATGAAACTGCTCGACCGCCTCGAGGAATGGCTGATCGCGACGCTGATGGGCGTGGCGACGCTCGTGATCTTCATCGCCGTGATGCATCGCTACGCGTCCGGCGTCGCGATCCCGTACCTGCAGGACTGGCTGCTCGCGCTCGACCTGAGCTGGGCGCAGGAGCTGTGCATCTACCTGTTCGTGTGGATGGCCAAGTTCGGCGCGGCCTATGGCGTGCGCACCGGCATCCACGTCGGCGTCGACGTGATGATCAACCGGCTGCAGCCGCCGGCGCGGCGCGTGAGCATCGTGTTCGGGCTGCTGGCCGGCGCGCTGTTCACCGGCGTGGTCGGCACGCTGGGTGCGCGTTTCGTCTGGGCGCTCGCGCACACCGACCAGGTGTCGCCCGATCTCGAACTGCCGCGCTGGATCGTGTTTCTGTGCGTGCCGCTCGGCTCGTACCTGATGTGCTTCCGCTTCCTGCAGGTCGCACTGCGCTTCCTGCGCAGCGGCGAACTGCCGAAACACGATCACGCGCAGGTCGACGGGCTCGATGCGCCCGCGCCGTCCACGCCCGTTCCGCAAGGAGTGCAGTCATGAGCCAGAGCCAGCCGCTCGCCGCGCCCGCGGTCGGCAATCCGCGCGTCACGCGCGTCATCTTCGGCATCGTCGTCGTGCTGCTCGGCGCGCTGCTGGTCGGGTTCGGCAAGAGCGCGTTCATCTTCTGCCTGCTGATCGGGCTGCTGCTGACCGGCATGCCGGTGTCGATCGCGCTCGGCCTGACGGTGCTCACCTACCTGTTCACGATGACCGCCGTGCCGATCGAATCGGTCGCGCTGAAGCTGTTTACCGGCATCGAGAACTTCGAGATCATGGCGATCCCGTTCTTCATCCTCGCGGGCGGCTTCCTGACGCACGGCGGCGTCGCCCGGCGCATGATCGCGTTCGCGACCAGCATCGTCGGTCACATGCATGGCGGCCTCGGGCTGGCCGGCGTGCTCGCGTGCGCGATGTTCGCGGCGATTTCCGGCTCCAGCCCGGCGACCGTGATGGCGATCGGCTCGATCCTGCTGCCGGCGATGGTTCGCCAGGGATTCCCGAACCGCTTCGGCACCGGCGTGATCGCCACCTCCGGTTCGCTCGGCATCCTGATTCCGCCGTCGATCGTGATGGTGCTGTACTCGGTGTCCACCAATACGTCGGTCGGCGACCTGTTTCTCGCCGGCGTCGTGCCGGGCATCCTGCTCGCGCTGCTGCTCGGCTTCGTGACCTGGTTCATCGCGCGCCGCAACGGCTATCCGCGCTTTCGCGAATTCGACGGCCACGGTCCGCTCGCGGCGACGGGCCACGCGCTGTGGGGCCTGCTGCTGTGCGTCGCGTTCTCCGTCGTGCCGCCTGCGGTGCTGATCGGGCTGCTGTACCTGCTGCTGCGCACCGCCGCGCCCGGCCTCGCGGCCGGCACCGGGCTGATCGGCGTCGCGGTGGCGCTCGCGTGGCTGTACGTCGCCTACCGCGTCGGCCGGCGCTTCACGCACCCGACGCTGCTGCGCGCCGAGGCGCAGCGGGTCTGGACCACCTACTGGGAAAGCGTGTGGGGGCTGCTGCTGATCGTGGTCGTGATGGGCGGCATCTACTCCGGCGTCTTCACTCCGACCGAGGCCGCCGCGATGAGCGCGGTCTATGCGTTCCTCGTGTCGACCTGCGTCTACGGCGACCTGCCGCTCAGGCGCGTGCCGAAGGTGCTGCTCGACTCGGCCAGCATGAGCGCGATGCTGCTCTACATCATCACCAACGCGGTGCTGTTCTCGTTCCTGATGACCTCGGAGAACATCCCGCAGCAGATGGCGAGCTGGATCCTCGACCAGGGGCTCGGGCCGATCGGCTTCCTGCTCGTCGTCAACGTGCTGCTGCTGATGGCCGGCAACGTGATGGAGCCGTCGTCGATCGTGCTGATCATGGCGCCGATCCTGTTCCCGGTCGCGCGCCAGCTCGGCATCGACCCGATTCATTTCGGCATTCTGATGGTCGTGAACATGGAAGTCGGCATGTGCCATCCGCCCGTCGGACTCAACCTGTACGTGGCGAGCGGCATCACGCGGATGGGCATTACCGAGCTGACCGTCGCGGTCGCGCCGTGGCTCGCCGCGATGCTCGGCTTCCTGCTGCTCGTGACCTACGTGCCGGCGATTTCGCTGTGGCTGCCCGGGTTGATGAGGTGACGCTTACGACGTGCGCGACGAACCGGCGGGCGCGGCGCCCGCCGCCTAGATCGGCCAGCTGATCTCGAAGCGCGCGCCGCCGAGTTCCTGCGGATCGACGACTGCGATCCGGCCGTTGTGCGCGTGCAGCACCTGCCGCGTGATCGCGAGGCCGAGCCCGTAGCCGCCGGTGCGGCGATCGAGGCGCACGAATGCGTCGAAGATCCGCTCGCGCTCGTGCTCGGGCACGCCGGGGCCGTCGTCCTCGACGAAGATGCCGATATTGCCGTGCTCGATCGCGAGGCCGACGACGATCCGCGACTTCGCATACTTGCTCGCGTTGCGCAGCAGGTTGCGCATCGCGTACGACATCAGCCGCCGGTCCATCTTCACGCGCAGGTCCGACGCGATCGCGATGCGCGACTCGATCGCGCGCTCCGGATACAGCAGTTGCGCATCGCTCACCTGATGCTCGAACCATGCAACGGGTGCGGTCATCTCGAGCTTCGACTGCAGCGAGCTGTATTCGAGGCGCGCATAGGTGAGACTCATGTCGATCAGTTCGTCGAGTTCGGTCACGTCCTGCGCGATGCTGTCGAGCGCGCCCTGGTACTCGGCGGCCGAGCCGGGCTCGCGCAGCATTTCGAGCGCGAAGCGCACGCGCGCGAGCGGCATGCGCAATTCGTGCGAAATACCGTTGGTCAGGTCGCGCTGCGCGGCGATCAGGCGCTCCATCCGCATCGCGAGCGCGTTCAGCGTGCGCGCGAGCGGACCGATGATCACGCTGTGCGACTCGCGCGCGCGCGTGTTGAAGCGCCCGCCGGTGAAATCGATCGCGCGCTCGCGCACCATCACCAGATCCGACCAGACCGGCCGCATCCACCGGTAGGCCGCGAGCGCAGGCGCGACGAACACGAACGCGAGCACGATCCAGATGTCGCCCGGCAGCGCGTCGAACGCATGCCACACGACTTCCGGCGACAGCACGACGCACAGCGCCAGCGCCGGCACCAGCGCGGTCAGCAGTACGAGGCCGAGCAGGTGCAGGTAGGTGCGCACGTACAGGCGCGACCAGCTCGGAATGCGGTCGGCGCGCGTGTCGGTCCACGCGCGGCGGAAATGCAGCCAGCGCCATTTGACGTAACGCAGCGGCGACAGCCGGTGCGCATCGGCGGGCGAACGGGTCGGTCGGATCATCGCGGGCTCCGGCTAGCGAACGGAACGCCCGCGCGCGGATGCGGGCACGGCGTCATTCCCACGCATGCTTGCTGAACTGGTAACCCTTGCTGCGGATCGTCTTGATCCGCTGCGGGTTGCTTGCGTCGTCGCGCAGCTTGCGACGCAGCTTCGAGATGCGGCCGTCGATCGTCCGGTCGAGACCGTCGAATTCGACGCCGCGCAGCTGCAACATCAGGTCGTCGCGGCTGACGACTTCGCCCGCATGACAGACCAGCGCCCACAGCAGGTCGAATTCGGCCGACGTCAGGTCCGGCACGCTGCCGTCGGGCAGCACGACGCTGCGGTCGGTGCGGTCGATCGAGAACTTGCCGAACGTGTAGCGCTCCGGCTGCGGTGCGGCGCCCTCCGCGACGCGTGCGGGCGCGCGGCGCAGTTGCGCCTTGATCCGCGCGAGCAGGATGCGCGGCTCGACCGGCTTGTGCACGTAGTCGTCCGCGCCGAATTCGAGGCCGAGCAGTTCGTCGAACTGCTCGTCGCGCGCGGTCACCATGATGATCACGCCGTCGTACTGCTTGCGCGCCTCGCGGCAGATTTCGAAGCCGTCCTTGCCTGGCAGGTTCACGTCGAGAATGACGAGATCGGGGCGCATGGACAGGATCGCCGGCACCGCGGCGTCGCCGTGCAGCACAGTGTCGACTTCGTAGTCGTTCTTGCGCAGATAGCCGGCAATCAGCGTGGACAAGCGGGTGTCGTCTTCGACGAGCAGGATGCGGAAAGACATGGGCAACGGTCGATTCATGCGGGAAAGCCGGGGCCGCGCCCTCCACTGCCGGGCGCCGGCCATCGGCCGAAACGTACCGCATGATACTGCGCCTGCCGATCGCCGGTTTGCCGGTCTGAAAAATTGGGGCGCGATATTGCGCGGCGCTTGACGGATCGGCGCCGAAACGGTTCCATACGGGCTCGCCGGAATCCGGGCGGCGCGCCGCCCTCGCCTGACGTGATGAACTACCAACCGATACTCGAACGCATCCATACCGAACTCGCCCCCTGGATCGGCCAGGGCCGCGTGGCCGACTACATTCCCGAACTCGCGAAAGTGCCTGCCGACAAGTTCGGCATGGCCGTCGTGACGCTCGGCGGGAACGTTTACACGGTCGGCGACGCGCACGAGCGTTTCTCGATCCAGAGCATCTCGAAGCTGTTCGCGTGCACGCTCGCGTTCCAGCTGCTGGGCGATGCGCTGTGGGAACGGGTCGGCCGCGAGCCGTCCGGCACCGCATTCAATTCGCTGGTGCAGCTCGAAAGCGAGCGCGGCAAGCCGCGCAATCCGTTCATCAATGCCGGCGCACTGGTCGTCACCGACGTGCTGTGCCGCCGGTTCGTGAAGGCGGAGACGGCGCTCGTCGAGTTCGTGCGGCGGCTGATCGGCGCCACCGACATCGACTACGATTCGCGCGTCGCGCTGTCGGAGCTGCAGCATGCGGAGCGCAACCGCGCGATGGCACATTTCATGGCGAGCTTCGGCAACATGCAGATGCCGCCGGAAACGGTGGTCGACGCGTATTGCCGGCAGTGCGCCATGACGATGAACTGCGTCGAGCTCGCGCAGGCCGCGCTGTTTCTTGCGAACGGCGGTGTTGCGCCGGTCACCGGCGAGCGGGTCGTCGATCCGAGTTCGGCGAAGCGGCTGTCGGCGCTGATGTTGACCTGTGGCACTTACGATGCGGCCGGGGATTTCGTGTATCGGGTCGGGCTGCCCGCGAAGAGCGGCGTCGGTGGCGGGATCGTCGCGGTGCTGCCCGGCGAGATGGCGGTTTGCGTGTGGGCGCCGGGGCTCGATGCGAATGGGAACTCGTTGGCGGGGACGCTGGCGCTGGAGTGGTTGACGACTTATTCGGGGCGGTCGATTTTTTGAGGCGTCGGAGTTAAGCGTGCTTCATCTTGCACAACGGCAGCCGCTTCGTATCGGCACGCACCGGCGCGCTTGACGGGAATTCGACCATTGGCGGCAATCGACCCAAACCCGCCGCTACACTTAGCTGATCATTGACGACCGCTTCCCGAGCATGATCAGTCATTCGCGCCAGACGGGCTTCGAGCGGTTGCCGCAATGCTCCCGATTTCACGCGCAAAGCGCGACCGCGCAATCCATCAGAGCAATGACCTGCGGCCACTCCGAAACGCCCCTTGCAAAGATCCCGAGGGGCGGCGAATCGTTTTGTAGGCGAATTCGATGAGGTAATCGTTCAGGGCGAGGGAGGCTTGCTCGGCGGCCTGCGGGTCGCTGGCGAGGATCGCGCGCAGGATCGCGAGATGATGCGTCGTGCCATTTCTAATCTCGTCCTCCTCGTCGCGCACATTGGCGAGCCAGAATCGGCGCGAGAGGCCTTGAAGAGGGGCCATCGCGTCCGCAAGGTACTCGTTGTGGCCGGCTGTTGCAATTATCTGGTGCGTGTCTTTGAGCGTTTCGGCGTACTCGGCCAATGGGATGGGATCCCCGGACAGACGACCCACTATGGCCTCCATGCGCGCCCGGTCGATGGCGGACGCGTCATGGCAGGCCAGTCGCACGGCGAGCACCTCAAGAACACGCCGCACCTCGAGCATGCGGAGTTGCGCCTCGACTGACGCGGGCGGAATGAGTACCCCACGGCTGGGATGGATCTCGACCATGCGGTTTCGGGCCAGTTGCTGGAGCGCCTCGCGGATCGGGGTACGGCCAAGTCCCGTCTTTTCCATGAGCACGGCTTCGGACACCAAAGTGCCCGGTGCCAGTTCCTCGGACACGATCAACTTCTCAATCTCTTGGTAGGCCTGTCCGGCCTTGCCCTGGTTCATCATCACGCTCCTCCAGCCGCTGGTGTGGGTATGAAAAACGAAGCATAACTCAACGTCGAGCAAGGGTATACGACCATTATCCAACCGATATATCGGCAGCATACTGGAAGCTCACCCAACAACCCGGAGGTCCCATGACGAAGACCGCCACCATCGAACGCCGCTCGATTGACTTCATTCCTCCAGAAGAACGGCACGGGTCGCCGCGCAGCCTGTTCTTCGTATGGTTTGCCGCCAACACGTCCATCACTGCAGTGGTGACCGGGGCGCTGTTCGTAATTCTGGGGAACAGCGCCATGTGGTCCATCCCCGCCATCGTGCTCGGCAACGCAGTCGGCGGCTTCTTCACGTCCCTGCATTCAGCCCAAGGGCCGAAGCTCGGCGTACCGCAGATGATTCAGAGTCGGGCCCAGTTCGGCTACTACGGGGCAATCCTCCCGCTGGTGCTGGCCCTGATGATCTACGTCGGCTTCTATGCCACCGGGCTGGTACTGGGTGGCCAGGCCATGAGCGCCCTGTTTCACATCTCCCCTCAAGCGGGCGCCGTCGTGTTCGCATTGATGTCCACCGCCCTCGCCATCGTCGGCTACCGGTACATCCACGCGTTCTCACGAGTAGCTGCGGTGCTCAGCGGTGTCGCGTTTGCCATCCTGCTGGTCCGGATCATCGCGGACGGGAACATGCCCATCCCTGCGACCCACGGCTTTGCCGCCGCGCCGTTCGCGCTGGGCATCTCAATCTCGGCCTCCTGGCAGCTCACGTTCGGCCCCTACATCGCCGACTATTCCCGCTACCTGCCCGCGGAAACCTCCACACGAGCGACCATCGGCTGGACGTTCCTCGGCAGTGTGCTTGGGGGCTCCGTCGCGATGATCCTCGGCGCGCTCGCTGCGGCCCTCGGCGGCGCCGCGTTCAGCAGTGACCAGGTGGGTTACCTTGCCGCCCTCGGCGGGGCGATCTGGCCGCTCGTTTTGCTCGCCGTGATTTGCGGCAAGCTTACCGGCAATACCCTGAGCTCCTACGGCGGATGCATGTCGCTCACTACGATCGTCACCAGCCTGACCGGCCAAGACCGCGTGAGCCCCCGGCAGCGCGCAGCCTTCGTTTGCATCATCTCCGCGATCGCGTTAGGCATCGCCCTCGCAGCCAGCCGCAACTT
>NZ_CABVPP010000028.1 GCF_902499075.1 Burkholderia pseudomultivorans | reverse complement strand
GTGAGCGGTTACAACTATACCGACTATTACATCGCAGAATTCCGCGTCGGAAGTGAAGGCGATGAGTTCCCCGCGGGCGGGCCGAATATTTTTCCTAAAAAGGACGGTCAGATGCGTTCGGGAGGGGGGGGGATTCGTGTGCTGTATCAGCATTCCCGCCCACTGGCGTCCGGGCATGAAGCTGGTTGTCAAATGGAATGTCGACAAAGTGTTGGATGAAAAGCATCTTGGTACTTGGTACACGGCGACCACCGAGGTGCCGCCGTATGGGCCGCGCACAGCAGGTTTTGTGGTGCATTTTCTGTCGGGCGATCGGATTCGAATTCAGATCAGAGATGAGAAAGGAATTCTCCCGAAAATTGATGATGACGATCCCTATATCGTGCAGGGCGTGCTGGACCCGGAGTTGAACAAGAAACGAGGAGAGGGCGATGAGCGCCATTCGATGGCCTGAGCAATTCAACGAACAGGGGCGTTTGGGTGAGGGCGAAGCAGCTCGAGCAATGGGCAAGAGTGCATTAGCAGGTGAGCCATCGGACTGCCGGCAAGTGCTCCACGTTAATCTGTTTTTCGACGGTACGAATAACAACCTGGAATGGGATTCCAAGAATTTGGACGGGCCGACGCATAGCAATGTTGCAAGGTTGTTCAACGCATGCAGCGACAACCGTACGGCGGGCGAATATCGGTTCTACTTGGCCGGCGTTGGCACTCCGTTCCGTGAAATTGGCGAATTGAAGTTTACGTCGGAAGGCAAGGCATTCGCCCTTGGTTTCGGCATGCGTGTCGCTTGGGGATACACCCGTTTGCTGAACGCGCTGCATGAGGCGATGACGGCTGACATCTTGCTCGATGACCATGATGCTCGTGCTCTTTGTGCGTTGATTGATGCAGACGTCACGGCCTCGAACGGCAAGCTGCCACAAATTGTAGGAGCGGCGTCCAAGGCGTTCCCCATGACGGCTCCTGTAGTAACGGCGTCGCAGGTGTACTACGGATACAAGTCTCGGGCGCAGCTGGAGCGTCTTCACGGGGCACTGTTCGCCCTGCAGAAGAAGCATGGCGGACCGGGTGGTCAGTTGAATCGTTCGATCAAAAAGGTATGGGTGAACGTATTCGGATTCTCGCGCGGTGCGGCAGGCGCGCGCGTATTCGTTAACCGTCTCATCAATACCTGGGCACCGGGCGGCATGATCGCGGGTGCGATTCCATACGAGGTCAATTTTCTCGGAATTTTCGATACAGTTGCGTCGGTTGGGTTGCCGGATACCGTCACTGCGGCAATCGATATCGCAGATCTGGACGGGCATTGGGTATGGACGGCTAACGGTGCGCTTAATGTTCCCGCTTCGGTGAAGAAGTGTGTGCATTTTTTCTCGATTCACGAACAACGGATGAGCTTCCCGCTCGATTCCATTCGCGAGCGGCATGCCTATCCTGTCGGCGCGCCGCGCAGAATTGAGATCGCTTATCCGGGCGTGCATTCGGACGTGGGCGGCGGTTACGCGTTCAATGAAGAGGGCAAATCTCGAGACGGTGACGGTAGCAAGCTTAGTCAGATCCCCTTGCACAACATGTATATCGAAGCATTGAAAGCCGGCGTGCCATTATCTGTGCAGGCCGAGGAATCACCGCTTCCGAAAATCATGGAAGATGATTTCAGAATCTCGTCATCCGTCGCCCGTGCCTTCAACGACTGGCTCTCAACCGTCAATCAAAAACCCCTCGACAGCATCGAATCGGCACTTCGCATAGGCATGGGCCAGTCGCTCGCATGGCGTACCTTACGGGCGGACTATGGAAATCCGCAGGCCTACGTGACGTCGCAGGCCTTCTTCCGTCATGCGCCTGAGGATGAGGTCACGCCCTACGGACTCGAGACGCGAGTCGCGAGCAAGGCAGCATCGAATTCGCGGCTTGATAACCTGAAGCGCGAGAAGAGCGAGCTCGAGAAAAAAAGGGCGGGCCTCGAGGCCGCTGCGCTCAGCATGCTTGCGATTCCAGCACTGGCGAATCCCTTCAGGAAAAGCGCGGCCGAACTTGGCGAACAGATCAAGAAGAAGGACGCCGAGATCATGACGGCTGCAGCAGGCAAGCCGCCGCGGCCCGGCGAGGGTACGACGGACATAACGACCAACGACAAGACCGACCTGCTCGAAGCTGCGGAGGAATTCCGCCTCTTGTTGGCCTACCTGTATCCCGATCAGCGCTGGCGCTGGCAGGTGTACTGGGCTCACCCGCCGGCGGAAAAGGTGAACGTGAAGATGGGAAGGGCCAGCGGGCCGTTTGCGTTGGAACAGGACGTCAATGCCTATTACCTGACGGTTGAACGGAAGGACGTTGCCATGCGCCGTCGGCAAGGGTCGACGACCGTCTGGATGGGGGGGCGTGATCGCGTGCTGCAGGTGCTTGGTGCCCTGGCCCCGTATCAACCAGTCCTGGATTATGTTCTCGCGCCGCCCCAGGAAATGCTGCCGTTCCTGCTCGAACACACGTCTGAGGCAGCGGTGCGAAAGCTGCCTCGTGCCGTGATCCGTTTGCTCGACGATTTCGTACACGACAGCCGCGCATGGTTCCGCGTGCCCTATTTCCATGAATATGCACCGGGTGGCTACGGCTGGGCGCGGACGTTCTTCGTCGGCAACGACAGGCGCGTTCGGTCGCTCGGCCTGAAGAACGATGCTGCGCACATTGCCGCCGAGCGTGCCAGGGTTGCGGCGGCGGATCGCGGCAACTACCTCGCCGAGCAGTCCGGAAGATTGCCGCCGCCGGTGAAGGTCGACTTCAGCACGTTTCCGCGCCTTTGAGCGCGCCAGCCTACGGATAGCACCATGTCAATCAGCATCGCAGTCGTCGGAGACGCAACCGACCATGGCGGCCGGATCATTACCGGCTCGGATACGCACACGATCGGCGGCAGGAAGATTGCCCGCCTGCATGATCTGGTCGATTGCCCGGAAACCTATCCGGACGGGCGTCCGCACGGCGTCAACAAGATCATCGAAGCACATCCGACGCTCAGCGTCGGTGGCCGTCACGTGGCACTGCATGGTCACCGGACCGAATGTGGTTGCCGGCTGATTGCCACGTCAACGGCGAAGGTAGGACGCTAATCATGTCGACTCCAAGGAAATCCAGTGTACCGATCGATTCCGTGCACACGTCGGCGGACGAGCCGGAGACGCTGGCTACTGCGCTGAGCCGGGAAGACGATACGTCGCTTAACGAGGACATGGCACCTCCCGAGGCTTTTGAGCAGCGCCTGATCCACGTGAAGACGGCGTCAAATCCATTGCTCGAAGCTTCGCGCGTCCTGCTGCGCGCACAGGCCGACATGCCGGAGAAATTCGCATCGAAGCATGCGGTCGCGTCGCTACGCGCGCTTCTCGAGCAGGAGGTTCGGATATTCGAGAAGCTATGCGAGCAGGCCAACGTCCGTCGCGACCATATGATCGGCGCCCGATATTGCCTGTGCACGGCGCTGGACGAGACGGTCACGCAAACCGCATGGGGCAAAGCCGGTTCGGCGGGGATTGCATGGATCAAAGGGGGGCTGGCCACCACGTTCCACGGCGATCTCGACGGAGGCGACAAGGTTTACCTGCTGATCGGCCGTTTGCTCGAAGATCCGCACGAGCATCGAGACTTGCTCGAAGTGATTTATCGGACGCTCAGTCTCGGCTTCGAAGGACGTTACCGCGGAGGCGCCGACGGCACGCGCAAGCACGACGCGATTCGCCAGAGGCTCTACAACGTCATCACATCGCAACGCGACCCCGCGCCGTTGACTTTGTCTCCCCACTGGCAACCCAGCACAAAAGGCAAGCGTCCGTCGTTCTACGATTTCCCCGTGTGGATTACAGCAACGCTTCTGTCGGTGATCCTGCTCGGACTATTCGGATGGTTCAAGTACGAACTGTCCAATCACAGCGCGGACGTTCAGAAACGGATTGCCGAGATCGCCCGCATGACGCCGCCGCCTGCGCCGCCGGTGCAACTGCACCTCAGGCAACTGCTCAAGGATGAAATCGCCGCCGGCACCGTCAGCGTCGACGAAGACGCTCGCCGCAGCGCCGTCACGTTTCGCGGCGACGCGATGTTCCTCCCCGGTGGCGCTTCGGTCCAGGCCTCGATGAATCCGTTGATCGCGAAGATCGCGGCAGAGATCGCCAAGGTCCCCGGCAAGGTAACGATCATCGGCTACACGGACAACGTGCCGATTCGCAGCCGCCAGTTCGCGTCGAATCAGGCGCTGTCGGAAGAGCGGGCCACCCAGGTCATGCAGATGCTGCAAGCCGCCGGCGTACCGGCGAACCGCCTGGAAGCCGTCGGCAAAGGCGATGCCGATCCGGTCGGCGACAACCGCACCGCGCAGGGCCGCGCGCAGAACCGCCGCGTCGAGATCGACGTCGCACGATAAGCCAGATCCGTTTCCGGAATAATCCATGAAGAAGTTCCCGTTCCTGCCGTTTCTGGCCTCGCGCCAGTTCCTCGCGTTCCTCGCACTGGTCGTCGTCGCACTGGTGATCTGGTTCGTCGGTCCGTTCTTCGCGTTCGGCGGGCTCAAGCCGCTCGCCGAGGCCGGCATGCGTGCGCTGCTGATCGCGTTGTTGCTCGCCGGCGTGCTGCTCTGGCTCGTCGGATGGTCGATCAGCATCGTGTTCGCCGCATTGCTTTGCTTGCTGATCTGGTACGCGGGTCCGCTACTCGCGCTGGGTCGCACGGCGCCGCTTGAATCGGTGTCGGCACGTCTCGGCGCGATCGCCGTGGTGGCAGCCGTTTTCGTCGTCGTCGGCATGTTCCGTATTTGGCAAAAAATGCGCGAAGACGCTGCGTTCATGAAGAAGATGCTGCGTCTGGATCGCAAGAAGGCGGACCCGCTCGCGGCTTCACGTCTTGAGAAAGTCGAAGGCGGCGTGACGAGCGCGCTCGCGCGCCTGAAATCGATGCGTACCGGCGCACGCGGCCTCGGCAAGCTGTTCCAGGGCAAGCGCTATTTGTACGAGTTGCCGTGGTACATCACACTCGGTTCGCAAGGGTCCGGCAAGACCAGCATCCTGATGAACGGCGGGCTCGCGTTTCCCGTTGCCGAGCAGATGCAGCGCGCAGCTGGGAAACCGGCTGCGGACGCTGCCGCTGTGGACTGGTGGCTGACGAACGACGCGGTGCTGATCGACACAATCGGCTACTACACGCGTCATGGCATGTCGAAGGCCGAGGCCGCCGATACACGCGTCGCAGAACCGGACAAGCCGGCAGCTGACGTATCCGACAAGGATGCCACCAACGTGCAGGCGAACACGGAACGTTCCGCCGATGGCACGCAACAGGATGCACCCGCGAAATCGGAGGCGGCGGCTGGCTCGAAGTCGAGTGTCGATGTCGTGCCGCATGCTGCCGCCGAGCGTGACCTTCCGCAGGAGATCGATCGCGCGGAATGGCTCGGGTTTCTCGGCCTGTTGCGCCGAAACCGCCCCCGCGCGCCGATCAACGGCGCATTGCTGACGGTCGATCTTGCGACGCTGGCAAGCGCCGATGAACAGGCGCGCGTCGCCGAGGCTGCTGCATTGCGCGCAAGGCTGGCCGAGCTGAGAGAGGAACTGGGCATTCGCTTCCCCGTTTACCTGACGATCACGAAGATGGACCGCCTCGCCGGTTTTGCCGAGTATTTCGGAACGCTCACGTCCGAGGGGCGGGCGCAAGTCTGGGGTTTCACGCTTCCCTATGGCAAGGAGACGGTTGCGAAGGAAGGGCTGCGTGCGCGTTGTCATCACGAACTCGGCCAACTGGCGGCACGGTTGACGGGCTCGATCGATACGCACCTGCAGGACGAATACGACCTGAACAAGCGTCGAAAGTTTGCCGCGTTGCCTGAGGCGTTTTCCGCGCTGCTCGAACCGCTGCTCGACCTGATCGACCGCATATTCCTCGATTCCCGCTACGACAATACGCAACTCCATTCGACGTTGCGCGGCGTGTACTTCACGAGTGCCCGGCAACAGGGCAACGAGATCGTGGCGGAACGCCATACGGTCGTTCAACGCATTCTGTCGACCCAGGACCGCGCTCAGGACCGCGCCCCGGTTGCATCGTCGCGTGCCGAGGGGAACCAGGGATTCTTCCTGCACGATCTCCTGACCCGCGTCGTGTTCCCGGAGGCGCATCTCGTGGCTCCCAACCTGCGTTGGGAATATCGCTACAGGCTGTTGCGCCTGATCGGCCACACACTGGCGCTGCTGCTGTTCGTCTGGCTGGCGATCGGCTTGCGCGTGAGCTACGGCAACAACAGCGATTATCTCGACGCGATGGGCCGCAAGGCGCAGGCGCTTGCCGCCCGCGTCACGGCGTTGTACAAGACGCCCGAACTGCAAGCCGTGCCCGACACGCTGACCGAGGCGCGCAATCTGCCCACGTTTCCGGGGCTCGACCTGTCCGATCCGGACGGCGCATGGCGCTACGGTCTCTACATACCGACGGACATTGCCACCGAAAGCCGCCGCACCTACGATGCGCTCGAAGACAGCCTGCTGCTGCCGCACATCGTGCATCGCCTGGAGGACGTCATGTCCGGGGCCATTGCCAGCAGGGATTCAAAAGCCGCCTACGATGCGCTTCGCGTGTACCTGATGCTGTACGACAAGGCGAAGTTCAATGCCGGCGACGTGAAGGCATGGGTGCTCGACGACTGGGCGAAGACCGACAGCGCCGCCGCTTTCGGCGGCAGGGCGTCGATGATCGAGCACGTGCAACAGCTGTTCTCCGGGGAGCGTGTCGTGCAGTCTTCGCTGATCCGCAACGACGCGCTGGTACGGCAGACGCGCGCGTTCCTTGACGGCAGCAACGCGACCGACCGTCTTTATCAGCGCGCGAAGGCCGCGATGCTCACGGAAGCACCGGACGAGTTCACGTTGCTGCGCGCCGTCGGCCCGCAGGCCGGAACGGTATTTACGCGAGCGAGCGACGCGCCGTTGTCGCGCGGCGTGTCGGGTCTCTTCACGTTCGACGGCTACCGGAATCTGTTCGACAAGCGACTGCGCGAGTTCGTGCAACTCGCGCGCGACGACGACGCATGGGTGATGGGGCGCTCATACCTGGGCGAGGCTCAAAAAAAAACGGCTGAGATGATCAATGGCGCGGATGATGCGTTGACCGACGCCGTCCGCCGCGAATATCTGATGGAGTACGCGCAACAGTGGACGGCGTTTCTCGACGACATCCGCACCGTGAGCGGCACGAGTCTCGCATTCAATCTGAAGGTGCTGCGCAGCTTTGCAGCGCCGGATTCGCCGCTCGCGCGCCTTGCCCGCGCCGCAGTGCGCGAGACGACGCTCACGCAGCAACCCGTTGCGTCGAACGGTTCACTGCTGCAGAAGGCGGCCGACCAACTGAATCAGAAAGCCGACAAGGCGCTCGGCATTCGGGCCTCGGAGCGTGTCGAGCGGGAACTCGTCGACAATCGTTTCGCGGCGTTGCGCGAGGTCGTGACGGGAAACGTCGATGCACTGCCTGACGCGCACTCGGCCGGCACCCAGGCGGACAAGACGGGACTCGACGGCGTCGCCAACCTGCTGAACGACTATTACACGGCGCTGACCGTCGCCGATAACGCGCTGTCGAACAACAGCATGCCGCCGGCGAGCGACACGGCTGCGAAGCTGAAAATGGCCGCCGACACGATGCCTGCGCCGTTCCGCGCGATATTGCTCAAGCTCGCGGCCGACGGGTCGCGCGAGGTCAACCATGGGATCGGTCAACTGTTGTCGCGCCAGATGCAGGCGGTAGTCGGCGACACCTGTCGGTTGACGATCGAAGGAAACTATCCGTTCGCTCCCGACAGCAAGCGCGACGTCGGTATCGACGACTTCACGCGCGTGTTCGCGCTGGGCGGCGTGATCGACGATTTCTTCGTGAAGACGCTGGCGCCGTTTGTCGATACGTCCGCGAAGCCGTGGCGCTATCGAACGCTGCCGGGCGCGACGGAGCCCGTGCAGGGGCCGGATCTCGAACCGTTCGAGCATGCGAAGGCGATTCGCGACATCTTCTTCAACGATCCGGGCCACAAGCAGATGACGTGGAAGGCCGACATCCGGGTCCCGGAGCTCGCGCCGACGATCATGAGCCTGTCGCTCGACATCGACGGGCAGACGACGCTTTACCAGCACGGTCCGGTTGCGCCCTTCACGATTGCGTGGCCGGGGCCGCGCGGCGGCGCGCACGCCGAGATCACGGCCAGCCCGCGCATCCGGCCGGACACGTCGACGATTTCAACCAATGGGCCTTGGGCGTTGATGAGGCTGCTTCAGAAAGGCAAGGTGATCGGAACGGCCACGCCGGGCCGCACGCGCGTCGCGTTCGGTTTCGACGGTCGCGAAGCGGTGCTCGACATCGCAAGCGCCGGCAGTGTCGCGAATCCGTTGACGAGCGACGTGTTGAAGACGTTCCGGTGCCCGACCTCGATGGCGATGTTCAGTTTGCCGGACAGCGGTCCGCCGCCCGGTTTGCCACAGGGCATGTTGCCGATAAACGCGGGAAGCGTTTCCCGTTGAATCGGAAGGGGCGATCAAGATGAGTCTGTTAACAGCCGATCTGCAAAGCCACGGCGGGAGCCTGGCGTCGCTGTCCGTCGCGACGAGGCTCAAGCGGGCGGAGCAGTCGATCAACCCGCTGCTCGAAGCCGCGCGCGTCTTGCTGGGTGCGTTGGCAGATACGCCCGACATTCTCGATGCCGATTCGGTAGGCCGGCGGCGACGGTGGCTGGAGCAGGAACTCCGGCTGTTTACGCGCCTCGGCGCTGAACTCGACCTCCGGCCGGACCATGTCCGGAGCGCAACCTATTGCCTGTGTTCGGCGCTCGATGAGTCTGCGATGCAGACGCGCTGGGGAAAAGGAGAGACCACCGGTGTCGAATGGGAGGTCGACGGGCTGGCTGCCGCGATGGGTCACGATCGTCAGGGCGGCGACCGTGTTTTCCGGCTGATCGACGAGGCATTGTGCAGCCCGCGCGAGAACCTCGATCTGATCGAGTTGTACCAGAACATCCTCGATCTCGGGTTTCGCGGGCGTTACCGATTCGAGCGCGACGGACAGAAGCGCTTGAAGCGCGTTCGCGAGCGCGTGCACGACGTGGTCGTGACGGGCGGGGTGGGCGTGAATTTCGCAAGGGAGTCGCTTCGACAAAGGCGACGGACGGTCGACCCGTGGGTGCGTCCGTTGGCGATGCGTCGTTCGTCGCGCATCGGGGTTGTTGTCGGCATAACCGGGGCGTTGCTGCTAGGCGCGGCGGGATATGCCTCGGTGGACTATTGGCTCGTATCGAGACAGGCGCAACGCATGTCGCCGTTCGACTCGCTGGCTCGGGATCTGGAACAGCGGCTGCGTGACGAGGTCGCAGCAGGGAATGTCGAACTGATCCGGGATCCCGGACGCCATGCCTTGACGCTTCGCTTTGTCGGCATGTTCGTACCGGGCGCGGTGACTGTGGCCCCGTGGGGGGCTTCCGTCGTGGCGTCGGCCGGACGGGAAATTGCGTCGATCGCTGAAGGTACGGTCGTCCGGGTAGTCGGATACGCGGACAGCGCGCCCGCCGGGTCCGCGCGTCAGGTTTCCAACCAGGCACTTTCCGAAGCACGTGCCGAAAATGTCGCCCGGATTCTTGTCGCGGCCGGCATACCGGCACATGGCCTCCGCGTGGAAGGGCGTGGGGATGCCGACGCGTTGGCGGACAACGGTACTGAGTCGGGAAGGGCGAGGAATCGGCGCGTCGAAGTCATCGTCGCGGAATAACGCGGGAAATGTCGCGCTGGCGGTTATCCGCGGTCGATCCCGTATCGCATGCTATTGATTGTCGTCGTCGATACACTCGTCGACACGAGTCGGCAGGATATGAACGTTATGGGCCACTCGATCGCGGGCGCGGTGACCGCGAATGCGAGATGATGCGGGAAGCCGAAGCCAAAGCAGCGCCGTTGGTTGCCAAGCCGACGCGTGCTGGGAGGAACTGGTCCATCGCGCGGATCGCGTCACGGCCGCCGAGCACGGGCAATCAGGCAATCAGACCTTCAAGGCTTCACGCCTTCACGCCGCTTCCGCGGCGCGCGTCGCGTCGAGGCACGTCGCCAGCACCATCGCAGCCGCATTCCCCGGCGTCGACCCAAGCAGTTGCGGTGCATAGACGCTATCGCCAATCTCGATCGGCTGCCCCGACAGCGCGCAGACCCCACGCCGCCGCGTCGTAAACAACCGCCACTTCTGATACCCGTAATGCCCGGTACAGGCGTCTCGCCACGAAATTATCGCGGTGTCCGGCGTCGGCCGCTCGAGTACGCTGATCGTCGGCCGGCTCGCCGGATCCCAAGGCGGCAGCCGGTCGCGCGTCACTGTGCGTCGCCGCGGCGCCTGCCAGGAGGCGGGTGGCATGTCGAAGCTGCCGATCTCGGCGACGGTTCTGATCCAGGATGCTGCACTGTCGTCCATGTCTGTTTTCCCTCGAAACACTACGCGATGCCGCGGCGCGCGGCATCAGGACAGGCGGATGCGCGGCTGCACGCAGCCGTTGATGCGTTCGGCGATCCACAGCATCGTGGCCTTGCGGAACCCGTGCAGCGCCTGCTGATGTCGCCGGTACAGCATCAGATGACTGAGCTGCGCAAACCGGCCGCGAATGAAGCCGCCGCGAAAGAACCCGAACTGCCCGAGCGTGCCGAACGCGTCGTAGTCGCTCAGCGATACGAGCGCACCGAAGTCGTGGAACGCGAACGCGGGCATCGACTTGCCGTCGAGCCACGCCGGCAGATGCTTCGCCAGGTGTTCGGCCTGCTGCGTCGCGACCTGTGCGGTCGGCGGCAGCGGCCGCTCCTGGCCGTCGGGCAGCAGGCTCGCGCAATCGCCGATCGCGAAGATGTGCTCGTCCGCCGTTGCCTGCAGCGTCGGGCCGACGACGATCTGGTTCGCGCGATTCGTGTCGAGGCCGCCGAGCGCCTGCATGAACTCGGGCGCTTTCACGCCGGCCGCCCACACCATCAGGTCCGCTTCGGCGAACGAATCGTCGCCGTAGTGGAAGCCGTTCGGGGCGGCCGACGTCACGCGCGTCGACGTCAGCACCCGAAAGCCGATCCGTTCGAGCTGTTGCTGCGCCGACGCGGAAATCTTCGGCGGAAACGCGGCGAGGATGCGCGGCCCGCTTTCGAGCAGCGTGAGCTGCAGCCGCTCGCGCACCGTTGCATCGCCGTACGCCTGCGCGACTTCCAGCAGCCGGCTCAGTTCCGCCGCGAGTTCGACGCCGGTCGCGCCCGCGCCGACGATCGCGACGCGCAGCGCCTCGTCGCGTGCGACGCTGCGAAACACGCGCATCCGCAGCGCCTCGTTGAAGGCCTCGGCCTGCGGCTGGCTGTCGATGAAGTAACAGTGCTCGCGCACGCCCGGCACGCCGAAGTCGTTGGCCTGGCTGCCGAGCGCGAGGATCAGCACGTCGTACTCGAGTTCACGCGCTTCGAGCACCAGCGCGCCGTCCTGCGAGCGGATCTCGCCGAGCCGCACGCGCCGGCGTGCGCGATCGAGCCCTTGAAGCTCGCCCGGCTGGTACGTGTAGCCGTGCTCGCACGCATGCGCGACGAAGATCACTTGCTGTTGCTGCACGTCGCGCGTGCCGGCCGCGATCGTGTGCAGCATCGGCTTCCACACGTGGGTCGGGCTGCGGTCGACGACGGTGACCTGCGCGCGGCCGGACTTGCCGAGCCGCTCGCCCAGGCGGGTCGCGAGCTGCAATCCGGCGATCCCGCCGCCGACGATGACGATGCGAGTAGGGGTTGTCATGTATAAATCATCACGTGATGAATAATGTATGATCGTAGCGCTTTCCGGCTCCGGGTGTCAACGGAGTCGGGCAGGGCGCCCGTTTTTCTGATCGCATGAAACGGGGGCGGAACACCGGCGATCGAACCACTCGACAGGAGCAGCAACACGTGGTTGAAGTTACTGAGCGCGCGCCATCGAAGCGGCGCACGCGCGGGCGGCCGTTGGCGGGCGAGACCGTCGGGCCGGACGTGATCTTGCGCAGCGCGCGCCGCACCTTCGCGAAGCGCGGCTACGACGCGACGAGCGTGCGCGAAGTCGCGCGCGAACTGGGCGTCGACGCGGCGCTGATCGCCCATCATTTCGGCTCGAAGGAAACGCTTTGGCTGGCCGTCGTCGAGCAGATCGTCGAACTGGCCGAGCCGATGTTCGATGCGCTGCGCGCATTGCGCACGTCGTCGCTGCCGCATCGCGAGCGCGTGCGGCGCGCGATCGAGCTCTGCGTCGATCACGAGTTCGACGAGCCCGACATGGGCATGTTCTTTTCCACGGCGGCGACCGAAGAGGGCGCGCGGCTCGACCGGCTGCAGGAGCGGCTGGTGCGCCCGTATCACGACGCGATGGTGCCGTTGCTCGACGAGGCGATGCAGGCCGGCGCGATCCGCCGGACCGATCCGAACGTGCTGTTCTTCATGATTGCAAGCGCGATCGGCATGACCGTGTCGTACAGCCACATGATGCTGGAGTACACGTCGCTGCCGACGCGACAGGCCGATTTCAAACGGACCGTGCTCGACGTCGCGCTTAACCAGCTCGGCGATTGAGCGTCACGCGCGCAAGGCGCGCGTTCACGTCGCCGCGTTGAGCCCCAGTTCGCGCACCGCGTGTCGCGCGGTGTCGCGCAGTGCATCGACGCGCGGCGAAGGCGTGCGATAGGCGAGCGCCAGTTCGTACGCGAGCGGGCATCCGGCACCCTTCAATTCGCAGAACGTAATGCCTGGCGGCTGCATCGGCACGAACAGGCGCGGCATCAGCGCGATGCCGATGCCGCCGGCGACGAGCCCGGCCGTCGTCTGCATCTGACGCGGCTGCTGCACGACGCGCGGCGTGAAGCCGGCCTGCGCGCACGCGGTGACGATCCGCGCGTGCATGCCGGGGCCGTGATGCGCGGCAAACAGCACCCACGGTTCGTCCGCCAGTTCTGCGAGCGCGATGCGCCGGCGGCGCGCGAGCCGATGCCCGTCGGGCAGCGCGGCGACCATGCGGTCGCGCAGCAGCGGTTCGATGCGGACGTCGCCGGCATCCGGCACCGGCAGCACGACGAGGCCGACATCGGTGCGGTCCTGTCGCAGCGCCCGCACCTGCTCGGCGGTCGTGCCTTCCTCGAGCTGGAAATCGACATCCGGATGCCGCTCCTGGAACGCGCGCAGGATCGGTGGCAGCAGCGCGTTGACCGTGCTGTCGACGAACCGCAGCCGCAGCGTGCCGCCGAGGCCCGCGCCCGCGCGGCGGGCCGCGGTCATCGCGCGCTCGGCCTGTTCCAGCGCGCGCCGCGCTTCGAGCAGGAACGCGTCGCCGGCCGGCGTGAGCGTCGTGCCGCGATTGTCCCGGGCGAAGAGTATGACGCCCAGTTCGTCCTCGAGTTTGCGGATCGCCGCGCTGAGCGGCGGCTGCGCCATGTGCAGGCGCTCGGCGGCGCGCCGGAAGCTCAGCGTCTCGGCGACGGCGATGAATTGCCGGAACTGGCGCAGATCGATCATGCGATACCTTCCATGTATCAGTTGATCATCGAATTCGTATTTTATCTATCGCACGGCGTCGACCAGACTTCCGGTGTCATTCATTGTCGACATTCGGGAGGGCAGGTCATGACAGGCAACGAATCGCAGCGCACGGCGCTGGTGACGGGCGGGTCGAGCGGCATCGGTTTCGCGATCGCGCGGCGCTTGATCGACGACGGCTATCGCGTCGCGATCGTGGCGCGCGATGCACAGCGGCTGGCAGCGTCGGTCGCGCAGTTCGGCGACGCGGCGTGCGGGCATGCGGCGGACCTGAGCGTGCGGCGCGAAGCGGAAGCGGCCGTCGCCGCGATCGTCGCGCGCTGGGCACGCATCGACGTGCTGGTCAACAACGCGGGGCTGACGCGCCGTGTCGGCGCCGATACGCCGGCCGACGACGCCGAGGCCGCGTGGGACGCGGTGATCGACGCGAACCTGAAGAGCGCGTTCGTCACGACGCTGGCCGTGCTGCCGCATCTGGCCGCGCCTGATGCGCGCATCGTCAATGTCGGCTCGATCGCCGCGCGCGCGGGCAGCCTGCTGCCAGGCGGCCTCGCGTACGCGGCGGCGAAGGCCGGCGTCGAAGGGTTGACCGTCGCGCTCGCGCGCGAACTGGGGCCGCGCGGCGTCACGGTCAATACGGTCGCGCCGGGCTATATCGCGGATACGCGCTTTTTCGGCGACGACGGCGTCGCACCGGACATCGCGGCGACCATCCGCGATCAGACGCCGCTCGGCCGGGCCGGGCACCCTGCCGATATCGCGGATGCCGTCGCCTGGCTCGCGAGCCCGCGCGCGGCGTTCGTCACGGGCGCGACGATCGCGGTGAACGGCGGCTGGCGGGTCGGGTGACACGCCAGCCGTCATCCAGAGCAGACGTCATTCCAGATCGGTGGGCGGAGGATCGCCGAGCCAGCGCCGCGCGCCGGGCCCGTTGCGGCCCGCGCGATCCTCCGGGTTGGTCAGCTTGCAGCGCTTCAGCGACAGGCAGCCGCAGCCGATGCATTCGTCGAGGTTGATGTAGAGCCGCTGCAGTTCCTCGATCCGGCTTGCGACGCGCTGCTTCCATCCGCGCGACAGCCGCTGCCAGTCCTTGTTGGTCGGTGCCGAGTCTTCCGGCAGGCTGACGAGCTGCTCGGCGATCTCGTCGAGCGAATAGCCGATCCGCTGCGCAAACACGATGAACGCGATCAGCCGCAGCACGGCGCGCGAATAGTGGCGGTGGCTCGACCCGTTCCGATGCGACTTGATGAGTCCGCGCGCCTCGTAGAAGCGCAGCGTCGATGCCGGCACGCCGCTGCGCGCGGCGACTTCGCGAATCGACATCAGCGGCCATTGCGGGACTTCCTGGATACCCATGATGCCCTCCGGGAAAGCTTGACTTGAAGTTAACTTCAACTTTTATCCTGCGCGGCAGTTTAACTCGTCGCGAGGCATCATGCTCTCCTTATCCCTACGCAGGACCTCGCCTTTGGGCGCGGCCTGCGCGCTGCTGCTGGCGCTGTCGGGCTGTCACGACGGCAAAGGCGGCGCGTCCGCCCAACCGCTTCCGGAGGTCGGCGTCGCGACTGTCGCGCCGCGCACGATCCGTCTCGCGGACGAATTCAACGGCCGCGTCGAAGCGGTCGACGCAGTCGAACTGCGGCCGCGCGTGAGCGGCTACCTGCAAAGGGTTGCCTACAAGGAGGGCGATCTCGTCGCGCAGGGCGCGGTGCTGTTCGAGATCGATCCGCGTCCTTACCGGATCGCGCTCGACCGCGCAAACGCGCAGCAGCAACGTGCGCGCGCGGCCGCGAGCCTCGCGCAGGTGCAGCTCAAGCGCGTGCAGACGCTGATCGACGCGCATGCGACGTCGCAGGAAGAACTCGACAACGCACGCGCGACCGTCGAACAGGCGCGCGCGGACCTGCAGGCCGCCGACGCGGCCGTCGCCGACGCGAAGCTCAATCTCGGCTTCACCGAGGTGCGCGCGCCGATCGCCGGGCGCGTCGGCCGCGCGATCGCGACGGCCGGCAACCTCGCGCGCGCCGACGACACGCTGCTGACGACCGTCGTGTCGCAGGATCCGGTCTACGTGTATTTCGATTGCGACGAGCAGAGCTATCTGCGCTACAACGCTCAGCGCGCCGATCCGGCGCATCGCGCGATCGGCGCCGATCCGGTACGCGTCGGCCTTGCGAACGAAACCGGCTTCCCGCACGCGGGCACGGTCGACTTCCTCGACAACCGGCTCGACCCGCAAACCGGCACGATCCGCGCGCGCGTGCGGCTGTCGAATGCGGACCACACGTTCACGCCGGGGCTCTATGCGCGCGTGCAGCTCGTCAGCGGTCGCGACCAGGCTGCGCTGCTGGTCGACGACAAGGCCGTGCTGACCGACCAGGACCGCAAGTACGTGTACGTGATCGGCCCTGGCGACAAGGCGCTGCGCCGCGACGTGACGATCGGCCGCGAGCTGGACGGGCAGCGGATCGTCGAGAAGGGGTTGAACGCCGGCGACCGCGTGGTCGTCGACGGCGTGCAGCGGATCTACTACCCGGGCGCGCCGGTGAAACCGAAGCCGCAACCGGCGCGCGCCGATGCGGAACCGGGTGCCGGCACGCAGGCCGTGGCCGACGCCGGCGCGCCGGCCGCGCAATAACGGGAGGCATGCGATGGATTTCTCCCGATTCTTCATCGACCGGCCGATCTTCGCGGTCGTGCTGTCGATCGTGATCTTCGCGATCGGCCTGATCGCGATCCCGATGCTGCCGGCCGGCGAGTATCCGGAAGTCGTGCCGCCGAGCGTCGTCGTGCGCGCGACCTATCCGGGCGCGAACCCGAAGGAGATCGCCGAATCGGTGGCCGAGCCGCTCGAGGAAGCGATCAACGGCGTCGAAGGGATCATGTACATGAAGTCGGTTGCCGGGTCGGACGGCAGCCTGCAGGTCGTCGTCACGTTCCTGCCGGGCGTCGATCCCGACACGGCGGCCGTGCGCGTGCAGAACCGCGTGAGCCAGGCGCTGTCGCGTCTGCCCGACGAGGTGCGGCAATACGGCGTGACCACGCAGAAGCAGTCGCCGACACCGCTGATGTACGTGAGCCTCTATTCGCCGGACAACAGCCGCGATTCGCTGTATCTGCGCAACTATCTGACGCTGCACGTGAAGGACGAGCTGTCGCGGCTCACGGGTATCGGCGACGTCGGCGTGTACGGCTCCGGCGACTATGCGATGCGGCTCTGGCTCGATCCGAACCGCCTCGCGTCGCGCGGGCTGACCGCAAGCGACGTGATCGCGGCCGTGCGCGAGCAGAACGTGCAGGTGTCGGCCGGCCAGCTTGGCGCGGAGCCGTCGCCGAAGGCGAACGACTTCCTCGTGTCGATCAACGTGCGCGGCCGGCTGCGCACCGTGCAGGAGTTCGGCGACATCGTGCTGCGCAACGGCGACGACGGGCAGGTCGTGAAGCTGTCCGACGTCGCGCGCATCGAGCTCGGCGCCGGCGACTACACGCTGCGCTCGTATTTCAACGACCGGCATTCGGCGGTGGTCGGCATCTTCCTGTCGCCGGGCGCGAACGCGCTCGATGTCGCGAAGGCCGTGTACGCGAAGCTCGACGAACTGTCGAAGCGCTTCCCGCCCGGCGTCGCATACCGGCCGGTGTGGGACCCGACCGTGTTCGTGCGCGAATCGATCCGCGCGGTGCAGCACACGCTGATCGAGGCGGTCGTGCTGGTGGTGCTGGTGGTGATCCTGTTCCTGCAGACGTGGCGCGCGTCGATCATTCCGCTCGTCGCGGTGCCGGTGTCGGTGGTCGGCACCTTCGCGTGGCTCTATCTGCTCGGCTATTCGATCAACACGCTGACGCTGTTCGGGCTCGTGCTCGCGATCGGCATCGTCGTCGACGATGCGATCGTCGTGGTCGAGAACGTCGAGCGCAATATCGCGCAGGGGCTGAGCCCGCGCGATGCCGCGCACCAGGCGATGCGCGAGGTGTCGGGGCCGATCGTCGCGATCGCGCTGGTGCTGTGCGCGGTGTTCGTGCCGATGGCGTTCATGTCGGGCGTGACGGGGCAGTTCTACAAGCAGTTTGCGGTGACGATCGCGATCTCGACGGTGATCTCGGCGATCAATTCGCTGACGCTGTCGCCCGCACTTGCCGCGAAGCTGCTGCGTCCGCACGGCGCGCCGAAGGATGCGCTGACGCGCGCGCTGGATCGCGCGTTCGGCTGGCTGTTTCATCCGTTCAACCGCTTCTTCGAACGCGGCTCCGATCGCTATCACGGCGTCGTCGCACGCACGCTGAAGCGGCGCGGCGCGGTGTTCGCCGTCTATGCGGCGTTGCTCGCGGCGACCGCACTGCTGTTCGACGCGGTGCCGGGCGGCTTCATTCCGGTGCAGGACAAGCTGTACCTGTTCGCGGGCGCGAAGCTCCCGGAAGGCGCGTCGCTCGCGCGCACCAGCGCGGTGACCGAGCAGATGACGAAGATCGCGCTCGGCACCGACGGCGTCGAGATGGTGCCGGCGTTTGCCGGGCTCAATGCGCTGCAGGGCGTGAACACGCCGAACATCACGAATTCGTACGTGATCCTGAAGCCGTTCGACCAGCGTCATCGCAGCGCCGCGCAGATCAACGCGGACCTGAACCGGCGCTTCGCGGCGATCGGCGGCGGCATCACCTATGCGCTGATGCCGCCGCCGATCCAGGGCCTCGGCAACGGCTCCGGTTACTCGCTGTATCTCGAGGATCGCGGCGGGCTCGGCTACGGCGCGTTGCAGAACGCGCTCGTTGCGTTCCAGGCCGCGGTCGCGAAGACGCCGGGGATGAGTTATCCGGTCAGCTCGTACCAGGCCAACATCCCGCAGCTCGAGGTGAAGGTCGACCGGCTGAAGGCGAAGGCGCAGGGCGTCGCGCTGACCGATCTGTTCAATACGCTGCAGGTCTATCTCGGCTCAATGTACGTGAACGACTTCAACGCGTTCGGCCGCGTGTACCGCGTGATGGCGCAGGCCGACGCCGGCCACCGCCAGACGGCCGCCGACATCGCGAACCTGCGCACGCGCAACGCGAAGGGCGAGATGGTGCCGATCGGCTCGATGGTGACGGTGGGGCCCGCGTACGGCCCCGACCCGGTGGTTCGCTACAACGGCTATCCGGCCGCGGACCTGATCGGCGACGCCGATCCGAAGCTGATGTCGTCGTCGCAGGCGATCGCGAAGCTGCAGCAGATCGCGAAGGACGTGCTGCCGCCGGGCATCACGCTCGAATGGACCGACCTCAGCTACCAGCAGGTCACGCAGAGCAACGCGGCGATCGTCGTGTTCCCGCTCGCGGTGATGCTGGTGTTCCTCGTGCTTGCGTCGCTGTACGAGAGCTGGACGCTGCCGCTCGCGGTGATCCTGATCGTGCCCGTCTGCATGTGCGCGGCGCTGTTCGGCGTGTGGCTGTCCGGCGGCGACAACAACGTGTTCGTGCAGGTCGGTCTCGTCGTGCTGATGGGGCTCGCGTGCAAGAACGCGATCCTGATCGTCGAGTTCGCGCGCGAGCTCGAGATCCAGGGCAAGGGCGTGATCGAGGCCGCGCTCGATGCGTGCCGGCTGCGGTTGCGTCCGATCGTGATGACGTCGGTCGCGTTCATCGCGGGCTCGGTGCCGC
Organism: Burkholderia pseudomultivorans; assembly: GCF_902499075.1. Taxonomy (GTDB): domain Bacteria; phylum Pseudomonadota; class Gammaproteobacteria; order Burkholderiales; family Burkholderiaceae; genus Burkholderia; species Burkholderia pseudomultivorans. Next base: position 67,010 of record NZ_CABVPP010000028.1, on the reverse strand, counting down.
TGCTGATCGGCAGCGGCGCGGGCAGCGAAGTGCGTGCGGCGACCGGCGTCACCGTGTTTGCGGGGATGCTCGGCGTCACGCTGTTCGGGCTGTTCCTGACGCCCGTGTTCTATGTAGCGATCCGCAAGCTCGCGGGCGGCACGCCGGCCGTATGGAGCGAACAGCACGGCACGCTGGAAGGAGAAAACCGATGAGCGCCGCTTTCCGTCTTTCCGCGCTCGCGATGTCGGCGATGCTGGCCGCCTGCGCGGTCGGTCCCGACTTCAAGCGGCCCGACACGGTCACGGCCGCGCGTTTCGCGCGCGACGCGCATCCGTCGATGCAGTACGACGCAGCGCCGCCGGACGCGTCGGCCGAGGCCGATGCCGCGTTCTGGCGCGGCTTCGGCGATCCGGCGTTGACGCGGCTGATCGACGCGGCGCTCGCGGCGAACCAGGATCTGCAGGCCGCGGTGTCGCGCTACGACGCGTCGAACGCGCTGCTGTCGCAGGCCGCGTTCGACCGCTATCCGACCATCACGGCGAGCGGCCAGATCGGCCATCAGTTGTCGAGCAAGGACCAGGCGTTCGGCGCGCCGCGCAGCGTGCGCGATACGCCGGTCTCCAGCGTCGGGATCAACGCGGCGTGGGAGCTCGACCTGTTCGGCAGAGTACGACGCTCGATCGAATCGCAGCGCGCGGAAACGGCCGCGAGCGCGGCGGACCTGCGCGCGGTGCGCGTCGCGATCGCGGGCGAGGTCGCGAGCACCTATGTCGACCTGCGCGGCTCGCAGGCACGGCTGCGGATCGCGCGCGACAACGCCGCGAACCAGCAGCAGACGCTCGCGCTGATCAATGCGCGCGTCGGCGCGGGGCGAGGCTCCGAGCTCGATGCGGCGCGGGCGCGCGCGCAGTACGAAGCGACGACCTCGCGGATCGCCGTCTACGAGGCCGCGATCGGCGTCGACGAGCATCGGCTCGCGGTGCTGACCGGGCAGACGCCCGATGCGCTGATCGGCCGGTTCGATGCGCCGGCGCCGCTGCCGGTGCTGGCCGCCGACGTCGATCCGGGCACGCCCGGCGACCTGCTGCGCCGGCGTCCCGATGTTGCGGCGGCCGAGGCGCGGCTGCATGCGGCGACTGCGCGCGTCGGCGTCGCGACGGCCGACCTGTTTCCGCGCTTCACGCTGTCGGGGCTGCTCGGCAGCGCGACGAACAGCTACGGGTTCTTCCGGGCGGGCAGCGACACGAACCTGATCGCGCTCGGCATCGACTGGTCGTTCCTCGATGTCGGCCGCGTGCGCGCACGGATCGCCGCGAGCGACGCGGAGGCGGCCGGCCAGCTCGCGCAGTACCGGCAGACCGTGCTCGGCGCGCTCGAGGAAACGGAGAATGCACTGCTGCGCGTCGCGCGCAGCCGCGACGAGACCGCGCATCTGGTGCAGGCCGCGAGCGACAGCGCGCGCGCCGCGCAACTCGCGCAGGTGCGCTTCTCGGCCGGGGCGATCGACTACTACGAGGTGCTCGACGCGCAACGCACGCTGCTGCAGGCACAGGACGCGGCAGCCGATGCGCGGATGCGCAGCGCGACGGCGACGGTCGCGCTGTACAAGGCGCTCGCGGGCGGATGGCCGTCGGGTGACGGGCCGGGCGCGTCGGGGCCGCTCGCGGAATCGGTGCGGTAGCGCGGGCGGCGCGGCGCGGCCGGAGGCCGGCCGCGTATGCGTCACACCGTCGGCGCCGGATCGCCGAGATCGAAGCGCGGCGGGCCGTACAACGGGGCCTGATCGCCTGCCGCGCGCCGCCTGCCGCCGCGGCGCGCCGACGTCGCATCGTTCGCGCGGAGGGTGTCGCGTCGGAACCTGTCGCATTCCCGCCGGAAAACATCGCTCTCCATCGTCGTAAACGTCTCAAATGCGCGATATTTGCGCCCCTCGAACTGGTTTAGAGTGGCCGCGAATTGATGACGATGCGTCGTACGGCCGCCGCCTCCCGCCGTGCCGACGCACCAGAGGAGTTGGAGACAAATGGCTGAAGGCAGGATTACGCAAGTCGAGTCGTTCGGTTTCGAGCGCATTCCCGACGCGTCGCGCTATGCGCGGCCGATCGATCTGTTCCGCTTGCTGTTCGGCGGCTGCAACACGTTTTCCACATCGGTGCTCGGCAGCTTCCCCGTGCTGGTCGGGCTGTCGTTCAAGGCGGGCGTCTGCGCGATCGTGCTCGGCGTGCTCGCCGGCACCTGCATCCTCGCGCCGATGAGCCTGTTCGGTCCGCGCAACGGCACGAGCGACCCCGTATCGTCCGGCGCGCACTTCGGCATCCACGGCCGGATCGTCGGCTCGTTCCTTGCGCTGCTCACGTCGATCGCGTTCTTTTCGCTCGCCGTGTGGAGCTCGGGCGACGCGCTCGTCGGCGGCGCGCACAACATGGTCGGCGTGCCCGTCAACGGCTTCACGCTCGGCGCGGCGTACCTGGTGTTCGCGGTGCTGGTGCTGATCGTCTGCATCTACGGCTTTCGCTTCATGCTGTGGGTCAACAAGATCGCAGTGTGGGCCGCGAGCGTGCTGTTCGTCGCCGGGCTGTTCGCGTTCGCGGGGATGTTCGACGCGGGCTATGCGGGCACGCTGCAGCAGGGCAGCGCGGGCTTCTGGGCCGCGTTCGTCGGCGCGGTGCTGGTCGCGCTGAGCAACCCGGTGTCGTTCGCGTCGACGCTCGGCGACTGGGCGCGCTACATCCCGCAGCACACGCCGAAGCATCGCGTGATCGGCGCGGTGTTCGCCGCGCAGATTGCGACCTTCGTGCCGTTCTTCTTCGGTCTCGCGACCGCGACCATCATCGCGTCGAAGGCGCCCGCGTTCATCGCGTCGAACGACTACGTCGGCGGGCTGCTCGCGATCTCGCCGCGCTGGTTCCTGCTGCCGATGTGCCTGATCGCGATCATCGGCGGGATGTCGACCGGCACGACCGCGCTGTACGGCACCGGCCTCGACGTGTCGAGCATGTTCCCGCGCCTGCTGAACCGCGTGCGCGCGACGCTGCTGATCGGCACGATCGCGATCGCGTTCATCTTCGTCGGCCGCTTCTGGTTCAACCTCGTCGAAAGCGTCGCGACGTTCTCGACGCTGATCGACACGTTCAGCTGCCCGTGGATGGCGATCATGGTGATCGGCTACGTGACGCGCCGCGGCCACTATCTCGCCGACGACCTGCAGGTGTTCAATCGCGGGCTGCGCGGCGGACACTACTGGTTCGCGCACGGCTGGAACCTGCGCGCGATGGGCGCGTGGCTGCCGGCCGCGTTCGTCGGGTTGTCGTTCGTGAACCTGCCGGGCCAGTTCGTCGGGCCGCTCGGCAATCTCGCCGGCGGGCTCGATCTCAGTGTGCCGGTGTCGCTGGTGGTCGGCGGGATGCTGTATTTCGTGCTGCTGACGCTGTATCCGGAACCGGACGGCGTGTACGGGCCGCACGGACGCCGCTTCGTGCGCGGCGGCAGGGCGTCCGCACGCAGCGGCGGCGCGCCGGCGATCCAGCCGAAGGGGTACTGAGCGCCGCGTTTCGCGACGCGACGCTCGCAGACGACGCCGCCGCGCCGGGCAACCCGCCGGCGGCGTTGCCGTTTCCGCGCGTGTCAGTGGAACGCGGTGCCGGCGAGCAGGCCGCCATCGACGATGAATTCGGCGCCGGTGCAATATGCGGACTCGTCGGACGCGAGAAACAGCACGAGGCTCGCCACTTCGTCCGGCTTGCCGATGCGCGCGATCGGCAGGCCGCCGTAGACCGACGACGGATCGAAGTCCGCATATTCGGGCGGGCGCGCCATTACCGTGTCGATGCCGCCCGGATGCACGGAGTTCACGCGAATGCCGTAACGGCCGAATTCGAGTGCGGCGGCCTTGGTCATCCCGCGCACCGCGAACTTGCTCGACACGTATGCGCTGCCGCCCGCGACGCCTTCCATCCCGGCCGTCGACGACACGTTGACGATCGCGCCGCCGCCCGCGTCCTTCAGCGCGGACAGCGCCGACTTCATGCCGAGCCAGCAGCCGACCTGGTTGACTTCGATGACCTTGCGGTAATCGTCGAGCGAACACGCTTCGATCGGGATCAGCTTCAGGATCGCCGCGTTGTTGACGAGGATGTCCAGCCGGCCGAAATGCGCGAGCGTCGCGTGCACGGCGGTCTGCCAGTCGTCCTCGCGCGTGACGTCCAGATGCTGGTAGCGCGCAGCGTCGCCGAGTTCGGCGGCGACGCGCCGGCCTGCGTCGTCCAGCACGTCGGCGATCACCACGCGCGCGCCTTCGGCGACGAACCGGCGCGCCTCCGCTTCGCCCTGGCCGCGGGCGCCGCCCGTGATCAGCGCCACCTTGCCTTCGAGTCGTTTCGTCATGCTTTGCTCCTGTGAGTGTGAGAAGGGACGCGTGCACTGCCGCTTATACGGAGGCGGCGGACACGTCGATGATGCGAACCGGATCGGTACCGTTCCACGCGTGCGCAGCGGCGATGCTGCGCCCGAGGTCGGCAACGACATAGCCGAGCTGGTCGATGGGGCCGAGAACCGGGTCGTTCATCCTGTCTCCGTGGCGGGGCGCGCGAAAGCGCTGCGCCGTGCGATGCGGCGCGGGAAGCGGTGACGGCCATGATGGCAACAAAGGACGCGCTGCGTGCCGTCCGAACGGACTAGAGCGCGGACTTCGTGCGGCGACGCGACGCGGTGCGGCGCAGCGTGCTGGCGAGGGGCGCGCCGTTGCGCAAGCGGCGGCGGACGGGGAACCGGCGGCGTGCCGTCGCGATGAACGGCCGGCGCGCGCGTCAGCCCGGATTCGACGCCTTGACCGTCAGCCGGCAGACGGTCGCGAGCGCGAGCAGGTTCGGGTCGCGTTCGCGACGATGCAGGAAGCTCAGGCCGATCGTCTGGCGGATCGTGTGCGCGGCGAGCGGCACGAGCGCGATCTTGTGCGCGAACAGGTCGCGTACGCGGCCGGGCAGCAGCGAATAGCCGACGCCGCCCGACACGAGGTTGATCAGCGAGAAGATGTCGCCGACCCGCATCGCGACGTTCGGCGTGATGCCGGCGGCGCGGAACGCTTCCGTGAAACCCTGGTGCGTCGCGAAGCCGTCGCCGAGCGACACGAACGGCTCGTCGCGGCAGGCGCCGAGATCGATCGCATCGCAGCGCGCATACGGCGAATCGATCGGCGCGGCGAAGAACATCTCGTCCTCGAACAGCGCGATCGATTCGATTTCCGCATCGGGCTCGGGCAGCGCCATCAGCGTCGCGTCGATCGCGCCCTGCCTGAGCTTGTCGAGCAGGTCCGCGTTCGAACCGAGCACGAGCTCGGCCTGCAGCTCCGGGCGGCGCTCCTTCAGCGCGATCACGACTTCGGGGACGGTGCGGATCGTCAGCGAGTAGAGCGAGCCGATCTTCAACTGGCCCGCGCCGTAGCCGGCCGCCTCGCGCGTCGCGCGAATCCCGTCGGTCATCGTCTTGATCACTTCGCCGGCGACTTCGGCCAGCACTTGCGCGGCTTCGGTCGGGATCAGGTTGCGGCCTTCGTGGCGGAACAGCGCGCAATGCATGCCTTCTTCCAGCGTATGCAGTGCGCGGTGCACGCTGACCGTACTGACGCCGAGCGCTTCGGCCGCTTTCGCGAGGCTGCCGGCTTCCATGAACGCGAGGAGCACCTCGAGCTTGCGGAAGGTGATCTCTTCGTTGATGCGATTGCGCATGGTCGGGCGGCGAAAGCAGGTCGGCCGAAAATTCTGCCCGAGAACCGCGGCCGTCACAATGCGCGAAAAGCCGGGCGAACGGCGCGGGCGACGGCCGGTCCGGACATTTAGTCTGCGGCTAATGCTTCGCCACCCGGCTTAATTGATGCGTATTTTCTGCGTGCCTATCATCGGTTCACGTCGGCCCCGTGCCGGCAGGCGGGCGGCTGGATGCCGGCGTCCGCTGTGCCGTGCGGGCCGGCGCACACCAACAGGCAGGCCGCATGCGTCGTGCCGGAGGCATGGCGCGACGCATCGGGCGGCGCGGCCCCATGAGACTGCAGGAGACACGCATGCGCGCTGATTCAGCTCGGAACACGCGGCATCGGCAAGTGGTTGCCGCTGTCGTCGGCAATACCCTCGAGTGGTACGACTTCATCGTTTACGGGTTTTTCTCCGGCATCATCGCGAGGCTGTTCTTTCCGGCCGACAGCCAGTACGCGTCGCTGCTGATGTCGCTGGCGACGTTCGGCGTCGGCTTCTTCATGCGCCCGGTGGGCGGCATCCTGCTCGGGCTCTATGCGGACCGCAAGGGCCGCAAGGCCGCGATGCAGCTGATCATCCTGCTGATGACGCTGTCGATCGCGCTGATCACGTTCGCGCCGCCCTATGCGGCGATCGGCCCTGCGGCGCCGATCCTGATCGTGATCGCCCGGCTGCTGCAGGGCTTCGCGACCGGCGGCGAATACGCGAGCGCGACGTCGTTCCTCGTCGAAAGCGCGCCCGCGCACCGGCGCGGGCTGTACGGATCGTGGCAGCTGATCGGTCAGTGTCTCGCGGTGTTCTCGGGCGCCGCGATCGGCGCGTGGGCCACGCAGTCGCTGTCGGCCGGCGCGCTCGACAGCTGGGGCTGGCGCGTGCCGTTCGCGGTCGGGCTGCTGATCGGGCCGGTCGGGCTGTGGATCCGCCGCCATATGGAAGAGACCGACGCGTTCGTCGAAGCCAGCCAGTCGCCGGCCGAGCCGCCGGCCAGCGTCGCGCGCGTGCTGCGCGACAACCTGCGCGGCGTGCTGGTGTCGATGGGGCAGACGATCACGGGCACGGCCGTGTTCTACGTGATGCTCGTCAACATGCCGACGTTCGCGAACCGGACCTTCGGGCTGCCGCTCGACCAGGTGTTCGAGGCGCAGATGGCGGCGGTCGCGCTGCTGACGTTGACGATCCCGCTGGCGGCGATGGTGTCCGACCGCATCGGCCGCCGGCCCGTGCTGCTCGCCGGCATGCTGGCGCTGCTGACGGTTACTTATCCGCTGTTCTCATGGCTGGCTGCCGCGCCGAGCGTCGGCCGACTGCTCGTGATGCAACTGGTGATCTGCACGATCATCGGCGTGACCTACGGCCCTGCACCGACCGCGCTCGCCGAGCAGTTCGCGACGCGCACGCGGTCCACCGGCATCGCGCTCGCGTACAACATCGCGGTGATGATCTTCGGCGGCTTCGCACCGTTCATCGTCACCTGGCTCACGCGTGCGAGCGGTTCGCCCGTCGCGCCCGCGTGGTACGTGCTGTTCGCGGCGTCGTTCGGGCTGGCTGCGAGCGTGTTCATGCGCGACGGCGCGCCGTGCGTGCTCGCGCGCCGGCAGTTTCGCGGCGAGCCGCTGACCAGCGCCGAGTAACCCGATGCCCCGCCCGCGCGGGCGGCACATCGGCGCGGGCCGCAGGGTGACTGTCGAATCGTTCGATGGTTAGCATCGCGGGCTCGGCGCTGGCTGTCGCGTGGGTCGTGACGGGCGCGCCGACGAGCCTGCTGCCGGTATTCGGCGAGAACGGCCGCGCTGTCGTAGCGCCGACGCCTGCCGCACAGCTTGGCCCGATCCTGTCGGAGGTTGTCCTGCGCGCCGCTGTTGCGCCGCGCCGCGCGGACCGACACTGGCGCCTCGCGGTCGACGCGAGCCCGTTCCCGGCGTGAACGGCTCGCGGGCCGCGCCCGGCGGCGCCGGCAGCGCCGGCTCGCCGCTCCGTACGATGTGCCAACCGAGAGAACGACCCATGCAACATCCGACCATCCGCACCCTGGCCGGCGCAACGGCGCCGACGTCGATCGACGCGGCGCGCACCGCGCTGCTGGTGATCGATTTCCAGAACGAATATTTCAGCGGCCGGCTGCCGATTCCGGACGGCGCACGCGCGCTCGGCAATGCGCAGCGCGTGATCGCGTTCGCCGATCGCGCTGGCATTCCGGTATTTCACGTGCAGCATGTCGGCCCGGCCGACAGCCCGCTGTTCGCCGACGGCAGCGACGCCTTCCGGTTCCATGCCGACCTGCAGCCGGCGCCGCATCACACGGTCGTGCAAAAGACCTCGGTCAGCGTGTTTCCGACTACCGACATCGATGCGCGCCTGAAGGCGGCCGGCATCGACACGCTGATCGTCACCGGCCTGATGACGCATGCGTGCGTCGCCGGCGCGGCGCGCGACGCGGTGCCGCTCGGCTATGCGGTGATCGTCGTCGACGACGCCTGCGCGACGCGCGACCTCGACATCGCGGCTGGCGGCACGGTGCCGCACGACGCGCTCCACCGCGCGACGCTGGCCGCGTTGACGGACGTGTTCGGCGACGTGCTGACGACCGAGCAGGTGCTGGCGCTGCACGTCGCCTGACGGGCGGCGCGGCCGGCCGCCGGGGCGGTCATGCAGTCGGCCGCTCAGTCTGCAGTTCAGTCGGCCCAGCCCGGCACGGCGTGCACGATCTCGCCGCGGAAGCAGGTTTCGAGCACGCGTGCCTGCGCGAAGGTCTCGACCGGGTGCAGGAACGGATTGCGGTCGAGGATCGCGAAGCTCGCGTCCTTGCCCGCTTCGAGCGAGCCCGTGCAGTCGTCGAAGCGCAGCGCGTACGCGGTGTTCACCGTATAGGCCTCGAGCATCGTCAGCAGGTCGAGGCACTCGTGCGGGTTCCACGGCGGGCTGTCGGGCTGGTCGATCAAGCGGTGCGTGACGCCCGTCTGGATGATCTGCATCGGATCCATCGTGCTGACCGACCAGTCCGAACCGGCCGCGAGCATCACGCCCGCGTTGCGCATGCTGCGGAACGGATAGTTGCGCGCGGTGCGCTCGTCGCCGAGCAGGTCGCGATAGAGCTGCTGCTGTTCGGCGCGCGCGGCGGTCCACAGCGTCTGCACGCTGGCGATCGCGCCGAGCCGGTTGAAGCGGCCCATGTCGGCCGGGTCGACGATCTGCAGGTGCGCGAGCTGCGCGCGGCGGTCGCGCATGCCGTTGCGGCGCTGCACGTATTCGAGCGCGTCGAGCGTCATCCGTACCGCGCGGTCGGCGAGCGTATGGAAGTGCAGGTCGAAGCCGGCCGCATCGGCGAGCAGGCAGATCTCGTCGAGCGCATCCTGGCTCCACAGCGCGAGGCCGCAGTCGTCGGTGCCGGCATACGGTTCGAGCAGTGCGGCGGTTTTCGATTCGGGCACGCCGTCGACGAAGATCTTCACGGTATGCAGGCGCAGGTTGTCGCGCTCATATTCGCGACGCCACGCGACGAAGCGTTCGATCTGCTCGCGCGGATCGCGGCGCGGGTTCGCATAGAGGCCCGCACTCATGTAGGCCTTCAGCTTGCCGGCGTGCTGGGCCTCCGCGTACGCCTTCAGCTCGGCTTCCTCGACGCGCGCGTCGAACCAGCCCGTGATGCCGTAGCCATGCGCCATCGCATGCGCTTTCGCGAGCGATTTCGGATAGCCGGCCGGGCTCAGTTGCGGAATGGTCGGGCACACGCGGTAGAACGCCGCTTCGTGCACGACGCCGTTGGGCGCACCCGACGCATCGCGTTCGTAGACGCCGCCCGCCGGGTCCGGCATGTCGGCCGTGATGCCGGCCGCCTCGAGCCCCTTTGTGTTCAGACAGCCGCTGTGCACGTCGAAGCCGACCACCAGCAGCGGCCGGTCTGGCACGATGCGGTCGAGCAGCTCGCGCGTCGGATACGCGCCGAATGCGGCGAGGTTGGCGCCGCCGAGATACACCCACGGCTCGTTCGGCGTCGCGTCGGCGCATGCGCGGATCCGCTGCAGGATCGCGTCGGGATCGTTGACGCCGGACAGGTCGAAGTCGCCGAGGATCTGATGGCCTTCGAGCGGGTGTACGTGGCCGTCGATGAGGCCCGGCAGCATCAGCCTGCCGGCCAGGTCGACCGTTCGCGTCGCGGGGCCGGCCAGCGGGCGGATATCGTCGTCGCGACCGACGGCGACGATCTTGCCGTCTTTCGCGGCGAGCGCCTGGGCGAAGCGGCGCTGCGCGTCGCCCGTGTAAAGCAGGCCGTTCAGATAGACGGTATCGGCGTATTGCATTGTCTCCTCCGGATCGGGGTGGGAGTGCGACGGGTGCACGAAGCCGCCGGACGGGCCGGCGGGCTCGTCCGGTCGCGTGGACCCGGGCGGGTTGGAATGAAAGGCGGGGCGTTACGTCACGGCGGGGGCGGGCGGCGCCGCGCCGCGGCGGAGGCCGGCTAAAGCCGGCGGTGCGGGATGCCGGTTCCGCCGATGGGTGCCGGTCGGCACCTCGGCAGGCGATGCGTGGCCGGCCATGTAGGCCGGCATCGATCGGGACTTCGGCATTCCGTATCTCCGTGGCATCCGACAGGTTCGTGTCGTCGGACGAGTCAGATACTAGGAGCGGGGCGGCTGTCTGTCTGTCATCGTTTTGAGGACAAGCCGCGACAAAGGTGATGGCGGTGGACGCGAGGCACCGTCATACCCGCTGCGCGGGCGGTTCCTCGTCGGTCACGCACCAGGCGAACAGTCCGGCCCGGTTCGCGACGCCGAGCTTCGCGAGTGCGCGGCCGAGATAGGTGCGCACGCTGCTCGGCTTGAGCGCGAGCGTGTCGGCGATCTGCGGGATCGGGCAGCCCTGCAGTACCGCGCGGCAGACGAGCCGCTCGCGTTGCGACAGCGCCGCGCCGCTCGCCGACAGCCGCTGCTCGAAGCGCTGCAGCAGCGCGCCTTCGTCCGGCCGCGGCGCCAGTCGCGCGAGCCGCGCGTGCTGGATCAGCAGCGGCAGCACGAAATCGCCGAGCTGCCGCAGCAGGTTCAGTTCGGCCAGCGTATAGGACGGCTGGCCGCGCCGGCGGAACAGCGAGAACGCGTAGACGTAGTCGCGCTCGCTGCCGAGCAGCGTGCAGTCTTCGCCGAGTTCGCCGAGCGCGAAATAGCGGCCGTATTCGGTGGCCGTGTCGATGTCCTGGTTGCACGAGAACACGAGCTGCGAATCGGTCAGGCGTTCGATATGCGGGAGCAGCGTGTCGGAGCGCCAGTCGCCCTGTGTATACAGGTCGAGCGCGTGGCGCGTGCCGTCGGGATCGTCGCCGCCCGCGAAGAACAGCACGTCGACGCCGTCGACCGATTGCGGCGTCGCGCCGCGGCGGTAGCGCGTCGCGACGCTGTAATGGGACTGCGGATCGACCGTTTCGCGCAGCCAGGCCCACAGCCGGGCGGGGAACTGCGGACTGCCGAGGCTGGCGACCAGATCGCCGGCGCGGCTCAGGGATAGGTGGGCGGGGGGCATCGTTGACGTCATCTGCGCGATCGGCTGCGGGCGCCGGCCGTGCGCAGCGGGTGCGGCGCGCGGTGCGGACACGCGAACCGCAGCCGGTGCGGCGGCGAAGCCCCGATTGTAGGGGACTTCGTCTTGGCGGGACAGCGGGGGCTGCGCCTGGCGTCGGCGCTTTGCGCTGGCGGAATCGGCTGTGGCGCGGGGTCGCCGGAGGAGAGGTGCGGCGGCGGTGGTCGTTGCGGGCCGTCGGGGTGTCGAGTGCGACGCGCGGCCGTCTCCGTTGCGTCAGAACATCGTGTTCGCGTTCGCCGCCTGTTCGGGTACCGGCTGGATCACGTCCCAGTGTTCGACGATCTTGCCGTCCTTCACGCGGAAGATGTCGACGACCGCTTCGCCGCGATCGCCCGGATGCTCGGTCGCGTGCACATGCAGGTAAACGAGATCGCCGTCGGCCGCGCTGCGCACGATGCGCGCGCGCGATTCCGGATTCTTCTTGAACGCGCCGACGAAGTACGACACGAACGGCTGCTTGCCGTCGGGCACGTGCGGGTTGTGCTGCTTGTAGTCGTCGGCGACCACGGCGGCGGCTTCGACTGCTTCGTGCTTGTTGAAGAAGCGGTCGTAGAAGGTCAGCACGAGCTGGCGGTTCGCGGCTTCGGCGGCCACGTCGCGCGTGGTCGGGCCGGCGGCCGGCGCGGCGGCCGATGCGGCGAGCAGGACGCAGGCAGCAACGGCGCGAGCGGAAGAGTGGAGCGATGACATGTGGCGTTTTCCTTGCAGGACGAATCGGTGGTCGGCGCGATGCGCGGTCGCGGGTCGATCCGGTCGCGACGATCGGCTCGTGACGGAGGCGATCGTGTGCGCATCGCGTCGAGATGGCGGCGGCCTGACGCATCCGGCGACGGCGTGGCGGATCGCGCCCGCATGCTTCGTTGAACCCGTGAAGTCGTGCGGGCGTCGGGTGGCTCGAATGGTACAGTTGCCGCGAACCCGTCACAAGAAGTCATCGCGGTGTGAACAGGTCACGCCGCGATGACCGTGTGTTGCCCGTGAAAGAGAATCCCGTCATGCCGCTTCCGTCCGCCGACGACGCCGTCGAACTCGATCAGCCTTGTCCGATTCGCGATGTGCTCGACCGCATCGGCGACCAGTGGAGCCTGCTCGTGCTCGAAGCGCTGTCCGGCGGAACGATGCGATTCAACGAGCTTGGCCGCGCAATCGGCGACGTGTCGAACCAGATGCTGTCGCGTACGCTCAAGCGACTGGAGCAGGATGGTTTCGTCAGCCGCACGCTGTACGCCGAAGTGCCGCCGCGCGTCGAATACGCGCTGACCGATCTCGGGCGCTCGTTCATGACGCCGATGCAGGCGATGATCCGCTGGGCCGACGATCATCACCGCGCGATCTGTGCCGCGCGACGCCATGCGCGAATGCAGGACGGGGGCGGTCGTTGAGCGGGCGGGTCGGTCGTTGGTCGATGTGCAGGAGACGTCGCGCCGGATCGGCACGACTGTTCGTGGCGGCATCGATTCAGCTTTGTTGTCCAAAGCATTTTGCGGAAGCGGACGCCCGGACGCATTTCATCATGCCGACCTGCGATGCATGATGGGCCTGGATGACGGATGGGGGGCGTACCGTGGGCCGTCGCTGGACGAACAAGCTGAGACGGAGGCGACTCGAGCAGGTGCGCTTGCGATTACGCGGCAGCGATTGTCGGGCGAGCAAGCGATTCGCGAAAGGCGGGGCAATTAACGCGAGTCCATCTGTCCGAGCGAAGCGGCTTCCGTATCGGCACCGGAACAGTCTGCGTCGGGAAGCGATGCTTCGGCGCTGGCCGGATCCGTCGCCGATCGCGACGCGGGCCGGCAGCCCTCGCGCAGCCTCCTGTTTTACCGCCGCACGCCACGGGACCGCGCGCCGGCCGGTGCGCGGTGTCTCCGCCCCCGGCGCCGGCCCACGCGATCGACCGTCTATCGCCAGTAACCGTCGACGTAGACCCACACGTGCCCCTGGCGGCGCCAGTAGCCCGGAATCCAGCGATGACCGGGGCGCCGTGCGACCCAGCGGCCGGGCACCCATATATAGCGGCCGTGCTGCCAGCGCCAGTAGCCGTCGGTCCACAGATAGCCATGCGCTCGCGGCGGCGGCGGACGGCGGTCGTGCCGCGGCGGCGGCGGCCCGAAACCGGGGCGGTTCGAATGAGGCGGCTTGCCGGGCCGGCGATGCGGATCGGGCGGCCGGCGGCCCGGCGGCGCGGGCTGGGCGGAGGCCGTACGCAGCCAGCCGCCGGCGCTGGCGAAGACCGCGGTCAATCCGAGGGCGCGCAACAACGAGCGTCGATTCATTGCATGTCCTGTTCTGATGTCGAGTGACCTTACATTAACCTGCCAGTCCGCCGGTCGGGTTACGCGCCCGGTTAAGGCTGTTACGGCGTGTCACGCGGACGGCGCCGCGCGGGCCGATTGTTTCGTTTCCCGAGGTCCACGCGGCGGATATGGCGGGGACCGGATCGGATGTTTATCGGTCGGCCGACGTGTTTTAGCGGCCGGCACCCTGTATTTGAGATTTGTTTGGGTAAAAGTTACCGATTTCGTGGGGTTTGGCGGGATCCGTCTGTTGTTTCTATGCAACCGTCAAGACGATGACATGAAAGAATGGTGGGATGAATGATGCCAAAAAGCTGCCGTCAAGAAGTCAAAAAAAGCCGACAAAACAAATACTTATAACGCGGCCCCACTTTCATTATTTCTAGTTCTGGAAAAGCTTATTTCTTTATTTGCGGATCGCTCCCCTAGGGTACACCCCTAAACTCACGGTTCCCAAACGGGCAACTATCCGGGCGCAGCCAGCAGGATCGATGGCGCTCCCGGGCGGTTGAGACCGTTTATGAAACAAGGTCGCGAGACCTGCCTCTTTTTAGAAGGGAGCTCCACGAATGAACAAGACTCTGATCGTTGCAGCAGCTGCAGCATCGTTCGCAACCGTCGCTCACGCGCAAAGCAGCGTCACGCTGTACGGCGTGCTGGACGCAGGCATCACCTATCAAAGCAACGTCGCCAGCAAGTCGCTGTGGTCGATGGGCTCGGGCATCGACCAAAGCCGTTTCGGCCTGCGTGGTTCGGAAGACCTCGGCGGCGGCCTGAAGGCAATCTTCACGTTGGAAAGCGGCTTCGGCATCGGCAACGGCCGTCTGGCTAACAACGGCGGCATGTTCAACCGTCAAGCATTCGTCGGTCTGTCGAGCCAGTACGGCACGGTCACGCTGGGCCGTCAGTACGACTCGGTCCAGGACTACCTGGCACCGCTGACCGCAACGGGCAGCTGGGGCGGCACGTACTTCGCTCACCCGTTCAACAACGACAACCTGAGCACGAACGGCGGCTTCGCGGCTAACAACTCGATCAAGTTCACGAGCGCGAACTACGCTGGCCTGCAATTCGGCGGCACGTACTCGTTCTCGAACGACGCGAACTTCGGCAACAACCGCGCATACAGCGGCGGTGCTTCGTACCAGTTCCAAGGTCTGAAGCTGGGTGCAGCATACTCGCAAGCGAACAACCCGAACAACAACGCTACGGGCGCTGACGCAGGTAGCTACGCAGCAGTTCTGGGCAACCAGCAACGTCTGCGCACGTTCGGTGCAGCAGTTGGCTACGCATTCGGCCCGGCGCAAGTTGGCGCAGCATGGACGCAATCGCGCGTCGACAACACGGTTGTTGCTGGTCAGTCGATCCGCGCAGACAACTACGAAGTCAACGCAAAGTACAACCTGACGCCGGCTCTGGGTCTGGGTGTTGCTTATACGTACACGAACGCTCGCCTGGCGAACGTGATCGACGGTGTGAACAGCGCGCACTTCCACCAAGTTGGTGTGCAGGCTGACTACGCTCTGTCGAAGCGCACCGACGTGTACGCTCAAGCAGTGTACCAACGTGGTAGCGGCCTGAACGCATCGATCTACAACGGCGATCTGGGCACGGCATCGAGCTCGTCGATCAACCAAACCGCAGCAACGGTTGGTCTGCGTCACCGCTTCTAAGCGTGACGGCGGGGTAACCCGCTTCGCAGCATCGAAAAAGGCGCCTTCGGGCGCCTTTTTTTCGCCTGCCGAATGCGACAGGCTGGATCCGGCGGACGTTCGCGCCGTCCGGACGCAAAAAAGCGAGGTCTTTGCCTCGCTTTTTGTTTGGCGGCTGCGGGTGGCGCGATGCCGGCCGCGGTGGTGTCAGCGCGTGTATTCGCCGTTCGCTTCCGGCTGGAACACGATTTCCGCGACCTTCATCAACTTTTCCGCGCCGCTCGGCTGCATCACCTTCACCAACTGGCCGCGCTGCGTGCCCAGCAGCGCCATCCCGACCGGCGAGAAGACGTTCAGGCGCCCCAGCTCGAGATTGGCGGCGTCCGGATAAACAATTGTCCAGGTCGCCTGTTCCCGGGTCGTTTCATCGAGCAGCGTGATCTGCGAGTTCATCGTGACGACGTTTGCCTTGATCGCGTCCGGTCGGACGATGTCGGCGCGTTCGAGCAGCGTGTCGAGCATCGTCTGAAAGCGCGGGTTGTGTTCGGCGTGCTTCTCGAGACGAGCGACGTCGAGTTCGGTCAGCTGGTAAAGACGTTGTTTCATGGCAGTTCTCCAAATGATCGGCAGGGGCAGGCGTGACGTGCCTATGGGATCGCCCGGAGCCTGTCTGACCGGCTCCGGGTGGAGACCGCGCGGTCAGATCAGGCGCCGGGCAGGGTCGAGCGGCGCCTGGGCCGTGCGTCGAGCGAGAGGGTGCGCCGGATGGCCGTTGCACGGGCGCGCGCCGGCCGGGCCGGACAGCGAAACCGAAAAGGGCGTGAGCGCGTGCATGGCGGGTAAATATCGGCTGATGAACAAAACCTTTCGATTCTACAACACAACCTTCCGAACGGGCGACTGCGCTGTCAGCGTTCCGTCATGGATTGTTGTGCTGATGAAGCAAGTGCGTGGAGATGTGTCGGCGATTACCGGCCGATATTTTCCAAAATCGCAACGCTGTATGTTCAAACCAAGGGTTTCCCCTTGGTTTTTCGGGTACTAAACTGGTTTCATTCGCTTCAGACAGTTCTGCCGGAGGCGATGCCAAAACAGAACATATTCCGGAGGTAAATCATGAAGTCGATTATCTACGCAGCGATTGCCGCTACCGTTATCGCGACCCCGGTTGCATCGTTCGCACAGTCCGAACAGGGCTTGACTCGCGATCAGGTCAAGGCCGAACTCGTGCAGCTCGAACAGAACGGCTACAAGCCGCTGGCGAGCGATTCGCAATACCCGAGCGACATCCAGGCGGCCGAACAGCGGATCCAGCCGAACCAGCCGATGCTCGCCCATGCCGATACGAGCGGCTATGGTGCGGTGGCGACGGGCGCCGAACAATCGGGCCGCCGCATGACGCGCGAAGCGCCGAATCCCGTGAACTCCGTGTATTTCGGTAACTGAACATCCCCCGGGTCTGCCCGAGCGCACCATTCGACCGACGAGACGCGCGCGATCCGCGCGCGTCGTTCGCCCGCAGGAGCAGAACCTCCGTCGCCGCATTCCGGCGGCTTTCAGCCCAGACGCTCGCGCGTTTGGGCCTTTTTTGCTGGGGGCGGTCAGGCGGACGTAACTGCAGGCGTGCCGTGGATGTAGTGTTCGAGCTGGCTGATCGTGAACTGCTGATCGGCAATCACGCTTTTCACGAGGTCGCCGATCGAGATGAGGCCGACCAGCTTGCCGTCGTCGAGCACGGGCAGGTGGCGCATCCGGTGCTCGGTCATCAGCGCCATGCATTCATCGGTGGTTTGCGACGGTTCGACGTAGCGCACCTTGGCCGTCATGATTTCCTCGACGCGGGTGGCTTTCGACGACCGGTCCTGCAGCACGACCTTGCGCGCGTAATCGCGCTCGGTGACGATGCCCGCGATGTCGTCGCCGTCCACGACCAGCAACGCGCCGATGCCTTTTTCCGCCATCAGCTTGATGGCGTCGTAGACGAGGTCGGCCTTCGTGACGGTATAGATGGTGCGGCCGGAGTCCGGCTTGGCCTTGAGAATCTGCGCGACAGTCGTGCTCATTCGCTTTCTCCGTGTGCGGGACAATGCTGGAAAGGCAGGGCGTGATGCGCGTCACCCGATGGAACCAGTATAGCCGGGCAGGCGGTGGCAGTCGCATGACGTTTCCAGATTAGCGGTAAACTCCGGTCACGCACTATCCAGAAAATTCCTACATACCGTTCGTTTCGATTGAATTCATGATGTCTTCGCGTCCCCAATCGCCCACGCCGGGCAATGGCCAGGCCGACGAGTGCGTGACGCTCGTCGCTACCGCGTCGCTGCCCACGCGCTACGGCACGTTCACGTCGTACGCCTTCCGCGTATCGGGCAGCGATGCCGAACACCTTGCGCTCGTGATGGGCGATGTGTCCGGCGAGCAGTCCGTGCTGACGCGGCTGCATTCCGAATGTCTGACCGGCGACGTGTTCGGCTCGTACCGCTGCGACTGCGGCGAGCAGCTGGATCTGGCGCTGCGCTACATCGCGGCCGAAGACCGCGGCGTGCTGCTGTATCTGCGCGGCCATGAAGGGCGTGGCATCGGCCTGAGCAACAAGATCCGCGCGTACGCGCTGCAGGAGCAGGGGCGCGACACCGTCGAGGCGAATCTCGACCTCGGGCTGCCCGACGATGCGCGCGAATACGATTCGGCCGCGGCGATCCTCCGGATCCTCGGCGTGACGTCGGTGCGCCTGATGAGCAACAATCCGAAGAAATTCGACACGCTCGTGAAGCACGGCATCCCGGTGTGCGAGCGGGTGGCGCTGGCGGTGCCGGTGCGCGAGGAGAACGAGCGCTATATCCGCACGAAGCAGGTGAAGTTCGGGCACTACTTCGAAGAAAACGAATAGCGGTAAATTCAGCCGTGTCCGGGACGGGGTCACGAAGGTCCGGGGAAATTCCGCAATTCGATGAATTAAAACGAAAACGCCGGAATTTCCTGTCCCTGGCGTGCTGTATCGACGCTTGTCTGCGCCCGTCCGAATGTGCCGCCTCGGCGTAGGTTTTTGTGTTGTGCAGAAAACCCGCGCCAATTGTCCTTCCTTCAAGAAGGCCAACCAGCCTGTTCACGCGGCGGAGTTTCATGCGCGGAGCCGTAGCGTCAGCGCGTAAGCCTGAAGGTCGGGTCGCCCGGCCTGGCCTGCGACCTAGCCGGCTTCCGGGCTCGCCATGCTTTCCATCCATTGCTCGAACGCGGACACCGCGGCATCGTCGGCGCGATCGCCGTTCGTCACGAGCATGTAATCGTCGGCGCGCCAGACAGGCGATGCGATCGGACACACGAGGCGCCCCTCGGCGAGATCGCGCCTGATCAGCGGCAGCGATGCCAGGGCGACGCCGAGGCCCTCGATGGCCGCGCCGAGCTGGAGATTCACGTGATCGAATTCGACATGGCGCGCCGGACGCAGACCGGAAGCGCCCGCTTCCTTCAACCAGTGCGCCCACGCTGAGCGTGTCGTGGCCGAATGCAGCAGGGTGTGATGGCGCAGGTCGGCGACGCTCTGTATCGGCTGCCGCCGCAGCAACGCGGGATTGCACGTGGGCGCGCGCAGGTCGGGCATCAACGGGCGCGATATGATACTCGCGCTTTCCTCGGGACCGGACCGAACGCCGATATCGAAAGCATCGGCGACATAGCGCAGCTTGCGCGAGGTCGTCGACACGCGCACGTCGATGTCGGGGTATCGCGAATGGAAGTCGGCAAGCCGCGGCAGCAGCCAGCACAGCGCAAAGCTCATCGGCACATTCACGCGCACGATGCCCGAAATCCGGTGCGGCACGGTGTTGTGGCGCAGCCGCACCGCCGCGGTACCGAGGCGCTCGAACGCGTTGCTGACGTCGTTCAGCAGGGCGGCCCCTTCGTCGGTCAGCACGACGCCGCGCGGACGACGGTCGAACAACGGCCGGCCGAACCAGTCCTCCAGCAACCTGATCTGCTTTCCGACGGCCCAGTGGGTGACATGCAGTTCCACCGCAGCGCCCGCGAAGCTGCCGTGCCTCGCGACCGCGTCGAAAGCGCGCAGCGCATTGAGTGGAGGCAACGCGTCCCGGATTTTCACAGTACCCTGGCTGTCGCTCATGACGTGACTTTTTTTCTCGGTTGACGCGATTTTAGCTCAATTGAAATGGCCGGCATCTCGACCATAGAATCGACACGTCGAGCCTGAAGGCCGCACTGCGAGCGGCTTCCGCTGGCCACGTGTATGGAGGGAATCACGATGAGCTTGCCGGTTTTTTCCCTTCCCGCCATGCGGGAGACTGCGCCGTCGCGGCCGCGCGTGCTGTGGCTGTCGTGTGTTGCGCACGCCCTCCACGACGGCTATACGGACATGATTTATGCGCTGCTACCCGTGTGGCAGTCGGAGTTCGGACTCGACTTTGCGGCGCTGGCCATCCTGCGCGGCGTCTATGCCGGCACGATGGCGGCGCTGCAACTGCCTGCCGGGCGTCTCGCACAACGTCTGGGCAGTCGCGCCACGCTCGCCGTTGGCACGCTGCTCGCTGCGCTCGGCTATGCGATCGCGGGCATCTCGGGCGGCCTGGTCGGTCTGTGCGTGGCGCTGGCGATTTCGGGCGGGGGATCCAGCACGCAGCATCCGATCGCATCGGGCGCCATCTCCCGCACCTACGGGCGTGACGCGAGAGGGCCGCTGGGCATCTACAACTTTTCCGGTGATCTGGGGAAATCCGCGTTGCCGGCAGCCATTTCGCTGCTCGTGACCGTGATGCCATGGCGTCACGCGCTATGGATCGTCTCCGGGTTCGGCTGCGTCGTTGCCGCGGTCGTCGCGCTGCGGTTTCCGTCAGTGCCGCGGGGCGCCGCAAGCGCGACGGCAACAGGGCAAGCGTCCGCTCGACACAGCGGCACCGGCGGAAGCGGATTCTCCGCGCTGTTCTCGATTGGCGTGCTCGATACGGCCGTACGCATGGGACTGCTTACCTTTCTGCCTTTCCTGCTCAACGCAAAGGGCATTTCGCCTCCACTGGTGGGGACGGCTCTCGCGCTCGTTTTCATCGGCGGTGCGGCCGGCAAGTTCGTGTGCGGCTGGCTCGGTGCACGCATGGGGGTGGTGAGCACGGTGCTGCTCACGGAAGGCGGGACCGCTGCGTGCATCGTCGCGGTGATGTATCTCCCGTTGTCGCTTACCATGGTGCTGTTGCCGATTCTCGGCATGATGCTCAACGGCACGTCCTCCGTGCTGTACGGAACCGTTCCGGAACTGTCCGCGCCCGAGCGCACCGAGCGCTCGTTCGCGATTTTCTACACCGGGACGATCGCATCGGGCTCGATATCGCCGGTGCTCTACGGTTTGCTGGGCGACGGGATCGGTGTGCAGGGCGCCACGTACGCCACCGCGTTGACCGCCCTGGCGATCTTTCCGCTCGCGCTCGCATTGCGCCCGCATCTTCTGGCCGATGGCTCAACAGGACGAACACCATGACGAAGTCTGACTACCCGCGCGTCGCCATTGTCGGCCCGGGAGCAATCGGAACGACCGTGGCCGCGGCCCTTCATGAGGCCGGCCGCACGCCGCTGATCTGCGGCCGCTCGGCGCACGCGCAGCTCGCGCTGCGCTTCGACGGCGGCGAGATCGTCGTGCCTGGCCCCGTACTGACCGATCCGCAAGCGGTCAAGGAGCGGTTCGATCTTGTGTTCGTGGCGGTCAAGTCGACGCAGGTGGCCAGCGCGGCACCCTGGATCGCCGCGCTGTGCGATGCGAAGACCGTTGTTTGCGTGCTGCAAAATGGCGTCGAGCAAAAAGCCGCGTTTGCACCGTATGCGGCCGACGCTGCGGTCGTGCCATCGGTGGTCTGGTTTCCTGCGCAACGCGAATCGGGCGCTTCCGTGTGGCTGCGCGGCGAGCCTCGGCTCACCCTGCCCGATACGCCGACGAGCGACGTGGTGGTCTCGGCGTTGCACGGCACGCGATGCTCGGTCGAGGTTGCGCAGGATTTCATCTCGCTCGCATGGCGCAAGCTCTTGCAGAATGCGGTGGCGGGACTCATGGTGCTGACCGGTCGCCGCGTCGGCATGTTCTCGCGAAGCGACATCGCCGAACTGTCACTGGCCTACCTGCGGGAATGTCTCGAGGTTGCGCGTGCGGCGGGGGCGACGCTCGGCGATGAAGTGCCTCGCGAGATCGTCGACGGATTCCAGCGTCTCCCATCCGATTTGGGCACGTCGATCCTGGCGGACCGGCAGGGCAATCGCCCCCTCGAATGGGACTGCCGGAATGGGGTGGTGCAGCGCTACGGACGTTCGCATGGCATTTCGACGCCGATCAGCGATCTGATCGTGCCGCTGCTCGCTGCCGCCAGCGACGGTCCGGGTTGATAGCTGGGAAACCGGTATCCCGCCCGACCCGCGTGAACCTTCGCCGCGGATACTTCGACGAGGGACGCGCGTGGACGCTTGCGGGCGCGGCTATCGTGTGAGTATTGTCGTGGTCGGCTTCGGTTTCACATCAACGAGCCGCGTTGCCGCGACGTCCCGGCACAAGCGTGATCCAGTCGCTCGCACATTCGAAGACGTGCGCGCCTGATAGCCGTGATCGGCGGTGGTGTCGTTGGAGGCCGGCTTTGCCGACGTCCCGCCTTGCGAGAGACAACAATGAGCGAACCCGATCTGCGTCGTCCGGTTTCCGGACCTTACCGCCAGTCCCGCTGGTCGACCGCGCTGGCGCGTATCTTCGGCGCGGTATCCAAGGGCATGATGATCGTGGCGATGCTGGCGTTCGAGATCCTGGTGGCCGCGATGGGCGGCAGTGCCGGCTTTTCGGGGGCGCCGGCCACGAAAGAGGGACGTTGGCGCGGGCGGCTGGTATTCGTCGCGTGCGTCGCGCTGATCGCGGCGCTGTACTGGTGGCAGAAACACGCGGCGGGCATGGCTGCGCGCCTCTAGCGTCGGTGGTTCGACGGATCGTACGGACAATAAAAAAGCCCGCTACGTGAGCGGGCCGAATCCATGTTTGGAGACATGGAGGAGACAGGTGTTAATTTAAGGGAAAACCCTGTAAGAAGCAACCCTTTGTTGTATCGGTCGAGTCGCCTGTTGTATCGATGCAACAAGATGCAGTGCCGCAGCAACGGCAGTCCCGCCATCCGTCCGCTGCAAGCCTGTCCCGCTACCCACCGGCGGTTCGCGCATGCGCCGGATGCCCGCCGCCGAATCGCCCCTGCGCGACCGGCAGCGCGAATTTGTCGCGCATCTCCGTCTCGATCCACGCGCAGGCCTCGCGCGCGCAGTCGTTCAGCACATGCCGCGTCGCATGCCCGTGGATGTCGTACACGAAGCGCACGTCGACCTCGTCGTCGGAAACCTGCCGTTCGAGCTCGTTGAGCTGCAACTGCGGCCCATGCCGTTGCGACAGCGCACGCAGTTCGTCGAAGTGATATTCGATCCAGTCCGCGAAGAACAGTGCATCGCCACGGGACTGCAGCCGGAACGCCGCGCTGCGCGACGGGCGAGCGGCGTCGCCAGGCGCGGCGTACGGCTCGCTGTCCGGCGCGAGTACCGTCGTATCGACCGGTGCGAGCGGACGCTGGATCCGTCCGTAAGGCGCGCGGTCGCGCAGCGCGTGCCACAGCAATTCGTCGCCGGCGGCGCCGGACGGCTGCATCGTCAGGTCGTGCCGGCCGTCGCCGGTCGGCGCGACGTCGCGGATCACGACGCGCAGCGCGCAAAGCGGCTCGTCCGCGACCAGCAAAGTCGCCGCGCGCGGCAGCCCGCAGACGAGCGGCGCCGCGCCGGCGGCGCGGAACACCAGCCCGCGCCGGTCGAGCCGAGCGAGCGGCAGCGGCCGGGCATACGACGGATAGGCGATCGCGATGCGCGCGCCGTCGGCGCTCGTCAAGCCGGGCATCATCGCGCGAAAGACCTGAGGCTGGTCCACGTTGTTTCTCCTTCGTTACGATGCCGCCCGCCGGAATACGCGCGTTCCGGTTCAGGCGGCGATGGCCGGCCGGGCAGCCAATCCCGGCTCGATTCCAAGTGCTGCAAACGTTTGCGGATCGATGTCGATCCAGCACGCGACCACCAGACGTCCATCCACCTGTTTCGGCGGGCCGGCGCGGTGCGCGTGTATGCCGATCCGGCGAAAGAGCCGCTCCAAGCTCGCGAACGTCACGCCGATCAACTGCCGCGCGCCGAGCTGCGCCGCGCACGACACGACCGCCGCCAGCATCGGACGCACCGCCCATTCCGCGCGGTCCGCGCCGTTTTCGTCGCCGGTCGCGGCGAACCGCGACAGTTCCCATACGGCAGCCGACTGCGGCAGCGGCATGTCGGCCGCGATCAGGTCCGCGAACAGCGACATCAGCAGATACGGGCGCGTCGTCGGCAGCAGGCGCGCGCATCCGCACATCCGACCGCCGCCGCTGCGCGCGGACACGTAGACCGTATCGTCGCGATCGAACTGGTCGCGTTCGACACCATCGTTCGCCGCCGGGAGCGCCCAGCCGAGCTGCTCGACGAACACGCGGCGTCGGTAGCGCCCGAGTTCCGCCGCATGTTCGGGTGGCAACCGCCCGCCCTCGTGAACGAAGGTCTGCATGGTGTCCTCGGATCTGGCCTTGGTATGCATGCATTACAGCGCGCGTTCCGACCGGGCCGTAACTGGCAACTCTTACAGGGTACGAACGCGGGGCCGCTGCTTGGCAGACGGTAACGCGTTCCTGACCGGCGGGATTGAAAACCGGGCCGGTTTTGCTTATAAAGAGCGCCAGCCATGCGGAAATGTCAGAGGAATGCGCGGCCGGCAGTTGTCACTGAAGCGTCGGGCCGGCATGATGGGCGGCGTCGTGCCCGAGGATGGCCGATGCGACCGCGGCGGCCCAGTCGAGGTGCGCAAGCCGCGCTGCGAGCGCGGCGGCGGTGCCGGACATGCCGATGTCGGCGCCGGTGGCGTCGATGGCCATCAGGTTGCTGCGGACGTCGTGGCCCGCCAGCATGAACGCGCCCGTAGCGCGTTCGAGGTACCAGTCCCAGCCGACGGTTACGTAGGCGACGCCGGGGCTGGCCGGCCGCTGCCATTCCGTGTAGCCGGCGACGCGTGCGTCGATCGCGTTGTCGCGCAGTTCGGCCAGCAGCGATGCGTCGAGGCCGCTCGCGACATGGTCGAGCGCAAGCCCGGCCAGTGCGCTTGCGGGCAGGCGCACGTAGCCGTCCGGAGACGGGCCGGCGGCCGGGTGAAGCAAGGGGGAAGTCATGCGTGGAATGTATCAGCACCGAACGGGCGCTGAAACCTGACAAGTATGACAGCGTGACGTTGTCGGAGAACCAATGGAACTGCGCTGGCAGGATGCCTACGATCAATTCAGCGCCGCGGAAGACGAGCAGCAGCTCTTCCAGCGGATCGCCGCCTATTCGAGGCGGCTCGGCTTCGAATATTGCAGCTACGGCATCCGCGTGCCGCTGCCCGTGTCGAAGCCGGCCGTCGCGATCTTCGATACCTATCCGGACGGCTGGATGGCGCACTACCAGGCGCAGAACTATATCGAGATCGATTCGACGGTCCGCGACGGCGCGATGAGCACGAACATGATCGTCTGGCCGGACGTCGACAAGATCGAGCCGTGCCCGCTCTGGCGGGACGCGCGCGATTGCGGGCTGTCGGTCGGCGTCGCGCAGTCGAGCTGGGCGGCGCGCGGCGCATTCGGGCTGCTCAGCATCGCGCGCCACGCCGATCCGCTGACGCCCGCCGAGATCAACATGCTGACGCTGCAGACGAACTGGCTGGCGAACCTGTCGCATTCGCTGATGAGCCGCTTCATGGTGCCG
Source organism: Burkholderia pseudomultivorans (assembly GCF_902499075.1). Classification (GTDB taxonomy): domain Bacteria; phylum Pseudomonadota; class Gammaproteobacteria; order Burkholderiales; family Burkholderiaceae; genus Burkholderia; species Burkholderia pseudomultivorans. The sequence goes on along the minus strand of NZ_CABVPP010000028.1, from coordinate 41,945 downwards.
AAGCTGTCGCCCGAGGCGCGGGTCACGCTGACCGCACGCGAGCGCGAGGTGCTGTGCTGGACCGCCGAAGGCAAGACCGCCTGCGAGATCGGCCAGATCCTCAGCATCTCGGAGCGGACGGTCAACTTCCACGTCAACAACATCCTCGAGAAGCTCGGCGCGACGAACAAGGTCCAGGCGGTCGTCAAGGCGATTTCGGCGGGACTCATCGAAACGCCCTGACGCGGCCGGGCGGCAGGCACGGCACCGGCGGCGAGTCGGACGGGCCTGCACCGGGCAAGCGCCCAGTGGCAGATCGGGCACGTCGCGCGCCCGGCACCGGTCACTCCATCATCGGTTCCGCTTCCTTCGCGGTCCAGCTCACGCTTGAAATGCTCTTCTCCATGCTGATCCGGCTCGCGATCTGCTCGAGCTTCTGCTGATCCTTCGGATGCAGCTTCAGCGTCGCGGTCACCTTCAGCCGGTCCGGCTGATCGGGCACGTCCTCGCTCGTCAGGCTCTGGAACGACAGCGGCTTCGCATACATCGAATTCGACAGCAGCGTGCGGATATGCACCTCGTCGGCGGCGAGGCAGATCACGGTGATCTGGTATTCGCGCACGAGGTCGGCGTTCGACACGGGCGTCGCGTTGATCGCCTGGCTGACGCCGCGCAGCACCGTGTTGGTGAGCAGCACGACGCCCGTGCCGGCCAGCGCGGGCACGTAATGGCCGGAGCCCGACAGCACGCCGACGGCGGCCGAACACCAGAGCGTCGCGGCCGTATTGATGCCCTGGATCGAGCCCTTGTCGCGCATGATCACGCCGCCGCCGAGGAAGCCGACGCCCGATACGACGTACGCGGCGATCTGCGTGACGCCCGCGACGCCGTTGCCGGTCAGCACGCCGAGCGTGACGAACAGGCAGGCGCCGCTCGCGACCAGCGTGATCGTGCGCAGGCCCGCCGTGCGCTGGCGCATTTGGCGTTCAAGGCCGATCGCGACGCCGCAGGCGAACGCGGTGAAAAGTCGGAGTGCGAAATCGAAAGTCATGGTTGTCCTGCCGTGCAAGAGGCGCATGCCGGCCGGCGCCGCTGCGGCGCAATGCCGGCGGCGGCGCGACGAAGGCCGTCATCGCGCGGTACTGTACCGCGCGAATGCGTCATTCAGTGTGAAACGGGAGGCGTGCGAGGCTCGCGGAACGCGAGCCGGAGCAGGGAACTGCGGCGGACAGGCGTTCAGGCGGCAAGCGGCGCACGCAACGGAGTGCTGCAACTGTCCACGATGGTTCCTGAAGGGAGAATGCGCGGCATTCTAGTGGGCGGCGCACGCGGGCGTCAACCGCGGCGACAGCGGAAGGCGGGCAGGCCGTCGCCTTCCGCAGGCGTCACCGCGCCGAACCGATCGTCCCGGTCGCGAGCGCGAGCGCGGCGGCCGCCGACAGCGCGCCGGCATAGCTGTCGACTTCGGCATTGCGCGCCGCGAGCAGCTGGCTCTGCGCGAGCGTCGCATCGGTGATCGAGCCGACGCCGCTGCGGTACGCGGTCAGCGCCGCGTCGTAGCTCGTCTGTGCGGCATCGACGAGCGCCTTCGCGGCATCGTGCGACGCGAGGCTCGTCTGCACCGCGTTCTGCGCGGCGACGACCTGGCGCACGGCTTCCTCTTTCGTGCGCGTCAGGCGTTCGGTTGCGCTCTGCGCATCGTTGCGCGCCTGCATCAGCACGGCCGAGCGCAGGCCGCCGTCGTACAGCGGAATCGTCACGCCGAGGAACACGCCGCCGCCATAGCGGCTGCCGTTCAGGTTGACGGTCGGCGCCTGGTCGCCGATCGCGGGCAGCGCGGAGATGGCCGTGTGGCCGCTCGCATACGACGTCGACGCGGACAGGAACACCCTCGGCATGAAGGCGGCCTCCGCGGCCTTGATCTTCGCGCGGTTGGCCTTCTCGAGCGCATACGCGCCCTGCAGGTCGGGGCGGCGCGCGATCGCGTCCGCCACGATCGCATCGACCGACGAGCCGAGCGTAGCCGGCAGCGGCCGTACGGGCAGCGCGGCGATGGTCGGCTTCGACAGCGGCGAGATGCCGAGTGCGGAGACGAGGCCGAGGTAGGCGTCGCTTTCCGCGCCGCGCGCCTGCACGAGCGCGAGGTTCGCCTGCGCGCGGTTCTGCGTTGCCTGTGCGAGCTCGACGACGGTGCCGACGCCGTGCCTGAGTCGCGCGCGCGACGCCGCGAGGATCGCATCGGCGTTCGCGAGTCCCTGCTCCGCGCTGAGCGCGCGCGAGCGTGCGGCTTCGTACCGGTAGTAGCCGACGGTCACATCGTGGATCACCTGCTGGTGCACGGCCGTGAATGCGACGTTCGACGCGATCGATGCCTGTTCGGCCGCCTCGACGCGTGCCGCGCGGCCGCCGAAGTCGAACAGCAGCCATTGCAGCGACAGTGCGGAGATCGTGCCGTGCACGGTCGTGTCGCTCGACGCGTCGCCGAGGATCGTCGACGTCGAGCCGTGGCCGGCCTGGTACGCGCCCATCGCGGTCGCCGACAGTTGCGGCAGGTAGGCAGCCTTCGCGATACCGACCGCGAGCGCCGCGTTGCGCGCGTCGTTCCACGCGATGCGGGTCAGCGGGTTGGTCGATTCGGCGAGGTCGATCAGCTCGGGCAGCGTGTACGCGTGCGCGGGATCGAGCACGGCCGGCGGCGACACCGACGCGAGCGCGGGCGTGGCGGGCAGCGTGTAGTCGTGCGTCTCCGCGGATGCGCGCGGCGGCGCCGGCAGGATCTCGCCCGCGGCCGACGTCTGCGGCTGCCACGGGCGGTCGGATGCGTCGGGGGCGAGATCGATCGACGAGGTCGCGCAGCCGGCCAGCGCGACGGCGCTTGCGAGGGCGGCTGCGACGATCGACGCGGCCGGCGGTTCAGGTCGGCGCATGAGCGGCAGACTCCTTCGAAGTGGCTTGACGCGCGGCATCGGCGATGGCGGCGAGTCGCGCGTCGATCAGGTTCAGCAGCGCATCGCGCGCGGGGTCGGGCGGTGCGGCGGGGCGCGGCGCAGGCGGGGCGTTCGGCACCGGCTGCGCGGCCGGTCGCGATGAAGGCGGCATGCCGACCGGCGCCGCGGTTTCGTCGTCACGCGCATTGTGCGCGTCCGGCATCGCTTCGTCGTCGCGCAGTTCGGCCACGCGTGCGAGTCGCGCATCGATCGCCGCGTCGCCCGGCGCACGTTCGGCGAGCAGGAACAGCGGGCCTTCGAGCGCGCCGAGTTCGGCCAGCGCGCGCCGTCGCGTGGCGAGCCAGGCCGCGGTCGGCCGCACCCACGACGGTTCGTAGTGGACGAGGCCGAGTTCCTGCGCGATCGCGCCGTGGCGCGCGAACGCTTCGGCCGCGAGTGCGCGCCGTTCGGCCGGCTGCGCGATCTGCGCGAGCCGCCGCCACTGCTCGCGCAGCGCCGTGAGCGCGACGTCGATCTGCTTGCCGATGCTGACGGGCCAGATGCGCGTGAACACGAGATACACGACGACGTTGCCGAGCAGGATGCCGATCGTGCGATCGCGCGCGATCGTCAGGTCGAAGCCGGGGCCGGCGCCCTGGATCACGCACAGGAAGAACGCGAACGCGATCTGGAAGCCCGCATAGGCGATGCGCGGCGAGCCGAACGACACCCACGCGGACAGCCACGCGCCGACGAACACGAGCGCCATCAGTTGACCGATCGACGTCAGCGACGGCACGACGAACACGAGCGCGGCGGTGCCGAGCAGCGCGCCGACGATGCAGCCGGCGATCCGCAGCGTCAGCTTCTCGACCGTCTCGGCCGTCGAGCCGAGCGACACGATGTAGCAGGTGATGAAGCACGTATGGATGCCCGACCAGTCGAGCTGCGAGTACAGCAGGTAGCAGAACATCGCCGCGGCTGTCGTTTTCAGTGCGTAGCGGATGTGGTCGGGATTGGTGCGCGCGTCCGGCAGGAAGAAGCCGCCGCGTGGTGCGGTTGGCGGCGTCGGCGATGCGGCCGGTTCGCCGGACGGGGCGGCCGGCTTTGCCGCGTCGGTCGCCGGCGAGCCGGCAATCGCATCGGGCTGCGCGAAGCGCGTGATCGCCGCGTGCAGGTCCGCTGCCGCGATGCGCGCGAGCGGCGGCAGCGTGTCCGCCGGCGGCAAGGCGAGCGTGATGTCGACCGGATAGCCGCCGCGTTCGAGGATGGCGGCTATCTCGTCGAGCGTGGCCGCGATCGGCGCCGCGAACGTGTCGGGCAGCCGCGCATCCGCTTCGCGATCGGCGAGCGCGACCGCGACGAGCAGCGCGGTGCTCGATGCAACGGCCTGCCGCAGCGCGACGATGTCGGCGGCGGACGACGCGCCTTCGAGCTTCGACAGCTTGAGCCAGGTCAGCAATTGCTTGTCGCCTTCGCGCAGGCTGGCGTCGAAGCCGGCGCGCGCGCCGTCGTCGCCGCGCAGTCGCCGCGCGGCGAGCCGCAGCCGCGTGGCGAGCTGCGCGAGCGCGAGCTTGCGCGGCGACGGTGCGATCAGCAGGTTGACGACGATCGCGACGCCCACCGGGATCGCGATCGTCAGCCAGATATAGAGCAGCGCGCGCGTCGCCGCTTCGCCGAACGGCGCAAGGCCGAGCTCGTCGAGCCCGAAGCCGACGATCATCGCGAGAATCGCGCCGACCGGGCGCAGCTTGCTCGCCGACGTCAGGTACAGCAGCCCGACCGACATCACGACCATGCATGCGACCCGCAGGATCGAATAGTCGATGCTGAAGATCGCGATGCCGAGCACGAGCCCGATCACGATCGTGACGATCAGCAGCAGCGCGGCTTCGAGCACGATGCTCGTCACGCGGTCGGCGCGGATCATGAAGAACACGACGTACGCGGACAGCGCGGCCTCGGGCGTGCCATACGCGCTCGTCACGAGCACGGTCAGCGTGCAGATCAGCGCGACCCGCACGGCGATCGCCGTGCGTCCCGGAAACGGCGCGAGCAGTCGCAGGACTTCGCGCAGGCCGGGCGAGCGGACCTCAGCGGCAGGCCGAGCCATGCCGGACCTCGACGATCGCGCTGGCGCCGACCCGCACGAGTCCGGCGTCGGGTTCGTCGAGCTTCACGCGCACCGGGAAGCGCTGCGCGACATGCACCCAGTTCACCGAACGCTGCACGATCGGCAGCGAGCGCGGCAGGTTGATGCGATCGCTGTCGGCGATGCCGGCGCCGATGCCGACGACCTTGCCCGTCATCGGGCGGCCGCGGTCGATCATCGAATAGACGGTCGCGCAGTCGCCGACGGCGATGCGGTTCAGCGACGTCTCGCGGAAGTTGCCGACGGCGAACCATTCGCTGGCGTCGATCAGCGTGAAGATCGACTGATTCGGCGCGAGGGTTTCGCCGGCCAGCACGGTCAGGCCCGTCACGAGCCCGTCGTGCGGCGCGCGCACGACGGTGTCTTCGAGCGCGTGCTGTGCGCGGGCCAGTGCGGCTTCGCGCGCATGCAGCGTCGCGATCGCGTCGGCTTCGTCGCCGATCGTCTGCGCGGACGCGCGCTGCTGCTCCTGCGCCTGCGCGAGCGAGACGGCCGCGTCGCGCTGCCGGACCTTCGCCTGGTCGAACTGCTGCGCGCTCACGTAGCCCTGCGCGGCGAGCGGCGCGAGCCGCTCGACGTCGCGCGTCGCGAGATCGTGATTCTGCGTCGCGCGCTTGACCTGCTCGGCGGCGACCGCCGCATTCGAGCGCTCGCCGATCAGCGAGCGGCGGCGCGTGTCGAGCGACGCGCGCGCGAGCTCGACGTCGGCCTGCGCCTGCGCGACCGTCAGCCGGTACGGCACCGGATCGATTTCATACAGCAGGTCGCCTTTCGCGACACGCTGGTTCTCGTGCACCGCGAGCCGCACGATGCGCCCGCCGACGGGCGACGCGACGTGCACGACGTCCGCGTCGATCGACGCGTCGTCGGTGGACGGGTAGGCGGTGGTGCGGTGATACGCGTACGCGAGGGCCGCGATGCCGAGCGCGACGATCGCCAGCGCGATCACGCGGCCTTTCGCGGACGGGCGGGAGAGTCCGGCGGCCTTCATGCGAACGGCCCCGTGCCGGCGAGCCACACGATCACGGCAACCACGAGCCCGATCGCGGTGCAGACGGCGAGCTGGTAGGGCACGACGGCGGCCCAGCCAGTCGCGACGAACACGCGGTGCGCGACGATCGCGCCGATGACGCCGACGATCGCGCTGACGAGCCAGAGCGGGAAGTACGCGCCGAACAGCGCGAACGACGGGGCGCCGCGCGAGGTACAGCCGGCAAGCGGCATGGCAGGGACCAGGATGGCGGCGACGCGCAGCGGCGCTGTTTTTCTCATGATGTGACGAGCTCGACGATGGGAGTGGAGGCCGGGCGCGGCGCAACGCGAACCGTCGCCGCGACGGCGGTTGCGCGATATGGGGCCGATAATAAATCAGCGCGATGCCGGCGGCTAGCGGTCCGGCGTGCGTGGATGGCGGGCCGGGAAGGCGCGCGCAGTATGGCGCGAGGCGGCCGCCTGCGGCGCGATATCCGCGTCGATGCCGGTTCGGCGGTGCATTGCGGCAGCGCTGGCCCGGCTGTCTGCGCGCCGGCCGGCATGGGGGCGTGCAGGTTTGCCAACGGACCGTAAAACATCGTCAGACGAAAGGGCGGGCGATGCATTGGCATGCGAACCGGACGGAATCGACGCGAAAACGGCGGGTTGCCGCGCGAACGGGCGCGAATCGATCGTGCCGGGGCCGGCGACGACACCGCAGCGTCGCACCGTCCGGGCCGGACGAGCGGACGTCATGGATATGTGTACCATCCTGCGTACGGCGCGAAGCGCGGCGATCCCGCCCGACGCGCATCGCGAAAGCGGTATCGCCACGAGGGTGAGTGCTCCATGCGAAGTTTCTTTGTCCGGTTCATTGCAATCGGTGTGCTGTTCCATCTGTACGTCGGGTTGCGGATCATTCCCGACGCATTCGCTTCACCGGGCGCGCGGACCCTTGCGGCGCTCGTGCTGGCCAGCTTCTGCGTGCTGATCCCGGTCGGCATGTTCTCGCGCCGCTTCGACGAAGGCTGGGCCGCGACTTTGTTCGGCTGGGCCGGCGCGCTCGCGATGGGCTTCTTCTCGTCGCTGCTGGTGCTGACCTTCCTGCGCGAGTTCGTATTGCTCGGCGCGTTCCTGTGGCGGCATCTGCCGGGTGCGGGCGCATGGAACGGCGCCGCGTCCGACACGGCGCTCGGCGTGCTGGTCGGTGCGCTGCTGGTCACGGCGATCGGCTTCTTCGGCGCGCGGCGCACCGCGGCGGTCAAGTACGTGTCGATTCCGGTGGCGGGGCTGCCGGCCGCGCTCGACGGCCTGAAGATCGTGCAGCTGTCCGACATCCACGTCGGGCCGACGATCAAGCGGCCTTACGTCGAGCGGATCGTGCGCGCGGTGAACGCGCTCGACGCCGACTGCGTCGTGGTGACGGGCGACGTGGTCGACGGCTCGGTCGAGCGCCTGCGTGCGCATACGGCGCCGCTCGGCACGATGCGATCGCGCCACGGCAGCTTTCTCGTGACGGGCAACCACGAGTATTACGCGGGTGCGCATGCGTGGATCGACGAATTCCGGCGCATCGGCCTGACGGTGCTGCTGAACGAGCACGTGCTGATCGAGCACGACGGCGCGCGTGCGGTGCTCGCGGGCGTGACCGATTTCACCGCGGGCGGTTTCGACCCGGCGCATCGCAGCGATCCGGCGCGCGCGCTGGCGGGTGCGCCGGCCGAGGTCGGCACGCGGATCCTGCTCGCGCATCAGCCGCGCAGCGCGGAACATGCGAGCCGCGCCGGTTTTTCAGTGCAACTGTCGGGGCACACGCACGGCGGCCAGTTCCTGCCGTGGCCGCCGTTCGTGCGTCTGCAGCAGCCCGTGATCGGCGGGCTGAGCCGCGTCGGCGGCATGTGGCTCTATACGAGCCGCGGAACCGGCTACTGGGGGCCGCCGAACCGCTTCGGCGTGCGCTCCGAGATCACGCTGATCCGGCTCACGCGCGGGGCGTAGGCGCCCGGTCATTCGATGCGCGCGATATCGTCGAAATCGAAGCGCGGGCTGCGCGGGAACAGGCCGGCCGGATCGCCGTAGCCGAGATTCACGAGGAAGTTGGTCCGGATCGTGGTGCCCGCGAAGAACGCGGCGTCGACCTTCGCGGCGTCGAAGCCCGACATCGGGCCCGCGTCGAGGCCGAGCGCGCGTGCGGCGAGGATCAGGTAAGCGCCCTGCAGCGACGAATTGCGGAACGCGGTGGCCTCGATCAGCGCATCGTTGCCGGCGAACCAGCTGCGCGCGTCGGCGTGCGGGAACAGCCGCGGCAGATGATCGTGGAACGCGAGGTCCATGCCGACGATCACGGTGACGGGCGCGGCCATCGTCTTCGCGAGATTGCCTTCGGACAGCGCGGGTTTCAGGCGCGCCTTCGCGTCGGGCGACTTGACGAACACGAAGCGGGCAGGGCTCGAGTTCGCGGAGGTCGGGCCGAATTTCGTCAGGTCGATCAACCGGTGCAGCAGCGCGTCGTCGACCAGCTTGTCCTGCCACGCGTTGTGCGTGCGTGCCGTGAGGAACAACTGGTCGAGCGCGGAATCGGAGAGCGTCATGATGGGATCCGGGAAGCGGCCGGCCGGCTCGCGCCGGCGGGCGTGGTGAACGAAAGCGGCGCGCCGGCGGGCGGCGCGTTGCGACATGCCGCGATGATAGCGTGACGCATGGCGGTTTGCCGCCGGCGGCAACGGCAAACGGTGAGCGGCCAACGGCCAGCGCGAACGAGATCGCATGGCAGCGCCGCGCGCCGTTGGCTAGTATGCAGGCATGGCGTTTCCGCCCGTTCGCTGTCCACATCCCCATGTCGACGCCCGATCTTTTCGCCGATACACCCGTTCCCGACGTGGACTGGTATCCGGACTGGCTCGCGCCGCCGGACGCCGACCGTCTGCTGGCCGCGCTGATCGGCGAGGTCGCGTGGCGCCAGGACGCGATCCGCACGCCGCGCGGCCGCATCCCGCTGCCGCGGCTCACCGCATGGCAGGGCGAGCCCGATGCCGTCTACCTGTACTCGGGGATCCGCAACGTGCCGGCGCCGTGGACGCCCGCCGTGCTCGACCTGAAGCGCGCGGTCGAGGCGACCTGCGGCGCGCGTTTCAACAGCGTGCTGCTCAACCGCTACCGCAACGGGCAGGACAGCCTCGGCTGGCATGCGGACAACGAGCCCGAGCTCGGCGACGCGCCGGTGATCGCCTCGGTGAGCCTCGGCGCGATGCGCGTGTTCGATCTCCGGCATCGCGCGACCGGCGTCACGCACGCGTATCGCCTCACGCACGGCAGCCTGCTCGTGATGCGCGGCCGTACGCAGGCCGAATGGCAGCATCGCGTGCCGAAGGCGCCGGCCGTGCAGGGCGAGCGCGTCAACCTGACGTTCCGGCGGGTGATAGCGGCGGGAACGGGGCGGTAGCGTATCTCGCCGACTACTGCCCGGTTTCGAGGTCCACGGACGGCCAATGAGGGCAACCGGCCGGGCATGCGGCACGTTGCCGCACGAGCGCGCCGTCATACCGTCGCATGCCCGTCCGAGGCCCGTGCCATAAGGCTTGCAACCGGATTCATCGACCGCCCGGTTCCGATAGATGAGTGAAACCTCTGATGGTGCGTCGCAACATTTCTTGACTAGACTATCGAATGGCTGAAGCGCGCCGACGTCCGGCGCAAACCTTTTCGACATGCCCCGTGCGTTGCCGATGCAATGCGGACGGGCAGGAGCATAACGCGTGACCGTACTGGACTCATCCTTCGAACCCTCGCTGCACGTCTTCGAACAAGACGGTGGATGGCAATGGGCGCTGACGGTGAAGCGGGCGGCCGGGGTTGGCGTCAAGGTCGTTGCGTTCAGCCGGGAAGGCTTCCGTGGCGAAGCCGAAGCGTACGCGGCGGGCCAGCGCGCCCGCGCCGAGTACGGCGCCGCCGTGATCGCCTGATCGCGGCGCTCGCTCCGGGCTGCGGCGCAAGCGGGACGCGCCGGGCTTCCGGTATCCAGCACGAAGCGACTGCCGGCGCACCGCGCCCGACGGTGCGCGTTCGATGCGACCCGCGGTGGGCAGCCCCGTCTATCGCTGATATCCTTTCAATCGCGTCAGTCTATGTGGCCGGCGCCGCCCCGCACACCGGCGGTCGGCGCGACCGGCCTGCGAGCCGGATCGTGTTGATCCGGCCGGAGCGGCATTCCATAATCCTTCATCGCGGATATCTCTTGAGCGAGTCCATTTCGTCCATGTGCACTGGGGCAACACTACGATGAGCGGCGCACCGAAACCGCCGGCACGACCGGCCAGCGCATCGCGCGCCACAGCCGGCGCCGCCGCGAGCGCCGCGCCGTCGCATGCGGCGGGCGACGACGAGTCGTCCGGCGGCGCATCGTCCTATCTGGTGCCGGGGCTCGAGCGCGGGCTGCGGATTCTCGCGGAATTCTCCGCGCGCGAGCCGGTGCTCGGCGCGCCCGAACTGTCGAAGCGGATCGGCATCCCGCGCACCACGACGTTCCGGCTGCTGCAGACGCTCGAGGCGCTCGGCTTTCTCGAACGCGTGAACGGCGACCGTTATTTCCGGCTCGGCGTCGGCGTGCTGCGTCTCGGCTTCGAATACCTGAACTCGCTCGAACTGACCGATCTCGGCACGCCCGTGCTCGAACGGCTGCGTGATACGACCGGTTTCTCGACGCATCTGCTGATCCGCGACCAGCGCGATGTCGTGTTCGTCGCGAAAGCGCAGAGCAATACGTCGATGTTCGGCTCGGTGAAGGTGCATGTCGGCACGCGGCTGCCCGCGCATGCGACCGTCCACGGCCACGTGCTGATGGGCGACCTGACGCGCGACGCACTGCGCCAGCTCTATCCGGAAAAACGGCTCGAACAGTTCACCGAGCGCACGCCGGGCACCGTCGACGAACTGTACGAACGCGTGCGCCACTATGCGCGGCTCGGCTACGCGGTCAGCGAGGCCGCGTTCGAAAGCGGCATCTCGGCCGTCACCGCGCCGGTGCGCGACCATTCGGGTTCGATCGTCGCGGCGATTACCGCGACGGTGCCGCGCTCGGAGATCGGCGAGGCGGGCGAGAAGGAGCGGCTCGTCGAGCTCGTGTGCGGCGCGGCGGTCGACCTGTCGCAGCGGCTGAACTATCGTCCGCTCGAGAGCGATCCGACTTTCGCGCATGCGCGCCACAAGGTCGCGATGTTCTGACGGTGCTGTTGCCGTGCTGTTGCGGTTCCGGCGCGCCTGCATCGGGCGATGAACGAACAACGGCTTGCGTGAACCGAGTCGACGAAGGCCGGGTCCTGTCTTGTACAGGATCCGGCCTTTTGTTTTCGTCATCCGGCACGGGGCCGCTCGATCGATGCGGCACACGCGCGTGACCGGCCGGACCCGGCTCGCCGCCGGCCACGGCGCGTGCCCGCGCGCCGTCAGAACGAGTGATGGATCCCGGCCAGCACGACGACCTGGTTCGCGGTGCTCGACACGCCGGCCGTGAAGAACGCCGCTTGGGCGCCGCCCGACGCATGCTCGTACAGCACGTTCGCATAGAGCTGCGTGCGCTTGGACAGCGCATAGATGTCGCCCAGCTCGAACTGCGTCCAGCGGCGGCCCGACAGCGTCGTCGTCGCGGCGCCGCCGGCGATCGTGTTGAACGCGCTGCTGCGATAGTTCACGCCCGCGTCGTAGCTCTGGAACGTGTCGGAATAGCCGTTCGACTGCATCTTCGTGCGCGTGTAGAGGCCGTGCACGAGGAAGTCGCCGAACTGGTACGACGCGCCCGCGCCGATGTTCTCGACCTTGTTCGCGATATAGCCGTTCGCGGTGTTCTGCCCCTGGAACGAGGCGATCCCCGTCTGGCTGATCAGGATCGAGCGGTCGTGCTCGTTCGAGTAGACGGCCGACGCCTTGAACGGGCCGTTCGCATAGTTCAGCGCGACGCCGACCGATTTCCCGGTCGAGAAGTTCGTCGTGTTGCCGAGCGCCATCGTCGCCGCGGCCGAGAAACCGGCGAAGCTCGGCGAGCGGTACTTGACCGAATTGTTGTACGGCACGTTGCCGGTCGCGGCGAGCCCGTCGATGTTGCCGGGGTGGAACGCATACCAGCTCATCGCGAGATAGGCGGTGCTGAGCGGATCGAGATAGTCGAACGACAGCGGCGTCTGGCGGCCGAGCGTCAGCGTGCCGTAACGGTCCGAGCTGAGGCCGACGAACGCCGCGCGGTTCCAGATCGTGTTCGCGGTCGCGAACTGGCCGTTGTTCGTATAGAAGCCGTTTTCGAGCTGGAAGATCGCCGACAGGCCGCCGCCCAGGTCTTCCTTGCCTTTCAGGCCCCAGCGATCGGGCTGCGTATTGCCCTGGATCATCGCCCATTTTGCGTGGCCGCCGGCGTTGTTGATGTACGCGACGCCCGCATCGAGGCTGCCGTACAGCACCACGCTGCTCTGCGCCCACGCGCCCGACGCGGCGCCCATCCCGATGACTGCTGCTGCTACCGCATGCTTGACCATGTGATCTCCTGACTCTCCAACCGAATGAAAACGGGCCGTGGCGGCACGCGAAAGGACGACCAGCCGTCACGCGGTTCCACTGCCGGATGGGCGCTTTTTTGTTCCATATAAGGAACGATGTGCCTCTGATGGAATGCAGTATAGAGGCGGCGGTTGGTTGGAAAAAAATAAATTTTTCGGGTCGGATGCATTCGAAAGCGATGCAAGCCGACGGTGCCGCACGCCCTCAGAATGGGCATAAATCCGCGTAATACAAGAAAAAAGCCCGATCGATAAACCGCGTTCGAACCATCCCTGGCGCACCGCTCGGTGTTTTCCCTAGGACGAGCAGCTTTTTGTTTTGCTCATGGAAAGTCGCTCCTATAATCACCATCCATAAACTGACGTTCCTGATATGGAACAAATCGAGAATCGATCAGAAGGAAGGGTGTGAGATGTCTGAACAATGGGTTTGCGCCGGACACGCCGGCGCGCTGTCGGAAGACACGCCGATCGAGTTCAAGCGGACCGACGGCGTCGAGATCGGGATCTATCGCGTCGGCGACGACGTGTATGCGCTCGAGAACGTGTGCCCGCATGCGTACGCGCTGCTGACGCAGGGCTTCGTCGACGAGGGCACGGTCGAATGCCCGCTGCACGAGGCCGTGTTCGACATCAAGACGGGCGAGTGCCTGAAGGGGCCGGGCGGGCGCGCGCTGAAGCAGTACGCGGTGCGCCTCGCCGGCGAGGAAATCCAGATCAAGGTGGAATGACATGAAAGAAGCGACCGTCAACTTCAACCCGTTCCTGAAGCCCTGGGTGGCGCCGCAGCCGAACAACGTCGCGGGCAAGGGGCAGATCGAGATCCCCGGTCAGGTCGAGAACCGCGTCTGGCAGACCCGCAAGGCCGAGCCGACGCAGTACGAGAACGACCTCGGCGACGCGCTCGAACGCGTGTTCGAGTCCGGCGCGACCGAGCTGGACGATGTCGTCGCGGGCCTGAACCGCATCGGCTTCCGCACGCCGGACGGCGCGCCGTGGACCGCCGAGCGCTTCCGCGCCGAAATGGCCTCGCTCGCGGAATGACCGCGCCGAGCGCCGACCCGACGACAACCGCATCCGGAGCACACTGATGACGTCCCCCGCACAACACGCTTCCCAACACGACCCGGTCCGCGCGTATCTCGACCGCGGCATCAAGAACTTCTGGTATCCCGTCGCGCCGAGCTGGCAGGTGTCGAACGCGCCGGTGGGCCTCACGCGCCTGTCCGAGCAGATCGTGCTGTGGCGCGACCAGGACGGCAAGGTTCACGCGCTCGAGGATCGCTGTCCGCACCGCGGCGCGCGCCTGTCGCTCGGCTGGAATCTCGGCGGCAATCTCGCCTGCTGGTATCACGGCATCGAAGTCGACGGCAGCGGCACGGTCAACAAGGTGCCGGCCGTCGCGAACTGCCCGCTCGAAGGCACCCGGTGCGTGAAGTCGTACCCGGTCGAGGAGAAGGCCGGCGCGATCTTCCTGTGGTTCGGCGACGAAGCGCATGCGGAGCCGGCGCCGCTGAACCTGCCGGAAGAACTGGTCGCCGACGAATACGCGCACTTCCTGTGCGTGTCGAACTGGAAGTGCAATTACCAGTACGCAATCGACAACGTGATGGACCCGATGCACGGCGCGTACCTGCACGCGACCTCGCACTCGATGGCCGAAGGCGACAAGCAGGCCGAGATGCGCGTGCGCAAGACGGAAACGGGCCTGATGTTCGAGAAGATCGGCCAGCGCGACGTGAACTTCGACTGGGTCGAGCTCGGCGACACGGGCTGCCTGTGGATGCGCCTCGCGATTCCGTACAAGCAGAAATTCGGCCCGGGCGGCAGCTTCGGGATCATCGGTTTCGCGACGCCGGTCGACGGCGACCACTGCCAGGTCTATTTCTGGCGCACCCGCAAGGTCAGCGGCTGGCAGCGCGACGTGTGGCGCTTCATGTATCGCAACCGCCTCGAAGGTCTGCACTGGGACGTGCTCGAACAGGACCGCTACGTCCTCGAAAGCCTCGCGCCGAACGCGCGCGATCACGAATACCTGTACCAGCACGACGTCGGCATCACGCGCGTGCGCCGGATGCTGCGCCAGCGCGCGCAGGAACATCTGTCTGCGCTCGACGCGCATCGCGCGGCGCAGGCCGCATCGGAGCCGGCGAATGGCTGAGCATGCACCGGTCGTGTCGCTCGCGGGGCGCCGCGTGCTCGTCACCGGCGGCGCGCGCGGTCTGGGCGCGGCGTTCGTGAAGGCGCTCGTCGAAGCGGGCGCGCAGGTCGCGTTCGGCGACGTGCTGGCCGACGAAGGTCGCGCGCTCGCCGCGCAGCTCGCGCAGGCGGGCCATGCCGCGCATTTCGTCGCGCTCGATCTTGCCGACCCGGCCAGCGTCGCGGCCTTCGTCGAGCAGGGCGCGGCCGCGCTCGGCGGCATCGACGGGCTGATCAACAACGCGGCGATCACGAACTCCGGCGGCAGGCTGTCGACGGAACTCGACGTGCCGACCTGGGACGCGGTGATGAACGTCAACGTGCGCGGCCTGTGGCTCGTCAGCAATGCCGCGCTGCCGTACCTCGCGCAGTCGGGGCGCGGCGCGATCGTGAACCTCGCGTCGGACACCGCGCTGTGGGGCGCGCCGAAGCTGCTCGCGTATGTCGCGAGCAAGGGCGCGGTGATCGCGATGACGCATGCGCAGGCGCGCGAGTTCGGCGCGCACGGCGTGACGGTCAACGCGATCGCGCCGGGGCTGACCGAGGTCGAGGCGACCGCCTACGTGCCGGCCGATCGCCACGCTTACTACCTGCAGGGCCGCGCGCTGACGCGCGCGCAGGTGCCCGGCGACGTGACGGGCCCCGTGCTGTTCCTGCTGTCCGACGCCGCGCGTTTCGTGACGGGTCAACTGCTGCCGGTGAACGGCGGCTTCGTAATGAATTGATGTTTTCACTCTGATGAAGGAGAGGACGATGGCGGACGCCGATCTCGAACGCAAGTCGTGGGACCAGCCGGAAGGCGCAAGCTTTGGCGACTGGATGGAAGGGCGCGTCGCGCGCTATGCGACGCGTCGCTACGACTGGGACGCGCTGAAGTTCCAGGCCGACTACGACCCGAAGTACCGCCGCGCGCAGATGCGCTATGTCGGCACCGGCGGTACGGGCGTCGCGAAGGACGTCAACACGGTGCCGGCGGGCAACTTCACGTTCTCGACGATGGTGATTCCGGCCGGCAACATCGGCCCGAGCCACATCCATATCGACGTCGAGGAAATCTTCTTCGTGCTGCGCGGCAAGATGAAGGTGATCTGCGAGCGCGACGGCGAGACGTGGGAAGCGATCCTCGGCGAGCGCGACCTGATTTCGGTGCCGCCGGGCGTGTACCGCACGGAGATCAACATCGGCGAGGAAGATGCGCTGATGTGCGTGATGCTCGGCTCGCCGAAGCCGATCACGCCGACCTATCCGCCGGATTCGCCGCTCGCGAAGATCAAGCGTTGACACGGAGCGAGCGAAGCGATGAGTGTCGTCGAAAAACGTGAACGCGACCGGTTCGCAGCGCTGCTCGGGCAGTTTCCCGAGCAGCGCTGCGCGGCCGGCGCGGCGGGCACGATCGGATACCGCGAGGCCGGCGCGCAACAGGCCGGCCGCACGCTGCCGGTCGTGCTGCTGCACGGGATCGGCTCGGGCGCCGCGTCGTGGGTGTGCCAGCTCGATGCGCTCGGCGCGTCGCGCCGCGTGCTCGCGTGGGATGCGCCCGGCTACGGCGTATCGACGCCCGTGAACGGCGCGTCGCCGGCCGCCGCCGACTACGCGGCGTCGCTGAACGCGTGGCTCGACGCACTCGGCATCGAACGCTGCGTGCTGGTCGGGCATTCACTCGGCGCGATCGTCGCGGGCGGCCTGGCCCGCGCGATGCCCGCGCGGATCGCGGGCCTGCTGCTGATCTCGCCCGCGGGCGGTTACGGCAGCGCGCCCGCCGAAACGCGCGAATCGCGCCGCGACGCGCGCCTCGCGATGCTCGCGGAGCTCGGCCCGGAAGGGCTTGCAGCGCAGCGCAGCGGCAACATGCTGTCGGGCTTCGCGAGCGAGGATGCACGTGCATGGGTGCGCTGGAACATGGCGCGCATCGTGCCGGCCGGCTATGCGCAGGCCACGCACCTGCTCGCGAACGCGGATCTCGCGACCGATCTCGCCGGCTTTCGCGGCCGCACGGCGGTGGCCGTCGGCGCGAACGACGCGATCACGCCGCCCGCCGCGTGCGAGCGGATCGCCGCGGCCGCGCGGGTCGGCCTGCAGGTGATTCCGCAGGCCGGCCACGCCGGCTATGTGGAAGCGCCGGCCGTCTATTCGGCGCTGATCGACGCGTTCTGTCGTCAGTGCTACCGGCAGTGGGGGCTGGCATGAGCGAACCGCTGCAAAAGGAAGCGGAAGGCGCGAAGAGCGAAGCCAACTACGTGGTGCCGGGCCTCGAGCGCGGCTTGCGGATCCTCGCCGAATTCTCGCCGCGCGAGCCGGTGCTCGGCGCGCCGGAACTGTCGAGGCGGCTCGGCATTCCGCGCACGACGGTGTTCCGTCTGTTGCAGACGCTGGAATCGCTCGGCTTTCTCGAACGCGCGGACAAGGATCGCAACTACAAGCTCGGCATCGCGGTGCTGCGGCTCGGCTTCGAATACCTGAGCTCGCTGGAGCTGACCGATCTCGGCCTGCCGGTGCTCGAAAGCCTGCGCGACGCGACCGGCTTCACGACGCATATCGTGATCCGCGACGGCCGCGACGTGGTGTTCGTCGCAAAGGCGCAGAGCCAGGCGGCGGTGTTCAGCTCGATTCGCGTGAACGTCGGCACGCGGCTGCCCGCGCATGCGACGACGCACGGGCACGTGCTGATGGGCGACCTGTCGCTGAAGGAACTGCGCGCGCTGTATCCGGAAGGCATGCTGCCGCGGATGACGAGCGCGACGCCCGAAACGGTCGACGCGCTGTACGAAGTGATCCGCGAGGATGCGCTGCGCGGCTACGGCGTCAGCAATTCGTCGTTCGAGCGCGGCATCTCGGTCGTCACGGCGCCGGTGCGCAACGACACGCAGAAGATCGTCGCGTGCATCACGGTGACGGTGCCGCGTCCGGAGATCGACGACGCGCTGATCGCGGACGGATTGATCGACAAGGTGCAGCGCGCGGCGGCGGAACTGTCGCGAAGGCTCAATTATCGCTCGGATGACGAGCACACGTTTCTCAAGGCTTTAGGACTCCGATGATCCAGATCGATCTGAGCGGGCAGGTGGCGGTGGTGACGGGCGGCTCGTCCGGGATCGGCCTCGCGACCGCCGAACGCTTTCTGCAGGCGGGCGCGTCGGTCGCGATCTGCGGCCGCGACGGCGAACGTCTCGCACGCGCCGAGGCGATGCTCGGCGAGAAATATCCGGGCGCGCCGCTGCTCGCGGTGCGCTGCAACGTGCTCGACGAAGCCGATGTCGCCGCGTTCGCGCAGGCCGTGTCGGCGCGCTTCGGCCGCACCGACATGCTGGTCAACAACGCCGGCCAGGGCCGCGTGTCGACCTTCGCCGACACGACCGACGACGCATGGCGCGACGAGCTGGAGCTGAAGTACTTCAGCATCATCCGGCCGACGCGCGCGTTCCTGCCGATGCTGCGCGACGCGGCCGCGCCGACGATCACCTGCGTGAACTCGCTGCTCGCGCTGCAGCCGGAACCGCACATGGTCGCGACATCGTCGGCGCGCGCCGGCGTGCTGAGCCTCGTGAAGTCGCTCGCGAACGAACTCGCGCCGCAGCGCATCCGCGTGAACTCGATCCTGATCGGCATCGTCGAGTCGGGGCAGTGGCGCCGTCGCTACGAGGCGCAGGCGCAGCCCGGCGAAAGCTGGGAGGACTGGACGGGCGCGCTCGCGCGCAACAAGAACATACCGCTGAACCGCTTCGGCCGGCCCGACGAGGCCGCCTGGGCGCTCTTTTATCTCGCAACGCATCTGTCGTCCTATACGACGGGCAGCCATATCGACGTTTCTGGAGGCTTTGCACGCCATGTCTAAAAAAACCACGGTTGGCGAGCTGATTGCCGCCTTTCTCGAGCAGTGCGGCGTGAAGACCGCATTCGGCGTCATCTCGATTCACAACATGCCGATCCTCGACGCGATCAACTCGCGCGGCAATATCCGCTACGTCGGCGCGCGCGGCGAAGCGGGCGCGGTCAACATGGCCGACGGGCTGGCCCGCGTGTCGGGCGGCCTCGGCGTCGCGTTCACGAGCACCGGCACGGCGGCGGGCAACGCGGCCGGCGCGATGGTCGAGGCGCTGACCGCCGGCACCGCGCTGCTGCACATCACCGGCCAGATCGAGACGCCGTACCTCGACCAGGATCTCGCGTACATCCACGAAGCGCCGGACCAGCTGACGATGCTCGACGCGATCTCGAAGGCCGCGTTCCGCGTGCGTACGGTCGAGACCGTGCTGCCGACGATTCGCGAAGCGGTGCGCGTCGCGCAGACCGCGCCGACCGGCCCCGTGTCGGTCGAGATCCCGATCGACATCCAGGCGGCCGAAATCGAATGGCCGGAAGACCTGGCGCCCGCGCACGTCGCGGTGCGCGAGCACGACAGCGCACGCGTCGCGAAGCTCGCCGACGCGCTGGCCGCGAAGCGCCGCCCGCTGCTGTGGCTCGGCGGCGGCGCGCGCCACGCGCGCGCCGAAGTCGAACGCCTCGTCAAGCTCGGCTTCGGCGTCGTGACCAGCGTGCAGGGCCGCGGCGTGCTGCCCGAAGATCATCCGGCGACGCTCGGCGCATTCAACGTGCATGCGGCGGTCGAAGCGTTCTACAAGACCTGCGACGCGCTGGTCGTGGTCGGCTCGCGTCTGCGCGGCAACGAAACGCTGAAGTACAAGCTCGCGCTGCCGCAGCCGCTGTTCCGCGTCGATGCCGACGCACTCGCCGATAACCGCGGCTATCGCAACGAACTGTTCGTGCATGGCGATTCGAAGCGTGTGCTGGCCGAGCTGGCCGACCGCCTCGAAGGCCGCCTGTCGGTCGATCCGCAGTTCGCGGCCGACCTGGCCGCCGCGCGCGAGCAGGCCGTCGCCGACGTGGCGGAAGGCCTCGGTCCGTACAAGACGCTGGTCGACACGCTGCAGGCCGCCGTCGGCCGCGACTACAACTGGGTGCGCGACGTGACGATCTCGAACAGCACGTGGGGCAACCGCCTGCTGAGGATCTTCGAACCGCGCGCGGGCGTGCATGCGCTCGGCGGCGGCATCGGCCAGGGGATGCAGATGGGTATCGGCGCGGCGCTCGCGGGCGCGGCGGCGAAGACGGTCTGCCTGGTCGGCGACGGCGGCCTGATGGTCAACGTCGGCGAGCTCGTGACGGCCGTGCAGGAAAACGCGAACGTGATGATCGTGCTGATGAACGATCAGTGCTACGGCGTGATCCGCAACATTCAGGACGCGCAATACGGCGGCCGCCGCTGCTTCGTGCAGCTGCACCAGCCCGATTTCGCGCAGTTCTGCGCGAGCTTCGGTCTCACGCACTACCGGATCACGTCGCTCGACCAGGCCGAGCAGATCGTGCGCGAAGGTCTTGCGAAGGAAGGCCCGGTGATGGTCGAAGTCGACATGCTGTCGGTCGGCTCGTTCGCGTCCGCGTTCGCGGGCCCGCCGGTCAAGAAGGAAGCGCCCGAGGAGCGCCAGTATGCGTAACGGACACGCACACGGGCATGCGCCCGTCGACGTCGCGATGATCGGCTTCGGCGCGATCGGCGCGGCCGTGTACCGGGCGGTCGAGCACGACGCGTCGCTGCGCGTCGCGCACGTGATCGTGCCCGAACACCAGCGCAGCGCCGTGCAGCGCGAGCTGGGCGAGGCGGTGGAGGTCGTGTCGTCGGTCGACGCGCTGGCCCGCCGTCCCGAGTTCGCGCTCGAATGCGCGGGCCACGGCGCGCTGGTCGACCACGTCGTGCCGCTGCTGAAGGCCGGCACCGATTGCGCGGTCGCGTCGATCGGCGCGCTGTCCGATCTCGCGCTGCTCGACGCGCTGTCGCAGGCCGCCGACGAAGGCGACGCGACGGTGACGCTGCTGTCCGGCGCGATCGGCGGCATCGACGCGCTGGCCGCCGCGCGGCAGGGCGGCCTCGACGAGGTGCTGTACGTCGGCCGCAAGCCGCCGCTCGGCTGGCTCGGCACGCCGGCCGAAGAACTGTGCGACCTGCGCGCGATGACCGAAGAGAAGGTGATCTTCGAAGGCACCGCGCGCGACGCCGCGCGGCTGTATCCGAAGAACGCGAACGTCGCGGCGACCGTCGCGCTCGCGGGCGTCGGCCTCGATGCGACGCGCGTGCGCCTGATCGCCGATCCGGCCGTCACGCGCAACGTGCACCGCATCGCCGCGCGCGGCGCGTTCGGCGAGATGTCGCTCGAAATGAGCGGCAAGCCGCTGCCGGACAACCCGAAGACGTCCGCGCTGACCGCGTTCAGCGCGATCCGCGCGCTGCGCAACCGCGCGGCCCGCTGCGTGATCTGACCGGGCGATCGAACCGCGCGCTCCGTCCTCGCCACGGCGACGGCGGGTGCGCACAGACAGACTTGTGGGACTTGTGAAATGACTCCATTCGATACGAGCCTCGTGCCCAACGGCGACATCCTGATCGGCGGCGAGTGGCGGCGCGGCCGTGGCGCGCCTTACGCGAGCGTTTATCCGGCCGACCAGTCGCTGAACATGGAAGTGTCGACGGCCGACGCGCAGGACGCGGCCGAAGCCGTCGAGGCGGCCGATGCCGCGTGGCGCCGCGCCGACTGGGCTGGGCTGAAGCCGCATCAGCGCGCGCTGGTGCTGTACCGCATCGCCGATCTGATCATGCAGCGCCACGAGGCGCTCGCGAACCTGCAGCGCCGCGACAACGGCAAGCCGATCGGCGAGACGCGCGTGCTGGTGGCGAGCGCGGCGAACACGTTCCGCTATTACGCGGCGTGCCTCGAAACGCTCGACGAAGACCTGACGCCGTCGCGCGGCGACTATCTGACGATGAGCGTGTACGAGCCGATCGGCGTGATCGCCGCGATCACGCCGTGGAATTCGCCGATCGCGTCCGACGCGCAGAAGCTTGCGCCGGCGCTCGCGGGCGGCAACGCGGTGGTGCTGAAGCCGGCCGAAGTCACGCCGCTCGCGTCGCTCGCGCTCGCGCGCATCTGCGAGGAAGCCGGCGTGCCGAAGGGCGTGCTCAGCGTGCTGCCGGGCAAGGGCTCGGTGATCGGCGACGTGCTGGTGCGCCATCCGCGCGTGAAGAAGGTGTCGTTTACGGGCGGCACCGAAGTAGGCCGCGGCATCGCGCGCATCGCGGCGGAGAAGCTGATGCCGGTGTCGCTCGAACTCGGCGGCAAGTCGCCGACGATCGTGTTCGACGACGCCGATCTCGACCACGCGGTCAACGGCGTGCTGTACGGCATCTTCAGCTCGTCGGGCGAGGCCTGCATCGCGGGTTCGCGGTTGTTCGTGCAGCGCTCGATCTACGACGCGTTCATGCAGCGTCTCGTCGAAGGTGCGCGCCGGCTGCGCGTGGGCGACCCGTCGCGGCCCGACACGCAGATGGGGCCGCTGATCACCGCGAAGCATCGCGAATCGGTGGAGCGCTACGTGGCGCTCGGCCTCGAGGAAGGCGGCCGGCTGCTGTGCGGCGGCGAGCGGCCGTCGGGCGACGGGCGCGAGCACGGCTTCTTCTACCAGCCGACGATACTCGAAGGCTTGCCGAACAGCGCGCGCATCTGCCAGGAAGAGATCTTCGGGCCGGTGCTGGTCGCGATGCCGTTCGACGACGAAGCGTCGCTGATCGCGCAGGCGAACGACAGCGTGTTCGGCCTGGCCGCCGGCATCTGGACGCGCGACTACAAGCGCGCATGGCGCACCGCGCGCGCGCTCGAAACCGGCACCGTGTGGATCAACACCTACAAGCTGTTCTCGATCTCCACGCCGTTCTCGGGCTGGAAGGAGAGCGGGATGGGCCGCGAGAAGGGCCGTCTCGGCATCCGCGAATACATGCAGCAGAAGAGCCTCTACTGGGGCTTGAACGACGCGCCGCTGCCGTGGGCGAACTGAGCGAAGGGGAATCACGCAATGAGCATTTTGGGTATCGAGCAGATCACGTACGGCGTCGACGATCTTGACACGTGCCGGCGCTTTTTCGCCGACTGGGGCTTGAAGGAAGTCGCGCACGACGACACGCGCGCGCGCTTCGAGACGATGAACGGCTGCACCGTGCTGGTCGTCAAGGCCGACGATCCGGCGCTGCCGCCCGCGTTCGAAGCGGGCCCGACGCTGCGCGAAGTGACGTGGGGCGTCGCCACGCAGCAGGAGCTCGACGCGCTGCGCGACAAGCTCGCCGGCCAGCCCGGCTATTACGCACACGACGACGCGCTCGGCTGCATCGATCCGAACGGAATGGCGATCCGCATCGAAGTCACGCGCAAGCGCGCGCTCGACATCACCGGCTCGCCGTCGAACGTGTGGGGTCGCACGCTGCGCGTCGACCAGCCGAGCCCGATCTATCCGCGCGCGGAACCGGTCGAGGTCGGCCACGTGGTGTTCTTCACGAATTGCCTCGACGCGCAGGAACGCTTCTATCACGACCTGCTCGGCTTCGAGACGTCGGATCGTTACCCGGGCCGCGGCGCGTTCATGCGCTGCGCGCCGCACGGCGGCCATCACGACCTGTTCCTGCTCGCGCTGCCGAACGGCAAGCGCGGCCTGAACCACGTCGCGTTCACCGTGCGCGATATCCACGAGGTATTCGGCGGCGGCCTGCATATCGACCGCTGCGGCTGGGAAACGCAGCTCGGCCCGGGCCGTCATCCGGTGTCGTCCGCGTACTTCTGGTACTTCCAGAATCCGGCCGGCGGCCTGATCGAGTACTACGCGGACGAAGACGTGCTGACGCCCGACTGGCAGCCGCGCGAATTCGAGCCGGGCCCGACCGTGTTCGCCGAATGGGCGGTAGACGGCGGCCTCGACGGCAACACGCGCCGGCAGAAGCAAGCGAAGGCGCCGGAAGGCAAGTTCATGACGGAGCGCAAATCATGAGTGACGCGAACCCGCAGGAACCGGCCGTACCGGGCACGGTCGTCGTGATCGGCGGCGGGCAGGCCGCCGGCTGGGTGCTGAAGACGCTGCGCGCGGAAGGCTACGCGGGCCGCCTCGTGATGATCGCCGACGAGCCGCATCTGCCGTACGAGCGTCCGCCGCTGTCGAAGGCCGTGCTGGCCGGCGACGCCGACATCGAGACCGTGCGCGTGGTGCGTCCCGACGAATTCGATGCGCTGAACGTCGAGGCATGGCAGCCGGAACGCGCAGCGTCGATCGATCGCGCGCGCCGCGTGGTGAAGACCGCGAGCGGCCGCGAGATCGAATACGACCGGCTCGTGATCGCGACCGGCGGCACGTCGCGCCGCTTGCCCGATGCGATCGTCAACACGCCGAACCTGCATTACCTGCGCACGCTCGACGAGGCGGCCGCGCTCGGCGAGAAGCTGCGCGCCAGCCGGCGCGTGCTCGTGATCGGCGGCGGCTGGATCGGGCTCGAAGTCGCGGCGACCGCGCGCAAGCTCGGCGTCGAGGCGGTGGTCGTCGAAGGCGCGCCGCGGCTGTGCGGGCGGTCGGTGCCGCAGATCGTGTCGGATTTCCTGCTCGACCTGCATCGCGCGAACGGCGTCGACGTGCGGCTCGGCGCGGCGCTTGCGTCGCTCGATGCGCAGCCGGACGACGCGTCGAAGGTGCGCGCGACGCTCGCCGACGGCACGACGATCGACGCCGATTTCGCGGTGGCGGGGATCGGTCTCGCGCTGAACGCGTCGCTCGCGAGCGATGCGGGGCTGGCCGTCGACGACGGCATCGTCGTCGACGAATTCGGTGCGACGAGCGACCCGGCGATCTTCGCGTGCGGCGACGTCGCGAACCATCACAACGGCTGGCTGAAGCGGCGCGTGCGGCTCGAATCGTGGGCGAACGCGCAGAACCAGGCGATCGCGGCCGCCAGGGCGGTGCTCGGCGTGCGCGCGCCGTATGCGGAGATTCCGTGGTTCTGGTCCGATCAGTACGACGTGAACCTGCAGATCCTCGGCGATCTGCCGGCCGATGCGCGGCTCGTCGTGCGCGGCGATCTCGCCGCGCGACGCGCGACGCTGTTTTTCGTTGGCGATGCGCATGTGAGAGGTGTGATCGCCATCAACAACGCGCGCGAGCTGAAGCTCGCGCGCAAGTGGATGAACCAGGGCCGGGCGGTGGATACGGAAGCCCTGGCAGACACGAGCAAAGCGCTGGCCTGACCGGCGACTGACCAGGAGACACCCCGCATGAGCACTTTCGACAACGTCGTGGCCGGTCGGGCCACGATGGAAGCTGCCGCCTCCACGCCCGGCGCGATCATCGCGCGGCTCGAGCGGCTTCCGGCCAATGGGATGCAGATTCGCGCGCGCGTGCTGATCGGCACCGCGACGTTCTTCGACGGCTTCGACGTGATCACGATCGCGGCGACGCTGCCGTTGCTGATTCACAAGTGGGGGCTGTCGCCGACGCAGATCGGCATGCTGATCGCGTCCGGCGCGATCGGCCAGCTGATCGGCGCGTTCCTGTTTCCCGCGCTGTCGGAAAAGCACGGCCGCGTGAAGTCGATCGCATGGAGCTCGGCCGTGATCGGCATCACGAGCATCGCGTGCGGCTTCGCACCGACCTTCGAGATCTTCGTGCTGCTGCGCATCCTGCAGGGGCTCGGGCTCGGCGGCGAGCTGCCGGTGGCGGCGACGTACATCAACGAGATCACGCGCGCGCATGGTCGCGGCCGGTTCGTGCTGCTGTACGAAGTCGTGTTCCCGATCGGCCTGCTCGTGTCGATGGCGCTCGGCGCATGGCTGGTGCCGCGTTTCGGCTGGGAGATCATGTACTTCGTCGGCGGCTTGCCGCTGCTGCTCGCGCTGGTGCTCACGCGTCTCGTGCCGGAATCGCCGCGCTGGCTCGCGTCGCGCGGGCGGCTCGCGGAAGCCGGTCGTGCGGTGGGCGAGTTCGAAGCGTCGGTGCGCGGCGAACTGCCGCCCGTCACGCAGACGGCCGCGTTCGACGAGATGGTGCGCCAGCATCCGAAGCGCAGGATGCGCGACCTGTTCAGCGTCGCGTATCGCAAGCGCACGATCGCCGTCGCGACGCTGTGGGCGACCTGCGGGTTCATCCAGTACGGGTTGTCGACGTGGCTGCCGACGCTCTACAAGAACTTCTATCACGCACCGCTGCAGCTTGCGCTGAACCTCGCGGTGATCGGCTCGGTGATGGGCGTGCTCGGGTCGCTGGCGTCCGCGCTGCTGGTCGACAAGCTCGGCCGCAAGCCGGTGATCGTGTGGTCGTTCGTGTTGTGCGCGGTATCGCTGCTGCTCGCGGGCATCTATCACGCGGAATCGGTGTACGTCGTGTCGATCTTCTGCTCGCTGTCGCTCGGCTTGATGGCGTCGGGGTTCATCACCGCGTATGTGTATACGCCCGAGCAGTATCCGACGAGCATCCGCGCGCTGGGCTGCGGGCTCGGCAGCGCATGGCTGAAGATCGCGTCGTTCGTCGCGCCGATGGTCGTGCCGCACGCAATCATCGGCGGGAATCTCGCGCCGGCGTTCTACCTGATCGGCGTCGTGCCGCTGATCGCGGCCGTGACCGTGCACTGGGTCGGGATCGAGACGAAGGGCAAGGTGTTGGAGGCGCTGGAGGCTTGAGCGTCGGCGACGGCGTGTCGGGCAGCGTGCTGTACGGACTGCCCGGCAGCGACCGGCGCGCGACGGGAAGCGGCGAGGGCCGCTGACTGCGCCAGTGCAGGGGGCGCGGGCGGCCCGCCGTTCAGCATGTCGCGAGCAGGTCTTCGACCATCGCTTTGCCGTGCAGGGCCGCGACCCAGCGTGCGGGCAACGCGGATTCGCCATACAGCACGCCGGCGAGGCTGCCGGCGATCGCCGCGGTCGTGTCCGTATCGTTTCCGAGTGCGACCGCGCGCTTCACGCAGTCCTCGTAGCTGCCGGTCGACAGCAGGCAATGGATCGCCGACCAGAAGCTGTCGACCACATACCCTGATCCCCGCGGCGCATCGAAGCGGCCGTCCAGTACGATCTTCAATTCGAGGAGGTCGGCCGTGCCTTCATGGCGGGCCAGCAGTTCGTCTTCGGCGGCGCGCACGGCGTCGGGCGCGGACTGGCCTTCGAGGATGCCCATCGCCGTCAGCGCATAGAGCGCGCAGCAGAGTTGCGAACGCACATGGCCGTGTGTGACGAGGTTCTGCTTGCGCGCGATGCGGATCGCATCGTCGCGTGACGCGGCGATCATGACCACCGGAAAGCAGCGCATCAGCGCGCCGTTGCCGTTGTCGCGCTCGCCGGCGGGGCCGGCCGCCGCCGGCGCGGCGCCGGCCGCGAGTGCGTCGAAGGCGCGGCGGGTCTGCAGGCCGACGTCGAACACCCGGCCGTCCGGCGTGAATGCGCCGCGATGAAACCAGTCCAGCAGGTTGCGGGCGAACGTGTCGAGATTCAGTTCGCGGTCGTGCAGCAGCGCGTCGAGCAGTGCGAGCGCCTGCGCGCCGTCGTCGCTCCACGTGCCGGCCGGCACGCCCGCGTGCGCGCGGGCGAAGCCCGGCGGCGGCATCATGTCGATCAGCGCGGACGGCGGAATCGACGCGGCGTCGTGGAATTCGTACGGGACGCCAAGCGCGTCGCCGATCAGCAGGCCAAGCAGGCCGCCGCGCAGGCGGGTCGTTCGGTTCGGAAGGGTGGTCATCGGATGCGGGGCGTGGCTTGCGGTATGGATCAGCATGAAGACTAGAGCAATCGACTGCGCGTGCCTAGCTGATGGGCGGCAGGTTAGGACGGCAGCGTTCCGGGTCGATGGCGTGTGGTCGTGAACTGGAGCCCGCCGGGGGCGATGCAACGGCAGCGGGAGGCGGGTGCGCATGGGTTGTCGCGACAAGTTGTTTCAACAACGACGTTGCGTGCCCCGATAGGGCGCCGCCTCGCGCGGGCATGCCCGTATTCTGCGATTTCGCTGCCGATTAACTCCGCCCGGCACGCACGCGTGCGACGACCGGGCTTGCCGTATGCCATGGCCGACCGTACTCTTTGCCGATACAACGGCCCGCCAACAGGTGATCGATCATGCAAGCCCATCCTCTGCGCCTTTCCCCCGGCGATGACCTGCGCGCGTCGATCGAGGACGCGCTGCGCCGGCACGGCTGGCGCGCGGCGTTCGTCATTCAGGGGATCGGGAGTCTTCGTGTTGCCGAGCTGCGGTTTGCCGGGGTGGACGCGCCGACCACGTTGCGCGGCGACCTCGAAATCCTGACGCTGGCCGGTTCGGTGTCGCCGAATGGCGCGCATCTGCATATGTCGGTGTCCGACGCGCACGGGCGCGTGTCGGGCGGTCACGTCGCGCGAGGCTGCGAGGTGCGCACGACCGCCGAAATCCTGCTCGCGCTGCTTCCCGCCCATCGCTTTTCCCGCGAGTTCGACGCGGCCACCGGATTCGACGAGCTGGTGATTCGCCCTGAACCGGGCGCCGATGCGACATGAGCGACGCGACGATGGCGGCGCGCGTTCGCCGGACTACGGCGCGATCAACGGATGATTCGGCCAGACCGTGCGCCTTCAACGCGTCACGAGACGGCCAGCGAGCGAGATATGACCGATCGGAACGACATGCGCATCGCGTCGGCGAAGGCGCTCGTCATTCAGGCGATGACGAAGCCGGGTGCGTACGACGCGTCGCTTCGGGAAGCCCGCGCGCTGCTCGAGGCGGCGCTGGCGCAGCCCCGATGAAGCGCCTGCCGTTCCGCGTTAGTTCTTCGCGAGCGATACGTCGGCGTCGCCGCGGCCCGTCACCAGGCAACCGGACATGAACGCCTCGCTCTGGCTGCCGGCGGCGGCTTCGCCGAAGCCGCGGCTCAGCGCGTCGTATTTCACGCGCTGCGCACCCTGCTCGCACGCGAGCGGGCTGGTGTCGCGGCCCTGCGCGTGCAGGATCGCGCGATCGGCGATCAGATAGGCCAGCAGCGCGAAAACGGCGATATGTACGGTGCGTCTCATCATGGTTCGTCTCCTCGTTGCCCTAGCGTATCGCGGACGGGTTTCGCGAAGCACTTGGGGCTTCCCCCGGTAAACGTCTGCTGAAATGGGTGCGCGGCAGGTTAGTCCTGCCCTGTTTTTTTTGCGCAGACGGCAAAGGGAAACGGGGTTCGAACGCGTGTGGCCGGCTATTTCTTCGGCTATTTCCTGACAGCCGGCACGCAAGAACCGGGCGGGGCGGTACGCGAATGGCGGCGTGCAAGACGCGACCGGAACGCGTTTGCCGGCGTGGCAACCGCACGACGAATGCTCGCCGGATGACGTGATTGACGCGAGTTTGACGAATGTCAGGAGACGCGAGGGCGGCCGCGGTTGCGCCGCGGCTCGGGGCGATAGCATGAGTACATCTTTCGTCGGAACACGAAGTGCGGTTGGATCTTCGGTTCCGGACGAAACAGCCACGTATCGAAATCGCTACCCAAGTCGTGAGGAATCCAAATGTTACCCGTCTCCGCCGTGCTCGTCAGTCTGGCTCCGATGTGGGCGATCCTGCTGGTCGCATCTTCCGTCGCCGCCTATCTCGTGTTCTGGCGCAAGGTGCTCAAGTAAGCACGCGCAAGCGCCGGTCGATGCCGGCGCGTACGCATGCCTGAACGGTAACGCGGTGTACTGCGTCGTCTATTGCACCGCCGTCACCGGCACATTCGAAATCCGCACCAGCCGGTCCATCACGCCGCGCCGGAACATCGACAGCAGCGCGTGCAGCGGATCATGCCTCGGCGCGGCCACGACGATCTCGTCGCAGCCGATCTCCGCCGCCGCTGCCGCGATCGTATCGGCCACCGGCCCGACCTTCTTCACGACGCTGTACTCGACGCCGGCTTCCTGCAGAATCCGTTCGGCGGTCGCCAGGTCGTCGCACGCGAACTTGTCCTCGATCGAGCGTAGCCGCGATAGCGGGTGATACGCCTCGAGTCGCGTCGATTCGAGCGGCGCCTGCACATTGATCAGCACGATCTCGGACGCGCAGCGTTCGCGATACAGGAATGTCGCGTGGCGAACCGCCTGGAGCGAGCGGGGCGAGTGACCGACCGGAACCAGCAGCTTGAGCATGGACGATGTCCCAGGAACGAGATGCCTGAAGCGTAGCGCGCGGCCGGGCCGAATGCCCTAAAGAGATCGGGCGTCCGCGTAAAAAAGTCGTTAACGCGCATCTTGTCGAAGCGCGTCGATAAAAAATATAAGAATTTTAAGTTTATGCGCATAAACGATTTCATCGCCCGGTGCGCCGGGCCGCGATGGGCGCGCATCCGCGTCGTTGCATCCCGCGCGTCCGATTTAGTCGAATCCGCAATGAATCGCGCCGGAAAATATCGGAGGTCGCCCGAGCGGCGTCGCGTAGAGTAGAGCATCGGCGCGCCGCACGATGCTTCCCGGCAAGGTCGGAACCGATCGCCGTCCGCGCGCGGCCCGCCATTCCATCGCGTTTTCCAGGAGACCCCGCATGTCGCACGGCGCCCCGTCGCTTCTCGCTCCCGCTTCCATTCCCGTCGATCCGATCGTGCGCCTGCCGGCGGGCGAACTGGCGTCGGCGATCCGCTCGAAGGCCGTGTCCTGCGTCGAGACGATGCGCGCGTATCTCGATCACATCGAGCGCGTGAACGGTTCGATCAATGCGATCGTCGTGCTGCGCGACCGCGACACGCTGCTCGCCGAAGCCGCCGAAAAGGACGCGGCGCTTGCGCGCGGCGAGTATCACGGCTGGCTGCACGGGATCCCGCAGGCGCCGAAGGATCTCGCGATGACGAAGGGGCTGCGCACGACCTACGGCTCGCCGATCTTCCGCGATAACGTGCCGCAGGCCGATTCGGTCGGCGTCGCGCGGATGCGC
Source organism: Burkholderia pseudomultivorans (assembly GCF_902499075.1). Taxonomy (GTDB): domain Bacteria; phylum Pseudomonadota; class Gammaproteobacteria; order Burkholderiales; family Burkholderiaceae; genus Burkholderia; species Burkholderia pseudomultivorans. Next base: position 11,424 of record NZ_CABVPP010000028.1, on the reverse strand, counting down.
GCGGCGGGCGCGATCTTCATCGGCAAGACCAATACGCCGGAGTTCGGCCTCGGCTCGCACACGTTCAACGAGGTGTACGGCGCGACCCGCAACCCCTACGACCTGACGAAGAGCGCGGGCGGCAGCAGCGGCGGCACGGCGGCGGCGCTTGCCGCGCGGATGCTGCCGGTCGCGGACGGCAGCGACTTCGGCGGCTCGCTGCGCAATCCGGCCGCGTTCTGCAACATCTACGGCTTCCGGCCGTCGCAGGGGCGCGTGCCGCGCTGGCCGGGCGTCGACGTGTTCGTCCAGCAGCTCGGCATCGAGGGGCCGATGGGGCGCACGGTCGGCGACGTCGCGCAGCTGCTGGCGATCCAGGCCGGCTACGATCCGAACGATCCGCTGTCGCTCGCCGAAGATCCGGCCGTGTTCGCGCAGCCGCTCGACACCGACCTGCGCGGCACGCGCATCGCGTGGGTCGGCGACTGGAACGGCTACCTGGCGACCGAGCCGGGCGTGCTCGCGCAGTGCGAGAAGGGGCTCGCGACGCTGCGCGAGATCGGCTGCGACGTCGATGCCGCGCTGCCGGCGTTCGCGCCCGAGCGGATCTGGCGCTTGTGGCTCACGCACCGGCACCTGCTGTCCGGCGGCGGGCTGCTCGCGCACTATCGCGACCCGGCGCGCCGCGCGCTGCTGAAGCCCGAGGCGATCTACGAGATCGAGGGGCTGCTCGCGATGACGGGCGACGCGGTGTTCGATGCGAGCGTCGAACGCACCGCATGGCATCAGGCCGTGCTGAGTTTCTTCGACCGCTACGACTTCATCGCAGCGCCGACCGCGCAGGTGTTCCCGTTCGACGTCGAGCAGCGCTGGCCGAAGGAGATCGCGGGCCGTCCGATGGACACCTATCACCGTTGGATGGAGACGGTCGTGCCGTGGACGCTCGCCGGCTGCCCGGTGATCAGCGTGCCGGTCGGGTTCAACGAAGCGGGGCTGCCGATGGGGATGCAACTGATCGGCCGTCCGCGCGCGGATCTGGACGTGTTGCAACTGGCGCGCGGTTACGAGCGGGCGGCCGACTGGGTCGGCCGGCGCACGCCGGCGTGGATGGCGGCGTGACGCGCCCGCGCGCGTCCGGCGATTGACGCCGCCGCGGAAAGAATTGACGCGCCCGCGCGCGATCGCATCGTCGATGCACGCGAATGCGCGTGGCGGGCCGTGAATCCGGCGGGATGGCAAGCGACGGCGCCGGGCGATTTCGTATCGATGTGTTTCAGTCGTTGCGGCGGCGCGCGACGCGCTTCGACAATACCCGGCTCACCATTCCGGCACGGGGGAACACAGATGAAGCACATTCGCGCGACGGGCAAGCGCGTGGCCGCGGCGGGCATCGCGTTCGGCGTCCTGCTGAGCGGCGCTGCCCATGCGCAACTCGATCTCCAGACGATCGGTTCGTCGCTGCTCGGCGGCGCGCAATCGTCGTCCGCGCCCGCGCAGGGCGGCGCCGCGCAGTTGCTGCAGGCCTATGTGGGCGCGAATCAGCAGGTGCTGGCCGGCCAGTCGTCGCTGGCGTCGGCGATGGGGCTCACCGGCGCGGCCGGGCAGGCGCAGCAGGCGGCGAGCATGCTGGGCGGCGGCGATGCACTGTCGCCGGCGACGCTGTCGCAGATGGGCGGCGCGCAACAGTCGGTGTCGCAGGCGCTCGACCAGGCGTTCGCGAGCGGCGGCGCCACGCAGGGTCCGGTCGACAAGCAGGCGTTCAGCAACGGCCTCGCATCGCTCGGCCAGGGGCTCACGCAGTACACGCAACTGCAATCGGGGCTCGGCAGCCTCGGTTCGGCGAGCCCCGCGTCGCTGCTGCAATCGGGCCTGAATCCGCAGAACCTGCAGGCCGCGTCGTATATCGCGCAGAGCGCGCCCGGCCAGCTGCAGTCGCTCGCGTCGACGCTCGGCCAGGCCGTGCAGTTCGCGACGCGCCAGGGCATTTCGGTGCCGCCGGTCGCGTCGTCGGCGCTGAAACTGCTGCCGTAGCAGTGCGCGAACGCGCCGCGCGGGATGCGGTGTCCGCTTTCCGCGCGACACGCCGGACGATCGTCTCGCGCAACATGGGGATTTCGCCCGATGCTATCGTCGCGTATCCCCGTAATGGTGCCGCTTCATGACTGATTCGTTCGACCTCTCGCGCTATTTCGCCCGCATCGGCTACGACGGCCCGGCCGAGCCGACCCTCGACGTGCTGCGCCGGCTGCATCTGCTGCATCCGCAGGCGATTCCATTCGAAAACCTCAATCCGCTGACCGGCGCGCGCGTCGCGCTCGATCTGCCCGCCGTCGTCGACAAGCTGGTCGCGCGGCGGCGCGGCGGCTACTGCTTCGAACTGAACAAGCTGTTCTACGTCGCGCTCACGCGGATCGGCTTCCGCGTGACGCCGCTGATTGCGCGCGTGCGCTGGATGCGTCCGCCGGAGGTCGTCACCGCGCAGACGCACATGCTGCTGCGCATCGATCTCGACGGCGCGGTCTGGCTCGCCGACATCGGCTTCGGCAGCGCGACGCTGACCGCGCCGCTGCGCTTCGCACCGGGCGAGCGGCAACTGACGCCGCACGGCGCGTTCCGCGTGGTCGCCGCGCCCGTCGCGGACGAATTCGACATGCAGTGCGAGGCGCCCGACGGCTGGCTGACGACCTACCGCTTCTCGCTGAAGCCGGCCGAATGGATCGATTACGAGGCCGCGAACTGGTTCACGTCGACCTATCCCGAGTCGATCTTCGTGAACGACCTGATCGCGTGCCGCGTGCTGCCCGGCAGCCGCGCGGCGCTGTTCAACACCGCGTTGACGCTGCGCGACGCGAGCGGCGCGGGGCGCACCGTCACGCTCGACAATGCGGCCGACTGGGGCGCGTGTCTGCGCGACACGATCGGCATCGATACGACCGGGTTCGATCTCGACGCGCTGTTTGCGCAGGTGGCGGCGCGGCCGGAACGGTAGCGTGCGGCGGGCGGTCGCCCGCATCGGCCGCCAACCTTCGCGCCTCGCGCACATTCGATTCAGCCCGCGATCCCGCAGATTGACATTTGCTATTTTGCTAGCATACTAGCGCTCATGAGCGACGAAGAAGTCAAGCAGTTCAACATCTACCTGCCGCTGAGCCTGATCCGGCAGGTCAAGCATCGTGCGATCGAAACGGAGCAATCGCTGTCCGCGCTGGTCGCCGATGCGCTGCGCGCGTACCTCGCCATGCCGCCGTCCGGGCAGGGCGCTTCCACCAAGGAGGAATGACATGTCATCCGAGCGAATCGAAGCCGTGTTCCTGACGACGCACAACTGGGGCAAGTCGGCGAAGTTCTTCCAGGCGCTGGGCTTCACGCTGGAATTCGAAACCGACCACCACTCGGGCCAGTTGCGCAAAGGCGACGGCCCGTATCTGTTCATCGCGGAAGTGCCGCCCGGCGAGACGCCGGACATGCAGGTCGTGCTGAAGGTCGCGGACGAGCATGCGGTGCGGCCGCAGCCGATCGTCGATGTCGTCGCGCCGTTCGAGGATACGCACTGGGGCACGCGCGAAATGACCGTGCGCGATCCGGACGGGCGCGTGTGGCGATTGCAGGCACCCGGCAAGTCGAACGCGTGAGGTCGGCATGACGACGACCGAGACGCCCGATACGTCCGAAGCCGGCCCGGACAGCACCGCCGCGCGCGTCGCGCTGTGGCGCGCGCTGCACGTCGAACTCGATGCACCGCCGCACGTGCTCGCCGACGAAATCGGGCTGCGACTGCTCGCGCCGGCGCCCGGCTGGCAGCAGCGCGGCGACATGGATCCGCAGTTCACGCGGCCGTTTCGCGCGTCGATCGTCGCGCGTGCGCGTTTCATCGAGGATCTTGTCGTCGAGCAGGCTGCGTGCGGCGTGAGCCAGTACGTGATCCTCGGCGCGGGACTCGACAGCTTCGTGCAGCGCCGCCCGGAGATGGCGTCGCGCGTGACGGTCTTCGAAGTCGACCAGCCGGCGCCGCAGGCGTGGAAGCAGCGCCGGCTCGTCGAACTCGGCTTCGGCGTGCCCGACTGGCTGCGGTTCGTGCCGGTCGATTTCGAGGCGGGCGGATCGTGGCGCGATGCGCTGGTCGGCGCCGGTTTCGACGCGGGCAAGCCGGCCGTGGTCGTATCGACGGGCGTCAGCATGTACCTGACGCGCGCAGCGAACGCGGCCGCGCTGCGCGAAGTCGCGTCGCTCGCGCCGGGCTCGACGCTCGCGATGACGTTCCTGCTGCCGCTGGAGCAGGCCGACCCCGACGTGCGCCCGGGACTCGACATGGCCGAGAAGGGCGCACGCGCGAGCGGTACGCCGTTCATCAGCTTCTTCATGCCGGCGCAGATGCAGGCGCTCGCGAAAGAAGCCGGTTTTTCGAAGGCCGAGCATGTGTCGGCTGCCGAATTGACGCGGCGCTACTTCGCCGATCGCACGGACGGCCTCAGGCCGCCGCGCAACGCCGAGGAACTGCTGGTCGCGACGGTCTGAACCCGGGCCGTCACGACCGTTCGAGCACGGCCATCTCGCGCACCACCACGAGCAGCACCGCGAGGCTTGCGCCGCCCGACGCGCGCAGGTCCGCGAGCAGTTGCGCATACCGTTCGAGCGCGGCCTCGCGGCGTTCGCGCCACGCGGCGACGATCGTTTCGGGCGTCGTCGAATCCGGCGACTCCGCGAGCGCGCTCGTCGCGAGCGTGCGCTTGAGCCGCGCGACTTCCGCGAGCGCGGCGGCGCGCGCCATCATGTCCCAGTGCGTGGGCGTCGGCAGCGTCGCCGCGCGCTCGCCGATCCATCCATAGTTGAGCAGCGTGCCGAGCGAGAAGTAGACGCCCGCGACGAGTTCGAGGCTGCGGTTGCAGGTCGCGGCCACCTCGGCGATATCGAGCAGCGCGGCCGAGATCTCGCCGCTCGCGACGCGCACCGCGAGCGCGCTGTCGACGCCGGCGTCGACCAGCACGCGCTGCCGTGCAGACAGCGCATCGAGATCGTCGGCCGGCAGCAGCGCGGGCAGTTGCGGCGCGAGCCGTTCGACCGCGTCGCGGCAGCGCGCGAGCAGCCCGGCGACGCCGCCGTCGGCCACCGCGCCGGCCTGCAGATGTCGCAGGAACCACAGCGCCGCGCGTTCTAGCAGCCGCGCGACGTCGACGAACATGCGCGCCTGCACGTCGTCGGCGACGCGATTGTCGAGCGCGTCGATGTCGCGCCATACCGCGTCGAGGCCGAACACGTCGCGCGCGATGAGGCATGCGCGCACGATGTCGCCCGGCCTGGCGTCGGTCTCCTCCATCAGCCGATGCACGAATGCGCAGCCGACGCGGTTCACGAGCGCGTTGGTCAGGTGTGTCGCAAGAATCTCGCGACGCAGCGGATGGCGGCGCATCGGCTCGTTGAAGCGCTGTTGCAGCGGCTTCGGAAAATAGTCGACGAGCATCGCGGCGACCAGCGGGTCTTCCGGCACGTCGGATTCGAGCAGCGCGTCGTACAGCCACATCTTGCTGTACGCGAGCAGCACCGCGCGCTCCGGCGACGTGAGCCCGAGCTTTGCGGCGTGGCGCTCGGCGATCTCGTCGTCGGTCGGCAGGAATTCGATCACGCGGTTCAGGCGGCCCGCGCGTTCGAGCCAGCGCATCAGCCGCGCCTCCGCGTCGAGCAGCTCGACGCTGTAGCGGCCCGCGATCGACAGCGCCTGCGTCTGGTAGTAGTTGTCGCGCAGCACGAGCAGCCCGACTTCGTCGGTCATCTCCGCGAGCAACGCGTTGCGCTGCTTCTCGGTCATCTCGCCGTCGGCGACGACGAGCCCGAGCAGGATCTTGATATTGACTTCGTGATCCGAACAATCGACGCCGGCCGAGTTGTCGATCGCGTCGGTGTTGATGCGGCCGCCGCGCTGCGCGAACTCGATGCGCCCGAACTGCGTGCAGCCGAGATTGCCGCCTTCGCCGACGACCTTGCAGCGCAGGTCCGCGCCATTGACGCGCACCGCGTCGTTGGCGCGGTCGCCGACCTGCTGGTGGGTTTCGTGCGCGGCCTTCACGTAGGTGCCGATGCCGCCGTTGTACAGCAGGTCGACCGGCGCCTGCAGGATCGCGCGGATCAGCTCGGTCGGCGGCAGCGCGTGCGCGTCGACGCCGAGCGCGGCCTGCGCGGCCGGCGACAGCGGGATCGTCTTCGCGGTGCGCGGATAGACGCCGCCGCCCGGCGAGATCGCGCTCGTATCGTAGTCGGCCCAGCTTGAGCGTTCGAGCGCGAACAGGCGCTGGCGCTCCGCGAAGCTCGTGGCAGGGTCGGGGTTCGGATCGAGGAACACGTGCCGGTGGTCGAACGCGGCGACGAGCCGGATATGCGGCGACAGCAGCATGCCGTTGCCGAACACGTCGCCCGACATGTCGCCGATGCCGACCACCGTGAAGTCGGTCGTCTGCGTATCGACGCCCATCTCGCGGAAGTGCCGCTTCACCGACTCCCACGCACCGCGCGCGGTAATCGCCATCTTCTTGTGGTCGTAGCCGACCGAGCCGCCGGACGCGAACGCGTCGTCGAGCCAGAAGCCGTATTCGTGCGAGATCGCGTTCGCGTAGTCGGAGAAGGTGGCCGTCCCCTTGTCGGCCGCGACGACCAGATACGGATCGTCGGCGTCGTGCCGCACGACGTCGCGCGGCGGCACGATCGCGTTGCCGACGCGGTTGTCGGTCAGGTCGAGCAGCCCGCGCAGGAAGGTCTGGTAGCACGCGATGCCTTCGCGCATCCATGCTTCGCGATCGCTCGGCGGCGGCGGGTTCTTCACGACGAAGCCGCCCTTCGAGCCGACCGGCACGATGACGACGTTCTTGACCATCTGCGCCTTCATCAGCCCGAGCACCTCGGTGCGGAAATCCTCGCGCCGGTCGGACCAGCGCAGCCCGCCGCGCGCGACGCGCCCGCCGCGCAGGTGCACGCCCTCGACGCGCGGCGAATACACCCAGATCTCGAACATCGGCTTCGGCTCGGGCAGGCCGGGCACCTTCGACGGATTGAACTTGAACGACAGGTACGGCTTCGGCTCGCCGTTCGCGTCGTGCAGGAAGTAGTTGGTGCGCTCGGTCGCATTGATCACGCCGAGGAACTGGCGCAGGATGCGGTCTTCGTCGAGGTTCGGGACCTGGTCGAGTGCGGTCTCGATGCCCTTCAGCAGGTGCTCCGCCTGCACGTCGCGCACATCTCCGATGCGCGGATCGAAGCGCACGACGAACAGTTCGACGAGCTGCCGCGCGATGGCCGGATTGCCGGTCAGCGCGCGTTCGATATACGCGTCGCTGAAGGTGGAGCCGACCTGCCGCAGATATTTCGCATACGCACGCAGGATCGTGACTTCGCGCGCGCTCAGGTGCGCACGCAGCACGAGCCGGTTGAAATCGTCGTTCTCGATCCGGCCGTTCCAGATCCGGTCGAACGCGTCCTCGAACAGGCCTTTCACGCGCTCGATGTCGAATTCCGCATCGTCCGCGAGTTCGAGTCCGAAGTCGTGCACCCACGCGGGCGCGGCGCCCTGCGTCTGGATCCGGTACGGCCGTTCCTCGTCGACGCGCACGCCGAGATGCTCGAGCATCGGCAGGCTGCGCGACAGCGCGATCGGCTCGCCCGCGCGATAGACCTTGAAGCGGAACGCGCGCGGCGCGGCCTCGATCGGCCGGTACAGGTTCATCGCGAGCTGGCCGGAGTCCTTCACGCGTTCGATCAGCTCGATGTCGCGCACGGCGGTGCGCGCCGGGTAGTCGTCGCGATAGCCGGCCGGGAACGAGTCCGCGTAGCGCTGCAGCAGGCGATTGCCTTGTTCCTCGCCGAACGCATCGAGCAGCGCGTCGGCGAGATCGTCCTGCCAGCGGCGCGTGACCTGCACGAGCCGCGCTTCCAGCTCGCGCGTATCGACGTCGGGCATCGTGCCGGGCTCGGCGTGCACGACGAAATGAATGCGCGCGATCGCCGATTCGGACAGCAGCGGCGTGAATTCGACGTTCACGCCGTTGTAGGCATCGACGAGCAGTTTCGCGATGCGCCGGCGCAGGTCGGTGTTGTACTTGTCGCGCGGCACGAACGCGAGGCACGACACGAAGCGGTCGAAGCGGTCGCGCCGCACGAACAGCCGCGTGCGCTGGTGTTCCTGCAGCCGCAGGATGCCGAGCGCGATGTCGTAGAGCTGGTCTTCGTCGGCCTGGAACAGTTCGTCGCGCGGATAGGTTTCGAGCACCGTCACGAGCGACTTGCCGAGATGGCCTTTCGGCAAGAAGCCGGCGCGCCGCACGATGTTCGCGCACTTGCGGCGCACGATCGGAATCTCGGCGCTCGACACCATGTACGCGGTCGACGTGTAGAGCCCGATGAAGCGCCGCTCGCCGGTCACCTTGCCGTCGGCGCCGACCAGCTTCACGCCGACATAGTCGAGATAGCCGGGCCGGTGCACGGTCGCGCGCGAATTCGCCTTGGTCAGGAAGATCGGCCAGGGGCCCGTGATGATCTCGGCGGCGGCGGGCGGCAGCGGCGTCACGTCCGGCGTGCCGGGCGCGCGCAGCGATTCGCGCAGGATGCCGGCACCCGAGCCCGCGATGCCGCGCAGCCCGAAGGCCGAGCCGTCCGACACGAGCGCGTAGTCGCGATGGCCGAGGAACGTGAAGTGGTCGGCGACCATCCATTCGAGGAATGCGCGCGCCTCGATGTCCTCGGCGGTCGATTCGCGCGCCTTCATTTCCTTGATCGTCGCGCGCGCGATGTCGACGATCTTCGGCCAGTCCTCGACGGACGCGCGCACGTCGCCGAGCACGCGCGCGATGTCGTCGCGCAGCGTATGCAGCAGCGCCGCGTCGCCGCAGCGATCGACTTCGAAATGGATGAACGATGCGAGCTGCGAATGGCCGTCGTCGGGCGTCGCGCCGCCGGCGTCGACGCGCTCGATTGTGCCGTCGCCGCCGCGCCAGATGCGGAATACCGGATGCAGCGCCGAATGCAGCGCCAGCCCGAGCCGGTTGACGGCCATCGTCACCGAATCGACCAGGAACGGCATGTCGTCGTTGACGATCTCGATGACCGTGTGGTCCGAGTGCCAGCCGTGCTGTTCGAGGATCGGGTTGTACACGCGCAGCCGCTCGCTACCCGGCACGAATTTCTGCGCGGTCTGCCAGTGCGCCATCGCGGCGCCGTACAGGTCGGCGATGCCGCGGCTTTGCAGGTCGTCGGCGTCGACGAAATCGTAGTAGTGGTGCAGGAACGGTTCGACGATCCGGAAGGTCGCCTCGGGCAGCCGCGCGCGCGCGAATTCGACGACATCGGAGAGCAGGTGTGCGACGACTTCTTCGTTCTTCGCTTCCATGGCGGTTTCCTCGTCGGGTGGCCATCGGCTGCTGCGTCTGTCCGGCATTATGCGCCGATTGCGTGACGGTGCGATGTGCGGGTGCACAACGGGGCGCCAGGCATATGGCGGACGGGGGCGATCGTGCCGGCGTCACGCAGGGTGGGCATGCTTTCGATTTCTTGCGCGCGGCGGTGGGCGGCAGGCCAGCGAAAATCACGCCAGGTCCGGTGGCTTGAGGTCGGGGTGCCGCGCGTAGAGCGGGTTCATGAAGTCGACCAGCATCGTGGTCAATATTTGCGACACGAATTCGCGATACGCGACGAATTCCGAATCTGGACATGACGCCTTGACCATCAAAAGGGACCGATCCAGTTCGGCTCCCATGTGCAGGATCATATCGTTCAGAGCACTTGCGATTTGCTTGTCGGAGATCATTTGTTCGCGGCTTCCCATGCCGACACGGTTTTCGTCGACAGTGGATTGCCGAAACCGGCGCTCGAGAAGGAGATCAAGAAAAGCAGCAGGGTGACAAAATAGCTTTTGAGTTTCATGGCGGCCATTTGCAATGATGAGTGGAATGTCGGCATGGTTCTGCTTGCCGGACTTCATTGCTGGCGTTGGCACCAAGAGACGGTGATCAGCTGGCTGAATTCTTGCGGATTCCGATGCGGCGCATTCGATTCGTTATGCAAATTTATGACCGAAAGAACGTGGATGCGCAAACGCTTAAGAAAGCTAATTGCTGAGAGATTAGTTGTCAACGGGAATATATCGAGATAGCTGCTGACCTCAGCCTATTCGAATTGCCGGTGACATTTCCGAGAGGAAAAACGGGTATCCGGGTAGCGTGTGTCCAAGGGACTGGACACACGCAGATCCCGGAGCACTGCTCAGCGCGCTTCACTCCACAGCTTGCCGCCCGTCGCCCAGTTTTCCTTTTTCACGTCGGTCAGGATGATATCCACGGAGCCCGGCTCGCAGCCGAGCGTTTCGCACGTCACACGCGTGATCGCTTCGACGAACTGGCGTTTCTGCTCGACGGTGCGGCCTTCGAACAACTGGATATTGAAAGTCGGCATGACAAAACCTCCGGGTTGGTTTGGAAAAATCGATTCGGCGGGATGCCGGTGCGGCGGCGCTCAGTCGCGATACGACCGGTCGATCCGGTCGAGCCGGCGCAGCAGCGCCGGCCATTCGAGTTCGCCTTCGATCGCGCCGCCGTCGCGCAACTGCTCGGCGGTACGGTCCGCGACGGCCGGCTCCGGCAGCACGAGCGGGCCGCCGCCCGCCTGCGCGCGCACCTGGATGTCGCAGGCCTTGATCAGCGTGTCCATCAGCACATACGCCTCGGCGACCGTGCGGCCGACCGTCAGCGTCCCGTGGTTGCGCAGCAGCATCGCGGATTTCGCGCCGAGGCTCGCGGTCAGCCGCGCGCCTTCGGCCGGCGAGAACGCGAGCGCTTCGTAGTCGTGGTAGGCGAGGTCGCCGTGAAACCGCAGCGCATGCTGCGATGCGGGCAGCAGCCCGTCGCGCTGGATCGACACGGCGATGCCGGCCGTGTTGTGCAGGTGCATCACGCAGACGGCGTCGGGCCTCGCGGCATGAACTGCCGCGTGCAGCGCGAAACCGGTCACGTTGACCGCGTGCTCGCCGTCGCCGATCCGGTTGCCGGCGAGGTCGATCTTCACGAGATTCGACGCGCAGACTTCGTCGAACGTCAGACCGAACGGGTTGATCAGGAAATGGCCGGGCTCGCCCGGCACGGTCGCGGACAGGTGCGTATAGATCAGGTCGTCCCAGCCGTTCAGCGCGACGAGCCGGTACGCGGCGGCGAGATCGACGCGCAGCCGGCGTTCGGCGTCCGAGATCGGGCCGCCGGGCTTCACGGCATCAGGACGGTGTGCGAATGACGACATCGGGTTCTCCGAGAGTAAAGCGCCGCGCGACGGCCACCGTGATCCACGACGCGAGCGCGAACGGCGCGGTGAGTGCGGTGAGGCCGGCGCGCATCGCGAGCCACTGGATCAGCGCGGCCAGCGCGGCGGCCGCGAGCGCCGCGCGCGTGCCGCGCGGCAGCAGCGCGAGGGCGGCGAGCG
>NZ_CABVPP010000027.1 GCF_902499075.1 Burkholderia pseudomultivorans | reverse complement strand
GCCCGCGCGCCGCGCGAGATCGCCGATGCGGCGCGCAAACCCTTCGGCGAGCGCGATGCCGAAATCCGCCGGCTCCGGCAGCCGCGCAACGAGGCCGCCGGTGAATTCGAGCGTATCGTCCGACGCGTTCATGCGCGGCCCCCTTCCATCATCCGGTCGAGCGCGTCGACGAGTTCGCGCGACGGCCGGCGCGCATGCACGCCGGCCGGCTCGCCGCCGCTGCGCCAGCCGGGCCGCACGCCGCGCACGAACAGGTACAGGTAGCCCGCGACATGCGTGTCGTAGTCGTAATCGGGCAGCCGCCCGCGCAGATAGCGGTGCAGCGCGACCGTATAAAGCAGCGCCTGCAGGTGGTACGCGTGATCGGCCATCGCGACGTCGAGCGCGCGCGGGCCGTAGGCGTCCGGTGTATTGCCGAGATGGTTCGACTTCCAGTCGACGATCCAGAACCGGCCGTCGTGTTCGACGATCATGTCGATGAAACCCTTGATGAAACCGGCGAGCGTACCGGCCTCCAGCGCGACGTCCGGATAGCCGTGCGCGACCAGCAGCCGGCGCAGCGCGCCGAGGTCGAGCGACGGCGCCGGAAACAGGAAGCCCATTTCGTCGAGACGCTTGCCCGGGTCGAGATCCGCCAGCCGCATGCCCGGCACGAGCTCGGTATGCACGACGTCGTCGACCAGCCGCACCATCATCGCGGGCAGACGCGCCGCGAGTTCCGGCTCGGCCTCGACCGGGCGGTCGTGCAGCGCGCCGAGCGCGGCCTCGCGCCACGTGTCGGGCTGCGTGAACCGGCTCAGCTCGAACAGGCGGTGCAGGCACTCGCCCGCCGCCGCGCCGCGCGGAAACACGAGGATGTCGTCGTCGGGCGGCACGACGGCCGGCGTATCGGCAACGATGAAGTCGCCGTCCGGCACGAGCGCCGCCAGCGCATCGTGGTCGGGCCGCAGATCGTCGTCCGGCACTGCCGCGACGCCCGCTTCCTCGCGCGCCATCGACGCGGTCAGCGAACTGAAGCTCGCCATCCGCCACGCATCGCGCAGCACGCGCGTCGCATGGCGTGCCGCGAGCGTCTGCGACGCATCGTGCCCGGCCGCGACGCGCTCGCGGCGCGCGGGCACCGGCAGCGGCGCGACGCTCACCGGGCCGCCCGCGAGCGCGCGCCACGCGGCGTCGAGCGCGGCTTCGTCGGGCGGCTCGTCGAGCCACGCGTCGAACGACTGCCCGGCGCCGGCGACCAGCCAGTTGAGCACGCTGCGCCGCGCTTCGCGCGTCGAACGCGACGACAGGTACGGCCCCGCGACGAGATAGCAGCGATAGACCGCGCGCGTGAGCGCGACGTAGACGAGCCGCGCGCGTTCCGCGGCCTGCTCGCGCAGCACCTGCCGCGCCGCGTGCGCGGCAGCTTCGTCGTCGCACCCGTAGTGCAGCACCGCGTCGCCCGCATCGTCGTGATATTCGCGCGCGTCGGGCAACCCGGACGCGGGCGGTTCGCGCAAGCCGCCGTCGTTCAGGAACGGACAGAACACGACCGCGTATTCGAGCCCCTTCGACTTGTGCACCGTCACGATCTGCACGAGGTTGCGATCGGATTCGAGCCGCAGTTGCGCCTCCTCGCCGCCGCCGTCGAGCCGCTGCGCGGCGAGCCAGCGCAGCGTCGGCGCGATGCCGGGCTGCGCGGACGCGCGCGCCTGCGTGAGTTCGGCGAGATGGTTGATGTCGGTCACGCGACGCTCGCCGTCCGCACCCGACATCAGCCGCTCGGCGATCCGCAGCTCGCGCGTGAACGTGCGCCACATCACCGCGAAGCCGCGCTCGCGCCACAGCAGGCGATAGCGCGAAAAGCGCTCGACCCAGCTCATCGCGTCGATCGAGCCGCCATCGTCCGCGTCGCGTTGCGCATCGCCGTCGCCCTGCTCCATGCGCCACAGCGCGGCCGCGTCGAGGCCGAACCAGTCGGATGCCAGTGCCGCGCGCAGCCGCCGCAGGTCGCCCGGCGCGTCGATCGCCGCGAGCACGCGCTCGAGCTGCTCGGCGTCGCCGGTCGAGAACACCGACGCCTGCGCGAGCTCGACGCTGCCGATGCCCCACGCGGCAAGCACGCGCTTCACGAGACTGCCCTGCCGGTGCGTCTGCACGAGCACCGCGATATCGCCCGGCGACAGCGGCGCGTCGCCGAGCCGCGCGTGCCCTTCCCGCGCGCCGCGCATCAGCCGCGCGATTTCGGCCGCACACGCCTGCGCGGCCTGCGCCTGCGCATCGCGCTTGAGCAGCGTCGCGTCGCCGCCCGGCAGCGTCCAGATCCGGAAGTCGCCGGCCGGGCCCGGATCGGTGTCGTCGACGAACGGTGCGCGCACGCGCGTGCCCGCGCGCACCGCGTAGTAATCGAGCCCGTCGAGCACGAACGCGCGCGGATTCGACAGGAACAGGCGGTTGCACGCCTCGACGATCGACGGCGTCGAGCGCTGGTTGACCGCAAGCGTGTAGCACGCGCTCGCGCGCTCGCGCGCCCTGAGGTACGTGTGCAGGTCCGCCGCGCGGAAGCTGTAGATCGCCTGCTTCGGATCGCCGACGAGAAACAGCGGCCCGCCCGGCGCGAAGATCCGGTCGAAGATCGCGAACTGCAGCGGGTCGGTATCCTGGAACTCGTCGATCAGCGCGGCCGGATAGCGCGCGCGCAGCGTCTCGGCGAGCCACGGATGCGCATGCAGCGCGTGGTACAGGTTCGCGAGCAGGTCGTCGAACGACACCACGCGCCGCGTGCGCTTGCGCTCGGCCAGCTCGCCCGGCGCGGTGTCGAGCCATTCGGCGATCAGCGCGAGCCAGCGCGCGCGCTGCGCGGCCTCGGCGGCCGCGACCGCCGCTTCGAGCGCGTCGGCCACCTCGAAGAACGGATGCTCGGGCGTCGCGCCGCCCTTCTTGGTCGCCTTCGCGAGCGCGGTGCGCGTGAGCTTCAGCGCGGCCTTCGGCAGCGCGGCCGTCGCGTCGCGCTGCGCGAAATGCGCGGTCCACGCGCCGAGTGCATCGGCCACCGCGTCGGGCTTGTGCGAACGCTGGTTCAGCACCGGCTGCGCGGTGCGCAGCAGCGCGTCGATCGCATCGCGCTCGGCGGCCCACAGCCGCGCCGCCTCGGCAAAGCATTCGGCGGCGGCGGCTTCGGCCGCATCGTCCGGTTCGGTCACGCCGTCCCAGCGCAGCGCGGCGAGCGGCTTCTTCAACCGGCGCGCCAGCTGCGCGTCGAGCGCGGCGGGCCCGGCGCCCGATTCGACGAGCCAGCCCGCGAAACCGGGCCAGCGCGCGGCCATCGGCTCGACGCGCGTGCGCCAGAAATCCGCGGCCAGCTCGAAGCGCAGCGCCGCATCGTCCGCTTCCATGTCGAACGCGAACGGCATCGCGGCCGCGAACGGCGCTTCCTGCAGCGCGCGCTGGCAGAACGCGTGGATCGTATGGATCGCGGCCTGGTCGAACGCGCGCAGCGCGCGGCGGATCCGCTTCGCGGCCGTCTCCGGGTCGAGCGCGCCGTCGTCGCCGAGCGTCGTGTCGAGCAGCCGGACGATGAACGGATCGCCGCCGTCGTCGCCGGTCTCGAGCGCGTGCGCGAGCTGCGCGAGCCGCCCGCGGATCCGTTCGTGCAGTTCGGCAGTCGCCGCCTTCGTGAAGGTCACAACGAGAATCTGGTCCGCGCCGAGGTCCTTTTCGAGCAGCAGGCGCACGTAGAGCGCGCAGATGTTCCAGGTCTTGCCGGTGCCGGCCGACGCCTCGATCTGGTTGACGCCGTCGAGCGGACACGCGAATACATCGAGTTCGAGCGCCGCCTGCGGCTGCGTGACGGCACTCATGCGAGCTCCTTCAGATGGTCGACGAGCGGCTCGAACACGAGCCGCGCCAGCGTGCCGAACGGCTCGTCGAGCGACGGATGCGCGCCGCGCCATGCGATCGCGATCGCCGGATCGTCGGCCTCGCTGACGACGCGCTCGTTGATCCACACGCTCGCGGCCTTCGCTTCGCCGTCGGAGACGCACGCCCATGCACTGCGCGGGAAGAACCGCAGCGGCATGCGCCGCCCGGCGCGAAACAGCGCGGCCAGCGGCGCGAGCTGATCGAGCGGCGCCGCGACCGGCGTCAGCTCGAACGCGCCGCCGCTGCCGAACCACAGCGTGCGGCGCGGCCCGTCGGGGTCGATCGCGCAGTAGACGAGATGCGCGAGCCACGCGGACAAATAGTCGCGTGCGCTCGGCCGCGCATAGCGATAGATGATCTGCCCGGCCGGCGTCAGCCGGTTCAGCGTGCCGTGCAGTTCGAGCGGCGCACCCAGCGCGTCGCGCGACAGCGCCGCGTCGTCGGCGCCGAACAGCGCCTGCCCGGTGTCGGGCCACGCCGGCATGATGTCGAGCGCGAACGGCCGCCGCTCGGTGCCGTCTGCGAGCGCGCGGCGCACGTTCGACGCGAGCTGCGACAGCGAGCCGAGCGCCTGGTCGCGCCACACGGCGCCGGTCGCGCCGCCCGGCAACTCGGGGCTCGCGTCCGCGATGCGCAGCGCGTGGTCGTGCACGCGCGCTTCGTCCGATTCGATCAGCAGCGGCAGCACGCGCGCGGCGAGCGCGTCGCTGCCGGCGAAGTCGAGCGCGAACGGCTCGGTATCGAGCAGTTCGGCCTGCGCATCGGCCAGCACGATGCCGAGGCGCGCGCGCAGCAACGCGCGCGCGGGGTGGCGCCAGAAGCGTTCGAACTCGCTGAACGCGACCGGCTCGACCGGCTCGGGCGGCAGCGGCTGCGCGAAGAACGGCTGCTCGCGCGGCCCGTCGCGCGACGCGTCGGCGGCCAGCAGCGACGCGAGCGTCGCGCGTTCGGCGTCGTACGACACCAGCGCGCTGTCGGGCCGGAAATACGCGGCCGCGAACGGCTGCAGCGGATGCTCGACGATGAACGCGCGGCGCGCGGCGTCGACCGCGTCCGGCGCGGCGTCGGGCCCGGCCGTGACAAGCGCGAGATGGTCGAGCAGTTCGTCGACGAGCGCCGCGGGCGGCAGCGGCGCGTTGTCGCGAATGCTGCGTCCGGTGTACGCGATCAGCAGCCGGTCGCGCGCGGCCAGCAGCAGGTCGAGGAACAGGTTGCGCTCGTCGTCGCGGCGCTGCCGGTCGCCGAGCTTCGGCAGCACGGCCATCAGGTCGAATTCGTCCGCGCGCGCGAGGCTCGGCAGCACGCCGTCGTCCATCCCGAGCAGGCACACGACGCGATACGGCAGCCCGCGCAGGCTCGTCAGCGACGAAAACGTGACGCCGCCCCACGGCACCCCGCCGCGCGCGGGATCGTCGAGCGCCGCGGCGAGGCCCGCGCGCACGACGGCCGCCGGCAGCGCCTCGTCGGCCGCGCCTTCGGTCATCGCGGCCAGCATCGCGTCGAGCGCGTCGCGCACGCCCGCGAGCGCGTCCGCGTAGGCCGCGCCCGAGTCGAAGAAGCGCGCGAGCGTGTCGGCGAACAGTTCGCTCCACGCGCGCGGCGTGTGCGCGTCGGCCAGCCGTCGCGCAAAGCCGTCGAGATCGTCGGTGAAGCGCGCGAGCCGGCCGAGCAGCTCGGCCTCGCTGCCGGTGGCCGCCTCGATCGGCAGCCACGCGCCGACCGGCGCGGCGCCGTCGGGCATCGCATAGCCGAGAAACAGCCGCGCGAGCGCATCGGCGAACGTATGGCGCGGCGCCGGCACGGCCGCGTCGTCGTGCGCGACCGGCGCGAGCCCGCGCCGCGCGCCGGCCGCCGCGAGCCAGGTCTGCACCGTCTCGAGCGCGTTCGCGTCGATCCCGTAGCGGGCCGCCACCGCATCGACGCGCAGCCATTCGACCAGTTCCGGCGCGCCGACCTGCCGGTCCGGCAGCGCGAGCCAGTCGAGCAGCACGCGCGCGACCGGGTTCGCCTGCGACGGCGGCAGGCCGGTGATCCGGTAAGGCACGCGCGCGCCGCCGGCGCCGGCCGTGCCGAACACCGCGTCGATCAGCGGCCCGGCCGCCGCGAGATCGGCGACCGCGACCAGCACGTCGGACGGCTGCAGGCTCGGGTCCGCGTCGAACCACGCGAGCAGGCGGTCGTGCAGCACTTCGAGCTGGCGCGCGAGGCTGTGGCACACATGCACCTCGATGCCGCGCTCGGCCGGCGGCGGGCCGAGTTCGGCCTCCGGTTGCAGTTCGAGGATCGCGTTCTGCACGCGCGCGAGCCAGGTCGGCGCGGGATTCTCGACGAACCGCGATGCATCGCCGAGCGCCGCGCTTTCGGTAAGCTCGTGCAGCATGTGCAGCTGCGCCTGCGTCTGCCGGCCCCATTCCGCCAGCAGCGGATGGCCGACTTCCTGATAGTCGAGCCGGCCGGCCGCGTCGAGCGCCTCGGCATGCGCCGCGGTCACGATGTCGAACCAGAACTCGCGGCACGGGTTCAGCGCATAGACGCGCACGTCGATCCAGCGCGACAGCTCGCGCAGCAGCGCGATATGCAACGGCGGCATCGTCGGCAGCGCGAACACGCTGACCGATTCGGGCCAGTCGATCCGCGCGAGCGCGTCGGCATCGAGATGGCGCGCTTCGACCAGGAATCGATGCGCGGGCGGCGTGCCGCTGTCGCTCAGCTCCGCGAGCAGCGCGCGCCACAGCGCGGCCTGCCAGCGCTCGTCGTCGCGCGCGGCATCGCCGATCCCGCGCGGCGCGCCGTCGCCGGCCAGCACCGACTCGCCGGCCTGCCACGCGGCGAGCCATTCGGGCCGATAGGTCAGGTAATGATCGAGCACGGTCGCGACGCGGTGCGCCAGCTCGTAACGCATCGCATCGTCGGACGCGGACAGATAGGCGGCGAGCCGCGGCGACGCGAGCCACGGCGCGCCGTCGGCCGCCTGCGCGAACAATCGGTAGCAGCGCCACACGAGGCGGTCGGGCGCGAACGGCGAGCGTGCGGGCACCGTCAGCACGCGGCCGATCTGCGTCCACAGCCATTGCGCGAGATACGTGAATTCGACATTCGCGCACACGCCGTGGCGCGCGGCGATGTCGAGTTCGAGACGACGCCGCAGCGCCGCGCTCGGCACGATGATTTGCTGCGGCGCCCATGGGCCGTTGCGAGCCGGGAACGCGGCCAGATCGTCGAGCAGCGCGTCGGCCAGCGTTTCGTGGCGATTCGAATAGAAGAGCTGGAGCATGAAGCGGATGTTGGAGCCTCGCGCCGGCCGGGCCGGGCGAACGGGTTCCCCAAGGATAGCAAAAGGACCGTCGCGGCGAGCATCGTCCGGAAGGCCTGGTTTTGCGGACCGCGAAATACGATAGACTCGTCGCCAGTCAAATCGCCGCCCCCGGGCGTCTTCGTCAGCCATTCAGCCCATCGATGCGCTATTCGGTCGAAATCAGAAAGTTTTTCTACAGTCAGTACTTTTTCGGCGGACTGCGGATCGCGGTCGGCGTGTCGCTGCCGGCGGTGCTGTGCCTGATCGTGTTTCACAACCGCGATCTCGGTTTCACGATCTCGACGGGCGCGCTCGGCGCGTGCGTCGTCGACATGCCGGGCCCGCTCAAGTACAAGCACAACGAAATGCTCGCGTGCAGCGTGATCGGCGGCCTCGCCGCGCTCGCGACGGGCCTCGCGACGCCGAACATCTTCGCGCTGTGGCTGACGATCGTGCCGCTCACGTTCGTGCTGTCGCTGATCGTCGTCTACGGCAACCGCTGGCCGCAGATCAGTTTCGCGACGCTGTTCATGATGGTGATGACGCTCGAGGAGAAGCTCACGCCGCTGCAGGCGTTCATCAACGCCGGCTGGATTCTCGCGGGCGGCCTCTGGTACACGTACTGGGCGACGCTCGTGTCGCAATGGCAGGCGCGCCGCATCGAGCAGCAGGCGCTGGCCGAAAGCCTGTTCGCCTGCGCCGACTACCTGCTCGCGCGCGCGCAGTTCTACGATCTCGACGCCGATCTCGACGAGTGCTACCGCAATCTCGTCGCGAAGCAGATCACCGCGGTCGAAACGCAGGAAACCGCGCGCGACATCGTACTGCGCAACCTGCCGAAGCTGCGCCGCGGCAAGCTCGACCCGGGCCGCACGACGATGTACAACCTGTTCATCAACAGCGTCGACCTGCACGAGCTGTTCGTCGGCGCGCACACCGACTACCCGCTCGTGCGCAACACGTTCGGCGGCTCGGACCTGATCATCTTCTACCGCGACCTGCTCGGCAAGGCGGCCGCCGATCTCGAGGAGATCGGCCTCGCGGTGCTCGAGAACCGCACGCCGCATTCGCGCATCAGCGTGAAGGCCGAGCTGCGCGCGATCGAGTACGAGATCGAGCTGATGCGCAAGAAGAACTTCCCGACCACCAACGCGGAAGCGTATGCGGCCGTGCTCGCGACGTTCCGGCGCATCTGGAGCGCGACGCGCATGATCGAGCGGATGCGGCGCAACCTGTCCGGCCACGCCGACCCGCAGCAGACCGAACTGAAGATCGACAAGGCGCTCACGCGTTTCCTGCAGCGCCGCCGGATGTCGCCGCTGCTGATCTTCTCGAACCTGAACATGCGCTCGCCGAGCTTTCGCCACGCGCTGCGCGTGACGATCGCGGTGGCGGTCGGCTTCTGGCTCGGCCGGCTGCTGCCGCTCACGAACGCGTACTGGATCGTGATGACCAGCATCATCATCCTGAAGCCCGGCTATTCGCTGACCAAGCAGCGCAACGCGCAGCGGATCATCGGCACGCTGATCGGCTGCGCGGCGAGCCTCGCGCTGATCTACACGGTCAAGGATCCGCACCTGCTGATCGCGATGATGTTCGGCTCGATGGTGATGAGCTACAGCCTGCTGCTGTTCAATTACGCGGCGAGCGTCGTGTTCACGTCGTCGTACGTGTTGCTGATGTTCCACCTGCTCGCGCCGGGCAACATGCGCATCATCGGCGAGCGCGCGATCGACACCGTGGTCGGCTGCATGATCGCGATCGCCGCGAGCCGGCTGTTCCCGTACTGGGAATACCGGCTGATGGGCAAGCTGGTGACCGACATGCTGACGGCGACCCGCAAGTATTTCGAAGCCGTCTGGCGCGCCGGCCGCGGCGCGTCGCCGCCGCCCGTGCCGGTCGCCGACGGCGCGGCCGTCGTGCCCGGCGTCGCCGCGACGATCGAGGCGCCGGCCGCGAGCCTCGACGACGACTATCGGTACCGCCTCGCGCGCAAGGACGTGAACATCGCGTTCGCGAACCTCGGCCAGGCCTTCCAGCGGATGATGATCGAGCCGAAGGCGCACCAGCGTTTCGTGCCGGAGCTGAACGACCTGCTGGTGCAAACGCACGTGCTCGGCGCGCAGATCACCGCGGCCGCGCCGCTGATCCGCAGCGCGTGCGCGGCCGACGGCAGCGTGCTGCCGGACGACGCGCTGCATCGCGGCCTCGCCGCGGTGCTCGACAACCTCGAGAAGGCCGAGGCTGGCGAGCCGCCGCCCGCGGATCAACTGGAGACGACCAGACAGATCACGCGCGACCTCGACGCGATGGTCGTGTCCGCTGAGAAATCCGACGCGGTGGGCGCCGAGCTCACGCACGACCTGAAGGTGCTCGCGCACCAGTGCAAGCAGATGCTCGCGTCGTCGCTGCTGATCCGCAAGGATGCGAGCGTGATCCGCCTGCCCGCCTGACGTCCTGCCGCCGGTGGCCGGCCCGCACGCTGCGGGGCCGCCGCCGGCGCCCCCGAATCCCGTCGCATCCCCTTGCCTGCCGCCCATGTCTCGCGCATGACCCGCACGCGCCGCACGCGCCGCACGCGCGCACGCGCACCCCGATTTCGGCCGTCGCGCCAGTCAGGGAATACCCGATTCCGGTCACCCGACCCGGCTTGTTATCATTCGCTCACGTTTAAGTTGTATATACAACTTAAACGACCGGATCGGCATGGTCCGCCCGGTCTGTCGGAAAACGATATCGGAGACTCGATGAAGAACTTGCAGCGCCATCTGAGCGCGCGGCACATCCGCTTTCTCGCGCTGGGCTCGGCGATCGGCACCGGCCTGTTCTACGGCTCGGCGTCGGCGATCCAGCTCGCGGGCCCGGCGGTGATCCTGGCGTACATCCTCGGCGGCGCGGCCGTCTACATGGTGATGCGCGCGCTCGGCGAAATGGCCGTGCGCGACCCCGTCGCCGGGTCGTTCGGCCACTACGCGACCGAAAACCTCGGGCCGTTCGCGGGCTTCGTCACCGGCTGGACCTACACGCTCGAAATGGTGATCGTCGCGATCGCCGACATCACCGCGTTCGGCATCTACATGGGCTTCTGGTTTCCGGGCGTCCCGCAGTGGATCTGGGTGCTCGGCGTGGTGGCCGTCATCTGCGGGCTGAACCTGTGCCACGTGAAGGTGTTCGGCGAACTCGAGTTCTGGCTGTCGATCGTCAAGGTCGGCGCGATCGTCGCGATGATCGGCGGCGGCGTCGCGATCCTGCTCGCCGGCATGCACTTCGGCCATTCGGCCGATGCGCCGAGCTTCGCGAACCTGTGGAGCCACGGCGGTTTCCTGCCGAACGGTTTCGGCGGGCTGATCGCGTCGCTGTCGGTCGTGATCTTCGCGTACGGCGGCATCGAGGTGATCGGGATGAGCGCCGGCGAAGCGAAGGATCCGGAGCGCGTGATTCCGCGCGCGATCAACGCGGTGCCCGCACGGATCCTGCTGTTCTATGTGCTGACCATGGTCGTGCTGATGTCGATCAGCCCGTGGACCGGCGTCGGCAGCGAAGGCAGCCCGTTCGTGCAGATCTTCTCGACGCTCGGCGTGAAGTCGGCCGCGACGATCCTGAACCTCGTCGTGATCAGCGCGGCGATCTCGGCGATCAACAGCGACATCTTCGGCGCGGGGCGGATGATGTTCGGGATGGCGCGCCAGGGCCAGGCACCGCGCGTGCTGATGACGACGTCGCGCCACGGCGTGCCGTGGGTCACGGTGCTGGTGATGGCCGGCGCGCTGCTGGTCGGCGTCGTGCTGAACTACCTGATGCCGAAGGACGTGTTCCTGATGGTCGCGGCGATCGCGACGTTCGCGACCGTGTGGGTGTGGCTGATGATCCTGCTGTCGCAGGTCGCGATGCGCCGGCGCCTGCCGGCCGCGGAAGTCGCGGCGCTGAAGTTCAAGGTGCCGCTGTGGCCGGTCGCGCCCGCGCTGACGATCGCGTTCATGGGCTTCGTGATCGTGATGCTCGGCTGGTTCGAGGACACGCGCGTCGCGCTCTATGTCGGCGCGGCCTGGCTCGCGCTGCTCGCGGCGCTGTTCTACGCGCGGATCCGCCCGAAGTTCGCCGCTGCGTCACGTTGACGCACGACTGACCCGCGCGATGCGCCGGCTTCGGCGCGTCCCCTGCTCCCGGCGCGCAGCGCGGCATTCGCCGTGATGCGCGCCGCACCTTGTCGGCCCGGCCCGCGCATCGCGCGGCAGCGCCGGGCCCGTATGCCGCGCTGCCCGGTTCAGTGCGACGCCGCGCTCGCGGCCTCGGCCGGATGGGCTTCGTCGTACGCGCGCTTCTGCGAGATCGCGTTGTACAGGATGGTCCCGATCACGAGCAGCACGGCCACGACGATCAGGATGCTCACGTTGCGGACAGGGTTCTTCTTGCGCTGATCGTTCATGGTCGGGGCGACTCCGTCAAATTCATCGAAGCGGGCATTCTACGCGCTTGCGCGCGCCGTGCGACGCGTCGTCGCCCGCCGTTTCGCGCCCGCGGCACGCGACCTGCACAAAGCTTTCATTTGATAATCATTCCCATTTCGATCTAGAATCCGGAGTCTTACATTTCGTAATGTTCCGGGCTGCGCGAGCGGCAGGCGCGCCCGGCGCATTCCACCGTCTGCCTGCCGCTCCGGAGTCTCCATGTCGAATCCGCGTTTCCGCCTGCTGCCGCTCGCCGGCGCCCTCGCCGTTGCCGCGGCCGCTTTCGCGCCGCTCGCGCACGCCGCCGAGGAAGTAAGCCTGTACACCACCCGCGAGCCGAAGCTGATCCAGCCGCTCATCGACGCGTTCACGAAGCAGAGCGGCGTCAAGGTCAACACCGTGTTCGTGAAGGACGGCCTGCTCGAACGCGTGAAGGCGGAAGGCGCGCAATCGCCGGCCGACGTGCTGATGACGGTCGACGTCGGCAACCTGCTGGACCTGGTCGACGGCGGGCTCACGCAGCCGGTCCGCTCGAAGGTGCTCGACGATGCGATCCCCGCGAACCTGCGCAGCGCGCAGGGCGACTGGTACGCGCTGTCGCTGCGCGACCGCGTGCTGTACGTCGAGAAGGACCTGAAGGTCGACGCGTTCCGCTACGAGGATCTCGCCGATCCGAAATGGAAAGGCAAGGTGTGCATCCGCTCGGGCCAGCATCCGTACAACACCGCGCTCGTCGCGGCGATGATCGCGCACGACGGCGAGGCCGCGACCGAGCAATGGCTGCGCGGCGTGAAGGCGAACCTCGCGCGCAAGGCGACCGGCGGCGATCGCGACGTCGCGCGCGACATCCTCGGCGGCATCTGCGACGTCGGCCTCGCGAACGCGTACTACGTCGGCCACATGAAGCATGCCGAGCCGGGCAGCGACGCGCGCAAGTGGGGCGATGCGATCAAGGTCGTGCGGCCGACCTTCGCGAACGCGAAGAGCGGCGGCACGCACGTGAACATCAGCGGCGCGACGGTCGCGAAGCACGCGCCGCACAAGGCCAACGCGGTGAAGCTGCTCGAATATCTCGTGTCGCCGGAAGCCCAGGCGCTGTATGCGCAGGCGAACTACGAATATCCGGTGCGCGCGAACGTGAAGCTCGACCCCGTCATCGCGAGCTTCGGTCAGCTGAAGATCGATCCGCTGCCGCTCGCGGAAATCGCGAAGCATCGCAAGCAGGCCAGCCAGCTCGTCGACAAGGTCGGCGTTGACAACTGAGGTCCCGTTCGTCGCGGCGCACCGCTCGCGCCTGCGGCCGCGCGCCGGCAGCGCATGGCTCGCCGGCGCGCTCGTGATCGCCGCGGCAGTCGCGGCGCCGCTCGCGGTGCTCGTCGCGGCCGCGTTCGGCGCCGATCTCGCGCACTGGCGACATCTCGCCGAATTCGTGCTGCCGCAGGCACTCGCCAATACGCTGCTGCTGCTCGCGGGCGTCGGCGCGATCGTGTCGGTCGTCGGCACCGGCTGCGCGTGGCTCGTCACCGCATACGACTTCCCCGGCCGCCGCATGCTGAGCTGGGCGCTGCTGCTGCCGCTCGCGGTACCGACCTACATCGTCGCGTTCGCCTATCTCGACCTGCTGCACCCGATCGGCCCCGTGCAGGGCGCGATCCGCTGGCTGCTCGGCTTCGACAGCCCGCGCCAGTTCCGGCTGCCCGACCTGCGCTCGCTGCCCGGCGCGGTGTTCGTGCTCGGCTTCGTGCTGTATCCGTATGTGTACCTGAGCACGCGCGCGATGTTCGTCACGCAGTCCGCGAGCCTGCTCGAAGCCGCGCGCACGCTCGGCGCCGGGCGCATCGCGACGTTCTGGCGCGTCGTCGTGCCGCTCGCGCGGCCCGCGATCGCGGTCGGCGTCAGCCTCGCGCTGCTCGAAACGCTGAACGACATCGGCGCGTCCGAATTCCTCGGCGTGCAGACGCTGACCGTCTCCGTCTATACGACCTGGATCACGCGCTCCGACCTCGCGGGCGCCGCGCAGATCGCGCTGGCGATGCTCGCGATCGTCGTCGGCATGATCGCGCTCGAACGCTACGGGCGCCGCCGCCAGCGCTACGCACACGGTCGGCGCATGCGGCCGATCGCGCCGCGCCGCCTGACGGGCGCGGCCGCATGGAGCGCGGCTGTGCTCGGCTGGCTGCCGGTGCTGCTCGGCTTCGGCGCGCCGGCCGCGTATCTCGCGGTCGAGACCGGCAAGCGCCTGCATCTGGTCGGCGGCGTGTCCGCGCAGCTGCTGACGGGGCTCGCCAACACGCTGACGATCGCCACCGCCGCCACCGTGGCCACGCTCGCGTGCGGGCTGGTCGTCGCGTGGGCCGCGCGCGCGCAGCGCGACAGTGCGCGCGCCGGGCCGGCCCGCGTCGCCGCGCGGGTCGCGAGCCTCGGCTATGCGGTGCCGGGCACCGTGCTCGCGATCGGCCTGCTGATTCCGCTCGCGGCGCTCGACCGGCTGCTCGGCGCGGCGCTCGGCCGCGACGGATTGCTGCTGATGGGCTCGGCGGCCGCACTCGTGATCGCGTACACCGTGCGCTTTCTCGCGATCTCGGCCGGCAGCATCGAGGCCGGTCTCGCGCGCATTCCGCCGTCGCTCGAACAGGCGGCGCGCTCGCTCGGCGAAACGGCCGGCGGCACGCTGCGCCGCGTGCACCTGCCGCTGCTGCGGCCCGCGCTCACGACGAGCGCGCTGCTGGTATTCGTCGATGCGATGAAGGAGCTGCCGGCCACGCTGCTGCTGCGTCCGCTGAACTTCGACACGCTCGCGACCTGGCTGTACGCGGAAGCCGCGCGCGGAACCTATGAAGAAGGCGCGGTCGCCGCGTTCGCGATCGTGCTGGCCGGGCTCGCGCCCGTGATCCTGCTCGCCCGCACCCGCCATAAGACCGGAGCCTGACACCGTGAACCTGCTCGAACTCGAAACCCTCTGCCTCGCGTACGACACGCCGCAAGGCCGCCGGACGGTGGTCGACCGCCTGAGCCTCGCGCTGCCGCGCGGCGACATCGGCTGCCTGCTCGGCGCATCGGGCTGCGGCAAGACCACCGTGCTGCGCGCGATCGCGGGCTTCGAGCCCGTGCGCGCCGGACGCATCGTGCTGGACGGCGCCGCCGTCGCAACGCCGACGCTCGACGTGCCGCCCGAGCGGCGCCGCATCGGCATGATGTTCCAGGACTATGCGCTGTTCCCGCACCTGAGCGCG
This sequence comes from Burkholderia pseudomultivorans, assembly GCF_902499075.1. Lineage (GTDB taxonomy): Bacteria > Pseudomonadota > Gammaproteobacteria > Burkholderiales > Burkholderiaceae > Burkholderia > Burkholderia pseudomultivorans. Next base: position 73,061 of record NZ_CABVPP010000027.1, on the reverse strand, counting down.
GCCGACAACGTCGCGTTCGGGCTGCGCCGGATGCCGAAGCCCGAGCGGCGCGCGCGCGTCGCGGACATGCTCGAGCTCGTCGGCCTCGCGCAATCGGCCGGCGCGTATCCGCACGAGCTGTCGGGCGGCCAGCAGCAGCGCGTCGCACTGGCCCGCGCGCTTGCGCCGTCGCCGGAACTGCTGCTGCTCGACGAGCCGTTCTCGAACCTCGATGTCGATACGCGCGAACGGCTCGCCTTCGAGCTGCGCGAGATCCTGAAGCGCACCGGCCATACCGCGATCCTCGTCACGCACAACCAGGCCGAAGCATTCGCGATCGCCGACCGGATCGGCGTGATGCACGAAGGCCGGCTCGCACAATGGGATACGCCGCATGCGCTTCACCACCGGCCGGCCAGCGCGTTCGTGGCGGATTTCGTGCGCCGCGACGCGCTCGCCGACGAACGCGCGCGGGCGCTGATGCGCGGCCGCTGAGCGCGGTTCCAGCGAGCGCCGGCGCGGCTCGCCCCCGCTCGCCTGCCGCGCCGCGGCCGCGCTACGCGGATTCCACGAGATCGCGCACCGGCAAGGCAGTCGAATACTTGATCTGCTCCATCGCAAACGACGAACTGACGTCGAACAGCGGCACCGCGCGGATCAACTGCTTGTACACGCGATCGTAATCGTCGATGCCGGCCACCACGACCCGCAGCAGGTAATCGGTCTCGCCGCTCATCCGGTAGACCTCGACGACTTCCGGCATGTCGCGCACCGCCTGCGTGAAACGCTGCGCCCACTCTTCGGTGTGCTGATTCGTGCGGATCGCGACGAACACGGTCGTGCCGACGCCGAGCTTGCGCGGATCGCACAGCGCGACCTGCGCGCGGATCGCGCCGGTTTCCTTCAGCCGTTGCACGCGCTTCCAGCACGGCGTCTGCGACAGGTTCACGCGCTGCGCCAGTTCCGCGATCGGCAGGGTCGCGTCCGCCTGCAGCAGCTCCAGCAGCTTGCGATCGATGGCGTCCATTTCTCCAGTCCCTCGTAAATAGAAATTTATTCTATGCATCCGCATGACGGGGGAACAATATGGAAACTGTTTCTCGGCGTCGACCGGTATAAATACCAATCAGGCGCACGCGCACTCGCCGTGCGGCCGCCCCCGCCCCGGAGAAAAGAGCGCCATGCAAACGTCCACGCTTGCCCGCGTCGCATCCCGACGCATCGCGACCGCCGCCGCGGGGACCCTGCCCGCTTGCGCGTCCGCTCTGCGCCCGGCGCTCGCGCGCCTGTGCGCGCGGATCGACGATGCGTTCGAGGCCGTCCATGCGAGCGGCGCGTCATTGCACGACGATCCCGCGCAGCATCCCGCGTTCGCGCGCCGCATGCGCGCGGCGCTCGCCGAAGCCGCCGCGGCCACGCGATGGCTGACCGACGCGGAACGCCGCGGCGACCCGCAGACCTACTGCCGCCATCTGCTCGCCGCCGATCCGCTCGGCCGCTACACGATCGTCGCGCTGGTCTGGCGCGCGGGCCAGTGCAGCCCCGTGCACGCGCACCGCACATGGTGCGGCTACACGGTGCTCGAAGGCACGCTGACCGAAACGCTGTACGACCGCGACGCGATCGCCGGCTGCGCGGTCGAAGCACGCCGGCATCGGCGCGACGCGGGCGCGGTGTCGTTCGTGCGCGGCGGCCCGCACGGCATTCATCGGCTCGGCCACGATCGCGCGTCCGCCGACGCGGCCGCGATCTCGCTGCACGTGTACGGCGTGCCGGGCGAGCAGATCGCGACGCACGTCAACGCACTCGTCGAGCTCGCCGCACCCGTGCCCGCATGAGTGCCGCCCAAAGAAAAGGCGATCCCGCCCGCCAGGGTGAAATCGCCTGAAACCGTCGCCCGCCGCGGGTTCGACGCCGCAGCCGGGCCGGGCCGGCGAATCACGCGCCGCCGGCCGTCGCGCCGCTCAATACGCGACCGTCGCGATCTCGCGCACGAAGCTGCCCTGCTCCAGCGCATCGACGAACGCGACCGCGTAGTCTTCCGCCGAAATCCTGCTGTTGCCGTCCGCGTCCGCGATCAGCTTGCCGGCGCCCGTGCGGAACTTGCCCGTGCGTTCGCCCGGCGCGATCAGCGCGGCCGGCGCGAAGAACGTCCAGTCGAGATCCGCGACCGTCTTCAGGTAATCGAACGCATCGCGATGCGCGAGCGCGACCGCCTTGTACGCTTCCGGGAACCCTTCGCTGTCGACGAGCTGCTTGCCCGGCGCGACCTCGAGCGAGCCGGCGCCGCCCACCACGACCAGCCGCTTCAGGCCGGCCGCGCGCGTGCCCGCGACGAGCGCCTTCGCGGCCGCGACCACCTTGGCGGCATCGTCCTGCTTCGGACCGTACGCGCTCGCGACGACGTCATGGCCCGGCACCGCGGCCGCGATGCTAGCCGGGTCGAACAGGTCGGCTGCCTTCGCGGTGATGCCGTCGCCGCTCGCGCCGGGGTGGCGCGACAGCGCGGTCACGCGATGGCCGCGTCGCGCGGCTTCTGCGGCGATGCGCGAGCCGATCATGCCGGTGGCGCCGAACAGCGCGATATTCAAGCTTCGTTGCGTCATATCGATACTCCAGAAAGAAAATATGTAATTATTTCAATTACATATAAGACCGAAAAAAAACGGGGCGAACACCCCGATCGCGCCGGCTACGCAGCTTCGCTGCCACCGGCCTCCTGCCCTGCCCGCCGGCGCTTATCCGCCGGCGCCGACTGCGCCGCCTGTCCTTTTCCCGCGCCGCTCCGCATCCAGCATGTCGGCCGTCACGTCGGCAAGCGTGCGCGTGGCGAGCGACGCTTCCATCGCGCGCTGCGCATCGCCGATATAGCCGATCAGCGCACCCTGGATATGCCGCCCGACGAGACACGCGGGATTCGGCGCCTCGCGGTGCAACGCGAAGAGCTGCGCATCGTCGACTGCCCGATAGATGTCGAGCAGCGTGATCTCGCCCGGCTCGCGCGCGAGCAATGCGCCGCCGCCCGCACCGAGCTGCGACGTCGTGAGCCCGGCGGCCGCGAGCATCGACAGCAACCGGCGAATCAGCGCCGGATTCGTATTCACGCTGCCCGCGATGATGTCGGACGACAGCGGCGCGCCTTCCTGCATCGACAGCAAGGCGAGCACGTGAACGGCAAACGCGAAGCGGCTGCTGGTATTCATTCCTCACTCACTCGGCGCCGCCGGCCCGCGTCTGCGATCGGCGACAATGTGTAACCATTATAATTACATTTCACGGAAAAGGCAAGTTCCGCGTTACTCGCCACTCGCGGGCTTCGCGCCCGCCGCATTCTGCTGGCTCCACTGCTGAAGCTTCTTGCCGGCCTCGGCGAGCCTCGCGCCGGCCTCGGACGCCGTGTGCGCGACGACCGCCGAAGCCGCTGCGTCGATCTGCGCCTGCGCGGCGGACGCCAGCCCGCTCGCCGACAGCGGCGGCACCGCCGACGCCGCGGACGCGATCCCGGCCTTCGCAGCATTGATCTGCTGGTTGACCGCGCTCGCCACCTGGTCGAGCGCCTGCGCCGCGTGGCCCGCGGCATCGGCCGCCGCGCTCGCGGCCGTATCGGGTTGCGTAGCCGGCGCGCCGGACTTCTCGCAGCCCGCGAGCAACACCGCCGCACCGACGGTCACGACCGCCAGCGCGGCTCCGGGCACACGACGCGCCCGCCAAGTCTTCGTCTTCATCAACAAGTCTCCGGCCGCGCGTCATGCGGCCTGCAGGGTTGAACCGACGTCGATGATACCGCCTGTGGAACGCGGCCACGCGATCCCCGCTTAAAACCGGCTTTCAATTTCGAACTTGTCTGATTTATTCGCAGGTGCGACGTCAGTAAAGTGGGCACGCTTCAACCTGCTTCCCCCACCCGCTTCTCCATGGCTTTCCTCGTCGACTGGTTCATCGCGCTCGCTGCACTGCTGGCCGCCACCCTGTTCCTGTGCCTGCGCCCGCCGGCCGCGCGCCGTCTGTCGGCGTCGGGCCGCCCGCGCCGCGTCGCGGCCGCGCGGCTGCTGACGCAAGCCGTGATCGGTTTCTGGACGGCCGCGCTGATCGTCGTGCGCGGCATCCTCGGCCCTGAGGGCGGCGGGCAATCGCCGACCGGCTTCGCAGCCCTCGCATTCGCCGCGCTCGGGCTGGCCGCCGTCGCCGCCTACTGGTCGGCATGCGCGCTGCGGCTGTGCCGGCCGCGTGCGTTGTTCAGCCGTCGCTGACGCACCGCGATCGCGCATTGCCCGCGCACCACGCCGCATCACGCCACTCGACGCACGCACCAGTTCCGCACGCGCCGCACCATGCGCGTGCATCGACCGCACGCCGCGACCGCATTCCCGTCGCCTCGCTGTCACGTGCGACCGGCCGACGCGCCGCGCCGCACGGCCTTCCGCACCAATTCCACGCAAGCGCTCCCCAAGTTGGCTCGATACTTGCGTTCCTTGCCCGTTTTTTGAGCAAGGAAGCCACGGCATGGATGGTCTGAAATCCGGCGTCGACACACTGTTTCTGTTGATCGGCGCCGTCATGGTGCTCGCGATGCACGCGGGCTTCGCATTTCTCGAGCTCGGCACGGTCCGCAAGAAGAACCAGGTCAACGCGCTCGTGAAGATCCTCGTCGACTTCTCGGTATCGACGCTCGCGTATTTCTTCATCGGCTACACGATCGCGTACGGCGTCGAATTCTTCGACGACATCGGCACGCTGTCGCAGCACAGCGGCTATGCGCTCGTGCGCTTCTTCTTCCTGCTGACCTTCGCGGCCGCGATTCCGGCGATCGTGTCCGGCGGCATCGCCGAGCGCGCGAAGTTCAATCCGCAGCTCGTCGCGACGCTGATCATCGTCGGCTTCATCTATCCATTCTTCGAAGGCATCGCGTGGAACGACCGCTTCGGCGTGCAGGCATGGCTGACGCACGCCTTCGGTGCGCCGTTCCACGATTTCGCAGGCTCGGTCGTCGTGCACGCGTTCGGCGGCTGGGTCGCGCTGCCGGCCGTGCTGCTGCTCGGCGCGCGCCACGGCCGCTATGCGAAGGACGGCCGCATCGCCGCGCACCCGCCGTCGAACATCCCGTTCCTCGCGCTCGGCGCGTGGGTGCTCGCGGTCGGCTGGTTCGGCTTCAACGTGATGAGCGCGCAGACGCTCGACAAGATCAGCGGCCTCGTCGCCGTGAACTCGCTGATGGCGATGGTCGGCGGCACGCTGGCCGCATGGCTCGCGGGCCGCAACGACCCGGGCTTCACGTACAACGGCCCGCTCGCGGGCCTCGTCGCGGTCTGCGCGGGCTCGGACGTGATGCACCCGATCGGTGCGCTGGTCACGGGCGCGATGGCCGGCGCCGTGTTCGTCGCGATGTTCACCTGCGTGCAGAACAAGTGGCGCATCGACGACGTGCTCGGCGTATGGCCGCTGCACGGCATGTGCGGCGCGCTCGGCGGCATCGCGGCCGGCGTGTTCGGCCTGCCCGCGCTCGGCGGCCTCGGCGGCGTCGCGTTCATGTCGCAGCTGGTCGGCACGCTCGGCGGCATCGCGATCGCCACCGCGGGCGGCGCACTCGTCTATGGCGCACTGAAGGCGACTGTCGGCCTGCGCCTCGACCGCGAGGCCGAGTTCGACGGCGCCGACCTGTCGATCCACCGCATTTCCGCGACACCGGAGCGCGATTGAGCGCCTGATTCGAGCAGTTGATCCGCACGTCTGACGGACGCCCGACACAACATTACGTTTTCAATTCAAAAAACTTTCATCGAGCGTCCCTACACTTCCGTCCAGTTTTCAAATTGCCTTCGCGATGCTTTCCGCTCGTCGGTGTCGCGAAGGCCATTCTTCCAACCACCGAAACTGGACTCCACATGCCCGCGTTGCCCAATGCTTCCCGTCGTCAGGCCCTGAAGATCCTCGCCGGCGCGCCCATGCTTCCCCTTTCCGGCCTCGCGCTGCCGGCCCTGCTGACGGGTTGCGGCGGCGACGACGATCCCGCGGCGACGCCGACGCCGATCGCAGCCGCGTACACCGCGGCCGCATTCTCGACGATGGCCGCGCCCACGCTCGACAATCCGGCGGCAATGGCCACGACAACGGTCGGCTCGACGCTGTCGGTGTCGTTCTCGGACGGCTCGTCGCGCAACTTCAAGCTCGCATACCAGCCGTTTTTCGTGACGGGCGACCAGGTGCCCGACGGCAAGGGCGGCACGATCCTCGCGGGCGGCTACTACGACATCAACAACCAGCCGATCATCGACCGCTCGGTCGCCGGCAAGGAACGCCAGTTCTACTCGGACTGCCCGGACGGCAGCTCGCTGCTGACGCTGAAGAACGCCAACGTGCCCGGCGTGAAGGGCAACACGGTGTTCGCGGTCGTGCAGTTCGAATACACGACGCGCGACCAGGCGAGCGTGTCGCAGTACGGCCAGCTGCCGTCGCCGATCGCGGTGCTGACGCTCGACCAGGATCCGGCCACCGGCGCGCTGAAACTCGTCAAGTATCACAACGTCGACACGTCGAAGGCGCACGGGCTGTGGATCACCTGCGGCGCGAGCCTGTCGCCGTGGGGCACACACCTGTCGAGCGAGGAATACGAGCCGGACGCGACCAGGGCCACGACCGACGCGCAGTTCAAGGCGTTCAGCAAGAACACGTTCGGCGACGAGACGAAGGCGAACCCCTACCACTACGGCCACCTGCCCGAGATCACGGTGAACCCGGACGGCACCGGCACCGCGAAGAAGCACTACTGCCTCGGCCGCATCTCGCACGAGCTGATCCAGGTGATGCCGGACCAGCGCACCGTGATGATGGGCGACGACGCGACCAACGGCGGTCTGTTCATGTTCGTCGCCGACAAGGCGGCCGACCTGTCGGCCGGCACGCTGTACGTCGCGAAGTGGACGCAGACCTCGTCCGCCGGCGCCGGCAGCGCGACGCTCACGTGGCTGAAAATCGGCCACGCGACCAGCAGCGAGATCGAGACGCTCGCGAACACGCTGAAGGCGTCGGACATCATGGACCTGGCGACGACCGACCCGAACGACGCGAGCTACACGAAGATCCATTTCGGCGGCAAGTTCAACTGGATCCGCGTGAAGCCGGGCATGGAAAAGGCCGCCGCGTTCCTCGAGACGCACCGCTACGCGGCGCTGATCGGCGGCAGCATGGCCTTCACGAAGCTCGAAGGCACGACCGTGAACGCGAAGGACAAGATCGTCTACACGGCGATGTCGCGGATCGAGACGTCGATGGTCAAGGGCAACGCGGTGTCGCGCGACGTCGCGGTGGACGCGAAGATCGCGGCCGGCGCCGTCTATGCGCTGAACCTGAAGGGCGGCCAGCGCGACACGTCGGGCGCCGCGATCGACAGCGAATGGGTGCCGGTCGACATGAGCGCGCCGGCCGCGCTGGTCGGCGAGGACCTCGCGTCGGCCGACGCGCTCGGCAACCTTGCCCACGCCGACAAGATCGCGAACCCCGACAACCTCAAGTTCTCCGAAAAGCTGCGCACGCTGTTCATCGGCGAGGACTCGGGGATGCACGTGAACAACTTCCTGTGGGCGTACCACGTCGACACGAAGTCGCTGTCGCGCGTGCTGTCGTGCCCGTCCGGCGCCGAATCGACGGGCCTGCACGCGGTCGACGAGATCAACGGCTGGACCTACATCATGAGCAACTTCCAGCACGCGGGCGACTGGGAATCGCCGCTGCACGACAAGGTCAAGCCGGCGCTCGACCCGCTCGTGCGCGCGAACTTCAAGGATCGCTTCGGCGCGAGCGTCGGCTACCTGACCGCCGAGCCGACCGGCATCAAGCTCGCGAAAGGCTGACGGGCCGCGCGCGAGGGGACGCTGCCTCCTGCAGGGCGCCCCTGACCGGGCGTCTTTTCTTCATCACTGTTCATTCGTCGGCGCTCCACGCCGTTTCACGCGCGATGCCCATTGCGGGCATCGCGCTTTTTTTTGCACTGCGATGCGCCCCGCGCCGGATGACGAGCGGCACCGCTGTTCGAAACCCGGCCTGCCGCCATGGGTCGCTACGGCGATGCGCAGCAGATCGCATAGACAACCGTATCGACCGGCGACCCGTAACGTTCCTTCACGTTCCGTCAATCGCAGCTTCCCACCGCTCTCCCCGTCCCTTTTCGTGACACGAACGCTTCATTCCAACATCCGTTCGGGCTTTGAACCGTCATTACAGCTTCCGGCGCCCCGCGGAGGAATGCACAACGGACAATCTTCACCACACAAATAACAATGATACTCATTCGCATTTGAATTACGATGCAAATCGGATGGCCCTCCGCTTGCATTGCTGCTTCTTCTTTGAACAGGAGTACAGAGATTGAAAGAACTTGCTGAAAGTGAAATCAACCGCGTATCCGGCGCCGGCTTGACCGGCACCTTAGCAGGCGGCGTGGCGGGGCAAATCGCCGGGCAGGCGTACGGAGCCGAGGTCGGCGCCGCGGCCGGCGCGGTCGTTGGATCGGTGATTCCCGGAGTTGGAACGCTCGCGGGTGCATTGATGGGCGGCGCATTCGGCCTGACCTACGGCGGACTCACCGGCAGCCTGGCCGGAGCTTACATTTTCAATGGCGTCCAGGAGCATGGACTGGCGTTCCTTTTCCCGAACGGACTGCCTCGTTGGGCGAAATTCGAGGACTTGTGGAGATTGTCCGACGTCGTCGGTTCATACCGCTAACTTGAAGTCCGGACGGCCCCGAGTCGTCCGGCATCGGGAAAACAGTCATGCTTTCGTCCATCGCCTTTCACCGCGCGTATCTGGCTGCCAACTTCCCCGCATGGCTCGTTCATGTCGCCATGTTCTGGGTCTTCGCCGGAGACTATGTCGCAGACTATGTGTTCGGCAGCGTCGTCGGGATGACGTGCATCGCCGTGTATTGCCATTTTTCGAAGGCGCACCGAGAGCGCATCGACGCCATCCCTTACTACTCGCGTGCGTTGCTCGTGTCGGCGTCTGCAATATCGATCGGCGCCTGCTCGATCGGCCTGATCTCGAAGCTCAACGGCGGCGCAGCCACCTTCTCCTTCACGCTTCCGATCATGCTCGGGAGAGTCGGCTACGACTACTTGCGCAAGATTCGATTCAAAGACCCCCATCGCTGAGCGTATGGCATCGCACGCTCGCACGGTCACTGCAGCAGACGAGCGATAATACGGCTTTGACACATCACGGCGGGCGTACGAATCGGACGGGGAGATCAGGCAGCGTGATCGCCACCTTCCCGGATCATTGAGATGCGGACGGCGAGCGACGGACCGAAGGAAATGGGAGCGCTCCGTCCGGTGTCGAAAGCCGCTCTCATCGTCGGCTCACGACTTGCGATCCGGTCTTCCCGCTTGCACCCGGTTTGCCCTCATGCGGCTGCGCTTCGCTTCGTTTGCGATAATCGAGCCAGGGCGGGACTGCGGGAGTGCCTCATGCGGGGTGCACAAAAAAAAAGCGCCACGGAGACCGTGGCGCTAAAAAAGTTCTAGCCATTCCGAGGGCCGTGCTAGAACCTGAGAGACTGCGCGAAACACCGTTGCCGGTTAAACTCCTGAAACGATGTTTCGAAAACGTGAGACATTCTTTCCGTTTCCGTCCGCCAAGTCAAGCGGTATTTGCACGGGTTCATGCACTTTCCGGCAATGCTGATTTGAGGGTTTTCCTAATAAACCAAGGGTGAACCCGTAAAATCTCATCGCATGACCGATTTGCGCATCGAACATGCATTTTTTGACAATTATCTGACAATACCAACAAAATTGAAATCGAGTTTCGGAAATAGAGAGAATCCCTCGTGTCGACATCTGTAACTTCTCCCGCCCTCAGGGAACGCGAATCGTCGCCCGACGAAATCACCGCGCTCGCACGCGGCCTCGCCGTCCTGCGGCGCATCGCGGCGGCCGATGCGCCCGTCAGCAACCGGGAACTGACCGAACTGACCGGCATTCCGAAGCCAACCGTGTCGCGCATTACCGCGACGCTGGTCAGCGCCGGCTTCCTGTTCCAGTTGCCCGACAGCGAGCGCTTCGTGCTCACCGCGTCGGTGCTCGAGCTGAGTCACGGCTTCCTGCGCAACTTCGACATCCGCGCGCGCTCGCGGCCGTTCATGATCGAGCTGGCCGAACGCACGTCGCTGTCCGTGCACCTCGCGGTGCGCGACCGGCTCGACATGGTCGCGATCGACGTCATCCGGCCGCGCTCGGCCGTGCTCGTCACGCGCCTCGAGATCGGCTCGCGGATGGACATCGCGCGCACGGCCGTCGGCCGCGCGTATCTCGCCGCGCTCGAGGACGACGAGCGCCGCGCGCTGATCGACGCGCTGCGCGCGGCGGCAGGCGACGACTGGCCGCACGTGCACGCCCGGCTCAACCCCGCGCTCGACGATGCGATGCGCGAGGGTTACGCGATCGCGATCGGCGAATGGCGCGAAGGGCTGAACGCGGTCGCGGCCGGCTTCGTCGGACCGTCGGGCCAGCGTTATTCGGTGAACTGCGGCGGCGCGTCCAACCAGTGCCCGCCCGAATGGCTGCACGAGCACGTGGTGCCGGCGCTGCACGAATGCATCGCGAAGATCACCCGCGAGATCGGCGGCGCACCGGCCCGGCGCACTGCGGTGTAATCGATTCGTCATCGTTCTGTCGCGTTCTGTAACGACCGTAACTCGTTGAAAGATAGAGCACTGGACTCTAACGGGGACGGGACGTAGGATCATGCCCATCGTCGCACCGCCGTCGCGGTGCGCGCTGCTCTTTCCCGCGCGGGCTGGAGAGGTCCGGGCCGAGCCGGGCCCGTCGCTCCGGCAGCCCGGGCCCGCGCGCCGCCCGCAGCCCGTTTCCGGCACGCCGCGCCGTCTTCCTGACAGAACACGATGGACAATCAACAAAAGCCCACGCCCCCTTCAAAAGATCCCGTGCCGCCCGCTCGGCCCCCGCGTCGAAAGCTGATCGTCGGGATGCTCGCGGTCGTCGTCATCGGCGGCCTGCTGTGGTGGCATCCGTGGAGCCGCACGCCGGCCGGCAAGCCGGCGGCCAGCGGCGCGGCGAGTGGCGGCGGCGGTGGCGGCGGCCATCGCGGCCGCGGCGGCCCGGCGGCGATGGCGAACGTGCCGCAGCCCGTGCAAGTCGCAGCCGCGACCAAGGGCGAGATGCCGATCGTGCTGAGCGCGCTCGGCACCGTGACGCCGCTCGCGAACGTGACGGTCAGGACGCAGTTGTCGGGCTACCTGCAGTCGGTCGCATTCCAGGAAGGCCAGATCGTCAAGAAAGGCGACGTGCTCGCGCAGATCGACCCGCGCCCGTATCAGGTCGCGCTCGAGAACGCCGAAGGCACGCTCGCGCGCGACCAGGCGCTGCTCGCGACCGCGCGCCTCGACCTGAAGCGCTACCAGACGCTGCTGTCGCAGGACTCGATCGCCTCGCAGACGGTCGACACGCAGGCCTCGCTCGTCAAGCAATACGAAGGGACGGTGAAGACCGACCAGGCCGCGATCGATTCCGCGAAGCTGAACCTCACGTACGCGCGCATCACGGCGCCCGTGTCGGGGCGCGTCGGCCTGCGCCAGGTCGATCCGGGCAACTACGTGACGCCGGGCGACACCAACGGCATCGTCGTGATCACGCAGCTGCAGCCGATGAGCGTGATCTTCACGACGTCCGAAGACAACCTGCCGCAGATCCTCAAGCAGGTCAACGCAGGCCAGAAGCTGTCGGTCACCGCCTACAACCGCAACAACACGATCCCGCTCGAGACCGGCTCGCTCGCCACGCTCGACAACCAGATCGACACCAGCACCGGCACCGTCAAGCTGCGCGCGACCTTCGACAACAAGAAAGGCCTGCTGTTTCCGAATCAGTTCGTCAACACGCGGCTGCTGGTCGACGTGATGCGCGATGCGACGATCGTGCCGACGTCCGCCGTGCTGACGGGCTCGATCGGCCAGTTCGTGTATGTCGTCAAGCCCGACAATACGGTGACCGTGCGCAAGGTCAAGACCGGCCCGGTCGACGGCGAGCGCACCAGCATCATCGACGGCGTCGCGCTCGGCGAGCGCGTCGTCACCGACGGTTCCGACCGCCTGCGCGAAGGCTCGAAGATCTCGATTCCGGCCGACAAGCCGAAGGGCGCGTCGGGCGCGCACGCGGCATCGGGCGCATCGGGCGCGGCCGGCCGTCACGGCGGGCACAAGCGCGGTGCGTCGCAGGCAGCGGCCCAATAACGCGCGGGCCGCTCGATGAATCCATCCCGCCTCTTCATCCTCCGGCCGGTCGGCACCGCCCTCCTGATGGCGGCGATCATGCTGGCCGGCCTGGTCGCGCTGCGCTTCCTGCCGCTCGCCGCGCTGCCCGAAGTCGACTACCCGACGATCCAGGTCCAGACCTTCTACCCGGGCGCGAGCCCCGAGGTGATGACGTCGTCGGTCACCGCGCCGCTCGAACGGCAGTTCGGGCAGATGCCGTCGCTGAACCAGATGTCGTCGCAAAGCTCGGCCGGCGCGTCGGTGATCACGCTGCAGTTCTCGCTCGACCTGCCGCTCGACATCGCCGAGCAGGAAGTGCAGGCCGCGATCAACGCGGCCGGCAACCTGCTGCCGTCGGACCTCCCCGCCCCGCCGATCTATGCCAAGGTCAACCCGGCCGACGCGCCGGTGCTGACGCTCGCGATCACGTCGAAAACGCTGCCGCTCACGCAGGTGCAGGACCTGACCGACACGCGCCTCGCGATGAAGATCTCGCAGATCGCCGGCGTCGGCCTCGTCAGCCTGTCGGGCGGCAACCGCCCGGCCGTGCGGATCCAGGCGAACCCGACCGCGCTCGCGCAGTACGGGATGAACCTCGACGACCTGCGCACGACGATCTCGAACCTGAACGTCAACACGCCGAAGGGCAACTTCGACGGCCCGACGCGCGCCTACACGATCAATGCGAACGACCAGCTGACGAGCGCCGACCAGTACAACAGCGCGGTGGTCGCGTACAAGAACGGCCGGCCGGTGATGCTGACCGACGTCGCGAAGGTGGTCGCCGGCTCGGAGAACACCAAGCTCGGCGCGTGGGTGAACTCGGAGCCCGCGATCATCCTGAACGTGCAGCGCCAGCCCGGCGCGAACGTGATTGCGACCGTCGACGCGATCAAGGCCCAGCTGCCGAAGCTGCAGGAAACGCTGCCGGCGGCGCTCGACGTGCAGGTCGTCACCGACCGCACGACGATGATCCGCGCGGCCGTGCGCGACGTGCAGTTCGAACTGATGCTGTCGGTCGTGCTGGTCGTGCTCGTGATGTACCTGTTCCTCGCGAACATCTACGCGACGATCATCCCGAGCCTGTCGGTGCCGCTGTCGCTGATCGGCACGCTCGCGGTGATGTATCTCGCCGGCTTCTCGCTGAACAACCTGTCGCTGATGGCGCTGACGATCGCGACCGGCTTCGTGGTCGACGACGCGATCGTGATGATCGAGAACATCGCGCGCTACGTCGAGGAAGGCGATTCGGGGCTCGAGGCCGCGCTGAAGGGCTCGAAGCAGATCGGCTTCACGATCATCTCGCTGACCGTGTCGCTGATCGCGGTGCTGATCCCGCTGCTGTTCATGGGCGACGTGGTCGGCCGCCTGTTCCACGAATTCGCGATCACGCTCGCGGTGACGATCGTGATCTCGGCGATCGTGTCGCTGACGCTCGTGCCGATGATGTGCGCGAAGCTGCTGCGCCACTCGCCGCCGCCCGAGAGCCACCGCTTCGAGGCGCGCGTGCACCGCGCGATCGACTGGGTGATCGCGCGCTACGCGGTCGCGCTCGAATGGGTGCTGAACCGCGAGCGCTCGACGCTCGTCGTCGCGCTGCTCACGCTGGTGCTGACCGGGCTGCTGTACGTATACGTGCCGAAGGGCTTCTTCCCCGCGCAGGACACCGGCGTGATCCAGGCGATCACGCAGGCGCCGCAGTCGATCTCGTACGGCGCGATGGCCGAGCGGCAGCAGGCGCTGGCCGCCGAGATCCTGAAGGATCCGAACGTCGACAGCCTGACCTCGTTCATCGGCGTCGACGGCTCGAACATCACGCTGAACAGCGGCCGGATGCTGATCAACCTGAAGGCGCGCGACGCGCGCTCCGAAACGGCAAGCCAGATCATCCGCGACCTGCAGCGGCGCGTCGCGAACGTGACGGGGATCTCGCTGTTCATGCAGTCGGTGCAGGATCTGACGATCGACTCGACGGTCAGCCCGACGCAGTACCAGTTCATGCTGACGAGCCCGAATTCCGACGAATTCGCGACTTGGGTGCCGAAGCTCGTCGCGCGGCTGCAGCAGGAACCGTCGCTCGCCGACGTCGCGACCGACCTGCAGAGCAACGGCCAGTCGGTCTATATCGAGATCGACCGCGCGAGCGCCGCGCGCTTCGGCATCACGCCGGCGACCGTCGATAACGCGCTGTACGACGCGTTCGGCCAGCGCATCGTGTCGACCATCTTCACGCAGTCGAATCAGTACCGCGTGATTCTCGAATCGGAGCCGAAGGACCAGCACTACGCGCAGTCGCTGAACGACATCTACCTGCCGTCGGCGGGCGGCGGCCAGGTGCCGCTGTCGTCGATCGCGTCGTTCCACGAGCGGCCGTCGCCGCTGCTCGTGTCGCACCTGTCGCAGTTCCCGTCGACGACGATCTCGTTCAACCTCGCGCCGGGCGCGTCGCTCGGCGAGGCCGTCAAGGCGATCGAGGCCGCCGAGCAGGAGATCGGCCTGCCCGCGTCGTTCCAGACGCGCTTCCAGGGCGCCGCGCTCGCATTCCAGGCGTCGCTGTCGAACCAGCTGTTCCTGATCCTCGCGGCGGTCGTCACGATGTACATCGTGCTCGGCGTGCTGTACGAGAGCTACATCCACCCGATCACGATCCTGTCGACGCTGCCGTCGGCCGGCGTCGGCGCGCTGCTTGCGCTGATGCTCACCGGCCACGACCTCGACATCATCGGCATCATCGGCATCGTGCTGCTGATCGGCATCGTGAAGAAGAACGCGATCATGATGATCGACTTCGCGCTCGAGGCCGAGCGCGTCGAAGGCAAGCCGCCGCGCGAGGCGATCTACCAGGCGTGCCTGCTGCGCTTCCGGCCGATCCTGATGACGACGCTCGCCGCGCTGCTCGGCGCGGTGCCGCTGATCGTCGGCTCGGGCGCCGGTTCCGAATTGCGCCAGCCGCTCGGGATCGCGATCGCGGGCGGCCTGATCGTGTCGCAGGTGCTGACGCTGTTTACGACGCCGGTGATCTACCTCGGCTTCGACGCGCTCGCGCGCCGCGTGCGCGGCTGGTTCGAACGCCGCGGCCCGGCCGCCGGCACGCACACGGATGCGTAAGCGATGAACCTGTCGCGTCCCTTCATCACCCGCCCCGTCGCGACGACGCTGCTCGCGCTCGGCGTCGCGCTCGCGGGCCTGTTCGCGTTCATCAAGCTGCCGGTGTCGCCGCTGCCGCAGGTCGACTTCCCGACCATCTCGGTGCAGGCGTCGCTGCCGGGCGCGAGCCCGGAGACGGTCGCGACCAGCGTGACGAGCCCGCTCGAACGGCACCTCGGCTCGATCGCGGACGTCACCGAGATGACCTCGACCAGCACGGTCGGCAATGCGCGGATCATCCTGCAGTTCGGGCTGAATCGCGACATCGACGGCGCCGCGCGCGACGTGCAGGCCGCGATCAACGCGGCGCGCGCCGACCTGCCCGCCGCGCTGAAGAGCAATCCGACCTACCGCAAGGTCAACCCGGCCGATTCGCCGATCATGATCGTATCGCTGACGTCGGAAACCTCGTCGGCCGCGAAGCTGTACGACGCCGCGTCGACGGTGCTGCAGCAGTCGCTGTCGCAGATCGACGGGATCGGCCAGGTATCGGTGAGCGGCTCCGCGAACCCGGCCGTGCGCGTCGAGCTCGAACCGCAGGCGCTGTTCCACTACGGAATCGGCCTCGAGGACGTGCGCGCCGCGCTCGCGTCCGCGAACGCGAACAGCCCGAAGGGCGCGATCGAGTTCGGCCCGCAGCACTTCCAGCTCTATACGAACGACCAGGCGTCGCAGGCCGAGCAGTACCGCGACCTCGTCGTCGCATACCGCAACGGCGCGGGCGTGCGGCTGTCCGACCTGTCCGAGGTCGTCGATTCGGTCGAGGACCTGCGCAACCTCGGCCTGTCGAACGGCAAGCGCGCGGTGCTGGTGATCCTGTACCGCTCGCCCGGTGCGAACATCATCGAGACGATCGACCGCGTGCGCGCGGCGCTGCCGCAGCTCACCGCGTCGCTGCCGGCCGACATCACGGTCACGCCGGTGCTCGACCGCTCGACGACGATCCGCGCGTCGCTGAAGGACACCGAGCGCACGCTGCTGATCGCGGTCAGCCTGGTCGTGATGGTCGTGTTCCTGTTCCTGCGCAACTGGCGCGCGACGCTGATCCCGAGCGTCGCGGTGCCGATCTCGATCATCGGCACGTTCGGCGCGATGTACCTGCTCGGCTTCTCGATCGACAACCTGTCGCTGATGGCGCTGATCGTCGCGACCGGCTTCGTCGTCGACGATGCGATCGTCGTGCTCGAGAACATCGCGCGCCACATCGAGAACGGCACGCCGCGGCTGCAGGCCGCGTTCGACGGCGCGCGCGAGGTCGGCTTCACGGTGCTGTCGATGAGCATCTCGCTGGTCGCGGTGTTCCTGCCGATCCTGCTGATGGGCGGCATCGTCGGGCGCCTGTTCCGCGAGTTCGCGCTGACGCTGTCGCTCGCGATCGCGGTGTCGCTCGCGGTGTCGCTGACCGTCACGCCGATGATGTGCGCGCGCCTGCTGCCCGAGACGCACGACCCGCGCGACGAAGGCCGCTTCGCGCGGTTCCTGGAACGCTGTTTCACGCGCATGCAGCGCGGCTACGAACGCTCGCTGTCGTGGGCGCTGCGCCGGCCGCTGCTGATCCTGCTTATCCTGTTCGCGACGATCGGGCTGAACATCTACCTGTACGTGATCGTGCCGAAGGGCTTCTTCCCGCAGCAGGACACCGGGCTGATGATCGGCGGCATCCGCGCCGACCAGGCCACGTCGTTCCAGGCGATGAAGCAGAAGTTCACCGAGATGATGCGGATCGTGCAGAGCAACCCGAACGTGAAGAGCGCCGCGGGCTTCACGGGCGGCACGCAGACCAACTCGGGCTTCATGTTCGTCACGCTGAAGGATCGCACCGAGCGCAAGCTGTCGGCCGACCAGGTGATCCAGCAGTTGCGCGGGCCGCTGTCGAACGTGGCCGGTGCGAGCACGTTCCTGCAGGCCGCGCAGGACATCCGCGTCGGCGGCCGCCAGAGCAATGCGCAGTACCAGTTCACGCTGCTCGGCGATTCGAGCGCCGACCTGTACAAGTGGGGGCCGCTGCTGACCGAGGCGCTGCAGAAACGCCCCGAGCTCGCCGACGTGAACTCCGACCAGCAGCAAGGCGGCCTCGAGGCGATGGTAACGATCGACCGCGCGACGGCCGCGCGGCTCGGCATCACGCCGTCGCAGATCGACAACACGCTGTACGACGCGTTCGGCCAGCGCCAGGTCTCGACGATCTACAACCCGCTGAACCAGTACCACGTCGTGATGGAAGTCGCGCCGAAATACTGGCAGAGCCCGGAGATGCTGAACCAGGTGTGGATCAGCACGTCGGGCGGCAGCGCGAACGGCTCGCAGACGACCAACGCGGCGGCCGGCACCTACGTCGCGACCGCGGCCGGCACGTCGAGCGCCGGCACGGCCGCCACCAGCGCCGCGGCGATCGCGTCCGATTCCGCGCGCAACCAGGCGCTCAACTCGATCGCGTCGAGCGGCAAGTCGAGCGCGTCGTCGGGCGCGGCCGTGTCGACGTCGAAGTCGACGATGATCCCGCTGTCGGCGATCGCGACCTTCGGCCCGAGCACGACACCGCTGTCGGTGAACCACCAGGGGCTGTTCGTCGCGACGACGATCTCGTTCAACCTGCCGCCGGGCGTGTCGCTGTCGCAGGCGACGCAGGTGATCTACCAGACGATGGCGCAGATCGGCGTGCCGCCGACCATCGTCGGCAGCTTCCAGGGCACCGCGCAGGCGTTCCAGCAGTCGCTGAACGACCAGCCGATCCTGATCATGGCCGCGCTACTGGCCGTCTACATCGTGCTCGGGATCCTGTACGAGAGCTACATCCACCCGATCACGATCCTGTCGACGCTGCCGTCGGCCGGCGTCGGTGCGCTGCTCGCGCTGCTGCTGTTCAAGACCGAGTTCAGCATCATCGCGCTGATCGGCGTGATCCTGCTGATCGGCATCGTGAAGAAGAACGCGATCATGATGGTCGACTTCGCGATCGACCAGACGCGCAACGGCCACAAGTCGTCGTTCGACGCGATCCACGAGGCGTGCCTGTTGCGCTTCCGACCGATCATGATGACGACGATGGCCGCGCTGCTCGGCGCGCTGCCGCTCGCGTTCGGCAACGGCGACGGCGCCGAGCTGCGCGCACCGCTCGGGATCGCGATCGCGGGCGGCCTGATCGTGTCGCAGGTACTGACGCTCTATACGACGCCGGTCGTCTATCTGTACATGGACCGGCTGCGCGTGTGGAGCGAGCAGCGGCGCAACCGCCGCGGGAATTCGGGCGGGCCGGCGGTGGCGGGCGAGTGATGCGGAGCCGCGCGGGCGGCACGCCGTCCGCGCGAACCGCCGCGGCTTGCACCCCGGCGGCGATCGGCTATCGTCAGTGCATGCACGCTGCCGTGCCGTTTCGGGGGGAATCCGCCATGAACGTCCAGCTGAACCATACGATCGTCTGGTGCCGCGACAAGCGCGCGTCGAGCCGCTTCCTCGTCGAGTTGCTGGAACTGCCGGCGCCGACGCCGTTCGGCGCGATGCTGGTAGTCCCGCTCGACAACGGCGTATCGCTCGATTTCTACGAAAAGGACGGGGAGATCGCGTTCCAGCATTACGCGTTCCTGATCGACGAAGCCGGTTTCGACCGCGTGTTCGCGCGCCTGCGCGAACGCGGGCTGCCGCACTGGGCCGATCCGGCGAAGCGGCAGCCCGGCGACATCTACCGTCACAACGGCGGACGCGGCGTGTATTTCGACGATCCGGACGGGCACTTCCTCGAGGTGATGACTCGGCCGTATGCGCTGACCGGCTAGCGCCGCAGGCGGGCAGGCGCAGCGCCGGCCGGTGTGCCGGGCGGCATTCGATACCGCCCCGTTCCGGCACTGGCCGGGCGGTATGTACTGCGCGGCCCCGCATCCGGTCGCGCCTGCGTGCGAACCGGTGCGGGTGCGGCCATGCGGCCGCGACGACGGCTGTTACTCGGCGGTCGTGGCCGTCTTGCGCGGACGACGCGCGCGCGGCGCGGTCTTGCGGGCCGGCTTCTTCGGCTTGGCAGCGGCCGGTGCGTCGTCGGCCGGTTCGGCCGGCGCCGCTTCGTGCGCCAACTCGAGCACCGCTTGCGCGGCCGCCTCGGCCACGACCGGCTCGGCCTGCCGCGCTTCGGCGGGCCGGCTGTCGACATCCGCGGCGTCGTGCGGCTTCGCATCCGCCTGCGCGGTGTCGCCGTGCTTCGCGTCCCCATGCCTGTCGCCACCGTGAGGCATCGCGCCACCGTGCGCAACATCTTCGTCCTTCGGTGCCGCGCGACGCTCGCCGCCCTTCGCGGCGGCGCCCTTCTTCGGACCGGTCTTCTTCGCCGCGCTCTTGCGTGCGCGCTTGCGGCTGTCCTTGCCGTCGCCGTGCGTGTCGGCCGCTTCGCCGGACACGGACACCGCCGCGTCGACTTCTTCCCCGCTTTCGACGAAGGCCGGCTCGATCGGCGCGGCTTCCCGCGCGCGCGGCTCGCCCTGCCCGCCGCGACGGCGCGATTCGCGCTCGCCGTGCGCCGGCTCGGCCGCGCGCGCGCCGTGCTGGGGCGCCCCGTGCTGTGCCGTGCCGGCCTCCGGCGCGGCAAGCTGTTCCGCGGCCGGCGCATGACGCGCGCGCGACACGAACGCGCCCGACTTGTCGTCGCGCCCCACTTCGAGCAGCCCGCGTGCCTGCGCCTCGTCGAGCAGGTTGCCGAATGCGCGGAATCCGTAGTACGACTCGTTGAAATCCGGCTTGCGGCGCTTGATCGCGCTCTTGAGCACCGACGCCCAGATCTTGCCGACGTCGTCGCGCTCCGACGCGAGCGCGTCGAAGGTCTCGACCGCCAGCGCGATCGCCTCGGCCCGCCGCATCTCCAGCTCGGGCTTGCGCGACGGCTCGTCGGGCCGCTTCGCGCCGCCGTTGCCCGCGCGCTGCTGTTCGCGCTTGGCAAGCGCACGCTGCTGCTCGCGCACCAGGTCGTCGTAGAAGATGAATTCGTCGCAGTTCGCGACCAGCAGGTCCGAGGTCGACTTCTTCACGCCGACCCCGATCACCTTTTTCGCGTTCTCGCGCAGCTTCGACACGAGCGGCGAGAAATCCGAGTCGCCGCTGATGATCACGAAGGTGTCGACGTGCGACTTCGTGTAGCACAGGTCGAGCGCGTCGACGACGAGCCGGATGTCGGCCGAGTTCTTGCCCGACTGGCGCACATGCGGAATCTCGATCAGCTCGAAACTCGCCTCGTGCATCGCCGCCTTGAAGCCCTTGTAGCGATCCCAGTCGCAATACGCCTTCTTCACGACGATGCTGCCCTTCAGCAGCAGCCGTTCGAGCACGGGCTTGATGTCGAACTTCTCGTACTTCGCGTCGCGCACGCCGAGCGCGACGTTCTCGAAGTCGCAGAACACGGCCATGCTGATGTTGTCGAGGGGTAATGCCATGTGTACTCCAACCGGTTGGCCGACGCGTTGTATTGCGTAGCGGCAGGAAATGCGTGGCGCACATGATAGCCGGTCGGCGGCCCGTCGCCCGCATTCGCACGCCGACACGGCGCAATGTGCGCGGGCACACCGTGGTCGATATGCCCCCTTTTACCCCGCCTCCGCCGGCCCAATTCGACATACACTTGAGTATCGGTCGTCCGTCCCTATCTGGAAGGACGACGCATCGATCAAGGAGCGGTTTCATGACGACGAAGGTACTGCTGATTGGCGCGACCGGCCGCACGGGCCAGGCCTGTGCGGATCTGCTGCTCGAGCAGCCGGAATTCGAGGTCACGGCGCTCGTGCGCCGGCACGGCTACGCGCTGCCGGGCGCGAAGGTCGTCGAGGCCGATCTGACGGGCGATTTCTCGCACGCGTTCCAGGGCGTCACGCATGTCATCTACGCGGCCGGTTCGGCCGAGTCGGAAGGCGCGGCCGAAGAGGAACAGGTCGACCGCGACGCGGTCGCGCGCGCGGCCGAGTATGCACTCGCGCACAACGTCCAGAAGCTGGTCGTGATCAGCTCGCTGTCCGCATACTGGCCCGAACGCAGCCCCGACGCGCTGCGTCACTATTCCCAGATGAAACGCGAAGGCGACGAGCGCGTGATCGCGTCGGGCGTCGACTACGTGATCCTGCGCCCGGGCCCGCTCGCGGACGAACCGGGCGTCGGCAAGATCGCGCTGACCGAGGAGCGCGTCGAGCCCGCGCCGCCGGTTTCGCGCCAGGACGTTGCATGGGCCGCGATCGAGGCGATCAAGCTCGGCATCTCGCGCAAGATCATCGGCTTCGTCGGCGGCAGCGTGCCGATCGAGCAGGCGCTGCGCGCGTGATTCGCGCGCACGCGGCAATGCGACCGCCGGCGCGCGCTGCCGGCGCGAGCGGGCCGCGTTCGCGCCGCCTTGCCGTTACGGCTTCGGATGCGCGTCCGCCCACGCCTTCACCGCGGCGAGCGTGTTCTCCACGTGCTTGTCGGGCGACAGGCTCGTGTATTCGTACAGTATCTTCCCTTCCGGCGAAATCACGTAGGACACGCGGTTTGCGCGGTCGAGCGCCGGCAGCTTCGCGTCGTACTCGCGGATGATCTTCGCATCCGGGTCGGCCGCGACCGGGAACTTGCTGCGGCACTCGCTCACCGAAAACTTCGTCAGCGTGTCGATATTGTCGACGGACACGCCGATCACCGTCGCGCCGTACGCCTTGTAACGGTCGACCGCATCCGCGAACGCGTGCGCCTCGATCGTGCAGCCCTTCGTGAACGCGGCCGGGTAGAAATACAGCACGACCGGCCCGTGCTTCAGCGCGTCGGCAAGCGAATACGTGTAAGTCTTGCCGCCCAGCGACGCCTGGGTCGTAAAATCGGGCGCCGCATCGCCCGGCTTCAGTTCCGCCTGCGCGACCAGCGCATGGCCGGCCACCAGCGCCGCCACGGCGCCCACCAACAGTTTTCGCTTCATCTGCGTCCTCATTTCTTATAAAGTCAGCCTCGTTACAGGCCGCACCGGCGTTCGACCGCCGCCTGCGCGACCCGATCCGGCCCGGCGGCAGCGCCGCCCGCGGGCCGGTCCGTTAAAGATTCGTCGCAGTCTGCCGTTATTCCTACCGGACAACCGGTTCCAGCCCTTCACGTCAGCGAGAAACATGGAAGCCAACAGGAAACAGACGCCGCGCAAGGGCCACTGGCGAAGCGCCCTGCGTACGCTGCGCCGCTTCGCATGGTCGGGCGGCGCGCTGATGCCCGCACGCGCCGGCGCGCCGCGCCGCGACGACACCGTGCGCAACTGGCTGGAACAGACGGTCGGCACGGTGGACTTCCTCGCCCATGTCGACCGCGAACTGCGCTTTCTGTACGTGTCCGACGCCAGCCTGCGCTTCATCGGCTATCACCGCGACTATCTGCATACGCTGACGCTGCGCGACCTGATCGCCGAACAGGATACCTCGGCGCTCGAAGGCCTGCTTGCGCGCGCCGCGCGCTCGGGCCAGGTCGAGAAGGCGACGATGTGCATCGTCAAGTCGCTCACCTATCCGCTCGACGTCGAGGTGCGCGCGGTCAAGAGCCGCCACCACGGCGTCGACGGCTTCGCGATCGCGGCGTTCGACGTGTCGTCGTGGCGCGCGCTCGAGGCGCGCCTCACGTACGAGATGCACCACGACCCGATGACGGGGCTCGACAACCTGTCCGCACTCGTGCCCGCGCTGATGCGCGCGCAGCAGTCCGCCGACGAGGGCGGCACCTGCGCGGCGCTGCTGCTGCTCGATCTCGACGACTATCAGCGGATCAACCGCGCGCTCGGCTACGACGCCGGCGACACGCTGCTGCGCGAGACCGCGCAGCGGCTGCGCGCACTCGTGTCGCCCGGCGAGCGACTCGCGCGCGTCGCGAGCGACAAGTTCGCGGTGGTGCTCGGCGCGCCGGACCGCGCGCGGGTCAGCGACGCGGCGGGCGCGCTCGCACGCCGGCTGCAGGCCGCGATCCGCGAACCTTACGTGTACCACGGACAGCCCGTGCACCTGTCGGCCAGCATCGGCATCGCGCTGTACCCGGACGAGCGGCCGGCATCGCATCGCGCGCAACACCACAGCCCGCTGCTGCGCCGCGCCGACCATGCGCTCGCGCAGGCCAAGGCGTCGGGCGGCAATGCGCTCGCGTTCCATACGCCGGTCGACGATCCGGCCGACGCCGAGCGGCTGAAGCTCGAAGCCGACCTGTACGACGGCGTGCGCAACGGCGAATTCTCGCTGCACTTCCAGCCGATCACGCGCAGCCAGTCGGCCGCGGTGGTCGGCGTCGAGGCGCTGATCCGCTGGCGCCACCCGGTGCACGGCCTGGTGCCGCCGGCGACCTTCATCCCGCTCGCCGAATCGATCGGCCTGATCAACTATCTCGGCAACTGGGTGCTGAAGGCCGCGTGCATGCAGCTCGTTGCGTGGGACCGCCAGGGCCTCGCGCTGCAATACGTCGCGGTCAACGTGTCGCCGCAGCAGTTCCGCGACCCGCGCTTCACGCAGAGCGTGCGCGAGGCGATCACGCTGACGGGCATCGACCCGCGCCGCATCGTGCTCGAAATCACCGAAAGCCTGCTGATGCACGATCCCGCACATGCGAAGGAACTGCTCGAGGAACTGACCGAGCTCGGCATCCGCTTCGCGATCGACGATTTCGGCACCGGCTATTCGAGCCTCGCGTACCTGCAGCGCTTCCCGCTCGCGAAGCTGAAGATCGACCGCAGCTTCGTCGAGAACCTGCTGACGTCGCGCAACGACCGCGCGATCGTGTCGGCGGTGGTCGGCCTCGCGCAGACGCTCGACCTCGAACTCGTCGCGGAAGGCGTCGAGACCGAGGCGCAGCGCGAATTGCTGACCGAGATGGGCTGCAACCACATCCAGGGCTGGCTCGTATGCCAGGCACTGCCGTCCGAGGAGCTCGCGCGGCGCTTCGAGGCGCAGCAGCTGCGCCTGCACGCGGCGGCCTGACCGCGCCCGCGAACCGGACAGACGCATGTCAATCACCGAACACCTGCCGCCGACGGCCCTGCTCGACAAGCTGTGGGCCCGGATGAACGAACGGGGCGACTTCCCGCTGCTGTCGGAATCGCTGCGCGCGACGATGGCCGCGATGAAGAACGACGACCTCGACTTCACCGCGCTCGTCCGGGTCGTGCTGTCGGATTTCGCGCTGACGCAGAAGGTGCTGCGGCTCGCGAACTCCGCGATGTACATGGCGTTCGGCGGCAACATCACGACCGTGACGCGCGCGCTGATGGTGCTCGGCATGGACGCAGTCGGCCATCTGGTCGTCGGGCTGAAGCTCGTCGATCACTTTCATCACAGCACGCCGCGGCGCATCGACGCGAAGCTCGAACTGAACCGCGCGCTGCTGTCGGGCTGCGTCGCGCGCAAGCTGACCGAGCGCGCCGAGCTGCGCTCGGGCGAGGAAGCCGTCGTCTGCACGCTGATGCGCCAGGTCGGCAAGCTGCTGGTGGTCTGTTATCTCGACAGCGAATGGGACCGGATCCGCCGACGCGCGACCGAGCTGAACGGCGACGAAGCGGCCGCGTGCGTCGAGGTGCTCGGCGTCGGCTTCGACGAGATCGGCCTCGAGGCCGCCGCGCGCTGGCGGCTGCCCGAACTGATCCGCGCCGGCATGGCCGACGACGAGCGCGCGAGCCTTGCCGACGCGCACGACGACGGCGCGGCGCTCGCCGACGAAGACGACCCGGACGGCCGCGCGCACTGGCTGCGCGCGGTGAGCCGCTGCTCGACCGACGTCGCGGGCGCGCTCGCGATGCCCGCGAGCCCGCAGCGCGACGCGCGCATCGCGGCGCTCGCGCAGCACTACGCGCCGATACTCGATACGGAGTCCGACACGCTGGTGGAAATCGCCGAGCAACTCGCGCGCGAGGAAGCGAGCGACACCGTGATGCGCGAGATCGTCGAGCTGCGCGCGAACGCCGACGCGATCGCGCGCGCGCAGGCGCAGCCCGAGGCCTGTCTCGAAGCCGGCCTCGCCGACCTGCGTGCGCTGCCGTCGGAACACGTGCTGACGCCGGTGCTCGCACTCGCGTCCGAAAGCCTGCTCGCCGGCCTCGCATTCACGCGTACCGTGATGTTCGTGCGGCATGCCGACGGCACGTTCGCCGCGCGGCTCGGCTTCGGCCCCGACGTCGACGCGGTGCTCGACCGGCTGCGCTTCGACGAACGCTTCGAGCCGGACGTGTTCCATCTCGCGATCACCAACTCGGTCGGCATCTTCATCGAGCAGGCGCAGGAGCCGAAGATGCTCAGGCGGCTGCCCGCGTGGTATCTCGATGCGTTCGACGACACGCGCGCGTTCGTGCTGCTGCCGGTGCGCGTCGGCGCGACGACGGTCGCGCTGCTGTACGGCGACTGGGCCGGCGCCCAGCCCGCGCGCAAGATCACGCAGCAGGAAATGGCCGTGCTCAACGAGCTCGCGCGCGAACTGAGCCGGTTCTTTCCCGCGTAGCGCATCGCGCTCGCCGCAGCGCAGCCGCGCCGGCGATTCTCCGCCCCCAAAAGCAAACCGGCCGCATGAGCGGCCGGCTGCGAGCGTGCGATGAAACGAAACGCTTACTTGAGCGTCACGGGCACGCTGAAATACTTCTTCGCGAGATTGTCGATCGTGCCGTCGGCCTTCAGTTCCTTCAGCGCCTGATCGAGCGCGGTCTTCAGCGCCGCGTCGTTCTTGCGCAGGCCGAAGCCGACGCCCGAGCCGAGAATCTCGGTATCGCTGACGGTGCCGCCCGCGAACCCGAAGCCCTGGCCTTGCGGCTTCGACAGGAAACCCTTCGCACCTGCTTCGGAATCCTGGAAGGTCGCGTCGAGGCGGCCCGACTTCAGGTCCGCATACGCGAGATCCTGCGTCTGGTACGGCACGACTTCGACGCCGGCCGGCGCCCACTTCTTCTTCGCGTACGCTTCCTGGATCGTGCCCTGCAGCACGCCGACGCGCTTGCCCTTCAGCGACTGCGGGGTCGGCAACAGGCCGCTGCCCTGCTTCGCGATCAGCTGGTTCGGGATCGTGTAGATCGGATCGGTGAACGCGATCGCGTGCTTGCGCTGGTCGGTGATCGTCATGTCCGAGTTGATCGCGTCGAACTTGCGCGCCTGCAGCGCGGGGATCAGGCCGTCGAAGTCGTTCTCGACCCACACGCACTTCGTCTTCAGCTTCGCGCACACCGCGTTGCCGATATCGATGTCGAAGCCGGTCAGCTTGCCGTCGGGCGTCTTGTATTCGAACGGCGCGTACGAAGCCTCGACGCCGAACCGGATTTCCTTCAGGTCCGCCGCAACCGCACTGCCGGCCGCCACCGCCGATGCCGCCACCGCCGCGTACGCGGCCACTTTACGCCAATCCAACTTCATCAAATGCTCTCCTCGATACTCGAATGTTCCGGAACTACGGGCGCATGCATCATTGCAGGGTCGGATGACAACGGCAATCGCGACGCCGCGCCGTGATGCGGCGCAACAGCCGCAAGGCCGCGATTGTACCAACCCGCGCGGCCCGGCACGGCAAAGCGTGCGATGCTGCGCTGCGCGCGCGGCGCGCACCGGGCCGCGATCCGAACTCGCAAGACGATGTCGCAAACAGGCAAGGCACGGCGCGCAGCCACTGCCACGCGCCGTGCAACGGCAGGTCAGACGAGCGCCGCGAGCGTCTCGCGCGTCGTGTCGACGACGAGCAGGCCCGCGCGCAGGCCCGGCTTCACGGCCGGATTCGGGAACACGATGCGCTCCTCGTCGTGCCGCACCGTGTAGCGGTAGTCGCCGTCCTGCGCGAGCACCGTGCCGCGCGCGAACGCGGTGAAGTTCGCGACGTCGGCCGCGACGAACAGTTCGAGCGCGTCGCTCTGCTTCGTGATCTGGTCGATCACCGTAAACACGCGCGGCAGCGCCGCATCGGCATCGCGCGGTGCGCCCGACACGAGCCGCCGCACCGCGCGATCGGCCCCGTCGAAGCGCGTCAGGTCGTTCTGACCGAACGGCCGCACCTTGCCGAGTTCCAGCGTGCACGCGAGCGCACCGCAATGCTCGGCCGTGAAATGCGAATACGTATTGCCCTTCGCGGTATGCAGCAGCACGGCCGCGATGCGTGCATCGCCGAGCCATTCGACCATCGCGCGCGACGGCGGCGTGCCCGTGTGCGGCAGCAGCGCGAACTGCTCGAACACCGACGCGCGGATCGCCGTGTGCATGTCGACATGCCAGCGCGCGCCGCCCGCCGGCGCCGCCGCGAAGAACGTGCCGGCGGCCGCTTCGAGCTGCGCGGCGCGCGGCGCCTCGCGGCTCGCCGGCACCTGCGCGTGGCGGCCGCTGAACAGGCGATTCAGGTCGTCGTCGAGATAGCGTTCGCCCGCGCGCATCGCCGGCACGTTGCCGAGCACGACCAGCAGCCGGCACGCGAGCGGCAGCGCGCCCGCCGCGAGGTCGCGCACGAGCCGCGACAACAGCTCGATCGGCGCGGTTTCGTCGCCATGCACGCCGGCCGACACCAGCACGCTCGCGCGCGGCGCAACGGCCGGCGCATGCGGTTCGAGCGCGAGCAGGCCGTCGCCGAGCCAGTGCCAGCGCAGCGCGCCGCCCGCGCATACGCCGTCCGTCACGGCCGGCGCATCGCCGGCGAGCGTGAACGCGAGAAAATCGTCGAGCAGCGGCGCGCCGGACATGTTCGACTCAGCGCTGGAATTCATACAGCGACCCGACGCGCAGGATCTGCGTCAGCTCGTCGAGCGCCGTGCGCGACTCGTCGAGCAATGCCGGATCGGCGAGATCTTCCGGCGCGAGGCGATCGCGGTAATGCTTGTCGATCCACGCGTCGAGCGATGCGAACAGCGTGTCGTTGATCCACACGTTCGACGTGACGGCCGCGCGCTCCGCATCGTTCAGCACGACGCGCAGGCGCAGGCAGGCGGGGCCGCCGCCGTTCTTCATGCTCTCGCGCAGATCGAACACCAGCACGTCGCGGATCGGGCCGCTGCCGGCCGCGAGCTGGTCGAGATAGGCCGCGACGTTCGCGTTCTCGCGGCACTCCTGCGGCACGACGAGCACTTGCGAGCCGTCCGCGCGCGACAGCAGCTGGCTGTTGAACAGGTACGACGTGACCGCGTCGTTCACGCCGACGGCCGCGTCCGGCACCTCGATCACGTTCAGGTGCGCGCCGCGCGCGTCGAGCGCCGCGGTCAGCGTGTCGTAGACCGCCTGCTTGTTGACGAATGCGCGCTCGTGCGTGAACAGCGTGTCGCGATTGCCGACCGAGATCACGTCGTTATGGAACACGCCCGCGTCGATCACGTCCGGATCCTGCTGCGCGTAGACGGTCGCCGCTTCCGCAAGCCCGTGGCGATGCGCGACCGCGCGGCTCGCCTCGAAGGTCTGGCGCGCCGGGAAGCGCTTCGGTTCCGGGCCGCGGCGGTATTCGGCGCGCCCGTACACGAAGAACTCGACGCCCGGCTTGCCGTATTCCGCGCAGAAGCGCGTGTGGTTCGCTGCGCCTTCGTCGCCGAGCGCCGGCGTGCCCGTCAGCGCCTCGTGCACCGCGAAGTGCGCGGGGTCGGCGAACAGCGTCGACAGCGTGCGGCGCGTCGCTTCATGCTCGATCGCGCGGTGCAGCTTGCTGCACAGGTTGGCCGGCGTGAAATGCACGCGGCCGTCGTTCGTATCGGCCGACGGGCTGACGGTGGCCGCGTTCGCGGTCCACATCGCCGAGGCCGAGCTCGCCGCGGCCAGCAGTTCGGGCGCCTGCTTCGCGGCCTTCGCGATCACGTCGGCGTCCTTGCCCGAGAAGCCGAGCTCGCGCAGCAGGCGCAGCGACGGCCGCTCCTGCGGCGGCAGTACGCCCTGCACGAAGCCGAGATCGGCGAGCTGCTTCATCTTGCGCAGCCCCTGCTTCGCGGCGGCCTTCGGATTCGCGGCCGACTTTTCGTTGTTCAGCGACGCCACGTTGCCGAACGACAGCCCGGCGTAGTTGTGGGTCGGGCCGACGAGTCCGTCGAAATTGGCTTCTTGTGCGTTCATCGTCGCTCCGTCGATCAGAAATGCAGGCCCGGCGACAGGCTCGCGGGCAGGGTCAGTTGGGCGCTTTCCACCGACGCCATCGGATATGCGCAGTAGTCGGCCGCGTAGTACGCGCTCGGGCGATGGTTGCCTGAGCGGCCGGTGCCGCCGAACGGCGCCGCCGACGATGCGCCGTTGGTCGGCCGGTTCCAGTTGACGATCCCCGCGCGGATCGTGCGGCGGAAGTGCTCCCACGCGCGGGCGTCGTCGGCGAGCAGGCCCGCGGACAGCCCGAACGCCGTATCATTCGCGCGCTCGATCGCTTCGTCGAACGTCGCATGGCGGACGATCTGCGCGAGCGGGCCGAAATGCTCTTCGTCGGGCAGGTTCGCCACGCCGGTCACGTCGATGATCGATGCGTTCACGAAGCCCAGGCGCGGATCGCGCTGCGTCATCGCGATGATCGGCTTCGCGCCCTGCTCGACCAGGCGCGACTGCGCGTCGACGAGCTTCGCGGCCGCGCGCGCCGAGATCACCGCGCCCATGAACGGCTGCGGATCGGCGTCGAACACGTCGGCCGTGATCTTCGACGTGACATCGACGAGGCGCGCGAGGAAACGGTCGCCGAACGCGCCCTGCGGCACGAAGATGCGGCGCGCACACGTGCAGCGCTGGCCGGCCGACAGGAACGCCGACTGGATCGTGTGATGGACGGCCGCGTCGATGTCCTCGACTTCGCCGATCACGAGCGGGTTGTTGCCGCCCATTTCCAGCGCGAGCACGATCTCCGGGCGGCCGCCGAACTGACGGTGCAGCAGCGTGCCCGTGTCCGAGCTGCCGGTGAAGAACAGTCCGTCGATCTGGCGATGGTTCGCAAGCGCGATGCCGGTGTCCTTCTCGCCCTGCACGAGGTTCAGCACGCCGGGAGGCAGGCCCGCGTCCTGCCACACTTCGACCGTCGCGCGCGCGACGCCCGGCGCGAGCTCGGACGGCTTGAACACGACCGCGTTGCCCGCGATCAGCGCCGGCACGATATGCCCGTTCGGCAAGTGGCCGGGGAAGTTGTACGGACCGAACACCGCGACGACGCCATGCGGGCGATGGCGCAGCACGGCGACGCCGTCGGCCATGTCCTGGCGCTTCTCGCCGGTGCGTTCCTGATACGCCTGGATCGAGATGCCGACCTTCGCGGCCATCGACGCGACTTCGGTGCGCGCTTCCCACAGCGGCTTGCCGGTCTCGCGGCCGATCGCGGTTGCGATCGCTTCCTTGCGCTCGTTGAGCAGCGCCGCGAAGCGCTTGACGATCGCGCAGCGCGCTTCGAAGTCGAGCGCCGACCAGCCGGCGAATGCGCGGCGCGCGCTGGCGACCGCGCGATCGACGTCGGCCGCCGATGCGCTGGCGCCCTGCCACGCGATCTCGTCGGTGCCCGGGTTGCGCGAAGCGAACACGGGGCCCGAGCCTGCGACCCAGGCGCCGTCGATGAAGAGTTCCGTCATGATTCGTTTATCCCTGTTTGACTTTGAGCGGCAGCACGCGGACCGGATCGCCGGCCTTCACGTCGAGTGCGACGGCATCGTCGGCCGACAGCACGAACGAGCCGTTCGCGACCACGCCCGGCGCGACGCCGACGCGGAAGTCGGTCAGCGACGTGTTCGACACGAGCGACTTCGGCGCGTCTTCGCGCGCATCGGGCACGCCGATCGCGACCGGCACGACGACGCTCTCGCGCACCGTGCGCAGGTCGTTCACATGGCATTCGAGCACCGGGCCCGCGTCGAAGATGTCGACATGGTTCTGGTAGCGCAGCCCTTCCGCTTCGAGCATCTTGCGGGCCGGCAGCGTGTCGCGGTGCGTGAGGCCGACCGCATCCTGCGCGTCCTGCGGCAGCAGGTCGACGTACACCGGATAGCGCGGCATCAGCTCCGCGAGGAACGACTTGCGGCCGTGCGAGCTGAGGTAGTCGGCTGCGTTGAAGTCGATCTGGTAGAAGTGCGAACCGACCGCACGCCAGAACGGCGACGTGCCGTCGTCGTCGAAGTGGCCGCGCAGCTCCGCGCAGATGCGCTCCGGAAAGCGGTCGCGGAACTGCGCGATGAACATGAAGCGCGAGCGCGACAGCAGGCCGCCGACGCCGCCCGTGCGATAGCGCGGGCTCAGGAACAGCGAGCACACTTCCGCATAGCCGGTCAGGTCGTGCGAGATGTTCAGCGCGGACATCCGCGTCCACACGCCGAGCTCCTGGCTCGCGTGCACGACCGTGCTCACGCGATAGTTGTAGAACGGCTGCTCGAGGCCGACCTGCGTCTCGATCCCGCACACGCCGGCGATGTCGCCCGTCTTCGACTCTTCCATCACGAAGAAGTAGCCGGCCTCGCCGGGCGCGGCCTCGCCCGCGAGCGTGCGGCGCGTGCGCTCGATGCGCGCGGCGAGCGCGTCGCGGTCGGGCTTGAACGTGGTCAGGCCCGGCCCGGTTTCCTTGGCGAGCGACACGAGCGCGTCGACGTCGCCCGTTTGTACGACCCGAACGACGATCATGCTGCGTCTCCCTTCAATTCCTCATCGTCGCGGCGGTGCAGCGGCACGCAGCGCACGACATCGCCATCCTTCACATCGAGCGCCGCGCGCACGTCGCCCGCCAGCGGTGCGTCGGCCGCATCGCCCGGCAGATCCGCGAGCACGCAGCGGAACGATTCGCCGCTGCCGGACGACACCATATAGGCCACATCGCCCTGCTGATGCGCCGCTTCGCGCACGACGCGCTCGGCGCCGTGCTTCACGCATGCGGTGCGGTCGACCTGCGCGGTCAGCACCGGGCCTGCATCGAAGATGTCGACGAAGCGGTCGGGCTCGAAGCCTTCTTCCAGATGGATGTCGTACGCGAGCAGCGCCGTTTGGTTCGGCTCGCCGAGCACGCGCTGCGCGGCTTCCGGCAGCAGCGGCACATACAGCGGATAGGCCGGCATCACTTCCGCGATGAAGGTGCGGCTGCGACCGCCCGACGCGATGTCGACGTCGGTGAAATCGCGGCCGAAGAACTTGCGGCCCACCGCTTCCCAGAACGGCGACGCACCGTTTTCGTCGCTCACGCCGAGCAGCAGCGTGAACACTTCCGGTGTGAAGCGGCGGCGGTTCGCGGCGATGTACATCATCCGCGCGCGCGAGATCAGGTGCGCGGCCGCGTCGCCGCGCAGCGACGGGTCGACATAGAAGCCCGCGAGCCGGCTCTTGCCGGTCAGCTCGTGCGACATCGTGAGCGCGTGGATCTTGCGGTTCACGTGCAGTTCGCGCGACGCGTGGATCAGTGCGTCGTTGCGAAACGCGTAGAACGGCTCCGAGTAGCCCGCCGCGGCCACGATGCTAGCGGTGCCGAGCAGCTTGCCGGTCGTCGAATCCTCGAGCACGAAGAGGTAGAACTCCTCGCCGGCGAAGTCGACGTCCGCGCGAAACGAATCCTCGGACAGCGCGACGCGCGCTTCGAGCGCCGCGCGGTCGTGCGG
Organism: Burkholderia pseudomultivorans; assembly: GCF_902499075.1. GTDB lineage: Bacteria > Pseudomonadota > Gammaproteobacteria > Burkholderiales > Burkholderiaceae > Burkholderia > Burkholderia pseudomultivorans. The sequence goes on along the minus strand of NZ_CABVPP010000027.1, from coordinate 40,203 downwards.
CAGCGAGTGCAGGACCGGCTGCGCGGTGCGCGCCATGTGCGCGAGCGCATCGAGATCCGTGAGTTTGCCGGGGCGAACAAATAGCATCGTCGTTCCTGTTCTGCGATGGGCGCGCCGCTCAGCGCGCGGTGGCTTCCTGTGCGGCGAGCACCTGTTCGACCGCCTTCTCGAAGCGCTTCATGCCTTCGTCGAGCTCGTCGAACGGAATCACCAGCGACGGCACGAAGCGCAGCACGTTCGGGCCGGCGATCAGCATGATCACGCCGTGCTCGGCGGCCGCGGTCACGAAGTCCTTCGCGCGCCCGTCGAAGGCGGCGGTCAGTTCCGCGCCGACCAGCAGGCCCTTGCCGCGCACTTCCTTGAAGATGCCGAAGCGTGCGTTGATGCGTTCGAGCGCGCCCTTCAGGCGCACGCTGCGTTCGCGCACGCCTTCGAGCAGTTCCGGATTGCCGATCAGTTCGACGACCTTGTCCGCGATCGCCGATGCGAGCGGGTTGCCGCCGTACGTCGTGCCGTGCACGCCGACCTTGAAATGCGCGGCCAGTTCGTTGGTCGTCAGCATCGCGCCGATCGGGAAGCCGTTGCCGAGCGCCTTCGCGGTCGTCAGGATGTCGGGCGTGACGCCGGTGTCCATGTACGCGTAGAACTGGCCAGTGCGGCCGACGCCGGTCTGCACTTCGTCGAAGATCAGCAGTGCGTCGTTGGCATCGCACGCTTCGCGCAGCGCCTTCAGGAAGGCCGGATCGGCCGGGATCACGCCGCCCTCGCCCTGTACCGGCTCGACGATCACCGCGCAGGTTTGCGGGCCGATCGCTGCCTTGGCGGCTTCGATGTCGTTGTACGGCAGGTGCTTGATGCCGGCCGGGACCGGGCCGAAGCCTTCCGAGTACTTCGGCTGGCCGCCGACGCTGACCGTGAAGAACGTGCGGCCGTGGAACGACTGCACGAACGAGATGATTTCGAATTTGTCGGCGCCGTGGCGATCGAACGCGACGCGGCGCGCGAGCTTCAGTGCGGCTTCGTTCGCTTCCGCGCCCGAGTTCGCGAAGAACGCGCGGTCGGCGAAGGTCAGCGATTCGAGGCGCTTGGCGAGGCGCAGGACCGGCTCGTTCGTGTAGCCGTTGCCGATGTGCCAGAGCTTGCGGCTTTGCTCGTCGAGCACCTTCAGCAGTTCCGGGTGGCCGTGGCCGAGGGACGTCACCGCGATGCCGCACGCGAAGTCGATGTATTCGCGGCCAGCCGTGTCCCATACGCGGGAGCCCTCGGCGCGATCCGGCACGAACGGCGCGGGGGAAAATACCGGCACCATCACTTCGTCGAATGTCTGGCGGGTCACGGTCGAGGTCGTCATGGTGGTTCCTTTCGATTTCGTAAGAGGGTTCAACAGGATCAAGTTTAGGTAAGGGTGACGCAAGCGTCTTGCGGAATTGCGACGGGTTCTATCGGAAGCGCTTTTTTTGTATTTTGCCTTGGGGCGTGGATTGCCTGTGATCGTGTCGGTCTATTAGTGTCGCCCCTGCGCGGGGCGGCGGTTACTTTTCTTTGTCTTGCCAAAGAAAAGTAACCAAAAGAAAGGCGCTGGGGATATCGCAAGACCTCCCGGTGCCGTGGCCAGCGGAGTGGATCGCGCCTAAGTGTCCGCGCCAGTCGGGAGCGCGGAGTGGTTCGAGCAACGGATCTGGCCCGTCGCACCACCCAACGAAGTGGTGTACCGCCCGCTAGCTCCGCCCTCGCTGCGCTCGGCCGACGGGGACACACCCCTCAAACAACGCAGTCGGTTAATTGCCGCCAGCGGGACGGCGGCGCCGGATGCCAAAAATGGCGACCCTCCCCCCGCGCGCTCCAAGTTCGCCCTTCGGGGTGGCGCAATCGTTCGACGTGGCGCGATCTCAAACGTCTCGAACAATATCGAGATGGCCCTTTGCACCGCGCGACTACGATTGAGACTTTCCGCGAGGGACCGAACATGAATAGAAGAATTGCAGTCGTCGGCGATAGCCTGTCAAGCGGCGGAACAATCCGCTCATATGACGGACCACGATTCCTGGTTCGCGGGCATCAAGTAGCCTTGATCGGCGGTAGTGCATTCTGCTCGGCCTGCCAAAGCACCGGCATCATCGCAAAAGCTGGCGGCCCCTATCGACTCAAGTTTCAGGGCGAGGTTGCGCTCGACGGCGATATTGTCCTGTGCGGCTGCTCGACTCCACCAAGCATCGTTGCTGAGCTTGCAGATCAAGCGTGGTGCGATGATCGGCTAAAGGGTCTGGGAGAAGTCGTTTCCAGCCGCACGGCAACGGGCGGTGTCAGGTCGCTCAAGAAGGGTGCATTTGATGAACAGATCAAGGCGGCGACTGACGGCAGTATTCCCGTCGGCCCGGACGGTTACCCGTATTACATCGAGACAGCCGACGGCCGCATCCATTCTGGCGTACTCGACGCAAGCGGCGAGCTACCGCGCATCAACACCGGCGATGAATCGGGAAACTACACCGTGTATTGGGGTGACGAAGCCATAGCAAAAAAATATTGCGGGGTGAGCCATGCCTAATCGACCTACAAAGGTCCGCACGAACGACACCCCAAATTCAAAGAAGCCCGTGCAACTACAAGCCTTGTCCTTCCAAGCGCTTTGGAACGCGTACCCGAAGAAAGACCCCTACGATGACCCGACCGGCGAATATGCCAATCAATGCGCCATTCGCATGAGCGTCGCGTTTCACGGCATTGGAAGCGACATGAAGTCGTTTTCTCAAAACGTGCTGAAGCCGATGCCTGGCAAGAAGACACTGGGGCGCCTGCTACTTGGCGGGAAAGCGACAGCGACGCGCGCTTACGAACTCGCTGAATGGTTGAAGCTTCGCCCGTTCCTCGGTCTCGGCAAATCTGAAAACATTACCGGTTCGGATTGGCAGGACAAGGTAAAAAATCGAACCGGTATCATCTACTTTTTCGGCTACTGGCGTCAGGAGGGCGACTCAGCCGACTCGCTGAGCGGTGGCCATATCGATCTCTGGAACAAAGACACGCTCACGCCTTCGCTCGTGAACTTCCTTCGATTCCGCGTCGGCATGTCGCAGTTCCGCAGCCTTCGCTCCTACCTGACCGGCAGCGACGATAACTGGTTTTCCGATCTATCGAATTCGAAAGAAATCCTCTTTTGGGAAGTGAAATGAAGCGTACGGTACTGGCGGTTCTAGGTATTGCATGGGGCTTGTTCGTCACATGGGCGTCCATCTATGCAGCGAATCATATTCACTGGCCCGAAGTGAAATCACACGCAACCGGATGCAACGATATGGAGCACTGCGCACCGCATGCGAGATTCGTCGCCGAATTGCTTGTGTCACTGCTATGGCCTGCCGCCGTGTTCGGTATGCTGAACGCCGTGGCCTATCAACGATGGTCGGGGCGCAGTTGGTCTATCGCTTTCGGCGTCGCGACGCTGCTGGCGATCCTGTTCTATGTCGCCCCCTACGCCATACCCGCATTTGGGCTTGCCCACGACTAATACTGCATTAAGGAAAGCCAATTGAGCCCACCGCCCCGCGGCCCAGCCGCTAGCGCTCACAGCGCCTTTCTTTTGGTTACTTTTCTTTGGCAAGACAAAGAAAAGTAACCGCCGCCCCGCGCAGGGGCGACGCTAATAGACCGACACGATCACAGGTGCTTCACGACCACCCAAAGCGGACCACCACCCGACCCCACCCCCAACAACCCACCCTCAGTCCTTCCCGCGCTCGACGAGCGCCCCCGCCCGCGGTTCACTGCCCCCACCCGTCTGCTTCTCGAGCCACGCCCTTCGATCCTCCCGCGGCGTCACGCCAAACCGCTCCCGATAGGCATTGGAAAAATGCGCAGCCGAAGAAAACCCGCAAGCGAGGCTCACCTGCACCACCGACTTGCTGGTCCGCTGCAACTGGGTACGCGCCTTGAGCAATCGCAGATTGAGGTAATACTTGGAGGGCATCGCCCCGAGATACTGCCGAAACAGCCGCTCGAGCTGCCGCCGCGACACCCCGACCAACCCGGCGATTTCATCGGTCGTAAGCGGATCCTCGATATTCGCCTCCATCAGCAGCAACGCATCGTTGAGCCGAGGATGCCGCTCGCCGGGCGCGGTGACAAAAGGAATCCGCTGCCGCTCCTCGCCGCTACGCAGCGTCCCGGCCCCGAGCGCATCGGCAATCCGCTCCGAAAGCTCCGGCCCGTGCTCGCGGCCGATCATCGCCAGCATGAAATCGACGGTGGCCTGCCCGCCCGCACAGGTCGCCCGATCGCGATCGATCTCGAAGATCTGCTGCGTAACGATCGACCGCTCGAACTGTTCGGCAAACTGCTGATACGTCTCCCAGTTCACGCTCACGCGATACCCGGACAACTGCCCCGCCATCGCGAGCCACCACACGCCGTGATGAATCCCGCTCACCAGCGGCGTGCGCGGCCCGACCCGCGCGAGACTCGCGAGAAACAGCCGGTAATCGGCAAACTGCTGAAACCGCTCCGACACGACGATCAGCCAGTCGCACGCGATCGCATCGTTGAACGCCGCATCGGCATGCCACTGCGCGCCGCCGGCGAGCGGCACCGGCCGCCCGTCCCACGAACACACCTGCCAGCGGTACAGCAAGCGACCGTCGATCTCGTTCGCCAGATTCAACGCATCGACGATCGGGCCCACACCCGACATCGACACGGGCGGCAATGCGACGATCGCCACCTGCGTCGTGCGGGTGGCGCCTGCGGGACGGGACACCGGTACCACGTGCAGCCTGCCTGTTCCGTTACCGTTACTTGAGGCTGCCCGACAGGAACTGCTTGAGCCGCTCGCTCTGCGGGCGCACCAGCACCTCCTTCGGATCGCCCTGTTCCTCGGTCCGCCCCTGGTGCAGGAACATCACGTGGTTCGACACGTTGCGCGCAAAACCCATCTCGTGCGTGACGACGATCATCGTGCGGCCTTCCTCGGCCAGCTTCTGCATCACCTTCAGCACTTCGCCGACGAGTTCCGGATCGAGCGCCGAAGTCGGCTCGTCGAACAGCATCACGTCCGGATGCATCGCAAGCGCACGCGCGATCGCGACACGCTGCTGCTGGCCGCCCGACAGGTGCGACGGATACTGCTTCTCGACGCGCGGCGGCAGGCCGACCTTCTCCAGATACTCGCGCGCGCGATCCTCGGCTTCCTTCTTCGAAATGCCGAGCACGTGCACGGGCGCTTCCATCACGTTCTCGAGCACGTTCATGTGCGCCCACAGATTGAAGTGCTGGAACACCATCGCGAGCTTCGTGCGAATGCGCTGCAGCTGCTTGTGATCGGCCACCTCGAGTGCGCCGGTCTTGTCGGCCTTCGTGCGCACGGCCTCGCCGTCGACGACGATCTGCCCCGCATTCGGCCGCTCGAGAAAATTGATGCAGCGCAGGAACGTGCTCTTGCCCGAGCCGCTCGCGCCGATGATGCTGATGACGTCGCCGGCCTTCGCGTTCAGCGACACGCCCTTGAGCACCTCGTTGTCGCCGTAGCGCTTGTGAATGTCGACCGCGGCAAGCTTCACGGAAGCGGACGCGCTCGTTTGAGTGATCTCGGCCAACTGGCTCTCCTCGAAGTGAAATCAATGACGGCCGGCCGCGAGATACGCGAGCCAGTGGCGCTCCGCGCGGCGAAACGCCGCGACGAGTGCGAACGATACCGCAAGATAGATCAGCGCGGCGATCCCGAACGACTGGAACGCCATGTAGGTCGCCGAATTCGCATCGCGCGCGACCTTCAGGATGTCCGGCACGGTCGCCGTGAACGCGACGGTGGTCGCGTGCAGCATCAGGATCACCTCGTTGCTGTACAGCGGCAGCGCACGGCGCAGCGCCGAAGGCAGGATCACGCGGCGATACATCGTGAACGGCGTCATCCCGTACGCGCGCGCGGCCTCGACCTCGCCGTGCGGAATCGCGCGGATCGCGCCCGCGAAGATCTCGGTCGTGTACGCGCAGGTGTTCAGCGCGAACGCGAGAATCGCGCAGTTGAAGCCGCTCCTGAAGAACGCGTCGAGCAGCGAGTGCGAGCGCACGAACTCGAGGCTGTACATGCCCGTGTACATCAGCAGCAGCTGCACGTACAGCGGCGTGCCGCGAAACACGTAGGTGTAGAACCGCACCGGCATCGACACCCACTTCTTCTTCGACACCCGCGCGACCGCGAGCGGCACCGCGCACACGAAGCCGAGCGAGATCGACGCGACGAGCAGCCACAGCGTCACCGCAAGGCCGGACAGGCGCTGGCCGTCCCAGTAAAGGAACGCCTTGCCGAATTCCTGGAGGATCTCGATCATAGTTCTGCGTGCCGCACGCCCATGGAATAACGCTTCTCGAGCTGGATCAGCACGAGGTTGGAAACGGTCGTGATCGCGAGATAGATCAGCGCCGCGACGAGAATGAAGAAGAACATGTTGAAGGTGCTCTTGCCGGCGTCCTGCGCGGCCTTCACGACGTCCGCGAGACCGATGATCGACACCAGCGCGGTCGCCTTCACGAGCACCTGCCAGTTGTTGCCGATACCCGGCAGCGCGAAGCGCATCATCTGCGGAAACATGATCCGCACGAACACGCGCATCCCGCTCATCCCGTACGCGGCGCCCGCCTCGAGCTGGCCGCGCGGCACCGACAGGAACGCGCCGCGGAAGGTCTCGGTGAAGTACGCGCCGTAGATGAAGCCGAGCGTCAGTACGCCGGCGACGAACGGATCGATGTCGATCTGGTCCCAGCCGACGAGGTCGGTGAACTGGTTCAGCCAGATCTGGATGCTGTAGAACAGCAGCAGCATCAGGACGAGATCCGGCACCGAGCGGATCAGCGTCGTATAACCGGTCGCGATCGCTCGCAGCACCCGGTTGTGCGACAGCTTCGCCACCGCGCCGATCAATCCCAGCGCCACCGCGGTGGCAAGCGACAGGACCGACAGCTCGATGGTCTGCACGGTGCCGGCCCACAGGACGGGGCCAAAGCCGTAAAGGAACACGCGCGTCTCCAGAGTTGGAATGGTTGCCGACGCGAATGCGTGTCACGCGCCGGGCTGACGCGGATAGTCGCAAGCGAAAAGGATTGCCTCAAATCACCGTGCGCCCGTTTGCTGCGTCGCAGCAAATCTTCCCGTTATTTGAAACCGTGCCCTACCGCCCTGTTTCAAAAGGAAAAAAGCCGCTTCCTGACAGCCGGATAACACGTCGGGAAGCGGACTTTTTGCAATTTTCCGGTCGCTTTTTCGATATAGCGACGAGGGGCGGTCGCGAACCGGCGGCAGGCGCTCGCGGCGGTGCTCAGCGCCCTTTCAGGATGTCGGAGCGCGACGTCGTGTAGACCAGCCCGTCCGGGCCGAAATGGACGTTGAAGAACGCGTCGGTGTTCACGCCGTCCTCGAGCCAGCGCCAGCTCCACACCGTCTCCGGCTTCAGCGGATACTGCGCGACCTCGCCCGGCTTGCCGAGCAGCCGCCGCACCTCGTCCTCGGTCATCCCGGGGCGCACCTTCGCGAAATTGTCGGCGGTCAGCACCTGCGTCGCGCCCGTGTAGCGTCCGTTCGCATCGAGGTCGACGAACCAGGTCTGGTTGCCCATCGGGCCGCGCGGATATTCGAGCCGCTTCGAGCCGTCGGTAAACGTGCGCTCGGTCTCGGGCCTGCCCATCGTGCCGCGCACGTCGGCCTCGGTCGACTCGCCGACCTTCAGCCCCTTGAGCAGCAGCGGCGCGGGCTTGATCGCGTTGAAGAAGTCCCTGATACGTTGCACGTCGAACTCGCCTTGCTTGTCGTCGCAGCCGGTCAGCGCCAGCGCAGCGGCCAGCAGCGTCACGGGAAGCAGCCGGAAACGAAAGATCATCGGAAGAAATGCATGTCGAGAAAACACGCGGCAAGCATACCCGCGCGACGCCAAAAGCGCGAGACGGGCGCGCGGCCCGTCTCGTTCAATGCGTCGTTTCGGTTTCGGCCACCCGCTGCGCCGCCGCATGCGGTGCGACCGGCGGTGCAGCGATCCGCCGGCGCGTGCGCAGCAGCTCGGCGAGCTGCCACGATACCAGCGACAGGCTGCTGAACAGCACTTCGCGGCCGCGCTTGACGAGCGCCAGCGACAGCGCGGTATCGCGGTCGACGCCGAACATCTGCGCGAGCAGCACGACGGTCGCCTCCTGCACGCCGAGCCCGCCCGGCACCATGAACGCCGCATGCCGCACGGCCTGCGTCATCGCCTCGATCGCGATCGCGCCGCCGATCGACACCGGATGGCCGAGCAGCGCGAGCGCCCAATAGATTTCGAGCGCGCCGAGCACGTAGCCGGCCAGCTGCCAGAAGAACGCGCCGAACAGCAACGGCGTGCGCGACATCAGCGCGTCGATGTCGGCGTCGAGCCGCTTGCCGTCGACGCCCTGCAGCAGCCGGTGCGAATCGCCGAGCAGGCGGCCCGCGAAGCGCTCGATCGCATGGAAGATCCCGCCGCGCCGCATCAGCACGACGCCGAGCACGGGCAGCGGCAGCGTCAGCAGCAGTGCGACGCCGATCGTGCCGCCGCCCATGTCGTGCGTCGTCGCGAGCAGCAGCACGAGGCCGAGCGCGGCAAACGCATACTGGACGACGATCGTCACCAGCACCTCGACGATCACCGACGCCGTCACGCGGCTCGCGTCCGGCACCTGCCAGCGCGCGAGCCGGATCCCGACCAGTTCGCCGCCGATCCCGACCACCGGCAGCAGCCGGTTCACGGCCTCGCGCACGGTCGCGATCCACCACAGGAACGGCAGCGACGCGCGCCGGTCGAGCAGCCGGTGCCACGCATACGCATCGAGCAGCAGCGGCAGCGCATGGAACGGCACGAGCCACAGCAGCGCGTAGCCGGCGCGCGCGAGCATCTGCATCACGTCGCCGACGCCGTCGCGCAGCCCGAGCGCGACCAGGATGCCGATGCCGATCGGCCAGCCGAGCCATTTGATCCACTTCATCATGACGGCTGCGCTCCCGGCCGGCGCGACGCGCGCGCGGCACGCGTCGCCGCGGCCTGGCCGAATACGTCCGCGAAGCCGCCGGTCGCGACGCCCGCCGCCTTCAGCGCGGCCGCGACGCGCGGCGACAGCAGCGCGTCCAGTTCGTCGGCCGGGCGGTAGGCCGCCATCGTCGGCGTGATCGGGCCGTCGCCCGCTTCGGCCGGATGACAGTAGATCTCGCCGACGCCCGGCGGCAGCTTCGCCAGCGCGTCGAGCAGCACGGCCTCGTCCATTGCGCCGGTGTGCTCGATCCCGACCACGTAGTCGTTATGCGCGAGCCCCGCGCGATCGAGCCGCGCGCGCACCAGCGCGATCCACGGCCTGAGCCACGCGGGCGCGCTCGTCTCGTAAGGCAGCCGCACCGCGCGCAGCCCGTAGTCGCGGCCGATCTCGACGATCATCGACAGCACGGTCGGATGCAGATGGAAGTGCTTGTGCGCGTTCACGTGATCGAGCGGCAGGCCGCTCGCCGCGAACGCGTCGAACTGCGCACGGATCTCGCGGCGCAGTTGCGCGCGCACGTGCGGCAGGAAGAAGAAGCGGCAGCCGTCCTTCGCCATCGCGTCGCCGAACCGCCCGTCGCGTCCCACGAGCGCGGGAATCTCGTGCGCGGGCAGCGTGGCCGGGCCGTCCGCGAGGACCAGATGCAGGCCGACCGCGAGCGACGGCAGCCGCCGCGCGCGCTCGATCGCATCCTGCGCGGCCGGCGCGCCGACCATCAGGCTCGCGGCGTTCAGCACGCCGTCGCGATGCGCGCGCTCGACCGCCGCGTTCACGCGCGGATGCAGCCCGAAATCGTCCGCGGTGAAGATGAGCGCCCGCGCCGCCCGCCGTGTCGTCACGAATCAGGCCTCGTGCGCGCGCAGGAAACGGAAGAACTCGACACCTTCGCGCAGGCGGCGCTTCATCATGTCCCAGCTGGTCAGCATCTCGCGGACGATTTCCCAGATCTTCGACGGGCGGAAGTAGAACTCGCGATAGAACTGCTCGAGATGGTGATAGATCTCGTCGCGCGACAGGTGCGGATAACCGATCGCCGCGAGCTGCACGCCTTCCTTGCTGACCAGGTTGATGGTCTTGTTCTCTTCCATCCAGCCGTTTTCGACGGCCTGCTTGTAGAGCGTCGTGCCCGGGTACGGCGCGGCGAGCGACACCTGGATCGTGTGCGGATTGATTTCCTTCGCGTACTCGATCGTCTTCTTGATGGTTTCCTGCGTCTCGCCCGGCAGGCCGAGGATGAAGGTGCCGTGGATCTTGATGCCGAGCTTCTTGCAGTCCGCGCTGAAGCGCCGCGCGAAATCGGTGCGCACGCCCTTCTTGATGTTCACGAGGATCTGGTCGTCGCCGGATTCGAAGCCGACCAGCAGCAAGCGCAGGCCGTTTTCCTTCATGATCTTGAGCGACTTGTACGGCACGTTCGCCTTCGCGTTGCACGACCAGGTCATGCCGAGCTTGCCCAGGCCGATGGCGATCGCCTCGGCGCGCGGCAGGTCGTCGGTGAAGGTGTCGTCGTCGAACATCAGTTCCTTCACTTCCGGCATGTTGTCGCGGATCCACTTCGCTTCCGCGAGCACGTTCTCGACCGAGCGCGTGCGGTAGCGATGCCCGCTGACCGTCTGCGGCCACAGGCAGAACGTGCAGCGCGACTTGCAGCCGCGGCCCGTGTAGATCGACACGTACGGGTAGTTCAGGTAGCCGATGAAGTAGTTGTCGATCTTCAGGTCGCGCTTGTAGACGGGCGCGACGAACGGCAGTTCGTCCATGTTCTCGAGGATCGGACGCGCTTCGTTGTGCTCGATCGAGCCGTCCTTCGCGCGCCAGCTCAAGCCCTTGATCTCGGGGAACGGCTTGCCTTCGGCGATTTCCTTGCAGGTGTAGTCGAATTCCTCGCGGCACACGAAGTCGATTGCATCGCTCGCCGTCAGCGAGTTGTGCGGATCGACCATCACCTTCGCGCCCACCATGCCGACCAGCATCGACGGCTTCATCTTCTTCAGGTCCTGCGCGAACATCGCGTCGGTCGGGAACGACGGCGTGCTCGTGTGGATGATCACGAGATCGTAGTCGTTGGCGATCTTCAGCGTTTCCTCGACCGACAGGCCGTCGGCCGGCGCATCGACGACGCGGCTGCCCGGCACCAGCGCGGCCGGCTGCGCGAGCCAGGTCGGATACCAGAAGGAACGGATTTCGCGCTTCGCCTGATAGCGCGAGCCGGCTCCGCCGTCGAAGCCGTCATACGAAGGGGCCTGCAAGAACAGCGTTTTCATGAATGCTCCGGTAGCCTGCATAGTTCGATTCGATTCAACGATTCAGTCAAAAAAACCGCGGGCCGCCGCGCGGGCGCCCGCCTCTCTGTCATGTCGTGCCGCAACGCTCGCGCGGCACGTCGCGGCCCGTCGGGCCGAATTCCGCCAGCGCACGGGCCTGCGCCCGCCATGCCGGCACGGAGCGGGCCTAACGGCCGTCGCCCCCTTCCACCGCGGCCGTCGCGCGTTCGCCGCCGACCACCGTCATCCTCGCGCCGCGCCACACGACGTGCGTGCCGAACGCGGCGACCAGCCATTCGAGCGCAAGCAGCGTGTCGCGCACAGCGACCAGCGGCAGGTCGCGCCAGAACGCGCGCCAGCCGTCCTCGCCGCGCGCGTGCAGCACGAGCCGGCCGAACGCGCCCGCGGCGGCAGCCCAGCCGGCCACCAGGCCCGCGACGGTGCCGTCCAGCGACAACGCCAGCGCCGCGCCGATCGCGAGCCACGGCGCGGTAAACGTGATGAACAGGAACGCGAAGCCGGCCGGGTTCAGTGAACGGATCGTGCGCAGCCAGCGCGTCTCGCGGTGCCACAGCGGCCCGAACGACGCCTCGATCACGTCGGTCGCGACCTCGACCTCGGATAGCACGGTACGCCGCCCGAGGCGGCGCGGCAACTCGGCGAGCCAGAAATCGTCGGCCAGTTCGTCCTTCAGCGCCGACAGGCCGCCGATCCGGTCGAGCGTGTCGCGCGTGAGCGCCAGCGTCGCGCCGAAACCGAACCGGCTCGAACCGCCGAGATGCGTGATCCGCACCGACGGCGCGAACCAGGCATCGACGAACTGGGCGCCGATCCGCGTCCAGAAGCCGCCGACGCTGCGCGCATGATACAGGCAGGTGACGACGCCGACCGACGCGTCGGCGAGCGGCGCCGTCACGCGCTCCAGGTAGTCGGGCTTCACCGCGATGTCGCTGTCCGCGATCACGATGCGGTCGTACTTCGCACGCTCGGCGAGATTGATCAGGTTGCTGACCTTCAGGTTCTTGCCGTGCACGCGCGCGTCGATCACGAGCCCGATGTCGCACTCCGGATAGTCAGCGCGCAGCCGCTCGACGACCGCGATGGCCGGATCGGCCGCCGACGCGACGCCGAACAGCACTTCATGGCGCGGATGACGCTGCTCGCAGAAGGTCGACAGGTTCTCGTACAGATGCGGCTCCGCGCCGCACAGCGGCTTGAGCACGCTGACCGGCTCGAACCCGTCGCGCGCGGCCGTGCGCGGCGTGCGCGGGCGCGGCGCGAAAGCCGCGACGAGTGCATAGCCGGCCGCCGCCAGCGTGAACGCGATCAGGAGCCAGTCGAGCAGCGATACGGCAGGCGTCATGCGCAGCGCCCCCCGTCGAGGCAGCCGAGCCGGCAGTCGATTGAGCGTGGTCCAGCTTGATTGGATGATCCGACAGCAACGAACGCGGGCACGACCCGACTCCTTGTTCCAGCAGCGTCTGTGTATTTGAGGGAGGCTCGGCCCATTTTCCCGACGGCGGCCATGCCCCGTTTCGGGCGGCGCGAGCCACTTCGCGCGGCACCCGGACGGGGCGCGAGAAGATCGAATGGTTGCCATCGGCACAACATGGACAGGCGCCGGATTTTAACAGTCCACGGCACCCCGCGCTTGGCACTGCGCGAAACGCACTGGTGCAATTCCCGCAAAGCTGTCCGGCCGGCGAACCCGTTCGACGCCACCACGTTCACGTTAGCGTAAGCGCTTTGCAGGCGTATTGCAGTCTTGAAAATCAAACGTTTCGTGCAATTTTGTATGTCGATGCGGATTCGCGTCCAATCTCGGTAAAGAATCGTAATAAATCGGAGATTGGATTGATTTTTGCAACAATCGAGCCGGGTCGCCCGGCGGCCCTGCCAGCCGCATGGGTATCCGCGCACCGTCAGCGCGTTCCGGAACCCTTTGGCAAAATCACACGCATCTGTTGCGTATGCGCATCACCGCACGCCCCTTCGAAGGCCATCCGATGACACCGTTCTCCGTACTCGACCTCGCCCCCATTCCCGCCGGCGCCGACGCCGCGCAGGCGTTCCGCAACACGCTCGATCTCGCGCAGCATGCGGAACGCTGGGGTTACCGGCGCTACTGGCTCGCCGAGCACCACAACATGCCCGGCATCGCGAGCGCGGCGACCGCGGTCGTGATCGGCCACGTCGCGGGCGGCACGCAGACGATCCGCGTCGGCTCCGGCGGCATCATGCTGCCGAACCACGCGCCGCTCGTGATCGCCGAGCAGTTCGGCACGCTCGCGTCGCTCTATCCGGGACGCATCGACCTCGGCCTCGGCCGCGCGCCCGGCACCGACCAGACCACGTCGCGCGCGCTGCGCCGCGACCTGATCGGCAGCGCCGACTCGTTTCCGGACGACGTCGCCGAGCTGCTGCGCTATTTCGCGGAACCGGCGCCCGGCCAGCGCGTGCGCGCGGTGCCCGGTGCGGGGCTCGAGGTGCCGGTCTGGCTGCTCGGCTCGAGCCTGTTCAGCGCGCAGCTCGCCGCGATGATGGGCCTGCCGTTCGCGTTCGCGTCGCACTTCGCGCCGGACTACCTGATGCGCGCGCTGGAGATCTACCGCGCGCAGTACCGGCCGTCGGCCGCGTGGCCGAAGCCGCATGCGATGGTCGGCGTCAACGTGTTCGCGGCCGATACCGACGAGGAAGCGCGGCGCCTGTTCACGTCGCTGCAGCAGCAGTTCATCAACTTGCGGCGCGGCACGCCGGGCAAGCTGCCGCCGCCCGTCGACGTGCTCGAGGCGAACGAGCTCGAACTCGCGAACGTCGCGCATTCGCTGTCGTTCGCGGCGGTCGGCTCGCGCGACACGGTGCGCGACAAGCTGCGCGCGCGGATCGCGCAGACGGGCGCGGACGAGCTGATCGTCACCGCGCAGATCTACGACCACGCGGCGCGGCTGCGCTCGTTCGAACTGACCGCGCAGATCCGCGACGAGCTCGCGAACGAAGCGCGCTGACGGCCAGGCCGCCGCCGCGCGTCGCGCAGCGGCGCCGCGTCACTGCGGATGCACGGCCTCCAGCCCGTCGAGCAGCGCCTTGTGGAACGCGTCCGGATCCTGGATCTGCGGCGCATGCCCGAGCGTCGGGAATTCGACCAGCTGCGCACCGGGAATCGCGGCCTGCGTGCGCTTCGCGAGCTCCGGATAGTGGCCGAGCTTCGCGTGCACGTCGGGCGGCGACACGTCCTTGCCGATCGCGGTCGTGTCCTTGTCGCCGATCAGCAGCAGCGTCGGCACGCGGATTGCGCCGAGCTCGTAGACGACCGGCTGCGTGAGGATCATGTCGTAGATCAGCGCGGAGTTCCACGCGACGATGTCGCGGCCGGGGCCGCGGTACATCCCCGCGAGCATCTGCACCCAGCGCTCGTACGACGGCGACCACTTGCCCGCGTAGTAGGTCGACTGTTCGTAGCGGCGAATCCCGTCCGCCGTTGTCTTCAGCTCGCGCGCATACCAGTAGTCGACCGACAGCGGCGGCACGCCGAGCGCCTTCCAGTCCTCCAGGCCGATCGGGTTCACGAGCACGAGCTGCTCGGTCGCCTTCGGATACATCAGCGCGTAGCGCATCGCGAGCATCCCGCCGGTCGAGTGGCCGACGATCGTCGCCGACTTCACGCCGATCGATTCGAGCAGCGCATGCGTATTGCGCGCAAGCTGCTGGAAGCTGTACTGGTAGCGCTCGGGCTTCGACGACTTGCAGAAGCCGATCTGGTCCGGCGCGATCACGCGGTAGCCGGCGCGGCTCAGCACGCCGATCGTGTCTTCCCAGGTGCCCGCGCAGAAATTCTTGCCGTGCAGCAGCACGACGGTGCGGCCGTTCGGGTGCGCCGGCTGCACGTCCATGTACATCATCTCGAGCGTGTCGCGCTGCGACGTGAACGCGTAGCGGTGCACGGGCGCCGGATAGGTGAAGCCTTCCAGGCGCGGGCCATACTCGGGCCCGTCGTTGCCGGCGGCAGCCGGCGCGGCCGCCCCCGCGGGCGTCGCGGCGCAGGCGACGGCAACGCCCGCGCCGAGCAGCGCGGCGCGCACGACGGACAACATCTTGCAGATCGGAATCATGACGGTCACGGTAATTGAAGACGCTCGCGGGCAGCCGATCGGCGCCGCGCCCCGCGATTCTACGCGCCCGGCGCTGACGACGCCGCGCAACACCCGGGCCGGCGCGACTTCCGCGCGCGCGACGAACTCGGGTATCGTGTGACGTGACCCCTGAAACGCGTGCAGGCGAATTCCCATGAAAAACGTCCTCAGCATTCAGTCGCACGTCATCTACGGCCATGCCGGCAACAGCGCGGCCGTGTTCCCGATGCAGCGCCTCGGCGTCAACGTCTGGCCGCTCAACACCGTCCAGCTGTCGAATCACATGCAGTACGGCCACTGGGCGGGCAGCGCGATCGACGCCGCGAAGATGGAGCAGCTCGTCGACGGCATCGCGGCGATCGGCGCGCTCAAGCGCTGCGACGCGGTGCTGTCCGGCTTCGTCGGCTCGCCGGCGCAGGCGCGCGCGACGGTCGACATCGTGCGCGCGGTGAAGGCGATGAACCCGAACGCGTGGTACTTCTGCGATCCGGCGATGGGCCAGACGGGCGGCATCCGGCCCGAGCCCGGCGTCGAGGAATTCATCGTCCACGAAATGCCGACGCTTGCGGACGGCATGTCGCCGAACCACACCGAGCTGCAGAAGCTCGCCGGGCGGCGCATCGAGACCGTGGCCGAAGCCGTCGACGCGTGCCGCACGCTGATCCGCCGCGGCCCGCAGATCATCCTCGTCAAGCACCTGCACGACCGCAACAGCCCCGCCGACCGCTTCAACATGCTCGCCGTCACCGAAACCGAGGCATGGATCGGCCAGCGGCCGCTGTATGCGTTTCCGCGCCATCCGGTCGGCGTCGGCGACCTCACCAGCGCGATCTTCGTCGCGCGCCGGCTGCGCGGCGACTCGGTGCGCGCCGCGTTCGAGCACACGCTCGCGGCCGTGCACGCGGTCGTCAAGGCCACCTACGACGCGCGCCGCTACGAACTCGAACTCGTCGCCGCGCAGGACGAAATCGCCCGCCCGAGCGAATGGTTCGGCGCGTGGGTGACCGACGCCTGACGCGTCCGCGCCGTGCCGCGCGCCGCCGTCGCGCGCCCCCCTTATCCCGCCCCGCTCCCCCGCCCGCCTCGCGCGGCCGACGGGCCGCCGCCATGCCGAAACGTCGACAAAAACCGCGCCTGCCCGCCGCTGCAAACGTTTTCGGACTTCACATGAATGACACCGAATCCTCGCTATGCTCGCGGCGGCACGACCCGGCGCAGCCGCATCCTGCGTCGCGGGCGCGTCCATTCCCGCAGGTCCCGCCAATCGGCTCCCTCCTTTACCGCACGATAACGACCATGACCCGATCGAACCGTCGTGACTTCCTGCGCGTCGCCGCCGGCACTGCCGGCGCCGCCGCGCTGAACCTGTTCCCGCCCGTGATCCGCGATGCGCTTGCGATTCCCGCGAACCGCCGTACCGGCACGATCCGCGACATCGAACACATCGTGATCCTGATGCAGGAGAATCGCTCGTTCGACCATTACTTCGGCACGCTGCGCGGCGTGCGCGGCTTCGGCGATCCGCGCCCGCTGCGCCTCGCGAACGGCAAGTCGGTGTTCCATCAGCCGGTCGGCCCGGCCGAGGTGCTGCCGTTCCATCCGGGCGCGGACAAGCTCGGGCTGCAGTTCCTGCAGGACCTGCCGCACGGCTGGCAGGACATGCATGCCGCATGGAACAAGGGCCGCTACGACCAGTGGGTGCCGAACAAGGGCACCACGACGATGGCCTACCTGAAGCGCGACGACATCCCGTTCCACTACCAGCTCGCCGACGCGTTCACGATCTGCGACGCGTACCACTGCGCGATCCCGAGCTCGACCGACCCGAACCGCTACTACATGTGGACCGGCTACGTCGGCAACGACGGCGCGGGCGGCGGCCCGGTGCTCGGCAACGAGGAAAAGGGCTACGGCTGGACGACCTATCCGGAAGTGCTCGAACAGGCCGGCGTGTCGTGGAAGATCTACCAGGACGTCGGCACGGGGCTCGACGCGAACGGCTCGTGGGGCTGGACGCAGAACCCGTACATCGGCAACTACGGCGACAACTCGCTGCTCTACTTCAACCAGTACCGCACCGCGCTGCCCGGCACGCCGCTGTACGACAAGGCGCGCACGGGCACCAATATCAGCGCCGGCGGCACGCTGTTCGACGTGCTGCAGCAGGACGTGAAGAACGGCACGCTGCCGCAGGTGTCGTGGATCTGCGCGCCGGAGGCGTATTCCGAGCATCCGAACTGGCCCGCGAACTACGGCGCGTGGTACATCGAGCAGGTACTGCAGACGCTCGTGTCGAACCCGGACGTATGGAGCAAGACCGCGCTGTTCATCACCTACGACGAGAACGACGGCTTCTTCGACCACGTGCCGCCGCCGTTCGCGCCGCAGTCGCGCGACAACGGGCTGTCGACGGTCGCGACGACCAACGAGGTGTTCCCCGGCGACGCGACGCACATGGCCGGTCCGTACGGGCTCGGGCCGCGCGTGCCGATGCTCGTCGTGTCGCCGTGGACCAAGGGCGGCTGGGTGTGCTCGCAGACCTTCGATCACACGTCGCTGCTGCAATTCCTCGAGGCGCGTTTCGGTGCGCCGGCCGCCAACGTGTCGCCGTGGCGGCGCGCGGTGTGCGGCGACCTGACGTCCGCATTCGACTTCGCGACGGCCGACGCCGGCGTGCCGACGCTGCCCGACACGAGCGGCTACGCGCCGCCCGATCGCCTGCGCCATCCCGACTACATCCCGGTGCCGCCGCTGCTGCAGACGCTGCCGAAACAGGAAGCCGGGCTGCGCCCGGCGCGCGCGCTGCCGTACGAACTGTTCGTGCACGGCCGCGTCGACACGCCCAACGGCCCGTTCCGGCTCAGCTTCGCGAATACCGGCCGCGTGGGCGCGGCATTCCAGGTGCAGTCGCGCAACCGTCTCGACGGCCCGTGGACCTACACGGTCGAAGCCGGCAAGCGACTCGCCGACACGTGGAGCGCCGCGGCCTCGCTCGGCCTGTACGATCTCGACGTGTACGGCCCGAACGGCTTCTACTGCCGCTTCCGCGGCCCGTTCGCGACCGGCATCGGCGACGCGAGCGTGAACCCCGAGGTGATCTACGGGTACGACGTCGCGAACGGCAACATCACGCTGCGCCTGATGAACCGCGGCCACAAGACGGTGCGGCTCAAGGTCGCGAACGCGTACGGCCACGGCGCCGCGCGCACCTTCGAGCTCGCGCCGGGCGCGCAGGTCGACGACTACTGGGATCTGCGCAGCAGTCACGGCTGGTACGACCTGACCGTCAGCGACGGCCGGCTGCTCGGCTTCCTGCGCCGCTTCGCCGGCCACGTCGAAACCGGCCGCCCGAGCATGAGCGACCCGCTGATCCGCACGAGCGCGTCCGCGCACGATCTCGACGCGGCCCCGGACGCCCTGTCCGAATCGTCGTCCATGTCGTCGGACTGACGGCGACGACGCGGCGCGGCCCCGGCGGGCTGCGCCGCACGCCTTTCCCGACTGCCGCCTTTCCCCGCCCTTTCGCGGCGGGAAACTCCCGATACCGGCCGCCCGCGCACGCGCGGAAGCTATGCGCAAATCCGCATCGAATGCGCGGCAAACAGCCAAGACCCACGCATATCGGCGACCTATATATCGAGGCGATCGGGGCTCGCCGACGAGCCTGACGGGGGCAGCTTCCGAGAAGCATCATGCCGGCCTCCCCGCCCGATACCGAGAAGCGGTCGAACCGCCCGCCCACCGCACGCGCCCGGCCGCGTGCGCTACCCACCGCTGGTGTCGAACAAGAGGATCGAACATGAAATTCCGTCATTCGCTGTTGTCCGTGTCGATTGCATCCGCGCTTGCCCTCTTCGCGCAGCAGGCCGCCCAGGCCGCCGACGAGACCGTCGTGAAGGTCGGCTTCGCCGCACCGCTCACCGGCGTGAACGCCGGCTACGGCAAGGACCTGCAGAACGGCGTCCAGCTCGCGCTCGACGACGCCGTCGCGCAGAAGGTGCAGATCGCCGGCAAGCCCGCGCACTTCAACCTGGTCGTGCAGGACGACCAGGCCGACCCGCGCATCGGCGTGCAGGCGGCGCAGGCGCTCGTCGACCAGAACGTGTCGGTGGTGATCGGTCATTTCAACTCGGGCACGACGATTCCGGCCTCGGTCGTCTACGACAAGGCCGGCATCCCGGTGATCGATCCGGCCGCAACCAACCCCACGCTCACGTCGCGCGGGCTCGCCAACATGTTCATGGTGATCGCGACCGACGGCCAGAACGCGGGCAACGCGGGCAAGTACGCGGTCGACGTGACGAAGGCGAAGCGCATCGCGATCATCGACGACCGCACCGCGTTCGGCCAGGGCGAGGCCGACGAGTTCGAGAAGGCGGTGAAGGCCGCCGGCGGCACCATCATCGGCCGCGAGTTCACCAGCAACCAGGCGGTCGACTTCCGCGCGCAGATCACGAGCCTGAAGGGCAAGAACCCCGACCTGATCTTCTTCGGCGGCCTCGACTCGCTCGCCGCGAACTTCATCAAGCAGATGCGCCAGCTCGGGCTGAACGCGCAGTTCGTCGGCGGCGGCGGCGTGAAGGACAACGAGTTCATCAAGATCGCCGGCCCGGCCGCGGAAGGCGCGATGGCGTGGGAGTACGGGCGCCCGCTCGACGAGCTGCCGCAGGGCAAGGATTTCGAGCAGCGGTTCAGGAAGCGCTTCGGCGTGGACGTGCTGTCGTACGCGCAGTTCGGCTACGACGCGACCTGGGCCGCGATCAAGGCGATGCAGGCGGCCGGCTCGACCGATCCGAAGGTCTATCGCCCGGCGCTGAAGAAGGTCGACTTCGAGGGCATCACGGGCCGCATCTCCTTTGCGAACGACGGCTCGCTGAAGAGCGGGATGTCGACGCTGTATCAGGTGAAGGGCGGCACCTGGAAGACGATCGTGACGAAGGGAGGTTGAGCGGACGCGCGCGAAAAGCGATGAGGCGGCCGGCGGCGTTCACGCCGGCCGGGCCGGCCGGCCCGCGAAGTACGGCGCCGTTCCGGCAAGCCGGCGGCGCGGCGCGCATCGGATGCCGGCCATGTGCGTCTCGCCGTCGCCCCGCCGCGTGATCGATCGAGAATTGCCCGCCTATGTTATATGACGACTGATGTTATCGCGTCATGTCGCCTGCGTATCGCGCTCCGCCTCGGCCGCCTCGTGCGCCCGGCGCAGCCGTTCGCGGCTGTTGGTCAGGTGCGTGCGCATCGCGGCGCGCGCAGCCTCGGGATCGTGGCGCGCGATCGCCTCGTAGATGTCCTCGTGCTCGTGATTCAGCCGGCCGACGTAACGCTCGAGGTCGTCGCCGGCGAAACGCGCGGAATTCACGCGCGTGCGCGGAATGATCGACGTGCCGAGCTGCGTCATGATGTCGACGAAATAGCGGTTGCCGGTCGACTGCGCGATCTGCAGGTGGAACTGGTAGTCGAGCTGCGCGGTGTCGCGGCCGCCGCCGGCCCCCGCCGCAATCGCGTCGAGCGCGCGGCGCAGTGCGGCGAGATCGGCGTCGTTCGCGCGCTGCGCGGCGAGGCTCGCACATTCGCTTTCGAGGCTGATGCGCAGTTCCAGCACCGCGAGCACGTCGCGCAGCGTCGTGATCGTCGCGGGATCGATGCCGAGCGCCTGGCGGCGCGACGGCTCCAGCACGAAGCTGCCGATGCCGTGCCGCGTCTCGATCAGGCCGCTCGCCTGCATCCGCGAGATCGCCTCGCGCACGACCGTGCGGCTCACGCCCTGCGCCGCCATCACTTCGGTTTCGGTCGGCAGCTTGTCGCCAGGACGCAGCGTGCCGTTTTCGATCTGCGCGGTCAGCGCGTCGACGACATCTTGTGCGAGGCTGCGCGCGCGACGGCGCGGCGCTGCGGGAAGCGTTGGCACGGACATGAGGCCGGTTCCTTTTTGAATGATCTAATGTGAGCCGAGGGTTTACGCGGGGTTTGAGCGAAAGCCGATGTTTCATTATACTGCGTCACAAGTCATCCGACGACTGATGATCGCTGTATTTGTCTCCTGTCGGCCGGTGCGAACGCAGTCCCGCTTGCACCGGTCCCGGGCTTCGCGCACGGCCGGAATACGCGCATCGCGTGTTGCGGTCGGACTGGAAGCCGGCATCGAACGTATCGCCCCGCCATCCGGGGTTGCAGTCGACATGCCGGTGAGCGACCGCGCACGTCGGTTGTCGAATGATCGCACCTCCTGCCGCGCGCGGCAAAGCTTTTGCCGCACGGCGCCGCCCACTCTATCGTCATCGCCGCCATGAACGCCGTCACTGCCCCGCCCTCCCACGACACGCCGCGCATCGTCGACCTGCAAGCGATTCCGGTCGCCGGCCACGACAGCATGCTGCTCAACCTGAGCGGCGCGCACGGCCCGTTCTTCACCCGCAACCTCGTGATCCTGAAGGACAGCGCGGGCCGCACCGGCGTCGGCGAAGTGCCGGGCGGCGAAAGCATCCGCCGCACGCTCGACGATGCGCGTGCGCTCGTGGTCGGCCAACCGGTCGGCAACCATCACGCGGTGCTCAACGACGTGCGCCGCCGCTTCGCGGATCGCGACGCGGGCGGCCGCGGGCTGCAGACCTTCGACCTGCGCACGACGATCCACGCGGTCACCGCGCTGGAAGCCGCGCTGCTCGACCTGCTCGGCCAGCACCTCGGCGTGCCGGTCGCCGCGCTGCTCGGCGAAGGGCAGCAGCGCGAGCGCGTCGAGATGCTCGGCTACCTGTTCTACGTCGGCGATCGTACTAAAACCGCGCTGCCCTATCGCGACGGGCGTGGTGCGACCGACGACTGGACACGCGTGCGCGACGAGCCCGCGCTGACGCCCGAGGCGGTCGTGCGGCTCGCGGAAGCCGCGCATGCGCGCTACGGCTTCAACGACTTCAAGCTGAAAGGCGGCGTGTTCGAAGGCGCGCGCGAGGTCGACGCCGTCACGGCGCTCGCCGAGCGCTTCCCGGACGCGCGCGTGACGCTCGACCCGAACGGCGCGTGGTCGCTCGACGAAGCCGTGCGGCTGTGCCGCGACCTCCATCACGTGCTCGCGTACGCGGAAGACCCGTGCGGCGCGGAGAACGGCTACTCGGGCCGCGAGGTGATGGCCGAGTTCCGCCGCGCGACGGGGCTGCCGACCGCGACCAACATGATCGCGACCGACTGGCGGCAGATGGGGCACGCGGTGCAGCTGCAGGCGGTCGACATCCCGCTCGCGGATCCGCACTTCTGGACGATGCAGGGCTCGGTGCGCGTCGCGCAGATGTGTCGCGACTGGGGCCTCACGTGGGGCTCGCATTCGAACAACCACTTCGACGTGTCGCTCGCGATGTTTACGCATGTCGCGGCTGCCGCGCCGGGCAAGGTCACGGCGATCGACACGCACTGGATCTGGCAGGACGGCGAGCGGCTGACGCGCGAACCGCTGAAGATCGAGAACGGGCTCGTCGAGGTGCCGAAGCGGCCGGGGCTCGGCATCGACATCGACATGGATGCGGTCGCGCACGCGCACGAACTGTACAAGCAGCATGCGCTCGGCGCGCGCGACGACGCGGCGGCGATGCAGTACCTGATTCCGGGCTGGACCTTCGACAACAAGCGCCCCTGCCTCGTGCGGTGAAGGCGGGGCGGGACGGATGGCGCGAGCGCCGGTTGCGCGTGGCCGGCCGCGCCTAGCCGGCCGCGCCAATCCCCCTCGCCATCCCCGACGCCGCGAACACGATGACGATCACGAGCATCGCCTGCCAGTGGCCGATCCTCACATAGGTGCGGGCGCGCCCGATATCGGGCATCCGCTGCTGCCGCGCGGCGGCGCGCCAGCGGATCAGCCCGAGCATCGGCACGACCTCGAGCAGCAGGATCAGCACGAGCGCGGTCATCTTCAGGTGAAAGAGCGGCTCGTGCAGGTAATAGGCGCTGCCCTTCTCGAACCCGCCGAACGCACGCGCGAGGCCGGTGGCGATCAGCACGAGCGCCGACAGCCCCCACACCGCATCGGCCTTGAACACGCCCGGCAGATCGGCGGCCTGCGCCGACGCGATCAGCCGGCGCAACGCGCGGTTGCGCCCCGCGATCGCCGCGAACGCGACGCCGAATGCACTCAGATGGACAGCCGCCAGCAACCAACGGACGATCATCACGCCTCCCTCGACGCCCGCGCACCGTGCGCAGGCCTTGTCAGACGATCTGCTTGAGCGCCGCGTCGAGCGCGAGCACCGCGACGCGGTCGCCCTCGGTCGCGAGCGGCGCGCGCATCACGATCTGCCGGTTGTGGCCGACGGCCGCCGGCGAATCCCACAGCAACTCCACCTTCGGCCGCCGGAACGGACCGCCGCGCGGCGGGAGCACGGCGGCCGACGGTTCGCCGCCCGACTGTTCGCCGCCCGACGGTTCGCCACTCGCCGCGCGCCGGCCGGGCCAGCGCACCGACAGCTCGCGCGCATCGTACTGGCCGACCTTGCGGCTTTCCATCCACACGATCACGGTACGCGTGAGCGTATCGAGCGAGATCGCATAGCGGCCCACTGCGAAGCGGCGCGCCGCGACGTTGGTGCGCCACAGCGGGCGCGGCCGGCAGATCCACACGACGGCCGCATACAGCACTGGCGCGGCGACGAGCCAGCCGTTGGTGGCCGCCACCGCATGCAGCGCGCGCCGCCAGCCGGCCGCCCACGCGAACGCACCGATCGACCAGACGGCGAACAGGAAACCGATCAGCGCCAGCAGGCGCAGCGCCTGGCGCAGCCACTGCGGCAGCGGATGGAACGGCCGCTCGGCGCGCGCGACGGCACCCGGCAGCGCGAGCAGCAGGAAGATCAGCACCAGATAAATGAACGCCCACGGCGACGACATCATCGCCGACAGCGACGCGCGATAGCCCATCTCCGACATCGAGAACAGCCAGCGCGCGAACAGCACGAGACCGATCGCGCGCAACGCGAAGATCACGCCGGCGCCGGGGGCCGGCGCTGCGCGCGTGGTTTTCGTTCTCGCCAAGACTGCTCTCCTCTGGATGATCGTGCGGGGCCGGATTTCACGGCACGGCCATTATAGGGACATTACCGTCTGGACAGACGCCAGGATGGGCTGCCAGGCCGCTTCCGGGGCCGTTCCCGGTATCGGGCGCGGCGAGAATACAACAGATCCGCGCCGCGGATGTGACAACGCCCCGCCGGAAATCCGGACGGGGCGTCGGTGACGGCCGCGCAGCGAGCGGCCGGCGGCCCGGCGGTCAGCCTGCGTTGACTTCGCGCAGCACCGTGCGGCGCTTCTGGCGCAGCAGTTCCTCGTAGCCCTTCACGTAGTTCTGCGCCATCACCTTCGACGAGAAGCGCGCTTCGAACGCGGCACGCACCTTCTCGCGCGGCAGCGTGTCGAGGCGCTTGAGCGCCGCGACGGCCGACAGCTCGTCTTCGACGACGAAGCCCGACACGCCGTTATCGATCACTTCCGGCACCGAGCCGCGCTTGAACGCGATCACCGGCGTGCCGCAGGCCATCGCCTCGATCATCACCAGGCCGAACGGCTCCGGCCAGTCGATCGGGAACAGCAGCGCGTGCGCGTTGCCGAGGAATTCGGTCTTCTCGGCTTCGCTGATTTCACCGATGTACTCGACGTGCGGCAGCGAGAACAGCGGCTTGATCTTCTCTTCGTAGTACGCGCGGTCGGCCTTGTCGAGCTTCGCGGCGATCTTGATCGGCAGGCCGGCCTGCTCGGCGATGCGGATCGCCGTGTCGACGCGCTTTTCCGGCGAGATGCGGCCGAGGAACGCGAGGTAGCTCGGCTTCACGTTCGGGATCGGCGTCAGCAGGTTTTCCGGCAGGCCGTGGTACACGGTCGACAGCCAGTTCGCCTGCGGCAGCGGGATGCGCTGGTTGTCGGAGATCGACACGACCGGCACGTCGCTGAACGCGTTGAAGATCGGCTGCAGTTCCGGCAGATCGAGACGGCCGTGCATCGTCGTCAGATGCGGGACCGGCTGGCGCGAGAACAGCGAGAACGGGTAGTAGTCGATATGGCAATGCAGCACGTCGAACTCTTCCGCGCGGCGGCGCACCTGCTCGAGCAGCAGCATGTGCGGGGCCATCACGTCGCGGATCGTCGGATCGAGGCGCAGCGCCTGCGGCCAGCAGGCTTCGAGCTTCGCGGAGGTTTGCGAATCGCCGCTCGCGAACAGCGTGACGTCGTGCCCCATCTCGACAAGTGCTTCGGTCAGGTAGGACACCACCCGTTCGGTGCCGCCGTACAGCTTCGGGGGTACCGCTTCGTGCAACGGAGCGATTTGGGCGATTCGCATGCGTAACTCCTAAAAAATCGGCTAAAAACCAGGCTTGGGTCGGCAACCTGCCGGCGGTCCGGGCTGGGTGCATTTCGTCCGACCGTCGGACGAATCGGCCTGCCAGGGAGCGTCGAACCCGCGCTGCTCAAAGGAGCGTCGGCGACGCGACAGGCTAAGAACGTTTGAAACGAAGACCCGTTGACAGGGGTTCGTAAATAAACCTGGATGCGAACCCGGAGCCGATTATCTAGGGTTTATCCCAATACGGCCCACGACATTTCAAACTCTTTACTTTGTTACAAAGGTGCAACACTTTGCAACCCGCGGACTCGGGTGTCCGTTCTAGAGTGGGAGACCTTTTGGCGCTCCCGCCGCCCTGCGCAGCTCCCGGCACCGGATGCCGGCCCGCGCGACACAGGACGAGACGCCGGATTTTATCTCAAAATTGATCGCGAGCCGCAGGCCACGGCAAGATTCGCGCAGCGCCAGGCGTGGCCTTGTTTACAATGCCGGATTAACGTCCGGGTCAGGGCCGGCATGCGATCCGGCCGCAACGCTCAATCACCGAATCACCGCACGCATATTTTGGAATCTCTCACCCCCGCCCAGCGCAACGCCCACAACGCGAAGCTGTCGAGCTACGCGCATCGGCCGATCGCGTTCCTGTTCCGCTACATCCGCCTGCATCCCGTCGCGCACCTGGTCGTGCTCGTCAGTGTGCTGGCCGCCGTCGGCTGCGCGCTCGGCTCGCAATATGCGATCAAGCACCTGATCGACGTGCTCGCGACCGGGCGCCATCATCCGGGCCCGCTATGGAGCGCGTTCGCGCTGCTCGTCGGGCTGATCGCCGCCGACAACCTGCTGTGGCGCGTCGGCGGCTGGGTCGCCGCGCATACGTTCGTCGCGGTCACCGGCGACCTGCGGCGCGACCTGTTCCAGTATCTGATCGGCCATTCGCCGACCTACTACTCGGAAAAGCAGCCCGGCACGCTCGCGAGCCGCATCACGGCCACCTCGAACGCCGTCTACACGTCGGAGAACACGATGGCGTGGAACGTGCTGCCGCCGTGCATCGCCGTGATGGGCGCGATCCTGATGATCATCGTCGTCAACCCGCTGATGGCGGCCGGCCTGCTCGGCTGCTCGGCCGTGCTCGCGATCGTGCTGTTCAAGCTCGCCGGGCGCGGTTCCGCGCGCCACCATGCGTTCGCGGCGAAGGCCGCGGCGGTTGACGGCGAGCTCGTCGACGTGATCGGCAACATGGGGCTGGTGCGCGCGTTCGGGATGACGCTGCGCGAGCAGAAGCGCTTCGGCGCGACCGTCAAGGCGGAAATGGATGCGCGCCAGCAAAGCCTGCTCTATCTCGAAAAACTGCGCCTGCTGCACGCGGTGATCACCGCGATGCTGTCCGCGGGCCTGCTCGGCTGGGCGCTGTGGCTGTGGGACCGCGGCCAGGCGACGTCGGGCGACATCGTGCTGGTCAGCTCGCTCGGCTTCACGATCCTGCACGGCACGCGCGACCTCGCGGTCGCGCTCGTCGACGTCACGCAGCACGTCGCGCGGCTGTCCGAAGCCGTGAAGACGCTGCTGGAACCGCACGGGATGCCGGACCGCTCGGACGCGGTGCCGCTGTCGGCCAAGGGCGGACGCGTCGATTTCGAGCGCGTGACGTTCGCATATCCGCACCGCCGCGCGATCCTCGACCACTTCGACCTGCACATCGAGCCGGGCCAGCGCGTCGGGCTGATCGGCAAGTCGGGCGCCGGCAAGTCGACCGTGCTCGCGCTGCTGCAGCGTTTCTACGATACGCAGGACGGCACCGTGAAGGTCGACGGCCAGGACGTGAAGACGATCACGCAGGACAGCCTGCGCCACGCGATCGCGCTGGTGCCGCAGGACATCTCGCTGCTGCACCGGACGATCTACGACAACATCGCGTACGGCCGCCCCGACGCGACCCGCGAGGAAGTGCTGGCCGCCGCGCGCGATGCGCGTTGCGCGGAATTCATCGAGGCGATGCCGGAAGGTTATGACACGATCGTCGGCGATCGCGGCGTCAAGCTGTCGGGCGGCCAGCGCCAGCGCATCGCGATCGCGCGCGCGATCCTGAAGGACGCGCCGATCCTGCTGCTCGACGAAGCGACGTCCGCACTCGACAGCGCATCGGAGGAAGCGATCCAGAGCGCGCTCGACCGCCTGATGGTCGGCCGCACGGTGATCGCGATCGCGCACCGCCTGTCGACGCTGCGCAACTTCGACCGCATCATCGTGATGAACAACGGCAAGGTGATCGACGACGGCAGCCCCGACGTGCTGCGCAGCCGCCCGGGCCTGTATCGCGACCTGCTCGCGAAGCAGCACGGCCGCCATCACGCGGCGGACGGCAACGCGCCGACCGGCGAGCGCGTGGCCTGACGGCCGGCGCCGGCCTGACAAAAAAGCCGCCGTGCATCGCGCACGGCGGCTTTTTTTCATCGCGTCGCGCGCGGCAATCCGCGCGCGCCGTCATACGCGCTGCAGATCGCGCAGGAAGTGGTCGCGCCACACCGACACGTTGTTCTCGCGCAGTTGCGCGATCATGTCCGCATAGCGCGCGCGCCGCTCGGCGAGCGGCATCGTCAGCGCCTGCGACAGCGCGTCGGCCATGCCCTCGATATCGATCGGGTTGACGATCAGCGCGCCCGTCAACTCGCGCGCGGCGCCCGCGAAACGCGACAGCACCAGCACGCCCGGATTGTCCGGATCCTGCGCGGACACGTATTCCTTCGCGACGAGGTTCATCCCGTCGCGCAGCGGCGTCACGAAGCCGACGCGCGCGAGCCGGTACAGCGCCGCAAGCACCTGCCGCTCGTACTGCCGGTGGATATACAGGATCGGCGCCCAGTCGAGCTCCGCATAACGTCCGTTGATGCGCCCCGACTCCGCCTCGAGCTGCAGGCGGATGTCCTGGTACGCGCGCAGGTCCGCACGCGTCGACGGCGCGATCTGCAGGAACGACACGCGATTGCGGAACGACGTCTGGTGTTCGAGCAGCTTCTCGAACGCGCGGAACCGCTCGACCAGCCCTTTCGAATAATCGAGCCGATCGACGCTCATGATCAGTTGCCGCCCGCGCAGCGACGTCGCGAGCGTGCGCACGGCCTTGCCGTTCTCGCCCGCCTGCGCGAGCGACGCGATCTCGTCCGGATACACGCCGATCGGATAGGCGGCCGCGCGCAGCGTCTGGCCGAACGCGCGCACGCGCACCGTGCGCCCGTCGCGCTCGACTTCGCCGCCCGCCTCGAACTCGACGTAGTCGCAGAACGCGCGCAGGTCGGGCTCGGTCTGGAAGCCGAGCAGGTCGAACGCGCACAGCGACTCGACGAGCTCGCGATGCGGCGGCACGTTGACGAGCACCTGCGCGGCCGGAAACGGAATGTGCAGGAAAAAGCCGATGCGGTTCTTCACGCCGGCTGCGCGCAGCGCGCGCGCAAACGGGATCAGGTGGTAGTCGTGCACCCAGATCACATCGTCGTCCTGCAGCAGCGGCACGAGCTGCTGCGCGAGCCACACGTTGACGCGGCGATAACCGTCGAACTCGTGGCGGTCGTACTGGATCAGGTCCGCGCGGTAATGGAACGCGGGCCACAGCGTCGCGTTCGAGAAGCCGCGGTAATACTGGTCGTAGTCGCGACGCGACAGGCCGATGGTCGCGAAGGTCACGGGCCCGTGCTCCTCGACGCGCATCTGCGGCGCGCCGGATGCGACGACTTCGCCGCTCCAGCCGAACCACATGCCGCCGGTCTCCTTCAGCGCGTCGTACACGCCGATCGCGAGGCCGCCCGCCGCCGGTTCGCCTTCCGAGATCGGTGCGACGCGGTTCGAAACGATGATGAGCCGGCTCATGCGCCGGGCTGCCCGGCACCGAGCCAGCGCGCGAGCTGCGCATGCAGCGCGTCGACCGAGTCGAGCCGCATGCGCGCCGAGGTCTCGCCGGCGCCGATCTTGATCGACAGGCCGCCGCGCGCGTTGACGACCGCGAAGCCCTTCTCGTCGGTCAGGTCGTCGCCCGCGAACAGCGGCACGCGGCCCGCGAACGGCGGTTCGTCGAGGAACGCGGCCAGCGCGCGCCCCTTGTCGACGCCCTTCGGCTTGATCTCGAACACCATCTTGCCGGGCTGCAGCACGTACGCGTCCGCGTATTCGGCGACGAGGCGCTCGGCCGCTTCACGCGCCACCGGTTCGCGCTCGGGCGCGTTGCGGTAATGCAGCGCGACGGCCGCGCCCTTGATTTCGAGCAGCATGCCCGCGTGACGGTCGACCACGGCCGCGAGCTCGCGCTCGATGCGCAGCAGCCGCGCATCGTTGAAGCCGATGCGCTGCGTGTCGCCGTTCGCATCGCGGCGCTCGGCGCCGTGCAGGCCGGCGACCGGCAGGTCGGGCATCTTCAGGAACGTGTCGATGCTGTCGATGCCGCGCCCCGACACGATCGCGACCGCGCCGTGCGAGCGGCGGCGCAACTCGTCGAGCAGCGTCGGCAGCGGTGGCGGGACGTGAATGCTGTCGGGGGTCGGCGCCAGCTCGACGAGCGTGCCGTCGAAGTCGAAGAAGAACGCGGTATCGGTCAGAGACAGGGAGGCCGGAACGGATTGCATCGATTCGATAGTGTGAGGACGGCCGGCGAGGCCGCCGCTGCGCATGGAATTGTGCGCATCTTACCGCGCCTCGGCGCGGAGATGGGCGAAACCGGTGCGTCGCAAGCGTCGTGCCACGCGCCGCGTCAACTGCGACATATTGCCCCGCTGGTCCGCACCGTACGGGTTTCGAAAGGACGCCGGCGCGGGAATTGCGCTACAGTCGCAACCGCCGGCCGCGCAGCGCATCGCGCCGCGCCGGCCGACCAGCGTTCCGTCCGGTCGGGCTCGAAGGCTTGAGGGCCCGTTTCCCAATGGAACACCAGGCGAATGCCCGACGGACCTTCCCCTGGAGCGCACTTTTTACTTTGGGGTTGCCACGCTTGCAACCCATATGGAAACAGACCCCGAGATGTCGTCTGCCCTTCCGGCGCCGCACCGGCGCCTGTCCCGCTTGATCCGCGCAGCCGCGGCCCTTGCCGCCGCCGTGACGCTCGCCGCGTGCTCGCATGACGAGCCGCGCTGGCACCTGACCGACGTCACGGGCCACCTGCCCGACCTGTCGTTCACGCTGACCGGCGGCGACGGCCGCCCGGTCGACGCCGCCGCGTTCCGCGGCCATGTCGCGCTCGTCTACTTCGGCTATACGCATTGCCCGGACGTCTGCCCGGAAACGATGGCGCGGCTGATGGAAGTGCTCGCGAAGCTCGGCCCGCAGGCGAAGGACGTGCGCATCCTGTTCGTGTCGGTCGATCCCGCCCGCGACACGCCGCAGGCGATGCAGTCGTACGTCGCCGCGTTCGACGCCGAGCACGCACGCGGCCTGACCGGCACCGACGGCCAGATCGAATCGCTCGCGAAGCGCTACCGCGTCGCATATCAGATGGAAAAGCGCGACGCATCGGGCGGTTACGAAGTCACGCACAGCTCGGCCGTCTATATCTTCGATGCGAACGGTCGCGCGCGCCTGCTCGCGACCGACCGCGACTCGCCCGACGCCATCGCCGACGACGTGCGCCGGATCATCGACCCCGCCTCCACTACCTGAATCCCGACATGAAGACGACCCTCAAGACCTTCGCCCTCGTCGCCGCGCTGTGCGCCGGCGCCCACGCCTACGCAGCCGGCGCGATCACCGCGCAGGGCGCGTGGGTGCGCTGGCTGCCGAACAAGCTGCCGGCCGGCGGCTACGTGACGCTCGTCAACACGAGCGACAAGCCGGTCGATCTGGTCGACGTCGACAGCCCCGACTACGGAATGGCGATGCTGCACCAGACCGTGTCGAACGGCTCCACGCAGAAGATGGAGATGGTCGACAAGCTGACGATCCCCGCGCGCGGCAAGGTCG
This sequence comes from Burkholderia pseudomultivorans, assembly GCF_902499075.1. Taxonomy (GTDB): domain Bacteria; phylum Pseudomonadota; class Gammaproteobacteria; order Burkholderiales; family Burkholderiaceae; genus Burkholderia; species Burkholderia pseudomultivorans. The sequence continues at coordinate 8,530 of NZ_CABVPP010000027.1, read as the reverse complement.
ACATCGCGCCGGGCGGCTATCACTTCATGCTCGAGGAGCCGCAGCACGCGATCAAGCCGGGCGACACCGTGCACCTGCGCCTGAAGTTCTCCGACGGCGAGACGCTCGACACGCCGTTCGCGGTGAAATCGCCGGCGCAGGCAAAGTGATGCGCGCGCGATGAACCTCCTGTACTGGCTCGATCCGTGGGAACCGTCGCCGACCGTGGTCGTCGCGGTGCTGACGGCCGCCGTGCTGTTCGCGCGCGGCGTGAAGAAGGCGAAGGTGTCGCCGCTGCGGCAGTTCTCGTTCTGGCTCGGGCTGACGGCGCTGTACGTCGCGCTGCACACGCGGCTCGACTATTTCTTCGAGCATGAATTCTTCATGCACCGCGCGCAGCACCTGGTGCTGCACCACCTCGGGCCGTTCTTCATTGCGCTCGCGTATCCGGGCGCGGCGATCCGCGCCGGCATCCCGTTTGGCTGGCGGCAGCGCTTCGTGCGCCCCGCACTCGCATGGGCGCCGGTGCGCGCGACGCTCGACGTGCTGTTCCATCCCGTCGTCGCGGTCGTGCTGTTCGTCGGGCTGATCTATTTCTGGCTGCTGTCGCCGATCCACTTCGTCGCGATGCTCGACTGGCGTCTGTATCGCGTGATGAACTGGAGCATGGTGATCGACGGGCTGCTGTTCTGGTGGCTCGTCGTCGATCCGCGCCCGGCGCCGCCCGCGCGGCTGTCGCCGGGGCGCCGGATCCTGATCGTCGTCGCGGCGATTCCGCCGCAGATCGCGCTCGGCGCGCTGATCTTCTTCACGCCGCACGAGCTGTATCCGATCTATTCGATCTGCGGCCGCGCGTTCACGTGGCTGAGCCCGCTGCGCGACCAGCAGATCGGCGGGCTGCTGCTGTGGATTCCGGGCTCGATGATGAGCGTGATCGGCGCGCTGATCGCGCTGCGGCACTGGTTGCGGCTGTCCGCCCGCGGACGGCTGATCGACGAGCGGGCCGCGAGGGCGCGCGCGGACAACCCGGCGGCCGCGCGGCCGGCGCACTGAGCGGCCGGCCGTGCAGCGCGCCGCCGTGCGCGGTCACGCGCGTGCGCTGCGCATCCACACGTGCGGGATGCCGTCCTCGTCGTGCACGTCCGAACTCGGCGCGAAGCCGAATGCGCCGTAGAAACGCTGCAGATGGGCCTGCGCATGCAGGCTCACCGGCACGCCCGGCCACTGCTCGCCGATATGCGCGAGCGCGCGCGACAGCAGCCCGTTGCCGAGCCCCGCGCCGCGAAACGCGGCGGTCGTCAGCACGCGGCCGATCCGCACGTCGGTATTGTGCGCATCGGGCAGCAGCACGCGCAGATAGCCGGCCAGACGCCCCGCCGGATCGTATGCGGCCAGATGCCAGGCGGCCTGGTCCGCATCGTCGATGTCGCGATACACGCAGTTCTGCTCGACGACGAACACGGCGCTGCGCGCCTCGAGAATCGAATAGATTTCACGCGCCGTCAGCGCGTCGAAGGATTTCCAGCGCCACTCGAGATCGGCAGCGGTCGCGGGGGCGGCGGAGGCGGAAGCGTTCATGTGCGGTCCTGATTCGGGCGCGCCGGCCGGCGCGCGGCAATCGACGATTATGCCTCGAAGCGCCCGCGGCGCGCGACGGCCTGCCACGCGCAAAAAAAGCCCCGCATTGCGCGGGGCCCTCGTCATCCAGCCGGTAACCGGTCCGATCGGCCCGATCAGCCCGGCATCCGGCCGAAACTGCCGCTGTTGAAGTCGTCGATCGCGGTGCGGATCTCCGCTTGCGAGTTCATCACGAACGGCCCGTAGCCGACGATCGGTTCGTCGATCGGCTCGCCGCTCAGGATCAGCAGCTTCGCATCACCGTTCGCCTCGATCTCGACGTCGCGGCCGTCGCGGCTCAACTGCACGAACTGCGCTTCGCGCGCGACCGTCTCGCCGTTCACGAGCACCGTGCCGGCCAGCACGACCACCGCGAGCGTGCGCCCTTCCGCGACCGGGAACCGCGCCCGGCCGCCCGCGACGAGCCGCACGTCCCACACGTCGATCGGCGTGTGCGTGCGCGCCGGACCGCGCCGCCCGTCGAGTTCGCCCGCGATGATCCGCGCGCGCCCCGCGCCGTCCGGCAGTTCGACCGTCGGGATATCCGCGTTCAGCAGCGTCTGGTAGCCGGGCTCGCCCATCTTGTCGGCTGCGGGCAGGTTCACCCACAGCTGCACCATTTCGAGCGGGCCGCCGCGCTTCGTGAACGCGTCCGAATGGAATTCCTCGTGGAGAATCCCGCGCGCGGCCGTCATCCACTGCACGTCGCCCGGGCCGATCACGCCGCCCGCGCCGGTCGAGTCGCGGTGCTCGACTTCGCCGTCGTAGACGATCGTCACCGTTTCGAAGCCGCGGTGCGGATGCTGGCCCACGCCGCGCCGCGCGGACGCCGGCTCGAACGTCGCCGGCCCCGCATAGTCGAGCAGCAGGAACGGGCTCAGATGCGCGCCGTGCGACTGGTAGCTGAACATCGAGCGCACCGGAAAACCGTCGCCGACCCAATGGCCGCGCGGCGCACTGTACACACCCTGGATCTTCTTCATTGCCCTTCTCCGTATTGCGGCGAAACCGGTGTTTCGCATCCTGGATAGCAATATAGTGGTGGAACGATCGGTCCGGTAGACTGCGAAAATCACACTCAGCGTTCTATTTGATGAACGATAAAGCACGGGATCTGAACGATCTCTATTACTTCGTGCAGGTCGTCGAGCATGGCGGCTTCGCGCCGGCGGGCCGGGCGCTGAACCTGCCGAAATCGAAGCTGAGCCGCCGCATCGCGCTGCTCGAGGCGCGGCTCGGGATGCGGCTGATCCAGCGCTCGACGCGCCGCTTCACGATCACAGACGTCGGCCAGACCTATTACGCGCATTGCCGCGCGATGCTCGTCGAGGCCGACGCCGCCGACGAGGCCATTGCGCTGATGCACGAGGAGCCGCGCGGCACCGTGCGCGTCAGTTGCCCGATCGTGCTGCTCGATTCGCTGGTCGGCGCGATGATCGCGGCGTTCATGGCCGCGTGCCCGCGCGTCGAAATCCATCTGGAGGCGACCAACCGGCGCGTCGACGTGGTCGGCGAAGGAATCGACGTCGCGATCCGCGTGCGCCCGCCGCCGCTCGAGGACAGCGATCTCGCGTTGCGCGTGCTGGCCGAGCGCGGCCAGTGTCTGGTCGCGAGCCCCGCACTGCTGCGCGAGCGCGGCGTGCCGGCCGTTCCCGCCGATCTCGCCCGCTTGCCGAGCCTCGATCACGGCGCACCGCAGGCCGCGCATGTGTGGAAGCTGCGCGGGCCCGACGGCGCGCACGCGGAGATCCATCACCAGCCGCGCTTCGTGACCGGCGGCATGCTGGCGCTGCGCGCGGCGGCCGTCGCCGGCGTCGGCGTCGTGCAATTGCCGACGATGATGGTGCGCGACGAAGTCGCGCGCGGCGAACTCGCGACCGTGCTGCCGGACTGGGCGCCGCGCCGCGAAATCGTCCATGCGGTGTTCGCGTCGCGGCGCGGCCTGCTGCCCGCGGTGCGTGCGCTGCTGGATTTTCTCGGCGAGCGGTTCGCGGAACTCGAACCGGATTGAGCGGATCGCGCCCGTCTTGTCGACGGCCATGCGATGCCGGCCGGGCGTGCGACATCGCACCGGATCGAAGGAACGCCCGGCGCTGCCGCATGGTTGCCGGTCCCGTCGAGATCATCCTGCACGGCGGCCGCGCGTGCCGTAGACTGCGGGACGCGCACCGCGCACTTTTGCAACCTCCTTCGCCTTTCAGCCATGTTCACGCTGTCCAACGACTCTCACGCCTCCAAGGCCGAACACTATGCGACGCTCGTCGAGCAGGCGCGCGCGCTCGTCGAATCCGAACGCGACCTGATCGCGAACGCCGCGAACTTCTCGGCGCTCGTCTATCACTCGCTCGACCGCCTCAACTGGGCCGGCTTCTATTTCTTCGACGGCACCGAACTCGTGGTCGGCCCGTTCCAGGGCAAGCCCGCCTGCGTACGGATCGCGCTCGGCAAGGGCGTGTGCGGCACGGCCGCGCAGACGCGGGAAACGCAGGTCGTGCGCGACGTGCACGCGTTCCCCGGCCATATCGCCTGCGATGCGGCGTCGGAATCGGAAATCGTCGTGCCGCTCGTCGCGAACGACGGCACGCTGATCGGCGTGTGGGATGTCGACAGCCCGGTCGCCGAGCGTTTCGACGACGAGGACCGCAACGGGATGGAGGCACTGTGCCGCGTGTTCGTCGAACACGCGTGGCAGAAAGCGCGCGGGTAAGGCCCGCAGGCGCCGGTAGCGGCGGCTGGGCCGGAGGCTGCCGCGCCGCATGCGCGGCGACGGCGCTGCCCCGCGCGATGCAGTGCGTCAGGCGATGTGCGCGCCGGGCAGATCGGCGAACGCCTGCGGCTTCACGTCCTCGGTCAGTACCTCATGGCCCTGCTCCGTCACGACGACCATGTGCTCCCATTGCGCGGACAGCGAATGGTCCTTCGTGATGACCGTCCAGCCGTCGCCGAGCACGCGCGTCTCGCGCTTGCCCGCGTTGAGCATCGGCTCGATCGTGAAGATCATCCCCGGCTGCAGCGGCAGGCCCGTGCCCGGGCGGCCGTAGTGCAGCACCTGCGGCTCGTCGTGATAGACGTCGCCGATCCCGTGCCCGCAATACTCGCGCACCACGCTGAACCCCTCGCGATGCGCGACCTGCTGGATCGCGTAGCCGACGTCGCCGAGCGTCGCGCCCGGACGCACCGCGCGAATGCCCGCGTGCATCGCCTCGTAGGTCGCCGCGACCAGGCGCCGCGCCAGTTCGCCCGGCTCGCCGACGAAATACATGCGGCTCGTGTCGCCGAACCAGCCGTCCTTGATCACCGCGATGTCGAGATTCACGATGTCGCCGTCGCGCAGCGGCCGCGACGACGGAATGCCGTGGCAGACCACGTGATTGACCGACGCGCACACCGTCTTCGGATAGCCGTGATAGCCGATGTTCGCCGGGATCGCGCCGAGCACGTCGACGATGTAGTCGCGGCAGAGCGCGTCGAGGTCGTCGGTGGAGACGCCCGGCTTCACATGCTCGGCAATCATCGTCAGCACCTGCGACGCGAGCTTCGCGGCCTCGCGCGACTTGGCGATTTCTTCGCTGCCGCGGATCGGGATATCGCGCTTCGCCATTACGCCACCTGCTCGATACGGTGCGCGACCGGCTCTGCGTGCCCCGCTTCGCCGCCGCGGGCCTCGGCGTCGATCAGCATCTTGCAGATCTCGCCGTAGGACAGCGCAGGATTGAGTTCCGCCAGCATCCCGACGCGCAGCCAGTGCTCGGCCTGCGCATTGATCGAACGGCTCAGCGCCGTGCTCGTCGAGCGCAGCCGCTCGTGCATGTGTTCGGAGATCTTGATGATTCCCATATGACACCAATTAAACGAAATATAGTCGTTGCGTATAATACGCTGCGTGTGCCGGCCCGGCAAGCCGGTTCGCACGCAGGCATCGGCCGCAACATGCGTTGACATCAAATTCCACTTTGCTGGAAAATCAATCCATCATGCAGGAATCCACCGTGTCCGCTGCCGACGACGCCGGCATCAACGAACGCATTGGCCGCCGCGTGCGCGACTTGCGAGCCATCCGAGGCTACACGCTCGACGCGCTGGCCGCGCGCTCCGGCGTCAGCCGTTCGATGATCTCGCTCATCGAACGCGCGTCGGCGAGCCCGACGGCCGTCGTGCTGGACAAGCTCGCGGCCGGGCTCGGCGTGTCGCTGGCCGGGCTGTTCGGCGGCGAGCGCGACGACGCGCCTGCGGAACCGCTGGTGCGCCGCGCGCAACAGGCCGAATGGCGCGACCCGGCGTCCGGCTATGCGCGGCGCAACCTGTCGCCGCCCGGCTGGCCGTCGCCGTTCCAGCTCGTCGAAGTCGATTTCCCGCCCGGCGCGCGCATCGCGTACGACACCGGCGGACGCGAAAGCGCGATGCACCAGCAGGTGTGGGTGCTGCATGGTCGCATCGACGTGACGCTCGGCAGCCAGCGTCACACGCTTCATGAAGGCGACTGCCTGGCGATGCAGCTCGATCAGCCGCTGATTTTCAGCAATCCGTCGCCGCACGCCGCACGGTATCTCGTCGCGATCTGCGACGCACCCGCCGCCGGCGCGCGCCCGCATGCGCAACCCGCTCAAAGCACCAAGGAGCCCGAATGAATTCCCCGACACAGCGCGACGACGTGCGTCTGATCGATTGCACCGAGGCCGAGCACGCGCCGGCCATTCTCGAGATCCTGAACGACGCGATCGTCAATTCGACTGCGCTGTACGACTACCGGCCGCGGCCGCCGGAGGCGATGGTCGCGTGGTTTGCGGCCAAGCGCGCGGGCGGGTTTCCGGTCGTCGGCGCGGTGGACGCGGCGGGCACGCTGCTCGGCTTCGCGAGCTGGGGGACGTTCCGCGCGTTTCCGGCGTTCAAGTACACGGTCGAACACAGCGTCTACGTGCATCGCGACCAGCGCGGACGCGGACTCGGCGAATGCCTGCTGCGCGAGCTGATCCGGCGCGCGCGGGCGGCCGACGTGCACCTGCTGGTCGGCTGCATCGATGCGACCAATGCCGGCAGCATCGCGCTGCACACGCGGCTCGGCTTCGTCCACTCGGGCACGATCGCGGAAGCGGGATTCAAGTTCGGGCGCTGGCTCGACGCGGCGTTCTACCAGCTCAAGCTGGAGACGCCGGTGCAGCCGGTGGATGGCTGATCGCCCTTCTCGTTGCGCACACAACGAGAAGGACTGTGCCGCGTCAACGGGCGAAGCAACTCATCGGACTCGCACGACTGCTTGAACGAACGACTGGCCGTTCGGCGTGAGGCAGGGACGCCGGCGTCCACTGCCCATTTCTTGCAGTGCCACTAATTGGTGCTCGAGCAGCGCATTGAGATCCTCGCGATCGAGATCGATCTGGTCCGGTGCGGACTGAACGAGCATGAGCGTTGCAAATTCGTGGGCGCTGAGCATGGTTGTTCCGTATATAGTCTGATTTAAGGCGGCGGAAGACAATAGATTCCCGTCCGGTCGAAACCGGCGATTTCTCAATTGATCCCACCCTGCAATTAACCGAACAACAAATCCAGGCCGCCCATATTAACAACTCTCAGTTTTTTAAACACGCGAAATTCCCTCATGGATTACACGAAGAAGATTTAATCCTTATGGTAATACCATATTAGCAACGCCTCGCAATCGACACGAAAGACGGGCCGATAGCCCGCGAGCGAGGGCACACCGGGGGACACGCCTTGTGTCGGCGGTATGACGGAGAGTTCGGGCGGTCAATTCATCGCAAATCAGCCGAAATCGTTTTCAAGTCGCGACTGTCTATTCGGCAATCCCCCGCACTAGTCAAGCGGAGGATTTCATATTCATTGACGAAAATTTCCACATCGACAATAACTCGAATTTATCGGCAATTATTCCCTTCCCAAAATCGCCAGCCGCAACAATTGCTCGGCACCGATAAAATCGAACGCTCCTATTTCGACGACCGCCGGGATGAACTTCAGAAAATTGCTCCCATCCGGCCGCAGCCCCCTCCCCTCAAACCCGGCCCTCGCCAAACATCCGGCAGCGGGGCCGGTCGCCGTCGGATCCGGTGATCCTCCCGTCCCTGCGGAACGACGGCGACGAAAGCACCTCGTCAATTTCTTTTTTGGAGATAATCCACCATCAATCATTCAAATTACATCGCCTGAGGATAAGGTGGAGATCGATCACGCGCGGCACGGGGATGATGAAGTCTGGACTGTTCTGCTTCCCGAACATGTGCCGTACACCTACGCGCGCCTCAAACGGGTATTTCCGTCCACCGATACCCGGCACCGGGTCGTGACCGTCGACACGAAGAAGCTGCTGGCGTGCGCCGACCGCGACACGACGGACTACGTGCTGCCGTCAGTTCAGTATTGGGCTCAGGGGAAGGCGCATGGCATTCGGGGATTTCTCGACCCGCGGCAGGAGCGGATTCCCGACATGCCTTACGTTACCTTCCGCATGGCAAGGCCACCGACCCTGTTCGGGATGCTCGGCCTGTCGAAGGTGGGTGTCGTTTCGTTTCGGAACGGGCAGCATCGTGCACGCTATCTGGCGTTTGCAGGCGCGACAAGCCTGCCGGTGGAAGTCCATGAAACAGAAGCCGATTTGCTGGAACGCTACTGCGGCGAGCGATTGGATAACGTAACGCCCAAGTTGCTTTGAGTCCTCAGGCAATCTCGTCCGCCGGATAGCGCTGCAGCATCGCGCGAGCGGCCTCGATGTTCGTCGTGCGTGGCCACGCACGTAGTCGGCTCGAAGCGACTTTGCACCACTCCAGGCGACTTTCCTGCACAGAAAAAAACCGAACCGGAAAAAGAAAAAGCCCTGATTTCTCAGGGCTTTTTCTCTTCCTATGCCCCGTCCTGAAATAGGTTGACACTTTTTCGCCTAACCGAAGAGGTGCCAAGTGGAGCAAGGGATCAAGCGGAC
>NZ_CABVPP010000026.1 GCF_902499075.1 Burkholderia pseudomultivorans | reverse complement strand
ACACGAGGCGTTCATGAAAATCGCCGCTTGCATCATCTGCTGGCGACAGCTGCAAAACTCATTGTGTTAGAGCTTCTAAGCCCGCACTTTGGCCGGGCGGCCTGCGCGGCCGCCATCCAGGCCAGTCGAGCCCAACCCGCACCCGGATTCGCGTGCGGGTTTTTTGCATTTTGCCGACCGATCGCGCATCGCATGGCGCCGGCTGACAACGGCACGCGCGTGCGCTAGCATCGCGGTCGGTGACGCAGCGGGACGGCGGCCGGCACGCGTTCGCGCGCGTCGGCAGTGCCCGCGGCGCCGTGCTCCGAGGCGCGGCAGGACGGCCAGTCCGGCACCGGGTTCCACGACTTCAATCAACAACAAAGGAGCATCCATGCGTGTCTTGACCGGTCTGCTGTGCGCGCTCGTGCTGGCGGCGAACGCCCATGCGCAGGCGAATTGCGCGAATGCGTCGGACCAGGCGTCGATGACGGCGTGCGCCGAGCGCGCGTACCGGCAGTCCGACGCGGTACTGAACCGGACCTACCAGGCCGTGACCGCGCGTCTGCGGGACACCCGTCCGCTCGACGAGAAACTCGTGGCCGCGCAGCGCGCGTGGATCGCGTATCGCGATGCCGAATGCCAGTTCTCCAGCGCCAACGCGGAGGGCGGTAGCGGCTATCAGATGGTCGTGTCGACGTGCCTCGACGACCTGACCAAAGAACGGACCGAAACCCTGAAGGCCTATCTGTCCTGCGAGGACGGCGACCTCGCGTGTCCGGTGCCCGCGAAATAACGTCTTCGCTGCCCGCTGCGGCCGGTGCCGGCCGCAGCATGTCGTCCGTTAAACGTCGCCATTACACGTCGTCCGTCTCGTCCAGCAGCTTGTGCCGCAGCGCGTAGCGCACCAGCGCGGCTTCGTGCGGCATCTGCATCTTTTCGAGGATGCGCGTCTTGTACGTGCTGACCGTCTTCGCGCTCACGCACAGCGCCTGCGCGATCTCGGTCAGCGTCTGTCCGGCGGCGATGCGCCGGAACACGTCGAATTCGCGATCCGACAGGCGCTGATGCGGCAGCGTCTCGGCCGGCTCGTTCAGGCTCTGCGCGAACTGCTCGGCCATCGCTAGGCTCACGTAGACGCCGCCCGACGCGACCTTCGTCACCGCGCCGACCAGCTCGGCGCTGGCGCTTTCCTTCGTCAGATAGCCTGACGCGCCTGCGCGAAACGCACGCACCGCGTATTGCTGCTCCGCGTGCATCGTCAGCACGAGCACGCGCAGCGCGGGCTTCTCGTCCTTGATCTGCTTGATCAGCTCGACGCCGTTGCGGCCCGGCATCGACAGGTCGAGCACCAGCACCTGCGCGGGCGTCGCGCGCACCAGCGCGATCGTCGACGGGCCGTCGCACGCTTCGCCGGCAACCTCGAAGCCGGTCGCGTTCTGGAGGATGTGCCGCAGACCGTCGCGCACGAGCGTATGGTCGTCGGCGATGAGCACCTTGATCATGTGATGAGGGTTTCCTGTTGAACGGTGCTGAGCGGAAATGCGACGGTGATCGAGAAGCCGCGCGCGAGCGCGGTGTCGATCGTCACGCTGCCGCCGAGCATGTGCGCGCGCTCGCGAATGCCGATCAGGCCGAACGATTTGTCTTCGTGCGCCGGGCCGCCGGGCGGCGCACCGCGGCCGTTGTCCGCGACGCGCAGCACGCAGAAGCCTTCCTCGACGTCGAGCCGCAGCGCGACCCGCGTCGCATCCGCATGACGCGCGACATTCGTCAGCGCCTCCTGCACGATGCGGAACAGCGTGGTCGCGCCCGTGCTGGTGAACGTGATGCCGCCCGTCTCGATATGGCGCTCGACATCGATGCCGTAGCGGTTCGTGAAGTCGTTCGCGAGCCATTCGATCGCGGGCACCAGGCCGAGGTCGTCGAGCATGACCGGCCGCAGGTCCGCCGCGATGCGCCGCACCGACGCGACGGTCGCGTCGATCAGGCGCCGCATGCCCTGCAGGTGCGCGAGCACGGCGTCGTCGGGCTGTGCGCGACCCGGCGCGCGCAACTGCTGCTCGACGACCGACAGATCCATCTTCAGCGCGGTGAGCTGCTGGCCGAGATCGTCGTGCAGTTCGCGCGCGATGCGCGTCTTTTCCTCTTCGCGCACTTTCTGCAAATTCGCGGACAGCTCGCGCAGTTCCTCGCGCGACTGCTTCACCGCATTTTCGGCGCGCAGCCGCTCGGTGATGTCGCGCAGCATCACCGTGTAGAGCTTGCCCGACGCGTCGCGGATCTGCGAGATCGATGCCTCGATCGGGAATTCCTCGCCGTTGCCGCGCAGCCCGAACAGCACGCGCTGGCGGCCCATCTGCCGCTCGGACACGCCCGTCACGCCGAACTGGTCGACATGCTTCGCATGCGCGGCACGAAACCGCTCGGGGATGAAGCGAGACAGCGGCGCGCCGATCGCTTCCATCGCGGACACGCCGAAGACCTGTTCGGCCATCGGGTTGAAGATCACGACCGTCTGCTTCTCGTCGATCGTGATGATCGCTTCCATCGACGAGCGGATGATGCCCATCATCCGCGCCTCGTTCAGGATGCCGCGGCTGCTCGCGCCCGCATCGGCCGCCGCCGCGAGCCGGCCGCGCACCAGCGCGTACATCAGCGCCGCGAACGCGAACGACGCGAGCAGCCCGGCGCCGAGCACCGTGCCGGCTGCGCGCTGCGCGCCGGTCGCGCTCGGCCGTCCGTCCGCGGAATAGGCGAGCGTCAGCGCGGTGCCGCCGAAATTCAGCACTTCGGTGCGCCGCATCAGGTCGGGCGACATCGACGCTACGTCGGTCGTCGTCTCCGCACTGGCGATCGGCCGCTGATCGCCGTCCGCCTGCATCGTGAGGTCGAGGCCGCGCTCCGCGTCGAGGGCCCGCTCGATCAGCCGGCGCGGGCTCAGCGCCGCGAACAGCATGCCGTCGGCGCCGCCGTCGTGCGCGGACGACGCGGCGCTCGCCGCGTGCAGCGAAGCCGTCGCGGGCAGGAACAGCGTGAGCGTGCGCGCGTCGTGCGATACGTCGTCGTCGGCCGGATGCACGCCGAGCGCGACTTCGCCCGTCTGCAGCGCGCGGGCGAGCGGCGCGGCGTCGGACGCGCCGAAGCGCACGACGGGCGCGGCCGACGCCGGCGCGCTGAGCGTCGCGGCCGCGAGCGGACCGGCAGGCAGCGGCGTCGTGCCGGCAAGCGCGCTGCGCGTCGCGGCAGGCAGCGGCGCATAGCCGAGCTGTCGAACCGGCGAACGGCTGCTGTCGAGGTCGAGCGTTTCTGCGTACCGGTCCCACTGTCCGGACGTCATCTGCGGTACGAGGCCGAATGCGCCGCGGGCGCTTTCGAGCACGGCGACACCGGACTGAAGTTCGTGGCGCAGCATCGCCGTCACGCGCGCCGTGCGACGTTCGAAGCGGGCGTGGACGGCGCTCTGCCATTGCTCGCGCACCAGCAGCGCGACGCCGAGCGACAGCGCTGCGCCGACGAACAGCGTCACGACGCCGGCCGCGAGCGGCTGGCGTAACATGGTCGGAAAGCGCGTGGGCCCTCGGGCGCCACGGGTCGGGGTTCCATTGGCGGTCATTCGATGGCCATTCTGTTGTCGGCGCCGCCGCGGGCACGTCGGCGGCGCAACCTGACCGGGCGAGGGCTGCGCCCGGGGTGCGCGACATCTCTTTTTCAAGATGAAATTGTGCGCGTTTTATACGGTTTTGGTAATAGGGTCGGCTAAAAATGCAGTGGCCGGTGCGACGGGCGGGGGCGCCGGCTGCGCTTGACGCGCATCAACCGGCGTGTCGGCGCGTGAGGCAGACTGTTCGGCAGGCGGGCCGGCAAGGGGCCGGCTCGCGGATGCGGGGCGCCGCGGCACGATGTGCGGGCGGCCCGGTCGGAGGGACGGACATGTACAAGCGGATTTTCGTTGCGCTCGACGGCAGCGCGAGCGCGCGTCTCGCGCTGAACGAGGCGATCCGGATCGCGGCCGCGTCCGGCGGCACCGTTACCTGTGCGTATGTGGTCGAGCACCGCGCGCAACTCGTCGACGTTGGCGCCGGCTTCACGGAGGCCGGGGACAACGGCGCGTCGGCCGCCGATGTCGCGACATCCGTGCTCGACGGCGCGAAAGCGGTGCTGGCGGAACAACGCGTGGCCGGCACTGTGCGCGCGCTCGACGCGTACGGCGAGGACGTCGCGACCGTGCTGATGCGCACGGCGGCCGAAGCCGATGCCGACCTGATCGTGATGGGCACCAGCGGACGGCACGGCTTGCGCCGGCTGCTGCTCGGCAGCGTCGCGGAATCGCTGCTGCGCGCGGCCGATCGACCCGTGTTGCTGGTGCGGCACGACGAGCCGGCGGTGGCGCGCGCGTGACGGGTGGTATGCGGCGCGGGCGTTCGAACGATCGCGGAAGAAGATGCGGTCGGCGTGACGAAGGCCCGCGTGACTGACGCGGCGGATCGCGCGTCGATCGATGCGCGGTGCGGGGGCCGCTTGGCCGGCGGGACGTGCGACGCGCAGGCCGGGCAGCAGTCACGCCTTCGCCACAGGGCGCGGTGTGAGCGGGACATGCACGAGACGTCGTCCGCGCAATTGAGCGGATGCGCCGGAAGATCCGCGCTGTCGCGCACACGCGGTTGCATCCCGACACGCACTTCTGGCAGCATCGACGGGCATCCGCTTCATCGTCGCGTCCCGCTTCCGGATGCGGCACGATCGCCGCGCGCATGGCCGCGACGATCGACGCGGCGGCATTCGGCATACCGGCCGCTTCGGCGGCGGCACCGCCGTATGCCGCATGCCCGGCCCCTCACGTCACCGATACTTCGCCATGTCGATTTCCGCCGCCGACCTGATCCGTCGGTTCGATCTGCAGCCGCACCCCGAAGGCGGCTACTTCCGTGAAACCTACCGCGCGACCGACGCCGTCGTGCGTCCGGCCGACGGCGCGCCGCGCGCCGCGTCGACCGCGATCTACTATCTGCTGTGCGACGGCGCCTATTCGTCGTGGCACCGGATCCGCTCGGACGAGGTCTGGCATTTCTATGCGGGCGATCCGCTCGAGGTGTGGGTGCTCGACGAGCGCGACGGGTTGACGATCCACCGGCTCGGCAATCCGCTCACGCATCCGGGCACCGTGTTCCAGGCGGTCGTGCCGGCCGGACGCTGGTTCGGCGCGCGCTGCGCGTCGCCCGACCATGTCGCGCTGGTGGGCTGCACGGTCGCGCCCGGGTTCGAGTTCGCGGAGTTCGAGCTGGCGGATGCGGCGGCGCTGGCCGCCGCATTCCCCGATTATGCGGAGCATGTCGCGCGGCTCGCGCAGCGCCCGCGCGCGTGAAATCCGGCTGCGCGGACCGCATGCGTTCCGCGCGACGTCTGCCAAACCCGTTTAGAATGCCCGTCATGCAGTGGCGGCTGGGGCGAGGCTGCGACAGCCGCTGCACAGCCGGACGACGGCCGCTGCCGTCGTCCGGCCCGCGTGGCTTTCCAGGAGCGCCTTCGTGTGGCACTTTCCCATTGCAATTCCGTCGTCGCTCGGCCCGTGGGCCGTGTTCGCGAGCGTGCTGATCACGCAGCTCGGCGTGCCGGTGCCGGCCGTGCCGATGCTGATCCTCGGCGGGACGATGGCGGCGATGGGGCAGGCGTCGTGGACCAGCATGTTCGCGGCGGCGATCGGCGCGACGATGCTGGCCGATTCGCTGTGGTTCTTCATGGGCCGCACGCGCGGCCGGCGCCTGCTGAACGGGCTCGTGCGCTTCTCGCTGTCGCTCGACACGACGCTGCGCTTCGCGCGTAACGTATTCGAAAGATACGGCGCGCCGCTGCTGGTGCTCTCCAAATTCCTGCCGGGTCTCGGCCTCGTGTCGGCGCCGCTGCTCGGCACGACCGCGATCGGCGTCGGCGTGTTCCTGATCTGGGACCTGGCCGGCGCATCGCTGTGGGCCGCGTTCTGGCTGATCGGCGGCGCGGCGGTCCACGACCAGATCGTGCAGTTCGTGCTGTGGGTGCGCGCGAGCGGCGGCACGATCCTCGACGCGTTCCTCGCGATCTTCATCACGTTCCTGCTGTACCGCTGGGTGCGCCGCATCCAGTTCCGCCGCTATCTCGCGCAGGTGCGCATCTCGCCGCCGCAGCTCGTCGAGATGATGACGTCGGCCGAGCCGCCGCTGATCTTCGACGCGCGGCCGAAAGCGATCCGCGAGCGTGAGCCGTACCGGATCGCCGGCGCGGTGCCGGTCGATCTCGATTCGCCGGACCTGCTCGATCCGGAAGTGCTGAAACGGCCGATCGTCGTCTACTGCGTGTGCCCGAACGAGGCGACGGCCAAGCGCATCATCGCGAAGATGCAGCGCAAGAAGATGCTCCACAACATCAAGGCGCTGAAGGGCGGCCTCGATGCATGGGAGAAGCACGGCTACCCGGTCGAGCCGCTGCCGGCCGATCTCGATGCGTCGCGGTATTTCGTGCGGCCCGATCATGGCGCGCTCGAGGGCGAATATACGGTTCGCGCGACGTTGTCGAAATAACGCCCGCATTACCTCGCGAACATTCGAATTCCGCCTTCAATTTCCCCGAATCGTCATTTCCGAGAAAATCGGCTGGCGTGAAACCGCCGATCTTTCCTATAATCGCGCCTGCATATTGCGTGCGCTTGAATGCGCACCTTTGACGCGCGTTCGTTCACGCCGAAAACGAAGGTCCCCGTTGCCGCTCGCCACGCGCACAGCCGCGTCGCACGGGCCGCTCGGCCGTATTCCGTGAAAGGCCCGATCCGGTTTTTTCGGATTGTTCCGGAACCTGCCGATAATCGGCGGCGATTCCAGTCGGATTGACGCAATATCCGTGTCGTTTTCCATCCGGAAAACGGCGGCGGGGTATTTTTCGTTTTCGGTTGCCGTTATCGGCATGAACGGTCGCGCATTGACTTCACACAATGACGGCGGCCCGTGCGCGGCTGCCAGGAGACGGACTTGAAACACCAGCAAGACCAGCTGCACCGCGGGCTGGAAGAACGACACATCAACCTGATGGCGCTCGGCGCGACGATCGGCGTCGGCCTGTTCCTCGGCTCGGCCACCGCGATCCGCACCGCCGGCCCGGCCATCCTGCTGACCTATCTGCTGGGCGGCATCGTGATTTTCCTGATCATGCGCGCACTCGGCGAGATGGCGATCACCAACCCCGTCGCGGGCGCGTTCAGCCGCTATGCACGCGACTATCTCGGCCCGCTCGCGGGCTACCTGACCGGCTGGACCTACTGGTTCGTGTGGATCGTCACCTGCATGGCGGAGATCACGGCGGTCGGCGTCTACATGCACATGTGGTTCCCCGGCGTGCCGAACTGGATCTGGGCGCTCGCCGCACTCACCGCGATGGGCGCGGTGAACTTCATCGCGGTCAAGCTGTACGGCGAATTCGAGTTCTGGTTCGCGCTGATCAAGATCGTCACGATCGTGCTGATGATCGTCGGCGGCGGGCTGATGATCGCGTTCGGCATCGGCAACGGCGGCATCGCGACCGGCATCTCGAACCTGTGGGCGCACGGCGGCTTCATGCCGTACGGCTTCGGCGGCGTGATCGGCGCGCTGCCGATCGTGATGTTCGCGTATCTCGGCGTCGAGATGCTCGGCCTCACGGCCGGCGAGGCACGCAATCCCGAGAAGTCGCTGACGAAGGCCGTGAACTCGGTGTTCTGGCGCGTGCTGATCTTCTACATCGGCGCACTGTTCGTGATCATGTCGATCTATCCGTGGGACCAGATCGGCACGCAGGGCAGCCCGTTCGTGATGACGTTCTCGCGGCTCGGCATTCCGGCCGCCGCCGGCATCATCAACTTCGTCGTGCTGACCGCGGCGCTGTCGTCGTGCAACAGCGGCCTGTTCAGTACCGCGCGGATGCTCTACAACCTCGCGCAGCAAGGGCAGGCGCCGCGCCTGCTTGGCCGCGTCAACCGCAACGGCGTGCCGGTGTACGGCGTGGTCGTGTCGGTCGCGCTGCTGCTGATCGGCGTGCTGCTCAACTATCTCGCGCCGCAGCACGTGTTCGTGTGGCTGACGTCGGTGTCGACGTTCGGCGCGATCTGGACGTGGTGCGTGATCCTGATCGCGCAGATGCGCTTCCGCCGCACGCTGTCGGCCGACAAGGTCGCGCGCCTGGCGATTCGCGTGCCGTTCTATCCGCTGGGTTCGTACGTCGCGCTCGGGTTTCTCGCGTTCGTCGTCGTGCTGATGGCCTTTACGCCCGACACGCGCGTCGCGCTCGTGATCGGCCCGGTGTGGATCGTGCTGCTCGGTATCGCGTATGCGGTGTTCTACGCGAACTGCCCGGCCGCGTCGCTGCCGACGAAGTCCTGATCCGGCGTCGCCCGCGCGCCGCATCGGATGCGCGCGCGGCCTGCCGCGGCCTGCGCGTGCATTGATGCCGGTCATGCACGCGCGGACCGGACGCTTTATGCTGTCTCTATCGCTGGTCCGCGCTTCGCGTGGCCAACCGCCGATTCCCGCCCGCGCCGGCCGCCATTGGCCGTCGCGCGCCGCGGCTGCCGCGCGAAGCTCCCGTCGTCGTTCCGCGACGACGCGCACGCACGGAGGCCTTCGCCATGCAGCCCGCCCGGTCCATCCCGCCACTCGCACGAATCGCGCTCGCCGTCGACCAGACGCCCGAATCGCTGTCCGCCGCGCGCTATGCGCGCACGCTGCTGCGTCCCGGCATGCAGTTGCGCATCGTCTGCGCGATCGACAATCCGCGCCTCGTGCTGCCCGACATCCCGCGCATCGACGCGCTGCTCACGTCCGCGCGCGACGAGATGACGCGCGACGCGCAGGCGACGCTCGAGCGCATCGCCGCGTTGTTCGCCAAAAGCGGCGTGGATGTCGAGCAGGTTGTGATCGATACGTCGGTCACGGGCGGCACGGTGGCCGACGCGCTCGCGAACGACACGTCGGCGTGGCGCGCCGACGTGCTGGTGGTCGGCGCGAATCCGCACCACGGTTTGCTGCGGCTCGTCGAAGGCGCGATGTCGGACACGCTGACGACGCGCGCGCATTGCGCGCTGCTGATCGTGCCGGCGTCCTATGCGCGTCAGTCGGACGGGCCGCTGCAGCGGCTGATGTTCGCGGTCGACGGCAGCGAGCCGTCGCTGCATGCGGTCCGCGTCGGGCTCGGCTTCGCCGCGCCGACCACGCTGCTGTACGGCGCGTACGTCGTCGATCGCGCGGTTCGTCTGACGGACATCGTCCCGGTGCGTGCGCTCGAGGACGCGTACCGCGCGGAGGGCGAGGATGCGCTGGCCCGCATCGGGCCGCTGTTTCATGCGACGGGGAACCCGACCAAGCGCGGGATCATCGAAACCCGGCCGACCAGCGACGACGTCGCGCATGCGCTGATGCGCGACGCGGTGCACTGGCATGCGGAATTGCTGGTCGTCGGCACGCACGGCCGGCGCGGAATCGCCGCGTGGCTGATCGGCAGCGTCGCGCGTCGCGTCGCGCATCTCGCGCAGGTGCCGGTGCTGCTCGTGCGCGGCGGAGAATGATCGACCGAAAAAGCCGCGGCGACTTGATTTGCGTCAGAGACGGCGCGCGAAGTGCGTGAGACAGTGGTGAACCATTCGGCGCAATGGTCGGTCTATTGCGAGCCTGCGCAGGCTTGCAGGTGCGCCGCGTGAAGCGCCGTCCTCGATGCAGGACGCCCGGCACGCGTCGGCATCGACACCGTTTTTCGGCGACGGCCTGCATCGCACGGGCCGTCGCCCGACCCGGAACTCTCTGGCACGAGGGTAGGCTGCCGACAGGCGGCCTTGGAAGACGGACGGGGGCATCGCACCCCGTCCGGTTTCCGGTCCCGATGTGCGTCGCGGTCCTTTCGTTTCGAGTGAAGAATCGAATTCGCGCGGGCGTGGTCGCTTCAGCGAGCGCGCGATCGCGCGACACAGTCGAAGTCGTTTCGCGTCGAGGTGTTCATGCAGCGCGACGCGCCGGCACGACGTGCCGTCGACATGCACTCCGTCGCGCACGCACGCGGTGCCGCACCGGCCATGCGCCTCCGCGGCCACGCTGACGCGGCCAGCCGGGGCGCACCTTGTGCCGGGGCCGGGAAGCCGCGCGCGTGTCGGCATCGACCCGCGCGCACAGTGCGGCGGCGAAGCGTTGCAGCGCGCGCACCGGGCCCGCGATGCTCTGGTATTTCTCGCGGCCGATCTGCCCGTCCAGCGTGACGAGCAGCCCGGACTCGCGCGCCAGCGCGAGCAAGGTGTCGAGATCGTCGGGCGGCCGGATATCCGGGGCCGCCCGCCATGCGGGCAGGGCGCGCGCGTTGCCCGACGCGCGCCGCTGCCCGTCCCGGTTCGGGAAGAGGCGATGTGACATGGCTGGTCTCCTGCGCCAGACCCGCATGCCGGCTCGACGGCCGGCTGGGCGATGACCCGGCATGAACGTTGTGTTCATGGGAGAAGTATCGTCTGCGGATTGGACGCTGCCAATCGGCGCATGCTGAAGTCGCTGTCGGAAATGGCGCGCGCGTATCGGAATCCGCTGACACGCGCGCCGGCCGAAGTCCCGCCGTCCGTCAGCTTTCGTCGTCGGCGAACAGCCGGTGCTCGGCGTCGACCGCGGTTTTGTCGACGCACTGCAGGTGCCAGCGCCCGACCGTCGGCGCATGGTGCGCATGCCGGCACCAGCGGGCTTCGCCCGCCGCGCCGGTCGCGGGCGGCGTGCCGTCGGCCTCGAGGAAACCGGCCAGCACGAACAGCGGATGACCGGCGTCGGGCGCCGCGAGCCGCACGTCGCGGCCGGCGGTGCTCAGCACGCCCCAGCCGGGAAGGCGCATGTCCGCATGGCCTTCGCACGACCATTTGCGCTCGCCGGTATCGAGCCAGACGATTGCGTAGGCGGACGGCGTGTCGTGGCCAAAGGTGTCGAGATGAACGGTAAGACGCATGGCGGACTCCGGACGGGAACGGCGTTGCGCGGCGCGACGGTTATTGGGACATGACCCAGTCGACGAGCCGCTGCGCATCTTCGTCGGACAGCGGTCCGCCGCGCTCGGGCGCGAGCGGCATCTCCTGGTCGCCCCAATGCGCGGTGCCGCCGTGCCGCAGCTTGTCGACAAGCATCGCCCGCGCGCCGGGAACGTCGCGGTAGCGGCCGGCGATGTCGTGAAAGGCCGGCGCAAGAAACGCGCGATCGGGCGTGTGACAGAACATGCAGTGCTGCCGATCCACGAGCTCGGTCGGTTCGGCGATCCGTTCGGCCGCCGCGGGCCGTGCGACGCACACCAGCGCGACGGCCGCGCACGCGGCAGCATTCCAGAGCGGGCGATTCACGAGGCGCGTCCCTTGACGAGTCATTTCGACCAGTCTAAGTTGCGCGTTACGCAGGTCCGTTGACACGCATCAAGCCCGTGCATCGCGGCCGCGGCGCGCCCCGGGGTGGCGCGACATGCCGGTATCGTTCGCGTGCGGCTCCCGCCGCGAACCCAGTGCAATCCGCCCGTCAGCGGGCCGGGGTCGGCATCGCGCCGTCTCTCGTTGATGTCACTCAAACAGGCAGCGGCGCACCGCCTGCCGCATCTCGTCCAACGCGTTAAGCTTCCAGTTGCAGTCCCGTTTCGTTACTTCGACCGTCAGGAGTCCGTCGATGGCACAGGACAATTTGCTCGATTCACTGAAGGAAGTCGCCGAACGGCGCGAGATCGGCGCGGAACAGCTGCGCGCGATGCTCGACGACGAAGTACGCGTGCTGTCGGACGGCGCACGCGTGCACGATTACATCCACGTGTTCGCGATCCGGCATCTGCGCGACCGGATGCGGCAGCAGGCCGAGGCCGACCGCGACCCATCGCCGGGCGCCTCGCGACCGGACGAATCCGGTTCCCGTGCGAGCGCAGGTCTATGACGGGCGCTCGCCGGCGCTGACGCTGCGCGAACTGCCCGATCCGTCGCCCCGTCAGGGCCAGATCCTGATCGACGTGCATGCGTGCGGCGTATGCCGCACCGACCTGCATGTGGTCGACGGCGATCTGACCGAACCGAAACGCCCGGTGATTCCCGGGCACGAAATCGTCGGCACCGTCGCCGCGCTCGGCGATGGCGTGCACGGATTCGCGCTCGGCGAGCGCGTCGGCGTGCCGTGGCTCGGCCATACCTGCGGGCGCTGCGCGTTTTGCGCGGCGGGCCGCGAGAACCTGTGCGACGCGCCGGGCTTCACCGGTTATACGATCGACGGCGGTTATGCGGAGCGCACGGTCGCCGACGCCAGCTATTGCCTGCGCGTGCCGCCGGGCTATGACGACGTGCACGCGGCGCCGCTGCTGTGCGCGGGGCTGATCGGCTACCGCACGCTGACGCTGGCAGGCAACGCGCAGCGGATCGGTCTGTACGGCTTCGGCGCGGCCGCGCATATCGTCGCGCAGGTCGCGCGGCACGAAGGGCGCCATGTCCACGCGTTCACGCGACCGGGCGATACGGCCGCGCAACAGCTGGCGCTGCGGCTCGGCGCCAACTGGGCCGGCGGCAGCGACCAGCCGGCGCCCGAACCGCTGGACGCCGCGCTGATCTTCGCGCCGGTCGGCGCGCTGGTGCCGCTCGCGCTGGCGGCGGTCGTGAAGGGCGGCAGCGTCGTATGCGGCGGCATCCACATGTCGGACATCCCGTCGTTTCCGTATGCACTGTTGTGGGAAGAGCGCCGGCTGCTGTCGGTCGCGAACCTGACGCGCGCGGACGGCGAAGCGTTCATGGCGCTCGCCGGCCGGATCCCGCTCGAGATCGAGGCGACGCGCTACGCGCTCGCGGACGCGAATCGCGCGCTCGACGACCTGCGCGCCGGCCGCCTGTCGGGCGCGGCGGTGCTGACGATGCGGTGACGGACGCGCCGCTTCGCGCGGTTCGTCGATTTATTGGCACGACCCTCAAGTAAATGACGGCGCTGCCGTTTACCCGGTGAATCCGTCCACCGGGCGCTCACGCTCCCTTACCGAGTCGTTGCCATGTTCTCGTCCATCCGCGCACGCATCCTCGCCGCGTGCGTCGCCATCGTCGTCTTTGCGCTCGTCGCCACCACGCTGATCAACTATTTCATCGCGCGCTCGTACAACGACGACGCGATCGACCGGAACCTGACCTCGGTCGCGAGCGGCCACGTGGTCGGGATCGCGGACTGGGTCGCGACCAAGAGCCGGATGGTCGCGTCGCTGCAGGACGCCGCGTTGTCGCCCGATCCGCTGCCGGTGTTCAAGCAGATGGCGGCGGCCGGCGGCTTCACGAACGTCTACGCCGGCTACGCGGACAAGGTGTTCCATTTCTCCGATCCGACCGGCATTCCGGCCGACTACGATCCGACCGGCCGCCCGTGGTACCGGCAGGCCGCGCAGGCCGGCAAGCCGGTGGTCACGCCGCCGTACGTCGACGCCGGCACGGGCAACCTGGTGGTCACGTTCGCGGTGCCGATCCTGCGCGACGGCGCGCTGAAGGGCGTGGTGGCCGCGGACGTCGCGATGGACAGCGTGATCGCGAACGTGAAGTCGATCCACCCGACGCCGGCCAGCTTCGGGATGTTGATCGACAGCAGCGGCCACGTGGTCGCGCACCCGGATGCCAAGCTCACGCTGAAGCCGGTCGCCGACGTGTCGCCGGAACTCGGCGGCATCAGCCCCGCGTCGCTGGCGGGCGCGAGCGCGCCGGTCGAGGTGCACGTCGGCGGCGACGCGAAGCTGGTGCGCGCGCAGCCGGTGCCGGGCACCGACTGGTACGCGCTGGTCGCGCTCGACAAGTCGGACGCGACGGCCGGGATGCGCTCGCTGCTGACCGCGTCGCTGATCACGATGATCGTGATCGTCGGCGTCGCGTCGCTGATCGTCGGCGCGATCACGGCGACCGCGTTCCGCCGCCTGTCGCAGGTGCGCCAGGCGATGGCCGCGATCGGCTCGGGCGCGGGCGATCTCACGCAGCGCCTGCCGGCCGAAGGCCGCGACGAAGTAGCCGACATCGCACGCTCGTTCAACAGTTTCGTCGACAAGCTGAACGACGTGATGCGCCAGATCCGCGACGCGAGCGAATCGGTGCGCACGGCCGCGAACGAAATCGCGGCCGGCAACGTCGACCTGTCGTCGCGCACCGAATCGGCCGCCGCGAGCCTCGAGGAAACGGCCGCGTCGATGGAGGAGATCACCGCGACGGTCGGCCAGTCGGCGGCCGCGGCTGGGCAGGCCGACGAGCGCGCGGCGGCTGCGTCGCGGATCGCGTCGCACGGCGGCGCAGTGGTGTCGGACGTCGTCGCGACGATGGCGAAGATCGAGGAAGCGTCGGGCCGGATCGGCGACATCATCGGCGTGATCGACGGTATCGCGTTCCAGACCAATATCCTCGCGCTGAACGCGGCCGTCGAAGCCGCGCGCGCCGGCGAGCAGGGCCGCGGCTTCGCGGTGGTCGCGCAGGAAGTCCGCAGTCTCGCGCAGCGCAGCGCGCAGGCCGCGCGCGAGGTGAAGGTGCTGGTCGAGTCGACGGTCGAGAGCGTGTCGGCGGGGTCGGGACAGGTGCGTCAGGCCGGCGAGACGATGCGCGAGATCGTGTCGAACGTGACGAACGTGACGACCATCATCTCCGAGATCACGCATGCGGCGAACGAGCAGACGCGCGGCATCCAGGAAGTGAATCGCGCGGTCACGCAGCTCGACGAGATGGTGCAGCAGAACGCGGCACTCGTCGAACAGTCGACCGCGGCGGCGTCCGCGCTGCAGACGCAGGCGAATGCGCTCGCATCGACGGTCGGGCAGTTCAAGGTCGCGTGACGCGGCCCGCATGCCGGCCGCGCGCGGCGCGTTGGCTCAGGATCAGGAGCGGCCGGTGTCGCCGCGCATCAGCGCGAGCCGGTTGTACAGCGTCTTCAGGCTGATCCCGAGCGCCTTCGCGGCGCGCGGCTTGTTGCCGTCGAAGTGGCGCAGCGTGGCCGCGATGAAGCGTTGCTGCGCATGGTGCAGCGTCGCGCCGAGCGGCAGCGACATCGCGTCGTCGCGCGTCAGGTCCGGCGGCAGCGGCTGCTTCGGCAGCGCGACGTCGATCCCATCGTCCGCAAGGATGTACGCGCGCTCGATCGTGTTGTGCAGTTCGCGCACGTTGCCCGGCCACGAGTATGCGCGCAGCGCGGCGATCGCCGCGTCGGTCAGCCGCTTGTGCGAGCGGTGCCGCGCATTGAGCGTCGCGACGAATTCGTGCGCGATCGTCTCGACATCGGCGTCGCGCTGCCGCAGCGGCGGCACATACAGCGCGAAGACCGCGAGCCGGTAGAACAGGTCTTCGCGCAGCCGGCCGTCGCGCACGGCTTCGGCCGGATTGTGGCGCGTCGCCGACACGATGCGCACGTCGAGCGGAATCGACTCGGTGCCGCCGACGCGGACGATCGCATTCGATTCGATCGCGCGCAGCAGCTTCACCTGCAGCGCGGCCGGCATTTCGGCGATCTCGTCGAGCAGCAGCGTGCCGCCGCGGGCCGCCTCGAAGAGGCCCGTGTGCTGCGCGACCGCGCCCGTGAAACTGCCTTTTTCGTGGCCGAACAGATGCGATTCCGCGATGTCGGGCGGAATCGCGCCGCAATTGACCGGCACGAACGGGCCGTCGCGACGCGCGCTGAGATCGTGCAGCCGGCGTGCGACGATATCCTTGCCGACCCCGCTTTCGCCGGCAATCATCACGTTGGCGCGGGTCGGGGCGATTTTCTCGATACGGCCGAGCAGCGTGCGCATCGCGACGGAGCGGCCGGACAGCCGGCGTTCGTCTGCGCGTTGCCTCGGCCGGTGGGTGGGTTCACTCATCGGTATCAGCGGGCCGATTTGAAAATCGGCGTCGCGCGGTTCAGTCGTTGCAATATTTACTGTCGACCGTGCAAGGACCGTGAAGGTGCCGCGAAATAGAAATTTCCAATGTGGGCGGCCACGGCGACAGCGCACGTCGATCGATCCGTCGCGCGGTGCGCCGGTTCCGTCCACCGAGCGTCGGTGCCTTTTTACAGACGGCGACTGAAAAAACAGACGGCATGCCCGGACGAGGTGCTTCGGCGTGGCATCGGTCGCACGCTTGCGGCCCGGCGCGGGGCGAAATTCGCCGGCCGGCTGCCGCGCGCCGATGCCGGCCGGCGCGCAGGGCGTGCGAAACCGTCGCGGCCGCCGCCGGGTTCCAGCGTCGCGGCCGCGACGGGTACGTCGCTTGCTCGCGGCTGTTCGCTCGCCCGGCACGCCCGACGGCATGCCGGATTGCCCGGACGGCAGGCCGCCGTGTACTGGGAGCCGGTGCGACGCAAGGAAGCAATGAGGACCATCACCCGTGAGCTGTTCCGGCAGGGCGCATGGGTCGTGCTCGCCGTCGGGCTGGCGTCCGCGCTCCAGGCGTGGGCGATTCGCCTCGTCGGCATGCATGCGCCATTCGCGCCGCTGCCTTTCTATGCCGGTGTCGCTGCCGCCGCGTGGCTGACCTCGTTCGTCGGCGGCCTTGTCGCGACCGTCGCGAGCGCGGCGGTGATCGGCGTGCTGTGGTGGCGCGACGCGACGCTGTCGGTGCTGCTCGCGCAGGCCGGCGCATTCGTCGCGATCAGCTTTGTCGAATGCGTGCTGGTGACGGCCGTGAAGCCGCTGTTTGCGAACGACGACGTCGGTGACGACGACGCGGCGCACGCCGCGCGTCACGAACCGGCGCCCGCGGTGCAGCCGCCGGACGACACGCTGCTGCGCCGCGTGGTCGACGCGTCGCCCGACGCGATCGTGGGCGTCGATGTCGAGCGGCGGATCACGAGCTGGAACCCCGCCGCGAACTGCATCTTCGGCGCCGATGCGGACACGATGATCGGCCGCGACGTGACCGCGCTGATCGTGCCGCGCTGGCTGCGGCGCCATCCGGCGCCCGCGTCGTTTGCGGACGTGCGCACGCCGTTCGGGCCGCTCGACGTGCTGTGCGTGCGGCACGACGGCCGGCGCTTTCGCGCGACCGTCTCCGCGTCGCCGATCGTCGACGCGAGCGGGCGCTGCGACGGGCTGTCGATGACGCTGCGCGAAGCGCGCGAACGCCGTCACGACGAGCGGCGCTCGCTGCGTTCGCTGCGCGGCGCGCGCGACGCGCGCGAGCAGGCCGACACGTCGAACCGGCTGAAGGACGAACTGCTGGCGACGGTGTCGCACGAGCTGCGCACGCCGCTCAACGTGATCTACGGATGGGTCGAGGTATTGCGCAGCGTCGACGGCCAGGGTTTCGCGCACCAGGCGGTCGACGCGATCGACCGCAGTGCACGGTCGCTGTCGCACATGGTCGCCGACCTGCTCGACGCGTCGTCGCTCGCGACGGGCAGGCTGCGCCTGGAGCGCGTACCGGTCGATCTGGTGCGCATCGTGCGCGACGCCACGCGCGAACTCGGCGCGACCGCGCAGGCGCAAGGCGTCGTGCTGACCACCGAATGCGCGATGTCGAGCTGCCTGATTTCCGCCGATGCCGAGCGGTTGCGGCAGGTGCTGTCGAACCTGCTGTCGAACGCGATCAAGTTCACGCCGTCGGGCGGACGCATCACGGTGGGACTCACTCGCGCGGGCGCCACCGTGCGATTGTCGGTGGCCGACACCGGGCAAGGCATCGCGTCCGAATACCTGCCGCATCTGTTCGATACGTTCAGCCGTTCCGGCAATGCGCCCGCGTCGCCGCAGCGCGGGCTCGGCCTCGGCCTGTCGATCGTGCGCAACATCGCGCAGCTCCACGGCGGCGCGGTGGCGGCAAGTAGCGACGGCATCGGGCACGGCACGACGGTCACGGTCACGCTGCCCGCCGGCTGGGACCATGACGATCCCGTCGCGCGATCGGCCCGCGCGGGCGGCGAACTCCCGGCCGTCGCGCTCGATCGTCAGCGCGTGCTCGTCGTCGACGACGATGCGACGACGCGCGCGAGCGTGGCCGCGGCGCTGGAAACGCTCGGCGCGAAGGTGTCGACCGCGCGGTCGGGGCATGACGCGCTGGACGTGGTCGAACGCGATCCGCCGACCGTCGTGCTGTCGGATCTCGCGATGCCGGACGGCGACGGCTACTGGCTGCTCGACCGCATCCGCCATCTGCCGGACGGCGGCGGACGCCTGCCGGTCGTCGCGGTCACCGCGCACGCGGGCATCGCGGATCGCAACCGCGTGATGGCGGCCGGTTTCGACGCGTATCTGTGCAAGCCGGTCGACATGCCGACGCTGGCAAGCGTGATCGTCGACGTCGCGCCCGACCGCGCGAAAGACGGCAGCGACGGAGCCGGACCCCGCCGGTGATGCGCCGGTGCGCAACGCGCCGGCGGCGCACGCGGCCCGGCAAAGGAGGCACGATGAAGCGAACGGAAAACACTCGCAGGCGCGCGCCGGTCGCGGCGATCGCGAGCATACTGATGCTGTCGTGTGCAGGGGTCGCCATGCCTCGCCACGCATCGGCCGAGGAGGGCGCCGGTGCGAAGCTCGCGAGCCAGGCGTCGGCCGTCGGCGGCCAGATTCGCGATGCGACGCTCGCCTCCCGGGTCCGGGCGGCGCTCGTCGCGGAGCGCGGCCTCGCGTCCGGCGACATCGACGTGCAGGTCCACGGCCGCGTGGCCGAGTTGACGGGCAGTGTGCCCGACGAACGGCAGCGCGCAACCGCGATCCGCGTGGTGCACGACGTCGACGGCGTACGCGGCGTGCGCGACAGGCTGCAGATACGCCGGAAGTAACGTGATGCGCGGACCAGCGCCGGACCGGTCGGGCGTCGCGCGCCCTGCGGTCCTGCGCGGCACCGGGCAGGAGGGTTCGACATGGACACGATCATCGCGGGCCGTTTCTCGACGCTCGAACAGGCGGAGCGCTGCGCGCAGCAGCTGCGCGGCCATGCCATGCATCGGGACGACGTGAAGGTCTTCTTTCTCAATCCGCCCGGACAGCATGCGCTGTTCTGGCTCGGCGGCGATGCGTATGCGGATTCCGCCGCACGGCCGGGCGGCATCGGCGCGCTGCAGGGCGTGGCCGTCGGCGCGATCGTCGGCGTGGTCGGGGCCGCGCTGCTGTATCTGGGCGGCCTGCATTCGCCGCTCGCGTGGGTCGGCGTGCCGCTGGTCGGCGGCTATGTCGGCGCATTGTGCGGCGCGCTCGGGCGGATGGACGGCGACGCGCCGGAAGGGCACGGCGCGCTGCGCGAATGCGAGAACGGCGTCGTGCTGGCCGCGCACGTGACGCGGCGCACGGCAACGTTCGCGCAACGCACGCTGCTGGCCTGCGGCGCGCTGTCGGTCGAGCGCGTCGAAGGGGCGTGGCAGCGCGGCGCGTGGACCGATTTCTTCACGTCCGCGCATCGGCCCGCATGACGGCGCAGCCCTGCGGCGCGTCGGCCGCCGCTTCGCGACACCGGGAGGCCGGATGAAGCCGGACGATAAGCGCGACGACGCGCATCGTCCG
Organism: Burkholderia pseudomultivorans; assembly: GCF_902499075.1. Classification (GTDB taxonomy): domain Bacteria; phylum Pseudomonadota; class Gammaproteobacteria; order Burkholderiales; family Burkholderiaceae; genus Burkholderia; species Burkholderia pseudomultivorans. The sequence continues at coordinate 69,917 of NZ_CABVPP010000026.1, read as the reverse complement.
GTCGCACGCGTGCGGCGTGCGATCGCGTCGGCCTTGCTGGCAGTCGCCGGCGCCGCGCTGTCGAGCGCGTCGCCGCATGCCGAGGCACAGACGCCGCTCGCGTCGTCGACGCAGGTCGCGCCGGGCGTGGTGCGCCCCGGCCCGACCCGCGACGAAGCGGACATGACGCGCCGGCCGACCGGCATCGATGCGGAATTCGTCGACAAGGCCGCGATGATCGGCAAGACCGTCGTCCAGGCGAGCCGGCTCGCGCTCGATCGCTCCGCGAATCGGCAGGTGAAGGCGTTCGCGCAGCGGATGGTCGACGACCACGAACGCATCGCGGGTACGCTGCGGCAAATCGGTGCGGACAAAGGCGTGCCGGTGCAGACGCGGATGCTCGTGGATCCGGCGCTCACGGCGCTGCGCAAACGCAGCGGACCGGCGTTCGATGCGGGCTATCTCGAGCTCGCGGGCCCGCGCGCGCACGAGGCGGCGATTCGCGTGTACGAGGCCGAGGCGCGCGACGGGCGCGATTCGCAGCTTCGCGCGTTCGCGACGAGCACGGTGCCGGCGCTCCGCGCACATCTCGCCGCAGCGCGCCAGCTTGCGCGGAAGATCGGCGCGACGCACTGACGGCCGCGCCGGTGCGAAGGAAAGCCGGCCGCGTCGCCGAGCCGGCGGCTCAATTCCGGCGCGGCTCGTCTTCCGGGCCGCCCGGCGACGCCTCGTACGGCGGCGAGTCGAAGTCCGTTTCACCTTCCTCGATCAGCCAGTACGGCGGGCTGCCGTAATACGCGTGCAGCGCCTCGGCCCAGGCCGGGTCCGCCATCGCGGGCCAGCGGTCCTTCGAGAAGCCCGGCGCGGCGCGCACGCGGTCGGTGTCGACCGGCAACACGAAACACTTGCGCTCGACGTCGAGCGCCAGCACGTTCCACGGGACCGCGAGCAGCTTGTCGCCGATCCCGGCCAGACCGCCCGACGACACGACCGCATAGGCGACGCATCCGGAGCGAACATCGAGCATGATGTCCGCGATCTTGCCGACGTCGTCGCCGTCCATCGTCAGCACGCGATCGCCGGTCAGCGTGCCGGCGGCCATCACGTCCGGCCCCGGCCCGCGCGGCGTGCGCCGGCTGGCGCCGACGATCTGCGCGCCGTCGCGAGACTGTCTGTCCGTAGTCATCGAAAACCTCCTGGTCGAAGCGGCGCGCGCTGCCGTCGCCGGTGCGCGCCGGGCCGAAGATCGGCCGAAGTCGCGAACGCGGGCCGCTGCGCGATCAGCGACGTCGCGGCAGCGAGACGTCCTCGAGCGTGTTGGCCAGTTCGTCGCGCTCGGCGCCACCGGCCCGCGTCGCGATGTCGCCGAGCGACACCATGCCGACGAGCTTCAGGTTGCGGTCGAGCACCGGCATCCGGTGCAACTGCACGTCGGCCATCCGCTGCTGGACGTCGCCCACGCCGTCGTCCTCGACGCACCATTGCACGGGCGCGGATGCGACCGCGCGCACCGGCGTGTCGGGCGAATGTCCGTGCGACAGCGCGCGCACCGCGAGGTCGCGGTCCGTCACGATCGCGACCAGTTCGGCGCCGTCGCACACCGGCAGCACGCCGACGTCGAAGCGCTGCATCAATTCCGCTGCTCGGCGAATCGTGTCGGTGGGCGCGACGCATACCACGTCGCGCGACATGATCTCGTTGACGCGATACATGAACGCCTCCTTGATGAGCCGGACGATCGGCAAGCAGGCAACGTGCCGCAAGCGTCGGGCGCGCGTCGGGCCGCGCCGCCGAGGGGACGGAGAAATTTGCCAGCCGGCTTGTACATCTTCCACGGCACACCGCCGTGGCCGGGCCGTCGGCGTCGGTCAGTGTCCGACGCCCGTCATCGCGACGATCGCGAGCACCACGGCGCTCTCGATTGCCGCCAGCGCCGCGACGCTGGCGGCGCCGCTGACTTCCTGCCATCTGCGTTTGATGCGGTTCATCGCTTCACTCCGGATGTCGCCGGCCCGGCGACGCGCCGCCGCGCATCGCGGACCGGTTGCCGCCGTCAGCCGTGATCGCGGGGCGGGGGCGGGGCGTCCGGCGTGCGCTGCTTGCGCTCGCCGGACGGTCTGGCGGGGTCGATACGCGTCCCGCCGCCGACGGCGGGCGGGTCGCTGGCCGGAAACGTCTCTTCGAGCCCTTCGTCGATGCGCTCTTCCGTCTTGTCGTCGGAAGGCGGGCGCGGCTGGCCGGCGGCCGCTGACACGGCGTCGCGGTTGCCGGTGGCGTGAACGGTCATGATCGAAACCTCCTTGTCGATGACGAAAGGCGCAAGCGTCGTGCCTGCGCGGGCGCCGCGGCACAGCGCTTGCGCGCCCCGGCGATCGGCGGGGGCGCGCCGGGGGCATGACGCGCACGCCCCGCCGGCGTGAACGTGAGGACATCGAGATGAATGCACCCAAGGAAAGAATACGTTACGACGCGAACGTATGCGGCGGCGATTTCGCGCATGTTCGCGAGCGTTTCGAGACGTGGAAGCGCGAATCGCTGGTCTATCGGCCCGAGCGGCGGATGTTCGACGGCAAGGACGAGGTTCGTCAGATGAACGACACAGTCTACGAAGGCCCGGAGAGCGCCCAGCGTGCGCTGATCGCGCAGTGCGATCCGTCCGATCCGTTCGCGCTGGCCGTGCGGCTGACCGCGGAAGGGCGCAATATGTGGCTCGTGATGGCCGCCTACGACGACTGACCGGCACGCGACCGGCACACCCTTGCGCGGGGGAGCAGGCACGTCGCTTGCGCACGTCGCCGCGCCATCGACACGCGCGAGCCGTCGCGCAGGAGAGTCATGAACACGCGATCCATGCTGCACCGCCCCGAACCGACGCCCGACGACTATCCCGAGCCGACGCCGCCCGGGCACGACGATCCGGTCGATCCACCGCTGCCCGTCGGCCCGCCGCACGGCGATCCACCGTCGCAACCGCTGCCGATGCGGATGCCGGGCGGGAACGGCGCGCCGCAGCCGGCCGCGCGAACCCTGAAAGGAGGACCACCATGGACATTCACGTGCAATCGCCCGACAAGCGCGCGATCGCTCAGGTGCTGGGCCGCTATTTCGAGTCGCGCTCGTTGCGCTATCACATCGAGGAACTGCCGGGCGGCGTGCTGCATATCGGTTTTCGTGCAAGCGGCCGCCCGGTCGCCGTTACCGTGTCGTTCGACGATACCGCGTACGACACCTACACGCACTGGGACGCGAGCCAGAAGCAGCTCGCGCTCGGACGGCTCGCCGACGGCTTCGCGCGGATGATGGCGAAGCGCAGCCCCGCCGCGCTGGCCGGCGACTATCACGTCGAGCGGTTCTGAACCCCGCTCCGTTCCGGCGCTGCCACCCGGCAAAGTGCCCGCATGGGGCGGGCGCTTTGCGTCTTTGCGCGTCGCGCGTAGGATATTCACTCATTCAGCGCATGCTGCATTCGCGCGACGCGCGTGCCTTTCGTGCGTTTCGTTCGTTTCGTGCAATCGACGGAGACCGACCTTCATGGCCCCTGTTCGCCCGCTGCTGTCACCCGGCGCCCGCCGGTTCGTATCCGGACTGTCGACGCTCGCCGCGTTTGCCGCAGCCGGCGCCCGCGACGCGTCGGCGCAGACGCCGTCGCCGCTCGGCGAATGGCAGTACTCGGCGGGCGTGCCGCTACGGAAGCTGTACGAACCGACACCGTCGACGTGGGACATCAGCGTCGGCGCCGCGATGACGCTGCAGCCGCGTTACGCGGGCTCCGATCGCTATCGCGTGATGGGCGGCCCGAACCTCGACGTTCGCTATCGGGACCTGTTCTTCCTGTCGACCGGCGAGGGACTCGGCGCGAACGTGCTGCGCGGGCCGAACTGGCGCGTGAGCCTGTCGGTCGGCTACGACCTCGGCCGGCGCTCGGCCGACGATCTCGATCACCTGAACGGCCTCGACAACATCAACGCGGCGCCCGTGATGAAACTGGCGGCCGATTACGTGATCTCGAAGGACTTCCCGCTGGTGCTGCGCGCGGACGTGCGGCGCAGCATCGGCGGCTCGAACGGCTGGGTCGGCGATTTCTCCGCGTACATGCCGATGCCGGGCAGCAACGAGCACTTCTTCTGGTTCGCCGGGCCGACCGTGTCGTGGGCCGATTCGCGCTACATGAACAGCTGGTTCGGCGTGAACCAGGGCGCCGCCGCGCGCTCGGGGCTGCCCGCGTATTCGTCCGGCGCGGGGTTCAAGTCGGTCGGCGCGGGCGTGACGATGGTGTGGTTCGTGAACAAGCACTGGTTCGTGACGATGGACGGCGCGATCGAGAAGCTGGTCGGCCGCGCGGCGCGCAGCCCGATCACGCAGCAGTCGGCGAACGGCGTGTTCGACATGTCGGTGAATTACCAGTTCTGAAGCGGGGCGGAGCGCCGCCGTCCGGAGCAAACGCGTGCGCGTCGCGACTGCCACATTTGCTATGATTCGAACCTGTACAAACGTACAGTGATCGAATTTCCGTGACGCCATCCTCGCCGACGCCGCCGGCGTTTTACTACCTGACCAATTTCGAACGCGCGCTGACCTGGCTCGGCGAGCGCTACGACGACCTGCTCGACGATGCCGAGCACGCATTTCTCCGGCATTTTCCGACGCTGCCGCAGGCGTCGCGCGCGCTGCTCGTGCGGATGCTGATGCGCAACGGCGCCGATTTCCGCGCGAGCAAGCTCGTGTACGACGAGATCGGCTGCCCGCTCGAAGCGGCTGCGCCGCTGGTCGCGCTCGGCTGGGTCGATCCCGCGCCCGAATTGACGCTCGACGCGCTGTTCGCGCTGTCGACCCGGGCCGATCTGCTGCGGATCTTCCCGTCGCTTGCCGCGCACGCGGCCGAGCGCAAGCCCGAATGGCTCGAACGGCTGCGGCCCGCGCACGATGCCGCGCAGCCGCTCGACGCGTGGTGCCCGACGGCCGGCGACCGCGTGCTGCGCGTGACGGTCGGCGCGCTGTGCGACCGGCTGCGGCTGATGTTTTTCGGCAATCTTCATCAGGACTGGAGCGAATTCGTGCTCGCCGATCTCGGCGTGTTCCAGTACGAAAGCGTGCCGTTCGCGCCGTCGTCGCGCGCGTTCCGGCAGCGCGGCGACCTCGACGCCTATCTCGCGCTGCACGCATGCCGCGACGCTCTCGACGCATGGCCCGACGAGCTGCCGTTCGACGCGCTGCTGCACGCGATCGACGCGGTGGACTGCGCGGCCCAGCCGTGGCTCGCGACGCGTCGCGCGAAGCTGCTGTTCTCGCTCGGGCAGGCGGCCGAGCGCCGCGCCGACTGGGACGCCGCGCTCGACGCATATGCGCGCAGCGCGTGGCCGGGCAGCCGCCACCGGCGCATTCGCGTGCTCGAACGCTGCGGGCGCGACGCGGACGCGCTGGCGCTGGCGCTCGACGCGCGCCGCGGTTTCGAAAGCGACGAGGAGCGCCAGCGCGTCGAGCGGATGCTGCCGCGCCTGCAGCGCCGCACCGGCCAGCCGGTCGAACGCGCGGCCGCGGCGCCCGACGTGCCGCGCGAGACGCTCGTGCTGGCTCGTCCCGACGCGTTCGTCGGCGTCGAGTTCGCGGTGCGCGATCATTTCGCGCAGCCCGGCGCGCCGGTTCACTACGTCGAGAACACGCTGATCAATTCGCTGTTCGGGCTGCTGTGCTGGGAACCGATTTTCGCGGCCGTGCCCGGCGCGTTCTTCCATCCGTTCCAGCGCGGGCCGGCCGATCTGCATGCGCCCGATTTCGCCGCGCGCCGCGCGGACGCGTTTGCTGCCTGCTTCGCGCAGCTCGATTCGGGCGCGTATCGCGAAACGATACGCCGTCACCATGCGACGAAGATGGGGCTGCAGTCGCCGTTCGTGTTCTGGGGCGTGCTCGGCGACGAGCTGCTCGACCAGGCGCTCGCCTGCCTGCCGCCCGCACACCTGCGGCTGTGGTTCGAACGCCTGCTCGCGGACATCCGCAGCAATCGCTCGGGGCTGCCCGATCTGGTGCGCTTCTGGCCTGGCGAACGGCGCTACGAGCTGATCGAAGTGAAGGGCCCCGGCGACCGGCTGCAGGACAACCAGACACGCTGGCTCGCGTATTGCGTCGCGCACGGCATGCCGGTGCGCGTCGTCGATGTCGAATGGGCCGGCGCGAGCGTCGCGCCCTCGGCCGCGATGGGGCTGTCCGCATGAGCTATGTGGTCGCGGTGCGGGCGATGTGCGAGTTCACCGCGCGGCGCGGCGATCTCGACCTGCGCTTCACGCCCGCGCCGACCGCGCTCGAAGGTATTGCCGGCCACGGCGCGGTGACGTCGAATCGCGGCGCGCGCTACGAGACCGAGATCGCGCTGACCGGCACCTGGGGCACGCTCACCGTGCGCGGCCGCGCGGACGGCTACGATCCGGTGTCGAACCGTCTCGAGGAAATCAAGACCTATCGCGGCAGCCTCGACGCGATGCCCGCGAACCATCGCGCGCTGCACTGGGCGCAGGCGAAGGTCTACGCGCACCTGATGTGCGCCGCGCGCAGTCTCGCGGAAATCGACGTCGCGCTCGTCTACTTCGACATCGTGTCGGAGCGCGAGACCGTGCTGACCGAAACGCTGAGCGCAAGCGCGCTCGCGGCGTTCTTCGCGGAGCAGTGCGCGTGCTTCGTCGGCTGGGCGGAGCGCGAGACCGCCCATCGCGCGGCTCGCGACACGGCGCTGCGCGCGCTTGCGTTTCCGCACGGGCAGTTTCGCAGCGGGCAGCGCGAGCTGGCGGTGTCGGTCTATCGCGCGGCGCGCGACGAGCGCTGCCTGATCGCGCAGGCGCCGACCGGCATCGGCAAGACGCTCGGCACGGTGTTTCCGCTGCTGAAGGCGTGCGGCGAGGGCGAGATCGACCATGTGTTCTTCCTGACCGCGAAGACGCCCGGCCGCGCGCTCGCGCTCGAAGCGGCAGCCACGCTCGGCGCCGGCACGCCGGCGCTGCCGCTGCGCGTGCTGGAGCTCGTCGCGCGCGACAAGGCCTGCGAGCATCCGGACAAGGCCTGCCACGGCGAATCGTGTCCGCTCGCGCAGGGTTTCTACGACCGGCTGCCGGCCGCGCGCGACGCGGCGATCGACGCGGGGCTGCTCGATCGCGACACGGTGCGCACGGCCGCGCTCGCGCACGACATCTGCCCGTACTACCTCGCGCAGGAGCTGGCGCGCTGGTCGGACATGGTGATCGGCGACTACAACTACTACTACGACGGCAGCGCGATGCTGCATACGCTCGCGCAGCAGAACCAGTGGCGCATCGGCGTGCTCGTCGACGAGGCGCACAACCTGCTCGACCGCGCGCGCAAGATGTACAGCGCGTCGCTCGACCCGTTCGCGTTCGCGGCCGCGCGCGAGGCCGCGCCGGCGGCATTGCGCAAGGCGTTCGACCGGCTCGCGCGCGCGTGGGGCGCGCTGAATCGCGCTCAGGCCGAGCGCTACGCCGCCTATCCGGATATCCCCGGGCCGATCGTGTCGGCCGTGCAGAACCTCGTCGCGGCGATCGGCGAGCACCTGGCCGATGCGCCGCGCGCGAACGGCGACGCGCTGCTGCGCTTTCATTTCGACGCGATCCAGTTCGGCGTGCTCGCCGATGCGTTCGACAGCGCATCGATCTTTGACGCGACGCTGCACGGCGAGCCGCTGCCGCGCCAGCCGGCGCTCGACGGCGTCGTGCCCGCAGGCCGGCGGCGGCGCGTGCAGTCGACGCTGTGCGTGCGCAACGTGATCCCGGCCGGTTTTCTCGCGCCGCGCTACGACGCCGCACGTGCGACCGTGCTGTTCTCCGGCACGCTGAGCCCGTTCCATTTCTACCGCGACACGCTCGGGCTGCCCGCCGACACGGGCTGGCTCGACGTCGACGGGCCGTTCCGCGCGGAACAACTGACGGTGCGCGTCGCGAGCCACGTGTCGACGCGCTGGCGCGATCGCGACCGCTCGCTCGAACCGATCGCGGACCTGATCGCCGCGCAGTATGCGGCGCGGCCCGGCAACTATCTCGGCTTCCTGAGCAGCTTCGATTACCTGCAGCGCGTGGTGTCGCTGATGCAGGTGCGTCATCCGGACGTGCCCGTATGGGCGCAGGCGCCCGGCATGGCCGAAAGCGAGCGCGACGCGTTTCTCGCGCGCTTCGACGCAGGCGGCCGCGGCATCGGCTTCGCGGTGCTGGGCGGCGCGTTCTCGGAGGGCGTGGATCTCGTCGGCGAGCGGCTGATCGGCGCGTTCATCGCGACGCTGGGGCTGCCGCAGGTCAACGACGTCAACGAGCAGATGCGGCGCGCGATGGACGCACGCTTCGGCAACGGCTACGACTACATGTATTTGTATCCGGGGCTGCAGAAGGTCGTGCAGGCGGCGGGGCGCGTGATTCGCACCGAGCACGACGAAGGCGTCGTGCACCTGATCGACGACCGCTACCGGCGGCGCGAGGTGCGCGACCTGCTGCCGCGCTGGTGGCGGATCGGCTGATGCGGCGGGCGTTCGCGCGCGGCGGGCGCTACAGCACGTTGAGCATTGCGAGCGCGGTTTCCTGCAGATGCGGCAGCACGCGGCGCACGGCCGCGTCGGTCGTTTCCGCGCCGATCGGCATGTTCGTGCTGAGCGCGGCGACGACTTCGCCGTGACGATTCTTCAGCGGCACCGCGATGCCGCGCACGCCCACCTGCAGCTGCTGCTCGATCGCCGCGAAGCCGGCGTCGCGCGCGTGGTCGACCTGTTCGAGCAGGCGTGCCTTGTTGGTGATCGTATGCGGCGTGAACGGCGGCAGTTCGGTGCTGTCGAGCCACGCGCGCACGGCTTCGCGATCCGGATGGTGCGCGAGCAGCACGACGCCGGGCGATGTCAGCGGCGCCGGCACGCGCGCGCCGAGCACGAAGCCCGTCGTCATCACGCGCGACACGCCGTTGCGCGCGATGAACACCAGTTCCCAGCCGTCGAGCACGCTGACGTACGCCGATTCGTTCAGCGACGCGCTCAGTTGCTGCAGATACGGCTGGACCGTGCGCGGCAGCCGCGCGGAATCGAAATACGACCAGCCGACGCGCAGCACGCGCGGCGTGAGGCCGTACAGCTTGCCGTCGGTATAGACGTAGCCGAGCGATTCGAGCGTCAGCAGGTAGCGCCGCGCGGCCGTGCGCGTGAGGCCGGTGCGCGCGGCGGCCTGGGTGGGTGTCATGCGGGCATGCTGGCTGTCGAACGCCTCGAGGATCGCCAGGCCTTTTTCGAGGCCGGCAATCCAGTCGCGTCGGTCGAGTTCGGGCTTTTTCATCGTCGGAGGACGGCGCAGGGTTGCGCGGTGATCGCGCAGGATTGGGCGATTATCGCGCGGATTCGATGTATCGGATGCGCCGCCTCGACACCGTGCGGCCGGCCGAGCGGCTTTTTGCGATGCCGCCTGCCGGACGATCCTGGCGTCCCGTTGATGGCCCGCGGCATGAAGCGACACATCGCCGCCGCCGAGCGAAGGTGAAAACCGGATGCCGCACGAATCTCATGCGCGCCGCATCCTGCACGGCCTTACTCGCCGCTCGTCCACTCCACATTCGCGCCGACCGAACGCAGGTTCTCGACGAAATGCGGGTGCGCGCGGCGGATCGGCAGCGCGTTCATGATTTCCGAGCGGCCTTCGATGCTCGCGGCCACCATCAGCAGCGCGATCGCGACGCGGATGATGTACGGGCTTTCGACACGCGCCGGCGTCAGCTGCAGCCCGCCGAACGTGATCAGCCGGTGCGGGTCCGACAGCAGCACATGTGCGCCGAACTTCGACAGCTCGCCGGACCAGCCGAGCGCGCCGTCGTAGACCTTGTTCCAGAACATTGCGCTGCCTTCCGCGCGCACGCCGAGCGCGATGAAGATCGGCAGCAGGTCGACCGGCAGGTACGGCCACGGCGCGGCCTCGACCTTGGTCAGGATGTTCTGCGTAAACGGCCGGCGCACGCGCAGCGGGCCGTCGCGTTCCGCACGCGACCAGCCGTCGCGATGCGTGACCTGCACGCCGAATTTCGCGAAGGTGCGGTCGATCAGCGGGAAGTGCTCGGGCGACGAGTTGCGCACGGTGATGTCGCCGCCGGTGATCGCGCCGAGCGCGAGGAACGTCGCGATCTCGTGGAAGTCCTCCGCGAAGCGGAATTCGCCGCCGCCGAGCTTGCGGCCGCCCGTCACGCAGAGCCGCGACGTGCCGATGCCTTCAATTTCGACGCCGATCATCGCGAGGAACTGGCAGAACTCCTGCACGTGCGGCTCGGACGCGGCGTTCATCAGCGTCGACGTGCCGTTCGCGGCCGTCGCGCACAGCGCGAAGTTCTCGGTGGTCGTTACCGACGCGTAGTCGAGCCAGTGATCGTTGGCCGTCAGCGGGCCGTCGGCGCGGACGATCAGCGAATCGGGCGTGCGCTCGATATGCGCGCCGAAGCGCTCGAACACCTCGACGTGCGGATCGATCTCGCGCACGCCGAGCGTACAGCCTTTCACGTCGTTCTCGAGGCGCGCGACGCCGAAGCGCGCGAGCAGCGGCGGGATCAGCATGATCGACGAGCGCATCGCCTCGGGCAGCCGGTGGACGGCCGGGTCGAAGGTCGTATTGCGGTGATGCAGTTCGAGCAGGCCCGTCGTGAAATCGACCGACACGTCGCTGCCGAGCGTGCGGAAGATGTCGAGGATCTTGCGCACGTCGGTGATGTCCGGCACGCCGACGAGCCGCAGCGGCTGGTCGGTCAGCAGGGTCGCACACAGGATCGGCAGGACGGCGTTCTTGTTCGCGGACGGCTTGATGTCCCCGCGCAGCGGAGTGCCGCCGTGGACGATGAGATTCGACATGATATGGGGGCGTATCGGTGACTGACGTAGGCCCATATGATGCCATTGGTCGGCGGCCGGCGTGGAATGTTCGGAGGTGAAAAGGGGCTATCGGCGGGCGGGTTGACAGTGTTTGACGTGCTGCGCGGCGCTCGCCGCGGGCGAGGAAAAGCGCCGGCCGGCCACGATGACGGCCGGCCGGCGCGTCATCGCGAAGCGGTCACTGCGCGGCCCGCATCCGCGCGGCCACCACCAGCGAGATCAGGCAGCCGGCCGCGAGATAACCGGCGACGAGATGCCACGAGCCGCCGGCCAGGCTGACGAGGCCGACCGCGATGAACGGCGTGAACCCGCCGCCGACGACGCTCGCGAACTGATAGCCGACGCCCGCGCCGCTGTAACGGTATTCGGCGCCGAACAGCTCGGTGAACAACGGCTGCTGGACGCTCACGACCATGTCGTGCGCGGCGTTCGCGAGCAGGATCGCGAAGATCACGATCCACGCGATCGAGCGCGCTTCCAGCGCGACGAAGAACGGCACCGCGGACGCGAGACCGATCAGCGCGCCGATCAGGTAGATGCGGCGCAGGCCGAAGCGGTCGGCCAGCCACGCGAAGCACGGGATCGTCACGCAGCTGACCGCGCCGACCAGCAGGCCGATGTTCAGGAACAGGTCGCGCGACATGCCGAGGTTCGACGTCGAATAGCTGAGCGCGAACGCGGTGACGATATACATCGTGAACAGCTCGGCCAGCCGCAGCGCGACGATCAGCAGGAACGCCTTCGGATGGCGCGTCAGCGCTTCCAGCACCGGCAGGCGCAGCTTGCGGTTGCCGTGCTCGACCTTCTCGACGAACTCCTGCGATTCGTCCATGCTCTTGCGCACCCACAGCCCGATCAGCACCAGCACGATGCTGAACAGGAACGGCAGGCGCCAGCCCCACGCCTTGAACGCGGCGTCGCCGAACGTATGGCTCAGGATCGACACGATGCCGGTGGCCAGCACCAGTCCGACGCCGTAGCCGACCTGCACGCCGCTGCTGTAGAACGCCTTCTTCTGCTTCGGCGCGCTCTCGACGGCCATCAGCGCCGCGCCGCCCCATTCGCCGCCGACCGCGAAACCCTGGATCGCGCGCATCAAGACCAGCAGCACGGGCGCCCACCAGCCGATCGTCGCGAATGTCGGCAACAGGCCGATCGCGACCGTCGACAGCCCCATCAGCATCACCGTCAGCACGAGCATGCGCTTGCGGCCGAGGCGGTCGCCGTAGTGGCCGAACACGACGCCGCCGAGCGGGCGGAACAGGAAGCCGACGCCGAAGGTCGCGAACGCCGCGAGCGTGCCCATCGTCGGGCTGACTTTCGGGAAGAACTCGGAATTGAATACCAGTGCGGCGACGATCCCGTACAGCAGGAAGTCGTACCAGTCGACGACGGCGCCGACAAAGCTGCCGACCGCGGCCTTGCGGGCCTGGCTGCGCGCGCGGCTGCCGGCGGCGGCGTCGAGCGTATCGAAGGTGGGGGTCATGGCGGTGTCTCCTGGCACGGCGCATCATGGAGCGTGGCGGCGCCGCGTCCGATGCTGCATTGAATCGATCAGTGAACGGAGGATAGGGCGCGTGCCGCGCGGCGGCAATTGGCCGATCGGTCAAAGTGGGCGATTATCGTTCAAGCCCGTGCGATTATCGAACGCTTTTCGGGTTTGCACTAGGCGCGGCGGCGATATCCCGTTCGGCCAGGGTGTGCCGGCGTGAACGATCTGGTTAAAATCTGCACCATCGAAAACTCGCCCGGTCCGGGCGGAGGCCCGTCGCCGTGTCGGCCGGGCATGCCGCACGCGCCGGGCGCCATCCCCATCGACCGCATGCCTTCGGAGACTGGAATGCCCGGCAATTCCCACCCACTGTCCAGCGATACGCCGCCCGTCGACGATCCGGCCGCCAATCCGCTCGGGATGGCCGGGCTGGAGTTCGTCGAGTTCGCCGCGCCGGTGCCGGAGGCGCTCGCGCAACGCTTCGAGCAGCTCGGGTTCAAGGCGATCGCACGGCATGTCAGCAAGGCCGTCACGCTGTACCGGCAGGGGCAGATGCATTTCCTGATCAATGCCGAGCCGGATTCGTTCGCCGCGCGTTATGCGGAGGAATACGGGATGGGCGTCTGCGCGATCGGCATTCGCGTGGCCAGCGCGCGGCGCGCGTTCGAGCGCGCGATCGAACTGGGCGCCTGGGCGTTCGAGGGCGAGCGGGTCGGGGTCGGCGAGCTGAAGATCCCGGCGATCCAGGGCATCGGCGATTCGCATCTCTATTTCGTCGACCGCTGGCGCGGGCGGGACGGCCAGCGCGGCGGCGTCGGCGACATCTCGATCTTCGACATCGATTTCCGGCCGATCGACATCGCCACCGCACATACCGATCTCGACTGCGCGGGCACGGGGCTGCTGCAGGTCGATCACTTCACGCAGACGGTCGGTGCAGGGCGCATGCAGGAGTGGCTGGACTTCTACCACGACCTGCTGCATTTCCGCGAAATCCATGAAATCGACGCGCACTGGCACGTGTCGGAGGAGTCGCGCGTGATGGTGTCGCCGTGCGGCGCGGTGCGCATTCCGGTGTACGAGGAAGGGACGCGACGCACCGAGCTGATGCACGCGTATCTGCCCGACCATCCGGGCGAGGGCGTGCAGCACGTCGCGCTCGCGACCGACGATATCCTGGCGTCCGTCGATGCGCTGCGCGCGAACGGCGTCGAGTTCATCGAGCCGCCCGCGCGCTACTACGACGAAGTCGACGCGCGGCTGCCGGGGCATGGCGTCGATCTCGATGCGCTGCGCCGCCGCGCGGTGCTGGTCGATGGCGAGATCGGCAGCGACGGTGTGCCGCGGCTGTTCTTCCAGACCTTCGTCAAGCGCCGGCCCGGCGAGATTTTCTTCGAGATCGTACAGCGCAAGGGGCATCACGGCTTCGGCGAAGGCAACCTCGCGGCGCTGGCCCGCGCCCGCGACGCGGGCTGACGCGGTTCCGCGCCGCCGCTGCCGCATCGCCCCGCAGCCTCACGCGCCGGCGGCCGGCACGCGGTTCGGCGCAGGATCGTTCGGCTCGCGCAGCGCGCACGCGGTGCCGCCCGGCGTATACATCGACACGACGCAGCGGTTGCACGACGTGCAGCCCGACTGCACGAGCCGGCCGTCGCGCAGCCCGTTCACGAAATCCGGCTCGAATACGAGCGCACGGGCGAGCGCGACCGCGTCGAAGCCGTCGCGCATCGCCTGCGCAACGTTCTCGCGCGACCGCACGCCGCCGAGGTACGCGAGCGGCATCCTGACGGCCGCGCGCACCTTGCGCGAGTGCTCGAGGAAATACAGCTCGCGAAACGCGCCCATCTTCGGCTCGGTCAGTTTCTGCAGCGCCATCGCGGCGCGCACGATCGCGTTGTCGGCGTTCGCGCGCGCATCGCCCGGCAGCGGGCTGCCGAACAGCTGCCACACCGATTCGACGTTCATCCCGCCGCTGAGCACGAGCAGATGCGCGCCTTCGGCTTCGAGCCGCCGCGCGATCTCGCATGCGTCATCGGCGGTACCGCCGCCGCGTACGCCTTCGGTCACGCCGATCTTGCAGACGACGGCGAGATCGCGGCCCACCGCATCGAGCACGCGGCGCAGCACCTCGACCGGGAACGCCGCGCGCCGCGCCGCATCGCCGCCGTAGGCGTCGCGGCGGCGGTTGTAGAGCGGCGACAGGAACTGGCTCAGCAGATAGCCGTGCCCCATGTGGATCTCGACCGCATCGAAGCCGGCGTCGCGCGCATGGCGGGCCGCCTGCGCAAATTCGTCGGCGACGGCCGTCATCTGGTCGCGCGTCATCGCCTGTTTCAGGAAGCGGCCGCTCATCACGCCGACCTTGTTGAAGCCGCCCGACGCGCTCAACGGGCGCTTCGTCGACAGCGACGGCAGGAACGTGAAGCAGCCGCCGTGCGTGATCTGCGCGGAGGCCGCCGCGCCGTGACGGTGGACGGCGTCGGTCAGCGCGCGGAAGTGCCGGACCGTCGGCGCGTCGAGCTGCGCCTGGTCGACGAAGGTGCGGCCGTCCGCGCTGATCGCGCAGTACGCGACGGTCGTCAGCGCCGCGCCGCCTTCGGCGATGCACTCGTGAAACCGCACGAGCGCGCGCGACGGCACGCCGTTCGGCGTCATCCCTTCGTTGGTCGCGGATTTGATCAGGCGATTGCGCAGCGTCAGCGGGCCGATGCGCAGCGGGCTGAACGCGGTGGAAAGTTCGGCGGATTCCATGTCGGGCGGGCGTCGGGAATGGGCACGCCGGTCATTGTGCGGCGACGGGGCGGATGCGCATCGTCCGGGTGGATGAGGTCGCGGGTGCGGTGTGAATGCAGTCCCGTGGCGCGTCGCGGATGATGTGCCGGTTCGGACCGGTGCCCGACGCGACGGCCGCCGCATTGCGCCCGGTCCGCCGCAACGAACCCCGTCGAAAACCTCACACCGCGTCGGTCGCGCCCAGCTTGCGGCTCTGGCGACGCATCCCTTCGAAAATCGCGTCGGCCACGTCGGCCGGGAAATCCGCCGGGAGCTGCGACGCGACTTCCGCGATCGCAGGCTCGGTCCGCGCAACCACGCGCGCCATCGCGCCGCGCACGTCGTCCTCGGTCAGCCCGACGCGCCGGCCCTGTGCGATCCAGTGGCGCGGCTGGATGTCCGCGATCGCGTAGTGACGGTTCTTCCCGCTGACGGCCATCGCGAGTCGCGCGCGCCGCGGCGCAAGCTGGTTGCGGCGCGTGCCGATGATCGGATGCGCGGACAGCACGTCGTACAGCGGCGTGCTGCGATACGTGTTGCCGGGCAGGTGCGCGATGCTGAAGTTCTTCGCGTGGCCGTCGATCGCCGCGAGCACCCAGAACACGAGCTGCGCGACGAAGAAGTGCATGCGGTCGCGCACCGCGTCGGCGGAATTCGCGAGGATGCCCATGATCGTCTCGATCCCCGGGCCGCCGTCCGATTCGTATTTCGCGCCGGACGGCGTGCCGGTCGCCTGGCACATGTCCTCCTGCGGCAGCCGCAGGATCCACGTGCCGTCGCGGGACGGGCGCCGGTCGAAGCGCTCGACGATCAGCGCCTTCTGGTCGTCGAAATGGCCGATGTCGCACTGCGCGACCGGCAGTCCGTAGGCCGCGACGATCTTCGAACACAGCCATTCGTTCTCGACCGACGTGCGCATGTCGGCCTGCATGTTGCCGACGCGTCCCAGCGGCAGCTTGAAGATATGGGTGTGGTCGGCGTGCTGCCCGACGGCAGCAGCCAGCGCTGGCCGTGCCGCAGCAGCGCGGTCTTTTCCTGCGCGCCGGCGATCGACAGGCGCAGATCGCCGGCGGGCTCCGCGTGGCCGGGCAGCGGTGCGGCGGTAGCGTGGCGCAGCGCGTCGGCCACGGCCGCGTCGTCGAGCGCAGTACCGTCGATCGCTTCGAGATCGACCGGCGTCTCGTCGGGCGGCAGCAGTTGGAGCGCGCCGACGCAGTCGCGGCCGATCGACGCGAGCAGTGCGAACGGCGCGGTCGACCCGAGCCGGTATCGCTGCGCGATCCGGCGGCGGATCGGCTGGCTGTCCGGCAGCAGGTTGTCGAAATAGTCGGCGACGATCGCGCCCTGATGCGGCTGGTTGCCGGGCGTGAAGGGCAGCGACAGCGAGAGCGGACGCCCTTGCGGATCGTCGATCCACGCCGGCAGATAGACGAGGCGTTCGACGCCGCGCCGGACTTCCCAGTAGCCGACCGGGATGCCGTTCATCCACAGGTCGAGGCGATCGTGACGGGATGTGCGCCGGGCCATCGTCACCAGTCCTCCCGCTTCGCGACGGAGCGTCTGGCGCGCGCGGCCGCCGGCCGCTTCCGCGCGACGCTGTCCGATGCCTTGGCAGTGACTGCTGTCACGCCGGGCGCACGCCGGGGCGCGGCCGTCTTGCGTGCACCCGGCGCGGCTTTCGCGTCCGCCGGGCCGGTGCCGCCCGCGTCGCCCGCTTGCGGGCGGCCCGCGCCAGCGCCAGCGCCGCCGCCGGCTTCCCCGGTCTCGTCCGGCAAGACCGGATCGAGCGTCAGGCGCACGCCGAGCACGTTCAGCACCTTGAACAGCCGTTCGATGCTGACCGCGGACGGGTTGGACTCGAGCTGCGCGTACGATTGCTGCGTGACGCCGAGGCGGGCGGCGAGCTGCGCCTGCGTGAGTCCCGCCGACTTGCGGAAGCCGACGAGTATCGGGCGCAGCTGGCCCAGGGTCTGGACAGGAAATGCCATGAGTCGCTCCGCGAAATGACAGGCGATCGTTTGTAATCGGAAAATACAGTCTATGGCATGTATCTGCAGAATACAAACCAAGTGCTGTATTTTATAAAAACAAACGATAGCTTGTCAGTCGCAACGCCTCCGTCCGGTGCGGGCGCCGCACCGAAGCTCGCGCGTCACGCCGCGCGAAGCGGATTCGCGGGCGCGGCCCGCACGCTTTCCGGATCGTCGTCGCCGAGCGGGATGAACGCCATGATTTCCAGATCGTGTCCCGACAGCGCGGGCAGCCGGAACGGGCTCGACAGCACGTTCAGACGCCGCACGCCGACGTCGCGCAGAATCTGCGAGCCGATCCCCGTCGCACGGCCGTCTTGGCGTGCATTGCCTGCCGGCGTACGCATCGCGTCGCCGTGCATGTCGCAGTCGAGCAGCACCGCGACGCCGCAGCCGGCCGCGTCGATCCGCTGCAGTGCCGCGTGCAGCGGCCACGAATGCGCGGACGGCTCCGCGTCGAGCAGGTCGAGCAGCGAATGGCATTCGTGCACGCGCGTGAGCACCGGCGTCGCCGGATCGGGTTCGCCGCGCACCAGCGCGAGATGCGGCGCGCCGTGCACGGTGTCGCGATACTGGATTGCGCGGAACCGTCCCCACGGCGTGTGCAGCGGCCGTTCGCCGACGCGTTCGACCAGCGACTCGTGCTCGCGGCGGTAATGGATCAGGTCCGCGATCGTGCCGATCTTCAGCCCGTGCTGCGCGGCGAACGCCTTCAACTCGGGCAGCCGCGCCATCGTGCCGTCGTCGTTCATCACCTCGCAGATCACCGACGCGGGCGTGAGCCCCGCGAGCGCGGCCAGGTCGCAGCCGGCCTCGGTATGTCCCGCACGCACCAGCACGCCGCCCGGGCGCGCCGCGATCGGAAACACGTGGCCGGGCTGCACGAGATCGTCGGGGCGCGCGCTCGCACGCACGGCGGTGCGGATCGTGTGCGCACGATCGGCGGCCGAGATGCCGGTCGTCACGCCTTCGGCCGCCTCGATGCTGACGGTGAACGCGGTGCCGAACGGCGTGCCGTTATGGTCGGCCATCGGCGGCAGGCGCAGCTGTTCGCAGCGTTCCGCCGTCAGCGTCAGGCAGATCAGCCCGCGCCCGAAGCGCGCCATGAAATTGATCGCGTCGGGCGTCACGTGATCGGCCGCGATCACGAGATCGCCTTCGTTCTCGCGGTCCTCTTCGTCGACGAGCAGCACCATCCGGCCCGCACGCAGTTCGTCGACGATCGCGACGGTGCCGGCCAGCGTCATCGGGCCTCCGTCGCGTCGAACGCGCGGCGCAGCGCGTCCGCGCCGAAGCTCAGCACGCGGTCGGCTGCATCGACGGCGCCGAGCATGCTCGCGAAGCCGTGCAGCTGGCCCGGCCAGCGCACCAGCGTGACCGGCGTGCCGGCCTGCGCGAGCCGCAGCGCATACGCTTCCGCTTCGTCGCGCAGCGGATCGAATTCGGCGCTGACGATCGTCGCCGGCGCCGCGCCTGCGATGTCCGGCGCGGCGAGCGGGCTGGCGAGCGGCGACGCGCGATCGGCGCCGTCGTCGAAATACTGGTGCTTGAACCAGCGCATCATGTCCGCCGTCAGGAAATAGCCGTCGCCGAGCGATGCGTACGACGGATGCTCGGTCGCGCAATCGACGACCGGATACAGCAGCAACTGATGCGCGATCGCGATGCCCGAGCCGCGCAACTGCAGCGCCGCGACTGCCGCGAGGTTGCCGCCGGCGCTGTCGCCGGCCACCGCGATCGCGCCGGCGCGCGCACCCAGGTCGCGCGCACTGGCGGCCGCCCAGCGCACGGCGTCGCATGCGTCGTGCGCGGCCGCCGGGAAGCGCGCTTCGGGCGCCAGCCGGTAGTCGACCGACAACACCAGCGTGCGGGCGCGTCGCGCGAGGCTGCGGCACAGGTTCGCGTGCGAATCGATACCGCACGCGACGAAGCCGCCGCCATGGAAAAACACGGTCAGCGGCAGCGGCCCGTCGGCATCGGGCCGATACAGGCGTGCGGCCAACCGACGACCCGGCGCCGGGACCTGCCAGTCCTCTTCGGAAGCAATCGCGTCGCCGGGCGCGAACGCGCCGCCTGCGGCAAGACTGGCCCGGTAGGCGGGGACGGTCAGTCGATCGAAAGCGATCGCGGGCGCTTGCGCGAATGCGGCGAGCAGCGCCTGCGCCTGAGGGTCGAGCGGCATGGAAACTCCTGTCTGAATCGGATGCGGTCTGAATCAGGTAAACCCCAATCGCGGTTTCCCCGAGTCCGCGCCGGACACCTGTCGGCACGGCCTGACGGGCATTCCAGCGCAGCGACCCGCGCTCCACATCATCCGATCGGACGATGGTGCGCACGGCCGGATGGCCAAAGCTCACTGTTCAGTGAATCTACCGATGACGCCGGAATTAAGACGCGTCTTAATCACGGCGACGCACTGGGGAATCACACCGGAAAAAGTCGCATGGAGGATGGAGCGTGCTGATGGAGACAAGATGGGCTCCGCAAGAGAGCCAGGCAAGCAGCGATGAGGCCGATATCGGCGTCGCGGATTTCAGCGAACTGATGGCGCTGATCTACCAGGGGCCGCTGGAAACGCCGCCGTGGGCGGGGGCGCTCGAACTGATTCGCCGCTTGCTGCAGGCCAACTACGTGACGCTGATCCTGCGCGCGGCCGCGAGCGACCGCCGCGCGCCGCTGTCCGTGCACGCGTCGGAGTTCGGCCCGGTCGTGCCGGGCGACGGCGAGGCGTCCTACAACAACTACTACTATTCGCTCGATCCGTTCGTCGGCCTGCCGGCCGATCGCATGGTGACCGTCGACGAGGTGTTCGGCGATACGGGCTGGCTGTCGAGCGAGCTGTACAAGCAGTTCCTGAAGCCGCAGGACGTGCGCTACATCCTCGGCGCGGACCTGCGCACGCCGTCGGGCGTCGAATGCCGGTTCCGCGTGTGCCGCAACCATGCGTCGAAGCAGTTTTCCGCGCGCGACAAGGCGGTCTGCGCGCTGCTGCTGCCGCATCTGAAGCGCGCGGTCGAACTGCATTCGCGGCTCGACACGGCCGAGGTCGAGCGCTCGATCTATGCGAACGCGATCAACCGGATGCAGATCGGCACGATCACGCTCGACGAGAACGGCACGATCATCGACATGAACAGCGTCGCCGACGAAATCCTCAAGCAGGGCAACGGGCTGACGATCGCGCGCGGCACGATCGAGGCGACCGACGCGCAGGAGAACCGCACGCTGAAGCGGCTGATCCGTCATGCGGTGATGGGGCACCACGGCACGGCCGCGGCGATCGTCGAGGCGATGCCGATCACGCGCAGCTTCGACAAGCCGCGCCTCGGGCTGCTGGTGCGCACGGTGCTGCTGTCCGACTGGTCGGAAGACAACAAGCGGCGGCCGGCCGTCACGCTGTTCCTGCGCGACCCCGACCGCAAGCCGCAGGGCGCGCAGGAAATCATCCGCAAGCTGTTCGATCTGACGCCGGCCGAGACGTCGCTCGCGCTGCTGCTGACCAACGGCCTGACGCTCGAGGAGGCGGCGGAAGAATCGGGTATCAGCAAGAACACCGCGCGCACGCATTTGCGCGCGATCTTTTCGAAAACGGGCGTCACGCGTCAGGCGACGCTCGTGCGGATCCTGCTCGGCAGCGTCGTGCCGCTGGGCTGATCGACCGCCTGCGCGTGGCCGGACGACGGGGGCCGTGCGTCGATGCCGCGGGGCGTTACGACCCGCGCGTGGAGCGACCCGCCCCCGCGGCCGGCCACGGCCACTGCGCGGCACCGCGCAGGACGAACCCGGCGCCGGTGCGGATCACGATCGCGCCGATCGCGAGCGCGGCGATATCGTCGAGACGGCCGAGACCGACCAGCGCCGCGCTCATCGCCAGCGCGGCCAGCAACGCCGACAGCGCATCGGTGCGCACGTGCCAGCCGCTCGCCTCGAGCAGCGCGGAGCCCGTTTCGCGCGCCTTGCGCAGCATCCAGCGCGACAGCGCGGCCTTGCCGACGAGCGTAGCGACGACCAGCGCGAGCGTGGCCGCGCCCGGCTGCACGACGGGCGACGCATCGAAGCGGTTCGCCGCCTGCCAGATCATCTGCACGCCGGTCGCGACGAGCAGCGCACCGAGGCCCGCGAGCGCGATCGGCTCGAAGGTCGGGCGTCGTTCCGGCGGCAGGCGCGCATCGAGGCGGCATGCGACGAGGATCAACGCATCCGCCGCAAGATCGATCGCCGCATGCACGACATCCGCGAGCAGGCCGGACGAATGCGCGGCCCCTGCGGCGATCGCCTCGACGGCGAGCAACAGCAGGTTGATCGCAAGGCTGATGGCGAGGGTGCGGGACGTGGCTGCGTAGAGCGGGGAGGCGACGCGCGGCGGGCGCTGCATGGCAAATTCGTCTGTCGAAAGCGGGAGTCGGACTCGCACGCTACCGGTCGACGGTTGCAGGTAAATGACAGACGAAGGGCGCGGGCGCTGTTCGGCCATCGCGCGATGCCGGTTGCGGCGCCGTCGACTGGCCGGCGCGTCGTTGCAGACGGCGCAAGGCCGGACAAGCCGAGGCGGCTCCGGCGCCGGGCGACTGCGCCGCTGCCCGGAACCGAAGCCGCTGCTGCGATCAGAACTTGTGACGCAGGCCCAGTGCGACGATTTCCTGCGATTTCGTGCCGCCGTAGCCGTACGAACCGATCGATGCCTGCGCGTCTTGCGTGACGAGCTGGCCGTTCGCGTTCACCACCTGCTGCTGGCCGCTCGCATGCTGATATGCGCCGACCAGGTAGACGTCGGTGCGCTTCGACAGTGCATAGTCCGCGCCCAGCGACACCTGGTGGTATTTCGCGTCGACGTTGCCGCTCGCCTTCGTGTACGCGTAGCCGATGCCCAGCAGCAGCGGCGCCGATGCCTGGTACATGACGAACGCGCGACCGGTGTTGTACTTCTGCGTGCTGGCGAAGCCGGCAACCGAATTGTCGTCGCGCTTGTACTGCGCGTTGCTGTAGCCGAGGCCGAGCGTGACCGGGCCGATCGCATACTGGCCCGCGATTTGCGCGATGCCGATGCTCTTCGCGCTCAGGTAGCCGCTGTTGATCGGGCCGTCGAAGATCGCGTCGGACGAGCCGCTCCAGTTCGCGGCGCGCGCCGCGCCGCTCGCGTTGTTCGCGTAGAAATAGCCGCCGGCGATGCCGAGCGGGCCGTTGTTGTACGCCGCCGCGACCGAGTACGTAAGGCCCGAGCCCATCGAGCCCGCGACGCCGCCGAAGCCGTACATCGCCTCGACCTGCAGGCCGGCCAGCACCGGCGACGTGTACTTGACCGTGTTGTTCACGCGCAGGCTGTTGTCGTTGTTGTCGACGTCGCCGGGCGTCGAGAAGACGCTGCTGAAGTAGTTGTCGGCGGTGACGGGCTGCACGAGATCGACGACCGGATCGTACTGGCGGCCGAGCGTGAGCTTGCCGTACCGGTCGCTCTGCAGGCCGACGAACGCCTGGCGGCCGAACAGGCGCTTGCCCTGGCTCATGCTGCCGGTGCCCGAATTGAAGCCGCTTTCGAGCTGGAAAACCGTCTTCAGGCCGCCGCCCAGATCCTCGCTGCCTTTCAGGCCCCAGCGGCTGCCGGACAGGTTGCCGGAGCCCATTGCCCAAAGATTGCCGGCCGTGCCGTCGTTGCCGTGAACGTAGGTGATCGACGTATCGATCACGCCGTACAGCGCGACGTTGGACTGCGCGTGCGCGGCGCCGGCGAGGCCCGTCAGCGTCAGCGAAAGCGCGGACAGCGCGAACTTGTTCATCGTTGATGTCTTCATGCGAGAGCGGTGCGTATTGAATGAAATAAGGATTGCAAATCGGTTGCAAAACCGGTCCGGCCGACCTGTCCGTTGCAATCGGGACAGGGCCTTGCCGCATTGCCGCCGGTGTGCAGGTCGGCGGCACGGCAGTTTCGCGACGCTCGATGACATCCCCATGAAAAACCACAAATCAGCATAAATTGGCTGAAATTGCCACGGCGCGGGTTGCGGAGAGGGGGCGGATTCGCAACCGCCTATTCGAGAAAGAAAATCGCCAATCGGATTTTGCGATTGCCGTCTCGGCGGTATATCTGATATAAACGGCTGCGGATCGATCGGCAGTTTTTCGGGGTTTGGATATCGCACAGCATAATCCGCGTGCCGGACGGTCGACGCTATACTTTTACCCGAACATAAACAGGAGAACCTTCGTGACTCCCAATGAGAAACGGGCGCGTATCATCCGCCAGATTGCGATATTCGGCACGGTTCTGGTCGTTTTCGTGATTTACACGCTTTACCGTCTCAAAGTCGACAATCTCGGCTGATCATGGCGCGGCGCGGCCGTGGGCCGGGCAGACCGGCCTCCGGTTTCATGCGCGATATTCGATTCGGGCGGGGTGTCGCGATAAAGCGGACAGGCCGATATCGGCACGCTAAAATCATGCGGCAATCTCGCTTGAATGTGCTTCCTGCAAGGAATTGCAACGCAGCCCGATTACCAGCTGCCGACGATCGCCTTGACGGCCATTGCGGCCGCGATCAGAACCAGGATGCCGGCAAACCCCATCTGAATATGGCGAACCGATAATTTTCCGGCAATCATTCGCCCCGTGACCATGCCGAGCGCAGTGGTGACGGTAAATAACAGCGTGAATTCGACCGGCGGCGCGGCACCTTGCAGCATCGTCGACGCAATCCCGCCGATGCCGACCAGCGCAATGACCATCAGCGACGTCGCGACGATGCCGTGCATCGTGATATCGGTCAGCTTGCGCAGCATCGGCACGATGATGAATCCGCCGCCGACGCCCAGCAGTCCCGTCATCAGCCCCGTCAATGCGCCGGTCGCGGCGAGCGAGATCGCGGAGAGCCAGTTCCACGCGATGCGTCCGGTGTCGGGATCGACGCGGGCGACACACCCGCGCGATTCCGGCGACACGATTGCGCCGCGCGCGGCCTGCCGCAGCAGACGGATCGCGACGACCAGCATCACGAGCGCGAACATCAGCATCAGCAGACGCTGCGGGAGCCGATGCGCGAGCCGCACGCCGAGCGACGTCATCGGCATGCCCGCCGCCGTCATCACGAGCGCCGCGCGATAGCGCACCAGCCGGCGACGCCACGCTTCCGCCGTGCCGATCGCCGCGCTACCGGCCACCGCGATCAGCGCAACCGGCGTCGCCTGCTGCATCGACCATCCCATGCCGGCCACCAGTGCCGGCACGGCCAGGATGCCGCCGCCGGCGCCCGTCATGCCGAGCACCGCGCCGACGAGGCTGCCGAGAACCAGCGAGGTCAACATGGCATGACGCGGGGACCGGCACGCCTTCCGGGCCGAATCGAAGCCGCCGTCATGCCGTCACCGCACGGCGCGCGAGCAAACGGCTCCACAGCGTCGCGGACCGTTTGCCGCTGCCGCAGTAGGCGAGCACCGGTTTCGGCAGCACTTCGAGCATCGCGCCGAACGCGTCGATTTCCGCGTCGCCGATGCGGGCGCCATCGATCGGCAGGTATCGCGCGTCGAGGCCCAGCGCCCGTGCGGCCGCGGCGATCTCCGCGAAGGCCGGCTGATCGGCGCTTTCACCATCGGGCCGATTGCAGACGATGGCGCGGAAACCCGCGCTGCGAATCGCTTTCAGGTCGTCCGGCGCGATCTGGCGCGACGCGGCGAAGCCGTTCGATGCGGTCGACCGGCATTGTTCGATCGCGCGGCGGAAACAGTCGACCGCGAAGTCGATGTCCTGTTCCGTCGTAAAACGGCCGATGCTGATGCGTACGGTCCGGGCGGCCGCATCCGCGTCGAGGCCGAGCGCGGTCAGCACGTGCGACGGCGTGCCGGCGGCCGAATTGCACGCCGACGTCGACGACACCGCGAGCGCATCGCCCAGCATGAACGGAAAGAATCCGGGCGCGGTCACGGTCAGGCTCAGCGTATGGGGAATCCGTTGCGCCGCGCGAGCATTCTGCGTCACGTCGCCGAGTGCGAGCACCGCATTCGTCAATCGCGCGCCGAGCGCCGCAATCCGCGCGGTTTCGCGTTCGAGCGACTCGGCCGCCAGTTCGCACGCGGTGCCCATCCCGACGATCTGGTGAGTCGCGAGCGTGCCGGAACGCAGTCCACGCTCGTGTCCGCCGCCGTGCATTTGCGGCGCGATACGGTCCGCGATCTCGCGACGCACGAACAGCGCGCCGATGCCCTTCGGGCCGTAAACCTTGTGCGCAGACATCGACATCATGTCGATGCCGAGCGCGTGCACGTCGATGGGCGTCTTGCCGAGCGCCTGCGCGGCGTCGACGTGGAGCAGCGCGCCGGCCGCATGCACCAACCGGCCGATCTCGCGGATGTTCGTCAGCGTGCCGATTTCGTTGTTCACGAGCATCAGCGACACCAGGCCGGTGTCGGCGCGCATCGCGCCTGCCACGGCTTCGACCGTGATCTCGCCGTCGGCATTCGGCGTCACGCAGGTCACCGGGAAGCCGCGCTTCGACAGGCTGGCCATCGTGTCGAGAATGGCCTTGTGCTCGATGCTGCTCGTGATCAGGTGCGGCTTTCCGGTCGCCGCGTCGGCATAGCCCTTGAGCGCGAGGTTGTTGGATTCGGTCGCGCCGGACGTCCAGACGATCTCGTCGGCCGCCGCGCCGATCAGGGCGGCGACCTGCGCGCGCGCGCGTTCGACTCTTTCCCGCGCGATCCGGCCGGCCGCGTGAGAACTCGATGCCGGATTGCCGAACACGCCGTCGGCGCCGAGACAGTCGGCCATCGACGCGATCACGCGGGGATCCGCCGGAGTGGTTGCCGCATAGTCGAGGTAATGCAGCTTGTCGTTCTCGCTCATTTCTTTCGTCTTTCACATGCCTGCTGGAATGCGAGAAATGATACGTCCGGACACGGGGAAAAATACTCCAAAGTCAACTTTGGATTGGGGCTTTGGTGGATTTAAATTCTATTTATTTGTGGAATTCAAGGATTGAATTCTTGACCGTCGGCGCACCGCGCCGATGACACGTGTTGACGCCCGACACCGGGCTGTTCGGCACACGCGGCGAACCCGCCGCGCATACGGACTGCGGCCGAAGCCGCATGAAGGTCAGTGAAGTCTCCGGCGCCAACGCTGCCGCGGTCGGGTGACCGATGCGCGCATGCGCGCGCGAATATCGATCGACTACCCGAGTCGCCCGCCAAACCACGACGGCCAACGCAGCCCCGAAGGGCGGCAGGCGCTCCTCCCCGTCAAGCCGACTTGCCCGCAAGCTTGTCGAATACGCCCAGAAGATCGCGCATCGCCGTCGAGCAGTCGGCCTGCGTCGGATGATCGGCACGCAGCGCTTCGAGCGCGCGATCGATCGCCTTGTCGAGTACGTGCCAGTCGTCCGCCGCGCGCGGCTTGAGGCCCGCTTCGGCTTCATCCCACGCCAGCTCCAGATCCTTGATGCGCGCGTTGCCGCCGGCGAGATCGCCCTTCGCGACCAAGGCGGAGACGTCGGCGGCGATCGCGCGGAAGCGGGAGAGGTCGCCGAGTCTCGATGTCTGCGCGGGCGCGGCCGGCACCGCCGGCGCGGAAGCCGCAGTCGCTGCGGCGGCACTGTCGGCCTGCTTCGAGCAGCCGGCCGCAGCGGCGAGCGCGGCGCAAGCGGAACAGGCGACGAGCAGGCGGGAAAGCATGGTCGGAGAGCGCATGAACGATCCTCGATTCGGGTTTGAGCGGGACAGGAAAATCATTTGGCGGATTCCTCACGCGCACGAATGCCGGCGCCGAATTGCGCGACGGCGACGAGCGCGACGATCACGGACAGGAACAGCAGGCTCGTCGTCGCGGCACCCAGGCCGAATCCGCCGTAGCTGCGCGACTGTGTGAGCAGGTCGCCGAGTGACGCGCCGAACGGCCGCGTGAGGATGTATGCGATCCAGAACGTCAGTACCGCGTTGACGCCGCTGCTCCACGCAACGTAGACGAGTGCGAGCAGCACGCCGAAAGCGACGGCGCCGAGCGAGAAACCGAGCCCGAGCGCTTCGGTCGCGAGATCGCCGGCAGCGGTGCCCAGCGCGAACGTGCAGAGGATCGCGGCCCAATAGAACAGCTCGCGCTGCGGTGTGTCGATCGCGTCGATCGACAGCGTGTGCTCGATCCGATACCAGATCGCGAAGATCGCGGCGAGTGCGACGGCGAATACGCCCGTGCTGATATAGAGGCTGACGCCGAGCCCGTCGGTCAGCAGGTCGGTGATTTGCGTCCCGACGATGCTCACGAGGACGACCGTGAGCCAGTAAATCCACGGCGTGTAGCGGCGCGTGCGCAGCTGCAGCAAGAGTGCAATCGCAAGCAGCGACATCATCAGCCCGCGCGTCACACCCTGGCCCCAGCCCGCGTTGACGGCGAGATAGTCGGCGCAGGTTTCGCCGACCGTGGTCGACATGATCTTGATGATCCAGAACGCGAGCGTGATCTCGGGCACCTTGTTGAGCCAGCGTGCGGCCGGCCGGGCGAGAGCGGGGGACATGGGACGGCTCCGGGAGAGTGCGGTGCCATGCAGTCTAGGGACGCAGCCTTATCGGAACCTTAGCAAGGGGCGCCGGCGGTCGGGTCGGGCGGGTGCGGGCGATTGGGAGGCGAGAGGTCGGGCGGACCGCCGCGGCGCATCCTTCGGAGCACCGCTCGGGGCGGTCGACAACGCCCAGCCACCGGAAATCTCAACATTATAGAAATAATGTCAAAAATCTGAACCCGATGGATTGGATATTTAACGGTTTACGTTATATTATTTGCGAAATTTCCCTCGATGCTCCCACCCATGTCCGACCTTGCCGCCGACGAACCCCGCCTGACCGCCGAAATCGAGCGCCTCAAGGCCGCCTTCCCGAAAACGCGCGAGCTTTACCGCGAGGTCTGTGCGCTGCTGTTCTTCCGCTTCGGCGTCACGCCCACCGCCAACCGCCTGTACCAGCTCGTCCGCAAGGGCAGCATGAGTACGCCGACGGCCGTGCTCGGCGAATTCTGGTCGGAGCTGCGGGAAAAGAGCCGTGTCCGCATCGAGCATCCGGATTTGCCGGCCGACCTGCAGGCCGCGGCGGGCGAACTCGTCGCCGCACTGTGGAGCCGCTCGTCCGCCGACGCGGCGTCGGCGCTCGACGCGCTGCGCGCCGACGTCGAAGCCGAGCGCGCGGCAGCCCGGACCGAAGTCGCCGCGTTGCAGGCCGAGCTGGCGCGCACCGAAACCGCGCTGGAGCAGCGCACGGCCGCGCTGCTCGCCGCGCAGGTGCGAATCCAGGAACTCCAGCAGGAAAAGGCGGCGGACGAAGCGTCGCGGCGCGCGCAGCAAGCGGAAATCGAGCGTTTGAAGGCCGACAATGCGGAAGGCGGCCGCGCGCTCGCGCAGGCCCGCGCGGATTTCACCGCGCAGCTCGACCGGCTGCGCGACGATGCGAGCCGGGCGGAAGAGCGGCTGCGCGCGTCGGAAAGGCGGGCGCTGCAGGAGATCGACCGCGAACGGCTCGCGACCGCACGACTGCAAAAGGAACTCGACGCGGCGACCGCGCGCGCCGAACAGCGCGATGCGCAATATCGCAAGGACGCCGCCACGCTGCAGGCGCAACTCGCCGACATGCAGCACCGCTGCGGCATGCTCGAAGGGCAGCTCGACGGCGCACGCGCAGCCCACGCGGCCAGCGTCGCCGAACTCGATGCGTTGCGCGCCGAACGCGCCTCCGCTTCGCGCGCGGCGGTGCGCCGCGCGGCTGTCCGGCCATCCGCGGGCCTGCGTCCCGCCAAGCCTGTCGGCAAACGGCGCACGCCGAAATCCGCCTGACATCAACGACATGCGGCGACAGCCCGCATCCGTCCGATCGCCCCGCGCGAATCGGGTAAAGTGCCGCTCAACCTGCCGGGTCGATGTCATTAGACGACCGGTCTAATCGCTGCTACCATACGCCATCATGAATGCATCTTCGGGCGCGGAAGTCCGCCAGCACATCCTGAACATCGCGAAGCCGATCATGCTCCACAAGGGGTTCTCGGCGGTCGGTCTGAACGAGATACTCGCCGCGGCGGGCATCCCGAAGGGCTCGTTCTACCATTACTTCGGTTCGAAGGAAGCATTCGGCGAAGCGCTGCTGGAATCGTATTTCGAGGGCTATCTCGCGCATCTCGACAAGCTGCTCCGGCACCAGGGCGGCACGGGCGCCGAGCGGCTGATGACGTACTGGAGCAACTGGCTGGATACGCAGTGCGCGGACGATCCCGAGGGCAAGTGTCTCGCGGTGAAGCTCGGCGCGGAGGTCTCCGACCTGTCCGAGGCGATGCGCGCCGTCCTGCGGCGCGGCACCAGCCAGATCGTCGAGCGGCTCGCGGGCGGCATCGATGCCGGGCTGGCCGACGGCTCGCTGAGCGGCATCGACGATCCGCTCCATACGGCCGCGCTTCTCTACGAGCTGTGGCTCGGCGCGACGCTGCTGGAAAAGATCCACCGCAACCGCAAGCCGCTCGAAACCGCGATGGCCGCGACACGGCGGATGCTGAACCTGGCGCCGTCCTCGCATGACGGAGCACGGTCATAAATCAGGCGCGCATCGGCGCGCCTTGTTTTTACCCCGATACTAGACGACTGGTCTACTTATGACAGAGACCCTATCGCCGTTCCGATTGCTTCACCCACGCGCCCGCAGGCAAAGCGACCTCGCCGTCGCTGCGCCGGCCGGCGTGCTCGCATCTGTCGTTCATCCCTGACCGAATCGTGTCACCGCACACGCATTCCTCGTCGAATTTCACGCTGACGGAGGCTCACATGCCGCAAAGCAAGACTGCAAACCGCCGCATCGTCCTGAACTCGCGCCCGGTGGGCGCGCCCACCCCGAACGACTTCCGCACCGAAACCGGCGACGTGCCGGTGCCCGGCGCGGGGCAGGTGCTGCTGCGCACGGTCTGGCTGTCGCTCGATCCGTACATGCGCGGCCGGATGAGCGACGCGCCGTCCTATGCCGCGTCGGTCGAACTCGGCCAGGTGATGGTCGGTGGCACGGTCAGCCGCGTCGTGTCGTCGAACCTGCCGGCGTTCCGCGAAGGCGATCTGGTCGTCGCGGGCGGCGGCTGGCAGGACTATGCGCTGTCCGACGGCCGCGACCTGATCCCGCTCGGCCGCGACTTCGCGCATCCGTCGTATGCGCTCGGCGTGCTCGGCATGCCGGGGTTCACCGCCTACACCGGATTGCTGAAGATCGGCGAGCCGAAGGCCGGCGAAACCGTGGTCGTCGCGGCGGCGAGCGGCGCGGTCGGCGCCGTCGTCGGGCAGATCGCGAAGCTGAAGGGCTGCCGCGTGGTCGGTGTTGCGGGCGGCGCGGACAAATGCGCGTACGTGACCGATACGCTCGGCTTCGACGCGTGCGTCGATCATCGCGATCCGGCGTTTGCGAACAAGCTGAAGGACGCGTGCCCGAACGGCATCGACGTCTATTTCGAGAACGTCGGCGGCGCCGTGTTCGACGCGGTGTGGCCGCTGCTCAACGACCATGCGCGCGTGCCCGTGTGCGGCATCATCGCGCACTACAACGACACCGCGCCGCCGGCCGGCCCCGACCGTCTGCCGGCGCTGGTGGGCACGATCCTGCGCAAGCGCATCCGGATGCAGGGTTTCATCATCCTCGACCACTATGCGACCGGCTATGCGCCGTTCCTGAAGGACATGAGCGAATGGGTCGCGCAGGGCAAGGTGAAGGCGCGCGAAGACGTGATTCCCGACCTGGCCGATGCGCCGGCTGCGCTGATCGGCCTGCTCGCCGGCAAGAACTTCGGCAAGGTCGTGGTGCGCGTCGGCCCGGACGAACTGGCGTAATCCGCCCAGCCGATGCCACATGCCGGCGTCGCGCGACGCCGGCATGTGGCATTCTCGATTCCGTTTCGAAAGGAGTGAAACCATGGCGCTTTACGTGATGGCCTCGTTGTTCCCGAAACCCGAGCATGCGCAGGCCGCCGAGGCCGAATTGCGCAGCATGGTCGGCAAGACGCGCGCCGAGCCCGGCAACCGCCGCTACGACCTGTTCCGCGAAGCCGGCGATTCGCCGAACCTGCACCTGTTCGAGATCTACGACGACCAGGCGGCATTCGATGCGCATCTCGCCAGCCCGTACTTCGTCGCGTTCCGCGACAAGTCGGCAGACTGGTTTGCCGCGCCGCCCGTGATCAAGGTGTTGTCCGGCATCGACGTGGCCGAGTAACCGAGCAGCGGCCCGCTTTTGCCCGGGCCGCCCGCAGCAGCCGTCGCGCAGCGCGCGGCGGCGATGACGACACGGCGCGCGGTCGCGCCGCTTTCCCCCATACACAGGCCCCGGAGGCTGAATGCTTACCCTCAACATCAACGACGAGACCCGTACGGTCGACGCCCCCGACGACATGCCGCTGCTCTGGGTCCTGCGCGATCTCGTCGGCCTGACCGGCACGAAGTTCGGCTGCGGGATCGCGCAATGCGGCGCGTGCACCGTGCATCTCGACGGCGTCGCCGCGCGCGCGTGCGTGCTGCCGGTCGCGGCGGTCGCCGGCCGGAAAATCACGACGATCGAGGCGGTCGGAGCCACGCCGGCCGGCCGGAAGGTCCAGCAGGCATGGCGCGAACTCGACGTCGTGCAGTGCGGCTACTGCCAGTCGGGGCAGGTGATGACGGCCACCGCGCTGATCGCGTCGAACCCGAACCCGAGCGACGCCGACATCGATGCCGCGATGGCCGGCAACATCTGCCGCTGCGGCACCTATCACCGGATTCGCGCGGCCGTGAAGCAAGCCGCGAAGGGGGCCTGACATGTCGCGAGGACTGATCGAAGCAGGTCGGGCCGGCGCGGGCGTGTCGCGCCGTTCGTTTCTCCGGCTCGGCGTGTCGCTCGGCGCGGCCGCGGGGGGCGGGCTGCTGCTCGGCTTCAGCCTGCCGGCAGCGGGCGACGATGCGCGACGCTCGGTGATCGGCGGCGACGCAGCCGAACCGGCGCCGACCGGCGTGTTCGCGCCGAACGCCTTCGTGCAGATCGACCGCACCGGCAAGGTCACGCTCGTGATGCCGAAGGTCGAGATGGGGCAGGGCGTCTATACGGCGCTGCCGATGCTGATCGCCGAGGAACTCGAGGTGCCGCTGTCGAGCGTCACGCTCGACCATGCGCCGCCGAACGAGAAGCTGTTCCTCGATCCGCTGCTGGGCGGCCAGCTGACCGGCGGCTCGACGTCGGTGCGCTACGCGTGGGAGCCGCTGCGCCGTGCAGGCGCGACCGCGCGCACGCTGCTGGTCGCGGCGGCCGCGAAGCAATGGAATGTCGATCCGGCGAGCTGTCGCGCAGAAAACGGCGAGGTGCAGCATCCGCCGAGCGGCCGGCGCGCATCGTACGGCCAGCTCGCGGACGCCGCCGCGAAACTGCCTGTGCCGACCGACGTCGCGCTGAAAAGGCCGGCGGACTTCAAGCTGGTCGGCACGCCCGCGAAGCGGCTCGACTCGCCGGAGAAGGTCGACGGCACCGCGCAGTTCGGGCTCGACGTGCGTCTGCCGGGCATGCTCTACGCGGTGATCGTGAACAGTCCGGTATTCGGCGGCACGGTCGCGAGCGTCGACGATACGGCCGCGAAGCGGATCCCCGGCGTGCGCCAGGTCGTGCGCGTCGACGACGCGGTCGCGGTGGTCGGCGATCACACGTGGGCGGCCAAGCGCGGCGCATCGGCGCTCGTCGTCAAATGGAACGAGGGCGCGGGCGCGAAGGTATCGACGAAGGATCTTTTCGCGGATCTCGCGCAGGCGGCGGCGAACGGCAAGGGCGCGGTCGCGCGCAAGGACGGCGACGTCGCGAAGGCGTTCGCGGACGCGAAGACGCGCGTCGATGCCGTGTACGAGCAGCCGCTGCTTGCGCACGCAACGATGGAGCCCGTGAACTGCACGGTGCACGTGCGCGGCGACGGCTGCGAGATCTGGGTCGGCACGCAGGTGCCGACGCGCGCGGTCGACACCGTGCAGCGGCTCACCGGCCTGTCGCCGGATCGCATCGTCGTGCACAACCATCTGCTCGGCGGCGGCTTCGGCCGGCGGCTCGAGACGGACATGATCGGCCACGCCGTGAAGATCGGCAAACAGGTCGGCGCGCCGGTGAAGGTCGTCTGGACGCGCGAGGAAGACGTGCAGCACGACATGTACCGGCCGTGCTACTACGACCGGATCTCGGCCGGCCTCGACGCGAACGGCAAGCCGATCGCGTGGCAGCACCGGATCGTCGGCTCGTCGATCATGGCGCGCTTCGCGCCGCCCGCGTTCAAGGACGGCGTCGATCCCGACGCGGTCGAGGTCGCGGCCGAATTGCCGTACGACCTGCCGAACCAGCTCGTCGACTACGTGCGGCAGGAGCCGCGCCACGTGCCGACCGCGTTCTGGCGCGGCGTCGGCCCGACGCGCGGCACCTTCGTCGTCGAGAGCTTCATCGACGAGCTGGCCGCGCAGACCAAGACCGATCCCGTGCAATATCGCCGCGCGCTGCTCGACAAGACGCCGCGCGCACGCAACGTGCTCGACGTCGCGGCGAAGGCGGCGGGGTGGGGCAGCGCGCTGCCGAAGGGGCAGGGGCGCGGCGTGTCGGTGATGCATGCGTTCGGCAGCTTCTTCTCGATCGTCGTCGACGTCGCGGTCGACGACGGCGAGGTGCAGGTCAAGCGCGTCGTCTGCGCGGTCGACTGCGGAATGTTCGTCAACCCGAACACGATCGAGGCGCAGGTGCAGGGCGGCATCATCTTCGGGATCACCGGCGCGCTGTACGGCGAGATCACGATCGAGAACGGCCGCGTGATGCAGAGCAACTTCACCGACTACCGGATGCTGCGGATCAACGAGACGCCGCCGATCGACGTGCATATCGTGAAGAGCGGCGAAGCGCCGGGCGGGATCGGCGAGCCGGGCACGGCCGCGACGGCGGCGGCGGTGTCGAACGCTATCTTCGCGGCGACCGGCAAGCGGCTGCGCAAGCTGCCGGTCGGCAACCAGCTGAAGACGGCCTGATGCGGAGGACACGAACCATGCGCAACCTCACTCCGACTCGCGCCGCCGGTGCGCTTCGCGCGTCACTGGCCGCGCTCGCCGGCGCGTCCGCGCTGGCGGCCGGCACGCTCGCGCACGCGGCGACGCCGGACGACGCGCTCGTCGCGCGCGGCGCCTATCTCGCGAAGGCCGGCGACTGCGTCGCGTGCCACACCGCGCCGCACGGCACGCCGTTCGCGGGCGGCCTGAAGATGGTCACGCCGATGGGCGCGATCTATACGACCAACATCACGCCCGACCCGGATACCGGCATCGGCGGCTATACCGAAGCCGAGTTCTCGAGCGCGCTGCGCAAGGGCGTCGCGAAGGACGGCCATCATCTGTATCCGGCGATGCCGTACCCGTCGTACGCGAAGCTGAAGGACGACGACGTGAAGGCGCTGTATGCGTACTTCATGCACGGCATCGAACCGGTGAAGCAGGCGAACCGGCCGTCCGACATCCCGTGGCCGCTGAACATGCGCTGGCCGCTCGCGTTGTGGAACATGGTGTTCCTCGACACGACGCCTTATGCGGACAAGCCGTCCAGGGACGCGATGTGGAATCGCGGCGCATACCTCGTGCAGGGCCTCGGCCACTGTGGGTCCTGCCATACGCCGCGCGGCGTCGGCTTCCAGGAGAAGGCGCTCGACGAAGGCGGTGCGGCGTTCCTGTCGGGCGCCGCGATCGACAACTGGTTCGCGTCGAACCTGACGGGCGAGCACAACACCGGGCTCGGCCGCTGGAACGAGGCCGACGTCGCGCAGTTCCTGAAAACCGGCGCGAACCGGCATGCGACCGCGTTCGGTTCGATGGTCGGCGTGATCAACCACAGCACGCAGGCGCTGACCGACGACGATCTCGGCGCGATCGCGCGCTACCTGAAAACGCTGCCCGCAGCGGGCGGCACCGGTGCGCCGCCATACCGGTACGACCCGAAGGCGACGCAGGTGGCGCTCGGCCGGCCGGCGAACGATCCGGGCGCAACGGTGTATAACGCATACTGCCTGCATTGCCACGGCGCGGGCGGACAAGGCTACGCGCCGCTGCTTGCGCCGCTGGCCGGCAATCCGAACGTGCTGGAGCGCGATGCATCGTCGCTGATCAACGTGACGTTGAACGGCAGCGACACGCTCGTGATCGGCGGGGTGCCGTCCGCGTATCCGATGCCGGCGTTCTCGAACCAGCTGAACGACCGGCAGATCGCCGACGTGCTGACCTTCATGCGCGCCGGCTGGAACAACGGCGCGCCGGCCGTGCAGGCGGCCGAGGTCGCGAAGCTGCGCAAGGCGACGGCAGCCGCACAGTGAGGATCGGCCCGCCCGTGACGAGCGCAAGCGCGGGCCGGCCCGGTTCGTCGCAGCGGTACGGCCGGCACGGCTCGGGATGCCATGCATTTTGGCCCGAGTTCTCAAGTGCCTGGCCTGCCGAAAGATGGACAAGGGGCCGTAACCCGGCGACGATGTCGGACTCGCGTCATGCCCCGTGACGATCGCGTGCCGCGCGCGACGCGAGGGCCGCAGAACCGCGGGCGATACGCCCGCACCGTACGCCGCCGCGCCCTTCGTGCGCGGGCGGCGTTCCCGATAACCGGCGTGCCTTCGTTCGCGGCGGCACGCTTTTTCGACGCAAAGCAGAGGTGTCTGGATGGCTAACGTGACTTATACGGATACGCAACTCCTGATCGACGGCGAGTGGGTCGACGCCGCGAGCGGCAAGACGATCGACGTCGTGAACCCGGCGACCGGCAGGACCATCGGCAAGGTCGCCCACGCGGGCATCGCCGATCTCGATCGCGCGCTCGCCGCCGCCCAGCGCGGTTTCGAAGCATGGCGCAAGGTACCTGCGCACGAGCGCGCGGCGACGATGCGCAAGGCCGCCGCGCTGGTGCGCGAACGCGCCGACGCGATCGCGCAGCTGATGACGCAGGAACAGGGCAAGCCGCTCGCCGAAGCGCGCATCGAAGTGCTGTCCGCGGCCGACATCATCGAATGGTTCGCCGACGAAGGCCGGCGCGTGTACGGCCGGATCGTGCCGCCGCGCAACCTCGGCGCGCAGCAGACGGTCGTGAAGGAGCCGGTCGGCCCGGTCGCGGCGTTCACGCCGTGGAACTTCCCGGTCAACCAGGTCGTGCGCAAGCTGAGCGCCGCGCTCGCGACGGGCTGCTCGTTCCTCGTGAAGGCGCCGGAGGAAACCCCGGCGTCGCCGGCCGCGCTGCTGCGCGCCTTCGTCGATGCCGGCGTGCCGGCCGGCGTGATCGGCCTCGTCTATGGCGACCCGGCGGAAATCTCGTCGTACCTGATCCCGCATCCGGTGATCCGCAAGGTGACCTTCACGGGCTCGACGCCGGTCGGCAAGCAGCTCGCCGCGCTCGCCGGGCAGCACATGAAACGCGCGACGATGGAACTCGGCGGCCACGCACCGGTGATCGTCGCCGAGGACGCCGACGTCGCGCTCGCGGTGAAGGCGGCCGGCGGCGCGAAGTTCCGCAACGCGGGGCAGGTCTGCATCTCGCCGACGCGCTTTCTTGTGCACAACAGCATCCGCGACGAATTCACGCGCGCGCTGGTCCAGCATGCGGAAGGGCTGAAGGTCGGCAACGGCCTCGAAGAAGGCACGACGCTCGGCGCGCTCGCGAATCCGCGCCGGCTCACCGCGATGGCGTCGCTCGTCGACAACGCGCGCAAGGTCGGCGCGAGCGTCGAGACGGGCGGCGAGCGGATCGGTTCGGAAGGCAACTTCTTCGCGCCGACCGTGCTCGCGAACGTGCCGCTCGAAGCGGACGTGTTCAACAACGAGCCGTTCGGCCCGGTCGCGGCGATCCGCGGCTTCGACAAGCTGGAAGACGCGATCGCCGAGGCCAACCGTTTGCCGTACGGGCTGGCCGGCTACGCGTTCACGCGTTCGTTCGCGAACGTGCACCTGCTCACGCAGCGCCTCGAAGTCGGGATGCTGTGGATCAACCAGCCCGCGACGCCGTGGCCGGAAATGCCGTTCGGCGGCGTGAAGGATTCCGGCTACGGGTCGGAAGGCGGGCCGGAAGCGCTCGAGCCGTATCTCGTCACGAAGTCGGTGACCGTGATGGCGGTCTGACGGAGCGTGCAATCGCGCGTGCGCGTCGCTGCTTGCGCGGCGCGTACGTTGCGCATGGCAGCCGCGTCCGATCGGTGTTGCCATTGCGCTCAGGATAGCCGCACACGCGCTGCGTGGCGTTGCGGCGCTTCGTAGCGCATCGCGTCCGGCCGCGGAAGCGGGCGGGCGCGACTACGACATGCCTGCGGCAAGCCGGAGCGTTGCACTCAATGCCGGCCGCTGCCGCGATAACTTTCCACCTCGGCGTCGTAGGCAGCGAGAAACGCCTTGCCGAATACCGACGCGAAGTCGTCCTCGATCGCGAACACCGTATCGCGATGGGTCGCCGCATAGCGATCCCACATCCTCGCCTTGTACAGCACGGGCACACGCTTCTCGTACCAGCGCATCGCGTCGTCGCGCTCGCGCAGCCGCTGCGGCGAAAAGCGCGTCAGCAGGTCCATCAGCGCGGCGCGCATGCCGGCAACCATGCCGATCTGGTGTGCATGCAGATCCTGGAACGCATCGCTCACCGCGCTTTGCGGCGACATGAAACCCGGCAGCGGCAGCCCGAACATCTGCCGCAGCACCGCGCCGCCGTCCGGCAGCAGCTTCAGCGGATTGTTCTCGCGATCGAGCAGCATCGTCATGTGCGCCTTTACCTCGCGCTTCAGGATGCTGCGCGACGACAGCAGCTCGACCGTACCGTTCGCGAACAGCGCGAGCAACTGGCCTGCGATAAAGAGCTGTTCCGCCGACCACTGGTGCGATTCGGCCGCTGCATCGAGCCCGGCGCCCTCGAAGAACGCGCGCAGCAATGCATCGGGGGTCGGCGGCGTCGCGCGCGCGGCATGTGGCGCAGGCGCTGCGGCCGGCGGCGGATCGGCCGGCGTGGTCGGTGCCGGCCGCACACGGACGTGCTGGGTCCACTCGGGCGCATGATCGGCCTGCGTCGGCGCGTCGCGATCCGGCGCGTCGTTGCGATCGGCGACCGGCGACGCGCCGATATCGCCCGACGCCTGCGCGAACAGATCGAGCGGATCGGTCGACAGCTGATGCAGGTCCCGTTGCGACGGCGCAGCCGGCGCTGCACCGCTTGCCGACTGCGCGTCGCCGCGCGCCGGCGCGGGCCGCGCCTCGGCGTCCGGCGCCTTGCCGCGCGCGAAGCGGTCGTGCAGCAGCCCCCACAGCCGGTTGCCGGCGGCTTTCGGATCGGCGTCCGACGGCGCGGGCGTGTCCGCCGCGCCCGGCATGTCGACGGTCGTGGCCGCATCGGCAGCAAACTCGACGTCGCCGCCATCGTCGCGTTCCGCACGCAGCACGTACGGCCCGATGCGAATAATGTCGCCCGTCTTCAGCGGCCGTTCCTGCGCATAGCCGACCGGCTCGCGATTCACCTCGATCGTCGACACGCTGCTCAGGTTCTTCAGCAGGCACGCGTCGTCGCCGACCTGCAGCAGCGCCTGCAGCCGCGAAATCTGCCGGGTGTCGTCGCGCAGCACGAGATGGTTGTCGCTGGCCCGGCCGATGGTGCCGCCGGGCGGGTGAAACACGACGGCGTCGTAGGTGTCGCCTTCGACGGGCTCGCCGGCGTGTTCGATCACGATCAGTTGCATGTCATACGTCGCTCGGTGAATGAGGCGCGCGGAACCGGTTCGTTCAGGATGACGACGCATGCCTGCGTCGCGCGAATTCGAACGCCGGCCCCCAGACCGGATGCCCCTTCTCGGCAGGGGACAAGTCGAAGCGCGGGTTCAAGTCGAGAATCCGCGAAAACTCGGCGCGGCACTGCGCGATGCGGTTCGTCACGCAATAGCTGAACGCAAGGAGCTTGTGCGCGGCGACCTGCGTGTCGGTGTCCGCGCCGTCGATCTCCTTCGCGCGACTCAGGATCGCGATGGTGCGCCCGTAGTCGCCGGCGTCGTACGCGGCGCGCGCGCTGTCGACCGAGGCGCGCGCGGCCGTCTGGGTCGGGGACGTGCTGCAAGCGCCGATCGCCAGCAACAAGGCGCCGAAGCAAAGAACGAGCGTTGAACGGCCTTTCATTATTGAAATTAAGAATTCGCGTAATTGGAAGGTGGTACGCAAGCGCTGTTGGATTCTAGTGCCAATTATCGGGGCCAACGACTCTGTTACGTTTTGTTTCATTTCGCAAATTGGTGTTGAGACGCTATTCAAATTGAATGCCCGGATGACGCTTGTTAATCCCGGAAATCGAACCTATAGTTCGCTGTGCTTTTTGTTTTCGTCTGTTGTTTGGCCTGCGCCCGTCAATGGTCGAAATGCGGGCCGTCCGTTCGGGCGGCGCGAACAGCCTGACCCGCGGTCAGCGTCGCGAGCGGTCGCCGGTCCGGCGTTCGCCCGGTATCCACCGGCGCTGTCCGCGCAATAGAACCGGGCCGCCACGGCGCACCGGTCGGGATAACGTCTCCATGGAATGTCCTATATCAATTCAATTGCCCATCGCTTCCCCCCAATTTCAATTCAGGCAGCCGATCGCTGATTTGACCCGTGTTTTTTATAGAATAAATTGCCGAATGCAATTGCAATGGAAGGATCCGAGAGTTACGTAATTACCAGTCAATTAATTGTCCCTTTTTGATCGGCGCTTCCGGTTCTGCAGTCGGGAACCGGCGGACGGTTATCGGGCTGCGAGGGTGAAATATGCGATGGCGGTCGAGCGGTTTCATCGTATTGGGATGCGTATTGCTGTTGCCTGGATGCGGCGCGACCGAGCATGCCGCCGCGGTGCCGTATGCGATCACGGTCGACGTGGCGCCGGACGTCAATCCCGACCTCAATCGCAAGCCTTCGCCGATCGTGCTGAAGGTGTTCCAGCTGCGGACCTCGTCGGCGTTCGACAGCGCGGACTTCTTCTCGCTGCAGGACAAGCCGGAGAACGCGCTCGGCGCCGACCTGCTGGGCAGCGACCGGATCATCCTGCGCCCGGGCGACACGCGCACGCTGCACTATCGCGGTAACGTCGAGGCCGGTGCGATCGGCATCGTCGCCGAATATCGCGTGCTCGAAAAGAATCGCTGGCGGCTCACGGTGCCGCTGCCGCGCGCGAAGCAGCTGAACCTGATCAAGTTCTGGCAGATGTCGCCGGGCGAAATGAAGCTGTCGATCGCGGTCCGGAACGGCGGCATCGCGCTGAACGACGCGCGGGGGCGGCCATGACCGAGCCGACGATGTCCGCGACGCCGGTCGCGGCGCTGCGCCAGCGCGTGATATGGACCGAAGGGATGTTCCTGCGGCCGCAGCATTTCCAGCAGCTCGAACGTCACTGGGAGCGCTACGTCGGGCTGCGCTGCCTGCCGCTGCAAGGCTTCTACTGGGGCTTCGACACGCTCGAGATCGATCGCGAGCAACTCGCGCTCGGCAAGGTCGCGCTGCGCGTCGCATCGGGCGTGATGCGCGACGGCACGCCGTTCGACCTGTCGCATCCGGACGACCTGCCCGAGCCGCTCGACGTGCCGTCCGATGCGAAAGACCAGCTGGTCGTGCTCGCGCTGCCGTGCTGGCGCGGCGGCGGCGAGGAAGTCTCGTTCGGCGCCGACAGCGACGCGGACGTCGCACGCTACGTCGTGCGCGAATACGAAGTGGCCGATGCGAATGCGGTCGCGCTCGGCCCGGCGCTGCTGCAAACGGGCCGGCTCAACGTGCGGCTGATGCTCGAAGCGGAACTCACCGGCGACTGGCACGCGCTGGGCGTCGCGAGAATCGTCGAGCGGCGCACCGATGCGCGGCTGCTCGTCGACGACAGCTACATTCCGCCGCGCCTCGTCGCGCAGCGCGATCCGGTGCTGCTCGCACATACGCGCGAACTGCACGGCCTGCTCACGCAGCGCAGCGAAGCGCTTGCGGAACGGCTGTCGGAGCCGGGGCGCGGCGGCGTATCGGAAGTCGCGGACTTCCTGCTGCTGCAGCTCGTGAACCGTTATCTCGCACTGACCTGGCATGCGCAGCAGCACGTCGCCACGCATCCGGAAGCGCTGTTCTGCGACTGGCTGAAACTTGCGTGCGATCTCAGCACGTTCACCGCGGCCGGCCGGCGTCCGCAATCGCTCGCCGTCTACGTGCACGACGACTTGCGCACGAGCTTCGCCGATCTGATGACGGAGCTGCGCCGGTCGCTGTCGACCGTGCTGGAACAGAACGCGATCCAGATCGAATTGCGCGACGCAGGCAACGGCATCCGCGTCGCGACGCTCGCCGATCCGGCGCTGCGCGACACCGCCGGCTTCGTGCTCGCGGTTCGCGCGGACGTGCCGGCCGACAGCCTGCGCGCACGTTTTCCCGCGCAGGCGAAGCTCGGGCCGGTCGAGCGCATCCGCGACCTCGTGCAGCTCCAGCTGCCGGGCATCACGATGCGCCAGTTGCCGGTCGCGCCGCGACAGATTCCGTATCACGCGGGGCATACGTACTTCGAGATCGACAAGGGCAGCGACCTGTGGAAGCAGCTCGCCCGCTCCGGCGGTCTCGCCTTTCATTTTGCCGGCGAATTCCCGGGGCTCTCGATGGAGTTCTGGGCGATACGCGGGTGAGGGCGGGCAGCGCGATGAATTCTTCCTCCGATTCGATCTCCGGCGCAGGCGGATTCGTGCCGCCGAATCCGGGCGGCACTCATCCGGCCGCCGCGTCCGGCGCCGCGGGCCCGATCACCACGCAGCCGCGCCCGGATCGCTGGGCCGCGAGCGGCACGAACCCGCTCGTCGCGGCCGCGAACCCGCTGCTCAACCTCGTGCCGCAGATTCGCTCGACCGTCCATCATCCGAATCCCGCATGGCTGCGCGAGCATCTGGTCGTCGAGATCCGGCAGTTCGAGACGCGTGCGCAGGAGGCGGGCGTGCCGTCCGAGGCGATCATCGGCGCGCGCTACTGCCTGTGCACGGCGCTCGACGAAGCAGCCGCGCTGACGCCGTGGGGCGGCAGCGTGTGGTCGTCGCACAGTCTGCTCGTGTCGTTTCACAACGAGACCTGGGGGGGCGAGAAGTTCTTCCATCTGCTCGATCGCCTGTCGCAGCAGCCGCGACAGCATCTCGATCTGCTGGAACTGCTGTATTTCTGTCTCGCGCTCGGCTTCGAGGGCCGCTATCGCGTGCTCGACAACGGCCATGCGCAGCTCGACGCGCTGCGCCGCCAGCTCGCGCAGACGATCCGGTCGGTGCGCGGCGAATTCGATCCGGCGCTGTCGCCGCACTGGCGTGACGTCGTCACGCGCGACGTGTCGCGCCGCTTCGCGGTGCCGCTGTGGGTGTGCGCGGCGCTCGCGCTGCTGATCGGTTTCGGCGTGTTCGCGGGCCTGCGCATCGCGCTCGCCGGGCATTCGGACCGGCTGTTCGCGTCGATCGACGCGCTGCACGTGCCGAAGCTGCAGCCCGCGCAGGCGCCGCCGCGCCCGGCGCCCGCGCCGCGCATCGCGAAGTTCCTCGCGCCCGAGATCGCGGCCGGCCTCGTGTCGGTGCACGACGACGCCGATCGCAGCGTGATCGTGCTGCGCGGCGACGGGCTGTTCAAGTCGGGCTCGACATCGGTGATCGACCGCTATGCACCGGTGCTCGCACGCGTGTCGGAC
This sequence comes from Burkholderia pseudomultivorans, assembly GCF_902499075.1. Taxonomy (GTDB): domain Bacteria; phylum Pseudomonadota; class Gammaproteobacteria; order Burkholderiales; family Burkholderiaceae; genus Burkholderia; species Burkholderia pseudomultivorans. The sequence goes on along the minus strand of NZ_CABVPP010000026.1, from coordinate 27,103 downwards.
GCGCTGAACGAGGTGCCGGGCAACGTGCGCGTGACCGGCTACACCGACGATACGCCCGTGCATACCGCACGCTTCGCGTCGAACTGGGACCTGTCGCGCGAACGCGCGGAGGCGGTGCGCAGCCTGATCGCCGCGCGGCTCGCCCGTCCGGAACGCGTCGCGGCCGAAGGGCGCGGCACGCTCGATCCCGTCGCGCCGAACGATTCCCCCGCGAACCGCGCGCTGAACCGGCGCGTCGAGATCACGCTGCTGCCGGCGCCCGGCAGCGCCGCCGTCGGCGCGAGCGCGACGCAGGAGGCGCACTGACATGAACCAGGCTGTCGCGCGTTTCGTCCGGCCGTTGCCGTCGCGGGAAATCTGGACCTTCGCGGGTCTCGTCGTGCTCGCATGCTTCGTGTGGCTCGCCGGGCCGCTGTTTGCCTTCGCCGAGGTCCGGCCGCTCGAAAGCGGTTGGGCGCGCGGGCTGACGATCGCGGCGCTGTTCGTCGCGTGGGGCGCACGCGTCGCGTGGCGAAGCTGGCGCGCCGGCCAGCTCAATGCGCAGTTGCTGAACCAGTTGCGCGAGGCCGCGCCCGCCGTCGCCGACGATCCGGCCAAGGCGCAGCTCGACGAGCTGCGCAGCCGCTTCGACGAAGCCGCGACGCTGCTGAAGAAAGTCCGCTTCGGGCAGCCCGACGCCGCACGCAACGGCGTGCGGCACTGGTTCGACCGGATGTCGCGCCAGTATCTGTATCAGTTGCCGTGGTACGTGTTCATCGGCGCGCCGGGCTCGGGCAAGACGACCGCGCTCGTCAATTCGGGGCTCAGTTTTCCGCTGGCCGAGCAATTCGGCCGCGCGGCGATTCGCGGTGTCGGCGGCACGCGGCATTGCGACTGGTGGTTCACGAACGACGCGGTGCTGATCGATACGGCCGGCCGCTATACGACCCACGAAGGCAATCGCGCGCTCGACGAAGCCGAGTGGAACGGCTTCGTCGAGCTGCTGAAGAAGTACCGCACGCGCCAGCCGCTGAACGGCGCGATGCTGACGATCAGCGTCGCCGACCTGCTCGGCGCGTCGGAGGCCGAGCGCACGCAGCACGCGATGGTGCTGCGCAAGCGGCTGCTCGAGCTGCGCGCGCAGCTCGGCATCCGTTTCCCGGTGTACCTGCTCGTCACCAAGGCCGACCTGCTCGCCGGCTTCGCCGAGTATTTCGGCGGTTTCGGCCGTGCGGAATGCGCGCAGGTCTGGGGCTTCACGTTCCCGCTCGCGCAAAGCGAGGCGCCCGGTTTCGACCTGCGCGCGGCGTTCGACCGCGAATACCGGCTGCTGCACCAGCGGCTGAACGACGGCCTGCCCGAACTGCTCGCCGCGCAGACCGACGCGCGGCAGCGCGAAATGACCTACCTGCTGCCGCAGCAGATCGCCGATCTGCAGGAGATGCTCGGCCAGTTCGTCGCCGAAGTGTTCTCCGTGTCGAGCTTCGAGCCGATGCCGATGCTGCGCGGCGTCTACCTGACGAGCGGCACGCAGGAGGGCACTGCGTTCGATCGCGTGATGAGCGGCATCAAGCGGTTCCTGAAGATCGAGGGCGTGCCGCCCGTCGCGCAGGTCGGCTCGACGGGGCGCAGCTTCTTCCTGAAGTCGCTGCTGCAGGAGCACATTTTCCGCGAGGCCGCGCTGGCCGGCAGCAACCTGCGCTGGCACCGGCGGCAGCGCGTGCTGCGAATTGCAGGCTATGTCGCGCTGGCGCTCGTTTGCGTGGCCGTGCTGGTCGCGTGGCTGCGCAGCTATTCGAACAATCGCGCGTATCTCGACCAGATCGGCGCGCGCGTGCCGGCCGTCGATGCGCAGATCGCCGGCGCGAAGTTCTCGGATGCGTCGGACGTTGCGCGACTGCTGCCGGTGCTCGATGCGCTCGGCAGCCTCGCGAATGCGGGCGGCGTCGACCTGTCTCGTCCGCCGCTCGCGTATCGCTGGGGACTGTTCCAGGGCGAGAAGATCGACGAGGCCGTCGACGCCGTGTACCGGCGCGCGCTCGACGACGTGCTGCTGCCGATCGCCGCGAACCGGATGGAAGCCGCGCTGCGCGACGCACGCCCCGACGAGACGGAGTACGCGTATGCCGCGCTGAAGGCCTACCTGATGCTGTACGACAGCGCGCACTACGATCCCGCTTTCGTGCAGGCGGTCGTCGATCTCGAGATGGAGCGCGCGCTGCCGCCCGATTTCTCGCCGGCCGAACGTTCCGCGCTGCGCGCGCATCTCGCCGCGCTGTTCGGCAACCGCGTCGCGGTGTCGCCGTATCCGATGAACGAGCGGCTGGTGGCCGATGTCCGCGAGCGGCTGCGGCAGGTGCCGTTCTCGCAGCGGCTGTACCGGCAGCTAACGCGCACGCTGCGGCCCGCGACGTCCGCGTTCGACTTCAGCGTCGCGCGCGCGGTCGGCCCCGACGCGTCGCTCGTGTTCCGGCGGCAGAGCGGCAAGCCGCTGTCCGACGGCGTGCCGGGCCTCTATACGCGCAACGGCTATCGCAACGTGTTCGCGCCGCGTCTTGCCGGCGAGGTCGAGGCGTACGGGCGCGAGGAAGTGTGGGTGCTGAACCTCGGGCTGTCCGAGGTGCCGGGGCCGAACGACGCGGCGGCGTGGGCGCGCGACATCCGCCAGATCTACCTGAACGATTACCTGAAGATCTGGGACGACTACCTCGCCGACATTCGTCTGCAGCGCACGTCGACGCTTGCGCAGAGCATCCAGGTCGCGCGTGCGCTGTCGTCGGCCGATTCGCCGTTGTCGCGGCTGATGGTCGCGCTCGCGCGCGACACGGCGCTCGGCGACGCGCCGGGCGGTGCGCGCAATCTCGCGTCGCGTGCGCAGGACAAGGTCGACGAGGCGCGCAGCTCGCTCGCGCAAATCTTCGCGGGACAGCCGGGCAGCGACGCGAACCCGTCCGCGGCGGCGCCGGCCAGCGCCGAGCAGGTCGTCGACAGCCACTTCGCCGGGCTGCGCGCGTTCGCGCCGGGCAGCGGCGACCAGGCCGCCTCGTTCGATGCGGTGCTGAAGTCGATCGATGCGCTGTATACGTACCTGACGGCCACCGACGACGCACTGCGCAGCGGCGCGCAGCCGCCGCCGTCCGACGCGCCGGCGCGCCTGCGTGCGCAGGCCGGACGCCTGCCGACGCCGTTCCGCGAAGTGCTCGACGACCTGTCGAACGTCGCGAACGGCAGCGTCGCGACCGTCGAGCAGCGCAGCGTCGCGCAGCGCGCCGGCGCCAACGTCGGCGACTTCTGCCGGCAGGCGATCGCGGGCCGCTATCCGTTCGCGCGCGGCGCGACGCGCGACGTCGCACCGGCGGACTTCGCGCAGATGTTCGCGCCGGGCGGACTGATGGACGACTTCTTCCAGAAGAACCTGCAGTCGATCGTCGATACGACGTCGCATCCGTGGCGCTTCGCGAACCGCAATGCGGAGGCCGATCCGTCGGCCGCCGCGATGCTGTCGTCGTTCGAGAAGGCGGCGGTGATCCGCGACGTCTATTTCGGCGGCGGTGCGCGCACCGCACAGTTGAAGGTGCAGATCCAGCCGCTCGAAATGGACCCGTCGATCACCGAGATGGTGCTCGACGTCGACGGGCAGATCGTCCGCTACGCGCACGGCCCGCTGGTGCAGAGCGCGGTGGACTGGCCGGGCCCGCGCGGCAGCAACCAGGTGCGCCTGCAGGTGTCGGGGCAGGGCGGCACGAGTGACGGCTTCACGACCGACGGGCCGTGGGCGCTGCACCGGCTGTTCGATCGCGCGGCGGTATCGGCCGGACGCGGCTCGGACCAGATGATTGCGCGCTTCGCCGTCGACGGCAAACCGCTCGTGCTGCAGGTGAACGCCGGCAGCGTCCGCAATCCGTTCAGGCTGGCCCAGATGGAGTCCTTTACATGCCCTCCGAAGCCATGAGCACCACTCCGCCGCCCACGACCGCCGCCGGCGACGCACCGGCCTGGTACGGGAAGATTCCCGGCGCCGGCGACTTCGTGAACAGCCGGCTGCCGCATGCGCTCGCGCTCTGGTGGGAGCGGTGGCTGCAGCAAGGGATGGCCGCGATGCGCGCGCGCGGCGCGGACGAGATCGAGCGTCATTACACGGTCGCGCCGGTATGGAACTTCCTGATCCCGGCCGGCGCCGGCGCGTCGTGCGTGCAGCCGGGCTGCCTCGCGCCGAGCTGCGACCGCGTCGGGCGCTACTACCCGGTGATCGTCACGCTGCCGATGCGCGCGGCCGACTACTGGAGCGCGTTGCCGGACGCGGCCGACACGTTCTACCGGCAGATCGGTCATGCGCTGCTCGATGCGATCCGGCATGCGCGTGCGCCGACCGACCTCGAGCGCGCGCTCGAACGTGTGCGTCTCGTGCCGGGCGGCGGCATGGCCGGCAACGGCGCGGGCGAAACGGACGGCACGGACCACGCTGCGCCGGCAGCGTGGCCGGGGCTGTCCGGTTATTTCGATCCGCACGGCGGGACCAGCTTCTGGTGGACCAATCGTGCGGACGGCTCGCCGCTGCGCACCCACGCACATACCGGCGCGCCCGACAACGCATTGTTCCTGCGGCTGTTCGGCGACGGCTAGGGCCGGAATCGCAGGCGACGCAGGCGCGCGACGGCGCGCCGATCGGCGATTCGTCGGTGCCGCGCGGCGGCGCAGCGACGAACCGCGGTATCGAGAGGTGAACATGAAGGACGCTGGATCGAGAGACAACGAGCACGACACGGCGACGCGCGGCGACCCGCCCGAATTCACGGTGCGGCCGCTGCCGCTCGGCCATCGCCTCGGCGAGCTGCAGCTCGACGAGGTGCTGGGCATCGGCGGTTTCGGAATCGTCTATCGCGCATTCGACCGCACGTTGCGGCGCGCGGTCGCGATCAAGGAGTACATGCCGTCGATGCTCGCGACGCGCGGCGGCGACTATACGGTGTCGCTGCGCTCCGAGCGCTTCGCGCAGGCGTTCGACGCGGGGCGCGGCGCGTTCCTCAACGAGGCGCGGCTGCTCGCGCAGTTCGATCATCCGGGGCTCGTCAAGGTGCTGCACTTCTGGGAAAGCCACGGCACCGCGTACATGGTGATGCCGTTCTACGAAGGGCGCACGCTCAAGCAGCTGCTCGACGGCGGGATGCGGATCGGCGAGACGCAACTGCGCCATATCGTCGGCGCGCTGCTCGGGGCGCTCGACACGCTGCATCGCGCGCAGTGCTTTCATCGCGACGTCGCGCTCGACAACGTGCTGATCCGCCCGAACGGCAGCGCGATCCTGCTCGACTTCGGCGCGGCGCGCAAGCGGATCGGCGATCTGGTCGACGACGGCGCGATGATGATCAAGCCCGGCTATGCGCCGATCGAGCAATACACGGACGACCCGGCGTTCAGCCAGGGGCCGTGGACCGACCTGTATGCGCTCGGCGCGGTGATGCACGCGATGATCGTCGGCGACCTGCCGCCGGCGGCGGTCGTGCGCAGCATCAAGGATACGTACCGGCCGCTCGTGTCGCGCGAACTGCCGGCCGGCGAGGTGTACAGCCCGGCGTTTCTGGCGGCGGTCGATCATGCGCTGCAGCTGCGGATTCCCGACCGGCCCGAGTCGGTCGCCGCGTTCGCGGCGGAACTCGGCTTGCAGGATTTCGACCGGACGAGCGCGTATGGCGTGGCGGCGGTCGTGCCGCCGGCGGCGGCGCCGGGAACGGACGCGCACGGCGGGGAAGAGGCCGGAACGGCGGGCGGACCGCCGAAGCGTGGAGCGACGTCGGAAGACGACCGTGAATCCGCGAATTCCGCTTCGGCCGGCCACGGCGATGCCGTGCATCCGAAGCAGGACCGTGCGGATCCATCGCCCGGTACGCCATCGCACGACTCGTCGGCGGCTTCGTCCGGTCGCGAGGGAACCGCCGCCGCATCGGCCACGGCGGAAAAGGCGCCGCTTGCAGCCGTGGCTGGAGCGTCTGCGTCGTCGGCAGCGGCGTCGCAGACATCAGGGCTTTCCGCCGAACCGGCGCTGTCCGACACGCCGAAGCAGGATCCCGATCGCCAAACCGGAGAGGCGGCGAAAGCGAATGAAGCGCCGCGGAGCGAAACAACCGGACGCGATACGGCGGCACGGTCGGCAGGTGTCGGGGAACACACCCGCGCCGATGCCGCGCAGCGAAGCGAGCCGGCAACCGCGAGCGACGGCAGCAACGGGAACGCGAACCGGAATCCGGATGCGTTCGCGGCGACTGCCGGTGCAACCTCATCGCGTCCTGCCGCGTCCGCGCCGGTGCGTGGCGCGTCGGACCCGCCTGACGCGCCGCCTGACCGCGCCACCCGCAACCGCTTCGGCGAGCGGCGCATGCCGGTCTATCTCGGTGCTGCGCTGGTCGCGCTGATCGCGGTCGGCATCGTGGCCACCTATCTGTCGCGCCCTGCGCGCATCGCCGGCGACGCAACGTCCGAGGCGAGCCAGCCGCCGCCCGGCACGCCATCGCCCGCCAGCGCGCCTGACACCACGCTCGCGCAGCACGGGCCGACGCCGGTCGTGGTGCCGCCGTCGAGCCTGCCGGCCGGCGCGTCGGCGCCGTCTTCGCCGGCACCGGTCGCCGACGTACCGGCCAGCATGCCGTCCGTGGCGACCGCCGCGTCCGCACCGCAGGTCGCAACGAACGCCGCCGGCCCGACGCCATCGCAGGCCGGCTCGAGTTCGGCGATCGCGCCGGCAGGCAGCCTCGACGCATCGGAGCGCGTCGTCACCGTGCCGTCCTCCGATGCCGTCGCGCAGTCGGCGCCAGCGCAGGCCCAAGCTCCGGCGCCTGGATCGGCTGCACCGGCCGGCGCCGATACGGCCGTCGCGACGGTCAATGCGCCGGCCGCCGTCGAGCAGCGGCCGCCGCCGGCGTCGGAAAACGTCGTCGTGCGCTTTCACGTGCGCCCGTGGGGCGACGTCTACGTGAACGGCGCGCGGCGCGGCGCAAGCCCGCCGCTGCGCTCGGTATCGCTTGCGCCGGGCGTCTATCAGATCGAGATCCGCAACGGCTCGCTGCCGCCGTTGCGCCGCACCGTGGCGATCGACTTCGGCAGCAAACCGGTCAGCATCGACTATGTATTCGAATAACGTCAGCCAGGCGGTACTCGCCGCCCCGTCGCCGCTCCCGCTCGGTTCGACGCCGCGTGCCGAACTGATCGGCATGCTGCTCGCGGACGTCGCACCCGATGCGCGCTGCGGCGCAAACCTCGAATACGAGCCCGACTTCCTGCAGCTGCAGGAGCGCTCGACGCCGCGCGCCGAGCAGCAGTACGGCGACACCGTGATCCCGGCCGAGGCGCCCGACTGGCACACGATCGAGCGGCTCGCGCTCGCGTTGCTCGCGCGCACCAAGGATCTGCGCGTCGTCGCGTGCCTGACGCGCAGCTGGACCGAGCTGTACGGCATTCCCGGCTACGCGGACGGGCTTGCGCTCGTCGCGGCGGCACTCGAGCGCTGGTGGAGCGACGTGCACCCGCGCCTCGACGCGGACGGCGACCTGGATCCGACGCCGCGCATCAACGCGCTGGCCGATGTCGCCGGCGCCCACGACTGCGCACGCGCGGCGCGACGCCAGCCGCTGTTCGACGGCGGTCCGAGCGTGCGCGATGCCGAACGGCTGCTGGACGGCCGCGACGAAGCGGGCCCGGCGGGCGGCCGCGAGCGGCTGATTGCCGCGCTGTCCGCCATGCAGGACGACGGCCGGACGCCGCTCGACGCGGCGCGTGCCGCGCTGCGTGCGCTGGATGCGATCCGCGCGCGCGTGACCGATGCGCTCGGCAGCGAATGGGCGCCCGACGCCAGCGACACCGAAAAGGCCTTGCGACGGATCGTGGACGACGTGCCGTTGCCGGCGACGCGCGCCGCCGCCCCGGAGCATGCCGCACCGGCGCCCGGGGCCGCGCGCGCAGACGCATCGGCGGACGGGCCGCCGTCCGGCGCGCCGGTGCCGAACGCGCAGGCCTGGCGCGACGCGGAATTGACCAGCCGCGACGACGTGCGCATCGGCCTCGACAAGATGTGCCGCTATTTCGAGCACTACGAGCCGAGCCATCCGGCGCCGCTGCTGCTGCGGCGCGCGCAGCGCCTGCTGGCGCTCGATTTCTACGCAATCATCCGGGACCTCGCTCCGGAGAGCCTGCCGAAGCTGGACCTGCTAAGCGGCGAGCGGAGCGAATGAAGCATGCCGCCATGCGGGCGGCGAAGGCATACCGCGCAATTTGATCGACGTGAATTGATCGACGTGAAGGAGTGGACGATGACGGACAGAACCAGGGCAGCGGGCAGCGGACAGAAGTTCATCGCGCGCAATCGGGCGCCGCGCGTGCAGATCGAGTACGACGTCGAGACCTACGGCGCCGAACGCAAGGTGCAGTTGCCGTTCGTGATGGGCGTGATCTCCGACCTCGCGGGCAAGCGCGCCGAGCCGCTGCCGGACCTGCCGGAGCGCAGGTTTCTCGAGATCGACGTCGACAACTTCGACGAGCGGATGAAGTCCGTGGCGCCGCGCGTCGCGTTCCAGGTGCCCAACACGCTGACGGGCGAAGGCATGCTCAGCGTCGACATGACGTTCGAGCGGATCGACGATTTCTCGCCGGCCGCGATCGCGCGCAACGTCGATGCGCTGCGCCGTCTGCTCGACGCGCGCACCGAGCTGTCGAACCTGCTGTCGTACATGGACGGCAAGCACGGTGCCGAACAACTGATCGAGCGCGCGATCAACGATCCCGACCTGCTGAAGACGCTTGTCGGCGAACCGCGCGCGCAACGGCAGGGCGATGCGACGACCGCCCCGGAGACCCGCGATGAATGAGCCCGCCCAATCCCGCGCCGAGTCGCGCGAGACCGCGCAGCCGGAGCGCGCGCACGATGCGTTCGCCGCGCTGCTGCAAAAGGAGTTCAAGCCGAAGACCGCCGAGGCGCGCGAATCGGTCGAGCGCGCGGTGCGCACGCTCGCGCAGCAGGCGCTCGAACACACGGTCGGGATGACGACCGATGCGTACGGCAGCGTCAAGCAGATCATCGCGGAAATCGACCGGAAGCTCTCCGAACAGATCAACGAGATCCTGCACCACAACGATTTCCAGACGCTCGAAGGCGCATGGCGCGGGCTGCATTACCTCGTCACGCACACCGAAACCGACGAGCTGCTGAAGATCAAGGCGCTGCCCGCGTCGCGCAACGAAGTCGCGCGCATGCTGAAGCGCTACAAGGGCGTCGCGTGGGATCAAAGCCCGCTGTTCCGCAAGATCTACGAGGAGGAGTACGGGCAGTTCGGCGGCGAACCGTTCGGCTGCCTCGTCGGCGATTTCTACTTCAACCACAGCCCGCCCGACGTCGAGATGCTCGGCGAGCTGTCGAAGATCGCGGCCGCCGCGCATGCGCCGTTCATCGCCGGTGCGTCGCCCGAGCTGATGCAGATGGATTCGTGGCAGGAGCTGTCGAACCCGCGCGACTTGACGAAGATCTTCCAGAACACCGAATACGCGGCGTGGCGCAGCCTGCGGCAGTCCGAGGATTCCCGCTATGTCGGCCTCGCGATGCCGCGCTTTCTCGCGCGGCTGCCGTATGGCGCGCGCACCAACCCCGTCGACGAATTCGACTTCGAGGAAGACACCGACGCCGCGAACCACGATCGCTACACGTGGGCGAATTCCGCGTACGCGATGGCGGCGAACATCAACCGGTCGTTCAAGCTGTACGGCTGGTGCTCGTCGATCCGCGGCGTCGAATCCGGCGGGGCGGTCGAGGGGCTGCCGAGCCACACGTTCCCGACCGACGACGGCGGTGTCGACCAGAAATGCCCGACCGAGATCGCGATCAGCGACCGCCGCGAAGCCGAGCTTGCGAAGAACGGCTTCATGCCGTTCGTACACCGGAAGAACTCGGATTTCGCCGCGTTCATCGGCGCGCAGTCGCTGTACCAGCCCGCCGAGTACCACGATCCCGACGCCACCGCCAACGCGCGGCTGTCGGGCCGCCTGCCGTACCTGTTCGCGTGCTGCCGCTTCGCGCATTACCTGAAATGCATCGTGCGCGACAAGATCGGCTCGTTTCGCGAACGCGACGACATGGAGCGCTGGCTGAACGACTGGATCATGAACTACGTCGACGGCGACCCCGCGAACTCGTCGCAGGAAACCAAGGCGCGCAAGCCGCTCGCGGCCGCACAGGTGGTCGTCGACGAGGTCGAGGACAACCCGGGCTACTACACGTCGAAATTCTTCCTGCGGCCGCACTACCAGCTCGAAGGGCTCACCGTGTCGCTGCGGCTTATCTCGCGGCTGCCTTCCGCGAAGGCGATCGACGAATGAGCGGCGACCGGCATTCAACCTGACCTTGTACCGCAATCTGATCTGAACGGAGACGGCAATGGGCGTGGCAATGTTTATGAAGGTGGACGGCGTGACCGGCGAATCCGCGGACGCGCAGCACAAGGGCTGGACCGACATCCAGTCGTTCACGTGGGGCGCGAGCCAGCCGGGCGCGATGGCGAGCGGCAGCGGCGGCAACGCAGGCAAGGCGAGCTTCAACGATCTCGTCGTGGCGGCATACATGGACAAGGGCTCGCCCGCGATCATCAAGAACTGCGCGAGCGGCAAGCACCTGCCGTCGGTCGAGATCTCCGCGTGCAAGACCGGCGGCACGCAGGTCGAGTTCATGCGCGTCACGCTGCAGGAAGTGCTCGTCACGTCCGCGCAGGTTGCGGGCGTCGATCCCGGCGACGCGGCCGACCGGCTGCTGATGCACTACGGCTTCCAGGCCGCGAAGGTGAAGAAGCAGTACTGGCAGCAGAACGACAACGGCGGCAAGGGCGCCGAGGTGTCGGTCGGCTGGAACATCAAGGAAAACACCGAGATGTGACCGCGCGGAGAGGACGATGGACGACCTGCAAACCCGCGACGACCGGGAGCGCAAGCTGCGCGACCGGCTCCAGCCCGCATTGCTCGACCGGCTCACCGACGACGCGCCGCAGTGCGCGAGCGAAGCGTCCGGCGCGCAATGGATCGGCGCCGAACGCCTGCGTGCGGCCGTGCTGCGCGATCTCGCGTGGCTGCTCAACACGCGCAACGGCGAGGACGGCTTCGTCGACTGGCAGGCGTTCCCGCATGCGCAGGCGTCGGTCGTCAACTACGGGATGCGGCCGCTCGTCGGCAAGCCGATGTCGGGCGTCGAGCGGATGTCGGTCGAGGCGTCGATTCGCGACGCGATCGTCCGCTTCGAGCCGCGCATCGCGCCCGACAGCGTCGAGGTCCGCAGCGTGACCGACGCGACGCGCGGCCGCGCCGGCGAGCAGCGCCACAACGTGCTGCTGTTCGAGATCCGCGGCACGCTGTGGTCGATTCCGCATCCGGTCGAATTCGTGCTGCGCTCCGACCTCGACCTGGAGACCGGCGCGATGTCGCTGCAATCGACGGCGGGGGCCTGACGCGATGGATACGCGCCTGCTCGACTACTACAACCGCGAGCTTGCCTACCTGCGCGAGCTCGGCGGCGAGTTCGCGCAGCAGTTCCCGAAGGTCGCTGCGCGGCTGCGGCTGCACGACTCCGGGCCGCCCGACCCGTACGTCGAGCGGCTGCTCGAAGGCTTCAGCTTCCTTACCGCGCGCGTGCAGCTGAAGATGGACGCGGAGTTTCCGCGCTTCACGCAGGCGTTGCTCGATGCCGTGTATCCGGGCTACGTCGCGCCGCTGCCGTCGATGGCGATCGTACGGTTCGCGCCGATGCTGAACGAAGGCAGCCTCGCGCAGGGCTGGCGGCTGCCGGCCGGCACCGCGCTGCGCGCGCGGCCGGCCGCGTCCGAGCAGACCGCGTGCGAATTCCGCACCGCGCACGACCTGACGCTGTGGCCGCTCGAGCTGGCCGATGCGGCCGTCACGGGCGCACCGGCCTATCTGCCGCGCGGCACGGTCGCGGCACGGCAGGACGTGCGCGGCGCGCTGCGCATCCGGCTGAAGGCGCGCGGCGGGGCGAAGCTGTCGCAACTGCCGCTCGACCGGCTGACGTTCCATCTCGCCGGCCCCGAGCGCGACGCGCTGCATCTGCTCGAACTGCTTTGCGCGCACGCGCTCGGCGTGGTGTGCCACGACCCTGGCCAGCCGCCGCGCTGGATTCATCCGCTCGACGCCGACGCGATCGCGCACGAAGGCTTCGATCCGGCACAGGCGATCCTGCCCGACGACGGCCGCAGCTTCCACGGCTACCGGCTGCTGCGCGAGTATTTCGCGTTTCCCGCGCGCTTCCTGTTCTTCAGCATCGGCGGATTGCAGCCGGCGCTGGCGCGCGCGAGCGGCGACGAATGCGAGCTGACCGTGCTGTTCGACCGGCACGACGCGGCGCTCGAGGCGGCCGTCGACGCGCGTCATCTCGCGCTGAACTGCACGCCGGCCGTGAACCTGTTCGCGCGTCGCGGCGACCGCATCCCCGTGCAGCCGGGCGCGCGCGAACATCATGTCGTGGTGGACCGCAGCCGGCCGCTCGACTACGAGGTGTATGCGGTGCAGCGGCTCGCGAGCGAACAGCGCGACGACGGCCAGTCGCGCGAGTTCCGGCCGTTTCACGCGTCGTTCGCCGGCGACGACGGCAATTACGGCGCGTACTACACGGTGCGGCGCGAGCCGCGGCTGGTGTCCGCGCAGGCGCGCGCCAACGGCACGCGCACCGGCTACGTCGGCAGCGAAGCCTACGTGTCGCTCGTCGACAGCCAGTGCGCGCCGTACGACGAAACGATGCGCTACCTGTCCGTCGACACGCTGTGCACGAACCGCGACCTTGTGCTGCTGCAGCCGCCCGGCGATGCGAACACGTTCACGCTGAGGGTGTCGGCGCCCGTCGAGCGGATCGTCGCGATCCGCGGCCCGTCGCGGCCGCGCCCGCCGATCGCCGACGCGCAGACGGCCTGGCGGCTGATCCGCCATCTCGGGCTCGCCCGCCACACGCTGACCGATCTCGACGCCGACGAGGGCGCACACGCGCTGCGCGAACTGCTCGGCCTGCATGCCGATCCGGCCGATGCCGCGATGCGGCGGCAGATCGACGGCGTGCAGCGCGTCGCGTTCTCGCCCGTGTTCCGCCGCCTGCCGGCGCTCGGGCCGCTGATGTTCGGGCGCGGCGTGCAGGTCGACGTGACCGTCGACGATCATGCGTTCTCCGGCGACAGCCCGTTCCTGCTCGGCGCCGTGCTCGAGCAGTTCTTTGCCCGGCACGTGTCGATCAACGCGTTCGCCGAATGCGTGCTGACCAGCGTGCAGCGCGGCCGGCTCGCCCACTGGCCGGCCCGCGTCGGCAGGCGGCCCGCGATATGAAACACGAGATGCCCGCCGGCGCGCCGCCGGCCGCCGATGCCGCACGCCGTGCCGCGTGGTGGGCGCGGCTGCGCGCCGCGCCGCACGGCTACGACCTGTTCCAGGCGCTGCGCTGGCTCGATGCGCTGTCGCCGGGCCGCGCGCCGCTCGGCCATGCCGCGCGGCCGCGCGACGAACCCGTCCGGCTCGGCCAGCAGCCGTCGCTGGCATTCGCGGCGTCGATGGTGGCCGGCGTGGTCGACCGGGATGCCGCGCTGCCGCGCATCGCGATCCACGGCTTCGGGCTGTTCGGGCCGAACGGGCCGCTGCCGACGCACCTGACCGAATACGCGCACGAACGCGCGGCGCAGCACGACGATCCGGCTTTCGCCGCGTTCGCCGACCTGTTTCATCACCGGCTGATCCTGCTGTTCTACCGCGCGTGGGCCGATGCGCAGCCGACGGTGAGTCTCGACCGGCCCGCACGCGCACGGTTCGACGGTTATGTGGCGAGCCTGATCGGTCGGGAGGCCCAGGCGGGCGGGGCGGGCCGTATTCCGCGCGACGATGCGGACACGCTCGCACCGCACGCCCGCTATTTCCACGCGGGCCATCTCGTCCGGCATACACGCAACCCGGAAGGGCTCGTGCAGATCGTGCGCAAGCATTTCGGCGTCGATGCGCGGATCGTCGAGCACATGCCGCAGTGGGTTGCGATCGAGCGCTCGCAGCGCTGCACGATCCGCGCGACGCGGCTGACGCCGCGCCTCGGCGGCGTCGCCCTCGGCCTCGCGGTGCGCGACGCGCAGTCGCGGTTCCGGATCGTGCTCGGCCCGCTGTCGCTCGACGCGTACCGGCGATTTTTGCCGGCCGGCCCGCATGCGCGGCAGCTCGCGCAATGGGTGCGCGAATATGTCGGCATCGAATTCGACTGGGACGTGCAGCTCGAACTCGCGGCCGATGCCGTGCCCGCGCTCGCGCTCGGCGCGCCGCAAGGCATCGGCCGCATCGCGTGGCTCGGGCAGCGCCTCGAACCGGGCCCCGCGCGCGATCTCGTCGTTCGCTACGACCTGCATCGCGGTGCCCACGCTCCGCATCGAGAAACCGCCTAAACGGGAACCGTCATGTCCGATATCGGCCGCGTCAATTTGTTCGGGAAACTGGATCCGTTCCTCTACGAGACGCTCGAGCAGGCCACCGGATTCTGCCGGCTGCGCGGCAATCCGTACGTCGAGCTTGCGCACTGGATCAAGCAGATCCTGCAGCGGCCCGACAGCGACCTGCATCGCATCCTGCGCCGCTTCGAGATCGACGAGGCCGCGCTCGAGCGCCGGCTCGTCGCGGCGCTCGACCGACTGCCGCGCGGCGCGGGATCGGTGTCCGACCTGTCCGTGCACATCGACGACGCCGTCGAACGAGCATGGGTCTATGCGACGTTGAAGTACGACGCGACGCGCATTCGCGGCGCGGTGCTGCTGCTGGCGATCCTGAAGACGCCGCAGCTGCGCAACGTGCTGTACGCGATCGCGCGCGAGTTCGAGCGCATCGTGCCCGACGTGCTCGCCGATTCGCTCGAATCGATCGTCGAAGGCTCGCCCGAAGCGCCGCCGGCCGGGCAGACCGGCGCCGGCGGCGATGCCTCGGCGCGCGCCGCGGTCGCCGCGTCGGCCGGCGACGGTTCCGCGCTCGCCCGCTTCGCCGTCGACCTGACTGCGCGCGCACGCGCCGGCGAGATCGATCCCGTGATCGGGCGCGATCCGGAAATCCGCCAGATCGTCGATATCTTGCTGCGGCGCCGGCAGAACAACCCGCTGCTGGTCGGCGAGGCCGGTGTCGGCAAGACGGCCGTGGCCGAGGGCTTCGCGCTGCGGATCGCGGCCGGCGACGTGCCGCCGTCGCTGCGCGACGTCGCACTGTATCTGCTCGACATCGGGCTGCTGCAGGCCGGCGCGAGCGTGAAAGGCGAGTTCGAGAGCCGGCTGCGCGGCGTGATCGACGAGGCGATGTCGTCCGAGCGGCCGGCGATCCTGTTCATCGACGAAGTGCACACACTCGTCGGCGCGGGCGGCGCCGCCGGCACCGGCGACGCTGCGAACCTGCTGAAACCCGCGCTCGCGCGCGGCCTGCTGCGCACGATCGGCGCGACCACGTGGTCGGAGTACAAACAGTACATCGAGAAGGATCCCGCGCTGACGCGGCGCTTCCAGCTGGTGCACGTGCTCGAACCCGAGGAGGCCGCCGCCGTGACGATGCTGCGCGGTCTCGCCGCGAAGCTCGAAGCCCACCATCGCGTGCTGGTGTTCGACGACGCGCTGCAGGCCGCCGTCACGTTGTCGCACCGGTATATTCCCGCACGGCAGCTGCCGGACAAGGCGATCAGCCTGCTCGACACGGCCTGTGCGCGCGTCGCCGTCAGCCAGCACGCGGTGCCCGCGCCGATCGAGGACGCGCGCCGGCGCATCGACGGCCTGCGCATCGAGCGGGAACGGATCGCGCGCGAGTGCGCGATCGGCAGCGGCGACACGGCGCGACGCGACGCGATCGATGCCGAGCTTGCCACCGTGCAGACCGAGCTCGATCGGCTCGATACGCGCTGGCAAGCCGAGCGCGCCGCATTGACCTCGATCGTCGAATCGCGCACCGCGCTGCTCGACGACGACGCGTCGCGCGAGCTGATCGGCGACGCACGCACCGATGTTCTGTCGCGCCTGGCTGCCGCGCAGCAGGCGCTGGCCGAGATGCAGGACGACGCGCCGCTCGTGCTGCCCGCCGTCGACACGCATGCGGTCGCCGCGGTCGTTGCCGACTGGACCGGGATTCCGCTCGGCCGGATGGTGCGCGACGAGACGCAAGCCGTGCTCAAGCTCGCCGAGACACTCGGCGAACGTGTGGTCGGCCAGCGCCATGCGGTCGAACTGATTGCCGAACGGATTCAGACCGCACGTGCGAAGCTCGACGACCCGACCAAACCGCACGGCGTGTTCCTGCTGTGCGGGCCGTCCGGCGTCGGCAAGACCGAAACCGCGCTCGCGCTCGCCGATACGCTGTACGGCGGCGAGCGCAACGCGATCACGATCAACATGAGCGAGTTCCAGGAGGCGCACACGGTATCGACGTTGAAGGGTGCGCCGCCCGGCTACGTCGGCTACGGACAGGGCGGGGTGCTTACCGAGGCCGTGCGTCGGCGGCCGTACAGCGTCGTTCTGCTCGACGAGATCGAGAAGGCGCATCGCGACGTGCACGAGATTTTCTTCCAGGTATTCGACAAGGGCTGGATGGAGGATGGCGAGGGGCGCGACATCGATTTCCGGCACACGGTGATTTTTCTGACGTCGAACGTCGGCACCGATCGCGTGATGCAGCTGTGCCGCGATCCCGAGCACCTGCCGGACGCGCAAACCCTCGCCGATGCGCTGCGCGCGCCGCTGCTCGACGTATTTCCGGCCGCGCTGCTCGGCCGGCTGACCGTCGTGCCGTACTACCCGCTGACCGACGCGACGCTGGCGCGGATCGTCGCGCTGCAACTGCGCCGGATCGAGCAGCGGATCGATGCGCACCACGGCATCCGGCTGCACTGCACCGCTGCCGCGACCGCGCTGATCGTCGAGCGCTGCCGGACCATCGAATCCGGCGGCCGCATGGTCGACGCGATCCTCACGCATACCGTGATGCCGCGCATCGGGCGCGCGATCCTGGAGGCGACGCTCGAAGGCCGCGCGCTGGCGTCGATCGAGGTGAGCGCGGCCGGCGGGGAATTCGTTTACCGGTTCGACGAGGAGGCCACGACGTGAATCGCGTATTCACACTCGACAGCCCGCACGGCGACGACCTGAAATTCCACGCGCTCGACGGCAGCGAGGAACTCGGACGATTGTTCGAGTTTCGGATCGAGGCGCTGGCGGACAGTCACAGCCTGTCGCTGAAGGACATGCTCGGCAAATCCGTGACCGTGCGGATCGAACGGCAGGACTTGTCGACGCGCTACCTGAACGGCATCGTCGCGCGCGCAACGCTGGCCGGCCGGCGCGCCGAACGGCATTACGGCTACGAGCTGATCGTGCGGCCCTGGCTGTGGCTCGCGACGCGCCGCTCCGATTGCAGGATCTTCCAGAACCGCACCGTGCCCGAGATCGTGCAGGAGGTGCTCGCGCCGTACGGCTTTCCGATCGAGAACAAGCTGACCGAATCCTATGTGCCGCGCCAGTACTGCGTGCAGTACAACGAAACCGATACGGCATTCGTGTCGCGGCTGATGGAGTTCGAGGGCATCTATTTTTATTTCAGGCATGCGGCGGATGCGCACACGCTGGTGCTGTGCGATGCGATGTCGTCGCATACCGCGTTGCCCGGCTACGAGACGATTCCGTACATCGCGCGCGACCGTACCGCGATCGCCGACGAAGAGCATATCGACGGCTGGCTGCCCGCGCAGGAGGTGAGCGTCGGCAAGCACCAGACCACCGACTACGACTATACGAAACCGCGTGCGGACCTGTCGTCGCAGAAAGTCGATCCGCGCGGCCACGATCACGACGGCTTCGCGTCGTTCGAATGGCCGGGCGGCTATCGCGACGATGCGCCCGGCGCGCATTACAGCCGCGTGCGGCTCGAGGAACAGCAGGCCGAGCACGAGCGCGCGAGTGCCGATACGGACGTGCGCGGTGCGGCGCCCGGCTATTTGTTCACGCTCGCGCATTGTCCGCGTGCGGACCAGAACCGCGAGTACCTGATCGTGCGGTGCCGGTACCGGTTTCAGGAGAACGCTTATGCGAGCGATCAGGGCGCGGAGGCGGTCGTGCATCAGACGATGATGGTCGCGCAGCCGTCGAGTCTGCTTTATCGGTCGCCGCGCGAGACGCCGCGGCCGCGCACCAACGGCCCGCAGACGGCAACCGTCGTCGGGCCGCCGGGCGAGGAAATCTGGACCGATCAGTATGGGCGCGTGAAGCTGCAGTTCCGGTGGGATCGGTATGGGCAGAGCAACCAGGATTCGTCGTGCTGGGTGCGGGTGTCGAGCCCGTGGGCCGGCGGCGGGTTTGGGGGCGTGCAGATTCCGCGGGTGGGCGACGAGGTCGTCGTCGATTTCCTGAACGGCGATCCGGACGAGCCGATCGTGACGGGGCGGGTTTACAACGGCGAGAAGATGCCGCCTTGGGGGCTGCCGGGAAGTGCGACGCAGAGCGGGTTGTTGTCGCGGTCGTCGCCGGGCGGGACGACCGAGCATGCAAACGCGTTCCGGTTCGAGGACAAGAAGGGCGCCGAACAGCTGTGGATGCATGCGGAGCGGAATTTCGATGCGGAGACGGAGCTCGATCATTCGCTTTCCGTCGGGAACAATCACACGCACACGGTCGGGAACGACGAAACGATGCAGGTGAAGAACAACCGGCAGCGCAGCGTCGGGCAGAACGAGACGGTGAATATCGGCAAGAATCGGGTCGCGCAGATTGGTGTGGATGAGACGCATGGGGTGGGGGGGAATCGCAGCGTGACGGTTGACGGCAACAGCTCGCATACGGTGACGAAGGGAAATCACAACCTGGCGGTGCTTGTCGGCACGCAGGACGTTTTCGTCAAGGGGGACAGCACGCATGTCGTCGGCACCGGGTCGTATGCGACGAAAGTCAATACAGGCAATCATTCCGTGGACGTGGCCAAAGTCGCTTCGTTGGCGGCTGGCCAATATATCGACATGGGCGCAGGAAAGAGTGGTGTGTCGATCAACAAGGACAACATCGGCGTATCCATCGGCGGAACCGCAAACGGTACTGGTGTTGGAATCAGTGGCCAGAATGGCGGCGTGGCCATCGACGGATACGGCAAGGGCGTCAGCATTTCAGGCTATGCACAGGGCGTGACGATTTACGGCGAGAACGATCTCAATCTTTCGGGTAAATCGACCGCCAATCTTCAGGCACCAACGATCAACATAGACAACGGCAAGGATAGCTGCACCGTCAATGTCAATGCGACGAAGATCGTCCTGGCGACCGGTGGCGGCTCCATCACGCTCGACGGGTCGGGCGTGACGATCCAGGGAACGATTGCCCACATCAATTGATTTCGACCGGCACCAACCGGTTGCCCGTTTGCATTCGAAGCATGGGAGACATTCGATGGAAAACGAATCGGATCAGATGATGGTCGACGAAGCGCTCGAAGCGGAAACGATCGAGGCACTGCGAAGACTGTTCGCCAACGATGCGACGCCGGATCGTTCCGCGCCTGACGACCGGCGCGAATCATCGACATTGATCGGCGAAGTGACGGATACGCACCACCCCGATGCGATGGGCAGGGTTCGCGTGAAATGGTCGATGCCGGATAGCACCACACGCGAGCACTGGCTGGAATGCATGAATGGCGTGAAACCGGAGATCGGTGATCGTGTACTGCTGCAATCGCCGTCGAATTGGCCTGAATATCTGATCGCCGGGTTGCTGAAGCGAAAGGGTTCGGGCGAACCGGTCGAACCGGTCGTCGAGCCTGCAATGGCACTTTCGCTCGAAGCAGACAAGTGCTTGCAGGTTTCAGATGCGTCGGGTTGTCCGTTATTGCAGGTACGCGCGTCGCCGGACGGACCAGTCGTGACATTGCTGAACCGGAACGTAAACATCGAAGTCGCCGGCAAGCTGAGATTGAGTGCACAGACGCTCGAGCTCGAAGGCGGGCGAGGTGGCGTCGATATCCGGACCGAAGCTGACACCGTGGTGCGCAGCCGGTACATCCGTCTGAACTGAGGGGACGGCCTGACGCCATGCATCGCGAATTCTCCGCCATCGAATCGTCGCTTGAGGCCTTCATCGATCAGCCTGACGATCCGACGTTGCTACTCGAAGCAACGGACAACGACATCGTGCCCGTGCTGAAGATGCTGCAATCGCTCGACGAGCGTGTCGGCGACGCGATTTTTCTGATCTTCCCGTTTCCGTGCGACTCGGCTGACGCGTATCTGAAAACGTGCATGGAAGCGCTCGCCCGTCAGATCGCCGACGAAAGCGCGGTACGCGTCGAGCGCGGTGAAGGAAGCTGGCCGCCGTTGCCGCTGACCTGCACCGATCCGAGGCGTGCGCCTGCACAGCGGTTGCGTGATGCCGTCGTTCATGTGCGCACGCTAATTCCCGAGGGGGTAAAAGTCGTTTGGGCATGGTTACCGTCACCGATGGGCGACTTTGGCGGCTTCGCAAAGATCGTTCTGCAATGTCTGGCACTGAATGGATTCGAAGACTGGATGGAGGGGAATCGGTTCTGCATCCGTGACGACCGGAAGCAACCTTGCCTGATTCCGCTCGCTCGCGAGAAAAAAGCGGAGCATGTGTTGATTCTTCCTGTCGATTTTTCCTCCGAAAAAGCGACGCGCAATCTGGTCGCCATTGCAAACGATGCGGTATATCCGATCGAGCAGCGCATGGGGGCCTTGATGCAGATTGCCGGGATCGACCTCGCGCACGACAGGCTACCCGACGCGCAGCGCAAGTATTACACGCTCTTTGCATTTCATGCGGAACGGAAAGATTCGACCGGTTGCGCAATCGCGTTGCATGGCTTGGGCGATGTGGCATTGCGGCACGGGTCGTCGGGCGACGCGAAGGACTGGTACTTGCGTGCGCTATCGGCAGCGCTCGATAGTCGGAATTTGCTGATCGTGCTCAATGCGCTGATGGCGACGGGCGGCTGCTGCAACACGCTCGGCGAACATGCGAAGGCGGCGACTTATTTCGATCTGGCAAGCGGTGCTGCCGGAAGGATGATGCTCGTTCATACGAAGATCGAGGCGATGGAGAAGGGTGGCATCGCATTGCTGGCATGCGGCCAGGCGGCGGAAGCCGCAAAGAACTGGATCGCCGCGAAGGGATTGTGCGAGCAGTTCGGTTGCGAACGGCAACGCATCAGCATTCTCGATCGACTCGTATCGCTTTACGGAAACGCCGGTCTGAAAACCGAAGCGAGGGCGTATGAGTTGGAGAAAGATCCGCTTTACATGGCTCGTCTGCGTGCGGCCACGGCGTCGGCTGCGCGCCACGTGACGACCGAAGATGAGCAGGCACGGCAATGAGCGAATCCGAACCTCGTTTTACGCGTGCTTCCGATCCCCCAGAGAGTCACGCGACGCAATCGGAAGCCAAAGCGGACACCGCGTGCGATGCGTTACTCGATACGGTCAAGTCGACATTCGATCCATTCAAGGAAACGTTCTCGTCGAAAGGGAGCACGCTCCACCATGTCAGCGAGGCGGTGAATTCCCTTGCATCATTGCAGGGCATGCCGTCGCAGTTGCTCAATACTGGTATCGCGCAGATCCCACTGCTCGACAAGGTGCCGGGGATGCCGGCTGCCACCATTGGCGTTCCGCATCTCGGTACGCCGCATGCGCACAGTCATCCGCCCAGTAATGGTTTTCCGTTGCCGAGTTCCGGTATGACGATTGGCGCCGGTTGCCTGAGCGTGTTGGTCGGCGGCATCCCTGCCGCACGGGTGCTGGACATCGGCTTCGCGCCTACTTGTGGTGGACTGACGCCTTACTTCGATATCCAGACGGGTTCGAGCAATACGTTTATCGGCGGAATGCGTGCGGCGCGCATGGGCATCGACATCACGCGGCATTGCAATCCGATGGGGCATGTCGGGAAGTCGGGCGGTGAAGCGGAGAGTGCGGCGGAGAAAAGCGAGGAGGCGGCTCAGGTAAGCGGACGAGCGAAGTTGTTGGGACGGGCAGGGAAGGCATGGGGGATTGGTAACGCAGCGGTTGGGCCGGCGGCGGGCGCGGCAACTGCTGCCAGTGATGCGAAGCATCACGAGGATCTGGCAGCCGCGATGACGGCTGCGCAGACTGCGGCCGATCTCGCGTTCATGATGCTCAGCAACCTGATGGGCAAGGATCCCGGTATCGAGCCAAGTATGGGCACGCTGCTCATGGGCGATCCGACGGTGTTGATCGGCGGGTTTCCGCTGCCGGATGCGCAGATGATGTGGCATGGGGCGAAGCATGGGATCGGGAAGAAGGTAAGGCCGAAGCTGCCGAAGTGGGCGCAGAAACTGGCCTGTGAATCGTGGGGCGAGCCGGTTAGCGCCGTTACGGGCGAAATCGAGAACAATTTCACGGACTATAAGACGGACGGGGTCGAGCCGTTCAAATGGGGGCGCCACTACTGCAGCGGCTGGTGCGAGCGGGACGGCATGCTGGGATACGGGTTCCGACATGCATGGCAGCACGAACTCCAGCTACTGCGCACGCGTGCGGTTTATACCGATCCGCGCGGAACAGAATACGCTTTCGGCAAGCGAGCGGATGGGATATATAGCGGTTATTGCCAGGGATACGAAATTGAACAGGTGGACGGCCGGCGCTTTATCGTCCGGCACGAAGTGGAAGGAAACCTGGAGTTTGAGCGGGACTCGGCAACGGACCGGTCCGCCCACTGTGTCGGTCATATCCGCGATGGAACGCGTAGTGTCCTGCATTGGAACGAAAAGGGGCGTCTGCAGAGTATTACGCAGACCGACGAGCGAGGCCGGACCCGGCGGGTGATCGGGTTCGGGTATGACGGGTTCGGACGGATCCTCGAAGTTGTGCTGACGGACGTCGGCGGCGAGATTCACCGCATCGCCCACTACGGATACGATACAAGCGGCTGTCTGGCCAACTACCGCAATGCACTCGATTCGGTTTCGGCTTACGAATATGATTCACAGCGCCGAATCGTGCGCCTTACCAATGCGAACGGGTACGCGTTCTTTTATCGCTACGACCATGAGGGTCGCTGCATGGAGAGCACCGGCCAAGACGGGATGTGGCACGTCCGCTTCGAGTACCAGCCAGGGCGCACCATTGTCACCGAGGCGGACGGAGGCAAGTGGACAGTCCTGTTCAACGACGTAGGGACGATTACCCGCGTGGTCGACCCGTATGGAGGGGCGGCGGAGTACGTGATCGCTCCGTCGGGTCGCATCGTTGAGGAAATCGACTCGGGCGGCCGAGCGTTGCGATGGCTTTACGACAGGCTGGACAGGAACATCGGCCGCCTCGATCGATTCGGAAACCTCTGGCCAGGCAAGGACGATCTGCCGAACCTGCCCAACCCGCTTGCGCACACCGTGTCAAACTCGATGCTTGGCCTGATGTGGGGAGATGCCAACGACGCCGACCTTGCCGGCGGGGTGCTGCTACCGCGGGCGGTCGAACATTGGACATGGGGGGCTGCCACTGCGGCTGCCCAATTGCCCGATGAACAGCGAGAACAACGCGACGTTGCAGGCAGGGTGATCCGGCACACGGATATGAGCGGACACGCCGAGCGCTTCGAATACGATGCCGAAGACAATCTGCTGCGGTGGTTCGATCAGGATGGCGCCGCGACCCGCTATACGCGATGTTCATGGAATCTGCTGGCCAGCGAAGAGAATGCGCGCGGCGAGACGATTCGCTATCGTTATACACCTCGCCGGAACATCGCGTCGATCACCGATGCAAACGGTAACGAAACCGTTTACGGCTACGACCTGAAGAACCGGCTGACGAGTGTGATACGGCATGGCCAGCTGCGCGAGACCTATTGCTATGACGGCGGCGACCGCCTGATCGAAAAGCACGACGGCGCGGGCAACTGGTTATTGAAATTCGAAATCGGCAACAACGGCCTGCCGCGCGAGCGGACTCTGGCGTCGGGCAGCAAGCATGTTTATGAATATGACCGCTTTGGCATGCATACGAAAGCCTCCACCAATGCGCACGAGATCACGCGAACGTTCGATTCGCGCGGACGACTCACGTCGGACAAGCGCGACGGTGCGGGCGTCACGCATGAATACGATGGTCATCGGCTGAGGCGAACAGCCTGCTTCGGGCGGTTCGACGTCATGTACACGCCTACCGCGCAAGGAGCAACGTCGATTCGGACTCTGGGCGGCAGGGCTCATTGCATACAACGTGGCAATGACGGCCGTGTGCTGCTCCAGTTGGGCAATGGTACGCAGGTTTGCTATACGTTCGATAACAAGGGGCGTTGCACGGAGCGCGTCACTTGGCGTACCGGTGCACCTGCGGCATTTCGTCGAACGGCGTATGAGTACAGCGGGGCCGGGGAGCTGCGTCGCGTGAGCGACAGCGAGAAGGGTGACACGCACTACCAGTACGACGGCGCGCATCGACTGGTCGGCGAGGTATGCGCCGGTTGGCAAACTCGCCGCTACGAGTACGACCCGGCCGGGAATCTGTTGTCGATGCCGACCTGCACGAGAATGCATTACGCGGACGGTAACCGATTATCGACGGCGTCGCACGGCCAATACAGATACAACGAGCGCAACCACCTATGCGAAGAAATTGCGCGCGACGGTCGGCGCACGACCTTTCGTTACGACAGCATGGACCTCCTTGTCGGCATCGAGTGGTCCGATCGATCCGATGCGTGGACGGCAGAATACGACGGCCTTTGCCGCCAGATAATCGCGACAACGGGTGATCGCTCAACGGCGTACTACTGGAGCGAAGACCGGCTGGCTGCGCAGATCGAACCCAACGGCAAGCTGCGAGTCTTCGTTTATGTCGACGCGACATCGCTGGTGCCGTTCATGTTCATCGATTATCCCGGCATTGATGCGCCGGCGGCTTCGGGAAACGAGTACTTCGTGCTCTGCAACCAGGTCGGCATGCCCGAGTGGATCGAGGATGGCAGCGGCGATGTGGTATGGCTCGCGAAGGAGATCGATCCATACGGAACGATTGTGGTCGCGGAGGGAAATTCGGTGGAGTACGACGTGCGCTGGCCGGGGCATTGGCTGCAGCGCGAAACCGGCTTGCATGTCAACCGATTCAGGTCATACAGCCCGATGTTGGGGCGATATCTTCAGTCAGATCCGCTTGGACTTGCAGGGGGGATCAATCTTTACGCGTACACCGCCAATCCGGTCGCGGTAGTAGATGTGCTGGGCCTGAAGGCGCACGATGAGGGTGAAGAGGCAACGGAGCCTTCATCGGAAGACGCGACGGCCGCCGGCCAACCACAAGAAAAGAAATTGAGCGCACAACAGAAGCGCGACGAAAAGCGAGCAAGGCAGGAAGCGGAACGTGAAGAGATCATCGCAAATCTGAGGGGTCAGATCGAGGAGCTCGAACGCGAAAAAAAGGATCTAGCATCTATAACGGGTAATATGTTTGGAGCGGGATTTGTCGCCGAAACAAACAGATATAATAAAATTATTGATCACGAAATTCCCGACTTATACGAAGCCATCAATAAGGTTAAAGGAATACGCACAAGGGAAAACGAGTTCACCAGCACGTATTCTGTCGAGACACATATGGAAATGATAAAGCGATATACGCTTGAAGGAAAGAAATGGGTAGACGAAGGAACCATCAGCCAGTTTCCCGGTGGTCTCGACCCGGCGAGGGATCCTGCTGGAGTGGTTAGCCAGCGCGATCAACTGCAGTGGGTGAACGGCAATGAGAAGATTGATTTCTATAAGTACGAAAAAGATAAAGACGGCAACTATGTATTCGATGCCGAAGGCAACAAGACTTATGTACTCGACGCCAACGGCAGGAGGATCACGAATCTGACCTACGACCATCAGATTTCCGTAGCGCGGATGTACACCCATGGCGCGACTGTCACAAGGCCGGACGGCACCGTGAAGAAGTACCCGCCTGGTTGTGACACCGATCGAGCGACTCGCGATGCGTTTCACGATGATCACCATAATCTCGAAGCAATGGACCGCTCCGCCAACGCTAAAAAAGGCAGCGACTTTAACTTCAAAGTGAAAACTGGCAAGAATTATCTACCATGACAAGCGAATTGCAACGCCGCTTCACCGAGGCGCTGACACCGCGTCCCGTGATGGCACGTCACGACATCTTGCGCTGGAAGGCGTTCAATAGCGCCCAGTTGGAATTCTTTGTCAGGTTCACCGGAGATTGGGCCTGTAAAATCCACTGCGCGAAAGACACGTACGATCCGGCCCTTGTGCTTGCCTTCTTGAACACGCTCACCGCCGCCCAAGTCAGTGCGGTGAGCGCAGCACGTCCGATCGACCTATTTTCGAGCGACGTGTTGCGGCAGACGGCTTTCGACCTTGGCGTACTCGTTCATTCTTCTTTGATCAACGGTTCGATCAGCAACGAAACAGATCGCATACGTTGTAGTGCCGTTTACACCGCTTTTCCCGCCTATCGATGCGAAATTCCACTTCACGATCCATCGGACGAAATCGACTACAGGCTGCGAAAAATCATTCATTGGGCCAATTGGAGGCGCCCGCCGGCGCCTGCGCTACGAGCGAGGTTCTGGCTACCCAGTGGCGTCGCCAGCGAGGACCAAGAGAATTTGTGTGTCTTTCGCCTGAACGACATCGAACTCGTGATCGCCGATGCAGTTAACGTCGGTGGAACTGTCGACGTGGAGAACTTCGAGGGCGTGCATGTGCATCTCGAGTTTGCTAAGGGCCGTTGCGAGATTGAGTTAGGGGAGGCTGGACGAATAATGGCCGGCGAAGCGGCGCTTGACTGGGTGCGCACCTTCACGATCAAAGGCTCGCATGCGGTCGATTAGCATTGCGGGTCGATGAAGTTCGTGGCGTTGGATCTTCCCGGGCGAAGCAGCTCGGTAGAGGCTGTTTGTGTCGGCGGATGCGGATTTTTCGCGTCGGCGGGCGGAGGATGGGCTGGATTCGGTGGCTGTTTTGTTGATTTTACATAACGTGAATTATCGTCAGTTTGAGTGTAGGTCCCAAGTTCAGATGTCGCGTTTCCGCTAAATAGATGGAATGGTCGCCTCCCGCCTTAACGGGCCGTCCG
>NZ_CABVPP010000025.1 GCF_902499075.1 Burkholderia pseudomultivorans | reverse complement strand
CGCGAGGTCCCAGCCGCGGCGCGCAAAGGCGTTCGCGAGCGCCCGGCCGATCGACGCGGCGTCGGCGGCGCTGTCGAGCGCGCCCGCGACCAGCGCCACGCGGGCGGTCGACGTATCGGCTGAAACGGTCATTTACAATGCCGGGATGAACCCGAAAGCTCACGAACCCGCTAGTTTACCTGCTCCCGGCCCCGATGCGCTCGCGCAGTCCGAAACCCTGGCCGCGCAACTGCGCGACGAGGTCGCGGCGGCCGGCGGCTGGCTGCCGTTTTCCCGCTTCATGGAGCGCGCGCTGTATGCGCCGGGCCTCGGCTATTACAGCGGCGGCGCGCGCAAGTTCGGGCGCCGCGCCGACGACGGCAGCGACTTCGTCACCGCGCCCGAGCTGTCGCCGCTGTTCGCGCAGACGCTCGCGCAGCCGGTCGCCGATGCGCTTGCCGCGAGCGGCACGCGCCGCGTGATGGAATTCGGCGCGGGCACCGGCAAGCTCGCGGCCGGGCTGCTCGCGGCGCTCGACGCCGAACTCGACGAATACCTGATCGTCGACCTGTCCGGCGAATTGCGCGAGCGGCAGCGCGACACGATCGCGGCCGCCGCGCCGGCGCAGGTTGCGAAGGTGCGCTGGCTCGACGCGCTGCCCGAGCGCTTCGACGGCGTCGTGGTCGGCAACGAGGTGCTCGACGCGATGCCGGTGCGGCTGTTCGCGAAGGCCGACGGCGCGTGGCGCGAGCGCGGCGTCGCGCTCGATGCGCAGCAGGCGTTCGTGTTCGACGATCGCCCGGTCGCGCCGGGCGCGCTGCCGCCGGTGCTGGCGGGCCTCGACGTCGACGACGGCTATGTGACCGAGACGCACGAGGCCGCGCTGGCGTTCGTGCGGACCGTCTGCACGATGCTCGGGCGCGGCGCGGTGCTGCTGATCGACTACGGCTTTCCCGCGCACGAGTATTACCATCCGCAGCGCGACCGCGGCACGCTGATGTGCCACTACCGCCACCACGCGCACGACGATCCGTTCCTGTATCCGGGCCTGCAGGACATCACCGCGCACGTCGAATTCACCGGCATCTACGAAGCGGGCGTCGCCGCCGGCGCGGACCTGCTCGGCTATACGTCGCAGGCGCGCTTCCTGCTCGACGCGGGCATCACCGACGCGCTGGCCGCGATCGATCCGTCGGACATCAAGCAGTTCCTGCCGGCCGCGAATGCGGTGCAGAAGCTGCTTTCCGAAGCCGAGATGGGCGAGCTGTTCAAGGTGATCGCGTTTTCGCGCGGCATCGACGGCACGCTCGACGCATTCGCGCGCGGCGACCGCTCGCACGCGCTCTGACGGGACTGGCAATGCTGCGCTGGCTGATGGCGTCGTTCGTCGCGGTGATGATCCTGACGCGCTGCTGGCCGTGGCTGGGCAAGCTCGGCGTCGGGCGGCTGCCCGGCGACGTCACGCTGACGCTCGGCGGGCGGCGCTACCCGTTTCCGTTCATGTCGACGCTGGTGCTGACCATGCTGGTGTCGATGGCGGCACGGATGCTCTGAACCGCGCCGGGCCCGCCGGGGCCGCATATCGGCGCTACAGCTCGATCTCGCCGAGGATCCGGTGCGCGAGCGCCTTCGCCTCGTCGAACGCTTCCTCCTCGCTCGGGCTCGTGGTGTGCACGTCGTAACGGATGTTCTCGGTCTCGTCGCCGTCGTCGCGGGCGAGGATCACGTAGCCCTGGAACTGCCCGTTGCCCGCATGCTGCGTATGCGCCTTGGCCGTGTAGATGCCTTTCGTGAACGTGTTGGTGTCCATGACGCCTCTCCCGCAAAAGGACACTTCATCGTAGCACTGCGGCGCAGCATGTACAGCGCGGCTTATCGGTGACGGATCCGTGTCGGTCACCGTCCCGTCAGCGTCCGTCAGTCGAGCAGCGCGACCACTTCGTCGAGCGTCGGCGCATGCGCGCCCGTGTGCCGGCACGCGGCCGCGCCCGCCGCGAGCGCGAATGCGAGATGTTCTCGCCACGACCGCTGCGGCGCGGCCATCAGGCTGAACAGCAGTCCGCCGATCGACGCGTCGCCCGCGCCGACGGTGTCGGCCACCTCGACGCGCGGCGGGCTCGCTTCGTAGCGCTCGCCGTCCGCGTAGAGCGTCGCGGCCTGCGCGCCGCGCGTGACCAGCACGGCCGCGCGCGGGTTCAGCTCGCGCACCGCGTCGATCGCTTCGGCGCCGTCGCTGCCGAACAGGTGCCGCAGGTCTTCGTCGGACACCTTGATCAGGTCGGCCAGGCCGGCCATCTTCGCGAGCGTCGGCCGGTACGCGGCCGTCATCAGGTTGCGCACGTTCGGGTCGAAGCTGATCTTCACGCCGCGCGCATGCAGGTCGGCCGCGAGCGCGACGAGCGTGCTCGCGAGCGGCTCGCGCACGAGGCTGATGCAGCCGAAGTGCGCCCATTTCACGTGCTCGGTCCAGCCGGCCGGCAGCCGCGCCGGGTCGAACGCGAGATCCGCGCTCGCGTCGCCGATGAAGAAATAGGCGGGCGGACGCGTCTGATGGACGATCGCGAGCAGCGGCGCGCGCGGCACGCGCTGCAGGAAGCGCAGGTCGAGCCCGGCCGCCTCGCTGGTGCGCCACAGCTCGTCGGAGAAACAGTCCTCGCCGATCGCGCCCGCGAGCGCGCTCGGCACGCCGAGCCGCGCGACCGCGCGCGCGACGTTCCAGCCGGCGCCGCCGGGCACCGAGGTCCATTGCGCGTCGCCTGTGCGCACCATGTCGGTCAGGATGTCGCCCGCCGATACGAAAGCCGGGAAAGTGCCGCCGCTCATTGATTTGCCTCACTGCGCGCCGCGCGCGCCAGGGTTGCGAGCACGTCGTAGCACGCGCCCATCGTGTGATAGTCGGTCTTGCCGGCCGGACTCTTCTCGTCGCTGTACTTGCGGTTGTCGCAGGTGAGGATCCGGTACCACGCGCCGTAGCGGTGATCGACGAAATGCGCCCAGCTATAGCGCCAGATCTCGTCGTACCAGTCCCAGAAGCGTTCGGCGCCGGTACGTGCGCCGAGCATCGCGGCCGCCGCGAAGGTTTCCGCCTGCACCCAGAAATACTTGTTGTGGTCGCAGATCGTGAAATCGGGGCCGAAGCCGTAGCAGAGGCCGCCGTGGTCCGTGTCCCACGCATGCGTGAGCGCCGCGTCGAACAGCTCGGCCGCGCGCGGCACCAGCCAGTCGAGCGGACGGTGGCGCTCGAGGATCAGCAGCAGCTTCGCCCATTCGGTCTGGTGGCCGGGCTGGAAGCCCCACGGCCGGAAGATGTTCGAGCTGTCTTCCTTGTTGTAGTCCCAGTCGACCGACCAGTCCGCATGGTAGTGCTCCCACACGAGGCCGCCCGACAGCGCGGCCTGGCGCTGCGTGATGTGGGTCGCGAGCTTTTCCGCGCGGTCGAGGTAGGTCAGGTGGCCGGTCGCCTCGTAGGCGGCGAGCAGCGCCTCGGTCATGTGCATGTTCGCGTTCTGGCCGCGGTAGCTCGACACGATCCAGTTCGGCGTCGCGTCGTCCGCGTAGAGGCCCGCCGCCGGATCCCAGAAGCGGTGCTCGGCGAGTTCGTAGGTCGCGGCGATCAGCGGGCGCGCCTCGTCGATGCCGGCCATCGTCGCATGCGCGGCCGCCAGCAGCACGAACGCGAGGCCGTAGCAGTGGCGCGTGCCGTCGAGCGTCGCACGCTTCGCACCGTCGCGCCAGTCGAGCTCCCAGTCGTAGCCTTGCAGCGCGTCGTCCCAGTGCGCGTCGCGCAGGAAGCGCAGCCCGTGGCGTGCGTAGTCGAGATGGCGCGGATCGCCGAAATGGCGATACGCCATCGCGTAGTTGAATACGAACCGGCAACTGCTGACGAGGTGGCGCGACGTGCGGTTGTAGACGCTGCCGTCGTCGCGGAAGTAGTGGTAGAAGCCGCCCGTCGGGTCGAGCGCGTTCGGCGCGTAGAAGCGCAGCGTGTCCTCGACGTGCGACAGCAGGAACGACGGGTCGCGGAAATTCTCGACGAACGGCGCCGGTTGCGCGTGGGCGGCCGGCGTGGCCGGGCAGGGTTGGACCGGGGGCATGTTCATGATCAGGTGACCGTGGCGGGATCGAGCGCCGGCGAGCCGGCGGGCTGGCTGCTGGCCCGCACGATCAGCTCGACGGGCAGGGAGATCTCGGTGCGTTCGGGCGCTTCGGCGAGCAGCAGTTCGACGCCGCGGCGGCCGAGCGCTTCCTTGTCGACGGCGAGCGTCGTCAGCGGCGGGGTCGCGTGCGCGGCGGCCGGAATGTCGTCGAAGCCGACGATCGCGATGTCGTGCGGAATCCGCAGACCGCGCGCGATGCACACGCGCTGCGCGGCGAGCGCGGCGGCGTCGTTGTACGCGAACACGGCGTCGGGGCGCGGGCCCGGCGCGTCGAGCAGCTGCTGCATCGCGCGCGCGGCGCCGGTGTCGGGATCGAGCCCCGCGTCGATCGTCACCTCGTAGGCGGGATCGAACAGCTGGCCGGCCTCGAAGAACGCGCGCCGGTAGCCGATCGCGCGCTGCGCGATGCTGTAGTGCGCGGGCGAGCCGCCGATGAACGCGATCCGCGAGCGGCCGGTCGCGAGCAGATGGCGCATCGCGAGCGCCGCGCCGGTCGCGTTGTCGATGTTTACCGAGCGCAGCCCGGGCGCCCACAGGTCGATCAGCACGAGCGGGCGGCCGGTCGCCGCGAGCGCCTCGATCGTCTCGGGCTCGATGAAGCCAGCTACCGCGATCGCATCGGGTGCGTGCGGACGCATCTGGCGCAGCACGTCGTCGTTCGGGCCGACGGTGAGCAGCGTCGGCACGATGCCGCGCTCGCGGCACGCGTCCTCGACGCCGTGCAGCACGTGCGAGAAGAACGGGCTGGCGGGAAAGCGGTTGTGCTGACGATGCAGCAGGAACGTGAGCCGGCGGATGCGCGGCCGCAGCTGCGCGGAGTCGTAGCCGAGCCGCTGCGCGATCTCGACGACGCGCGCGCGCGTCGTCTCGGACAGGCCGGGCTGGTTTTTCAGCGCACGGGAGACGGTGCCGATCGAGACCTCTGCCGCCCGCGCCACATCGCGAATGGTGGTGCCCATCGTTCGGGATCCGGTTTGTTTAGGGTGATGGCGATTGTATAGTAAAAATTGTTGGGGAAAACGGGCCGGATAGCCGGGGAATACCCGCAAATGGCGGGTTTTAACGTGCTAATTAGCGAAAACGACGTTACTAAAAATACTAAACAAAAGGAGAAAAAGGCAAGGTGAACGAGCGAAGGCGCGCTCGATGCGGCCCGCAGGCGGGCGTCGCGTGCCGGAACCGGGCCAGCGGCGGCGCGGGGGAGGCTGGGTAGCCTGAAGGTTGCGTGCGTGCGGGAAGGGGGCAAGGCGGCAAGGCGACAGGACAACGCGTCCCCGAAGTCTCACCCAACACGGTTCAGCGCGCGATCGTGCCGGTCGGCTCGCCGCGTTCGCGCAGCGCCGCGCGGCCCGCATCGAGGTCGACCACCGCAAGCCCGCCCGGCTGCTGTTTCGCGCGCCGTTTCGCGAGCGCGGCGACCGACGCGATCTCGTCGCTGCCATAGCGCTTCGCGCCGTGTGCGCCGGCCGGCACGCCGACCGCGCCGATCGCCATCGTCACGAAGCCGAAGAACGCGGGGTTGCCGTGGCGATCCTCGCCGCGCAGGCCGCCTGCCTGCCGGTCGGCCTGCGTATAGAACAGTTGCGCGCCCGCGTTGAAGCGCTCGATCGCGGCGAGCGAGCGCGAATGCCAGTCGTCGCGCTGGAACAGCACGAGGAAATCGTCGCCGCCGACGTGCCCGAGAAAGTCCCGCTGCGGATCGCACACGCCGGCCAGCACCGTCGCGGCGAACTTCAGCACCTCGTCGCCCTGCCAGTAGCCGTACTGGTCGTTGAACGGCTTGAACTGGTTCAGGTCGACGTAGCACGCATGAAAGCCGGCGTCGCGCGCGAGCAGCCGGTCGATGTGCGCGCTGATCGGGATGTTGCCGGGCAGGAACGTCAGCGGGTTCGCGTAGCGCGCGGCCTCGATGCGCATCTCGGTCACCGCGCGCACCAGGCTCTCGCCGGTGCCGAGCCCGACGTAGCGGCCGTGCTCGGTGATCACGAAGCCGTCTGCCAGATAGCGCTGGTCATGGCTCGCGAGCAGCATCGCGAGCTGCTCGAAGGTGGTCGAGTTCTCGATCATCAGCGGCGCGTCGTTCGCGAACTGCAGGCACGGCTTCTTGCCGAACACCTCGCGGTGGTACGGCAGCGCGAAGCGGTCGATGAAGCCGCGGCGGTTCACCAGCGCGACGGGCCGCCCGCGCTCGACAAGCGCAACCGCGTGCAGGTCCGGCATCCGGTTGAACAGGTCGAGCACGTCGTTGCTGGTCGCGTCGCGCGGCAGCGCCGGCGCCGGCACGAGCATCTTCGAGGCGATCGTGCCGGCCGGCCGCGCGACGCGAGTCGCACCGGGGAACACCGCGATGTGCGGCGCGCGGATCGCGTCGCGCGCGGCCGGCGCGACGATGCGCGACGGCCGGGCATTCGGGCGGCCGAGCAGGAAACCCTGCACGCAGCAGATGCCCATGTCGCGCACGACGATCAGGTCACATTCGTTCTCGATGCCTTCCGCGATCAGTTTCGCGCCGCTCGCGTGCGCGAAATGCTGCATCGCCTTCACGGCCTCGAACTTGAGCGGGTCGCGCGCGATGTCATGGATGAAGAAGCGGTCGATCTTCACGACGTCCGGGTGCAGGCGCAGCCACAGGTTCATGCTTGCGTTCGCGGTGCCGTAGTCGTCGAGTGCGAACTGGATGCCCGCATCGCGCAGCGACGCGATCGCCGGCACGATGTGCGCGACATCGGTCGCCGCGTTCTGCTCGGTCAGCTCGATCACGATGCGTTCGGCGCCGACCCGCGCGCGGCCGAGCAGCATGCGGGCACGCTCGTGTTCGCGCGCGAGTTGCAGGATCGTGCCCGCGCTGAAATTGAGGAACAGCTTGCCGTCGCAGCCGAGCGCTGCGAACGCGTCGAGGCAGGTGAGTGCGGCTGCCTGTTCGAGCGCAATGGTCTCGCCCTCGCGCGCGGCCTGCGCGAACAGCGCGGCCGGCGGCTCGAGCTCGGTGCCGTGCGGGCCGCGGATCAGCCCTTCATAACCGACGACGGTGCCTGACTCGAGGTCGACGATCGGCTGGAACACGGCGGCGAGCGCGCGATCCGCGATCAGGCGCGAGGTGCTGCCGGCGGCAGCGGAAGCGGAAGGGGGCGCGGGCATGAGCGTGGCGGCCGAAGCGACGGGACGCACGACTTAACGACAGCGAACGCGCAGAGTTGAATGAAGATTGTGTGACGCGATGCGCGATGTTGGTGCATCGTGTCGCGTACCGGCGCGGGGCGGGCGAGGGCGCGCAGGCGGGCGCCTGCGCCCGGGCGCGTCAGTGCTTGCTCGCGCTCAGTGTGCGGGGCGCGGCGCTCGCGTCGCCCTCGTCGCGCTCGCCGCTCAGGTCGCGCGCCCCCCAGCGCTGCGCGAGCGCCGCGCACGCCATCAACTGGATCTGGTGGAACAGCATCAGCGGCAGCACGATCGCGCCGACCGCGTGCGACGAGAAAATCACCTTCGCCATCGGCACGCCGGCCGCGAGGCTCTTCTTCGATCCGCAGAAGATGATCGTGATCTGGTCGGCGCGGTTGAAGCCGAGCCGCTTGCTGACGAACGCGGTCAGCAGCAGCGCGATCGCGAGCAGCACGAGGTTCACGACGAGCAGGCCGCCGAGCGCGCGCGCCGGGATCTGGTGCCACAGCCCCTGGTTCACGGCCTCGCTGAATGCGACGTAGACGACCAGCAGGATCGAGCCCTGGTCGACGAAGCGCAGCACGCCGCGGTTGCGATCGATCCAGCCGCCGATCGCGGGCCGCAGCAGCTGGCCGGCGATGAACGGCACGAGCAGCTGCATCACGATGCTGCCGACCGTGCTCCACGGCGACGCGGCCGTGGCCGATTGCGACGTGATCATCAGCCCGACGAGCGCCGGCGTGACGAAGATCCCGAGCAGGCTCGACGCCGAGGCCGCACAGACGGCCGCCGGCACGTTGCCCTTCGCGATCGACGTGAATGCGATCGACGACTGGACCGTCGACGGCAGCGTGCACAGGAACAGCACGCCCGCATACAGCGCCGGCGTGACGAGCGGTTGCAGCACGGGCTTCAGCGCGAGGCCGAGCAGCGGGAACAGCGCGAACGTGCTGAGCAGCACGACCGTGTGCAGCCGCCAGTGGGTCGCGCCGGCGATCACCGCCTCGCGCGACAGCTTCGCGCCGTGCAGGAAGAACAGCAGGCCGACCGCGATATTGGTCGCCCAGTTGAACGCATGCGCGGCCGGGCCGCGGCACGGCAGCAGGCTCGCGAGCACGACGGTGCCGACGAGCGCGAGCGTGAAGTTGTCGGGAAGAAAACGGGGACGGGCCATCAGGATCTCAGCTGAAAGACGAATGCGCGCATCGCGCGCGAACCCGCGTATTTTCCCGCTTGCCCATTCAATACACAAATTCATTGTGTGAATCGATTAATGAATCGGCTGCATGTCGGTTGGGCCGGCCGCGCGTGCCCGCCGATGCGCAAAACGGCAGAAGAATGTTCTGCCGCGATCACGCCCCGAGGTGAAAAAACCTAGCAGTAACATGGTGTTACACCGATGCCCCCGACATAACATTTTTTGGCTCGACACGTTTTTCGCCCGCTCATAAATTACTGCTGAAAGGCTTGTGTCGGCCGGAAACGGCCGGAGCGAGCAGGAACTGGCACTGAACGATGACGGAACGGGTTAAACGGAAGATCGGACGATGGGCGGCAGGCGTGCTCGGCGCATTGCTGATGCCGCTCGCGCTCGCGCAGCCGCCGCACGGCGGCGGCTTTGCGTTCGGCGGCCACGGCTTCGGCGGCGGCGACATGCGCGCCTACGGCCAGCCGGCCGCCGGCGTGCCCGTCTGGCGTCGTGCGGCGCCGCCGGGCGGCCCGCGTCCCGCGGCACCGGGCGGCGTGAACGGCTCCGGCTCCCGCTGGGGGCTGCGGCCGACGCCGTCGTACGGCCACTACGCCGCGCAGAGCCCGTATCGCCCGATCAGCGCCGACGCGCGCCAGATGCCGCGTCCGCCGGGCGGCGGCAACGTGCCGCTGCGCGCCGGCTCGATCCGCGCCGACGTTGCGCGCTACAACGAGGAGCGCGGCGGCCGCCCGATGCCGCCGCCCCGTTCGCAGGAAGAGCCTGCGCATTCGCCGTTTTTCTCCCCGTTCTACCGGAACTGAACGCGCCCGCGTTCCCCCTCTCCACGCCGGCTGATGCGAATTCGCCACAGTCGCGCGCAGATTTCCGCTGATTTTCCCGCCGCATTGCGCTATCTTTCGCGCCCGGCACGCGTGCGCCACGCGGCCGTCCGGTCGCGCGAACGCTCCGCGCCGGGCCGCCGCAGCGCGCGCCGGCCACGTATCGCCTTCGCAAAGTTAATGCTGCCGCTATACCCGCAATAAGCGGGCGCAATTTTGACCGGACGAATGATCCGTAAAGATGGCTGCGCCCCACACGACGCAAGCATCGGCTCCGATAACAACGCTCGCGCCATTTATCGACAAATCGACAAAACCTGGAGATCCCATGAAAGCATTCGCCCGCCGTGCGTCGCGCACGTCCGTCAAGCTGATCGCAGCGGCCGCCTGTGTGGCGGCCACCGCACCCGTCCATGCGCAATCGAGCGTGTCGCTCTACGGCCAGGTCGATGAATGGGTCGGCGCGACCAAGTTCCCGGGCGGCGACCGCGCATGGAACGTGGGCGGCGGCGGGATGTCGACGTCGTACTGGGGCATGCACGGCGCCGAGGATCTGGGCGGCGGCTACAAGGCGATCTTCACGCTGGAAAGCTTCTTCCGCGCGCAGAACGGCCAGTACGGCCGCTTCCAGGGCGATACGTTCTTCGCGCGCAACGCATATGTCGGCATCAGCTCGCCGTACGGCACGGTGACGGCCGGCCGCCTGACGACGCAGCTGTTCCTGTCGACCATCCTGTTCAACCCGTTCTACGATTCGTACACCTTCTCGCCGATGGTGTACCACGTGTTCCTCGGCCTCGGCACGTATCCGACCTATCCGAGCGACCAGGGTGCAGTCGGCGATTCGGGCTGGAACAACGCGCTGTCGTATACGTCGCCGTCGTTCGGCGGCCTGAATTTCGGCGCGATGTACGCGCTCGGCAACCAGGCCGGCGACAACCGCTCGAAGAAGTGGAGCGCGCAGTTCAACTACGCGAACGGTCCGTTCGCGGCGACCGCCGTCTATCAGTACGTGAACTTCAACAACGGGCCGCAGGATCTGAGCGCACTCGTGGCCGGGATGAAGAGCCAGGGCATCGCGCAGGTCGGCGCGACCTACGACCTGAAGTTCGTGAAGCTGTTCGGCCAGTACATGTATACGAAGAACGACCAGGTCGCCGGCAGCTGGCACGTGAACACCGCGCAGGGCGGCGTGTCGGTGCCGCTCGGCGTCGGCAACGCGATGGCGTCGTACGCATACTCGCGCGACTCGGGCGGCCTCGACCAGACGCGCCAGACCTGGGCCGTCGGCTACGACTACCCGCTGTCGAAGCGCACCGACGTCTATGCCGCGTACATGAACGACCACATCAGCGGCCTGTCGACCGGCAACACGTTCGGCGCAGGCATCCGCGCGAAGTTCTGAGCCCCGTTCGCGCGGGCGGCGTTCGCATCGCGCGCGCCGCGCGTTCCGTACCCGGATTTTTCGCCCGAAACGGCGCCGCAACCCGCGGCGCCGTTTTGCCTTTCTTGACCTTTCTATTTCTTCGCCTTTGTTACCCTATCTCGTAATTGCATGATTCCCAGGAATTGCGAGCTAGTTCGATGGATACCCTCGTCAGCATGAATGTGTTTCGATACGTCGTCGAAGTGGGCAGCTTCGTCGGCGCGGCGGAGCGCATGCAGATGTCCGCGGCGATGGCGAGCAAGCACGTGATGCATCTCGAGCAGCAGCTCGGCGCGCGGCTGCTGCACCGTACGACGCGCCGCGTCGCGCCCACCGAGGCGGGACGCGAATACTACGAGCGCCTCGTGCAGGCGCTGTCCGAACTCGACGAAGCGGGGCAGGCGGTCGGCGCCGCGAGCGTGGTGCCGCAGGGCCGGCTGCGCGTGACGTCGCTGTCCGCGTTCGGGCTGCGGCACGTGATGCAGGCGGTTACCGATTATGCGGAGCGCTTTTCCGACGTGACGGTCGAGATCACGCTGTCGGATCGCGTGGTCGAACTGATCGACGAAGGCTACGACGTCGCGGTGCGCGCGGCGCCGAGCGGGCTGAAGTCGTCGTCGCTGGTCGCGCGCCAGATCGCGACCGCGCACATCCTGCTGGTCGCGTCGCCGGCGTATCTGGACAAGCACGGCACGCCCGAGACGATCGCCGATCTCGCGCACCATAACTACCTGCGCCGCGACTCGAACGCGACGACGCTCGATTCGATGCTGAACGACGCGGCCGCCGCGTCGCGCGTGACGCTGAACGGCAACCTGATCGTCAACCATCTCGAAGGACTGCGCGCGGCCGTGCTCGGCGGCGCGGGCATTGCGCTGCTCGGCACCGAAGTGGTCGGCGACGATATCGAGTCCGGACGACTGGTGCCGGTGCTGATCGACGCGATACCGCCGCGCGAACTGCCGATCTATGCGGTATATGCGAGCCGTCGCCACGTATCGGCGAAGGTGCGCTCGTTCGTCGATTTTCTCGCCGCGCGTTTCGAAGGGCAGTCGCTGTGCCCGTCGATCGAATCGCGCCTGCGCGTGCTGCCGATCACACGGATCAAGCGCGCGGGCTGAACCGCGTTTCCCTCCTGAAGCACGAATAAAAAACGCGAACCGCTGCGGTTCGCGCTTTTTGTTTCGTCTGACGTGACAGGTGACGGCGACTGCCGCCGCCGGCGTCAGCGCGTGATGCCGAGCCGCGCCTTCGCGGCGTCGTATTCGCCCTTCAGGCGCGCGATGAGCGTTGCGACGTCCGGCAGGTCGTCCATCAGGCCGACGCCCTGGCCGGCGCCCCAGATATCCTTCCACGCCTTTGCCTTGTCGCCGCCGAAATTCATTTTCGACTTGTCCGATTCGGGCAGCGCATCCGGATCGAGACCGGCCTTCTGGATGCTCTCGCGGATGTAGTTGCCGTGCACGCCGGTAAACAGGTTCGTATAGATGATATCGGCGGATTTCGCGTTGACGATCGCGCGCTTGTAGTCGTCGACCGCGTGCGCTTCCTGCGTCGCGATGAAGCGCGTGCCCATGTATGCGAGGTCGGCGCCCATCGCCTGCGCGGCGAGGATCGAGCCGCCGTTCGCGATCGAGCCGGACAGCACGATCGGGCCGTCGAAGATCTTGCGCACTTCGCCGACCAGCGCGAACGGCGACGTGGTGCCCGCATGCCCGCCCGCGCCGGCCGCGACGAGGATCAGCCCGTCGACGCCCGCTTCGAGCGCCTTTTGCGCGTGGCGCAGGTTGATCACGTCGTGCAGCACGATGCCGCCGTAGCTGTGCACCGCGTCGACGATCTCGCGCGCCGGCGCGCGCAGGCTCGTGATGAAGATCGGCACCCGGTGGTCGACGCACACGCGCACGTCGTGCTCGAGCCGCACGTTCGACTGATGGACGATCTGGTTGACCGCGATCGGGCCGATCGCCGCGTCGGGGTGCTTCGAGCGATGGTCCGCGAGTTCCGACTGGATCTGCGTGAGCCACTCGTCGAGCAGCTCGGCCGGGCGTGCGTTGAGCGCGGGGAACGAACCGACGATGCCCGCCTTGCACTGCGCGAGCACGAGTTCGGGGTAGCTGACGATGAACATCGGCGACGCGATGACGGGCAAGGTCAGGTTCTGCAGGACGGCGGGCAATGCCATGTGAAGTCTCCAAGATCGACCCGGTCCGGCGCTTCGGCGGCGCGCGCCGACCGGCATCCCGAGTGTAGTCGCGAGTCGCGGATCAAGTCCGCTGGCTCATATTAATACGAACGGTCGTGCGATTCTACGCGAGCTTAGCAAACCGTGCGGCGCGGCGGCAATCGAGTGAGTGTTCTCTTTCTACGCGTTCGGGCTACTGCGCCGCTCAGATCGTGCACTCACGCTCCTACAATAGCCGCCATAACAAACCAACGAGAAACAAACCATGTCGTTCGACGCGTTCGCACCGTTTCGCGTGACGGTGCAGGACACCGACATCTTCGGTGTCAAAGGAGGCGCGGGGCCGCCGCTTCTGCTGCTGCACGGTCATCCGCAGACCCACATGATCTGGCATCGCGTCGCCGCGACGCTGGCGAAGCATTTCACGGTGATCGCCACCGACCTGCGCGGCTACGGCGCATCGGGCAAGCCGCCGAGCGACGCGCAGCATGCGCCGTATTCGAAACGTGCGATGGCGGCCGATCAGGTCGCGGTGATGCGGCACTTCGGTTTCGACCAGTTCCATGTATGCGCGCACGATCGCGGCGCGCGCGTCGCGCATCGGCTCGCGCTCGATCACGCGTCGTCCGTCGAGCGGATGATGCTGCTCGACATCGCGCCGACGCTCGCGATGTACGAGCAGACCGATCGCGCGTTCGCGACCGCGTATTTCCACTGGTTCTTCCTGATCCAGCCGGAGCCGCTGCCCGAGACGCTGATCGGCGGTCATACCGACGCGTATCTCGAGCGCGTGATGGGCAACCGCTCGGCCGGGCTCGCGCCGTTCGCGCCCGAGGCGCTCGACGCGTACCGCGCGGCGCTCGCGCAGCCAGGCGCCGTGCATGCGATGTGCGAGGACTACCGCGCGTCGGCGACGATCGATCTCGAGCACGACCGCGCCGATCTCGAACGCGGCAACAAGGTGGCCTGCCCGCTGCGCGTGCTGTGGGGCGAGCACGGTATCGTCGGCCGCTGCTTCGACCCGCTCGACGAATGGCGGCGCGTCGCGCGCGACGTCAGCGGCCGCGCGCTCGATTGCGGGCACTACATTCCGGAAGAAGCGCCCGGCGCGCTGATCGACGAACTGCTGGCGTTCTTCGACGCGCGCGATCCGGCCGTGTGAGCGCGCGCGCGGCGCTTAGCGGCGCGCCGCGTCGTCTTCGGCGAGCGGCGGCAGCCGGCGCGGCACCGGCGTCGACTTCACGATCGCGGTGCTCGTTTCGGCACGCTCGGTCACCTTCGACAGGATGTCGTCGAGGTGCTCGATCGTGCGCAGGTAGAGCCGGCAGATGAAGCAGTCGTCGCCCGTCACCTTGTCGCATTCGACGAATTCGGGAATCCGCCGCAGCACGTCCTCGACGAGATGGAGCTGGCCCGGCAGCGGCTTCACGCGGACGATCGCCTGCAGCGTATAGCCGAGCGCGCGCGGGTCGAGCTCGACGGTGAAGCCGGCGATCACGCCCTGCGCCTCGAGCCGGCGCACGCGGTCGGCGGTCGCGGGCGCCGACAGCCCGATCTGCCGCGCGAGCTCGCTGGTCGCGATGCGCGCGTCGTCGGCCAGCGCCGCGAGGATCGCGCGGTCGGTCGCATCGAGCGACGCGACGGCGGGAGGGGAAAGGCGTTTCGGCATGATCGCTTTGCTTTCGAAGGTAAATCGGTCGATTCACTTCAGTCTAGCCGTGGTTTTGCCGAAAGCAAGTTCCTAGAATCGAAGTCATCCCCGCTCTTTCCCAGGAGTCCATGATGGCCTCGAACGAAATCCGCCGCGGCGCCGCCGAGATGGTCGTCGCGATGATGATGTCCGGCACGATCGGCTGGCTCGTGATGTCGTCGCAGCAACCGCTGACGAACGTCGTGTTCTTCCGCTGCCTGTTCGGCGCGGCGACGCTCGCGATCGTCTGCGCGGCGCTCGGCTTCCTGCGCCGCCGGCTGTTCTCGCCGCGCATGCTGCTGCTCGCGACGTTCGGCAGCATCGCGATCGTCGCGAACTGGCTGTTGCTGTTCGCGGCCTATTCGCGCGCGTCGATCTCGATGGCGACGGCCGTGTACAACACGCAGCCGTTCATGCTGATCGCGCTCGGCGCGCTCGTGTTCCGCGAACGGATCACCGCGTCGACGCTCGCGTGGCTCGGCATCGCGTTCGTCGGGCTCGTCTGCGTGGTGCGGGTCGAGCCGGCCGTGCTCGCGGTGCCCGGCGAATATCTCGAAGGCGTCGCGCTGTCGCTCGGCGCGGCCTTCCTGTACGCGCTGTCGTCGATCGTCACGAAGCATCTGAAGGGCACGCCGCCGCATCTGCTCGCGCTGCTGCAGGCCGGCATCGGCATCGTGATGCTCGCGCCGTTCGCGCACTTCGACACGCTGCCCGCGACAGCCGGCCAGTGGCTCGACCTCGTCGCGCTCGGCGTCGTGAACACCGGCGTGATGTACGTGCTGCTGTACGGCGCGATCCAGAAGCTGCCGACCGCGATGACGGGCGCGCTGTCGTTCGTCTATCCGGTCGTCGCGATCGCCGTCGATCACTTCGCGTTCGGGCAGACGCTCGCGTCGACGCAGGTGTTCGGCGCGCTGCTGATCCTGCTCGCGGCGGCCGGCGTGAACCTCGGCTGGCGCATCGTGCCCGCGCGCCGCGCGGCGATCGGCAACTGAAAGCGAGTGGGCGATCCGGCTTGCCGCTACGACCCGTCGCTACGGCCTGCCGTCGTCGCGCGAGGCCCGCACAGACGCCCGTGCGCGCGCTTGAAAGACGCTGTAAGAAGTTGTAGGGAAACACCCGATGCGGGCCGACGGCGCCGCTCGTATCATGCCGGCTGTGACGTTGATCACGTTCACAGGATTCCGATCTCGATGCCGTTCGCCCGACAGGCTGAACGGCTTTTTTTTATTCGCCGCTGCGCGCGAGCATGCGCCGCCGTGCATCGAGCCGCGCGAGCACCACGCGTCGCGCGTCGTCGTCGGACGTGCGCCATGCACGGATCTCGTCGCGCGTGCGCAGGCAACCCGCGCACCAGTCGGTGCGCGGATCGATCCGGCATACGTCCGTGCACGGCGAACCCACCACACCGACCGGCACCGGCACGTCGCTCATGCGGGATCCCGCAGCGCGACGTCGGCGACCGGCGCGCCCGTCAGCGTGACGAGTTCCTGCGGCGACAGGTTGAACACCGCATGCGGATGGCCGGCGGCGGCCCACAGGCTGTCGAGCGCGAGCAGGTCGGCGTCGATCAGCGTGACGGGCTCGACGAGATGCCCGATCGGGCAGACGCCGCCGATCGCGTAGCCGGTGTTGTCGCGCACGAACTTCGCGTCGGCGCGCCCGACTTCGCCGACCTGTGCGGCGACCTTCTTCTCGTCCACGCGGTTCACGCCGCTCGCGACCACCAGCACCGGCGCGCCGTCCGACTGCCGGCGAAACAGGATCGATTTGGCGATCTGCGCGACCGAGCAGCCGAGCCCGGCCGCGGCCTCGGCCGACGTCTTGCCGGTTTCGGCGAGCATCACGATGTCTTTCGAATGGCCGCGTTCGCGCAGCAGCAGCGCGACGCGGCGCGCGGA
This sequence comes from Burkholderia pseudomultivorans, assembly GCF_902499075.1. GTDB lineage: Bacteria > Pseudomonadota > Gammaproteobacteria > Burkholderiales > Burkholderiaceae > Burkholderia > Burkholderia pseudomultivorans. Next base: position 74,288 of record NZ_CABVPP010000025.1, on the reverse strand, counting down.
ATCGGGGAGCGTGTCGAATGCAGCGGGTGTCGTCATGTTCAGGAATCCGTCGAATATCGGGTCAGACGCAGTTCGCGGCGTCGGCCGCGCTCTGCGCTTTGGCGAGCAGCGCGCGACCGGCACGCGACACGTTCGCGCGGCCGATCGCGTTCGAGATGAAGTCGCCGGCGGCGACCACCTGCGCGAGGTCGATGCCGGTGTCGATGCCGAGGCCCTGCATCAGGTACAGCACGTCTTCCGTCGCGACGTTGCCTGTCGCGCCCTTCGCATACGGGCAGCCGCCGAGGCCCGCGACCGAGGCGTGGAAGATCTCGATCCCTTCGAACAGCGCTGCATAGATGTTCGCGAGCGCCTGGCCGTAGGTGTCGTGGAAGTGGCCCGACAGGCGCTCGCGCGGGAACACGCGCGTGACCGCTTCGAGCACTTCGCGCGTGCGCTTCGGCGTGCCGACGCCGATCGTGTCGGCGATGTCGATCTCGTCGCAGCCGAGCGCCGCGAAGCGTTCGACGACGTCGACGACCGACGCGACCGGCACCTCGCCCTGGTACGGGCAGCCGAGCGTGCACGACACGCTGCCGCGCAGCCGCAGGCCCGCGTCCTTCGCGGCCTTCGCGACCGGCTCGAAGCGCGCGATGCTCTCGGCGATGCTGCAGTTGATGTTGCGTTGCGAGAACGCTTCGCTCGCCGCGCCGAAGATCACGACCTCGTCCGCGCGTGCGGCGAGCGCGTTCTCGAAGCCCTTCAGGTTCGGCGTGAGCACCGAGTAGACGGTGCCCGCGCGGCGCTCGATGCCGGCCATCACGTCCGCGCCGTCGGCCATCTGCGGCACCCATTTCGGCGACACGAACGACGCGGCCTCGATATTGCGGAAGCCGGCGCGCGACAGCCGGTCGACGAGCGCGATCTTCACGTCGGTCGGCACGAAGGTCTTTTCGTTCTGCAGCCCGTCGCGCGGGCCGACTTCGACGATCTTGACGGCGGTGGGGAAGCTCATGGTTGTCTCCTGTTTGCTGTATGGGCGAATTCAGTAGCCGCGTGCGTAGTCGACGATGCCGCCGACCGGCTCGCCGCGCTCGAACGCGCGGATCTTGCCTGCGATCTGCTCGACGGCCTCCGCGCGCAGCGTCTCGGCCGAGCTGTGCGGCGTGATCGTGATGCGCGGCGCGGCCCAGAACGGGTGATCGGCGGGCAGCGGCTCGCGATGGAACACGTCGAGCGTCGCCGCGGCGATCCGGCCGTTCGCGAGCGCGTCGAGCAGGTCGGCGTCGACCAGATGCGCGCCGCGCGCGACGTTGATCAGATAGGCGCCCGGCGCGAGCCGCGCGAACGTGCGCGCGCACAGGATGCCGTCGGTGTCGGGCGTGCTCGGCAGCAGGTTGACGAGCACCTTCGCGCCGTCGATGCATGCGTCGAGCGCGTGCTCGCCCGCGAACGTCTCGATGCCGTCGAGCTGCTTCGGGCTGCGGCTGTAGCCGCGCACGGGCAGGCCGAGTGCGGCGAGCGTGCGCGCGACCTGCGCGCCGAGCACGCCGAGGCCGAGCACCGCGACGGTGAAGCTCGCGCGCGGATGCGGTTCGAGCGCCTGCCAGCGGCGTTCGCGCTGCAGCGTCTCGTATTCGTCGAAACGGCGCAGGTAGCGCAGCACCGCGTGTGTCACGTATTCGATCATCTGTTGCGCCATGCCCGAATCCTCGAGCCGCACGAGCGGCACGTGCCGCGGCAGCGTGCCCGGATGCGCGTGGTCGAGCGCGAGCAGCGCGTCGACGCCCGCGCCGAGATTGAAGATCGCGCGCAGGCCGTCGCGCGGCGCAAAGAACTCGCGCGGCGCGCGCCACACGAGCGCGTAGTCGGCGGGGGCCGTGTCGCCGGGCTGCCACGCGCGCAGTTCGGCCTCCGGTAGCGCCCGCGCGAGTTCGTCGCGCCACGCGGCAGCTTCCTGGTGCGGGGAATGGAACAGGATCTTCATGCGCTTATTTCGCGAACAGCTGGCCGATGTCGGCGAACGCCTTGAATTCCAGCGCGTTGCCGCACGGATCGAGGAAGAACATCGTCGCCTGCTCGCCGACTTCGCCCTTGAAGCGGATATGCGGCTCGATCACGAAGCGCGTGTGCGCGGCCTGGAGTTTTTCGGCGAGCGCGTGCCATTCGTCCATCGACAGCACGACGCCGAAGTGACGCACCGGCACGTCGTCGCCGTCGACCGGGTTGACCGCGCTCGCGCCCGTTTCGTGCGGCGCGAGATGCGCGACGAGCTGGTGGCCGAAGAAATCGAAGTCGACCCAGTGGTCCGAGCTGCGGCCCTCGGGGCAGCCGAGCAGGCCGCCGTAGAACGCGCGCGCATCGGCGAGGCTCGACACGGGAAAGGCGAGATGGAACGGGCGCAGCGCGCCGGAAGGCGTAGCGGACATCGGGCGTCTCCTGACAGCCGGGGCGCGCGCGCGGGCGCCCGCCCCGGCTCCATGCATGGCTGGCGGGAAGCCCACATTCTACGGTGTCGCGGCGTGTTGCGCGTGGCCGGGCCGGTCCGTCGGCCCTCCCACGCAAAAGCAAAGCACAAAATATTGGTTCGGCCGCGGTGCGCGGCGCGCCACAATCGAAGCCCGTCTTCAAGCAAGCGAGGGCAATCATGCGCGCATGCAGCAAATCGGCGTGGCCGCCGCGGCTCGTGACCGTTCCGGGCCTGCACGGCAGCGAAGGCGCTCACTGGCAGAGCTGGCTCGAGCGGCAGTTCCCGCGCTCGCTGCGCGTCGAGCAGCACGACTGGGACGCGCCGGACCTCGCGCGCTGGGCGCAATCGGTGCGCGCGCTGCTCGAACGCGAGCGCGGCCCGTTCGTGCTCGCCGCGCACAGCTTCGGTTGTCTCGCGGCCGCGCATGCGCTCGCGCAGTGGCCGCAGGCGGCCGACGTCGCGGGCGTGCTGCTCGTCGCGCCCGCGAGCCCGAAGAAATTTACGTTTGCGGGGCCGTTCGACGCGCGCCGGCTCGCGGTGCCGTCGATCGTGATCGGCAGCGAGACCGACCCGTGGATGCCGCTCGCCGATGCGCGCACGCTCGCGCAACGGCTCGGCAGCGCGTTCGTCAATCTCGGCGATGCCGGACACATCAATACCGCGGCCGGCTTCGGGCCGTGGCCGCGCGCGAAGTACTTCGTCGATACGCTCGTGCACTGCGCGGCGCCGCTGCGCTTTCGCGAGGCGGACGACGGCTTCGAGGCCGATCTGATCGACCGCGCGCTCGCGCACGCGGTCTGACCGTCGCGCGGTGCGGCCTGCGCCGCATCCCGCGCGCGTTCGCGCTCAGGACGCGGACACCGGCTGCACGGCCGCCGGATCCGAATAGCTCGGTTGGCCGTTCTCGACGTGGCCCGCGAAGCGGCGCGAGAACGTGCCGTTCGCGCCGTCGCTCACCGTCACGTCATACCACTGGTGGCTCGACGCGAGCAGCCATTGCTCGACGTGCTCGTCGCCGCCATGCAGCGTGACCTGGCGCGTCGGCGCGCCGTACGCGTTGTCGGTCAGCGTCAGCGTCACGTGGCCCGTGCCGTGATTGCGCAGCTTCAGGTACAGGTTGCCGTTCGCGATGTCGTAGCCGGCCTTCACTTCGGGCTGGGCCTGGTTGCGGCGGTGCGCGGTCGAGTCCGACACGTTGCCCGAGAACATCCGCACGAAGCCGTTCGGCCCGTACACCGAGAACGCATACGCGCCGTTCGTCACGGTCACGTCGAAATCCGCATGCAGCACGCGGCGCGCGCCGACCGTGTAGCGCCACGGGCCGTCGGTGCGGTTCGCCGCATACACGTTGAAGTGCGCGCCCTGGATGCCGCGGTTCGCGAACTCGATGCGCAGCTTGTTCGCGCCGATCAGGCTCGCATTCACATGCAGCTCGTACGGCAGCGCGCGCGCGGGCCGCACGCCCGGTTCCTGCGGATCGATCGGCGACGGCGTCGCCGGCACGGTCGGCGCGGGCTGCGACGTGCACTGCTGGTCCGCGATCGTCCGGTACTGGCTCGTGTCGGGCAGCGGCGGGAAACTCGCGTCGGACGAGCGGAAGTCGAATGCGGCGGTCAGGTCGCCGCAGACCGTGCGGCGCCACGGCGTGATGTTCGGCTCGTCGACGCCGAAGCGCTCGCCGATGAAGCGGATCACCGACGTGTGGTCGAACACCTGCGAGCACACGAAGCCGCCCTTGGTCCACGGCGACACGACCGTCATCGGCACGCGCGGCCCGAGGCCGTACGGCAGCCCGTCGGCCGTGTAGCTGCCGCCGCGGCCCGGGTTCACGACCGTGTGCAGCTCGCCGTCGGTCGTCACGGTCGAGGCGCCCTGCGCGGCCGAGGTCGGCGGCTGCGGCGGCACGATATGGTCGAAGAAGCCGTCGTTCTCGTCGTACATGATGAACAGCACGGTCTTGCGCCAGACGTCCGGGTTCGCGGTGAGCGCATCGAGGATCTGCGACGTGTAGTTCGCGCCATACGCGGGCGTGTACTTCGGATGCTCGGAGAACGCGGCCGGCGGCAGCAGCCACGACACCTGCGGCAGCCGGTCGTTGATCACGTCGTCCTTCAGGTTGTCGAGCGTGCGCACCGTCTGCGCGCGCTGGTACAGCGACGAACCCGGCTTCGCGTTGATGAAGTTCGTGAAGTTCTGCAGGATGTTCGTGCCGTAGTTGCCGTTGTACGGGTCGGCCCAGGTCAGGCCCTGCTGATAGATCTGCCACGAGATGCCGCGCGCCTCGAGCCGTTCGGGGAAGGTCTGCCACGACAGGAGCTGGTAGGCCGGCGGCAGGTCGCCGTCGACGTAGTCGGCGTTGTCGAGCAGCGGGCCGCCGAACTTGCCGGTCGGGTCGATCGTGCCGGTCATCAGATACGCGCGGTTCGGGTGCGTCGGGCCCGGCAGCGAGCAGAAGTACTGGTCGCAGACGGTGAAGGCATCGGCGAGCGCGTAGTGGAACGGGATGTCCTCGCGCACGTGATAGCCCATCGTCATGTCGGTCTTGTTCGCCGGCCACTGGTCGTAGCGGCCGCCGTCGATCGCCGCGTGGGTCAGCGCCCATGAATGGTCGAGCGCGCCGAGGCACTGCGCGCTGGTGGTCTTCGTGTCGAGCCGGAACGGCAGCACCGGCTTCGACGGGTCGGCCTTCGACGGCTGGTACCACACCGGCTTGCCGTTCGGCAGCGCGATCGGGAAGCGGTCGTTGTAGCCGCGCACACCGCGCAGGTGTCCGAAGTAATGGTCGAACGAGCGGTTCTCCTGCATGAACACGACGATATGCTCGACGTCGCGGATCGTGCCGGTGCCGCGCGCGGCCGGAATCGCGAGCGCGCGGCGGATCGATTCGGGGAACGCATTGAGCGCGACCGCGGCGCCCGCGGATTGTGCGACGGTATGCAGGAAACGGCGGCGGCTGGATGACGTCATGTTATTCACCTCGGTTCTGCGAGCGGGGACGGGAGCGGCGGGATCAATGCGACGGCGACGCGGCGGCGCCCGACGCGGCGGCGTCTGCGGTGGGCTTCGCATCGTCGTCGTCGTCGGGCGGATAGTGGACGACCGGCGGCGCGAGCGGCGCGGCATCGGACGCGGCGGCGTTCGCGGACGACGGCGCGCTGTTGAACGCGTTCGCGGGGCCGGCCGATCCGCCGGACTGCTGCGAAGCGTCGGCCGCGTGCGCGTCGTGCGGCGCGTCGTCGCTGCATGCGGCAACGAAGGCGGCGGCACAGAGAACGACGACGAAGGCAACGCGACGCATGAATTTTCTCCTGGCGAGCGAATCGGGAACGATTTCGAGTATGCCGGCGCGATGCGACGTTTCGGTGAATCGTTTGCGACCGGCGTGTGATCGACGCGGGCTTTCGGAATCCTGACTCAATGCTTTCGCGGCGGCTCGCGGCAATATTTCCCGGCGCGCTGCGCGGGCCGGACGCATTTACCGGAGCGGATGCGGCGATGTGCGACGAGCCGCTTTTCTTGCCGGTTCGACAGGCCGCGGACAGTTGCGCGCCAACCGCGCGACATGGTCGCGCCAGCATGAAGAAAAGTCGGTCCGCGCGCTTTACTTTCCTGCATGTTGCGCGCAGTTTCATGGAGTGGCGCGCGGTTGCGCGCGCCTCGGCGCGGCACCGGAATTGCTATGCGGGACGATGAGTGTGCATCGTCCGCGCGCGGTAAATCGGTGCGCGGGCGATCCCTCTGTCTCCTCAACCATGGAGCGAGCAGAAGTCATGTCCAGCGATCGATCCATACCCGTCTCATCCGAACCGGCGTGCGGCACGAGCGCATCGTCGAGCGGGCCCGGGCCTTGCGGCCCCGCGTCGAAGCCGGTCGAGACGCCGTCGAGCGTCGCACGCCGGCGCTTCCTGCAATCCGCGGCGGCGGCCGCGACGGTCGGCGCCGCGCCGCACCTGCATGCGCAGGCGCAGCCCGCGCCGGCCGCGAGTCCGCCGCATCGCGCGGCGATTCCGCCGCAGCCCGTGCGCCTCGACATCAACGGGCGCGAGTACACGCTGCAACTCGAACCGCGCGTCACGCTGCTCGATGCGCTGCGCGAATACGCGGGGCTGATGGGCACGAAGAAGGGCTGCGACCGCGGCCAGTGCGGCGCGTGCACGGTGCTGGTCGACGGGCGGCGCATCAACGCGTGCCTGACGCTTGCGGTGATGCACGACGGCCGGCGCATCACGACCGTCGAAGGCCTCGCGCGCGACGGCGCGCTGAGCCCGCTGCAGCAGGCCTTCATCGAACACGACGCGTTCCAGTGCGGCTACTGCACGCCCGGGCAGCTCTGTTCGGCGACGGCGATGCTGAACGAGTTTGCCGCGGGCGCGGCGAGCGCGGCCACCGGCGACGTGCGCAGTCGCCCCGCGCAGCTTTCCGACGACGAGATCCGCGAACGCATGAGCGGCAATCTGTGCCGCTGCGGCGCGTATCCGAACATCGTCGCCGCCGTGCGTGCCGTGCATGCGGCGAAAGCGTAGGTGCGGGAGGACATCGGCATGGAAGCGATCTCCTACGAACGGGCGAGCGACGTGGCCGGCGCGGTGCGTGCGGCGCAGCGGCCGGGCGCTGTCTTCATCGGCGGCGGCACCAACCTGCTCGACCTGATGAAGGGCGGCGTCGCGCGGCCGGTCGCGCTGATCGACATCACGCGCATCGCGGGGCTCGACACGATCGATGCGCTGCCCGGCGGCGGGCTGCGCATCGGCGCGCTGGTGCGCAACAGCGACGCGGCCGACCATGCGCGCGTGCGTGCGGACTACCCGCTGCTGTCGCAGGCGCTGCTGGCCGGCGCGTCGGCGCAGTTGCGCAACATGGCGACCGTCGGCGGCAACCTGATGCAGCGCACGCGCTGCCCGTACTTCTACGATCGCGCATTCGCGCAATGCAACAAGCGCGACCCGGGCAGCGGCTGCGCGGCGATCGGCGGCGACAACCGGATGCACGCGATCCTCGGCGCGAGCGCGCAGTGCGTCGCCGTGAACCCGTCGGACATGAGCGTCGCGCTTGCCGCGCTCGATGCGGTGGTGCGCGTGAGCGGCCCGCGCGGCGAGCGGCAGATTCCGTTCGCGTCGTTTCACCGGCTGCCCGGCGAGCGCCCCGACCTCGACACGACGCTCGAAGCGGGCGAGCTGATCACCGCGGTGGACCTGCCTGCGCCGGGCTTCGCCGAACACGCGTATTACCTGAAGGTGCGCGATCGCGCGAGCTATGCGTTCGCGCTGGTGTCGGTGGCGGCCGCGTTGCGGATGGACGGCGCGCGCATCGCGCAAGCGCGGATCGCGCTCGGCGGCGTCGCGCACAAGCCGCTGCGCGCGAGCGCGGCCGAGCAGCATCTCGCGGGCCAACCGCCGACCGATGCGACGCTGCACGAAGCGGCTGCGCTCGCGCTGCGCGATGCGCGCCCGCTCGACGGCAACGCATTCAAGGTCGGCCTCGCGCAACGCGCGATCGTGCGCGCGGTGAAGCTGGCCGCGGCGCAACACGGAGGTGTCGCATGAATACGCTGACCGGCCAGCCGCTCGACCGCGTCGACGGCGTGCTGAAAGTGACGGGCGGTGCGCGCTATGCGGCCGAATTCCCCGGTGCGCGTCTCGCGCATGCGGTGCTCGTGACGAGCACGATCGCGTGCGGGCGCATCGCGTCGATCGACGCGAGCCGTGCACGTGCGATGCCCGGCGTGCTGCTCGTGATGACGCACGAGAACGCGATGCGCCTGCCCGGCGGCGGCCGCCCGCCGCTGGCGCCGCCGGCGGGACGCCGGCTCACGCTGCTGCAGGACGACGTCGTGCGCTACAGCAACGAGCCTGTCGCGGTAGTCGTCGCCGAGACGCTCGAACAGGCGAGCGCCGCCGCGGACGCATTGCGGATCCGCTATCGCGCAAGCGACGCGACGCTCGACTTCGCGCGCGCGAAGGCCGGCGCGCGCGTGCCGCCGGGCCAGCAGGGCCGGCCGATGGACACGCAGCGCGGCGATCTCGACGCGGGGCTGCGCGAAGGCGCGGTGCGCGTCGACGCGACGTATACGACGCCGATGCAGCACCACAATCCGCTGGAGCCGCACGCGACGATGGCGCACTGGGACGGGCCGATGCTGACGCTGCACGATTCGACGCAGGGCGTGTCGGGCGCGCGCACGGCGGTGGCCGCAGTGTTCGGCATCGCGCCGGACAACGTGCGCGTGATCTCGCCGTTTCTCGGCGGCGGGTTCGGCTGCAAGGGTTCGTCGTGGTCGCACGTGTCGCTGTGCGCGATGGCCGCGAAGCAGGTCGGGCGTCCGGTGCGGCTCGCGCTGACGCGACCGCAGATGTTCGGCCCGGTCGGCGGCCGGCCGCGCACCGAGCAGCACCTGGTGCTGGCTGCGCGCCGCGACGGCACGCTGACCGCGATGCGCCACGATTCGATCGTCACCACGTCGACCTTCGAGGACTGGACCGAGATGTGCGGACTGCCGTCCCGAATCCTGTACGCGGTGCCGAACCAGGCGACCACGCACCGGATCGTGTCGCTGAACGTCGGCACGCCGACCTTCATGCGCGCGCCCGGCGAGACGCCCGGTTCGTTCGCGCTCGAATCGGCGATGGACGAACTGGCATGGCGGCTCGGCATGGACCCGATCGCGCTGCGCGTCGCGAATTACGCGGAAGTCGATCCGCAGGACGGCAAGCCATGGTCGAGCAACGCGCTGCGCGCGTGCTATCGCGCCGGTGCGGAACGCTTCGGCTGGTCGCGCCGCACGAATGCGCCGCGCACGATGCGCGACGGCGATACGCTGATCGGCCTCGGGATGGCGACCGCGACGTATCCGGCGAATCGCAGCGAGGCGTCGGCGATCGCACGCATCCTGCCCGACGGCACCGCGACGGTCGCGTCGGGCACACAGGACATCGGCACCGGCACCTACACGGTAATGACGCAGGTCGCGGCCGACGCGCTCGGCTTCGCACCGCAGAACGTGCGCTTCGAGCTCGGCGATTCGAGCCTGCCGCGCGCGCCGGGGTCGGGCGGTTCGCAGTCGGCGGCGAGCGTCGCGCCGGCCGTGCGCGAGGCGGCGCTGCAGGCGCGTGCGAAGCTGATCGCGATGGCGATCGCCGACGCCGGCTCGCCGCTGCACGGCGCCGCACCCGACGACGTGACCGTCGACGGCGGCTGGGTGATGCTGCGTGCCGATCCGTCGCGGCGCGATCCGGCTGCCGCGGTGATCGCACGCGCGGGCGGCCGGCCCATCGACGCGCAGGCGACGACGAAGCCGGGCGACGAGAAGGCGCGCTATGCGTTTCATTCGTTCGGCGCGGTGTTTGCGGAAGTGCATGTCGATGCGGCGCTCGGCACGATCCGCGTGCCGCGCATCGTCGGCGTATACAGCGTCGGCGGCCTGCTCAACGCGAAGACCGCGCGCAGCCAGCTGATCGGCGGCATCGTGTGGGGCCTGGGCACCGCGCTCGAGGAGGGCTCGCGTCTCGACGTGCGGCACGGCCGCTTCACGAACGCAAATCTCGCCGAGTATCACGTGCCGGTGAACGCGGACATCGGCGAGCTCGACGTGAGCTTCGTCGACGAACGCGATACGCACTTCAACCCGCTCGGCATTCGCGGCATCGGCGAGATCGGCATCACCGGCGTACCGGCCGCGATCGCCAACGCCGTCTATCACGCGACGGGCGTGCGCGTGCGCGATCTGCCGATCACGCTCGACAAGCTGGCGGAGGCGACGAGCGTGTGAGCGTGGGCGGCACAGGGGAGACGGCGTGCGGCGCGGGGTCCATGCGCGTTCGTCGACGAAATTCGAACGTGTCTGATTGCCATGCGGCCGGCTTTTATATTGAATGAGAACCATTCTCGTTTAATTGTGGAGCCTGCATGAGTCGCCCTATTCAGTCGAGCCCGACGCCGCCGCGCCGCGGCACTGCTTCCGTCGCATTCGCAATGATGACCTGTGCGGCCGCGCCCGCGTGGGCGGAGGAGGCGGACCCGCGGCGCGCGACGCAGCTGAGCCCGATCTTCGTGCACGGCGACCGCGATGCCGGCTCGCGCGTCGACCGGTCGGGTTCGGCGAAATACGCGACGCCGCTGCTCGACGTGCCGCAGACGATCACCGTTGTGCCGCGCGAACTGCTCGACGAGCAGCAGGCGCTGAGCCTGCGCGATGCGCTGTCGAACGTCGCGGGGATCACGTTCAACGCCGGCGAGGGCGGCGGCGGCTCCGGCGACATGGTGAACATCCGCGGCTTCAACGTGAACGCGAACCTGCAGCTCGACGGCTTGCGCGACAGCGCGCAGAACAACCGCAGCGACCTGTTCAACATCGAGGCCGTCGAGGTGATCAAGGGGCCGAACTCCGTGTTCGGCGGTGCGGGCACGACGGGCGGCTCGGTGAACCTGATCAGCAAGGCGCCGAAGGCCGCCGCGTTCGCCGAGGTCGGTGCCGCGCTCGGCACGTCCGACCATCGGCGTGCGACGCTCGACCTGAACCGGCCGCTGCCGGGCCTCGGCGACCACACCGCGTTCCGGCTCAACGCGATGGCGCACGTCAACGACGTGCCGGGCCGCGACGACATCCGCAAGCGACGCTGGGGCGTCGCGCCGTCGCTCGCATTCGGCCTCGGCACGCCGACGCGCGTCACGCTCGGCTACTTCCACCAGTACGACAACAACCTGCCTGATTACGGGCTGCCCGCGCTCAACGGCCAGGTGCTGGGCGGCGTGTCGCGCGACAGCTACTTCGGCTGGCGCAACCTCGACCGCGAACGGATCACGTCGAACGTGCTGACCGCGAAGGTCGAGCACGACGTGTCGCCGCGCGTGAAGCTGCAGAACCTGAGCCGTTATGCGCACCTGCATCGCGACACGGTGATTTCGGCGTCGCACGCGAACCTGAAGGGAATGCCGCCCGGGCGCTACAAGCCGGCCGGCCCGCAGGGCTACGGCCGCGATTCGTCGACGGCGATGTGGGCGAACCAGACCAACGTCACGAGCGAATTCGGCACGTTCGGGCTCGGCCACACGCTGGTCACCGGCTTCGAGATTTCTCGGGAAACCTACGGGCGCACGACCTATTCGTATGGGCTTGCGAAGTCGTGGCCGGCGGAGGGCTATGCGCTGACTGCGCCGCCCGGCTGGTGGCACGGCCCCGTGCGGCGACAGGACACCGCGCGCAACGATACGGCGCTGACCGTGAAGGCGCTTTACGCGTTCGACACGATCTCGTTCGGCCGATACTGGGATGTCGACGTCGGACTGCGGCACGACTGGATCGACGGCCGTTCGGCGAGCACGCCGGCCGGCAAGCCGACCGAGCGCGCCGATTCATCGGATCGCCACCTCAGCACGCGCACCGGGCTCGTGTTCAAGCCGACCGACAACGGCCGCGTGTATGTCGCATACGGCACGTCGTTCAATCCGTCGGCCGAGTTCCTGGTGACGACCGGCTCGGGCGTGAGCGCGGCGACGGGCGGGCTGTCGCCGGAGAAGAGCGAGAGCATCGAGCTCGGCACGAAGTGGGAAGGGCTCGCGGGTCTCGCGCTGAACGGCGCGCTGTTCCAGACCCGGAAGAACAACGCGCGCGAACGGATGGCCGACGGCAGCTACGCGCTCGCGGGGCGGCAGCGCGTGCGCGGCATCGAGTTCGGCGCGGCCGGCAAGGTGACGCCGAACTGGGACGTGTTCGCGAACTACACGTATCTGGCGAGCGTCACGCTGGAGTCGCCGTCGTCGCCGCGCCGGGTCGGGCAGATGCTCGGCAATACGCCGCGGCACGCATTCAATCTGTGGACGACCTACCGGCTGCCGGCCGGCTGGACGCTCGGCTACGGTTCGCATTTCGTCGGCCGCCGCAACGTGACGGCGGAAGGCGACGGAATGCTCGGCGCATACTGGGTGCACAACCTGATGGCCAGCTACGACGTGAACCGCCGGCTGCGCTTGCAGTTGAACGTCGACAACGTGTTCGACCGTGCGTATGTCGAGCGCGTGCGGCAGCAGCTCGGCAACGCGTCGCGGTCGTCGGCGGTCGAATTCGGCGACGGCCGTTCGGCGACGCTGACGGCCGTGTACAAGTTCTGAGCGGCCCGCGCGTATGCCATAGCTAGCGTCGCTGCCGCGGAAACAGCGGCCATGTCGCGGCCGCGCACAGGGCGGCCGCGAGCCACACGGCGCTCCACGAACTGGCGGCAAGCAGCGGCGGAATCGCGAGCGGCGTCGCGAACAGCCCGAGATAGACGATCGTGTTGGCCATCCCGAGCGCGGTGCCCGCATGGTTCGCGCCCGCGAGCGTTGCGAGTTCCGTATAGGCGACGCCGTGCCACGCCGACACGCAGATGCCCGCGAACACGAGGATCGCGACGATCGCGGCGAGCGGCACCCGCGGGCTGCCGGCCGTTGCCGCCGCGAGCAACGCGAACGCGCCGGCCGCGACGAGCACCGATCCGCGCAGGTACGCGCGTCGGTTGCCGTGGCGGTCGGTGTAGCGGCCGCTCCACACGCGCATCGCCATCGCGCCGAGCTGCAGCGCGACCATCGCCGCGCTGATCGCAGCAAGGTCGAGCCGGCCGAAATCGTGCAGGAACACCGTCGCGAACGTCAGCACCGCGAATTGCGGTGCGCACAGCGCGCCGATGCCGATCACGATCCGCCAGACGGCGAGATTCGCGAGCGGCGGCGCGCCGCGACGGGCCGCCGGTTGCGGTGCGGCGGGGTGCGGGTCGGCCGCGGTTATGGGCGCGGCGGCTGCAGTCGCATTAGCGGGCGGCTCGCGCAACCAGCGCCAGGTCAGCGTCGCCGCGGCGGCACACAGCAGCATCAGCGCACCATAGACCGCGGCGAATCCCGCACGCGACGCGAGCCACGGCAGCAGCGCCGCGCCGACACCGCCGCCGAGCGGCACGGCCGTCTGGCGGATGCTCATCGCGAGTCCGCGTTCGCGCTCGCCGAACCAGCGCATCACCGCGCGCCCGCTCGACCCGTTGACGCTGCCGCCGAGCAGCCCGACGCAGCCCATCATCACGACCACGCGTGCGAGCGGCGGTATCGCGTGTGCGGTCGGCGCGATCGCGCAGGCCATCAGCGCGAGCATTGCGGCGGTCGCGACGAGCCCCGTCAGCAGCACGCGGCGGTCGCCGAAGCGGTCGGCGGCGATTCCCCACGGCAGCTCGGACAGCGCGACGCCGAAGCCGAGCGCGCCGAGCACGAGCCCGAGCGCGCCGTTGTCGAGGTGATAGGCCGTGCGCATCCACACGGCGGTGGTCGGAATGCCGGCCGCGGCGGCGGAAAAACTCATGTTCGCGGCGACGCCGGCTGCCAGCACGCGCCAGCGATGGGCGGGGCCGCGCGCGGGCGAGCAGCGGGAAAGGGCGAGTGAGGTGTCCATGACGACAGGCCGGGTTGGAAATTGACAGTGACAGTGTGGTGGTCTAGATTCATCCTGAAAATCGGAAAGTTTTTGATAAATCGTTCGATAAAACGGGATGGTTGAAATGTCCGGACACTCTGCTGCGTACGACGACGCGGCGCACGCGGGCGCCGACGTTGCATCGGCTCGGCCCAACTTCGACATTGCGGCGCTGCGCAGTCTGGTCGCGGGCGTGGATCTCGGCAGTTTCGCGAAGGCGGCCGATCGCGTCGCGCGCTCGTCGTCGGCGGTGAGCGCGCAGATCCGCAAGCTCGAGGAACAGGCCGGCACGCCGCTGTTCGTGAAAGCCGGGCGCGGGCTCGCGCTGACCGACGCCGGCGATGCGATGCTGCGCTACGCGCGGCGGATGATCGAGCTGAACGACGAGGCGGCGGCGGCCGTGCGCGGCGTGAATCTCGACGGGTGGGTGCGGGTCGGCCTGCAGGAGGATTTCGGCGAGGCAATCCTGCCCGACGTGCTCGGGCGTTTTGCGCGCGCGCATCCGAAGGTGAGGATCGAGGCGCGGGTCGCACGCAATGCCGATCTGCTCGACCGGCTCGATGCGCAGCAGCTCGATCTTGCGCTCGTATGGGGCGATCCGGCGTCGGCGGCGCTCGTGTCGCGGGCGGGGATCGACAGCGAAACGATCGCGCAGGTACCGATGCGCTGGATCGGGACGGCCGGTTGGACGGCCGGCGGGCCGAGCGTGGCGTCATCGAACGCATCGGATGAAGCCGGCATCCGGGCGACCGTTCCCGCGCCGGGCGAACCGCTGCCGCTGGTCGTGTTCGACCGGCCGTGCCGGTTTTTCGGCGCGGCGACGGACGCGCTCGATCGGGGGGGCGTGCCGTGGCGCGTCGCGTTCACGACGCCGAGCCTTGCCGGGCTATGGGCGGCCGCTGCGGCCGGTCTCGGGCTGACGGTACGCACGCGCTACGGGCTGCCTGCGTCGGTGCGCCTGCTCGACGCTGCGTCGTTCGGCCTGCCGGAGCTGCCGAGCCTGCCGCTGATCCTGTTGCGACGCGCGTCGTCGGCGACGCCGACGGTCGACCAGCTCGCGCGGATCGTCGCGCAGGCGGTGCGCGATGCGACGGATGCGTCGGTGGCGGCGCTCGCGGCCTGACCGACGGTTCTCGAACGCGAAGCCGACCAGTACCGATATCCCGTTCGGCCAGGTGGCCCGACCGGAAAAAACCAACTACTGTGGTGATCACTTGAAACGGAGATCATCATGCAAAACACGAACTCGCCGGAAATCAGGACCGATTCACTGCAACGCGCCGATGCCTCGCAGTCGAGCCAGCAGGCTTCGGCGGAATGGAGCGCGCCCGCCGTGTCGCCCGTTCGGTTCGGAATCCTGCAAGGTCAGATCCGGATCCCGGACGACTTCGACGCACCGCTGCCGGACGATCTGCTCGACGCTTTCGAAGGGCGCTGATGCGGCTGCTGCTCGATACACGCATCTTCCTTTGGATCGTGACGAACGACCGAAAGCTCAGCATGCGGGCGCGCAGACTGATTTGCGCGGCTGACGAGCGGTTCGTCAGCAGCGCAAGTATCTGGGAGGTCGCGATCAAGGCGGGGCTGGGGAAGCTCGATGTCGACGTGGGCCGGCTGAGCCGCGCGATCGGCTTGAGCGGGTTCCGCAAACTGCCGGTCCGGGCCGCGCATGGAGCGGCCGTGCGCGATTTGCCGCGGCACCATCGCGACCCGTTCGATCGTCTGCTCGTCGCGCAGGCGCGCCACGAACCCCTGCGGCTCGTCACTGCCGACGGCCATCTCGCGCGGTACGGCGCATCGCTGGTTCTGACGGTTTGAAACAGTCTGCAGGACTGGATCCCCGCGTTGCCGGTACCGCGTGCCGCGCTGTCGCCTAAACCGCCGCGACGTTCCGCCCGGTCTCCTGCAGTGACGCGCCGATTGTCGCGAGCCTCTGCCGCAACGCGTCGCTCGCCGGCACGAACGGCAACCGCAACCCGTCCTCGCACCACCCTTGCGCGGCCAGTACGGCCTTCACCGGCGCCGGGTTCGGCTCCGCGAACAGCGCCGCGACGAGCGGCTGCAGCGCGACCGACAGGCGCCGCGCGTCGGCGAGGCGTCCGTCGCGCAGCAGCGCATGGATCCGCACATGCCATTCGGGCAGCACGTGCGCGCTGCTGGCAATCGTGCCGTGCGCGCCCGCGCACAGTGCCGCGAAGTTCTGGTTGTCGTCGCCGGAGAAGACCGCGAGCGGCGTGTCGTGCACGAGCCGGCTCATCCGTTCGAGCGTGCCGCCGCATTCCTTGATGCCGGCGACGCGCGCGTCGCGCGCGAGCGCCTGCAGCGTGTCGAGTTCGACGTTCACGCCGGTGCGGTACGGGATGTTGTAGACGAGCACCGGCAGGTCGGCCGCGCCGACGATCGTCTCGACGTGGCGGCGAATCCCGTCCTGGGTCGGCCGCACGTAGACGGGCGGCGTGACGAGCAGCCCGTCGGGGCGCAGTGCGGCGAGTTCGCGCGCGCGGGCGGCCGCGAAATGCGTGGCGCTCGCGGTGAGCCCGACGACGATCGGCAGGTCCGGCACCGCGTCGCGCAGCGTCGCGAACACGGCATCCTGCTCGCGTGCGTCGAGCAGCACGCCTTCGCCGGTCGTCGCGCCCGCGACGAACCCGGCGACGCCTGCGGCCGCGTAGTGGCGCGCGAGTCGTGCGAGCGCGGCGTGGTCGACTTCGCCGTGGTGGAACGGCGTGATGATCGGCAGCCAGATACCTTCGAAACGTGTTTGCATGCAAAGCCTCATGGTGGAAACGGCATGGTGGGAACCGTTCCGCCGGCGCAGAGCCGGATCGAGGCGTGCAAGCGAGGAGAAAGAAACGACCTGCGGGCATCCCGTCCGGCATTCGCCTGACGGGACGCGACATCCCCGTCAGTCGAGGAGTCGTTTTTTCAGTTTCAGCCCGGCCGCGCGCGTACCTGCCGCGACGGCGGCGAGGATCGGAAGCGAGCACAGGGCAGCGGACATGGAGGAACCGTAAGTGGGCTGAGCGGCGATCTTAACACCGGATCGCGGATGCGCGCGAGAGCCGGCGCGGTTTAGCAGAATTGGTAATTTGCATTCCACGACAGATTGGAAGGAGCGTCGCGCCCGGCCGCTAGAATGCCCGCTTACGATTCGATGACGGTGCGTGCGCGCGCCGCCACGCACATTCACCACACTGGAAGCGGGGCATATCACGATGGCAAGCATCAAGGGGATCGGCCGCTGGCTGCACACGGGCGCGGCGGCGCTGGTCATGGCGGCGACGGCCGCGCACGCGGACACGTCGATCCTGAACGTGTCGTACGACGTGACGCGCGAGCTGTACAAGGACATCAACGCGAGCTTCGCCGCCGCGTACAAGCAGAAGACCGGCGAGACGGTCACGATCAAGCAGTCGCACGGCGCGTCGAGCGCGCAGGCGCTGTCGGTGCTGCAGGGGCTGCAGGCCGACGTCGTGACGATGAACCAGCCGAACGACATCGACCTGCTCGCCGAGCGCGGCCAGCTGCTGCCGAAGGACTGGCGCGCCCGCTTCCCGGACAGCAGCTCGCCGTACTCGACGACGATGGTGTTCCTGGTGCGCAAGGGCAACCCGAAGGCGATCAAGGACTGGAGCGATCTCGCGAAGCCGGGCGTGCAGGTGATCATCGCGAATCCGAAGACGTCGGGCAACGGCCGCTACGCGTACCTGGCCGCGTGGGGCTATCAGAAGCTGAAGGGCGCGACCGACCAGCAGGCGCTCGATTTCGAGAAGGCGATCTTCCGCAACGTGCCGGTGCTCGACTCGGGCGGCCGGGGCGCGACGACGACGTTCACGCAGCGCGGGATCGGCGACGTGCTCGTCACGTTCGAGAACGAGGTCGCGCTGATGGACAGCGGCGCGTCGGGCGCGGCGTTCGACGCGGTGTATCCGTCGGCGAGCATCCTCGCGGAGCCGCCCGTCGCCGTCGTCGACAAGGTCGTCGACAAGAAGGGCACGCGCAAGGTCGCGCAGGCGTATCTCGACTACCTGTACACGCCGGAAGCGCAGGAGATCATCGCGCAGCATCATCTGCGGCCGCGCGACGCGAACGTGCTGAAGAAGCATGCGGCCGAATTCAAGCCGCTGAAGACGTTCAGCGTCGAGCAGGTCTTCGGCAGCTGGGCGAACGCGCAGAAGACGCACTTCGCCGACGGCGGCACGTTCGATCGCGTGATCGTCGACCGGAAGTAACGGCCGCGCATCGCGCCGCACGATACGAACGAAGCCGGCCGCCCACGCGGCCGGTTTTTTTCGCCGGCCCGGCATGCGGCGCCTCGTACCTGCTTCGCGTCGGCGCGCATTCCCGGGCGCCGTCGCGCGTGCTACGCTCATCGCCTCCCTGCTTCAGGCGCCGCGCGATGAACGTCGATTCGTCCTCCTCAGCCTCCCGCGGCCGTGGCCGCAAGATCTGGTCGGGCACGCGCCCGGTGGTCGCGTACGGGATGCCGCCGCTCGGCTGGCGCGACCTCTATCACCGCGCGCTGACGGTGAGCTGGCCGGTGTTCTTCCTGTCGCTCGCGCTGCTGTTCCTGCTGCTCAACGGCGGCTTCGCGACGCTCTACCTGCTCGGCCATGCGCCGATTGCGAACCAGTCGCCGGCCGGCTTCGGCGGCGCGTTCTTTTTCAGCGTCGAGACGCTCGCGACCGTCGGCTACGGCGACATGCACCCGCAGACCGTCTATGCGCACCTGGTCGCGACGTTCGAGATCTTCATCGGGATGTCGGGCATCGCGCTGGCCACGGGCCTCGTGTTCGCGCGGTTTTCCCGTCCGCAGGCGAAGATCCTGTTCGCGCGGTACGCGATCGTCCGGCCGCTGAACGGCCGCATGACGCTGATGGTGCGGGCCGCGAACGCGCGCCAGAACGTGATCGCGGAGGCGCGCGCGAAACTGCGGCTGATGCGCATCGAAGCCACGCACGAGGGCTACACGCTGCGCAAGATCCACGACCTGCCGCTCGTGCGCAGCGAGCATCCGATTTTCCTGCTCGGCTGGAACCTGATGCACGTGATCGACGAGTCGAGCCCGCTGTTCGGCGAGACGCCCGAGTCGCTCGCGGCGCGCGATGCGTCGCTGCTGCTTCGGATCGAGGGTTCGGACGAGACCACCGCGCAGGTGATGCAGGCGCGTCACGAGTGGACGCACGCGCAGATCCGCTGGCGTCACCGCTATGTCGATCTGATGCGCGACGAGGGCGGCATCACGCATATCGACTACACGCACTTTCACGAGGTCGTCGCGGTCGAGGCCGACACGGACACGGACGGCGACGGCGGGCTGCCGGGCGCGACGGTGGTGTCCGGCGGCGCGGTGCAGGCTTCGCCGCGCGCCTAGCGTCGTTTTGCCGATGGCGGGGCGGGACACGCCATGCGCCGCCGCGCCGCGACGATGCGCAGCGCGGATGGCGTTACGTCGAGCGCGTCGCGATCTGCCCGGCCGTCGCGGTGCAGGCGCGCCGGCCGCGCGCGTCACGCATGCAGCAGGCGCGCCGCTTCGCGCTGTTCGATCGCGGCTGCGCGCCGATAGCCGTCGCGATCCTCGGCGCGTGCGACGTAGTCGCCGAGCACACCTTCGTGCGGCAGCAGACGGGCATCGAACGCAATCTTCAGCGTGCTGGCGAGCAGCAGGTCGGCCGCGGTGAAGTGGTCGCCGACGAGCCACGGGCTATGGGCGAGCGTCTGCGCGAGCGCGCGCTGCACGCGCGCGATGTTGCCCCAGCCGAATGCGACCGGGTTGCCCGACGCGCCGGTGAATTTCTCGGCCATCGCCGGTTCGAGGCAGGTCGGCGTGAAGAACATCCACTGCAGGAAGCGGCCGCGCAGCGGATCGTCCGGCGCGACGCCGAGGCCGGCGGCTGGACAACGGTCGGCGAGATAGAGCAGCACGGCGCCCGATTCGGCGAACGGTGCGCCGCCGCCGCCGCTGTCGTCGAGCGCGGGCAGCTTCGCCATCGGATTGACCTGGATGAACGCGTCGCTGCCCTGTTCGTGCGAGCGCAGGTCGATCGGTACGAGCTCGTAGACGGCGCCGATCTCCTCGAGCATCCACAGCGCCCGGAACGCCCGGGTTTTCGGCCAGTAGTAGAGCTTCATCGCGCCTCCGCGTCGGGGTGTCGGTATCGCTGGAGGCTCAAGCGTACCCGACCGAAGGCGGTTCGGACAGGGGCGGGCGGCGCGGAGGGAGCGGGACTTTGATTTCTTTGGGCAACATCGTCCGGGAGGCGTATGGATGAGGGCGGATTTTTATAACTAGTTATAAAAGCACTAGCAATGAAAATCCACACGACTTTCCGGATGACAGGGCGGTCCGTGAACAGATTGTGCAGAGCGGGCGCGTCGGACAGCGCCGCATGCACGTCAGGTTCCCGATGCCGATGCGGCGGCCGGGATGCGGGAACCGTGGATCGAATCGACGCAAAAAACTGTGACTTTCAACGGTGAGCGTCGAACATTCAACGGGATGAAACGCTCGTTTCGATGTAGTATCCGGTCCCCCGCACGATTCGATGCGCGGGAATGCGGTCCGGCGGAGTGTCAGCGGCGTGTGGATATCCGGTATTCGAACGGGTGCGAAGCGCGTCCGGTATGACGAAGCTGGCGTCGCGATGTGGATATCCGGGCCGCGAATGGACTCGCATCGCTGTGCATTTCATCGGTGAGAGGGAGCCGTCCGCTGCGTGACGGCCGTGCCCGGGGCGCTTTTCCGCGGCGCGGATAGGATCGCTTCGCCGCGCATTTCGCGCGCGACGGTGAGTGGCCGATCGAACCAGGGCCGGCGTTTCGATGTGGATAACCGAGACCCGGGCAGACTCGCATTGCTGTGCATCTCGACGGTGAGCGCGAGCGATCGGGTGGACGAAGCATGGGGCGATGTGGATATCCGGCTCACGCAAAGACTCGAATCGCTGTGCGTCCCGATGGTGAGGATGTGCGTTCGGCCGCACCGGACGAGGATTTCGACGTGGATGCTCGCGGTATTGGACGTGACGCGGACGCGTGCCCGCCGCCGAGCGATCGGGCGAGCATCGATGTGGATATCTCCGCTCGAAACGACTCGACGCGCTGTGCATTTCGATGGTGAGGGTGTGCGCATCTGCCGGCAGAGGCCGTCCGGGCAAGGGTTTCGCGCCGTCAAGGCGCTGGTGCTTCCGCCAGCCGCTTCGAACTGCGACTCGAATCAACCTGACCGACATGCGTTGTGGATATCTGCCCGTCGCAACGACTCGACATCCTGTGTCTTGCAACGGTGAGCGCGTGCGCATGATCGCGCGCGGGCCATACGGGGCGGCCTGCGGCCTCGATTTTCGCTTTCCGCGACTGCCGGTCGATCATGCCGAGCAGCGCGTCGCGATAGCCACTGACCCACGAGAACCTCGATCTCGATTCGGCTGATCTCAACCACGCGGAAAACGGTACGCAGTGCGCCACCGGTTCTATGAACAAGGCGGTGGGAAGCGGCTTCGCGCTTGCGCCGCTGCCGGACGGAAAAGCGCTGGCGACGGGAGGTGACTGCGGGTTCGTCAAAGCGAAGCCCGGATTCAGCGAGCGGCTCGCGGGCGGAATATATCGGGAAGGCGATTTCGACGAAAACAGCGCGCTTCGCTCGATGGACATCCTGAGCGAATGATTCCCTGACATGAATCGCATCGCGCCGGCGCGCGAGCGAACGGCGGCAGCGGCGCCGATGTGGATATCCGGCCTCCGCGCCCACTCGAAACCCTGTGCATTTCGATGGTGAGCGTCGCTGCGCAATCGCGCGCAACGTCGATGCAGCGGGGCTGCCCCGCGGTTGCAGCGATTCGGCGCGGCAGGCATTTTCCGCGACGAGCGCGGCCTCCCGATCGCCCGACGAATGCGCGCGCATGTGGATATCCCGCCTCCGAAGCCACTCGACGCGCTGTGCATTTCGACGGTGAGCATCGGAGAGCAGGCCGAGCAAGGGGCGGATTTTCATCGCCCGCCGCGCCGCGCATTGTCCATCAAACGCAACCCGCGTTCAATGAACGAAGCCGGTTTCCGATGTGGATATCCGGCTCGACCGACCACTCGAACGCCTGTGCATTTGCAAGGTGAGAGCATGCGCAATCGCATGATTCGGCCAATGCCGATGTGGATATCCTCTTCCGGCAATCACTCGCATCTCTGTGCATTTCATCGGTGAGCATCATCCGGCCGCCGAGTGAAAACCACCCGAAACGCTGTGCAACCGAACGGTGAGGGTGCCCGCCGAGCTGCAATGTGGACATCCGGCCTTCCGCGACACTCGAAACGCTGTGCGCGGCAACGGTGAGGATGCCGCCGCGAATCGCCCGAAACCCTGGCCGCACGGCCCACAGCCGGCTGCTTCCAACCCGCGGCCGCCATCCCCGCCGGCCGCCGCCGTCGCGACCGGCAATGCCGCCACCCCGTTCCGGCACGTACCGCCGACCGATCCGGCGCTGCGCGAAAACTCTCTCAAATCCGCGCCAAAAGCTGCGCAGTTTTTCTCGCCACCGCGCGGTCCGCGCAAGATGAGAAAAAACATTCTCGGCTGCGCGCGAAAAAATAGAGCCATCGCGCTGCCGCCGGCCCGACGTCGCCCGACGCCGCGCCGCGCAGCCAGAACAGCACAAATCAGGAGACGTCCCCATGACAGCCCGCCTGCCGATCGACGGCACGCCCGCCCTTTCCGACTACCGTCTGACCGACAACCTGAGCGCGACGCGCGGCCGGATCTTCCTGACCGGCACGCAGGCGCTGGTGCGGCTGCTGCTGATGCAGCGCGCGGCCGATACCGCGCAGGGCCTGAACACGGCCGGCTTCGTCAGCGGCTATCGCGGCTCGCCGCTCGGCATGGTCGACCAGCAGCTGTGGAAGGCGAAGAAACTGCTCGACGCGAGCGGCGTGCGCTTCCTGCCCGCGATCAACGAGGAACTCGGCGGCACCGCGGTACTCGGCACGCAGCGCGTCGAGGCCGATCCCGAACGCACCGTCGATGGCGTGTACGCGATGTGGTACGGCAAGGGCCCGGGCGTCGACCGCGCGGGCGACGCGCTGAAGCACGGCAACGCGTACGGCTCGTCGCCGCACGGCGGCGTGCTCGTGGTCGCGGGCGACGATCACGGCTGCGTGTCGTCGTCGATGCCGCACCAGAGCGATTTCGCGATGATCGCGTGGCACATGCCGGTCGTGAACCCGTCGAACATCGCCGACATGCTCGAATTCGGGCTGTACGGCTGGGCGCTGTCGCGCTATTCGGGCGCGTGGGTCGGCTTCAAGGCGATCTCGGAGACCGTCGAGTCCGGCTCGACCGTCGATCTCGACGCGCTGCAGACGCACTGGCCCGCGCCGCAAGGCTTCACGCCGCCCGCAGGCGGCCTGCACAACCGCTGGCCCGACCTGCCGAGCCTGACGATCGAGGCGCGCCTCGCCGCGAAGCTCGACGCGGTGCGCCACTTCGCGCGCACCAACAGCATCGACAAATGGATCGCGCCGTCCGCGCACGCGAACGTCGGCATCGTCACCTGCGGCAAGGCGCACCTCGACCTGATGGAGGCGCTGCGCCGCCTCGACCTGACGGTCGCCGATCTCGACGCGGCCGGCGTGCGGATCTACAAGGTCGGCCTGTCGTATCCGCTCGAGATGACGCGCATCGAAACCTTCGTCGACGGCCTCGCCGAAGTGCTCGTGATCGAGGAAAAGGGCCCGGTGATCGAGCAGCAGATCAAGGACTACTTGTACAACCGCTCGGACGCCGCGCGTCCGCGCGTGCTCGGCAAGCACGATGCGGCGGGCGCGTGCCTGCTGTCCGAGCTGGGCGAACTGCGTCCGTCGCGGATCCTGCCCGTGTTCGCCGAATGGCTCGCGCGCCACAAGCCGGCGCTCGACCGCCGCGAGCGCGTCGTCGACCTGGTCGCGCCGCAGATCCTGTCGAACGAGGCCGATGCGGTGAAGCGCACGCCGTATTTCTGCTCGGGCTGCCCGCACAACACGTCGACGAAAGTGCCGGAAGGCTCGATCGCGCAGGCCGGCATCGGCTGCCACTTCATGGCGTCGTGGATGGAGCGCGACACGACCGGGCTGATCCAGATGGGCGGCGAGGGCGTCGACTGGGCCGCGCACGCGATGTTCACCAACACGAAGCACGTGTTCCAGAACCTCGGCGACGGCACCTACTTCCACTCGGGCATCCTCGCGATCCGCCAGGCGGTCGCCGCGAAGGCGAACATCACCTACAAGATCCTGTACAACGACGCGGTCGCGATGACGGGCGGACAGCCCGTCGACGGCAGCATCTCGGTGCCGCAGATCGCGCGGCAGGTCGAGGCCGAAGGCGTGTCGCGCTTCGTCGTCGTGTCCGACGAGCCGCAGAAGTACGATGGCCATCACGGGCTGTTCCCGGCCGGCACGACGTTCCATCACCGCAGCGAACTCGACGCGGTGCAGCGCGAGCTGCGCGAGACGCCGGGCGTCACCGTGCTGATCTACGACCAGACCTGCGCGGCCGAGAAGCGCCGCCGCCGCAAGAAGGGCGAATTCCCCGACCCGGACAAGCGCCTGTTCATCAACGACGCGGTGTGCGAAGGCTGCGGCGACTGCGGCGTGCAGTCGAACTGCCTGTCGGTCGAGCCGCTGGAAACGCTGCTCGGCCGCAAGCGCCGGATCGATCAATCGTCGTGCAACAAGGACTATTCGTGCGTGAACGGCTTCTGCCCGAGCTTCGTGACGGTCGAAGGCGCGGCGCTGAAGAAGGCCGCCGGCGCGGCGTTCGACGAGGCGGCGCTGGCCGTGCGCGTCGACGCGCTGCCGGTGCCCGCGACCCATCTCGACGCGGCGCCGTACGACATGCTGGTGACGGGCGTCGGCGGCACCGGCGTCGTGACGGTCGGCGCGCTGATCAGCATGGCCGCGCATCTCGAAGGCAAGAGCGCGTCGGTGCTCGACTTCATGGGCTTCGCGCAGAAGGGCGGCTCGGTGCTGTCGTTCGTGCGGATCGCGTCGAACGACCACTGGCTGAACCAGGTGCGCATCGACACGCAGCAGGCCGACGTGCTGCTCGCTTGCGACATGGTGGTCGGCGCCAGCGCCGAAGCGCTGCAGACGGTGCGTCACGAGCGCTCGCGAATCGTCGTCAACACGCACCGGATTCCGAATGCATCGTTCGTGCAGAACCCCGACGCGAACCTGCATGCGGACGCGCTGCTCGAGAAGATGCGCCACGCGGCCGGCGACGGCTTCCTGTCGAGCTGCGACGCGCAGGCGCTCGCCGCGAAGTTCCTCGGCGACACGATCGGCGCGAACATCCTGATGCTCGGCTACGCGTGGCAGCTCGGCCTCGTGCCGGTGTCGCTCGCCGCGATGATGCGCGCGATCGAGCTGAACAACGTCGCGGTGCCGATGAACAAGCTCGCGTTCTCGGTCGGCCGGATGGCAGCCGGCGATGCGGCGGGCCTCGATGCGTTGTGGAACGCGCGCCACACGGCGGCCGCGCACGCCGCGCCGCAGACGCTCGACGAACTGGTCGCCGATCGCGAGACGCGCCTTCACGCATACGGCGGCGCGCGCTACGTCGAGCGCTACCGCGCACTCGTGGGCGCCGCGCGCGCGAAGGGCGACGATACGCTGACGCGCGCGGTCGCGACGACCTTTTATCGCCTGCTCGCGGTGAAGGACGAATACGAAGTCGCGCGTCTGTATGCGGACGGCGCGTTCCGCACCGCGCTCGAAGCGCAGTTCGAAGGCGTGCCGGGGCAGGATTACCGCGTGAAGTTCAACCTCGCGCCGCCGACGGTCGCGAAGGCCGGCCGCGACGGCAGCGCGCCGCGCAAGCGCGTGTTCGGCCAGTGGATGTGGCCGGTGTTCGGCGTGATGGCGCGCGTGCGCGGCCTGCGCGGCACGTGGCTCGATCCGTTCGGCCGCACCGTCGAGCGCAGGATGGAGCGCGCACTCGCCGACGACTACGAGACGACGCTGACGCGCGCGTTCGCCGTGACGACGGCCGGCAACGCGGCGCTTGTCGTGCAGCTTGCCGAACTGCATGCGCGCGTGCGCGGCTTCGGTCACGTGAAGCTGCGCAACCTGGCCGGCGTGAAGCGCACGGAGCGCGAGCTGGCGTTGCAGCTCGGCATCGACGCGGCGACAAGCGCGGCCGTCCAGCATGCGCTCGACGAGATGAAGGGCGCGGGCATGCTGAAGGGGATTCCGGTCGTCGTCGCGAAGTAGGCTCGACACCGCCCGGACGTGAAAACGGCGACGCGCGGGCGTCGCCGTTTCTTTACGGGCCGGCGCAGGCCGCACGGCTTTGCGCGCCCGCGGCGTTCACCGCGCCGTCAGACGATACCCTTCTTGCGGGTCGACAGCGCGGTTTCCGACAGGTCGATCTCGCGCAGCAGCTTCGTCAGCGTCTCGTCCGAAATCTTGCTCTCGCTGCGCAGCCGGTACAGCGCCGAGCGCTCCGCGCGCACCGCCGCGATCCGCATCTGCAGTTCCATCGTCTCGGACTGTTTCGCTTCCGCGCGCGGCGTCGGGCCATCGTCGGCGAGCGCGGTGAGCCGGCGGCGATACTGGTCCATCACGCGCGCGGAGATGTCCGCGCAGCGTGCGGCGCCCGATTCGTCGAGGTCGGTCGCGATCGCGTCGTGCGACGAATCGATCGCGCGAATCGCCGCCTGCGCGGCAGCCGCGCGCGCGATGCGCTCCTCGTCGGCGAGCGGGTTGCGCGTCGAACGCACGCCGCGCAGCAGCAGCGGCAGGCCGATCACCGCGACCACCAGCGACACGAGGATCACCGCCGACGCGATGAAGATCGCGGTGTCGCGGCCGGGCAGCGGCACGCCGTCGCGCAGCGCGACCGGGATCGACAGCACGCCGGCGAGCGTAACCGCGCCGCGCACGCCGCCGACCGTCATCACCGCGATCGTGCGCACGCCGGCCATCGTGCCCGCGAGACCCTGGCGCGCCGCGCGCCGGCTCGCGAACCAGCGCAGCAGCCACACCCACAGGAAGCGGATCGCGTACAGCGCGAGCGTCATCGCGACGACGTTGAACAGCATCCGGCCGAGCAGCGCGTCGCTGGTGTGGTGCGCATCGACGAGTGCGCGGCCGATGATGTGCGGCAGCTGCAGCCCGAGCATGATGAACACCATGCCGTTGAACACGAACTCGATCATCGCCCAGGTGCTTTCCGCGCGCACGCGCGACGCGACCGTGCTTTTGCGCGAGAAGCTCGTGTAATTCATCATCATCCCCGCCGCGACGGCCCCGAGCACGCCCGACAGTCCGAGGTGCTCGGCGATCAGGTAGGCCGCGAACGGCACCAGCAGCGTCATCACGATGCCGGGGGCCGGATCGCCTTCCTGCTCGGCGTTCAGGAAGCGGGTCGACACCGCGCTGAATATCCACGACACGGCCGCGCCCGTCGCGAGCCCGCCGGCGGCGACGATCACGAAGGTGAGCGATGCGTCGCGCAGCGAGAACATGCCGGTCAGCGCGGCGGCGACCGCGAACTTCAGCGCGACGAGGCCGGACGCGTCGTTCATCAGCGCCTCGCCTTCGAGGATGTGCATCAGCTGCGGCGGGATCCGTCCCTTGCCGGCGATGCCGGACAGCGCGACCGCGTCGGTCGGCGACAGCACGGCCGCGAGCGCGAACGCGATGGCGAGCGGCAACTCGGGAATCAGCCAATGCGCGAAGTACCCGACTGCGAGTACCGTCATGAACACGAGCCCGAACGCGAGCATCAGGATCGCGCGGCGCTGCAGGTACAGCTCGCGTTTCGGAATCCGCCAGCCGTCAGCGAACAGCAGCGGCGGAATGAACAGCAGCATGAAGATTTCGGGATCGAACGTGACGTGCAGGTTGAACTTCGGCCACGCGAGGATCGCGCCGAACGCGATCTGCATCAGCGGCAACGGCAGCCGCAGCGGCAAGGTGCGCGTCAGCGCGCCGGACAGCGCGACGGTGAGCAGCAGGATCAGGACTGTGAAGACGATTTCCATCGATACGGCGCATGCGGGAAATGAAACGACCGTACGGAGTTTAGCGTGCCGGCGTGACCGCTGCGCTCGAGTGCGCCGGTGCGGATGCCTCAAAACGGTGCATCGCGGCTGCGCCACGCTGGTGCGGCAGCCGTGCGCAACCGCGCGGCGGGCGTCGTCGCGGCTTGCACGGAGCTTGCTTGATGCATGGCTGCCGTCCGGTCCCGACCGGAAAACCGAGGGTTGATCCATGATATTTCCATGCCGCGCGCCGTCCGGTTCGTCAGCCGCCGCGTTCCCCATGCAAACCGCTCCGAGGAGGAAGGTATGACGATCGTGCAACAGGAGCGTCCGGCCGCTGCGTCGCCATACCGGTTCGAGCGCGAGGTGAGCTCCGGCTTCGAGCGCCTCGCGACGCGGCATCGCGACCTGACGCTCACGACCGTGTTCCAGCCGATATTCAGCCTGTCGCATCAGCGCGCGGTCGGCTACGAGGCGCTGCTGCGCGCGCACGACACGCTCGACCGGCCCGTGTCGCCGCTCGACGTATTCGGCGACGCCGCGCGTCACGGCGAGCTGCTGCAGCTCGACCGGCTCGCGCAGGCGCTGCATCTCGAGAATTTCGCGCTGCTCGGCGCGGAGCGCGAGTGGCTGTTCCTGAACGTGCATCCGGGCGTGCTGACCGATCCGTTCCAGGCCGCCGCGCTGCTCGCGAACCTGAAGCGGCTCGGCGTGCCGCCGCGCCGCATCGTGCTCGAGGTGCTCGAACAGCGCGCGGACGACATCGAGCGGCTCGCCGACGCGGTGCGCGCGTTCCGTGCGCAGGGCTTCCTGATCGCGCTCGACGATTTCGGCGCGGGCCACTCGAATATCGAGCGGATCTGGCAGCTCGACCCCGACATCGTGAAGCTCGACCGCATCATGCTGTCGCACGCTGCGCACCGCACCGGGCCGAGCGCGATCCTGCACGGGCTCGTCACGCTGCTGCACGAGGCCGGCAAGCTGGTGCTCGTCGAAGGGATCGAGACCGAGCACGAGGCGCAGATCGCGCTGTCGTGCGAAGCCGATTTCGTGCAGGGCTACTACTTCGGCCGCCCGGCGCCGGGGCTGCCCGACAGCGCGGCCGCGACGGGCTGCATCGTCGAGCTGACCGAGCGTTATCGCCAGCAGGCCGACGCGCGCGAGCGGCGCGATGCGCAGCGTCTCGTGCCCTACCTGCGTGCATTCGAGCGCGCGGCCGAACGCCTCGCGGCAGGCGAGCCGCTCGACGAGGTGTGCTGGAACTTCCTCGCGCTCGACGACGCGGCGCGCTGCTTCCTGCTCGACGCGCAGGGCCGGCAGGCCGGCCGCAACGTCGTGCTGCGCGCCGATCGCGCGCTGCGCGAGGCGCGTTTCTCGCCGCTGTCGGACGCGCAGGGCGCGAACTGGCTGCGGCGGCCGTATTTCCGCACCGCGATCGCCGAACCCGGGCGCGTGCAGGTGAC
Source organism: Burkholderia pseudomultivorans (assembly GCF_902499075.1). Classification (GTDB taxonomy): domain Bacteria; phylum Pseudomonadota; class Gammaproteobacteria; order Burkholderiales; family Burkholderiaceae; genus Burkholderia; species Burkholderia pseudomultivorans. The sequence continues at coordinate 44,933 of NZ_CABVPP010000025.1, read as the reverse complement.
GCGCCCGTACCTGTCGATCAACGAGGTGCAGCCGTGCGTGACGCTGTCGGTCGCGGTGCGGGTCGGCGATGCGCAGCGCGTGCTGTGCGGCGATATCGACTGGGCCGAGGACGCCGCCGACGCGAATTAGGGCCGGCTTGCGGCAGCGATCGGCTGACGGGTGAGCGCGCGGCGTGCCGGAGGCCGCGCCCGGATGCGCCCGGCGCCGCACGCCTGCGCGACGTCGGCGTGCGCCGCACCCGCGCCCGCACGCTGGCGCCGTTCGCGCCGCTCGGCTAGGATGCGCGAATCCCTCCGACGATTCGCGCCCTGCCCATGAACCGAACCGCCGCTTCTTCCGTTCTGCTCGAAGTGATCGCCACGACCGTCGGCGATGCGAAGGCCGCCGCCCGCGCGGGCGCCGACCGTCTCGAACTCGTGACCGCGATCGGCGAAGGCGGGCTGACGCCGAGCGTCGGTCTGGTCGAGGCCGTCGTGGCGGCCGTGCCGATTCCGGTCAACGTGATCGTGCGGCCGCACAGCCGCTCGTTCGTCTACGACGCCGACGATCTGCGCGTGATCGAGCGCGACGTGCGCGCGGCCGTCGCGGCCGGCGCGAACGGCGTCGTGTTCGGCGCGCTCGACGCGCGCGGCGACATCGACCTCGACGCGCTCGCGCGCATCGCCGCGGCCGCGGACGGCCGCGCGCTCACCTTTCATCGCGCGTTCGACGTGTCGCGCGATCTCAACGCCGCATTCGATGCGCTGCTGCGCGTGCCGGCCGTCACCTCGGTGCTGACCTCGGGCGGCCGTCCGTCGGTGCTCGATGCGGTGGCGACGATCACGCGCATGGTGCGGCAGGCCGCCGGCACGACCTGCACGGTGCTGGCCGGCTCCGGCCTCACGCTCGACGCGGTTGGCGATTTCGTGCGGGCCACCGGCGTGCGCGCGGTGCATTTCGGTTCGGGCGTGCGCCCGCGCGGCGAAGTGCTGGCGCCGGTCGACGAAACGCTCGTCGCGAAGGTGCGCGCGACGCTCGACGGCGCCGCGCAGCACGTGTGACGCGGTCGTTCCCGCACCGTCACGTGTTCCGCACGAACCAGGTGCGCTTCGCGCTGCCGAGCAGCGCGCGATAGACGAGCCACGACACGGCGAAGGTCGCCGGCGCCGACAGCGACGCGGCAAACCCGCTCGCCTGGTTCAGCGCGAGCCCGGCGAACGCACCCGCGAACCACGCGGCGAGCCCGCCCGGGTTGAAGGTCGGCACATGCGCGTCGCGGCATTCGACGTCGTCGCCGACGAGTTCGCCGTAGCGCGCGGACAGGATATGCGCGAGCGCGACGCCGACCCACGCGACGACGAAGATGCCCTGGTACGCGAGCGCCTGCAGGATCCGCGAGAAGATGTCGGCCATCATCAGCGCATAGACCACCGCGCCGACCACCAGCGCCCACACGAACTTCGGCGCGCGCAGGCCGGCCACTTTCTGGAAGAACGCCTGCATGTTGACCGTCGCGAGGTAGTAGTTCGCGGTGTTGATGCGCGACTGCGTGACCCATACGAACAGCAGGCCCCACAGCCCCATCAGCTTCAGCAGCGCGAGCACGACCGAGACTTCGGACAGCGTACCGAGCCCGGGAATCGTGCCGACCAGATAGATGCCGGCCGCGCCGTTCAGCAGGAACGTGACGAGGTAGAACGGCATCCCGAAGTTGAAGCGGCCGTGATAGCGCGCGTCCTGCCTGCGGCCGAAGCGCGCATAGTCGAACGTGAACATCATCAGCACCCACACGCCCATGTAGTAGACGAAGCAGTGCCACCAGCCGCCAGCCGGCGCGCCGCCGGCCGGGCCGACGTCGAGCCACGCGGCGTGATAGCCGTATTCGGCCGTCGCGAGCCCGACCGCCGCGAGCAGCCCGAGCAGGTAGAACGGCAGCAGCACGCCGTTGAACTTGTCGAGCCAGTGCTGCACGCTGCCGAACACGAGCGGCACGCTGTAGCCGACGACGAGCAGCGCGGCCCATTTGTAGTCGAGCGCCGGAAACAGGTGATGCGCGGCGATCGCGATCACCGAGCCTTCGAACACCGCGTAGTAGATCGCTGTCGCGAAGAAGATCAGCGTCGCGAGCGCGGCGCCCGCGCTGCCGAACAGCACGCGCGAGAACAGCGCGACCGACAGCCCCGTGCGGATCGCGTAGCGGCTGATGATCGCGTTGACGGCGCCGTACGACACCACCGACAGCGCCATCCCGATCAGCGCGTTGCGCGCGCCGTAGGCGAGTGCGAGCGTGGCGCCGACGACGATGTAGAACACCGCGCTGCACACGGCCCACCACGCCATCGTCAGCGAGAAGGGCGGCATGCGCGCGTGATCGGGAATGGCGAGCGTCGACAGGTCGAGATCCTCGTCGGTGCGGGCCTGAGCCAGGTTGGCCATGAGCGTGCTCCTTGGTGAGCGAAACGGCGAACGACGTCGCGGCTGCGGCGCATGCGCTCCGCAGGGTTGCCCCGACGTCGGGCGGGCAACCGGTCCGGCAGAAACAACGCGCGAGCGTCCCCGCCGCGCGGCGCGCGGCTGCGCGGGCGGGAAACGAAATACGAAAGGCGGAAAACGACCGCTGGGGCAGCGGTGCTGCGGCGGCAAGCGCCCGGCGCGGCGGCCGGGCGTCCTGCGCTCAGTCCTGCAGCACGGCGTGCAGCAGCGCGAGGCGTCGCTGGTACTCGCGACGCGCGGCGAGCGCATCGGCCATCGTCACGCGCACGAAGCGCGCGCGATGGTTGGGCTGCATCTGGCCGATCAGGTCCAGGTCGGCGCTGATCACCGTGCCGATCGTCGCGTAGCCGCCGCCCGACACCGCGTCGCGATGCAGGATGATCGGCTCGAGCCCGGCCGGCACCTGGATCGAGCCGATCGGGTAGCACGCGTCGACGATGTTCGACGGATCGGCGCCCGCGCCGAACGGCTGCTCGCGCGGCCTGAACTGCAGCGCGCGACCGTTCTTGTAGCGATAGCCGATGCGGTCCGCCTCGGGCGCGACCGTCCATTCGTCGTCGAAGAACGTGTGCGCCGATTCGTCGCTCAGACGGTAGTGGTAGAGGCCGGTCAGCACGCGCAGCTCGACCTGGCTGTCGAGCGGCCGGCACACGGCCGGCGGCAGCTCGAGGCCTTCGCGGGCCGACCCGCGTGCCGCGCCGACCGGCAGCCGGTCGCCTTTCTGCAGACGCCGGCCCGCATGGCCGCCGATCGCGCCGAGTGCATACGTCGAGCGGCTGCCGAGCACGACCGGCACGTCGATGCCGCCCGCGACCGCGAGATACGCGCGCGCGCCGCCCTTCACGTAGCTGAACGACAGCACGCTGCCCGCGCGGATGCGCAGCGCGACGTTGCAGCGCTGGCCGACGCCGTCGATCTTCGGCGTCATCTCCGCGCCGGTCACGGCGATCAGCGCGTCGGTGTGGAACAGCAGCTCGGGACCGAGCAGCGTGCATTCGAGCACGGCTGCCTGCTCGGGATTGCCGACCAGCAGGTTCGCCGCACGCGACGCGTACAGGTCGAGCGAGCCCGACGGCGGAATGCCGACGTGGTAGTAGCCTTGCCGGCCCAGGTCCTGGACCGAGGTCGCGAGGCCGGGCTTCACGACCTCGATCAGCTTGTGCGCGTCAGCTTGCATGCAGCACCTCGACGAGAGAACGGTTGTACGCATCGGGATCGCGCCGGAACGCGTCGAGCGAGAATTTCACGGGGCGCACGCGCAGCGAGAACGTGCCGGCTTCGACGGCCGCGACGGCCGCGTCGTACGCGGCGCGATCGATCGGCTGGAACTTCACGATGTCGCCGGGGCGGAAGAACACCATGAAGTCGCGCAGATAGTCGAGCCGCTGTTCGGGATCGAAGATCGGCGCCGGCGTCACGCCGAACATCTGGTAGCCGCCCGCGCCGCGCACCGAGTAGATACAGCCGAAGCAGCCGCCGTGGCCGACCGTCAGCTTCGGCGTGTCGGTGCGCGGCCGCAGGTATTTCGGCACTTCGAGCTGGCGTTCGCGCTCGACCATCTGGTACATGAACGGCAGGCCCGCGACGAAGCCGACCATCGACACGAACCACGGCGCGCCCGAATGCGCGGCGATGAAGTCGTCGACGTCGCGCTTGCCGTTGATGCGCGCCGCGTATTCGAGATCGGTCGACGACGGATCCTGATGGCGCTCGCGGAACCGCATCATCGTCTCGTGCGTCCACGGATCGTTGTAGAGCACCGGCACCTCGACGATGCGCGTGTCGAGCTCGAGCGACGCTTCGCCGACGTCGGCCTCGATCGACTTCAGCAGCGCGACCAGCGCGTCGGGCGCGAGCGTGTCCGGGTCGTAGCGCACCTGGTAGGACGCGTTGGCCGGGCAGATCTCGGTGATGCCGGGCACCGCGCGGCGCTGCAGCTCGCGCGTGATCGCGGTGCCCTTGAAGAAGGCGTCGAGCGACATCGCTTCGCTGATCTCGACGAACACGAACTCGTCGCCGCCGAACGTATAGCGGGTCGTCACAGCGCCTCCCCGACGCGCGTCGCGTCTGCGTTTGCGTTTGCTGATTCGGATCCGGAGGCGGGTGCGGACCGGCTCGCCGCGACAGCCGCAGCGTCGAGCGCCGCACGCCATCGCGGCATCCACGCCTCGAGGAAATTGGTGTGATAGCGGCCGGCGCGGACGTCGGCGTCGGCGAGCAGCGCGGCGTGCAGCGGCGCGGTGGTCTTCATGCCGTCGACCTGCAGTTCGCCGAGCGCGCGCGACAGACGCTGCAGCGCCGCCGCACGGCTCTCGTCGTGCACGATCAGCTTCGCGAGCAGCGAGTCGTAGAACGGCGGCACGACGTAGCCCGGATAGAGCAGCGAGTCGACGCGCACGCCGGGGCCGGTCGGCCACACGAGCGCGTCGATCCGGCCGGGATTCGGGCGGAAGTCGTGCAGCGGGTCTTCCGCATTGATCCGGCATTCGAGCGCCGCGCCGCGCATCGCGATGTCCTGCTGCGCGAAGCGCAGCGGCTCGCCGTCGGCGATGCGCAGCGTTTCGCGCACGAGGTCGATGCCGGTGATCGCTTCGGTCACGGGATGCTCGACCTGGATGCGCGTGTTCATCTCGATGAAGTAGAACTCGCCGCGCGCGTCGTCGAACAGGTATTCGAGCGTGCCCGCACTGCGATAGCCGACTTCGCGCGCGAGACGCGTCGCCGATGCGCACAGCTCGGCGCGCAGCGCCGGCGTCAGCGACGGCGACGGCGCTTCCTCGAGGATCTTCTGGCGGCGGCGCTGCAGCGAGCATTCGCGTTCGAACAGATGGACCACGTCGCGCCCGTCGCCGAGCACCTGCACTTCGATGTGCCGCGCGCGCGCGATGAAGCGCTCCAGATAGACGCCGCCGTCGCCGAACGCGGCCTGCGCCTCGCGCTGCGCGAGCGGCAGCTCGGCGTCGAGCTGCGCGGCGTCGTGCGCGACGCGGATGCCGCGCCCGCCGCCGCCCGCGGCCGCCTTGATCATGACCGGATAGCCGATGCGCGCCGCCACCTCGCGCGCGGCGTCGAGCGACTGCACGACGCCGTCGCTGCCCGGCACGGTCGGCACGTTGGCGCGCCGCGCGGTGTCGCGGGCGCGCGCCTTGTCGCCCATCGTCGCGATCACCCGCGCGTCCGGGCCGACGAAGATCAGGCCGGCCGCTTCGACCTGCGCGGCGAATGCGGCGTTCTCGGACAGGAAGCCGTAGCCGGGATGGATCGCGTCCGCGCCGCATTGCCGCGCGGCATCGAGGATCGCGGCGGGATTCAGGTAGCTCTTCGCCGCATGCGACGAGCCGATGTGGATCGCTTCATCGGCCATGCGGGCGGCGAGGCTGTCGCGGTCCGCATCGCTGACCACGGCGACTGCGCGCATCCCGAGCTCGTGCGCGGCGCGAATCACGCGCACCGCGATTTCGCCGCGGTTCGCGACCAGCACGGTGCGGATGCGCGACGGGCGATAGAACGCGTCGCAGGAGGTTGCCGGATTCATCGCATCACCCCTCGATCCGCATCAGCACCTGTCCCGCGTCGACCGGCTCGCCGTCCTCGACGAGCAGCTCGACAACGCGCCCCGGCACCTCGGCCTCGATCTCGGTGAACTGCTTCATCACTTCGACGAGGCCGACCACGGCGCCGGCGGCCACCGTCGCATCGAGCGCGACGTAGTAGTCCGCATCGGGCGCCGGGCGCCGGTAGAAGGTGCCCGGCAGCGGGCTGACGATGTCGTGCAATGCCATCTTTTTGTCTCCTTGAATCAGTGTTGCGCGGCGAGCGGCTGCGGGCCGGCGGTGCGGATGCCTTCGCGGGTCAGCGCGTCGCGCGTTTCGCGCACGAGCGCGAGCGCGCCCGGCGTGTCGCTGTGGATGCAGACCGAATCGAAATCGATGTCGATGTCGTCGCCGTCGACCGTGCGTACCTTGCCGTCGATGCACGCACGCAGCACCTTGTCGGCGACCTGGCGCGGGTCGAGCCGGCCGACGCGGCGCGTAAACACGATCGAGCCGCTGCGGTCGTAGTCGCGGTCCGCATAAAACTCGCGCACCACCGGCTGGTCGTATTCGGCGGCGACGCGGCAGGTGGCCGACGCTTCCATGCAGTACAGCAACAGGCCCGGATCGATGCGCTGCAGCGTCTCGATCAGCAGCCGCGAGAACGTCTCGCTGGCGGCCGCGTGCATGTACAGCGCGCCGTGCGGCTTCACGTGCTGCAGGCTCACGCCGTTCAGCCGCGCGAACTCGCGCAGCGCGCCGAGCTGATACACGATGTCGTTGACGAGCGCCTGCGGCGATTCGGCGATCGTGCGGCGGCCGAAGCCGACCAGGTCGCGAAAGCCCGGGTGCGCGCCGATGCCGACGCCGGCGTCGCGCGCGAGCTGCACCGTGCGCGCCATGATGTTCGGGTCGCCGGCATGAAAGCCGGTGGCGATGTTCGCCGAGCTGATCAGCGGCATGATCTGCTCGTCGACGCCGTCGCCGATCGTCCACGGGCCGAAGCCTTCGCCCATGTCGGAATTCAGGTCGACGCTGTGCTTCCTCATACGGTGTGTTCCTCCAGGTTCTCCGGTTCGCCGGCGTCGGTGCGCGTGTCGAAACCGTGTTGAAGCGAGGTTAGCCGCGTGGGGCGAGTCAAAATAGTTCTATTTTTATATGCCAGGGTATCGATTTTTTCGATATCGCCGAAAACGGCCCGCCAGGGCTGCTGAAGCAGGGACGGCAGGGTTTTCACGAAAGCCGGCTCAGCGTCGCGGCACGGTTGATATGATGTTTATCGCGCCTCCATCAGTTTTCCGTCGACCATGGCCCTGACCCTCAGACAGCTCAAGTACTTCGTCGCGACCGCCGAACTCGGCCAGATCTCGCAGGCCGCGATCCAGCTGACGATCTCGCAGTCCGCGGTGACGAGCGCGATCAAGGAGCTGGAGGACAGCCTCGGCACGCAGCTGTTCCTGCGCACGTCGGCAGGCGTCACGCTGACCGATACGGGGCGGCGCTTCCTGAATCATGCGTACGCGATCCTGTCGTCGGTCGACGAGGCGATGCGGATCCCGAACCTCGAAAGCACGCTGACGGGCACGCTGGCGATCGCCGCGAGCTACACGGTGCTCGGCTACTTCCTGCCGCATCACGTGCTGCGCCTGAACACGCTGTATCCGCGGCTGACGATCCATCTGCACGAGCTGAACCGCGAATCGATCGAGGAAGGGCTGATCGCGGGCCGCTACGACATGGCCGTGCTGCTGACGTCGAACGTGTCGAACCCCGAACTCGTGCTGGAGCCGGTGATCCATTCGGTGCGCCGGCTGTGGGTCGGCGCGCATCATCCGCTGCTCAGGCGCGAGAGCGTGACGTTCGCCGAGGTCGCGCGCGAACCGTTCGTGATGCTGACGGTGGACGAGGCCGGGCAGACGGCGATGCGCTACTGGAACGAGACGCCGTACCGGCCGAACGTGATCCTGCGCACCTCGTCGGTCGAGGCCGTGCGCAGCATGGTCGCGAACGGCACCGGCGTCGCGGTGCTGTCCGACATGGTGTATCGGCCGTGGTCGCTCGAAGGGCGGCGCATCGAGACGATCGTGCTGCGCGACCCGGTGCCGCCGATGAGCGTCGGCCTCGCATGGCGCAAGAATATCGAGCTGAGCCCCGCGATGCACGCGGTGCGCGATTATTTCCGGCACACCTTCATGGAGCCGAGGGCGGTCGGCGGCGGCGCGTGAGCGCGGCACCGTGCCGGTGCGCGCGAGCCGGACGGCAACGAAAAAGCCGGGACGGATCCCGGCTTTTTCGTTTAGAGGACGGACGAATCCGCGACGCGCGGCGGCTTACGCGTCGGCCGACATCGCGTCCGCGTCGCTCGCGCGGATGCCGAGGCGCTCGAACAGCGCGCGGTCCTTCTGCGACTGCGGGTTGCTGGTCGTCAGCAGCTGGTCGCCGTAGAACATCGAGTTTGCGCCGGCGAGGAAACACAGCGCCTGCAGCCCGTCGTCGAGCTGCTCGCGGCCGGCCGACAGGCGCACGACGGCCTTCGGCATCGTGATCCGCGCGACCGCGATCGTGCGCACGAACTCGAACGGGTCGAGCGGCGCGGTGCCTTCGAGCGGCGTGCCCTCGATCGCGACGAGGTTGTTGATCGGCACCGAATCCGGATACGGGTTCAGGTTCGCCAGCTGCGAGATCAGGCCCGCGCGCTCGCGGCGCGACTCGCCCATCCCGATGATGCCGCCGCAGCATACGTTGATGCCTGCGTCGCGCACGCGGTCGAGCGTGTCGAGGCGATCCTGGTACGTGCGCGTCGAGATCACCTGGCCGTAGAACTCCGGCGACGTGTCGAGGTTGTGGTTGTAGTAGTCGAGGCCCGCGCTTGCGAGCTGCTGCGCCTGCTCGTCTTCCAGCATGCCGAGCGTCATGCAGGTCTCGAGGCCGAGTTCCTTCACGCCGCGCACCATCTCGGTCAGCGCCGGCATGTGGCGCTCCTTCGGGTTGCGCCACGCGGCGCCCATGCAGAAGCGGCTCGCGCCGTTCGCTTTCGCGGCGCGCGCGGCGTCGAGCACCGCGTCGACGTCCATCAGCTTCTCGGCCTTCAGGCCCGTGTCGTGGTGCGACGACTGCGAGCAGTAGCCGCAGTCTTCCTCGCAGCCGCCGGTCTTGATCGACAGCAGCGTCGACAGCTGCACCGCATTCGCATCGAAATGCTCGCGATGCACCTGCTGTGCGCGGAAGAGCAGGTCGTTGAACGGCAGCTCGAACAGCGCGACGACGTCGGCGACGCGCCAGCGCTGCGGCGCCGGAGCGGCCACGGGAATCGCGTCGGGTTGCGCGGCGACGGTCTGGGCTTGGGTCATATCGTTTTCCTGTCGTGGACTGGATGGATTCGGGGGATCGGTGGGGTCAACGCTGCGCGGCGTGCAGCGTGTCGACGAGCGCGTCGATGTCGAGCATCGACGCGGCGGATTCGGGGGCGGCCGGGCTCAGGTGCGCGATGCGGCCGACGAGCGGCGCGCCGTGTTCGCGCGCGAGCCAGTCGCGGATCGTCGCGACGTTCTCGTCCGCATACGACATGGCCGGATCGACGTGGTTCGCGACCCAGCCGGCGAGCGTGAGGCCGCGCTGGCGAATCGCGTCGGCCGTCAGCAGCGCGTGGCTGATGCAGCCGAGCCGCACGCCGACGACGAGCACCACGGGCAGGCCGAGCGCGACCGCGAGATCGGCGGTGTCCTGCGTGTCGTTCAGCGGCACGCGGAAGCCGCCGACGCCTTCGACGACGACGATGTCCGCGCGCGTCAGCGCTTCGCGGTGGCACGCGACGATCGTGTCGATGTCGAGCGCCACGCCTTCGTGCGCGGCGACGATATGCGGCGCGGCCGGCGCCTTCAGCAGGAACGGCGTGCGCAGCGCCGGCGGCAGCACGACGTTCGCGGCCGCGTCGAGCTGGTCGGCGTCCTCGTTGCGCCACACGCCGTCGCGTTCGTACGCGCCGGCCGCGACCGGTTTCAGTGCGGCCGCGCGCAACCCGTGCCGCGCGAAGCCGTGCAGCATCGCGGCCGAGACGAAGGTCTTGCCGATCTCGGTGTCGGTGCCGGTGACGAACAGTGAAAGCGGCGCGGTCATGCGGCCTCGCTGGCGTGGATCAGCGCCGCTTCGAGTCGCGCGAGATCGTCGAACGAATGGGCGGCGGACAGCGAGATGCGCAGTCGCGACGTGCCGGCCGGCACCGTCGGCGGCCGGATCGCGGGCACCCACAGGCCGTGGGCGTCGAGCGCGCGCATCGCGACGAGCGTCGCGTCGTTGCTGCCGATCACGAGCGGCTGCACGGCCGTGTGCGAATCGACCGGCTGCCAGCGCGTCTTGCGCAGCAGCGCACGCGTGCGCTCGATCAGCGCGGCGAGATGCGCGCGGCGCGTGTCGCCTTCGTCGCCGGCGATCAGCTTCAGGCTCGCCGATACGGCATGCGCGACAGCCGGCGGCGCGGCGGTCGTGAAGATGTAGCTGCGTGCGCGCTGGATCAGCCATTCGATCACGGTTTCGTGTGCGACGACGAACGCGCCCGCGACGCCGGCGGCCTTGCCGAGCGTGCCGACATAGACGAGGTGCGGCGAGCGCAGCGCGGCGGAGGCCAGTGCGCCGCGGCCCTGCGGGCCGAGCACGCCGAAGCCGTGCGCATCGTCGACGACGAGCCACGCGCCGTGCCGCTCGGCCAGCGCGACGAGTTCGGCGAGCGGCGCGATGTCGCCGTCCATGCTGAACACGGTGTCGCTGACGATCAGCTTGGTTTCGGCGTCGGATGCGTCGAGCAGCGCGGCGAGCGCGGCCGTGTCCGCGTGCGGGTAGACCTGCACGTTCGCGCGCGACAGCCGCGCGCCGTCGATCAGCGACGCGTGGTTCAGCGCGTCGGAGAAGATCGTCGCGTCTTTGCCGGTCAGCGCCGTCATCGCGGCGAGGTTCGCCATGTAGCCGGTGCTGAAGTACAGCGCGCGCGGTGCGTCGCAGAAGCCGCCCGCGAACGCGGCGAGTTCGTCCTCGAGCGTCGCGTGCGCGCGCGAATGGCCGCCGAGCAGGTGCGAGCCGCCGCTGCCGGAGCCGTAGCGCCGCGCACCTTCGCCCAACGCGGCGACCAGCGCCGGATGCGCGGCGAGGCCGAGATAGTCGTTGCTGGCGAAACCGACGATGGCGCGGCCGTCGACCGTCATGTGCGCATCGCACGCGGTGTCGGCGGTGCGGCGCACGCGGCGCAGCCCTTGCGCGTCGAGATCGGCGAGGCCGCGCTGCAGCGTATCGAGCAGGCTCATCGTGCGACCTCCGCGAGCGTGGCGTCGAGCGTGTCGCGCGTGCGCTGCGCGAGCCAAGCGATGTCGTCGTCGGTCATCACGTACGGCGGCATCAGGTACACGGTCGTGCCGATCGGGCGCAGCAGCAGTTCGCGTTCGAGCGCGCGCTCGAAGAAGCGTCGCGAGAAGCCGCGCGCCGCGTCGCCGTCGAGCGCGACGTCGAACGCGAACAGCGTGCCGCGCTCGCGCAGGTGGCGCACGTCCGGGTGCGCGTCGAGCGGAGCCAGCGCCGCGCGCATCGCGGCCGACTTGCGCGCGTTGTTTGCGAGCACGTCGTCGCGTGCGAACAGGTCGAGCGTCGCGACCGCCGCGCGGCACGCGAGCGGGTTGCCGGTGTACGAGTGCGAATGCAGGAAGCCGCGCGTCGTGTCGTCGTCGTAGAACGCCGCGAACACGTCGTCGCGCGTGAGCACGAGCGACAGCGGCAGGTAGCCGCCGCTGATGCCTTTCGACAGGCACAGGAAGTCGGGCCACACGCCGGCCTGCTCGCACGCGAAGAACGTGCCGCTGCGGCCGCAGCCGACCGCGATCTCGTCGGCGATCAGGTGCACGCCGAATTCGTCGCACAGCGCGCGCAGCCCGCGCACGTACGACGGATCGTGCATCGCCATGCCGGCCGCGCACTGCACCAGCGGCTCGACGATCAGCGCGGCGATCCGCTCGCCGCGTTCGACGAACAGGCGCCGCACGTCCGCGAGCGCGCGGCCCGCGACGTCGGCGGCCGTCTCGCCCGGCAGCGCGCCGCGCGCATCCGGCGACGCGACCACGTGCGCGTGACGGATTAGCGGATCGTATGCGTCCTTGAACAGCGCGACGTCGGTCACGCCGAGCGCGCCGATCGTCTCGCCGTGATAGCTGTTCGCGACGCACACGAACTCGCGCTTGTCCGCGCGGCCGCGGTTGCGCCACGCGTGAAAGCTCATCTTCAGCGCGATCTCGACCGCCGACGCGCCGTCCGACGCGAAGAACGCATGGCCGAGCGTGTTCGCGGTCAGCGCATGCAGCCGCTCGGCGAGCTCGATCGCGGGTTCGTGCGTGCAGCCCGCGAGCATCGCGTGCTCGAGCGTGTCGAGCTGATCCTTCAGCGCCGCGTTGATGTCCGGGTTCGCATGGCCGAACAGGTTGACCCACCACGAGCTGATCGCGTCGAAGTAGCGGCGGCCGTCGCGGTCGTACAGCCATACGCCCGCGCCGCGCGCGACGGGAACGAGCGGCAGGCGCTCGTGGTGCTTCATCTGGGTGCAGGGATGCCAGACCGCGCGCAGGCTGCGCGCGACCCAGTCGTCGGTGGCTGGCGTACTCAAGGCGACTCCGGGGGTAAAACGGCGGTGCGCGGCATCGGGATGCGGCGCGCCGCGCTGGACTGCGGCCTGCCGGCGAACGACCGGCGGGACACTGAAACGCGCAGAGATTAGCGTGTTCCGCGGCACGTTGCACTAGCGGTTACAAACGCCGCAAAGCCTTGCCGGACGGGAGTTGGACGCAGATCGGGGGCGCTCGGGACGGTACGCGCCAGATGTCACGAAATCGCCGCAGATGACGACGTTCGAGTGAGACCCCCCAATGGAAAAAATCGTCGGCAGGGGCGGGCGACGGCGCGTGGAATTCGGGGAAGGATGAGCGGCGCAGCGCGCGGGTTGGCGCAGGGGAGCGATCGACCGGCCGTGGAGATCGGGCGCTTGCCTCCGGCGCGAACGGATGGGAACCGGCCGGGAGGGCGATGGCGCATCGCGCATTCAGGCCGTGGATCGCCGGTCGAACGAGCGTGATGCCGGCGCTGCCCGTCGGCACGGGCACATGCGTCGGCGCGCCTGCGCAGAGGAGGGAACAAGCGGAAAAGGAAAGGGGTGCGTCAGCGCGACGCCAGCGCGCGCGTATCGGCGCTGCGCGTATCGCCGTCGCCGTTGTCGGCGGTTTGCGTATTCGCGTTCCACACGACGCGGTCGTTGACCGCATACAGCCGGCACGCGCCGGCGCCCTGCTTCGAGCAGTTGTCGAGCGCGAGCGCCATCGGGTCGTCGCCGCCTTCGGCCCACGACCACGCGCCTTCCGACGACACCGCGAACGCGCGGCTCGGATGCTGGCTCAGGAAGCGGCGATAGCCGTCGCGGCCGGCTTCGTCGAGGAACGGCACCGCGTCGACCGCGTCGATCGACGCGTAGCCGGTTGCCTTCGGCTCGTGCGGGTTCGCGACCGCATAACGCACGGCGGTCGGCAGGTTCAGCTCCGCGAGGAACGCATGCACGGCCGGCCACCACACCGGCACGCCGTCGCGATCGACGATCAGCCGGTGCGCGTCGTCCTTGTAGCGGCCGAAATCGACGAACTGCGCCTGCGTGCCGTGCGACACGTACGCGTCGTGCATCTGCGCGACGAGCGCGGGGGTCCACACCGAATCGTTGTCGCCGTACAGCCACAGCGAGCGCACGGCCGTGTGCGCGCCGTACTGGTCGAACGCGTCGACCAGGTTCTTCTGCCAGCCGTCGCACAGATCCTGGCGCAGCCCGCCGGAGAAATTGATGATGCCGCGCACGCCCGGTGCGGCTTCGGTGCCGTACGCGACCGACACGAGGCCGCCGTGCGACGTGCCGGCGACGACGATGCGCGACGCATCGACGTACGGCTGGCGCGACATGTAGCGGATCGTCGCATCGACGTCGGCGGCCTGCGCGAGGCCGTTCTTGCCGACGTTGCAGCCTTCCTGCTGATAGGTGCCGCCCGAGCCCGCGAAGCCCTGGCGGTTCGGCGCGATCACCGCATAGCCGCGGCGCACGAACTCGCGCGCGAACGCGAGCGGCCGGCTGCGCGGCTGCAGATGGAGATCGCCGGTATTTTTGCCGTGGTTGAACACGACGAGCGGGAACGGGCCGGGGCCGTCCGGCTTGAAGAGCGTCGCCTCGAGCGTCACGGCGCCCGACGCGTCGGCCGGAATGCGAACGATCTGCTCGTTCAGGTTGGCCGCGACCTGCGGCAGGCCCGAGTCGCCATAGTCGAAGCGCTCGGCGCGCGCGAGCGACCCGTTCGCGGGGCTGACGCCAGCATTGACGCCCGGCAGCGTATCGGCCTGAGCGGCCGACAGCGCACAGGCCGCCATCCATCCCACCAATACCTTGCTGAACGCCATTCGTAAGCCCTGCCATGCAACATGACCAAACCGAGGGTCATCGTAGCCCGACAAATTCGGGTTGTGCAATGCAGGAATAACCCGGCGTCTGACACAGCAAGTATTTGTCAGCGCTCGCTTACATCGCCGTCGACATAGCGCCAGAAACCGCGCTCGTCGCGCTCGAAGCGGCTCGTCTCGTGGAGCCGGTACGCGCGCCCGCCGACCTTGTAGCGGGCCACGAACTCGACCTCCGCGTGCCGTTCGTCGAGCGGCGCGTGGCGCTTGACCGCGAGGCCGAGCCAGCGCGGCGCGTCGGGGGCGTCGGGGTCGGCGTCGAGATCGGCCGGGCAGGTGCGCGGATCCCAGGTCGCGCGCAGGTAGTCGGTCGCGCCGAGCACGTACGCGCTGTACCGCGAGCGCATCAACTCGAGCGCGGTCGGCGCGGCCGCGCCGCCGTCGATGAAGCGGCCGCAGCAGGCCGCATAGCGCGGCACCGGGGTTTTGCCGGCGGAAGCAGGGGACGCGCCGCCGCACGGGCACGCGTCAGGTCGGTTCGAAATCATGCAGGACGGGAATTAACGACGGCTGGTTGTCAATTATGACGAATGCTTACCAGCTCAGCTCGATGCCGTCGTACTGGAAGAATCGGCCGTTGGCCTGCGAGACGTCCGCACCGGCCTCGGCGATCACGCGCCGCATGCCGGTCACGCTGGTTTCCGGGTCGATCGCGGCCTGCGAGCCGCCCATGTCGGTGCGCACCCAGCCCGGATGGAGCGAGATGCACGCGGCGTGGCGCGTCTGCAGCGACGCGATGCGCAGCACGTCGTTCAGCGCGGCCTTGCTCGCGCGGTACAGCCAGCCGGTCGTGCCGGTCGCCTCGGCGATGCTGCCCATCCGGCTCGACACGACGGCCAGCACGCCGCGCGCGTCCTCGACGAGCGGCAGCAGGATCGGCAGCAGCTGCATCGGCCCGCGCACGTTGGTGTGCATCACCGCGTCGAAATCCTCGGAAGTGATCGTTTCGACCCCTTCGGTGCGCGGCCCGTAGATGCCCGACACGACGACGGCCGCGTCGAGCCGCTCGCCGTCGAGTTTCCAGCCGAGCGCGGCGATCTGCTCGGGCTGCGCGATGTCGAGCGCGTGCGCATGCGCGCCGAGTTCGCGCAGCGCGGCGAGCGACGCGTCGTCGCGCGCGGTGGCGATCACGTTCCAGCCGTCGCGCCGGTATTGCCGGACGAATTCGCGGCCGAGGCCGCGCGATGCGCCGACGATCAGTACGGTTTTCATGTGCGCCACTCCTTGTTCGTGCGGTGTGCCGTGTCGGTGCTTACTTCGTGTCGCCGGCGTGCTTCAGCGTATCGACGACCGTTTGCGCGACCTCGTCGAGCTGCGCGGCGTCGGCCGCGATCATGTCGTTGTCGGGCGCGTGCTGGCCGCGCGCGGTCAGCGATGCGACGCAGCGCCGGTAGGTTTCGTCGAGCGCGTCGAAATTCGACACGGCCATCCCGAGGTTGCGCATCCGGCCGTCGTGCACGCCGTACACGAGCCCGTGCACGGTCAGCGACTGGCCGCGCGCCCACGCGTCGTTGACGATCGTCGTGCGGCAGACGTTGACGACCTGCTCGATCGCGTTCAGCTCGATCAGGCGGCGATAGCGCGCTTCGCCGACCGGCCATTCGTCGAGCAGCGCCGCGTGCCGTTCGCGCACGTCCTGCACGTGATGCAGCCAGTTGTCGGCGAGGCCGACGCGGCGGTTGTGCAGCGCCGCGTTGACGCCCGAACAGCCGTAGTGGCCGACCACCATGATGTGCTTTACGCGCAGGATGTCGACCGCGAACTGGATCACCGACAGGCAGTTCAGATCGGTGTGCACGACGACGTTCGCGATATTGCGGTGTACGAACACTTCGCCCGGCGGCAGGCCGATGATCTGGTTCGCCGGCACGCGCGAATCCGAGCAGCCGATCCACAGATACTCGGGCGCCTGCTGGTCGGCGAGGCGCGTGAAGAACTGCGGGTCGTCGGCGAGCTTGCGCTTGACCCAGGCGTCGTTGTTGTCGAACAGGTGCGAGAGCGGGTGGTCTTGGGTATTCATCGGGGTGGTTTCCATTATCGGCAATCGGTCGATATGGTGTGTTTGAAGATCAGGCCGCGCGCTGCGCGCCGCCCGCGCGGTCGTCGTCCGTCGCGCCGAAGCGCTCGGGATAGCGCACGCAAAAGCGCAGCGACGCGTCGTACGGAAAGAAGTCGGGCAATTCGCCCTGCAGCAGCTTGTCCTTGCTCGCCTGCCACAGCGCCGGATCGAAGAAGTCCGCGTGATGCCGCATGAAGATCGCGCGCACGCGCGGGTCGCCGAGCAGGAACGGTCCGTAGGTTTCCGGAAAGATGTCGTGCGGGCCGACGGTATACCACGGTTCGCCGGACAGTTCGTCCTCCTCGTTGCGCGGCGGCGGCACGCGGCGCACGTTGCAGTCGGTCAGGTACTCGATCTCGTCGTAGTCGTAGAACACGACGCGGCCGTGGCGCGTGACGCCGAAGTTCTTGTACAGCATGTCGCCGGGGAAGATGTTGGCCTTCATCAACTCCTTCACCGCGTTGCCGTATTCCTTCACGCCGTGCTCGACTTCCGCGTCGGTGCCGTTCTGCAGGTACAGGTTGAGCGGCGTCATCCGGCGCTCGATGTACAGATGCCGGATCACGAGATTGTCGTCCTCGTATTCGAGCAGCGACGGCACTTCCTTCTCGAGTTCGCGCACCAGCGCATGGTCGAGCCGCGCGAGCGGCAGCGCGACGCTCGAATACTCGAGCGTGTCGGCCATGCGCCCGAGGCGGTCGTGGCGCTTCACGAGCTGATACTTCTCCATGATCTGCGCGCGCGTCGTGTCCTTCGGCGGCGGGAACTGGTCCTTGATCACCTTGAACACGTACGGGAACGACGGCAGCGTGAAGACGAGCATCACGAGGCCCTTGATCCCGGGCGCGACGATGAAGCGGTCGCTCGAATGCGACAGGTGATGCAGCAGGTCGCGGTAGAACAGGTTCTTGCCCTGCTTCTGCAGGCCGACCGACGTGTAGATCTCGGCCTTCGGCTTGCCGGGCATGATCGTGCACAGGAAGTCGACGTACGCGGACGGCACGTCCATGTCGACGAGGAAATACGAGTGCGAGAAGCTGAAGATGATCTGCAGCAGGTCGCGGCGCAGCAGCACCGTGTCGAGCGACAGCAGGCCCGCGCGCACGTGGCGGATCGGCACCGCGAACGGCAGCACGCGGTCGGCGTTGATGATGCGGCCGACGATGTACGCGCTCTTGTTGCGGAAGAACAGCGACGACAGCACGTGGATCTGGAAATTCGGCGCTTCGTCGAAATGGCCGAACTCGTCGTGGATCGCCTGCATCACGCAGCCGATGTCGCGCGTCAGGTCCTCGAACGGCGGCTCGAGCTGGAAGTTCGTGACGATGCGCTCGAGCGTGGCCGCGAGCCCGTCGGTGCCCGGATAGTACGCGCGGTAGGTCGGCTTCGCGGCCGGCGCGTCGCTCTCGAGGTATTCGGTCGAGATCGCCGGGCGCACGAAGATGAAATCGTTGTTGAAGTACGAACGGTGCAGGATCTTGCAGCACACCGAATTGAAGAACGTCTCCGCGCATTCGGGCTGCAGGTGCGACGTCAGCAGGCCGATGTAGTGCAGCTTGATCTGCTGCCAGACCTCGTCGTCGATGTTCTCCGCGTCGTATTCGTCCTCCAGCAGCTCCACGCATTCCTGCACACGCTCGTCGTACGACGTGATCCGCTCGCGCGCGAGCCGCTGCAGCCCGTGCCAGTCGGCGCGCTCGTAAAGCGTCTTCGCTTCGACGGCCGCTTCGCGGAAGATCCGGTAGTGGCGGTCGAAGTTTTCGAGCATCGTCTGCGCGACGTCGAAACCGATCTGCGACGACAGCAGTTTGGGGAAGTGATTCATGCGGGCAAGCTCGCTCAAAAGGGGCAGAGGGGCCGTTCGCTGCACTCGCCATTTTAGCGCCCAAGTCGGCGTTGCAATGCGTTCCCGCGCACCGCGCGCCGGGCGCTGAACCGGCCGGTTGCCGGCGGTTGGGCGCCGTTCGCTGCAACTTCGCGTAAAGATGCGGGTACGGAACCGATTCTGGCACGAACTTTTTTTGACCTGCCCGGGGCCGCCGGGCGCGTGTTTCGCGAGACGGCGATAGAATCGGCGGAACGCCCGCGGCGGCCTGCCCGCACGCGCGCCCCGCACCGATAACGACGAGACGCCCCACCGATGAACGCACTGGAACACCAACTCGACTACCCCTTCGCCGATACGCTGCCCGCTGCGGGCGACACGTTCGAGGTCGCGCCCGGCGTGCGCTGGCTGCGCATGCCGCTGCCGTTCTCGCTCGATCACATCAACCTGTGGCTGCTGCGCGACGAGATCGACGGACAGGCCGGCTGGACGATCGTCGATTGCGGGATCTCGTCGGACGCGATCCGCACGCACTGGGAGCAGATCTTCGACACGCATCTCGACGGCCTGCCCGTGCTGCGCGTGATCGTCACGCACTGCCATCCCGACCACTTCGGCCTCGCGAACTGGCTGTGCGAAGGCGGCGACCGGCGGCGCTGGAACGTGCGGCTGTGGATGACGCTCGGCGAATACATGTTCGGCTGCCTGATGGCGGCCGGCAACGGTTCGAATGCCGGCGGCGCGGCTGCAGCCGATCATTTCGCGCGCCACGGCCTGACCGATCCCGTCGCGCTCGACAAGCTGCGCAACCGCCGCAGCTACTACTCGGATCTCGTGCCGTCCGTGCCGCCGCGCTACCGGCGCCTGCGCGAAGGCGACACGCTGACGATCGGCGCGCGCAGGTGGCGCGTCGTGACCGGCTATGGCCATTCGCCTGAACATTGCGCGCTGCACAGCGAAGCGGACGGCGTGCTGATCTCCGGCGACATGGTGCTGCCGCGCATCTCGACGAACGTGTCGGTGTTCGACCTCGAGCCGGAAGCGAATCCGCTCGCGCTGTATCTCGAATCGCTCGGCCGCTACGAGACGATGGCGCCCGACACGCTGGTGCTGCCGTCGCACGGCAAGCCGTTTCGCGGCGTGCGCACGCGCGTCGCGCAACTGCGCGCGCACCACGACGCGCGGCTCGACGAAGTGCGCGTCGCGTGCGCGGAGCGGCCGGCGAGCGCGGCCGACATCGTGCCGATCATGTTCCGCCGCCGCGAACTCGACATTCACCAGATGACCTTCGCGCTCGGCGAGGCGATCGCGCACCTGAACCTGCTGTGGCTCGCGGGCGAGCTCGTGCGCGAGCAGGGCGAGGACGGCGTGCTGCATTTTGCGCGGCGTTGAGCGGGAGCGTATCGGGGAAGCGCCGGCGGCGGTTTTTGTACAATCGTCGGCGTTACCCAGTCTATTCGCGATGAACGATGCCGCGTAGCGTTTCCCTTGGCGATGTCCTGACGCTCGCGGCGATCCGCGAACTGGCCGACCCACGATCCTTCGCACGTGGCGAAGCGTATTACCACGACGGCGTCGTCTCACGGCTGACCGAGCGCGACGGCTCGGTCTCGGCGCGTGTGCGCGGCACCTATCGCTACGACGTCGAACTGGCGGTGGGCGACGACGGCGCGCTGGACTATGCGTGCAATTGTCCGGTCGGCGAAGACGGCGCGTTCTGCAAGCATGCGGTGGCCGTTGCGTTGTCGTGGCTCGAAAACAGCGGCGAGGAAGTCTTCCGTCGCGAGGAGCCCGAGCCGGCGCGCCCGAGACGAAAGCGCAAGACTTATGCGGAACTGATTCGCGAATATCTGGCGACGCTGGACGCGGACGCGTTGCGCGACCGGCTGTTCGACGCGGCCGAGCGCGACCGGTCGTTGCGCGACAGACTGCTGTTCGAGGCGCGCGCCGCGACGGCCGACGACGCCGAAAGCCTGAAGGCGGCGGTCCGTCAACTGGCACGCGTGGCGCGGCCGCTCGCCTGGGACGAGGCGCATCTTTACGGCGAGAACCTTGTCGAGCTGGCCGGCATGTTGCGTCGGCAACTCGACGGCTCGCACGCCGCACACGTGGTCGAGCTGACCGAACTCGCCATCGCCGATGCGGAAGCGAGCCTCGAGCAGATCGACGACTCGGACGGCAGCGTGGCGCCGGGGATCTACGAACTGGCGGAACTGCATCTCGACGCCTGCCGACGGACGCGACCGGATCCGGTCGGGCTTGCCGAGCGCCTGTTCCGGCTGCAGGTCGCCGGGAAATGGGATACGTTCCGCGACCTGCTGCCGGCCTACGAGGAATCGCTCGGCCAGACGGGGTTGAGCCGGTATCGCGAGCTGGTCGAACGAAGCTGGGCTGCGTTGCCGGCGCAGCCGGCGGGAGCGGACGATCGACGCGCGTACGATTCGGTGCGCGCGAACCTCGAGCACGCGATGGAGTCGCTGGCGAAGCACGACGGCGACGTCGATGCGCTGATTCGCATCTGGTCTAAGGATTTGTCGGCGCCGTACCGGTTTGCGCAAATTGCCGAATTGTGTGCCGAGCACGGCCGCTTCGACGAAGCGCTGGCATGGGCCGAGCGCGGTTTGCGCGAAGCAGGCGAGCGGCACGATATGCATCTTCTCGGCTTCTGTATCGACGAATACTTGCGTCGCCGCGATTTCGACCGGGCCGATGAACTCGCTTGGCGGCGTTTCGACGATTATCCGACTGCGGAAGGATTTGCGGCGTTGATGAAGGTTGCCAACGCGACGAAGCGGCGCGCTGCCGTGCGGGAGCGTGCGATTTCGCATTTGCTGACGCTCGCGCGAAGCCAGGAAACGCAGACCCGCACCGGCCACGTGCGGCGCGGCTGGCAACCGCCGGCGCGTACCGAACTCGTCAAGCTGCTGCTCGCGGAAAAAGACGATGTTGCGGCATGGGACGCGTTCGGCGGCGGCCCGGTCGAGACCGGCGTGTGGCCGGCGATGGCGGCTGCACGCGCGAAGACGCATCCTGCCGATGCGATCGCGCTGTATCACCGGCTGTTGCCGATCGCTGTCGAACGAGGAACCGGCGGTGCGCGTTACGACGACGCGTTCCGCATCGTGCAGGCGATCGGCGCGCTACGCGCGGCGCATCGGCAACGCGCGGAATTCGACGCTGAACTCGCGGCGATCCGTCAGACGTATCGTGCGAAGCGCAACTTCATCAAGTTGCTCGCCACGCTTGACGCGCAGGGCGCGTGACCGGACACGCACGGATATCGGAGTGCAAATCCCATGGCAATCGATACGACGGCAATTGACGATGCAGTCCTCGCGCTGCTGCAGTTGACGCTGCACGATCACAATCGCGCATGGAAGGGGTTCGATTGGGATGTCCTGAATCGCCTGTACGCGCGCGGCCTGATCGGCAATCCCGTGAACCACGCGAAATCCATTGTCTTGACCGACGAGGGCTTGCGCGAATCCAGGCGCCTGTTCGAGCAGCTGTTCGGCGACGACGGTCGTCGCGGCGAGCCGTGATGTCGTTTTCGTTTCGTCACGCGACAGGTTCGTAGCGCCACCCGTCGCGATGCCATTGCATCGTATGCGTCGGTTCGGCGTACGGTCGATCACGAGGTCGAGCGAATCGAACAGCGTGACGCCGTCGTCGAAGCGGAAGGAAATGCGACGAGCGCGCCGGTGGGCGTGGCGGCAGCCATAAGCGGGGCCGCAAGCGACGGGCCGGCGCACCGTCGCTCGCGCGCCTGCCGCACCTTACTGCACGGCGACCGTCGTGAAGTTCTGCCGTCCGAACGGACTCACGCGATAGCCGCTCACGTTCGCGCGCGTGAGCGCCGCCGCGGTCGGATAGCCGAGCGGAATCCACAGTGCCTGGTCGTGAATGATCTTCTGCGCCGCTTCGTACAGCTTCGCGCGCTTGCCTTGATCGGCGGTCGCCTTGCCGTCGGCGATCAGCTTGTCGAGCCGCGCGTCGCAGTAGCGCGCGAAGTTGATGCCGGACTTCACCGCGTTGCAGCTGAACTGCGGCGTCAGGTAGTTGTCCGGATCGCCGTTGTCGCCGGCCCAGCCCATGAACAGCAGGTCGTGCTGGCCGAGCTTCGCCTGCTTGATCAGCTCGCCCCATTCGATCACCTTCACGTCGGCCTTCACGCCGATCTTCGCGAGATCGGCCTGCAGCAGCTCGGCGCCGGCCTTCGGGTTCGGGTTCAGCACGCTGCCGGTCGGGCGCGTCCAGATCGTCGTCGAGAAGCCGTTCGGAAAACCGGCCTGCGCGAGCAGTTGCTTCGCCTTCGCCGGATCGTACGGATAGGGCGCGACGTCCTTCGCGTAGCTCCACGTGTTCGGCGGATACGGGTTGTTCGCGGCCGTCGCGGTGTTGTCGAACACGACCTTCAGGTAGGTCGCGCGGTCGAACGCGAGGTTCAGCGCCTCGCGCACCTTGTCGTTGTCGAGCGGCTTCTTCTGCGTGTTCAGCGCGACGAACGCGGTCATGAAGGCGGGCGTCTGCACGACCTTCAGCGCGCTTTCGCCCTTCGCGGCGAGTACGTCCTGCGGCTTCGGCGACAGCGCGATCTGGCATTCGCCGGCCTTCACCTTCTGCATGCGCACCGACGGATCGGGCGTGATCGCGTAGATCAGCCGGTCGACCTTCGGTTTCGCGCCCCAGTACGACGGGTTCGCGTCGTAGCGGATCAGCGCGTCCTTCGTGTAGCTCTTCAGCACGAACGGGCCGGTGCCGATCGGCTTCGCGTTCAGGTCGGCCTGCTTGCCGGCCTTCAGCAGCTGGTCCGCGTATTCGGCCGAGTAGATCGATGCGAAGCCCATCGTCAGGATCGGCACGAAGGTCGCGTTCGGCTCGTTCAGCACGAACTTCACCGTGCTGTCGTCGACCTTCGACACCGACTTCACGAGCTTGATCAGGCCCATCGACTGCGCATGCGGGAAGCCGCTCGCGCCGGCCACCTTGTGCCACGGGTTCGCGTCGTCGAGCATCCGGCTGAAGGTGAACACGACGTCGTCCGCGTTCAGCGGGCGGCTCGGCTTGAAGTAGTCGGTGGTCTGGAACGCGACGTTCGGGCGCAGGTGGAACGTGTAGGTCAGGCCGTCGGCGCTGGCTTCCCACTTGTCGGCGAGCGCGGGCACGACCTTTTTCGCGGCTTCGTCGTACGACACGAGCGTGTTGAAGATCACGTCGGCCGACGCATTGGTCGTGACGAGCGAGTTGAACTGGACGACGTCGAAGCCGTCCGGGCTCGATTCCGTGCAGACGGTGAGCGGCTTGGCGGCGGCGAGGCCGGGAACGGCGAGGGCGGCGGCGACGGCGGCCGCGGCGAACAGCTTGACCTGCATAGGATCTCCCACGTGGCTTCTGCTTTTTGCTTGATGACGGGATGCGGGCGCGGGCCCGGAAACGCACGGACCCGCGCAGCTGACGAATAGCATACCGGCAAAGCGCGCGGTGCGTGGAAAAAGGCGTCGGAACGCCGCGAATTGGGCGAAAAACGGCTGCGTTCGCGACGGAACGGGCGCCGGGGCGGCGGGAACGGGGTGATGCGGCGCGGCGCGGCGCCGCGCGGCGGGGCATGCTACGCGCCGGCGTCGCCGCGCGCGGCGTTCAGTGCGCGCCGGCCTTCGGCTTGCGCGGCGCCTTTTCGAACAGGCGGTCGTAGAGCCAGCGCGGCAGCACGTGCAGCACCTTCGCGACGACGCCCATCTGCCACGGAATCACGCGGAACGCGTGCTGTTGCGCGATCGCGCGCGCCGCGCGCGCGGCGAAGCGGTCGGCGTCCATCAGGAACGGCATTCGGTACGGGTTGTGCGCGGTCATCGGCGTGCGGATGTAGCCGGGCGCGATCGTCACGACGCCGACGCCGGCCGGCCGCAGCTCGACGCGCAGCGATTCGAGATACTTGATCGCGGCCGACTTCGACGCGCTGTACGCGCCGGAGCCGGGCAGCCCGCGCACGCCGGCGACGCTCGCGACGCCGACCAGCGTGCCGTGCCGCGCGGCCGTCATCGGGCCGACGAACGGCTCGAAGGTCGCGACCATCCCGAAGTAGTTGATGTCCATCACGTCGCGGAACGCCTTCAGATCGCCCTGGCCCGTGACGGCGCCCTGGCTGATGCCCGCGTTCGCGATCACGACGTCGGGGCAGCCGTGCGCGGCGATGAACGACGCGGCCGCGGCGGCCAGCGCGTCGGGGTCGCGCACGTCGGCGGAATAGACGGAGATGGAGAGGGCGGGGAAGCGCCGCGCGAATGCGTCGAGCGCATCGGTGCGGCGTGCGACGAGGGCGAGCGTGGCGCCCTGTCGCGCGTATTCCTCGGCCATCGCGAGGCCGAGGCCGCTCGATGCGCCGGTGATGAAGACCTTCAGCGGAGTAGTCATGCCGGCGCGCGGGCGGGGATCAGAGCTTCTTGTCCTGGATCTGCTTCACGAGGTAGTCGAGCACCTGCGTGGTAGCCGGGATGCCGTCCGCGTAGGAGGGGCCCGTCTTGTACTTGCCCTGGACGATGATCGTCGGCACGCCGTCGATCCCGTAGTCCTTCAGCAGCTTGGCGGACTGGTTCACTTCGCTCTGCACGCTGAACGAGTTGTACGCGTTCATGAACTGCTTCTTGTCGACGCCCTGCGTCGCCAGGAAGTCGGCCTGCGCCTGCGGCGTCAGCAGGTAGTTCTTCTGCTTGTGGATCGCGTCGAAGATCGCCGGCGTGACCTTCTCGCTGATGCCGAGCGCGGACACCGCGTAATACAACTTCGAGTGCGGGATGAAATCGTCGCGGAACGCGACCGGCACGCGCTTGAAGTCGATGTTGCTGCCTTGCTTCTTCACCCACGCTTCGATCGTCGGCTCGAATTCGTAGCAGTGCGGGCAGCCGTACCAGAAGAATTCGATCACTTCGATCTTGCCGGCCGGCGCGGACACCGGCTGCGGCGACTTCATGGTCTCGAAGCCCTTGCTGGGCGGCGGGGGCGCTGCCGCCGCGGTCTGCGCGAAGCCGGCCACGAGGCCCAGGGACAGAAGGAGCGTGCTAATCAGTTTTTTCATGTTGTGAACGTCGCATCAGTTGCTCGGGTTACGAAACGTAACGGGTTCTGCGTGGCGCGGCCGGCCGCTTACTGCTTCGTGAAGCGGATCACCGCCGTATCGACACCTGCATCGGACAAACGCTGACGGGCCGAGTTCATATCCTCGAACTTCGAGAACGGGCCGACGCGCACGCGGAAGTAGGTCACGCCGCTCACGTCGCGCTTCGACACCTTCGACTCGAAACCCTGGAAGCCCAGGCGCGCGCGCTGCTGCTCGGCGTCGCCTTCCGTCTTGTACGCGCCGACCTGCAGGAAGTAGCCGGTGTTCGCGTCGTTCGCGCTCGGCGGCTTCGCGGCGGCGGCGGGCGCGGCAGACGACGTCGGCTTCGGCGTGTTCGCGGCCAGTTGCTGCTGTTGTTGCTTCTGCGCGGCAGCCTGCTGCGCCTGCTTCTGCGCGGCGAAACGGGCGAGGTCGTCTTCGCCGGCCTGCTGCTGCGGCTGCGTCTTCTTCGGCGGCGTATTGTCGGCCGGCTTCGGCGCGACGGCGACGCCGTTGTTCGACGCGGTCGTGTTCGGCGTGCCGCTCGAGCCGTTGGCCGACGGCGGCACCTCGACGATCTGCGGCTCGGGCAGCAGGCCGCCCTGGGTCTGGTTTGCGGCCTGGCCCGGCGCGGTGTTAGGCGGCGCGGGCTGCGCAGCCTGCGGCACCGGCTGGCCCGGCGTCTTGCCCTGCAGCGCGCGGTTCGGATCGAACTGCTGCGGCTGGCTCGCGCCGTTGTCGGCCGGCGGCGGCGCGACCTTCGACACGAACGGCGACGGCGAACGCGTGATATAGAGCGCCACCACCACGGCAATCGCGAGGCCGACGATCAGGCCCAGCACGATTCCAAGAAATGTCCCTCCGGCTTGTTTCGATTGCTTCGAAGTGCGGCGTGGTTGTGCCATTGCTTGAGTCACCTGCAAAAAGAATCGTGAAAGTGCCGCGGCAGGCGCCCCTGCGGCAGGCGCGCCTGCCGCGGCCGTTCGCAGCCCGCTTCGGGCCGCTTACATCTTGGCGGGCGCGGACACGCCGAGCATCGCCAGACCGTTCTCGAGCACCTGCCGGGTCGCGGCGAGCAGCGCGGCGCGCGCATTGCGCGGCGCTTCGTCGTCGACCAGCACGCGCTCCGCATTGTAGAACGAGTGGAATTCGCCAGCGAGATCGCGCAGGTAGAACGCGACCGCGTGCGGCGCCAGCTCGTTCGCGGCGTGCGTCAGCATGTCCGGATATTCGGCGAGCTTCTGCATCAGCGATGCGGCCTGCGGGCTCGTGAGCTGCGACAGGTCGGCGCCCGGCAGCTGCGCCACCTCGACGTTGTAGCGCGACTTCAGCTCGTTGAGCACCGAGCAGATCCGCGCATGCGCGTACTGGACGTAATAGACCGGGTTTTCGTCGTTCTGTTTCAGCGCGAGGTCGATGTCGAACACGAACTCGGTGTCGGCCTTGCGCGAGATCAGGAAGAAGCGCACCGCGTCGCGGCCGCGCGTGATGGTCGCCTCGTCGATCAGGTCGGGCGCCGCTTCCTGGCCCGGCGCCGCGCCGCCCGACCATTCGATCAGGTCGCGCACCGTCACGTAGCTGCCCGCGCGCTTCGACAGCTTCACTTCCTGGCCGTCGCGCATCACGGTGACCATCTTGTGCAGCACGTAGTCGGGATAGCCCTTCGGGATGCCGATGTGCAGCCCCTGCAGGCCGGCGCGCACGCGCGCGATCGTGCCGTGGTGGTCCGAGCCCTGGATGTTGATCACCTGCGTGAAGCCGCGCTCCCACTTCGTCACGTGGTACGCGACGTCCGGCACGAAGTACGTGTACGTGCCGTCCGACTTGCGCATCACGCGATCCTTGTCGTCGCCTTCGTCGGTCGTGCGCAGCCACAGCGCGCCGTCCTGCTCGTAGGTCATGCCGGCCTTGATCAGCGCGTCGACCGTCTTCTCGACGCGGCCTTCGCTGTACAGCGACGACTCCAGGTAGTACTGGTCGAACTTCACGCCGAACGCCTGCAGGTCCATGTCCTGTTCGTGGCGCAGGTAGGCGACCGCGAACTTGCGGATCGCGTCGAGGTCCTCGACGTCGCCCGCGCCCTTGACCGGCTCGCCGTCCTTCGCGGCGACCGTCTCGCCGTTCAGGTAGTCGCGCGCGATGT
Source organism: Burkholderia pseudomultivorans (assembly GCF_902499075.1). GTDB lineage: Bacteria > Pseudomonadota > Gammaproteobacteria > Burkholderiales > Burkholderiaceae > Burkholderia > Burkholderia pseudomultivorans. The sequence continues at coordinate 17,293 of NZ_CABVPP010000025.1, read as the reverse complement.
CGGCGATGTATTCGCCGTTGTACGCGGCTTCCGGCCAGCCCGCGTCGCCGGGCTTCAGGCCGCGTGCGCGCGCCTGCGTCGAGATCGCGAGGTTGCCGATCTGCACGCCCGCGTCGTTGTAGTAGAACTCGCGGTGCACCGCGTAGCCCTGGCTCGCGATCACGTTCGCGAGCACGTCGCCGAGCGCGGCCTGGCGGCCGTGGCCGACGTGCAGCGGGCCGGTCGGGTTCGCCGACACGAATTCGAGCAGCACCTGCTTGCCCTTTTCGCGCTCCGACGTGCCGAATGCGCGGCCCTGCGCGAGCACCGCGGCGACCACGGCCTGCTTGGCGGCGGCCGTCAGGCGCAGGTTGATGAAGCCCGGGCCGGCGATCTCGGCGGCCTCGACGAGCCCTTGCGCGTCCGGCCGGGCCGTGAGCTCGGCGACGATCTTCTCGGCGAGCTGGCGCGGGTTCGCACCGAGCGGCTTGGCGAGCTGCATCGCGACGTTGCACGCGACGTCGCCGTGCGCGGCGACCTTCGGGCGCTCCAGCGTGATGGTCGGGGCGACGAACGCGGAGTCGGCGCCTTTCAGCGCGTGTGCGACCTGCTTGACGCTATCCGCGAGCAGGGCTTCGAGGGTCTGTTTGTGTGCTGGCAGCATGCTGGTAGAAGGCTTCGTTGGTGGCGGCCGGGAAGGCCGGGCCGCCGGCGCGCTTTTTAAGCGCGCGTTTCAGGGATCGCAGAATTTTAACAGGTGCTAATATGCCGCTCAGGCGCCCCGCGTCCGCGAGGCCGGACGCCGGTCTGCCGGCGTCCCCCAACCGCGCTGCGCAGGCACAACAAGATGAAAAGGGAATTGTCATGATTACGTTCAAGAGCAAGGCGGCACAGGATCTCGACGTGCTGAAGGATTTCGCCGTATACGTGCTGGGTCTGGTCGGCAAGCAACTGGGCGAGCGCGGCGTGATTACGCACGACGAACTGGACCACGCGATCGCAAAGCTGGAAGGCGCCGTCGCGCAGGCGAAGCAGGAGCGCGCGGAGCACGCGGGCCACTTCCACGAAGACGACGCCGATCACGCGCACCACGAAGTGCCGCCGAGCCTGGCCCAGCGCGTCGCGCCGTTCCTGACCATGCTGCGCGAAGCGAAGGCCGGCGAGGCCGACGTGCACTGGGGCTTCTGAGCCCGTTTTCCCGGTAGTCCGAAAGGAAAGAAAGGAAACCGAAGGCCCGCTTTCGAGCGGGCTTTTTATTTTGTCTGACGAAAATCGCGGTGCGCGCCCCGGCCGCGAATGCCGGGGCGACGCGCTCAGAGCTGCGGCGCGAGCGCGCGGCGCGCGTCGTCGAGCGACAGCGCCATGCGCTTCGCGTAGTCCTCGAGCTGGTCCTGGCCGATTTTCCCGACCGAGAAGTACGTGCTGTCCGGATGCGCGAGGTAGAAGCCCGACACGCTCGCGGCCGGCAGCATCGCCAGCGAATCGGTCACGCTCATGCCGATTTCGTCCGCCTGCAGCGCGGCGAACATGTCGCGCTTCACGAGGTGGTCGGGGCAGGCCGGATAGCCGGGCGCCGGGCGGATGCCCGTGTACTTTTCAGCGATCAGCGCGTCGTTGTCGAGCGTCTCGCCGCTCGCGTAGCCCCACAGTTCGCGGCGCACGCGCGCATGCATCGCTTCGGCGAACGCTTCCGCGAAGCGGTCTGCGAGCGCCTTCAGCATGATCGCGCTGTAGTCGTCGAAATCGGCTTCGAACTGCTTTTCCTTCGCGTCGACGCCGATGCCGGCCGTCACCGCGAACATCCCGATGTAGTCGGCGACGCCCGATTCCTTCGGCGCGATGAAATCGGCGAGCGAGCGGTTCGGCCGCATCACGCCGTCGACCACCGGGCGCACGCTCTGCTGACGCAGGTTGCGCCACGTGAGCAGCACTTCCGAGCGCGATTCGTCGGTATAGATCTCGATGTCGTCGTCGTTGACCGTGTTCGCCGGCAGCAGCGAGATCACGCCGTTCGCGGTCAGCCAGCGGCCCTGGATCAGGCGCGCGAGCATCGATTTCGCGTCGGAGAACACGCGCCGCGCCGATTCGCCGACGATCTCGTCGTTCAGGATCGCCGGGTACGGGCCCGCGAGATCCCAGGTCTGGAAGAACGGGCCCCAGTCGATATAGTTCGCGAGCTCGTTCAGGTCGTAGTTGCGGAACACGCGGCGGCCGATGAACTTCGGCTTCACCGGCGTCGTGTTCGCCCAGTCGATCTTCGTCTTGTTCGCGCGCGCCTCGGCGAGCGTGACCATCGGCTGCGCCTTGCGGTTCGCGTGCTGGTCGCGGATGCGCTCGTAGTCGGACTTCAGCTCGTCGAGATACTTCGCCGCGCCCTCGTCGGACAGCAGGCTCGATGCGACCGACACCGAGCGCGACGCGTCGGGCACGTAGACGACCGGGCCTTCGTAGTTCGGCGCGATCTTCACTGCCGTGTGCACGCGCGAGGTCGTCGCGCCGCCGATCAGCAGCGGAATCTTCTTCACGCGGAAGTAGTCGTCGCGCTGCATTTCCGACGCGACGTACGCCATTTCCTCGAGGCTCGGCGTGATCAGCCCCGACAGCCCGATGATGTCCGCGCCCTCGACCTTCGCCTTCGCGAGGATCTCGTTGCACGGGACCATCACGCCCATGTTGACCACTTCGAAGTTGTTGCACTGGAGCACGACCGACACGATGTTCTTGCCGATGTCGTGCACGTCGCCCTTGACGGTCGCGATCACGATCTTGCCCTTCGCGCGCACGTCGCCGCCCGCTTCCGCGAGCAGCCGCTTTTCTTCCTCGATGAACGGGATCAGGTGCGCGACGGCCTGCTTCATCACGCGCGCCGATTTCACGACCTGCGGCAGGAACATCTTGCCCTGGCCGAACAGGTCGCCGACGATGTTCATCCCGTCCATCAGCGGCCCTTCGATCACGTTGATCGGGCGGCCGCCTTCGGCGGCGATCTTCGCGCGCGCTTCTTCGGTGTCCTCGACGATGAAGTTCGTGATGCCGTGCACGAGCGCGTGCGCGAGCCGCTTCTCGACCGGCTGGTTGCGCCACTCGAGGTTCTCTTCCTTCTTCGCGGCGCCGGTCTTGAACTTGTCGGCGATCTCGAGCAGGCGGTCGGTCGAATCGTCGCGGCGGTTCAGGATCACGTCCTCGACGCGCTCGCGCAGTTCCGGGTCGAGATCCGCGTACACGCCGAGCTGGCCCGCGTTCACGATGCCCATGTCCATCCCGGCCTGGATCGCGTGATACAGGAACACGGTGTGGATCGCCTCGCGCACCGGGTCGTTGCCGCGGAACGAGAACGACACGTTCGACACGCCGCCGCTCACCTTCGCGTACGGCAGGTTCTGCTTGATCCAGCGGGTCGCCTCGATGAAGTCGACCGCGTAGTTGTTGTGCTCCTCGATGCCGGTCGCGACCGCGAAGATGTTCGGATCGAAGATGATGTCTTCCGGCGGGAAGCCGACCTCGTTGACGAGGAACTCGTACGAGCGCTTGCAGATCTCGGTCTTGCGCTCGAACGTGTCGGCCTGGCCTTTCTCGTCGAACGCCATCACGACGGCGGCCGCGCCGTAGCGGCGGATCAGGTTCGCGTGATGGCGGAACGCGTCCTCGCCTTCCTTCAGCGAGATCGAGTTCACGATCGCCTTGCCCTGCACGCATTTCAGGCCGGCCTCGATCACGTCCCACTTCGACGAGTCGATCATGATCGGCACGCGCGCGATGTCCGGCTCCGACGCGATCAGGTTCAGGAAGCGCACCATCGCCGCCTTCGAATCGAGCATCGCCTCGTCCATGTTGATGTCGATCACCTGCGCGCCGTTCTCGACCTGCTGGCGCGCGACGGCGAGCGCCTCGTCGAACTGGCCGTTGAGGATCATCCGCGCGAATGCCTTCGAGCCGGTGACGTTGGTTCGTTCGCCGACGTTGATGAAGAGCGTCCCGGGCGTGACGTTGAATGGCTCAAGGCCGGCAAGGCGCATCGTGTGATCGGTCATGGCGGTGCGAATTCGTGTGATGAAGAGCGTGGGGCGGTCGGGTCAGGCGTCGTTGCCGTACTGGCTCGGCCAGCGGCGCGGCTTCACGTCGGCGAGCGCCTTCGCGATCTCGGCGATGTGTTCGGGCGTCGTGCCGCAGCAGCCGCCCGCGAGATTCACGAGCCCGGCCTGCGCGAATTCCTTCAGCAGGCCCGACGTGACGTCCGGCGTCTCGTCGAAGCCGGTCTCGGCCATCGGGTTCGGCAGGCCCGCGTTCGGGTAGCACGACACGTAGGTGTCGCACAGCTTCGCGAGCTCGGCGATGTACGGGCGCATCAGCGCCGCGCCGAGCGCGCAGTTCAGGCCGAACGTGAGCGGCTTCGCGTGGCGCAGCGAATTCCAGAACGCCTCGACCGTCTGGCCGGACAGGATGCGGCCCGACGCGTCGGTGACGGTGCCCGAGATCATGATCGGCAGGCGCTCGCCGGTGTCCTCGAACAGCTCGTCGAGCGCGAACAGCGCGGCCTTCGCGTTCAGCGTGTCGAAGATCGTCTCGACCAGGAACAGGTCGACGCCGCCGTCGAGCAGCGCCTTCGCCTGCTGGTAGTACGACGCGCGCAGCTCGTCGAACGTGACGTTGCGCGCGCCCGGATCGTTGACGTCCGGCGAGATGCTGGCCGTCTTCGGCGTCGGCCCGATCGCACCGGCGACGAAGCGCGGCTTGTCGGGCGTCGCGTATTTCGCCGCCGACTCGCGCGCGAGCTTCGCCGACGCGACATTCATCTCGACGACGAGGTCTTCCATCCCGTAGTCGGCCTGGGCGACGGTCGTCGCGCCGAAGGTGTTGGTCTCGACGATGTCCGCGCCGGCCGCGAAGTACTGGTCGTGGATCTCGCGGATGATCTGCGGCTGCGTGATCGACAGCAGCTCGTTGTTGCCCTTGATGTCGCGCGCGAAATCCTTGAAGCGCTCGCCGCGATACGCGGCTTCGTCGAGCTTGTAGCGCTGGATCATCGTGCCCATCGCGCCGTCGAGGATCAGGATCCGCGACTTCAGCAGCGCGGGCAGTTCGGCGCCGCGCGTGTAGGACGCGTCGAGCGGGGCGGCGGAAGCGGCGAGAGGGGACGCAGACATGGCGGAAGAGCGCGAAAACGGGAAAACCGACATTGTAGCCGGTGCGCCCGGCCGCCGCCCGGGCTCGCGCGGCCGGGCGTATGACGTGCGGATGACGTGTCGCGCGCGCCGGTGCGCCAAATGAAAACCCCCGCCCGGCGAACCGGGCGGGGGCGTGATCGGAGTGCTCGCGAGCCGCGTGCGGATGCGCGGCGAATGGCCCGGTCGCGCGAGCGCCGGGCCGTGGTCGTCAGTGCAGGACGACGGGCATCATCATCAGGCTGTCGAATTGTCCGAGGAACTCGTCGACTTCGTCGAGCGACGGTTCTTCCTCGATCAGTTGCTTCACGTGGGCGCGGAATCGTTCGGCAAGCTCGCCGTCGATGAAGATTTCGCGCTGCGCGTTCTTGTCGACGATTTCGTATCCGCCGGCATTCATCAGATGGTGGCCGGCCTGCGGCGCGAATTCGACGACGCAGTAGTTGGGGCTGTTGTAGATCATTTGCATGGCGGCACTCCTCTTCGCAGTGGCATCTGGCCTTGTTGTCCCCTAGGTGGGGCAGGCTTTGCCGGTTTCAAGGGGCTTGCGCTGCACACCCCGTTCCCGTTCGCGTGGGGTGTATCGGTTAGAAGCCGATGTCTATGAAACGTTTCCCATTGTGTGCCCGTGGACTGAAATAGTTGTTAAAGAGTGTCATCGGCTATTTCACCGGATATTGCAATCGGTCGAATTTGCCGATTCGCCGGCATTCAGGGGGCTGCGGGCGACGACGCGGGCGGTGCGGGCGGCTCGGCGGGCGGCTGTACGGCGGGCGGCGGCGCCGGTTGTGCCGGCTGTACCGCAGACGCGGCGGGTGGCGCCGCTTCCGGCGACGACGCGGCGGCAGGCGCGTTCGTTGCGTCCGCCGCGGGCGGCGCGAGCCGTCCGTGCCACAGCAGCTCGATCTGCGCGCCGTTCGGCTCGGTCTGCACGAGCCGCGCGGGCAGCCAGCCGAGCGACGGCGCGAGCCACATGTCGATGCGGCGCGTGTCGCCGTCGCGGCGCGGCAGGCGCATGAAGTGCCGCGCCTGCACGATGCCGGCCTGCGTCTGCACCTGCTCGTCGCCGATCACCGTGATCGGCCACGTCTCGCCGCTGTTGTTGTCGATCACGAAGAACTGCTGCGTGACGCCCGGCTTGTACGCGGCCGGATTGCCGCGCACGAGGCCCGACAATTGCATCAGCATGCTGAAGCGGTCCTGCACGCCGTCGGGCAGCGGCGCGTTGTTCGGCGTGCGCGTGAACACCACCTGGCGGATCTCGCGGTTGAAGATCGCGATGTCCTCGGGGCGCCGGCCGCGCTTCTCGACGTAACGGTCGGGCGCGATGCCGAACGCATCGATGCGGCCCTCGCTGCGATAGCTGAACGGGCCGACGAACGGCACGGGCATCGAGACGGCCAGGTCGTAGGTCCGGCCGTCGGTGCGCCAGTGGATCGTGCCGATCATGTTCTGCATGCCGTTGTAGAACGTGTCGTACTGCAGGTCGCCGGACGGCGGCGCGGAGAATTTCACGCCGCTCGTCGCCGGGCCGGGCGTTGCGGCGGCGCTCGCGCCGGCGGTGGCCGATGCGGCTTGCGCACCCGACGCGCCTGATGCGCCCGGTACGCCGCTCGCCGCGGATGCGGCCGACGGCGGCGGCACGCCGTTATCGGCGGTCTGTGTCGATGTGAGGACCGGCGCTTGCGGCGGCGCGGGCTTCGGCGCGGCGGGTTTCGGCGCGGCCGGCTTCGGCGCGGCCGGCTTCGGCGCTGCCGGTGCAGCCGGTGCAACCGGTTGCGGCGCGGGCTGCCGCTCGATCGGCTGCGGCTTCAGCAGCTCGATCTGCACGGGCACTTCGGCAGGCGGCGTCGGCGTGAACGCATCGCGATTGCGCATCAGCCACAGCGCGGCGAGCGCGTGCAGCACCAGCACGACGACGAGCGCAATGCCCGCGCGCAGCCAGCGGCGGGGCAGGGCGAAGCGGGGGCGGGCGTCGGCAGGCGGCATCGGCAGTCGGAACGGGGTTGGAGCGCGCGTGGCATCCGGCGCGGTTGCGCCACAGGAATCGGACCGTCGGATGCGCCGCGCGTTCGCGGCGCGTCATATGCGTCAATCGTCGCGCGCGTCGGGACTATAGCCGAGTTCGTACGACAGTTTTTGCGCGGTGGCGCGCAGCGCGGTGTCGATCTCGCCGCCCCACGCGATGTCGAACGAGCCTTCCTGCCCGAGCGCGACGATCGCGAGTGCCAGCTCGCCGACCGCGTCGAACACGGGCATGCAGAAGGCGTGGATCGTCGGCAGCAGCATCCCTTCGACGCGCGCGGCCTGATGCGCGCGCACGTCGGCGAGCACCGTCTCGACCTCGTCGAGCGTGCGCGGGCCGCCATGATGCGGCGAACGGCGCGTATCGGCGAGTTCGCGCTCGAGCATCGCGGCAGTCTTGCTGCGCGGCAGGTACGCGGCGAACAGCAGGCCCGTCGCGGAACCGAGCAGCGGCATCACGTCGCCGAGCTTCAGCGACGCCTTCGCCGGATGGCTCGACTCCATCCAGTGCACGATCGTCGGCCCCTGGTTGCCCCATACGGCGATGCCGACCGTCTGGTCGAGGCGGTCGCGGAATTCGGTCAGCGCGATCCGCGCGAGCTTCACGCCGTCGACGCGCGCGAGCCGCGCGAGCCCCATCTGCAGCGCGAAGCCGCCGAGTTCGTAGCGGCCCGACACCGGATCCTGCGACACGACGCCGAGCCGCGAGAAGCTGACCAGGTAGCGATGCGCCTTCGCCGGGCTCATGCCCGCGCGCTGCGCGAGATCGCGCAGCATCATCGCGCGCGGCTCGCTCGTCAGCACGTCGAGCAGGCGAAAGCCGACCTCGATCGACTGGATGCCGGAGCGGACCTTTTCGCCGTTTTCGCCGGCAGCGGCGTCGTCGGTGTCGGGTTCGGCGAGATCGTCGTCGGGAAGCTGGCTGGCGGGCATGGGCTGCAGGCGCGAAACGCGGCAAGGGTCGGGACGGAAGCGGCGCACATCATCGTCGCGCCGCGCGGATTCACCATCGTAAAATAGATTCCTTCCATCGTCACTACAACGGCAGATTCCCCCTTATGAAACTTGCTTCGCTGAAGGACGGCACGCGCGACGGCCAGCTGATCGTCGTATCGCGCGACCTGCACACCGCGGCGATTGCCGACACGATCGCGCCGACGCTGCAGCGCGTGCTCGACGACTGGGCGTTCTACGCACCGCAGCTGCGCGACCTGTACGACGCGCTGAACCACGGCCGCGCGCGCCATGCGTTCGCTTTCGACCCGGCCAACTGCATGGCGCCGCTGCCGCGCGCGTTCCAGTGGGCCGACGGCTCCGCGTACGTGAACCACGTCGAGCTGGTGCGGCGTGCGCGCGGCGCGGAGATGCCGCCGGAGTTCTGGACCGATCCGCTGATGTACCAGGGCGGCAGCGACGATTTCATCGGTCCGCGCGACGACGTCGTGTGCCCGTCCGAGGAGTGGGGCATCGATTTCGAGGCGGAAGTCGCCGTGATCACCGGCGACGTGCGCATGAGCGCGACGCCCGACGATGCGCTGAAGGCCGTGCGGCTCGTCACGCTGGTAAACGACGTGTCGCTGCGCAACCTGATTCCGGCCGAGCTCGCGAAGGGCTTCGGCTTCTTCCAGAGCAAGCCGGCGACCGCGTTCGCACCGGTCGCGGTGACGCCCGACGAACTCGGCGACGCGTGGAGCGAAGGCCGCGTGCACCGCCCGATGATCGTCCACTGGAACGGCAAGAAGGTCGGCCAGCCCGATGCGGGCACCGACATGGTGTTCCACTTCGGCCAGCTGATCGCGCACGCGGCGAAGACGCGCAACCTGCGCGCGGGCACGATCGTCGGCTCGGGCACCGTGTCGAACAAGGACGCGAAGCGCGGCTACTGCTGCATCGCCGAGAAGCGCTGCCTCGAGACGATCGAGCACGGCGCGCCGCAGACGGAATTCATGCGCTACGGCGATACGGTGCGCATCGAGATGTTCGATGCGGCCGGCAAGTCGATCTTCGGCGCGATCGAGCAGTCGGTCGCACCGCCCGACGGCGCAGCCTGACGCGTTCGCCGCCACGGCGAGACACGGCCTCGGCCCGCGCGCCGGGTTTCGCCCGATGTTTGCCCGCGCGGGCTTGGCTACACTCGATCCAACAGCCCAGCAAGGAGCAGCGCATGGCCGATCTCGCCGCCTACAGCGGTTATCAAGCACTGAAGGTGACACGCCGCGAACACGGCGTGCTCGATATCGTGATGAGCGGCGAGGGCGTGAACCGCAGCAGTCTCGCGACCGCGAACGATCGCATGCATCGCGAACTGGCCGACATCTGGCGCGACGTCGATCGCGATCCCGACACGCGCGTCGCGGTGATCCGCGGCGAGGGCAAGGGCTTTTCGGCGGGCGGCGACCTCGCGCTCGTCGAGGCGATGGCGAACGACTTCGACGTGCGCGCGCGCGTCTGGCGCGAGGCGCGCGACCTCGTCTACAACGTGATCAACTGCAGCAAGCCGATCGTGTCCGCGATGCACGGGCCGGCGGTCGGCGCGGGGCTCGTCGCCGGGCTGCTCGCCGACATCTCGATCGCCGCGAAGGACGCGCGCATCATCGACGGCCATACGCGGCTCGGCGTCGCGGCCGGCGACCACGCGGCGATCGTGTGGCCGCTGCTGTGCGGGATGGCGAAGGCGAAGTACTACCTGCTGCTGTGCGAGCCGGTGAGCGGCGAGGAGGCCGAGCGCATCGGCCTCGTGTCGCTTGCGGTCGAGCCGGCCGACCTGCTGCCGAAGGCGTACGAGCTGGCCGAGCGGCTCGCGAACGGCTCGCAGTCGGCGATCCGCTGGACCAAGTACGCGCTCAACAACTGGCTGCGCTCGGCCGGGCCGACCTTCGACGCGTCGCTCGCGCTCGAATTCATGGGCTTTTCCGGGCCCGACGTTCAGGAGGGCATCCATTCGCTGCGCGAGCGCCGGCCGCCCGCGTTCCCCGGCGACGCGCCGTTCTGACGCGCGCTATGATCGAACCACGCGGTCGCGCGAGACGCCGGCCGCGGTGCTTTCCCAGTCAACAGGATCCGCGTATGACCACCGATACCCCCGGCTCCAATCCTTTCGCCGGCTTTGCCGGCTTCAAGCCCGCCGATATGCTCGACCGGATGTGGGACATGATCCGGATGTCGCCGTTCGGCGGGATGACGCCGTTTCCCGGCGCCGCGTCGGGGCTGCCGCCGTCGCTGTCGAGCATGTCCGACATGATGGCGCCGCTCACGAGCGTCGAGGAACTCGACAAGCGCATCACCGATCTGCGCGCGGTCGAGCAGTGGCTGAAACTCAATCTCGGGATGCTGCAGTCCGCAATCCAGGCGCTCGAAGTGCAGCGCGCAACGCTCGCGACGCTGCGCGCGTTCGGCGCGTTCGCGCAAACTTCGATGTCGGCCGCCGAGGACGCGGCCGTCGCGGCCGCGAAGGCTGCCGCGCCGGATGCCGGCGCCGCTGCGGGTGCCGCCGGTGCCGCGAATGCGCCGGCGGATGGCGATGCCGCGCAGAACGCGGCGTTCGACCCGTCCGGCTGGTGGAATCTGCTGCAGACGCAGTTCAACCAGCTCGCCAGCCTGGCGATGGCGCAGCCGGGCATACAGCCGGGTGCGCCGGGTGCACCGGGTGCGCAGTCGGCGGGCAACGCCGCGCCGGAACCGGCGGCCGCGCCCGCTGCTGCAGCCGCCGCGCCGCGCAAGCCCGCCGCGAAGCGTGCGAAGCCGGCCGGCTCGGCCGCGGCGCGTGCGGCGGCGGCTTCGTCGCCCGAAACCCGTCCGCCGAAGCGCTCGACGTGACGCGCCGCCGGTAGCAGGTCGATCATGCGGCTCGCGCTCGTACTGATGGGAGGCGGCGCGCGTGCCGCCTATCAGGTCGGCGTGCTCAAGGCGCTGGCCGAGATCACGCGCGAGGCCGATCCGCAGCGGCACACGCTGCCGTTCGCGGTCGTGTGCGGCTCGTCGGCCGGCGCGATCAATGCGACGTCGATCGCGAGCCACGCGGACGATTTCTCGCACGGCGTGCGGCGCCTGCTCGAATTCTGGGAGCACCTGCGTCCCGACTACGTCTATCGCACCGACTGGCTCGGAATCGCCGCGGCCGGCGCGCGCTGGCTCGCGACGATGACCTTCGGCTGGGCCGCCCGCCGCTCGCCGCGCGGGCTGCTCGACAACACGCCGCTCGCGCATCTGCTGCAGCGCGAGCTGAGCTTCCACCGGATCGAGCAGATGCTCGAGGCGCGCCTGCTGCACGCGCTCGCGGTGACGGCGCTCAGCTATTCGAGCGGCCGTCACCTGACGTTCTACCAGGCGGCCGAACCGATCCAGGCGTGGCGGCGCGCGCAGCGCACCGCGCGGCTCGTCGATCTGTCGGCGTCGCACCTGCTCGCGTCGTCGGCGATTCCGTTCGTGTTTCCGGCCGTGCCGCTCGTGCTCGACGGGCAGATCGAATACTTCGGCGACGGCTCGATCCGGCAGATCGCGCCGCTGTCGCCGGCGATCCACTTCGGCGCGGACCGGATCGTCGTCATCGGCGCGGCCGATCCGCGGCCCGAGATCCCCGCCGCGAACGGCGCGGGCCTCGTGCGCGGCTATCCGACGCTCGCGCAGATCGGCCAGCAGGTGCTCGCGAGCGTATTCCTCGATTCGATCGGCTCGGACATCGAGCGCATCGAGCACATCAACCGGATGATCGAGCACCTGCCGCACCAGGTCGAGGTGGACAGCGGCTGGCGGCACGTCGACGTGCTCGCGATCGCGCCGTCCGAGCGCATCGAGCTGATTGCCGCGAAGCACCTGAAGCAGATGCCGGCGACGATGCGCGGGCTGCTCGGCGCGATCGGCGGCAGCCAGCCGGCCGGCTCGTCGTTCGCGAGCTATCTGCTGTTCGAGGAACCGTTCACGCGCGAGCTGATCGAGCTCGGCTACCGCGACGGGCGCGCGCAGCGCGACACGCTCGCGGACTGGATCGCAAGGGCGGACGGCGGCGGGTCGGGTGCCGGTGCCGCTGCGTCGGGTATGGCCGTGGCGGATTCGGGTGCCGCGGGCGGGCGTGCCGCGGCGGCACTTGCAGCCGGTACGCCCGAAGCCGGTATGCCCGATGCCGGTATGCCCGATGCCGGTATGCCCGCCGACGACGACCGTCCGGCCGGCGAAATGCGGGTCTGATGCGATCGGGTTGCATTTTCGCGACGCGCGGCCGCGACGGATCGCCGCACCACGATTGGCGGGACGGGACCGGGTCGGCTTCTCGGATCCGTCATGGACGCGTGCTATCATGGCCGCCGCCGAATACACCATATCGAGCAGCCCGCCGAGCCGGCGTCCATACGGGAACCCCTCCGGGGCCCGCCGGAGCCGGGGACGGGTTCGCCAGCGAGCCGGCAGGCGCCGGCCCCCACTCAGGCACGCGCGGCCGGTTCCGTTCGAGCGGAGCGCGGTTGCGGCGTGCGCCACGGCGGCGACGCGGCCGCTCGGCTGCCGGACGCGGAACGCGCGTCCGGGGGCTGGTTTCACGCGTAAAATTAGAGTCTTGGCTGCAAAAGGCGCGCGTGCGCGCCTGGCGGCAACAGTCACGTTGAGAGAAGTCGCATTGCGCAGAACAGGGGCGGGACCATCATGAACACCATGCTTTATCCGGAACTTTACAAGTCGCTCGAAGCCGTCCGCTGGGACATGGAGAAGGACATTCCGTGGGACAAGTTCGACGCTTCGCTGCTCACCGACGAGCAGGCGAGGACGATCAAGATGAACGCGATCACCGAATGGTCGGCATTGCCCGCCACGGAGATGTTCCTGCGCGACAACCAGCACGACAGCGATTTTTCCGCGTTCATGAGCGTGTGGTTCTTCGAGGAGCAGAAGCATTCGCTGGTGCTGATGGAATACCTGCGCCGCTTCAAGCCGGAAATGGTGCCGAGCGAGGAGGAGCTGCACGCGGTGCGCTTCGAGTTCGATCCGGCGCCGCCGCTCGAGACGCTGATGCTGCACTTCTGCGGCGAGATCCGCCTGAACCACTGGTACCGCTGCGCGGCCGACTGGCACACGGAGCCGGTCATCAAGCACATCTACGAGACGATCTCGCGCGACGAGGCGCGCCACGGCGGCGCGTACCTGCGCTACATGAAGAAGGCGCTGAACAACTGCGGCGACGTCGCGCGTGCGGCGTTCGCGAAGATCGGCGTGCTGATGGCGTCGGCGCGCCGCACCGAGAAGCCGCTGCACCCGACCAACCTGCACGTGAACCAGGCGCTGTTCCCGCGCGATACCGTGCAGTCGCGCCTGCCCGATCCGGAATGGCTCGAGCGCTGGCTCGACGAGCAGATCCGCTTCGACGGCGAATGGGAAAAGAAGGTCGTCGAGCGCATCCTGCACAACCTGTCTATCCTGTTCGAGCGCACGTTCGCGACCGCGCAGGAACTGAACCGCTATCGCAAGGAAGTCACGGGGCGCCTGCAGTCCGAAGGCGGCCCGTCGTCGGCCGCGCAGCCGGCCTGAGGCCGGCCGCCGTATGCAGCGGCGGCTCCGGCGCGATGCACCGCCGGCGCGCCGCACGCTGCATCGCGTGAGCCACGTGAAGCCCGCCCGGCCCGTCCGGCGGGCTTTTTATCTGGCGCGGCCGCCCGGCGCCTGCGGGCGCGCAGCCGCATCCATCTTCCATTCCGCCCGACCTCCATCATGCCCGTCTCCTTCGAACGCAAGCTGATCACCCGCGATGCCCTCGTCGCGCTGCGCGCATCGCTGCCGTCGCCCGTCGTGTTCACGAACGGCGTGTTCGACATCCTGCATCGCGGCCACGTGACCTATCTCGCCGACGCGAAGGCGCTCGGCGCCTGCCTGATCGTCGGCGTGAACAGCGACGCGTCGGTGCGCATGCTCGGCAAGGGCGACGACCGGCCGATCAACCGCGAGGACGACCGGATGGCGCTGCTCGCGGCGCTGGAAAGCGTCGACTGGGTCGTGAAGTTCGAGGAAAAGACGCCGGTGTCGCTGATCGAGGCCGTGCATCCGGACATCCTCGTGAAGGGCGGCGACTACGACATGGACGCGCTGCCGGAATCGGCCATCGTGCGCGGCTGGGGCGGTCGCGCGCTCGCGATTCCGTTCGAGCACGACCGCTCGACCACGGCGCTGCTGAAGAAGGTGCGCGCGCAGCAGCCGTAAGCGGTCGCGAGCAGCCGCAAGCGTCGCGGCCGTGCGCCGTCAGTGCGCGGGCGCCGCGAGCGGCTCGGCGTCGACGCCGGGCGGCGCGATCGGCCCGCCGACGACCGGCTGATCGACCGCCTGCGCGAGCGGCATCGCATGCAGTGCGTCGGGCTGTACCTGGCGGGACAGCATGCCCGGCTCGCGCGGGCCCGCCGCCGGCAGCGGGCCGAACAGCCCGTTCGCGAGTGCGGCCGCGAGCAGGTTGGCGAGAAAGAGAACAGCGATTAGCCAGCGCAGCATCGTCGAGACTCCCTGTCGTCATTCAGTCGAGCCGGCCACGTGGCCGGCTTTTTGCCGTTTGCGGCGACGGCCGGTGCGGCGATTGCACGGGCAGTGCCGGCGTCGCGGCGGCGTTATGCCGTTGATCGTCGCTCGCGCGGGCAGGCTCGATACGCCTTTGCGTCAGGCCGGCGCCGCCGTTGACGCGGCAATCAGCGCGAGCCCGGACAGGATCAGCGCATCGTGCCGCGTATGCGGCAGCGTCAGCGCGCGCGCGACGTCGTCGGCCGCGCCGCCCGCGAGCACGAGCCGCACCGGCGCCTGCCACGCGGCGGCGAGATCGCGCCACGCGCGCTCGATCAGCCCCGCCTGCGCATACAGACAGCCGGCCGACAGCGAGCGCGGCGTGTCGACCTGGAACGGCTCGGCCTGCGCGTCCGCGAGCAGCCCGCTCGCGATGTCGGTCGTCAGCGTCGGCAGCTGCGCGGTGTGGGTGCCGAGCGCGCGCATCATCAGCGCCCAGCCCGGCGCGATCAGCCCGCCGGTGAAGCGGCCGTCCGCGCGCAACGCTTCGAGCGTCGTCGCGGTGCCGAACGTCGCGATCAGCAGATGCTCGTCCGGGAACGCCGCGCGTGCGCCGATCAGGCCGGCCCAGCGGTCGCTGCCGAGCTGCTCGGGCGTCGTATAGCCGTTCGTCACGCCGCATTGGGCCGGCTGCGAACGGATCGCCGTGCGCGGCAGGCCCGGCCAGTGCGCGTCGAGCAGCGCATCGAGCCGCGCGGCGACGTCGGCGCCCGCGACGTTCGAGATCCATGCGCCGCGCGGGCGCGGCAGCTTCGCCCAGTCCGGATCGGTGCCGCCGTCGCGCGCATGGCCGAATGCGCCCGTCTCGACGAGCGTGCGCTGCGCATCGGCGAGCGCCCACTTGATCCGGCTGTTGCCGGCGTCGATCAGCAGATGCGGTTCGCTCATTGCGCTTCGCGCAGCGAGACGTCGCCGGCCGCGATCGCCTGCGGGCCGTTCGGCGTGTCGAGCAGCAGCTGGCCGGCCGCGTCGATGCCGGTCGCGATGCCGCGCGCGCGCTCGACGCCCTGTTCGAGCAGCACGACTTCGCGTCCCGCATACGCATGCAGTGCATGCCAGCGCGGCAGGAACGGCGCGAGCCCGTCGCTGGCGAACTGCGCGAGCGCGGGCGTGAGCGCGTTCAGCGACGCGGCGAGCGTATCGGTCAGGTTCGCGGATGCCCATCCGGCCGACAGCGCGGCCGGCGGCAGGCCGCTCGCCAGCCTGGCGTCGCGGGCGCGCAGCGCATCGACTTCCGTCGCGACGGCTTCCGCGCCGCGCACGTTGATGCCGAAGCCGATCACGACGGCGGTGGCGTCGGCGGTGGTCCAGACGGTTTCCAGCAGGATCCCCGCGAGCTTGCCGACGATGCGCGGCGTGCCGTCGTCGTCGGCCGTCAGCAGCAGGTCGTTCGGCCATTTGACGGCGACGCGCGTGCGGGTGTCGAGCGGCAGGGCGGCGAGTCCTTCGGCGAGCGCGACGCCGATCGCGATGCTCAGGCCGCCGAGCGCGTCGACCGGGCGCGGCACGATGCAGCCGACCGAGCACAGCAGCGCGTTGCCGGGCTGCGCGAACCACGGCCGGCCTTGCCGGCCGCGTCCGGCCGTCTGCTCGAACGCGACGCGCACGAGCGGCGCGGGCAGCGCGTTCGCGGCGCGCGGCAGCGCCTTCAGGCGGGCGGCGAGGTCGGCGTTGGTCGAGCCGGTGGCGGCGACGATGTCGAGCGGCCACGCGCGCGGCGCGGCGTCCAGGTGCGCGTCGAGCCGGTTGCGCGCGATGTGCGCGGCGCCGGATTCGGGCGTGTCGGGGGAGGTGGGGGTGTTCATGGCGCTTATTGTAGCGACAGGGGGCGGCGGTGCGCGCGCCGGGCGCACGTCGACCGGCGTCCCTCGATCGGTCCCGAAACATAGGGATCGATCGAGGGACGCCGGGCATGTCGGGCCGTTGCGGTTCTGCCCGCCGTCGTGCGTTGCGCTAAACCCGCCGAACCGTCACGGCGCCACCACCGGATGCTTCAACGCATGCGCGGTCTCGATCCACTGCGCGTGGAACTCGTCCGCGTCGGGCCGCAGCCCCAGTTCGCCGTTGCGATACGCCATCGCGAGCGTCTGCACGGCTTCCGGCAACTCGTGCTCGGCCGCGCGCTGGTACAGCGCGAGCGCGCGCGCTTCGTCGCGCGGCACGCCGCTGCCGTCGCGGTACGCGTTCGCGAGCATGAAATCCGCGGCCGGGATGTCCGCGCGCGACGCGATCTCGAACCAGTGCGCGGCCTGCACGGGATCGGCGGCCGTGCCGTAGCCGCTGCGGTAGATCAGCCCGAGGTAGTACGCGGCGGCCGGATCGCCGTGATCGGCCGCTGCACCGAGCAGCGCGTGCGCGCGTGCATAGTCCTTCGGGACGTCGCCGCTGCCGAGCAGCAGCGCCTTGCCGAGCGCAAGCTGCGCGCGCCGCGCGGCCGGTGCGTTGGCCGCACCTTCCGCCTGTGCAGCCGTTTCCAGCCAGCCGCGCCCTTCGTCGCGCAGCCCCGGTTCGCGCGCGTCGGCGAGCGCGATGCCGAGCGCCGCCTGCGCGGCGGCCGAACCCGCGCGCGCGAGGTCGCGCAGCTGCGCGAGCGCGTGCGGCTC
>NZ_CABVPP010000024.1 GCF_902499075.1 Burkholderia pseudomultivorans | reverse complement strand
TGTTCCTGTCGGCGTTCCCGAGCGCCGCGCTGACCGGCCAGTCGTTCGTCGTCAGCCACGGCTGGTTCATGCAGTAAGCCGGTGCGTCACGGGCGGCACGCGTGCCTTGCGGCGGCGACCGACGCACATAAAAAACGCGCTCCGTGGAGCGCGTTTTCCATTTCGGCAGGGCGGGGCCGTTGACGGCCGACGCCCGCTGGGGCCGATTTACTTCAGCACCGCAGCGACCGCGTTGGCGACGACGTCGAGGTTGCGCGTGTTCAGCGCAGCGACGCAGATCCGGCCCGTGGCGACGGCGTAGATGCCGAACTCGTCGCGCAGGCGGTCGACCTGCGCAGCGGTCAGGCCCGAATACGAGAACATGCCGCGCTGCGCATTGATGAAGCTGAAGTCGCGATCGACGCCGCTCGCCTTCAGGCGCTCGACGAGGCCGTTGCGCATCGCGCGGATGCGATCGCGCATTTCGCCGAGTTCCTGCACCCATGCAGCGTGCAGTTCCGGCGATGCGAGCACCGCAGCGACCACCGCGCCGCCGTGGGTCGGCGGGTTCGAGTAGTTCGTGCGGATCACGCGCTTCAGTTGCGACAGCACGCGCGCGGCTTCGTCCTTGCTCGACGTGATGATCGACAGCGCGCCGACGCGTTCGCCGTACAGCGAGAACGACTTCGAGAACGACGACGACACGAACGCGTTCAGGTCGGCCGCGGCGAACAGGCGCACGGCAGCTGCATCGGCCTCGATGTTTTCGCCGAAGCCCTGGTACGCGATGTCGAGGAACGGCACGAGGTTGCGCGCCTTGACGACGTCGACGACCTGCTGCCATTGCGCTTCGGTCAGGTCCACGCCGGTCGGGTTGTGGCAGCACGCGTGCAGCACGACGATCGTGCCGGCCGCATAGCCGTTCAGCGCCGACAGCATGCCTTCGAAGTTCACGCCGTTGGTGGCCGCGTCGTAGTACGGGTACGCGACGACTTCGAAACCGGCCGCTTCGAACAGCGCGCGGTGGTTTTCCCAGCTCGGATCGCTGATCGCGACCTTCGCGTTCGGGTTCACGGTGCGCAGGAAATCCGCGCCGATCTTCAGCGCGCCGGTGCCGCCCAGTGCTTGTGCCGTGACCACGCGGCCCGCCGCGATCAGCGGCGAATCGTTGCCGAGCAGCAGCTTCTGCACGGCCGCGTCGTACGCGGCGATCCCGTCGATCGGCAGGTAGCCGCGCGGCAGGCCGGCTTCGACGCGTGCCTTCTCCGCGTCGCGAACCGCGCGCAGCAGCGGAATCTTGCCGTCCTCGTTCGTGTACACGCCGACACCGAGGTTGACCTTGGTCGGACGCGTATCGGCGTTGAAAGCTTCGTTCAGGCCCAGGATCGGGTCGCGGGGAGCAAGCTGGACAGCGGAGAAGAGCGACATGATGATTCGGCAGTAGTGAAAAGAGGGTCAGGCTTTCAACCGGCGGGGCGGGCGCAGCGGACCGCGCGCGGACAGCCACGACACCGGAAAGCGCAGCAGCCTGACATTGTAGCGAATTCACGCAGGCGCGACGCGCACATTCACGATTTCGGGCGACGGCCGCGCGTCAGGAGCCGGCAGCAGTTCGACCGACCGCGAAGCGCTAGAATAGTTTTTTTGCCTACGCTGCGGCTGCACTCCATGTCAGAACATCATGCCGAAGTCGGCGACGCGCTCGACGAATCGAAATTCGTGACTTTCGAAGGGTCGCCGTTCCAGCTCTATCAACCGTATCCGCCCGCCGGCGACCAGCCGACCGCGATCGACACGC
Organism: Burkholderia pseudomultivorans; assembly: GCF_902499075.1. Classification (GTDB taxonomy): domain Bacteria; phylum Pseudomonadota; class Gammaproteobacteria; order Burkholderiales; family Burkholderiaceae; genus Burkholderia; species Burkholderia pseudomultivorans. The sequence goes on along the minus strand of NZ_CABVPP010000024.1, from coordinate 92,107 downwards.
TTGTCGAAGGGGTCGAGGACGGCCTCGCGTTCCAGACGCTGCTCGGCGTGACGGGCTCGGGCAAGACCTTCACGATGGCGAACACGATTGCGCGGCTGGGCCGCCCCGCGATCGTGTTCGCGCCGAACAAGACGCTCGCCGCGCAGCTCTACGCGGAGTTCCGCGAGTTCTTTCCGCGCAACGCGGTCGAGTACTTCGTGTCGTACTACGACTACTACCAGCCTGAGGCGTACGTGCCGCAGCGCGACCTGTTCATCGAGAAGGACTCGTCGATCAACGAGCATATCGAGCAGATGCGGCTGTCGGCGACCAAGAGCCTGATGGAGCGCCGCGACGTGGTGATCGTCGCAACCGTGTCGGCGATCTACGGTATCGGCAACCCGTCCGAATACCACCAGATGATCCTGACGCTGCGCACCGGCGACAAGCTCGGCCAGCGCGAGGTGATCGCGCGGCTGATCGCGATGCAGTACACGCGCAACGAACAGGATTTCCAGCGCGGCACGTTCCGCGTGCGCGGCGACACGATCGACATCTTCCCGGCCGAACACGCGGAGATGGCCGTGCGCGTCGAGCTGTTCGACGACGAGGTCGACACGCTGCAGCTGTTCGATCCGCTGACCGGCCGCGTGCGGCAGAAGATCCCGCGCTTCACCGTCTATCCGTCGTCCCACTACGTGACGCCGCGCGACACCGTGATGCGCGCGGTCGAGACGATCAAGGAGGAACTGCGCGAGCGGCTCGAGTTCTTCCATCGCGACGGCAAGCTGGTCGAGGCGCAGCGCCTCGAGCAGCGCACGCGCTTCGATCTCGAGATGCTGCAGGAGCTCGGCTTCTGCAAGGGCATCGAGAACTATTCGCGGCATTTCTCGGGCGCGGCGCCCGGCGAGCCGCCGCCGACGCTGGTCGACTATCTGCCGCCCGATGCGCTGATGCTGCTCGACGAATCGCACGTGCTGATCGGCCAGTTGAACGGGATGTACAACGGCGACCGCGCACGCAAGGAAAACCTCGTCAACTACGGGTTCCGGCTGCCGTCGGCGCTCGACAACCGGCCGCTCAAGTTCCCCGAGTTCGAGCGCAAGATGCGCCAGGTGGTGTTCGTGTCGGCCACCCCGGCCGATTACGAGCAGCGCGTGACCGGGCAAATCGCCGAGCAGGTCGTGCGGCCGACCGGTCTCGTCGATCCGGAAATCGAAGTGCGCCCGGCGAGCTCGCAGGTCGACGACGTGCTGGCCGAGATCAACGCGCGCGTGAAGGCCGGCGAGCGCGTGCTGATCACCGTGCTGACCAAGCGGATGGCCGAGCAACTGACCGAGTTTCTTGCCGACCACGGCGTCAAGGTGCGCTACCTGCACAGCGACATCGACACGGTCGAGCGCGTCGAGATCATCCGCGACCTGCGGCTCGGCACCTTCGACGTGCTGGTCGGGATCAACCTGCTGCGCGAGGGACTCGACATTCCGGAGGTGTCGCTGGTCGCGATCCTCGACGCGGACAAGGAGGGCTTCCTGCGCGCCGAGCGCTCGCTGATCCAGACGATCGGCCGCGCGGCGCGCAACGTGAACGGCAAGGCGATTCTCTATGCCGACAACATGACCGACTCGATGAAGCGCGCGATCGGCGAGACCGAGCGGCGCCGCGCGAAGCAGATCGCGTACAACGAGCAGATGGGCATTACGCCGCGCGGTGTCGTGAAGCGCATCAAGGACATCATCGACGGCGTGTACAACGCCGACGAAGCGCGCGCGGAGCTGAAGGAGGCGCAGCAGCGCGCGAAATTCGAGGACATGTCGGAGAAGCAGCTCGCGAAGGAAATCAAGCGCCTCGAAAAGCAGATGGCCGATTACGCGAAGAACCTCGAGTTCGAGAAGGCCGCGGCGACCCGCGACCAGCTCGCGCTGCTGCGCGAACGCGTGTTCGGCGCGAATGTCGGCGATCACGTGAACGGCGGCCGGTAAATCTTTCCATGCGTCACCGAAACCAGACGGTAACAAACCTGTAAGCCTTTTCGGATCAGGGGTTTAGGCAGGTTCGGGTTTGTTCCGGAACGGGTTCGGTGCTACACTCCGCAATTATTGAGAATAGTTCGCATTAACGTTCTTGGTCGCGTTAGTGTTTCCAGCGGGCCGCCCTGCGGGGCGTTCCGCGTATCACCCGATAAAAAACAAGGAGTGTCCATGTTGGGTTCTTCGTTCATCCGCACGTCGGTTGCGGTGGCGGCGGCGCTTGCCGCAATGTCGGCCTCGGCTGCCGAGTATCCGATCGGCAAGCAGCAGATCCAGGGCGGCATGGAGATCGGCGCGGTGTACCTGCAGCCGATCACGATGGACCCGGAAGGGATGATGCGCAAGGCGTCGGATTCCGATATCCACCTCGAGGCCGACATCCATGCGGTCAAGAACAACCCGACCGGTTTCGCCGAAGGCGACTGGATGCCGTACCTGCAGGTCACGTACAAGCTGACGAAGCAGGGCGACACGAAGTGGAAGGCCGAAGGCGACCTGATGGGCATGGTCGCGAGCGACGGCCCGCACTACGGCGACAACGTGAAGCTGAACGGCCCGGGCAAGTACCACCTGACGATGACCGTCAAACCGCCGATGCAGTCGGGCCACATGGCGTTCGGCCGTCACGTCGACAAGGAAACGGGCGTGGGCCCGTGGTTCAAGCCCATCACCCTCGAATACGATTTCCCGTTCGCCGGCATCGGCAAGAAGGGCGGGTACTGATCGGCAGCATCACGGACGGCGCGCCTCGGGGTGCGCCGTCGGCGTAGAGAACCCAGAATGAAATTTCCCCAGAAAATCATCGCCGCGGCCGCCGCATTGTGGCTCGCCGGCGTAGCATACGCCGCCGATCTGCCGACCTTCAAGCTCGAGATGGCGGACGGCAAGCTGAATCCGGCGCGCATCGAGGTGCCGGCCGGCCAGCGCTTCAAGATCGAGATCAGGAACACCGGCAAGGGCGCCGCCGAATTCGAGAGCGTGCAGCTGCGCAAGGAGAAGGTGCTCGCGCCGGGCGCCGATTCGTTCGTGGTCGTCGCGCCGCTGTCGCCGGGTGAGTACAAGTTTTTCGACGATTTCCACCAGCAGGCGCAGGGCGTGATCGTCGCGAAGTAACGCGTTTTATCTGCGTGCGGGCGCGCGAGCGCGTCGCCTGCACGTCGGGAGGTATCGATGGGTCAGATCTTGTTCATCGTCTGGCGGGAGAGCGTCGAAGCGCTGCTCGTCGTCGGCATTCTCTATGCATGGCTGAAGAACGGCGACGACGATGCGCGCCGCGGCCTGCCGTTCCTGTGGACCGGCGTCGCCGTCGGCCTGCTGATGGCCGTCGGCCTCGGCGCCGCGCTCGTCGGCTTCACCGAAGTATTGTCCGGCGACGCGCAGGACTATTTCCAGACCGCGATGGTGCTGATCGCATGCGTGCTGATCGTGCAGATGGTGCTGTGGATGCGCCGGCACGGCCGCACGCTGAAGCGCGACATGGAGCAGTCGTTGCAGCAGAGCACGCGCGATTCGAACTGGTGGGGCGTCGCGGTGCTGGTTGCGCTCGCGATCGCACGCGAGGGCAGCGAGACGGTGATCTTCCTGTACGGCCTCGGGTTCGGCCAGTCGGGTCATGTCGACGGCAGCCAGATGCTCGCGGTCGTGATCGGCCTCGGTCTCGCGTTCCTGACGTTCTACCTGCTGCAGCTCGGCGGCAAGTACTTCTCGTGGCGGCACTTCTTCCGCGTCACCGAAGTGATGCTGCTGTTCCTCGGCGCGGGCCTGTTCCAGACCGGCGTCGACAAGCTGATCGACAAGGAAATCCTGCCGCTCGGCATCTCGCAGGTGTGGGATACGTCGTCGATTCTCGACGACTCCGGCACGTTCGGCTCGCTCGTTGCGACGCTGACCGGCTATCGCGCGCATCCGGCGCTCACCAACCTGATCGCATACGCGCTGTACTGGGCGGTCGTCTGGCTGCTGATGAAGCGCGCGAGCCGTCGTCCGGCCATCGCGGCGGGCCGCGCGGCATGAGCGTCGTCGCAGCAGCCAAGCCGGGCCGGCTTGCGCAGGCCGGCCAGTGGATGCAGCGCCACGGCGCGCTGATTCGTGGCATCCAGTGGGTGGTCGTGGCCGTCTATGCGTTCCTGATCATCGTGCCGGCCGTGATGCCGCTGCCGGACGATTCCGCGCACCTGTGGAGCAATCTCACGCTCGCCGCGGAGTTCGTGTTCTGGGGCATCTGGTGGCCGTTCGTGCTGCTGTCGATGGTGATGCTCGGCCGCGTGTGGTGCGGCGTGCTGTGTCCGGAGGGCGCGCTCGCCGAGTTCGCGAGCACCTTCGGCCGCGGCCGCGCGATTCCGCGCTGGATGCGGTGGGGCGGCTGGCCGTTCGTCGCGTTCGGAATCACGACGATCTACGGGCAGATGGTCAGCGTGTATCAGTACCCGCTCGCGGTGCTGCTCGTGCTCGGCGGCTCGACCGCCGCGGCGATCGTGATCGGCCTGCTGTACGGCCGCGAGAAGCGCGTGTGGTGCAAGTATCTGTGTCCGGTCAACGGCGTGTTCGGGCTGCTCGCGCGGCTCGCGCCGATGCGGTACAAGGTCGACGAGGAGGCCTGGCGCCGCTCGTACAAGAACGGCGAGCACGGGCATCGCGTGATTCCGATCAACTGCGCGCCACTCGTGCCGCTGCGCAACATGAAGGGTGCCGCCGCCTGCCATATGTGCGGCCGCTGCGCCGGGCATCGCGACGCGATCGCGCTGTCGTGGCGCTCGCCGTCCGACGAGGTCGTGAACCTCGGCGCGCAGCAGGCGAACCCGTGGGATACCGCGCTGATCCTGTACGGCCTGCTCGGCGTCGCGATCGGCGCATTCCACTGGACCGTCAGCCCGTGGTTCGTGCAGATCAAGCAATGGCTCGCGGGCTGGCTGATCGACCGCGACATCACGTGGCCGCTCGAGACCAACGCGCCGTGGTTCCTGCTCACGCATTATCCGGACCGCAACGACGTGTTCTCGTGGCTCGACGGCGGGCTGATCGTCAGCTACATCGTCGGCACCGGGCTCGTGTACGGCACGGCGCTGCTGGTGCTGCTGGCCGGCGCGACGCTGATGCTCGGTCGCTTCGATCGCGTGCGTCTGCATCATCTCGCGCAGGCGCTGATTCCGATCGCGGGGGCGGGCGTGTTCCTCGGCTTGTCCGCGACGACGCTGTCGCTGCTGCGCGCCGAGCATGTGCCGCTCGGCTGGGCGACGGACGTGCGCATCGCGATCCTGGTCGGCGCAAACGCATGGAGCGCGTGGCTCGCGTGGAAGGTGACGGCACGCTATGCGGCGTGGCCGCGCCGGCTGATGGCCTTCGTGTGGTTCGCGGCGGCGCTGGCTGTCGTCGACAGCGCGTGGTGGTTGATGTTCTGGGGTTTTTGAGCGGGATCCAACAGCGGCATGCCGGATGATGCGTCGGTCATTCAACCGGGCAAACAAAAAGCGACACGTCTTTCGGCGTGTCGCTTTTTTTCTTCATGGGTGAGAACCAAAAAAGTGGCTTGGCTTGCTGCAACGGCTGCTTGAGTGTGTTTGCACGAAGGGGTCTAGATCTCGCGTGCAAGCCGTTGCGCTGGCTACTGCCCAACACCTCTCAGGGAGGTGGTCCCCACAATACGCTGTACTACTTCGTCAGGATCAGCTTGCCGAGCCGCGTGGCGCGCAACTGATAGGTTTCTCCGTTGTGCGCGATGCTGATGTGGCTGTGGCCTTGCAGCAGCGCATCGCTGCTGACGACCCGTGTGCCTGCATCGCGGTTGCCGGCCGGTTTCGCCGGCGTCGTAACCGCTGCCGTCTTCTGACGGCTGCTGCTTGCGGTGCCGGTCGTGCGGCGCAAGGTCAGCGTGGTCGGGCGCATGGTGTCGGTCATTCGGTTGATCGGTGACTGTCGATACGATGGAATCAATTCTAAATGATAACTATTCCCATTTACAAAAACTCTTTATCGATCGAATCTGCAAGTTTGATAGTTTGATCAAATGGCGGCCTGCAGGCCGCCGCCGATGTCAGTGCAGCGGATCGGGATCCTTGCGACCCTGCGCGTATTCGCGGATCAGGCGGACCGTGTCGATATCGGACGTGCGATACGCTTCCTTGACGATCCCGTGCGTCTGCCGCGCTTCCTCGCTGTCGTCCGTGACGGTTAGCGTCGTGCGGTATTCGAATCGCAGGAACAACTCGTGATCGTCGCGTTCCTCGATCGTCATCGTCAGCGAGCCGCCGATTTCGCCATCGGCGGCATGGATGTCGTAGCGGACCTGTTGGTTCGGCGTGAACGTCACGCGGTCGCGCACGGTGGCGTGGCCGTAGTGCAGTTCGCGTTCGAGCGTCGTCGCCGTCCGTTCGTGCACGACGCAGCTGTCGAGGCCGATCACGAACAATTGCGGCTGTTCCGCGCGTAGCACGAGGCCTTCCCACAGCTGCTCGCGGGTCAGGGACGGCACGGCCGGATCGTCGGCGTTGATCTGGATCAGATGTTCGAAGTTCAAGGGGACGGGTTCCTTCTGGTGGCGCACAGCCACATGGTTCAAGAAGTCATTGTGACGCAAAATCCGCCGCTTCGCGGCACCTGCGTCCCCGCTCGCGCATCACGCGTCGATGCGACCCATGCGGCCGGTCTGGTAGTCGACGACGGCCTGCCGGATCTCATCCTCGGTATTCATCACGAACGGACCGTAGCGGACGATCGGCTCGTTCAGCGGCACGCCGCCGATCAGCAGCAGATCGAGCGCGGTGTCGCCGGCCGCGAACGTGACCGCGTCGCCGTCGTCGCCATAAACGACCATGTTGCGGGCCTCGACCGCCTGCCTGTCGGGCCCGTAGAGGCCCGTGCCGTCGAGCGGGTAGGCGAACACGCGATAGCCGGCCGGAACCGGCTGCGTGACCGTGGCGCCCGGTTCCAGCGTGAAATGCAGATAGAGGATCGGCGTGCGCGTCTCGATCGCCGCGTCGACGCCGAATGCCTCGCCCGCGATCACGCGCACGTGTGCGCGGCCGTCCGGCGAGGTCGCGCGCGGAATACGCGCCGCCGATATCTCCTGGTAGCGCGGCGCGATCAGCTTGTCGCGGCGCGGCAGGTTGACCCACAGCTGGAAGCCGTGCGAGCGGCCGCCGGCCTCGGCGAACGCCGGGTCCGGCATCTCGCTGTGCACGACGCCGGCGCCGGCCGTCATCCACTGGACGTCGCCCGGGCCGAGCGTGCCCGCATGGCCGGCCGAATCGCGATGGCGGAAGCGGCCGTCGAGCACGTAGGTGACGGTCTCGAAGCCGCGGTGCGGATGGTCGGGCGCGCCTTTGGCCTCGCCGGGCGCGTAATCGACGGGGCCCATTTCGTCGAGCAGCAGGAACGGATCGAAATCCATCAGGAGCCGGGTCGGGAACGGGCGGTGAACCACGAAGCCGCCGCCTTCGGTCGTGCGAAGCGCGGGATAGGTACGGTCAAGCGAGCGAGCGATCGTCATGCGGAAGCCCTCGATTCAGCGGAATAGCGTCATTTTTGAAACATAGGGCTATTATATTGGGCGATTTGTCGTTAAATTGGCAGCAGTTCGCAATGGATTGTTCTGAAATTGGAACGATGACATGAATATCGATGCACACAACCTGAACGACCTGATGTACTTCTCGCAGGTCGTCGAGCACGGCGGGTTCTCGGCGGCGGAGCGCGTGCTGGGCATCTCGAAGTCGCGGCTGTCTCGGCGCCTGACCGAGCTCGAGGCGTCGCTCGGCGTGCGCCTGCTGCAGCGCTCGACGCGCAAGCTCGCGCTGACCGAGGCGGGCGAGCTGTTCTACCAGCACTGCCAGGCGATGCTGGCCGAAGCGCAGGCTGCGATGAACGCGGTGCAGCAACTGCGTGCGTCGCCGCGCGGTTCGGTGCGCGTCAGCGTGCCGGTCACGCTGTCGCAGACGATGTTGTCGCGCATCCTGCCTGAATTCCTGCACCGTTATCCCGAGGTGAAGGTGCACATCCGTGTGACGAATCGCGTGATCGACCTGTTCGAGGATTCGATCGACGTGGCGCTGCGTGTGCGCTCGGAGCCGCCGCAGAACGCGAACATCGTCGTGCGGCCGCTGTGGCGCACCGAGCAGATGCTGGTCGGGGCGCCGAGCCTGCTGAACCAGAACGCGCCGCCGCTCGTGCCGGACGATCTCGCGCATTTCGAAACGCTCGATACGCCGAGCGTCGACGGGCGCCACGTGTTCAACCTGATCGCGCCGGACGGCACGCGCCACGTGCACGAGCACGACCCGCGGCTCGTGACGGCGGACCTGATGACGATACGCGAGGCCGCGCTCGACGGTCTCGGCATCGCCGCGCTGCCCGAGATGATGTACGGCAACGCGTTGCGCGCCGGGCAACTCTCGCCGGTGATGCCCGGCTGGACGCTGCCGGTGCCGCAACTGTATGCGGTGTTCGTGTCGCGGCAGGGCATGCCGCCCGCGGTGCGCGCATTCGTCGACTATCTGGTCGAGAAGCTCGATCACGGCGAATACAAGCAGCCCGGCTGTCCCGAGCGGGCGAAGAAGGACGCGACGGCCGATGCTTCGGCGACCTGAATGGGGCGTGCGCGACGCGGCAGATTTGTTTTGTCATTGAAGCGTCGCCTGCAATCGCAAGTTTCAATCGCCGGGGGCTTGAATGCGCGCGCGGGCAGGCCTATATTGAAATCCCATTTCGCGAAGGAAGTTCTGAGCGGAATCAGGTGGCCGCATATGTTGCGAGCCAGATAGGGCAGAACGCGCAAGTCCGTGCAGACCACGGCAAGTCGCATTTGCGTTGCTCGAGGCGCAACCGATACCGCCGAAGAGCCCGCCGCCCGAAGGCGCCCGCGTGCGCATGAAAAAAGGCCTTCATCTGGCGATGAAGGCCTTTTACTTTGTGTGTGCCCCGTCGATCACGGCCGGCAACGCTTTCGCGCGCGCATTACTTCGCTTTCGCGGTCGGCTCCGTCACGAAGCCGAGCTTCGTCAGGCCGCCGGCCTGCGCATCCGACATCACTTCGGCCACACGTTCGTAGGCCACCTTGCGATCCGCCCGCAGGTGCAGCTCGGGTTGCGGCTGATGCTTCGCCGCTTCCGCGATGCGCGCCTGCAACTGCTCGCGCGTGACCGTGTGGTCGTCCCACAGGATCGTGCCGTCGCCCTGGATCGCGACGTCGACGGTCTGCGGTTTTTCGTCGACCGGCTGGCTGCTGGCATGCGGCAGGTCGATCTTCACCGCATGCTGCATCGCCGGGATCGTCACGAGGAAAATGATCAGGAGTACGAGCATGACGTCGACGAGCGGCGTCATGTTGATCTCGCTCATCACGCCATCGTCGTCATCGTCGCTGAAACCGGTGTTCATCGCCATCGCTCACCCCGCTTCAGCTGGCGCGCGTCGCGAGACGCAGGCCGTTGCGGTCCGACGACGACGCGAGGCGCTCGCCCGTCACGAAATACGCGTGCAGGCCATGCGCGAAGCGGCGCAGCTTGCTGACGACGCCCTTGTTCGCGCGCGTCAGCGCGTTGTAGCCGAGCACGGCCGGGATTGCGACGAACAGGCCGAAGGCCGTCATGATCAGCGATTCGCCGACCGGGCCGGCGACCTGGTCGATCGACGTCTGGCCGCTCATGCCGATCGCGAGCAGTGCGTGGTAGATCCCCCAGACCGTGCCGAACAGGCCGACGAACGGCGCGGTACTGCCGATCGACGCGAGGATCGCGAGGCCGCTTTGCATGCGTGCGATGCCTTCGTCCATCGTGTCTTTCAGGCAGCGCGTGACCCAGTCCGATACGTCCATGCGGTCGTGCAGGTGCGGCTGCGTCTGATGGTGGTGATCGGCCGCTTCCTTGCCCGACAGCGCGAGCGCGAGGAACGGGTTGTCATTCGGCGTCGACGCGGCGAGCCCGAGCTTCTTGATGCCGTCGTCGAAGTCGTCGGAATGCCAGAACGCCTGTTCGGCGTTCTTCGTCAGGCGGTTCAGGCGAACCACGTTCCAGCCCTTCACGATGATCACGATCCACGACAGGACCGACATCACGAGCAGCGTGATCGCAATGGCGCGCGTGACGAAATCACCTTGCGCCCAGACGTGCGCGATACCGTAGCTTTGCATTTTTGTTTCCTTTGAATCTTTTCCGGATAAGGCGGGTTAATCGGTGAGCCCGAAGTTGTAGGGCTGCGTGTGGGCAACGCGGATCGCCTGGCCGTTCTCCACGTAGGGAGGGCACGTGGATGCACGCATCGCTTCGAGGGCGGCTTCGTCGAGGCGCGGATAACCGCTGCTCTTCTGCAGCGTGATGTTTTCGATCTTGCCGGTGACGCCGACGACGAAGTGGACATAGGCCGTGCCCGTCTCGCCGCGGCGACGCGACATCGACGGGTAGTCGGGCTTCACGAGCGTGCATTGCAGCGCCTGCACGTTCTTGGGCGCGCCGACCTGCATCGTCTCGCGCGCCGGGCCCGGGGCCGCGGCCGGCGCCGCGGGAGCGGGCGTCTCGGGCGCCGGCGTCGCGGCGACCGGCGCGGGCGTCGGCGACGGTTCCGGCGAAGTCGTGACGGGCTGCGGCACCGGCTTCGCGACCTTCGGCACCGGCTTCGGCTCGACCTTCGGTTTTACGTGCGGCGTGGGCTTCGGCGGCGCGGGCTGCTGGACCGATGCGACCGCAACCTGCGGGACGGGGGCCGGCGCGATGAGCTGTGCGGTGATCGACTGGACCTCGACCGCCTTCGGCGGGGGCGGCGCGCTGCGGTGGAGCCATGCGGCGGTCAGCATGATCGCGTGCGCGGCCAGCACACCGACTGCGACGGTGACGACGCGGGGGTTCATACGTGGAGCAGCCGGCAAGGCGCCGGCAGGAGCGGAATGCGATGCCTGCATGTTAGCTTGAAAGAACGACGTCGCACCCGGGGCGCGGCGGGTGAAACGGGCTCACTTGCGGAAGATCAGCAGCGAGATGCACACGGTGGTCAAAAAACCGATCAGCAATTCCATACAGGCTCCTGGGCAGGTAGGCCGCTGGCTCGCGCAGACGCTGGCTTGCTGACGGGTAAAACGGAAATGCGGCCGAAGCCGCATGCGCGCACTCGGCGCGATCAGGCGGCCTTGCGGTCGTAGAACGTTACCGGAATCGGGTGAGCGTGGTGCTCGACACCGCACCGGCTCGCGCAGACGCCTTGCTCGGCCATCAGGTCGCGTACGGACTCCTCGCACTTGCCGCAGCACGTGGCCACGCCAAGCTCGAACTGGAGTTCATCGAAAGAGTTCACGCCCTCGGCGAGGGACGCGCGAATCTTGCGATCGGAAACAGACTTGCACACGCAGACGATCATGATGAGTGCGATAGCTAACGTTAATGCGAATTATTATCATTAAATTCTTCGCCGTTGACAAGCCTGGTGTTGGCTTTTTTAAAGGTCATCGGACCCTTGAATCGGAGGGCGCCGGGAGGAGCGCGCGGAGAAAGCGTGTACGGGCCCGCGTCAGGCGGTCGCGCACGCGCGTGCGTTCGGCGAGGAAATGGTGACGGATTCGACCGGTGCGTCGAGGCCGAGCAGCGTCGACGCCAGCGCCTGCAACTGCCGGCCGTCGCCGGTCGAGTAGAAGCGGGGCGGCGCGACGGGTGCGCCAATCGGTGCGCGCAGGTCGTGCTGGTCGAGCACGCGGGCCAGTTGCAGTGCGATCGCGTCGCTCGTGTCGACGATCGTCATGCGCTCGCCGACGAGGTCGCGAATCGTTGCAGTGAGAAACGGGTAGTGCGTGCAGCCGAGGACGAGCGCGTCCGCGCCGGCATCGAGCATCGGCCGAAGGTAACTGTCGAGCAGTGCACGCAATGCTGGCGAGCCGGTGTCGCCGCTTTCGATCGCCTGCACGAGCCCGTGACCCGGCTGGCAGATGAAGCGGCATCCGGCGCCGTGGCGCTCGAGCAGCGCCTGGAAGCGCGCGCTGCGCAGCGTCGCCTGGGTGGCCAGCACGCCGGCGACGCCGCTGGCGGACTGCTGGACGGCCGGCTTGATGCCCGGCTCGACGCCGACCAGCGGAATCGCGAGGCGCTCGCGCACGGCCGCGATCGACTGGGCGGTCGCCGTATTGCATGCGACCACGAGCGCCTTCGCGCCCTGCTGCACGAACCATTCGCCGATCGCGAGCGTGCGCTCGGTGATGAACGCGTCGTCGCGCTCGCCATACGGGTTGTAGCGCGTATCGGCGACATAGACGAGCGACTCGCCGGGCAGGTGCGCGCGTGCGGCGCGCAGCACCGACAGGCCGCCGAGCCCCGAGTCGAAGATGCCGACGGGGGCGGCGGGGTGGACCCCGGAAGCGGCAGGCTGAATCGTCATCGTCATGCGAACGGCGCGGTGGCGGGTGGTGCGATTACTCCGGCGACCCCATCATCGACTGCTGGTAGTTCTGGATGCCGACCTTCGCGATCAGGTCGATCTGCGTCTCCAGCCAGTCGATGTGCTCTTCGGTGTCGTCGAGGATCTTTTCGAAGATCTCGCGCGACACGTAGTCGCGGACCGATTCGCAGTAGGCGATCGCTTCCTTGCAGGTGGCCTGCGAGATCTGCTCGAGCTTGAGGTCGCACTTCAGGATCTCTTCGGTTTCCTCGCCGACCAGCAGCTTGTGCAGGTCCTGCAGGTTCGGCAGCCCGTCGAGCATGAACACGCGCTCGATCAGCCAGTCGGCGTGCTTCATTTCGCCGATCGACTCGTCGTATTCGTGCTTGCCGAGCTTGTCGAGGCCCCAGTGCTTGTACATGCGGGCATGCAGGAAGTACTGGTTGATCGCCGTCAGTTCATTCTTCAACTGGGCGTTCAGGTATTCGATGACTTTCTTGTCGCCTTGCATGATTGTTCCTTGTTCAGTAGCGCTTCAGAACCCGAACGATAATCGCTCGAACGCGAAATGCCAAGCCTCGAAGCCTTGTCCGGTCTGCGTTTGCGGCGTAATGAGAATCAGCTTCGCGCGACCGGCCGCACACCATAATGAGAATGAGAAGTAAAAAGGCCGGACACCTTCCGTCCGGCCTTTCGTGGCGTCGCGCTTAAGCGGCGGCGACCGGAATCTTGCCGATCTTCGCCTGCCATTCCTTCGGGCCGGTCTGGTGCACCGACGTGCCCGACGAATCGACAGCAACTGTTACAGGCATGTCCTGCACGTCGAACTCGTAGATCGCTTCCATGCCCAGATCCTCGAACGCGATGACCTTCGCATCGCGGATCGCCTTCGACACGAGGTAAGCCGCGCCGCCGACCGCCATCAGGTACGCGGCCTTGTGCTTCTTGATCGCCTCGATCGCGACCGGGCCGCGCTCGGCCTTGCCGATCATCGAGATCAGGCCCGTCTGCGCGAGCATCGTCTCGGTGAACTTGTCCATCCGCGTTGCGGTCGTCGGGCCGGCCGGGCCGACCACTTCGTCACGCACCGGATCGACCGGGCCGACGTAGTAGATCACGCGGTTCGTGAAGTCGACCGGCAGCTTCTCGCCCTTCGCGAGCATGTCGGCGATGCGCTTGTGCGCGGCGTCGCGGCCCGTGAGCATCTTGCCCGACAGCAGCAGCGTCTGGCCCGGCTTCCAGCTCGCGACTTCTTCCGGCGTCAGCGTGTTCAGGTCGACGCGCTTGCTGGTTTCCGTGTTCGGTTCCCACTGCACCTTCGGCCAGGCGTCGAGCGACGGCGCCTCGAGCTTCGCCGGGCCCGAGCCGTCGAGCACGAAGTGCGCGTGGCGCGTGGCCGCGCAGTTCGGGATCAGCGCGACCGGCTTCGACGCCGCGTGCGTGGCCGTGGCCATGATCTTCACGTCGAGCACGGTCGACAGGCCGCCGAGGCCCTGCGCGCCGATGCCGAGCGCGTTGACCTTCTCGTGCAGCTCGACACGCAGCTCCTCGATCCAGTCCTTCGGGCCGCGCGCGATGATTTCCTGGATGTCGATCGGATCCATCAGCGATTCCTTCGCCATCAGCATCGCCTTTTCGGCGGTGCCGCCGATGCCGATCCCGAGCATGCCCGGCGGGCACCAGCCCGCGCCCATCGTCGGGACCGTCTTCAGCACCCAGTCGACGATCGAGTCGGACGGGTTCAGCATCACGAACTTCGACTTGTTCTCCGAGCCGCCGCCCTTCGCCGCGACCTGCACGTCGACCTTGTCGCCCGGCACGATCTCGTAGTGGATCACGGCCGGCGTGTTGTCCCTGGTGTTCTTGCGGGCGCCTTCCGGCGGATTGACGATCGACGCGCGCAGCACGTTGTCCGGGTGCGTGTAGCCGCGGCGCACGCCTTCGTTGATCATGTCGGTGACGCCCATCGTCGCGCCGTCCCAGCGCACGTCCATGCCGACCTTCACGAAGATCGTGACGATCCCGGTGTCCTGGCAGATCGGGCGCTTACCTTCCGCGCACATGCGGCTGTTCGTGAGGATCTGCGCGATCGCGTCCTTCGCGGCCGGGCTTTCTTCCAGCTCGTATGCGCGGCCGAGGGCCTGGATGTAGTCGAGCGGATGGTAGTAGCTGATGTACTGCAGCGAATCCGCGATGCTCTGGATCAGGTCTTCCTGTTTGATGACGGTCATGGCTGAGACTCTGTGAGGACTGTGGGGAATGCGTGGCCGGCGGTTCAGGCCGGCGTGCGGGACGCGGCGGGCGGCTGCGTCTCGTGGAAATGGGCCGGGTGCGTGTGGGTCGTCAGGCGGTCGACCCACGCCATCACGAGCGCCGACACGAGGAACGACACGTGGATGATCACCTGCCACATGATCGCGTGCACCGTGTGCTGGTCCGGGTTGATGAAGGTCTTCAGCAGGTGGATCGACGAAATGCTGATCAGCGCCATCGACAGCTTCACCTTCAGCACGCCCGCGTTCACGTGGTCGAGCCATTCGGGCTCGTCGGGATGCCCTTCGATGCCGAGGCGCGACACGAACGTTTCGTAGCCGCCGACGATCACCATGATCAGCAGGTTCGAGATCATCACCACGTCGATCAGGCCGAGCACCGCGAGCATCACGCTGACTTCGTCGAGGCCCGTCGCATGCGACAGCAGGTGCCAGACTTCCTTCAGGAACAGGAACACATAGACGGCCTGCGCGACGATCAGGCCCAGATACAGCGGAACCTGGAGCCAGCGGCTCATGAAGATCAGCGCGGGCAGCGGGCGCAACGAACGAGGGGCGGGACGGCCGGGCGAATGCGGGGCGGACATGGTGAGCGTACGGGCGCGGTGCGCAGGTATCGGGGGTATTCTCGAAAAGGCGCGCTATTGTAACGCGTCGGCCGGCGCGGCTGCAGCGACGCGCCGGGAGGCCCGGGGACGGATCAGGACGCGGCAGCCGGTGCGCGCTTCACGCGCAGGCTGGCGAGCACGATGCCCGTGACGACGCACGCGAGCGCGATGCCGTGCGCGAGCGTCGGGCGCTCGCCGAGGAACGCGATCCCGTAGACCGCGGCGGCGACCGGCAGCACTGCGCTGAATACGCCGGCGAGACTGCCCGGCACGTGCCGGATGCCCTTCATCCACAGCCAGAACGAGAAGATGCTGGCCGACAGGCCATACCAGACGACCAGCGCCCAGGTGCCGGCCGGCACGCTCGCGTAATCGAAATGCCACAGGGCCGTCGCGCCGAGCGGCAGCATCAGGCACAGGCCGAACAGGTGCGTGTACGCGCAGATGTCGATCGGCGCGAGCGTCTGCGTGAGCCGGCGCGACAGGATCACGTAGATCGACTCGCAGCACACGGCGCCGAGAATCAGCAGGTTGCCGGTGAGCGAGCCGGCCGACGCGCCGAGCGCGGCCGCGCTGCCGTTCGCGAGGTTGATCGTCACGACGCCGGCGATCGCGAGCGCGATCGACACGAGTGCACGAGCGTTCGGTTTTTCGCGCAGGATCAGCCACGCGAACAGCGCGACGATCGCGGGGATCGTGCTGGTGATGACGCCGGCCGCGACCGCGCTGGTGCGCTGCACGCCGTTGAGCATCAGCAGCGTAAACATGAAGGTGCCGAAGAACGCCTGCAGGAACAGGTTCAGCCACTCGCCGCGCTTGACCGCGCGCATCTTGACCGGGCTGAACAGCGGCCACAGCACCGCGATGGCGATCACGAAGCGCAGCGTGGCGAGGATGGCGACGGGGACGAAGGCGACGATCGATTTGCCGATGCCGACGTTGCTGCCGACGAACAGCATCGACAGGATGAGGAAGAAGGCGTAGCGATTCAAGCTGGAATCCGGAAGGCGAGTTCAGTTAGGATTGTAGGGTCGCGGTCGTTGCCGCGCCAAGCGCCGCCCGGCGCGCGAAACGATCGCGCCGCGTAAGTGACGGGTAAGTTCGGGCGCTTATCGTGGAAGCTAGCCGGATCGCGCGATCGCCATCGCGTGATGTGGTGCGGTGCAACATCGCGCATGACCCGCGGGGTCGTGCGCGGATGGGTGGGAGACAGCGGCGCGCATGCGCCGGCCAACACGCGGCGCGCACGATCGCGCCGCCATGCAGAGGATTCATGTTCACCAAGGGGTAGTCGATGTCTGCGATTGAATCGGTTCTTCACGAAAGCCGCCAGTTTGCGCCCCCCGCGGCGCTCGAGAAGGCGGCAACCATTTCCGGCATGCCGGCCTACCAGGCGCTCGCCGCCGAGGCCGAGCGCGATTACGAAGGGTTCTGGGCGCGTCTCGCGCGCGAAGGCCTGTCGTGGCACAAGCCGTTCACGAAGGTGCTCGACGAGTCGAACGCGCCGTTCTACAAGTGGTTCGACGACGGCGAACTGAACGCGTCGTACAACTGCCTCGACCGCCACGTCGAAGCCGGCAACGGCGAGCGCGTCGCGGTGATCTTCGAGGCCGACGACGGCACCGTCACGCGCGTCACCTATGCGGATCTGCTGGCGCGCGTGTCGCGTTTCGCGAATGCGCTGAAGAAACGCGGGATCGGCAAGGGCGATCGCGTCGTCATCTATATTCCGATGTCGATCGAAGGCATCGTCGCGATGCAGGCCTGCGCGCGCATCGGCGCGACGCACTCGGTCGTGTTCGGCGGCTTCTCCGCGAAATCGCTGAACGAGCGGCTGGTCGACGTCGGCGCGGTCGCGCTGATCACGGCCGACGAACAGGCGCGCGGCGGCAAGACGCTGCCGCTGAAGAGTATCGCCGACGAAGCGCTCGCGATGGGCGGCTGCGAAGCCGTGAAGAGCGTGATCGTCTATCGCCGCACCGGCGGCAAGATCGACTGGCACGCCGACCGCGACCTGTGGATGCACGAACTGACCGACGGCGAGTCCGATCGCTGCGAGCCGGAATGGGTCGGCGCCGAGCATCCGCTGTTCATCCTGTATACGTCGGGCTCGACCGGCAAGCCGAAGGGCGTGCAGCACAGCACCGGCGGCTATCTGCTGTGGGCCGCGCAGACGATGAAGTGGACCTTCGACTGGAAGCCGACCGACGTGTTCTGGTGCACGGCCGACATCGGCTGGGTCACCGGCCACACGTACATCACGTACGGCCCGCTCGCATGCGGCGGCACGCAGGTCGTGTTCGAAGGCGTGCCGACCTGGCCGGACGCCGGCCGGTTCTGGAAGATGATCGGCGACCACAAGGTCAGCGTGTTCTACACCGCGCCGACCGCGATCCGTTCGCTGATCAAGGCGGCCGAGGCCGACGAGAAAGTGCATCCGAAGAGCTACGACCTGTCGAGCCTGCGCATCATCGGCACGGTCGGCGAGCCGATCAATCCGGAAGCATGGATGTGGTATCACAAGAACGTCGGCCAGGAGCGCTGCCCGATCGTCGATACGTGGTGGCAGACCGAGACGGGCGGCCACATGATCACGCCGCTGCCGGGCGCGACGCCGACGGTGCCGGGTTCGTGCACGCTGCCGCTGCCGGGCATCATCGCCGCGGTGGTCGACGAGACGGGGCAGGACGTGCCGAACGGGCAGGGCGGCATCCTGGTCGTCAAGCGCCCGTGGCCGTCGATGATCCGCACGATCTGGGGCGACCCCGAGCGCTTCAAGAAGAGCTACTACCCGGAAGAACTCGGCGGCACGCTGTACCTGGCCGGCGACGGTACCGTGCGCGACAAGGAAACCGGCTACTTCACGATCATGGGCCGCATCGACGACGTGCTGAACGTGTCGGGTCACCGGCTCGGCACGATGGAGATCGAGTCGGCGCTGGTCGCGCATGAGCTCGTCGCCGAGGCCGCGGTGGTCGGCCGTCCGGACGACACGACGGGCGAGGCGGTGGTCGCGTTCGTTGTGCTCAAGCGCGCGCGTCCGGAAGGCGAGGAGGCCGCGGCGCTCGCGAAGACGCTGCGCGACTGGGTCGGCAAGCAGATCGGGCCGATCGCGAAGCCGAAGGACATCCGCTTCGGCGACAACCTGCCGAAGACGCGCTCGGGCAAGATCATGCGGCGCCTGCTGCGCTCGCTCGCGAAGGGCGAGGCGATCACGCAGGATACGTCCACGCTCGAGAACCCGGCGATCCTCGAACAGCTCACGGAAGTGCGCTGATCGCGTCCGGCATGCGCATCGCGCGCATGAGCCCCTGCGCGGCATTCCCGATTGCCCGCGCAGGGGCTTTTTGTTACATAACGGCATGACCGTTCCGTCCCGCCCGGCGCCTGTCGCGCCGCCGCCCGTTCCCGAGCCGCTCGCGCGCGCACATGCGCGCTACTGGCGTTTCAACGTCGTGCTGATCGTGGTGCTGATGGCGATCGGCTTCGCGGTGTCGTTTGTCGTGCCGTTCTTCGCGCCCGCGCTCGCGGGCGTGCATTTCGCTGGCTTCAGCCTGCCGTTCTACGTCGGCGCGCAGGGCGCGATTCTCGTCTATCTCGTGCTGATCGCCGTCTACATCGGGCTGATGCAGCGCGCCGACCGCGCGTTGCGCCGTGCATACGACGAGCATGCGGCGCGCGCAGACAGTACGCGCGATGCGCGAAATGCGCACGACGGACGCTGATTCATGCTCACGCATCGACTGATACGCGCGTATGCGCTCTACACGCTCGGCTTCCTCGGGTTCGTGCTGCTGCTGTGGCGGATCGAGCGCGCGGCCGGCTCCGGCGTATGGGTCGGCTACGTGTTCCTGTTCGTGCCGATCGCCGTCTATGCGGTGATCGGGCTGCTGTCGCGCACCTCCGATCTCGTCGAGTACTACGTGGCCGGGCGGCGCGTGCCGTCCGCGTTCAACGGCATGGCGACGGCGGCCGACTGGTTGTCGGCCGCGTCGTTCATCGGGCTGGCCGGCTCGCTCTATGCAACCGGCTACGACGCGCTCGCCTACGTGATGGGCTGGACCGGCGGCTTCTGTCTCGTCGCGTTCCTGCTCGCGCCGTACGTGCGCAAGCTCGCGCGCTACACGATTCCCGATTTTCTCGGCACGCGTTTTTCGAGCACCGCGGTGCGCGCGCTCGCGGCCGGCGCGGCGATCCTGTGCTCGTTCGTCTATCTGGTCGCGCAGATCCAGGGGATCGGGCTGATCGCGACGCGCTTCATCGGCGTCGATTTCGCGATCGGCATCTTCTGCGGGCTCGCGGGCATCCTCGTCTGTTCGTTTCTCGGCGGGATGCGCGCGGTCACGTGGACGCAGGTCGCGCAGTACATCATCCTGATCAGCGCGATCCTGATACCGGTGTCGCTGATCGCGATGAAGAGCGGGCTCGGGCCCGTGCCGCAGTTCAACTACGGCAAGCTGATGGAGCGCGTCGCGGCGCGGGAGGCGCAGGTGCGCGACGCGGCCGAGGAACAGCAGGTGCGTGACGTGTACCGTCGGCGGGCCGCGTTCATCCAGACGCAGCTCGACCGGCTGCCGGCATCGTACGGCGAAGTGCGTCGTCAACTCGTCGACCAGCTCGCCGACCTGCGGCGCCACAACGGGCCGCTGCGCGAGATCAGCCAGCGCGAGCGCGAGCTTGCCGAGTTCCCGCGCGACCCGGCGGCGGCGCGCGTGGTATGGACGCAGATGCGCGACGACCTGCTCGCGCGGGCCGAGCCGCCGGTGCCGATGCACGAGCCGTTTCCGGCCGTCAGCGATGCCGAGCGCAAGCCGCGCGAGCGCAATTTCCTCGCGCTGCTGCTGTGCCTGTCGCTCGGCACCGCGAGCCTGCCGCACATCCTGACGCGCTACAACACGACGACCTCGGTCGCATCGGCGCGCCGCTCGGTCGGCTGGACGCTGTTCTTCATCGCGCTGTTCTATCTGAGCGTGCCGGTGCTCGCGGTGATGATCAAGTACGAGATCCTCGCGAACCTCGTCGGGAGGCCGTTTGCGGAACTGCCGGCGTGGGTCACGCAGTGGCATCACTTCGAGCCGGACCTGATCAGCGTGGTCGACGAGATTCGCGACGGCATCGTGCGCTGGTCGGAGATCCAGATGCAGCCGGACATGGTCGTGCTCGCGGCACCCGAGATCGCGGGGCTGCCGTACGTGATATCGGGGCTGGTCGCGGCCGGTGCGCTCGCGGCCGCGTTGTCGACCGCGGACGGGCTGTTGCTGACGATCGCGAACGCGCTGTCGCACGATGTCTACTACTGCATGGTCGCGCCCGACGCGACGAGCCAGCGGCGCGTGACGATCTCGAAGGTGCTGTTGCTCGGCGTCGCGCTGTTCGCATCGTACGTCGCGTCGCTGAACACGGGGAAGATCCTGTTCCTGGTCGGCGCGGCGTTCTCGCTTGCGGCATCGAGCTTTTTTCCGGTGCTGGTGCTCGGCGTGTTCTGGAAGCGCACGACGACGCGCGGCGCGATCGCAGGGATGGTGACGGGGCTGGCGGTCTGCGTGTATTACATCGTGTCGACCTATCCGTACTTCACGCAGCTGACCGGCTTCGCAGGACCGACGTGGTTCGGGATCGAGCCGATCAGCTCGGGCGTGTTCGGCGTGCCGGCCGGGTTTGCGGTGGCGATCGCGGTCAGTTTGTGCGACCGGCGGCCGGACGAGTACACGAGGGCGCTGGTGGATTACATCCGGCATCCGTGAGGTGCATCGAGGGAGTGGCGGAGTGCCGCCAGAGTTTGCTATACTCTCGCTCTTCCCGGAGAGATGGATGAGTGGTTTAAGTCGCACGCCTGGAAAGCGTGTATAGGTTAATCGCCTATCGGGGGTTCGAATCCCCCTCTCTCCGCCAAATTTAGTAAGTTCTTGATTTTTAAGGAAAAAATCAAGAATTGGCGTCGAGGACTGGTAGCAACTTTGGTAGCAAAGTATGCTCAACCTGCCAGTCTATCTCCGTGGCACCACGTGGTACATACACACTCGTGTAAGTGGTCGCCAGTTCAAACGGTCTCTACAGACTTCCAATAAGCAAGAAGCTATGATTAAGGCTCTGTCCTTAATCAAGCTCATTGCTATGTCCGATAATAAAATCCGTAAGTACGAACTTGATGAAGCTCGTGGCATAGCACGAGCTGATGATCCAGAAGATCATAAACGGCTTATGGAAGCTCTTACAGCCCTTACAGCACTCCGAAAGGCTGGGGCTGGTGGGGTAGTAGCTCAAACCAAAGAAACGGCTAAAAACACCCCAAAAAGTGGGCTTAAATTCGATGATTTGGTAGATAAATTCTTCCAATTGAAGAAACAATTAAAGCCGTCTACTGTTCTCGCTTATAAAAATACAGCAAAAGAGATTGCCAAGTTCCTTGACAATCCTATTATTGGTGATGTTGGTATCTCTGACATTACTCGATATCAAGAATTCATAGCAAAATCAAATAGTCCTAGAACAATAGACAACAAGATTGCTACTTTAAGAACCTTGTTTTATTTCGCAATCAAACAAGGCTATTACTTCAATGACAATCCAGCCACGGGTCGTACAATAATGAGTAAAACAGACAAAGCCAAATCAGGATATGGAATTTTTGAAGAGCAAGAAATTGAAAAAATCTACCAGTCTGAAAATTTCTTGAAAGAGAAGGAAACAGACCCAGATTTCTATTGGTCGCTCATGTTGGGTCTGTTTACTGGTTGCCGTATTAGTGAAATCACTTCATTGAATTCCAATCAAATTCTGGTAAGTGAACGAGGTGTAAATTTCATACGGATTCGAGAATCGAAAACTCTGGCTGGTGTTCGAGATATTCCTATAAGCCAGAAATTGTTTGAGATTGGTTTTGGTGATTTCATTAAAGACAAAGAACAGATTTTTAAGTACCCAACTCGGTTAGGTAAGGGTTCTGGAAATGCCGTAGGGAAGAAATTTAAACGACTGCTCGAAGAATTGATGATAACTCGTGAGAAGTTGGTTTTTCATTCACTACGGAAATTTACCAATGATTTGTTCTTGAAAGAAAATGTACCGTTTGAGCCACGTTGTCAATTTTTCGGACACGAAATTGACAATGTGAATGTGGCTACATACTCTAAAAAATTCTCGGTAGACCAACTGGCTGAAATTATTCAACCAGCAAATCAAAAATTGATGATGATCTCGGGATTGATAAAAACCAAGTTTTGAATGTTGCCCCGTAGGGAAGCGAGCTTGACTCGCAAAAGAACGAATGTTCTTTCGAAAAAATAAAATCGCCTAATGCCGTTCAAACGGCTAGGCGATTTTTCTTTGTCTATTGAAAATTTCTCTTCTTGAAAATCTATCTTCGACCTACTCCACTTATTAAGTCTTACTTCTTATATATACTCTCAAACCCTTATAAATACTCATCTCTGAGTTCAATATATAGAACTTAAAGTACGAAACTACGAACCACCAGTTCAATATCTCGTACTAATAATTCAACTTGACAATTCAATTTTGAACTGTATATTTGAATTATTAGTCGAGGAATTTATATGGATAACAATAATAAATACAAAGAAAATCCAAGCATTGCCCAAGCAATGGTAAACACTAAAAAAGGAGCCAAGCCTATTTTTAATCAAGGCTCTGGTACCGATTTTTCTGTGTACAGCCACAATTCAGAAGAAATGAAGTCAATTGCTTTGGATTTCGTTTCTAAAAAGGTCGTTGATAGAGATAAATTTATAAAAATCTACATTCATTCTTTACCTGTACTCTCTGAATTGAAGAACTCAACAAAGATACTGTTTCAGTACATTCTAATGTCATTGTCTGAGGAAGTTGGTAAAGACCAGATTTATATGTCTTATGATGACTATTCCGTAAATGTTTCTCAATGGCCTTTAATGGCTAAGGTTTCAAGAACGACCTATTTCAGTTGTATAAATGAACTTCTAGCAAAGGGGGTTATATACAAATCTTATAAAACAAACATATATTTCATAAACATAGCCTATATTTTCAATGGGGATAGATTGACTTTTATTGAAGAATACACATTGAAGAAAGAAAATGATAGTAAGCAGGTGAGCCAGAAAGAAGAAACTGATGAAGAACTAGAAAAGAGATTTAACGAAAGGAAATTTAGGTTTAGTGAACCAGAAGAAAAATCAGAAGATGAAATTTCGGAAATGGACTACAAGAAAATGAATGATGAAGTTCTCGATAGAGTTCCATTGAAGGAATTGGAAAAGTACCCATTCAATAATTCTCAATGGGAAGATTTATGAAATATCTTCTTGATAGACAAAGCCACCTTCGGGTGGCTTTCTTGTTTTTGAAGGATAGATTTTCAATGATAGAAACTTGGCTAATCGCCAAGTTTGGAATTCAAGAAAAATGTAGGTTCTTCCCTACGGGTTCTCGTCTCTTTATAGAACCTCAATCGAACACGGCAAAATAGGAAATAAACAACACTCCACCGTGTGCCTTATAAAATGAGGTTCATTCTTCCAGTAAAAACAAGGCTTCAAAGGACGGTTAAACTTCATCCTTGCTTTATTTCACATCTTCAAAAGACTTCAAAAAATCCCCCATTTAGTTAGTCCTAAAAGGACAACTGGAATAGCAACACCTTTTGGTGTCGCAAATGTCTAAAAAAAGTATCGTAGAACTTTTTTGGGGGATTTCGACAAGGTTGCTTGTTCTTGGTTTCCTATATAAAGGCAACTATAAAAATTGATAGGTTGCCTATGTATGGTTTCCTATTAGTTGCTCGTTACTAGGTTTCTGAGAAAAGAGCAAACACAATCCAAACGTAAGATAGGTTTTGTTATGGGTATAGGTATGGATTTGGATAGGATTAAATCCATGGTATAGGTGACACTAGACAAACACAATACAGGTATGAGATTGGAAGGAAAATCACATAGGGAAGGACACCTAGTCCTTCCGTGTGTGCTTTGTATTTTTTTGGGTTGTTGACAATATAGGTTTCTCTGTTAGGGTATATATAGATAAACAACTATATAGAGGAAACCAAAAATGATAACAAAGCAGGGTGAAAGATTAATCAAGAAGAGTTTTTTTGTGGAGAAGGCTGACTATGAATTTTTGGTAGGTTTAGCCAAGTCGTATAACAAAACGCCTTCTCATATTGTTAGGTTTTTGATGGCAAATAACCAGATAAGAGATTTTACGGAGAAGACTTTAAAAAAACTCCAAGAGATTGAATATAAAAATTCAACCCAAGGACCAGAAGAAAAATCTTCTTCTCAATAAAGTAAAAGCCAGCGATTGCTGGCTTTTCTTCTCTTCATGGTGTGGTAGACTGCCTTTGCTACCAGTGGTAACGAATTTGGTAGCAAAATTTACCCTAAAACCGATACTAAGTCCTTGATTTTTAAGGGAAAGGTGGGCGGTACAGATTAGTCCCCCTCTCTCCGCCAGAATTCAAATGCCCGCGCAAGCGGGCATTTTCGTTTCCGCAAGGGGGCGTCGGCGACCGGCCATTCTTTCATCGTCCGTGATTCCAGGTCGCCGATTTTCAGTGAGCTTTTAATTGCCTGAGTGCCGACGCTCAAAGCCGGGCACGGGCGCACGACAACTCGACCGCTTCGCCCGCCAACATCGCGCTTCCCTATCATGTCGACGGCACAATCGTTCGATATGCGCGAGACCGGCGACACGCCCGGCATTCTCGTCCGCTCTTCCTACTCCATTCCCAAAGGAGCGCCGCAGCATGTCTCTCTCCGCTCTGCTTGCCTTTGCGCTGATCCTGTCCGTCGGCGTCGCGACACCCGGCCCGACGGTGTTGCTCGCGATGAGCAACGGCTCGCGATACGGGCTGCGCCACGCGATGGTCGGCATGCTCGGTGCGGTCACGGCCGACGTCGTGCTCGTTGCGCTGGTCGGCCTGGGTCTCGGCGTGCTGCTCGAAGCGTCCGAAGCGGCGTTCGTCACGCTGAAACTGGCGGGGGCGGCGTGGCTCGCGTACGTAGGTGTGCGGATGCTGCTGTCGAGCGGCGGCCCCGCAACCGCGCAGCCGCTCGATCATCCGCCGCCCGATCGCAAGACAGCGTTCCTGAAGAGCTTTTTCGTCGCGATGAGCAACCCGAAGTACTACCTGTTCATGTCCGCGCTGCTGCCGCAGTTCGTCGACCGGTCGCACGCAATCGGGCCGCAGTACGCGATTCTCGCGGCGACGATCGTGACGATCGATGTCATCGGAATGACCGGCTATGCGCTGCTGGGCGTGCATTCGGTGCGCGTGTGGAAAGCGGCCGGAGAGAAGTGGCTGAACCGGATCAGCGGATCGCTGCTGTTGATGCTCGCGGGGTATATCGCGCTGTACAGAAAGAGCACGACCTGACACAACGATGTCACGTTCACGCTCGGCATGCGGCGCGTGCAGGGCGATTCCGCGTGAGCGCTAATGGAAAAAATGCCATGCATTCGCATGCGCTCGCCCGGACGCACAAAAAGCTCATATTTTTCATTTAACTTTCACGCCGACGACAGGTGTAAGATTCCGCCCTCGAAACCTGAGCTGTCCCCCAGCCCGATGCGGCACGAACGCCATCCGTTCATCGCCTTGCCCGCACGCAATCTTACAAAATGAATGGAAATTGAAAGCAACGCTTTCTTGACGCAATGCGCTCACGCCATTTATTGTCCGTCTGCCGGCCGCGAGAGAGCGCGACGGCCATCGCGGAAGTGCGCGGCGCGCACGACAACACGCAGCAAAAAGTAGAAAAGGAAACGTGGTAGCCACATGAAGCCGCTATTCGACGACAAGAAATCCGATGCGGTCAGCGATCGTCCTTCCATTCCGTCTTCGTCTCCCGTCGTCGTGACGGCTGCTCCGGCGCCTGTCGTGCCGGTCGCGGTCGAGCACGCACGCCTGATCTCCGTCGACGAAATCGACCAGCTCGGCGCGGCGCAGGGCACGCGGATCGCCGCGTTCTCGCAGCAGATTCTCGCCAGCGTGCGCGCGTCCGACGCCGACCAGTTCGGCGACAAGCTCAACGAACTGATCGCAACCGCGAAGGGCCTCGACCCGCGTGGCGCCGACAAGGGCGGCCTGATCACGCAGGTCACGCGCCTGTTCCGCTCGACCAAGGAAAAGCTGCTGTCGCAATACGAGTCGGTGAGCAAGCGGATGGACACGCTCGTCGTCGAACTCGAAAACCATGCGCAGCGGCAGAAGGCCGGCATCGACGAGCTCGAGCGGATGTACAACGACAACTACGCGCTGCACCAGGAACTCGCGCAGGCGAAGGCGCATGGCGAAACGGCGCTCGCGACGCTGCGCGCGCATCTCGCGGCCGGCCAGCAGCCGGCCGACGACGCGTTCGCCGCACAACGCCTGCTCGACGTGAAGCGCAAGGTCGACGCGCTCGAAAGCAAGCTCGACGATCTCGACCGCGCGATGCTGATGTCGAAGCAGCTCGCGCCGCAGATCCGCATGGAGCAGGACCAGAAGCGCACGCTGACGTCGAAGTTCATGACGATCAAGACGGTGCTGATCCCCGCCTGGACCAACGCATTCGCGCTCTATCTCGAACAGCTCAGCACCAAGCGCGCGGCGGCGCTCGCGAACGCGACCTACGACGCGGCCGACGAGGCGATCCGCGCGCAGGCCGACCTGAACCGCCAGAACGCGCAGGAAGTCGCGAAGCTCGGCCAGCGTCCGGTGATCTCGACCGATACGTTCGAGTACGCGCAGCAGCAGCTGTTCGGCGCGTTCGACGACATCACGCAGATCATCGCGGACGGCAAGCGCCAGCGCGAGCAGGATGCGCCGCGTCTGCGCCAGCTCGAACAGGACCTGATCACCCGATTCGCTCCGAAGCACAACTGACAGAACTGAGAGAACCTGCATGATTACGCTTGAGAAACGCGCGGCGAAGGTCGCGATCGTCCTCGAAAAACGTCAGATCCTGAAACCGCCCGTCGTGCGCGTCGGCGCAGCGCTCGACATCTCGGGCTCCGCGAAGCAGCTCTACCAGTCGGGCGTGATCCAGGACACGCACGACCGGATCCTCGGCATCGCGCTGAAGTTCGACGACAACGGCGAAGTCGACACCTGGACCTTCACCGAAGGCTTCGACCGCCTGCCGACCGCGACGCCGGACAACTACGGCTCGTACATCTCGGACTACGTGCTGAACGGCAAGATCGACAAGTGGGGCGGCACGCAATACGCGCCGGTGATGCACGACATCGTCGACTTCTTTTTCCGCGCGCCGGAGCCGAAGGCCGCGGCCAAGCGCGGTTTCCTGAGCCGCCTGTTCGGCGGCGACGAGGCGCCGGCGCAGGCGCCGGCCAGCGCACCGGTGAACGGCCATCTGCCGGCGTGGGTGCTGTTCGTCACCGACGGCCAGAACCCGACGAACGACCGCAAGCGCGTGCGCCAGCTGCTCGCCGAGTCGCAGCACTTTCCGCTGTACTGGTCGCTCATCGGCGTCGGCGATCCGACCGAATTCGGCTTTCTCGCGGAAGTCGCCGACGAGATGCCGAACGTCGGCTTCCTGCATCTCGAATCGCTCGACATCAGCGACGAACAGATCTACGAACAGCTGATCACGCAGGAATTCTGCGACTGGGTGCGCGCGAAGTAAGCGCGGCCCGCACGCTCTTTACCCGAACCCGGTTCCCCATCATGTTGAAAGACTTCAAGATCCCGCTGTCGCTCACGGTGCTCGCGCTCGTCGCGGCCTATCTCCTCGGCGGCGTAAAGGACATGCTGATCGTCGCGGTGCTGTCCGTGCTCGAAATCTCGTTGTCGCTCGACAACGCGGTCGTCAATGCGTCGGTGCTGAAGAACTGGTCGGAGAAGTGGCGCAACCGCTTCATGGTGTTCGGCCTGCCGGTCGCGGTGTTCGGCATGCGGCTCGTGTTCCCGCTGCTGATCGTCGCGGTGATCGGTCACATCGGCCTGTGGGATGCGCTGCGGCTCGCGATCGAGTCGCCGGAACAATACGCGGCGATGCTGACGTCCGCGCATCACGAGGTGTCGGCGTTCGGCGGCGCGTTCCTGCTGATGGTGTTCTTCAAGTTCATGCTCGATACCGAGAAGGACGAGCACTGGATCGGCTTCCTCGAAGGCCCGATGCGCCATCTCGGCCGCATCACGGCACTCGAGGTCGCGCTGACGCTCGGCATCATCATCGTCGCGTCGTTCTACGTGCCGGGCGCGGAGCAGGTCAGCTTCCTGCTCGCGGGCGCGTTCGGCGTGATCGGCTTCGTGATCGCGCACGGCGTCGGCGATCTGGTCGGCGGCGAGGACACCGGCACGCGCGTGGTGCGCGAAGGCGTCGCCGGCTTCCTGTATCTCGAAGTGCTCGATTCGTCGTTCAGCTTCGACGGCGTGATCGGCGCGTTCGCGCTGTCGAACAACATCTTCCTGATCGCACTCGGCCTCGGCGTCGGCGCGGCCTATATCCGGGAGATGACGCTGGTGCTGCTGAAGAAGGGCACGCTCGCGCAGTACCGCTATCTCGAACACGGCGCGTTCTGGGCGATCGGCGCACTCGCGGCCATCATGTTCCTCGGCGTGAAGTTCGACGTGCCCGAGGTCGTGACGGGGCTGGTCGGCGCCGCGATGATCGGCGCGGCCGTGTGGTCGTCGATCGTCGCGCAACGCAAGGAAGCGCGGGCCGCGGTGGCGGGCGAGTGACGCGCGCGGCCCGTACGGATCAACGAGGGGCCGCAGCGGGCGGCCCGGCATTGCCGCCGGCGCAACGGCGGTTCCAGCAGGAGAAGTTCAGATGATCAATTTGTCGAAAGGCGGTCGCGTCAACCTGTCGAAGGAAGCGCCCGGCACGCAGAAATTCCGCATCGGTCTCGGTTGGGACGCGAACGCGACGGACACGGGCGCGGACTTCGATCTCGACGTGTCGGTGTTCCTGTGCAAGTACGACGCGCAGAGCAATCCGAAGCTGATTTCGGATCAGCACTTCGTGTTCTACAACAGCGAAGTGCGCACGATGGATCGCAAGGAAACCTTCATCCAGCCCGGCGACGATTTCCCGAAGCGCGGGATGCCTTCGTCGAAGTGCCTGGGCGTGGTCCACAGCGGCGACAACCGCACCGGCAGCGGTGACGGCGACGACGAGGTGATCTTCATCGACGTGACGAAGCTCGCGCAGGACGTCGAGGAAATCTCGGTGGTGGTCACGATCGATCAGGCCGAAGCGCGCCGCCAGAATTTCGGGCAGGTCCGCAACAGCTACATCCAGATCGCCGACGAGGTGTCTGGCGCCGTGATCGCGAAGTACGCGCTCGAAGAGGACTTCTCGATGGAGACGTCGGTGCAGGTCGGCAGCTTCTATCGTCGCGACGGCCACTTCATGTTCAAGGCGGTCGGTGCGGGCTACAACCGCGGTCTCGGCGACTTCGTCCGCGCCTACGGCGGCGCCGTCTGACTGGCGGCAGCCCGGCGCGCGGGCAGCCGCCGCGCCGGGCAGGATGCATCGATGACGAATCGGTCCGACGAGCCGAAGCGGCTCGAGTTCGATACGACGCCCGAGCGCACGCCCGGGCGTCTTGCGTTCGACGCGCCGTCCGCCGCCGGCGCGGCTTCCGCACGCGCGCCCGAGCGGCCCGTGCCGAAGGCGCTCGACCTCGGCCCCGCGCCGCAAAAGCCTGCGCAGGCGGCGCCGCTCGATGCGACCGGCCGCGCGCTGTTCGGCGAAGCGAACCATCCGCTGCTCGAATCGTGCTTCCGCGCCGCACAGGCCAGTTTTCCGAATCTCTATCCCGACTGCGCGCCGCGCATCGAGCGGCATATCCGCCAGCTGGTGCCGCTGAAGCTGGCCAGTGTCGCGACGATCGGCGACAGCGCGCTCGAAACCGCGGGCGACCTCGTCGAAGCGGTTGCGGCGACGACGCGCGAGTTCAACGAACTCGGCGCGGCCGACATGATGGCCGGGATGCTGGCGCAGGCCACGCGCAAGGCAGGCATGTTCGAGCGCTGGTTCGGCGCGTCGTCGGCGCAGGTCGACTACCGCGCGGCGCTCGGTGCGCTCAAGCAGTCGCTCGGCTTCTTCCCGCGCCGCACCGAGGCGCTCGCCGCGAAGCTTCGTCATGCGGAGGAGAATCTCGTCGTCGTGCTCGCTGCATTGAGTGCGGTGTCGGACGTCGTGCGCGTGCCGGACGACGCGGGGCTCGAGCGCACGCTGTTCGATCGTCGCAACATCGTCGGCCAGGCGCTCCAGCAGATCCGCATGCAGCCCGCGCAGTTGCGCGGACTCGACGAGCGCGTGACCGATCTGCTGTCGCGCGCCGATCACCTGATGAACGTCGTGCTGCCCGCGGCGCTGGCGGCGCGGCCGCCGCGCTGAGCCCCCAGCGTCGAACGGCGAGCGAACGGGAAAAGCGCACGCTTCGGCGCGCGCGTTCGCCGTTGCGGCGCGCCGTTTCGCGCGCGCGGGCGCGAGTCTGCTATCTTCCCGGGCATCTCATTGCTTCCCGCTGCCATTCCATGACCGACCGCATCGTCGCCGCATTCGATTTCGACGGCACCATCACGACTTCCGACAGCTTTCGCCATTTCGTCCTCGAGGCGGTCGGCATGCCGCGCTTCGCGTGGGCCGGGCTGCGCGCGCTGCCGTGGATCGCCGCGATGAAGGCCGGGCTGCTGTCGCGCGGCGACGCGAAGGCGAAGTTCGCATGGTTCGCGTTCGGCGCGGTGCGCGAGGACGCGCTCGATGCGCAGGCGCGCAGCTTCGTCGACACGTATCTGCCGCGCCTCGTGCGTCCGGAGATGCTCGAGCGCGTGCGCGAGCATCGCGCGCGCGGTCACGAGGTCGTGCTGGTCAGCGCGTCGCCGTCGCTGTATCTCGACAAATGGGCGAAGACGGCCGGCTTCGACGCCGTGCTCGCAACGCGTCTCGCGTTCGAACGCGGCGTGTTCATGGGGCGGCTCGACGGCGAGAACTGCTGGGGGCCGCAGAAGGTCGTGCGCTTGCGCGGATGGTGGGGCGATCGGCCGCCGCAGCGCCTGTTCGCGTACGGCGACAGCCGCGGCGACAAGGAAATGGCCGAGCTGGCGAACTGGTCGTGGATCCGCGGGCAAGGCCCGATGCCGCCGATCGGCGATTGAGGTTGCCCGCGGCGTGCCGGCGCTTCCGCGTTACGCGTCGGCCCGCGCGCCGCGTCCGCCACGATACGCGCCCCAGCGATTCGCGCGCGCGAACGTGCCGACGTCGTTGAAGCGCACGCCGACCTCGCGCAGCGCCGCGTGCGCGGTGCGCGCGGTCAGCTGGCGAATATAGAACGGGTCGCGCACGACGAAGTGATGGATCGCGTGCGTGCTGCCGAAATTGAAGCAGAACAGCTGGAACGGCAGCATCCACCACGGGTTGAGCACCTGCGTCTGCTGGATCACGTTGCGCGAATCGATGTCGCCGAAGTAGTGCATGTTCGAGCTGACGAAGTTGATGCAGAAGCTGCGCACGAAGTTCGGCCCGAGCCATACGACGGCGAGGAAATCGACAACGCTCATCGCGCGCTCGACGACGGCCGGCACGGCGACCGACACGCCGCACGCATGCAGCACGAACAGGCCGGCGTGATACGCGATGAACGCGTGCCACAGCGCGTAGTACGCGTGGCCGACCGGCATGTACGACGACACCTGCTCGACGCGCAGCTGCGCGCGCTCGGCCGGATCCTGCACCGGTTGCGCGGCGACGTACTGCTTCACCTTGCGGCGCATCGCGGCGGGCCGCAGCGCGACGGCGAGCATGCCGTCGGCGATCATCAGCAGGCGCTTCACGCCCCAGCGCTCGCCGTTCGTGATGCCGAATTCCTCGAGATCCGATTCGCCGCCGGACACCTTGTGGTGATGCAGGTGCATGCGCCGGCGCGTCCACGGGTTGATCGTGCCGGGCCGCGTAAGCCAGCACAGCGCCATCATCAGGTGATACGCCCATGGCGTCTTCTTGAAGTACATCAGGTGGATCAGGTCGTGCTCGAGTTCGTGGATCAGCGACGTGACGAACGCGGCGAGCGGCAGCGCGACGTACCATGCGATCGTGCCGCGCGCATACAGCCACGCGAGCGCGAGCATCGCGCTCACCGACACGGCCATCACGGTCGCGCCGACGAGGTTCTGCTTGTCGAGCAGCGGATAATGCGCGCGGATCGCATCGCTCGCCGCGTTGACCTCGCGGCGCACGTACGCGACCTTGTCCGCGTCATCGCGAAAGACGGTTCGGGCGGGTTGACTCATCGACCGGGATTCCTGCGGAAGAGTGGGGCGCAATGCCGATCCGACAAGCATAGGCGTGCACGCGGTCGCACGCGAGGGCCGCGGGTGCCAATGGTGGTGTCATTTCGGGCCATGATCGCGTTTGAGTCCGGCCATCCTGCCGGCCGACGTAGAGTCCCGCTTCGGTGTCATTCCGGGCCAACGCCGCTACAATCCGCCGAAACCGCTCCGGAGTTTGATCGCATGGCCCTGTCCGTCCCGGATGCTGCGCGCCCGTTGAACCGGGCGACGGTGTCGTCCGCGTATGCGCTGTTCATGCTGATGCTCGCCGAGGAGCGCGGCATCGACGCGGGCCGGATTCTCGCCGGCTCCGGCGTCGAGCGCGACCGGCTCGCGCAGCCCGATGCGCGCATCACGCCGTTGCAGCAGGCGGCGATCGTCTTCAACCTGCTCGACGCGACCGACGATCCGTCGATCGCGATCGAGATCGGCCTGCGCAGCAGCCTCACGAAAGCGGGGCTGATCGGCTTCGGGCTGATGAGCTGCGCGACGCTCGGCGAAGCGATCGCGCTCGGCATCCGCTATCTGCCGACCCGCGTGCCGTTTTTCTCGGTGCGGCTCGCGCAGCTCGACGGCATCGTCGACATCGACGTGCTCGAGGCGTTTCCGCTCGGCCGGCTGCGCCAGTTCGCGGTCGAGAACTTCCTGGTCGAAACCGCGATCCTGTTCAACTCGCTGCTCGATCCGGCGCCGGCGCGCACGCTGCAGTCGCGCGCGGAGCTGCATTTCGCCTGGCCCGAGCCGCCGTGGTTCGACCGGTATCGCGCACGCCTGCCGCGCTGTCATTTCGACGCGAGCGCGAACCGGATCCGCTGCGACGCCGCGCTGCTCGACGAGCCGATCGGCACCGCGAACGCGCAGACCGCGCAGATGATCGTCCAGCAGTGCGAGGCCGAGCTTGCCCGGCTCGGTTATGCGGAAAGTATCGTCGAGCGCGTGCGCAACCTGCTGATCTGCGGCGACGCGGGCTATCCGTCGGTCGACGACGTCGCGCGCGAACTGCACGTGTCGGCGCGCACGCTCAAGCGCAAGCTGGCCGAATACGGCGCGACCTATTCCGCGCTGCTCGACGAGATCCGCCTGCGCGATGCGCTGCGGCTGCTCGAAGGCACGCGCCTGCCGGTCGACGAGATCGCCGCGCGGGTCGGTTATACGGACCGCGCGAATTTCACGCGCGCGTTCAAGCGCTGGACCGGCGTCGCGCCGAGCGAGCGGCGCGGCTGACGGCGTGCTTCGTCACACGATCGCAATCCAGTTTGCGCCGCGTCCGCCCGGTGCGCGCGCGTGCAGCGACAGCGCACCGTCGTCGGGCGAGATCGCGTAGACCGCGACGTGCTCCGAGCGCTCACCGCATGCGACGAGCCAGCGTCCCGACGGATCGATCGCGAACCCGCGGGGCTGCGTCTCGGTGGCCGTCGCGTGCGCGGGCTCGAAGCGATTGTCGGCGTTGCGTCGATAGCAGAGCAACTGGCTCGACGTGCGTTCGCTGACGTACGCGAAGCGTTCGTCGGGCGTCAGTTGCAGGTCGGCGGCCCACACGGCCGGTTCGACCGGCGCGGGCGGCCGTGCATGGCCGGGCGCGAGTCCGGCGACGGCCGGATGGGGTGCGCTCACCTGCGCATCGTCGAGCCGGCCGCTGTCGGCGTCGCGCGCGAACGTCGCGAGCGTCCCGTGGAATTCGCTGACCGCGATCAGCGTTCGGCCGTCGCGCGCGAAACGCAGGTGACGCGGCCCGAAGCCGGCCGGCACGCGGGTCTCGCCATGCTCGCGCACGCGCAGGCCGTGCGCATCTTCTTCCAGCGCGAAGCAGAACACGCGATCCGAGCCGAGCGAGCTCACGTACGCGAAACGATTGTCCGGCGACACGACGACCGCGTGCGCATTCGCGATCCCGTCCGCCACATGCAGCGGCGCGCCGTCGCCGTCGCGCACGCGCGCGGCGTCGTACACGCTCAGCGAATTGCCGCCGTACGACGCGCCGAGCAGCCAACGGCCGCCGCGGTCGAGCGACAGGTATGCGTGGCTGGCGTCGATCGCGGTCGCGCCGAGCCGGGCCAGCGCGCCGGTGGCCGGTGCGACGCGGAACGCGACGATCGACGGCTGCGCGCCGCGTGTCGCGACGTAGAGCCGCGCGCGGTCGGCCTGCACGGCGATCGGCATCGCGTTGTCCGCGGCCGGGTAGCGGGCGAGCGGCGCGATCGCACCGTCGTGCGTCAGCGAGAAGGTGGCGAGGTCGCCGTCGACGGCATTCGAGACGACGACGGTCAGGCGATCAGTGTTCGGCATGGCGGAGCATCGAGGCGGAGGTGAAGGACTCGTCGGCCGGCAGCCCGCGCGGCGGATCGCTGCGCCGGTGCGTGCGGGCGAACAGCGCGGCGACCGCCGCGACGAGGGACGCGATCGCGAGCGCATACAGGCCGCCCGTGATCGAACCCGTATGTTGCTTCAGATAGCCGAACGCCGTTGGCGCGACGAAGCCGCCGAGGTTGCCGACCGAGTTGATCAGCGCGATCACGGCCGCCGCGACGCGCGTGTCGAGGTAGCCCTGCGGGATCGGCCAGAACAGCGACGCCGCGGCCTTGAAGCCGAGCGCGGCGAAGCAGATCGACGCGAACGACCACACCGGATCGTGCGAGGTCGACGCGAACAGCCCGCAGGCGGCGAGCACCAGCGCGAACGCAAGCCAGCGCTGCGGATGCTTCCATTTCGCGGACAGCACCGCAAAGCCGTACATCGCGCCGATCGCGATCATCCACGGAATCGTGTTGTAGAGGCCGACCTGGAAGTCCGTGAGTCCGCCCATCTTGCGGATGATCGTCGGCAGCCAGAAGGTGGCTGCGTAGATCGTCAGCTGGATCGAGAAATACAGGAAGCAGAACAGCGCGATCTGCGGATCGCGCAGCAGCGCAACGCCCGGCACGCGCACGTTCGAGCGCACGTCGCGGGTCGCGCGTTCGTCGTCGAGCGCGGTTTCGAGTGCCGCGCGCTCGTCGGCCGTCAGCCACGTCGCGTCGCGGATGTGCGACTTCAGCAGCAGCCAGCTCGCGCCGCACAGCGCGACCGAGAACAGCCCTTCGACAAGGAACATCCACTGCCAGCCTTCGAGGCCGAAGCCGTGGATCGACAGCAGCGCGCCGGTGACGGGCCCGGACAGCACCGACGCGAACGCCGAGCCGCCGAGGAAGATCGCCATCGCCTTGCCGCGTTCCTGCGGCGGCAGCCATTGCGACAGGTACAGCACGACGCCGGGGAAGAAGCCGGCCTCGGCCGCGCCGAGCAGGAAGCGCAGCACGTAGAACGACGTGTCGTTCCACACGAACGCCATCGCCGCCGCGACGAGGCCCCACGTCGCCATGATGCGCGCGAGCCAGACGCGCGCGCCGTAGCGCTGCATCAGCAGGTTCGACGGAACTTCGAACAGCGCGTAGCCGACGAAGAACAGCCCCGCGCCGAGTCCGTACGCGGCCGCGCCGATGCCGATCGACGCCTCGAGATGGCGATCGACGAAGCCGACGTTGACGCGGTCGATGTAGTTCGCGATGAACATGATCAGCACGAGCGGCAGCACGTGCCATTTCACTTTCGAGACGGCCGACGCGAGCGGATCGCGGCCGGGCAGGGTGGGCGAGGGCGGGTTCAAGGGTGTCTCCGGTCGGACGGCGGCGAGCGGGCACGGTGGCCGCCTCGCTGTCCGGGTAGCGATACATGTAGTACGTTGTCGTACAACATGGTACGCCGGATGGGCGATCATGGCGTCGCGGGTTTACCCGGAAATTTCGCTGAAAAGTAGCGAGAGCGAAACAAGGCCGGTTGAGGATTTAATGTCTGATGACGTATGACATCTGCTAATGCGGCGCCATCGGAATAGATGCGCCGTTCCGGTCGGCCCGCGCCGACGCGTCAGGGCCGCGCGCGCCGCCCGCTACGCCATCGACACGACGCTGTTGAGCAGCATCTTCACGAGCACGGCCTGCCGCGTCGCGCCCGTCTTCGCGAAGATCCCGCGCAGGTGTGCGCGTGCGGTGTTCTTCGCGATGCCGGTCGCGGCGGCCGCTTCGTCGAGCGTCATGCCGTCGACGAGCAGCAGCGCGATCTCGGTTTCCATCGGCGTCAGGCGGAACAGCCGGTGCAGCATGTCGCGCGACGTGTGCGGCGACGCCGCCGGGTCGCGCACGAACACCGCGACGGCCGGGCGGTGCTGGCGATCCTCGGCGCCGCGGTACGGCGCGAGCGGACGCAGCAGCACGCTGAGCGGCATCGCGCCGCCGGGGCGCGACAGCGTGGTGGCCTCGATGCGCGCGAGCGCGCCCGCGCGGAAGTGCTCGAGCGCGGCCTGCAGCGCCTTCTGCAGGCGGCGCTCGTCGAGCGGGCACGACGCATGCAGCCGCTGCTGGCGCAGGCACAGTCCGTCCTGCCGGTCGAACAGCAGTGCCGCGATGCGGTTGTGCTTGATCACGCGGCCGTCCTCGCCGACGATCGCGGTGCCGACGTCGAGCCGGTCGACGGTGCCCGCGTACAGCGCGCGCTCGGCGTCGAGCACGTCGAGCGCCGCATGCAGCTCGACTGCGCGCTGCAGATGCGGCAGCAGCGTCGCGACCTGCGCGCGTTCGGCCGCATCGAAGTCGCGGCTGCGATGCGTGCGGCTCACGAAGAACGCGCATTCGACGCCGCGCTCGCCGCGCAAATTCGCGCCGAGGATATAGCGCAGGTCGAGCGGCTGCAGGTATTGCCGGTAGAAGTCGTGCGCGCACCATGCGGGCTCGCCGAACAGCCGGTCGGCGGTGAACACCTGGCCGGGCGGCTGGTCGAGGAACGGGCACAGCGCGTAGAACTGTTCGCTGTACGACGGTTCGCCGGGCAGCAGCGGGCCGTGCGTCGACGCGTTGATGATGAGCCCGCGTCGTGCGCCGCCGGGGTTGCGCAGCACCAGCGTCGTGAAACTCGCGTCGAGCCGCACGCGGATCGCTTCGAGAAAACCGGCCCACGGCGTCGCTTCCGACGGCCCCTGATAGACGAGGCCGAGCCACGTGCTCAGTTCGCGCGCGGTCCACGCCGCATCGTCGAAGCCGTCGTGCGTGGCCGTGGGGTCGGGCGGCGCCGCGATCCGCATGCTCGTCGTCTCCTGATCGGGATGAGGGGTTTCGACGAGCATACCGGTCGGCCGGCGGCCCGCGTCATCCGAACGGAGTAGACGACGCGGGGCGACCGGCCGACGTCGTCAAGCCGCGCGTTCGCGCAGCAGGTGTGCGACGATGCGGGCCGCCGCGTCTTCCGGCGTTTCGGTCACCGTATCGATGCGCAGTTCAGGCTGCGCGGGCGGTTCGTATGGCGAATCGATGCCGGTGAAGTGCTTCAGCTCGCCGCGCCGCGCCTTCTTGTACAAGCCCTTCGGGTCGCGTTCCTCGGCGATCGCGAGCGGCGTGTCGACGAACACTTCGACGAACTCGTCGGCGCCGACCATCGCGCGCGCCATGTCGCGCTCCGCGCGGAACGGCGAGATGAACGACACGAGCACGATCAGTCCCGCGTCGAGCATCAGCCGCGCGACTTCGGCGACGCGCCGGATGTTCTCGACGCGATCGGCCTCGGTGAAGCCGAGGTCGCGGTTGAGTCCGTGCCGCACGTTGTCGCCGTCGAGCAGGTAGGTGTGCTTGCCGAGCGCGTGCAGCCGCTTTTCGACGAGGTTCGCGATCGTCGACTTGCCGGCGCCCGACAGCCCCGTCAGCCACACGATGCGCGGCGTCTGCGCCTTCTGCGCGGCGCGCGCGTCGCGGTCGACGTCGACCGCCTGCCAGTGCACGTTGTGCGCGCGGCGCAGCGCGAAGTGCAGCATCCCCGCGCCGACCGTGTCGTTGCTGAAGCGGTCGATCACGATGAAGCCGCCCGTATCGCGATTCCGCTCGTACGGATCGAACGCGACCGGCCGGTCGAAGCTCAGGTTGCACACGCCGATCTCATTCAGCGCGAGCGTGCGCGCGGCCAGATGCTCGCGCGTGTTCACGTCGATCTTGTACTTGGGCGTCGCGCAGGTCGCGCCGACCGTCTGCGTGCCGAGCTTCACCAGATACGGCCGGCCCGGCAGCAGCGGCTCGTCGTGCATCCAGACGAGCGTCGCCTCGAACTGGTCGGCCACTTCCGGCGGCGCGTCGGCCCGCGCGATCATGTCGCCGCGGCTGATGTCGAGCTCGTCGGCGAGCGTCAGCGTGACCGCCTCGCCGGCGTGCGCGACGCCGGTTTCGCCGGCCGGCGTGAGCACCGACGCGACGCGGCTCTCCTTGCCGGACGGCAGCACGCGCACGCGCTCGCCGACGCGGATCTCGCCCGATGCGATGCTGCCCGCATAGCCGCGGAAATTCAGGTGCGGCCGGTTGACCCACTGCACCGGCAGCCGGAACGGTTCGTCGCGCGTCACGCGCGCGGCGAGCGGCACGGCGTCGAGCTGCTGCATCAGCGTCGGGCCCGCGTACCACGGCATTCGCGCGCTCGGCACGATCACGTTGTCGCCGCGCAGCGCCGACATCGGAATGCTGACGATGTCCGACAGCCCGAGCTCGGCGGCGAATCCGCGATAGTCGGCGTCGATGCGCTCG
Organism: Burkholderia pseudomultivorans; assembly: GCF_902499075.1. GTDB lineage: Bacteria > Pseudomonadota > Gammaproteobacteria > Burkholderiales > Burkholderiaceae > Burkholderia > Burkholderia pseudomultivorans. The sequence continues at coordinate 52,999 of NZ_CABVPP010000024.1, read as the reverse complement.
AACACCGCGCGGTCGTAGTCGACGAGATCCATCTTGTTGATCGCGAGCACCACGCGCCGGATGCCGATCAGCGCGACGAGATGACTGTGGCGGCGCGTCTGCGTGAGCACGCCCTTGCGCGCATCGATCAGGATCACGGCGAGATCGGCGGTCGACGCGCCGGTGATCATGTTGCGCGTGTACTGCTCGTGGCCGGGCGTGTCGGCGACGATGAACTTGCGCCGTGCGGTCGCGAAGAAGCGGTACGCGACGTCGATCGTGATGCCTTGCTCGCGCTCGGCCGACAGCCCGTCGACGAGCAGCGCGAAATCGAGTTCGCCGCCCTGCGTGCCGAGCTTCTTCGAATCGGCTTCGAGCTGCGTCAGCTGGTCGTCGAACAGCAGGTTGGATTCGTAGAGCAGGCGGCCGATCAGCGTGCTCTTGCCGTCGTCGACGCTGCCGCAGGTGATGAAGCGCAGCAGATCGCAAGGTTGCGCAGCGTCGTGGGCGAGCGCATCGGAAGCGGGGCGCGCGAGCGTGTCGGGCGCGGTGAGTACGTGTGCCATCAGAAATAGCCCTCCTGTTTCTTCTTTTCCATCGAACCGGCCGAATCGCTGTCGATCAGGCGTCCCTGGCGCTCGGAGGTGCGCGTCTCGCGCATCTCCCGCAGGATGTCGTCGAGCGACGTCGCGTCGCTGTCGATCGCGCCCGTCAGCGGATAGCAGCCGAGCGTGCGGAAGCGCACCTTGCGCAGCTGTGGCACCTCGCCGTCACGCAGCGGCAGCCGTTCGTCGTCGACCATGATCAGCGCGCCGTCGCGTTCGACGACGGGCCGTTCCTTCGCGAAATAGAGCGGCACGATCGGGATCTCGCGAAGCCTGATGTACTGCCAGATGTCGAGCTCGGTCCAGTTCGAGATCGGGAACACGCGCAGGCTTTCGCCCTTGCGCTTGCGCGCGTTGTACAGCGACCAGAGTTCGGGGCGCTGGCGCTTCGGATCCCAGCGGTGCTGTTCCGAGCGCAGCGACACGATGCGCTCCTTCGCGCGCGACTTCTCCTCGTCGCGGCGCGCACCGCCGAACGCGGCATCGAAGCCGTAGTGGTCGAGCGCTTGCTTGAGGCCCTGCGTCTTCCACACGTCGGTGTGCAGCGCGGAGCCGTGCGTGAACGGATTGATGCCGTTCGCGATGCCATCGGGGTTCACGTGCACGCGCAGATCGAGGCCGAGCCGTTCGGCCGTCGCGTCGCGAAACGCGATCATCTCGCGGAATTTCCACGTCGTATCGACGTGCAGCAGCGGGAAGGGCGGCCTTGCCGGGTAGAACGCCTTCATCGCGAGATGCAGCATGACCGAGCTGTCCTTGCCGATCGAATACAGCATCACGGGGTTTTCGCTCTCCGCGACCACCTCGCGCATGATGTGGATGCTTTCCGCCTCCAGCCGCTCCAAGTGGGTCAACATCGTTCGTCTCCTGTTCCATGCCGGCGCCGCGCGACATGTGCGGCGATTCGTGCATGACGCCAACGGTATCGGCGCACCGCCGTGCCGCTCTTCGTCCGGATGAACTAAGTCGCGGTGCGGCCGGGGCGCGGATCTTTCCTTAGTCCACCCGGACGAAGTGACGCGCGGCGCGCCCGCTTAAGGTGGACGCTCGACCATCGGCGGAGACGACACATGACGGACGACACACGTGCCATGCAATTGCTTTCGGGCCAGACCTGGGCCGATTTCTGCGACACGCTGAAACGCAGCGGACAGCAGATCCTGCGCGCCGACGCGCCGGACGATCCGCTCACGCGCGCGGAAGGGTTCCGCTACCTGAGCCGGTTGATGCGCATCGCGCTGGAAATGCACGTCGAATTCGCGGACGGCGCGTGGCCGGGCTTTTTCTCGCCGTCGCACGAGACCGCGAAGATCGGCGCCGACAATCCCGACAACCTGTACCAGTACGCGCGTCTCGACGGCCGCTGCGAATACCGTGTGACGGGGCGGCGCGGCACGGTCGCGTATCTGAGCTTCGGCACGCAGAAGGGCGGCTACGAGACCGACGGCAAGATGCTGCTGACGGGCTTTCTCGACGCGAAGCAGCTCGAGGTCGCGCCGGACGGCAGCTTCGAGATCGTGCTGGGCGAAACGCCGCGCGCCGGCAACTGGCTGCGCATGGAGCCCGGCACCAACGCGCTACTGGTGCGCCAGACCTTCCTCGACCGGCGCACCGAGACGCCCGCGCAACTGAAGATCGAACGCATCGGCGCGGATGTCCGTCCGGCGCCGCTCGATCCCGTCACGCTGCAGGGCGGCCTTACGCGTGCCGCGCAGTTCGTCGAGCAGACCGCGCGACTGTTCGCTGACTGGGCCGCGAGCTATCGCTCGCACGTGAACGCGCTGCCGCCCGCCGACCAGGCGCTGTGCCAGTCGGTCGGCGGCGACCCGAACATCTACTACTACCACTCGTGCTGGTCGCTCGCCGACGACGAGGCGCTCGTGATCGACGTCGATACGGTGCCCGACTGCGACTTCTGGAACGTGCAGCTCAACAACTACTGGATGGAGTCGCTCGACTATCGCCATTTCGACGTGTGCGTGAACAAGCACCGCGCGAAGCGCAACGCCGACGGCGGCGTGACGGTCGTGGTCGCCGCAGCGAGGCCGGGCGACGCGAACTGGCTCGATACGGCCGGGCATCGCACCGGCACGATCTGCTGGCGCTGGGTCGGCGCCGCGCATCCGGTGCATCCGCGTACGCGCGTCGTCAAGCTCGCGACGCTGCAGGAGGCCGCATGAACGCGCTGCTCGAGCAGATCCGCATGCAGCTCGACCCCGACGCGCTGATCGCCGAGGCCGTGTCGCGCACGGGCGGGCTTACCGCATTCGGCGACGGCCCGTATCGCGATGCGCTCGACGTGATGTGCGCGTCGCTGATCGACGACGCGCGGCTGTCCGCGCGCGGCGTGGCGATGATGCGCGAGAAGCTCGTCGGCCAGCTCGTGAACCGGCTCGTCGTCGAGGCCTACTGCCGGCGCCATCCGGACATCGCCGACATCGAGATCGACGATCCGCTCGTGATCGTCGGCCTGCCGCGCACCGGCACGACGCTGCTGCAGCGCCTGCTGGCCGTCGATCCGCGCTTTCATTCGGCCGCGTGGTGGGAAACCCGCTATCCGGCGCCGCTCGCCGGCGAAACGCTCGCCGCGCCGACCGTGCGCATCGCACGCGCGCAGGCCGAGGTCGCGACGATGATCGACTGCATTCCGCAGATCCTGTCGATCCATCCGCTCGATGCGATGCTCGCCGACGAGGAGTTCATGCTGATGGAGCACTCGTTCGTGTGCGCGATGGATTCGTACGCGAACGTGCCGCGCTATACGGCGTGGCTCGAGCAGCAGGACCTCACGCCGGTCTATACGTACCTGAAGCGGATGCTGCAGTTCCTGCAGTGGCAGAAGGCGCAGCGCGGCGTCGCGCCGGCCGCGCGCTGGCTGCTGAAGACGCCGCAGCACCTGCATGCGCTCGACGTGCTGTGCCGCGTGTTTCCGCGCGCGCAGGTGGTGCTCACGCACCGCGACCCGGCGCAGACGATCCCGTCGATGGCGAGCATGGCGCACACGCTGTGGCAGATGTACGCGGACAATCCGGATCCGCGCACCGTCGGCGCGCAATGGAGTGCGGGAATGGCGCGCGCGATCGGCGCGGCGATGCGGGCGCGCGATGCGCTGCCTGCCGAGCGGTTCCTCGATATCCGCTTCGAGGACACCGTGTCGAATCCGCTCGGTGTCGCCGAGGCCGTCTACCGCTTCGCGGGCCTGTCGCTCGATGCACGGCAGCGCGCGGCGATGGCCGACTGGCTCGCGCGCAACGGCCGCGACAAGCGCGCCGCGCACGACTATTCGATCGCGCGCTTCGGCTTGACCGATGCGCAGCTCGCGCGCGATTTCGCCGCGTATCGCGCGCGGCACCTGCGGGCAGCCGGCTGACGGCAGCGCTTGCGGGACGAACGACAACCAGGAGACAAGCCATGTTGCTGAAGGACAAGATCGTCGTGATTTCCGGGATCGGGCCGGGGCTCGGCGTGAAGCTCGCCGTCGAGGCGGCACGCGAAGGCGCGCGCGGCGTCGTCGTCGCGGCGCGCACCGCGCAGAAGCTCGACGATGCACAGGCGCGGATCGCCGAGCTCGGCGTCGACTGCGAGGTGCTGAAGGTGGCGACCGACATCACCGACCGCGCGCAATGCCGGCAGCTCGCGACGCAGGCGGTCGAGCGCTTCGGCCGGATCGACGCGCTCGTGAACAGCGCATTCGTGCACGGCACGTTCCCCGAGCCCGTTGAGGAGGCCGACCTCGACGGCTGGCGCGCGGTGTTCGACACCAACGTGTTCGGCACGATGGCGCTGACTCAGGAAATCGTGCCGCACATGAAGCGGCAGAAGCGCGGCGCGATCGTGATGATCAACACGCAGGCGACCCGCAAGCCTTTTGCAGGGGAATCCGGCTACGCTGTGTCGAAGGGCGCGCTCGCGGTTGCGGCAAAATACCTGGCTCGCGAGCTCGGCGTGCACGGCATTCGCGCGAACAGCATCCACATGGGCTGGATGTGGGGCGTGCCGACGCAGACCTATTTCCGGCAGGCCGCGGCCGAGTACGGCGTGCCGGAAGCGCAACTGATCGCGCCGATCGCATCGAATATCGCGCTCGCGAAGCTGCCGACCGACGACGATTGTGCGCGCGCCGCGCTGTTCCTCGCGTCGGATTACGCGAACGCGGTGACGGGCGCGACGCTGGACGCGAACGGCGGCGATTTCATGCCCTGACGATGGAGCCACGGATCATGCAGCAGCACCACGACGGACGACACTTCTACGCGTTCAACGGCGACGCGGACGGTCTGTGCGCGCTCCAGCAGCTGCGGCTCGCGGAAGGGGCGCAGGGCACGCTCGTGACGGGCGTGAAGCGCGACATCCGCTTGCTCGAACGGATCGACGCACGGGCCGGCGATCGCATCACCGTGCTCGACGTGTCGCACGACCAGAACCGCGACGCATGCGCGCGGCTGCTGCGCGACGGCGTGACGATCCGCTATTTCGACCATCACTTCGCGGGCGAGCTGCCCGGCGATCCGTGCTTCGTCGCGCACATCGACACGTCGGCCGACGTTTGCACGAGCGCGATCGTGAACCGCCATCTCGGCGGCCGGCACGCGCGCTGGGCAATCGTCGCGGCGTTCGGCGACGAGCTGCCGGCGCTCGGCGACGCGCTGGCGCGCGAGCACGGGATCGGCGCGGCCGAGCGCGACATGTTCGCCGAGCTGGGGCTCTATCTGAACTACAACGCGTACGGCGAGTGTATCGGCGACCTGCACTTCGATCCTGCGGCGCTGGCCGACGCGATGCTGCCGTGCGCCGATCCGCTCGCGTTCGTGCGCGACACGCCGGTGTTCGCCGCGCTGCGCGACGGCTATCGCGACGACATGGCGCGCGCGTGCGCGCTCGCGCCGTGGCGCGACGTGCCGGGCGCGACGCTGATCCGGATGCCTGACCATCCGTGGGCGCGGCGCGCGACCGGCATGCTCGCGAACGAGCGGATGCGCAGCGCGCCGCATGCGGCGCTCGCGGTGCTGTCGCCGCGCGCGGACGGCGGGCTGGTCGTCAGCGTGCGCGTGCCCGACGGCCGGCCGCTCGGCGCCGACGAATTCTGCCGCGGCTTTCCGACCGGCGGCGGGCGCAAGCGCGCGGGCGGCATCAATCATCTGCCGGAAGCCGAGTTCGACGCGTTCGCCGCGCGTTTCGAGGCGGCGTTCCGCCTCGACTGACGGCAGCGCGGAACGCAACGCGCCGCGGATCGAACGCGCAGCGTGTCGCGTCGGAGCGGCCGGGATCAGCCAGTCTCAATACGCGACGATCAGCTCGAGAATGTCGTGATGGTCGGACGACGTCTGCAGGTCGGGCATCGGCGCGACTCCGTCATGCGCTTTTGCGGCGGCGCGCCGCATGCAGGGTTTCCGCGCGCTGCTTCACGTCGCGCGCGCACTGGTCGAAGCCCTGCTGCACCCAGGCGCCGTGGTTCTGCATGATGGTGTCCGCGTTGACGCCGAGGAACTGGTCGGTCGTGAAGTAGCGGCAGCGTTCGGCGCCGTCGGCCTCGATGTACTGGTCGCGGCGCGCGGCGTCCTGGTTGTCGTCGGTCGGTCGCTGTTCCCACGACAGCAGGCGTTCGGGCTCGAACGCGACGAGGATTTCATTGACTGGGATCACGGTGTCGGTGCCCGGGATGCGCACCTGCATGTGCACGAAATCGCCGAGGCGGCCGGTCGTTTCGAGGCCGACGCAGAAGCTGTTCCATTCGCCGTAGCGCGGGAAGTCGGTCAAGACTTCCCAGACGACGGAAGCCGGTGCGTCGATGTCCACGGTGATCGAGGTGACGAGATTGGCGGGTTTGGTCATGGCGGTATCGGATGGGGCTGCGCGCGCGTCCGCGCACGGGCGGGGCGGGCAGCGGTCGAAAGCGTTTGCGCCGACGCCGGCCGGCGCGCAGATGAGGGCCGCCGGCGCGGGCGCGCCTGTGGGTGTGCGTCGCGGAATGCGTTGCGTCGGCGGCGGCCGGCGCGTGCCGCGCATCGCGGCGAACCCGAGATCGAGCGTAGGCCGGTGCGCGCCGCGAAGAATCGTCGGAATGGACTAGGGCGTTTCACGGGGCTGGTGCGGACGGGAAGCGGGGCAGGGCATGCGACCGGAGCACGCGATGAAAACCACGGTCTGGCGCTGCGGTGCGATCGCGTGCCAACCGTCAGCGAACCCCTGCGTTACTGCACCCGTCGAACATCGACACCGCGCATCGCACCCGCGACAATACGCATCACGTTCCGCTTCCCGCCTCGAGGTACCCGTGCCCGTCCCGTCGTCCGCTGCACCTGCGATCGTCTGGTTCCGCGACGATCTGCGCCTGACCGACCAGCCCGCGCTGACGCGCGCGGTCGCGTCGGGCCGGCCGCTCGTCTGCGTGTTCGTCGACGACACGGGCGCCGGCGCGGGGCGACCGCTCGGTGGCGCCGCGCGCTGGTGGCTGCACGGCTCGTTGGCCGGGCTCGACGCGGCGCTCGCGCGTCACGGCGGACGCCTGCTGGTGCTGCGCGGCGACGCCCGGCACGAGATCGAGCGCATCGCGCACGACACGGGCGCGGCGGCGGTCTACTGGAACCGTCGCTACGCGCAGCCGCAACGCGACGCCGATGCGGCGCTGAAGGCGTCGCTCAAGGCGCGCGGGCTGGCGGTCGAAAGCAGCAACGGCAGCCTGCTGAACGAGCCGTGGGAGGTGCTGACCGGCGCCGGCGCGCCGTTCCAGGTCTTCACCGCGTACTGGCGCGCGGCGCGCCGCGACCGTATCGTCGAGGCGCCGCTGCCGGCACCCGCGCACATCGTGTTTCATTCCTGGCCGGACAGCGTGCGCGAACGCGCGCTGACGCTCGACGCGCTCGCGTTGCGCACGCACACGCCGGACTGGGCCGGCGGCTTGCGCGACGCGTGGCCCGCACCCGACGAAGCCGGCGCGCACGCGCGGCTCGACGCATTCGCGAGCGCGTCGCTCGCCGGCTATGCGGGGGCGCGCGATCGTCCGGACCAGCCCGCGACGAGCCGGCTGTCGCCGTTCCTGCGCTTCGGCAACGTGTCGCCGCGGCAGGTATGGCATGCGGTCCAGGGGGCCGCGCAGGCGGGCGGCGCGGCCTGGTCGGCAGGTGCCGACAAGTTCCTGAGCGAGCTCGGCTGGCGCGAATTCAGCTACGCGCTGTTGTATCACTTCCCGTCGCTCGCGACCGACAACTTCCGTGCGCAGTTCGACGCGATGCCGTGGCGCGACGATCCCGCCGCACTGCGCGCGTGGCAGCGCGGCCGGACCGGCTATCCGCTCGTCGATGCGGGCCTGCGCGAACTGTGGACGACGGGCTGGATGCACAACCGCGTGCGGATGGTCGTCGCGTCGTTTCTCGCGAAGCATCTTCTGATCGACTGGCGCGAGGGCGAAGCGTGGTTCCGGGACACGCTGGTCGACGCCGATCCCGCGAACAACGCGGCGAGCTGGCAGTGGGTGGCCGGCTGCGGCGCCGATGCCGCGCCGTATTTCCGGATCTTCAATCCGGTCGCGCAGGGCCGCCGGTTCGATCCGCACGGCGCCTACGTGCGGCGCTGGGTGCCCGAGCTCGCGGGCCTCGACGATGCGGCGATTCATGCGCCGTGGCAGGCGTCGCCGCTGGAACTCGCAGCGGCCGGCGTGCGGCTCGGCGTCGATTACCCGGCGCCGCTCGTCGAGCACGACGCGGCGCGTCGTCGCGCGCTCGATGCGCTGGCCGCATTGCCGAAGCGGCGCTGAGCCCGACGCCGGCGCGGCACGCGCCTTCAATTGCAGAACGCGACGTGTTCGAGCAGCGCGAACGCGACGTGTGGATCGAAGTAGGCGGCGCCGCACCACGCGACGAACGCGAGCGCGGTGGCGGCGAGCGTCGCGCGGATCATGCCCACGCGGCCTCGCCCGGCGCGCGGCGCGCGACGCGCGCGTCGTCGATCGGCAGATGCAGGAGCGCCGCCAGCACGCCGAGCGCGATCGAGCCGAGCCACAGCGGCAGGTACGAATGCATCGCGTCGTACACGAGCGCGCCGAGCCACACGCCGAAGAAACTGCCGAGCTGGTGCCCGAAGAACACGAAGCCGAACAGCGTCGCGATATAGCGCACGCCGAACACCTGCGAGATCACGCCGTTGGTCAGCGGCACCGTGCCGAGCCACGTGAAGCCCATCACGGCAGCGAACACGTAGACGCTCGCGGGCGACAGCGGCGCGGCGACGAACACGGCCATCGCGAGCGCACGCATGAGGTACAGCACGGACAGCACGTACTTGCGCCGCAGCAGGCCGCCGAGATGACCGCACGCGTAAGTGCCGGCCACGTTGGTCAGTGCGATCAGCGCAAGCGCGACGCTGGCGTGGCGCGCCGGCAGTCCGTGATCGAGCAGGTAGGCGGGCAGGTGCGTCGCGATGAACGCGAGCTGGAAGCCGCACGCGAAGAAGCCGGCATTGAGCAGCCAGAAGCCGCGATGCGCGAACGCCTCGCGCACCGCGTCGCCGATCGACTGATCGGCATCGGCGGCGGCGCCCGCAGCCTCGGCGGGGCGGTCGCGCAGCAGCACGGCGAGCGGCGCGAGCAGCGCCGCGACGACAGCCAGCGCAATGAACGCATGCTGCCAGCCGATGCCGCCGATCAGTTCCTGCGCGACGGGCACCATGCAGAACTGGCCGAGCCCGCCGATCGCGCCGGCGACGCCGAGCGCCCAGCCGCGCCGGTCGGGCGGGAACAGGCGGCTGAGCGCGCCGTAGATCGACGCGAACGCGGAGCCCGACAGCGCGATGCCGATCACGAGCCCGGCGCCGACCGTAAATACGCCGGTCGACGTCGCATGCGCCATCGTGACGAGCCCGGCCGCGTACAGCAGCATCCCGACGACGATCACGCGCACCGAGCCGAAGCGGTCGGCGAGCATGCCGGTGAACGGCTGCGCGACGCCCCAGATCAGGTTCTGCAACGCGAGCGCGAGGCCGAACGCTTCGCGCGACCAGCCGTGGTCGAGCGTGACGGGCGCGAGGAACAGGCCCTGCACGTGGCGGATGCCGAGCGCGGCACCCATGATGAGGCCGCCCGCGAGCACGGGCAGCCAGCGGCGTCGGACGTCTTGCTCGATCGGGGTCATGCGGGTCTCCGGATGAACGCGCGCGGCGCAAGGGCCGCGTCTGGTCCGATTAGACGATCGGGCCGGCGCCGGCTCAAGCGATCATTCGGTCAGGTTCGCATGCGTGGCGGGAATGCGAGGCGGCGGGCGGCCGGCCTCGGCTGCATTGCGACGATCGACGCGCGTTCAGTCCCGCGCCGCGTCGTGCGCGCGGATCATCGCATCGCATTCGGCGGCTTCCGCGAGCATCCAGTCGCGCACCTCGGCGACTTCGCGCCGCGGTGCCGCATCGTGCTGGAACAGCCAGTAGCCGTACGGATCCGGCTGCGCGCGCGGGCGCGGGCCGAGCACCGCGAGCCGCCCGTCCGACAGCATCGGCGCGACCAGCGCGAGCCGCCCGAGCGCGACGCCTTGGCCCGCGATTGCAGCCTGGATCACCTGATCGTACTGGTTGAAGCGCAGCACGCCCTTCGGGCGCGCGTCGCCGAGCCCGGCCGCGTGCAGGTGCGTGCGCCATTGCAGGTGGGGCTGCTGCGGTCCGTCGAACTCGAGCAGTACGTGGTCGGCGAGCGCGGCGGCGTCGACGAGCGGGCGTGCGGCGAGCGCCGGGTGCGCGACCGGCAGCACGATCTCATCGAACAGGCGCAGCGCGCCGCCCGGCGCGCGGTCGCGCGGACAGTAGCGAATCCCGAGGTCGATGCCTTCGGTGCGCAAATCGAGTACCTTGTCGTTCGCGGCCACGCGCAGGTCGATCTCCGGCAGACGCGCCTGCAGGCGCCCGAGTCGCGGCAGCAGCCACAGTGCGGTAACGCCGATGCTCGCGGTGATCGTGACCGGCTGGCGCTCGCGCGCGGCCGCGAGCGACGCGACGGTGTCCTGCAGGCTGTGCAGCGCCGCATCGGCGGCGCGGAACAGCCGCTCGCCTTCCGGCGTGAACGCGATGGTCCGGTAGCCGCGCCGCAGCAGTGCGACACCGAGATGGGCTTCGAGCGCGTGGATCTGCCGGCTGACCGCCGACTGCGTGACGCACAGATCCTGCGCGGCGAGCGTGATGCTCATGCGGCGTCCGACCGCGACGAAACCGCGGACGAGGTCCAGCGACGGGAGACGAACGAGCGGCGTTGACATGCGTGTGGCTCATGCGAACGAAGCAGCAAGATTGGTTGAGAACGCGGCGCGCGTCAAGTTCAATGGAGGCGGGCGGCCGCGCGCCGGTGCGTCGCGGTTCCCGCATCAGGCGGCGCGCACTGGCCGCGTGGCGGACGAACGGGCCGCGCGCTGCAGCGCCGAGCCCGATCGGGCATGAAGCACGGATCGACGGCAGGCGCCGCAGCGCCGGCCGCGATCGACAGGAGACAGGATGACGATTTCGAACGAAGGAAGCGAGCCGGCGCGCGGCGAACGCAAAACGGGCGCGCTGCCGCCCGAACCCGTGACGCTGCGCGCGGCCGACGGCTACGCGCTGCGCGGCCATGTGTGGCGGCATCGCGGCGGCGCGGCCGGGCGGCCGGTGACGGTCGTCAATTGCGCGACCTCGGTGCGCTGCGACTACTACTTCCGTTTCGCGGCCTGGCTGTTCGCACAGGGGCGCGACGTGCTCGTGTACGACTATCGCGGCATCGGCGGGTCGCGCCCCGAGCGGCTCGCGACGCTGCGGGCGAACTGGCTCGACTGGGGGCGGCTCGACTGCGAGGCTGCGCTGCAATACGCGCGCGACGCGTTTCCGGGGCAGCCGCTCGACGTGGTCGCGCACAGCGTCGGCGGGTTCGCGCTCGGGCTTGCCGCGTCGAACGTGCAGGTGCGGCATGTGCTGACGGTCGGTTCGCAGTACGCGTACTGGCGCGACTATCTGCCGGCCGTGCGGCGGCGCATGTGGTGGAAGTGGCACGTCGCGATGCCGGCGCTCGCGGCCGTGTTCGGCTACGTGCCCGCGAAGCGGCTCGGCTGGATGGAGGACACGCCGCGCGGCGTCGCGCTGTCGTGGGCGCGCTCGCGGCCGCGTTTCGAGGACGTCTACACCGGCGGCCTGCTGGCCGAAACCGCCGCGGGCCGCGCCGCGCTGCCCGCGCGCTTCGCGCGGCTGACCGCGCCGATGCTCGCGATCGGTCTCGACGACGACGAATTCGGCACCGTCGACGCGATCGAGCGGCTGGTCGGCTACTACACCGGCAGCGACGTCACGCACTGGCGGATCGCGCCGCGCGACATCGGCGTCGAGGCGATCGGCCATTTCGCGTTTTTCCACAGCCGCTTTACCGACACGCTGTGGCCGCTCGCGCTGTACTGGCTGCAGCACGGCGCGCTGCCGGCCGATGCGCCGGGCTACGCGCATGCGCGCCATCCGGCGCTGCGCGAGCGGCCGACGGGCATCGGCGTGCCGGGTGTCGTCGCGAACGGGTAGCGGCGCACGCGACACGACATGGATCGCGCGCCGGCGCGATCGATTAACATCGGACGTTTCATGTCACAGCCCGCCGCACATCCGATGTCCCGTCCGCCCGCTCTCGATGCTTCCGCCGACACGCCGCGCGCGTATCGCATGCACGCGCTCGACGCACCGCCTGCCGCGTCCCGCGCCGGCGTGCGGATCGTCCGCATCGATTTCGACTGGAACGTGCCGCTCGCGTCGCCCGCGTATGCGTCGTTGAGCGACGCCGAGCGGGCGCGGGCCGCCCGCTTTCTGAGGCACGACGACGCGGTGCGCAGCGCCGCGACGCGCGCCGCGCTGCGCGAATTGCTCGGTGCGGCGCTGGGCGTCGCGCCGGATGCGGTCGCGATCGTCGTCGATGCGTCGGGCCGTCCGTCGCTGGATGCCGCGCATTGCACGTCGCTCGACTTCAACGTATCGCACTCGGGCGACCATGCGCTGATCGCGTGGGCGCCCGCCGGCCGCGTCGGCATCGACATCGAATCGTGCCGCCGACCGACCGACTGGCGTGCGCTCACGCGCGAAGTGTGCGCGCCGGCCGAGTCGGCCTATCTCGACAGCCTGCCCGACGCGGCGCGCGCACCCGCGTTCATGCGCGTGTGGGCCGCGAAGGAGGCGCTGCTCAAGGCGCTCGGCACGGGCATCGTCGGCGGGCTCGGCGCGTTCGCGGTCGTGCCGCCGCGCGACGCGGCAACGCCCGCGACGACGATCGTCGCGCCGGCCGCGCCCGCCGCCGGCGTGGCCGCGTTCGACGCCGCGTGGCTCGACGCGGCGCCCGACTACGCGGCGTGCGTCGCGTGGCCGCGCACGTGAGCGGCGCCGGCGCTCATTCGAGCGGCATGTCGTTCGGCGCCGCGTAGCGCGCCTTGATCACGTCGCTCATCGGGAAGTCGAACGACAGCCCCTTCGGCGGCACCGGCTTCATGAACCACTTGTCGTACAGTGCGTCGATCTCGCCGCGCTTCATCATCTGGACAAGCACGCCGTCGACGAGCGCCTTGAACTGCGGATCGTCCTTGCGCAGCATGAACCCGTAGGCTTCCGACGACTGCGGCGTGCCGACGATCTGCCAGTCGGCCGGCTTCGCGGCGAGCTGGCGCACGCCCGCGAGCAGCACGTCGTCCATCATGTACGCGGCCGCGCGGCCCGATTCGAGCGTGAGGCGTCCTTCGCCGTAGTCCTTCGCGCTGATGATCTGCATGTTCATCTTCTTTTCCTCGTTCATCTTGCGCAGCAGGCGTTCGGACGTCGTGCCCTGGTTCGTCACGACCGTCTTGCCGGCGAGATCGGGAAAGTCGCGGATGCCCGAGTTCGTGCGCGTGAGCAGGCGCGTCGTCGCGACGAAGAAGGTGGTCGAGAACGCGACCTGCGCATGACGCGCGGCGAGATTGGTCGTCACGCCGCATTCGAGATCGACGGTGCCGTTCTGCACGAGCGGAATGCGGTTCTGCGACGTGACCGGGATGAAGCGCACCTGCAGGTCGGGTTTGCCGGTGCGCGCCTTCACGGCGGCGATCACGCGGTCGCACAGATCCTGCGAGAAGCCGATCACCTTGCCGCTCGCATCGACGTACGAGAACGGCACCGAGGTTTCGCGATGGCCGATCGAGATCAGGTTGTTCTGCCGGATCTTCTCGAGCGTGCCCGAGAGCGGTTCGGCGGCGTGCGCTGCGCCGCCGGCAAGCGCGCCGGCGGCGACGAGCAGGGCGGCGAGCCGGGACGGGAAGTTCATGGCGGATCTCCGTAGACGAATGGTGATCCGTATGTTGCCAAAGACAAAATAACTGCAACATATGTTAAACCCGCGGTGCCGCGGGCCGAGCCGGCGGGCCGGGGCGGACATCAGGGAAACTCCTGAGTCGAAATCGGTGAAAACGGGTTGTCTAGACAAGTTTGGATGGCTACACTGCAATCCATCCCGAACTTGTCTAGACAGGATTGCTCACATGATCACGCTTACCCCCGGCCACCTGACCCTCCCGCAACTGCGTCGGATCGCACGCGAGTCCGTGCAGCTGAAGCTCGACCCGGCCAGCTTCGCGAAGATCGACGCCGGCGCGAAGGCGGTCGCCGACATCGCCGCGAAGGGCGAGCCGGCGTACGGCATCAACACGGGCTTCGGCCGCCTGGCCAGCACGCATATCCCGCACGACCAGCTCGAACTGCTGCAGAAGAACCTCGTGCTGTCGCACGCGGTCGGCGTGGGCGAGCCGATGGCGCGCTCGTCGGTGCGCCTGCTGATGGCGCTGAAGCTGTCGAGCCTCGGCCGCGGCCACTCGGGCATCCGCCGCGAGGTGATGGACGCGCTGATCACGCTGTTCAACGCCGACGTGCTGCCGCTGATCCCGGTGAAGGGCTCGGTCGGCGCATCGGGCGACCTCGCGCCGCTCGCGCACATGTCGGCCGTGCTGCTCGGCGTCGGTGAAGTGTTCATCCGCGGCGAGCGCGCCAGCGCACTCGACGGTCTGCGCGTCGCGGGCCTCGCGCCGCTGACGCTGCAGGCGAAGGAAGGCCTCGCGCTGCTGAACGGCACGCAGGCATCGACCGCGCTGGCGCTCGACAACATGTTCGCGATCGAAGACCTGTATCGCACCGCGCTGGTCGCGGGCGCGCTGTCGGTCGACGCGGCCGCCGGCTCGGTGAAGCCGTTCGACGCGCGCATCCACGAACTGCGCGGTCATCAAGGCCAGATCGACGCGGCCGCGGCTTACCGCGAACTGCTCGAAGGCTCGCCGATCAACCAGTCGCACCGCGACTGCGACAAGGTGCAGGATCCGTACAGCCTGCGCTGCCAGCCGCAGGTGATGGGCGCGTGCCTGGACCAGATGCGCCACGCGGCCGACGTGCTGCTGGTCGAGGCGAACGCCGTGTCGGACAACCCGCTGATCTTCCCGGATACCGGCGAAGTGCTGTCGGGCGGCAACTTCCACGCCGAGCCCGTCGCGTTCGCGGCCGACAACCTCGCGCTCGCCGCATCGGAAATCGGCGCGCTGGCCGAGCGCCGCATCGCGCTGCTGATCGACGCGACGCTGTCGGGCCTGCCCCCGTTCCTCGTGAAGGACGGCGGCGTGAACTCGGGCTTCATGATCGCCCACGTGACGGCCGCCGCGCTGGCCTCGGAAAACAAGACGCTCGCGCATCCGGCTTCGGTCGACTCGCTGCCGACCTCGGCGAACCAGGAAGACCACGTGTCGATGGCGACGTTCGCCGCGCGCAAGCTCGCCGACATCGCGGACAACACCAAGCACATCCTCGCGATCGAACTGCTGGCCGCCGCCCAGGGCGTCGACCTGCGCGCGCCGTACCACACGAGCCCGAAGCTCGCCGGCGTGATGGAAACGATCCGCAGCAAGGTCGCGCACTACGAGCTCGACCACTACTTCGCACCGGACATCGCGGTGATCGCGAAGCTCGTCGGCGAGCGTGCGTTCGCGAAGGTCGCGCCGTTCTCGTTCGCGTCGGAACAGTAAGCCGATGAACGCGCCGGTCTACCAGGAGATCAAGGACTTCATCCTGGGCCGCATCCACGCCGGCGAGTGGGCCGAGGGCGACCAGGTGCCGTCCGAGAACGAACTGGCCCGCGAGTTCGGGGTCGCGCGCATGACCGTCAACCGCGCGCTGCGCGAGTTGACGGCCGAGCAGGTGCTGACCCGCATGAAGGGCGCGGGCACCTACGTCGCGCGGCCGAAGTACGAGTCGACGCTGGTGGCGATCCGCAGCATCTCGGAGGAGGTCGACGCGCGCGGGCATGCGTACCACGCCCGCGTGCTCGGTCTCGAGACGGTCCGCGCCGACGAGGCGCTCGCCGACGAGATGCAGGTGGCCGTGCGCGCGAAGCTGTTTCATTCGCAGGTGCTGCACTTCGAGAACGACGAGCCGGTCCAGCTCGAAGAGCGGTGGGTGAATCCGGCGGTCGCGCCGGATTACGCCCGGCAGGATTTCACGAACACGACGCCGAACCAGTACCTGATGCGCGCGGCTCCGCTGCAGCGCGTCGAATACCGGATCGAAGCGGCGGCCCCGGCGCCCGAGCGGCGCGAGCAGCTGCGGATGGACGACGTCGAGCCGTGTCTGGTTTTACATCGGCGCACCTGGTCGCAGGGCGTCGTCGCCTCGGTGGCGAATCTGTGGCACCCCGGCAGCCGTTATCGCTTCACCGGGCATTTCTGATTCCTATTGATATTTCATTTCCTTCGGGAGCTGTCGTCATGAACCATCCGAAACACATCGATCCCCGTCTCGATCCGACGCGCACGATCCGCGCCCCGCGCGGCAGCGAGAAAGTCTGCAAGACCTGGCTGGCCGAGGCGGCCTACCGGATGATCCAGAACAACCTCGACCCGGAAGTCGCCGAGCATCCGCACGCGCTGGTCGTGTACGGCGGCATCGGCCGCGCGGCGCGCAACTGGGAATGCTACGACCAGATCCTCGCGTCGCTGAAGGATCTCGAGGAAAACGAAACGCTGCTGATCCAGTCGGGCAAGCCGGTCGGCGTGTTCCGCACGCACAAGGATGCGCCGCGCGTGCTGCTCGCGAACTCGAACCTCGTGCCGCACTGGGCGAACTGGGACCACTTCCACGAGCTCGACCGCAAGGGCCTGATGATGTACGGCCAGATGACGGCCGGCAGCTGGATCTACATCGGCAGCCAGGGCATCGTGCAGGGCACCTACGAAACCTTCTTCTCGGTCGCGAACCAGCACTTCAACGGCGATCCGTCGGGCCGCTGGATCCTGACGGGCGGCCTGGGCGGGATGGGCGGCGCGCAGCCGCTGGCCGCGACGATGGCGGGCTTCTCGATGATCGCGGTCGAATGCGACGAGACGCGCATCGACTTCCGCCTGAAGACGCGCTACGTCGACAAGAAGGCGACGACGCTCGACGAAGCGCTCGGCATGATCGAGGAAGCGAAGCGCACCGGCAAGCCAGTGTCGGTCGGCCTGCTCGGCAACGCGGCCGACGTGTTCGCGGAGCTCGTCCAGCGCGGCGTCACGCCGGACTGCGTGACCGACCAGACCAGCGCGCACGACCCGATCAACGGCTACCTGCCGCAGGGCTGGACCGTCGCGCAATGGCGCGAAGCGCAGAAGGTCGATCCGCAAAGCATCGTGAAGGTCGCGAAGCAGTCGATGGCCGCCCAGGTGCGCGCGATGCTGACGCTGCAGGAACGCGGCGCGGCGACGCTCGACTACGGCAACAACATCCGCCAGATGGCGCTGGAAATGGGTGTCGAGAACGCGTTCGACTTCCCGGGCTTCGTGCCGGCGTACATCCGTCCGCTGTTCTGCGAAGGCAAGGGGCCGTTCCGCTGGGTCGCGCTGTCAGGCGATCCGGAAGACATCTACAAGACCGACCAGAAGGTGAAGGAGCTGATCCCCGACGATCCGCACCTGCACAACTGGCTCGACATGGCGCGCGAGCGCATCGCGTTCCAGGGCCTGCCGGCGCGGATCTGCTGGGTCGGCGTGAAGGATCGCTACCGCCTCGGCCAGGCGTTCAACGAGATGGTGAAGAACGGCGAGCTGAAGGCGCCGATCGTGATCGGCCGCGACCACCTCGACACGGGTTCGGTCGCGAGCCCGAACCGCGAGACCGAATCGATGAAGGACGGCTCGGACGCGGTCAGCGACTGGCCGCTGCTCAACGCGCTGCTGAACACGGCAGGCGGCGCATCGTGGGTGTCGCTGCACCACGGCGGCGGCGTCGGCATGGGCTTCTCGCAGCACTCGGGCGTCGTGATCGTCGCCGACGGCACGGCCGACGCGCACGAGCGTCTCGGTCGCGTGCTGCTGAACGACCCGGCGACGGGCGTGATGCGCCATGCGGATGCCGGCTACGAACTCGCGCAGCAGACGGCCCGCGAAGCCGGCCTGAAGCTGCCGATGCTCGGCCGCTGAGCATGACGGCGCTCGACCAGGCGCCCGTGTCCGCCGCGCTGACCCGCGCGGCGGATCTCGTCGCGTCGCCGTGGAAGAACGGCGGCGGCGTGACGCGCGAGATCGCCGCATTTCCGCCCGGCGCCGCGCTCGATGCGTTCGCATGGCGCGTCAGCGTCGCGGACGTCGGCGCGGCCGGGCCGTTCTCGCGCTTCGACGGAATCGACCGCACGCTGGTGCTGCTGTCCGGCGCGGGCATGACGCTCGCGGCGGCCGACGGCGCGCGCCACGTGCTCGATGCGCCGCTCGCGCGCGCGGATTTCGCCGGCGAAACGGCGATCGACGCGACGCTGCACGACGGGCCGACCCGCGACTTCAACCTGATGACGCGCCGTTCGGCCGCGCGCGGCGCGCTCGACGTGTGGCGCGCGGGCGTGCATCGCGTCGAGCGCGCCGATACCGTGCTGCTGTTCTGCGCCGCGGGCGCCGTCGACGTCGCGGTCGCCGGCGCGCGCTACGCACTGGAAGAAATGGACACGCTGCGGCTCGACGGGCTGCAGCGTGCGTTTGACGTCGTCGTGAGCGGTGGCGGTGCGCTGCTGGCCGTATCGCTTGCCGTCGGCGAACGAGACTGAACGCATGAAACCGACTGTCTGGCATCACCTGAGGCTGTGCGCGCACGGCCATCCCGACGAAACGATCGACGATGCGGCGATCGCCGTCGACGAAACCGGCACGATCGTGTGGCTCGGCGCATTCGGCGAGCTGCCGCACGGTTATGCACACTGGCAGCGCGAGGATCTGCACGGCGCGTGGGTGACGCCGGGCCTCGTCGACTGCCATACGCACCTCGTCTACGGCGGCACGCGCGCCGACGAATTCGCGCAGCGCCTCGCGGGCGTCAGCTACGAGGAAATCGCGCGGCAGGGCGGCGGGATCGTGTCGACGGTGCGCGCGACGCGCGCGGCCGACGAGACCACGCTGTTCGTGCAGGCCGCCGCGCGGTTGCAGCCGCTGCTCGCCGAAGGCGTGACCGCGATCGAGATCAAGTCGGGCTACGGGCTCGATCTCGCGAGCGAGCGCAAGATGCTGCGCGTCGCGCGCCAGCTCGGCGAGCGCTTCCCGGTGTCGGTCTACACGACCTTCCTCGGTGCGCATGCGCTGCCGCCCGAATACGCGGGCCGCGCGGATGCGTACATCGACGAAGTGTGCGACCGGATGCTGCCGGCGCTGGCCGGCGAAGGCCTCGTCGACGCGGTCGACGTGTTCTGCGAGCGCATCGGCTTTTCGCTCGCGCAGACCGAGCGCGTGTTCGAGGCCGCGACGCGCCGCGGGCTGCCCGTGAAGCTGCACGCGGAGCAGTTGTCGAACGCGGGCGGCACTGCGCTGGCCGCGCGTTATCGCGCGCTGTCCGCCGACCACCTCGAATTTCTCGACGAAGCCGGCATCGAGGCGATGAAGGCGGCCGGCACGGTCGCCGTGCTGCTGCCCGGTGCGTACTACTTCATCCGCGAAACGCAATTGCCGCCGATCGAACTGCTGCGCAAGCACGGCGTGCCGATCGCGCTCGCGACCGATCACAACCCGGGCACGTCGCCGCTCGAATCGCTGCTGCTGACGATGAATCTCGCGTGCACGCTGTTCCGCATGACGGTGCCCGAGGTGCTGCAGGGCGTCACGCGCCATGCGGCCGCGGCGCTCGGCCGGGCGGATGCTCATGGCGCGCTCGAGGTCGGTCGTCGTGCCGACTTCGCGGTGTGGTCGGCCGGTTCGCTGTCGGAGCTGGCTTACTGGATCGGCCGGCCGCTGTGCGAGCAGGTCGTGCGCGGCGGGACGACGGTGTTTCGTCGCGTGAATTGACGGTTTTGCATGGGGTCGGACTAAGCGCTAAAGCGCCAAGTCCACCCGACAGCTTTGCATGGGGGTGGACTAAGCGCTAAAGCGCCAAGTCCGCCCGACAAAGGACTCACGATGACCGATTCGATATTGTTTGCGGACCATGCGTATCTGCCCGACGGCTGGCGCCGCAACGTGCTGCTGCGCTGGGACGCGAACGGCACGCTGACCGACGTGACGCCCGACACCGACGCGCCGGCAGGTGTCGCGCACGCAGCCGGGCCCGTGCTGCCGGGCATGCCGAACCTGCACTCGCATGCGTTCCAGCGCGCGATGGCGGGCCTTACCGAATACCGCGCGAATCCGGCCGACAGCTTCTGGAGCTGGCGCGACCTGATGTACCGCTTCGCGCTGAAGATCACGCCCGATGCGCTCGCGGCGATCGCGCGCTGGCTGTACGTCGAGATGCTCAAGTGCGGCTACACGTCGGTGTGCGAATTCCACTACGTGCATCACGCGCAGGACGGCTCCCGCTATCCGCAGCTCGCGGAGCTCGGCACGCGCGTCGTCGGCGCTGCGCGCTCGGCCGGCATCGGCATCACGATGCTGCCGGTGTCGTACCAGTTCGCCGGCTTCGGCAACAAGCCGCCGCGCGACGACCAGCGCCGCTTCATCAACACGCCCGACGGCCTGCTCGAACTGCTCGACGCGATGCGCCGTGCCGCGCCCGAGCATGGCGGGCTGCGCTACGGCGTCGCGCCGCACTCGCTGCGCGCGGTGTCCGAAAACGGCCTGCGCGTGCTGCTCGACGGACTGCCCGACGACGCGCCCGTGCATATCCATATCGCCGAGCAGACGGCCGAGGTCGACGACTGCGTGCGCGCGTACGGCGCACGCCCCGTGCAGTGGCTGCTCGACCGCTTCGACGTCGATGCGCGCTGGTGCCTCGTGCATGCGACGCACATCGACGCGGCCGAGACGCAGGCGCTCGCGAAGCGTCGCGCGGTGGCCGGCCTGTGCCTGACGACCGAGGCGAATCTCGGCGACGGCGTGTTTCCGGCCGTCGACTATCTCGCGCACGGCGGCGTGATCGGCGTCGGCTCCGACAGCCACGCATCGGTCGACTGGCGCGCGGAACTGCGCCTGCTCGAATACGGGCAGCGGCTCGTGCACCGCGCGCGCAACGTGCTCGCGAGCGAGACGCAGGCCCGCGTCGCGGATCGTCTGTTCGATGCGTCGCTCGCGGGCGGCGCGCAGGCGAGCGGGCGGCGCATCGGCGCGCTGCGCGAAGGCTGCCGCGCCGACTGGCTGGTGCTCGACCCCGACCACCCGGCGATCGCCGAACACGACAGCGCGGCCTGGCTGTCGGGCGCGGTATTCGCCGAGCACGGCGACACGCCGGTGCTCGACGTCTATACGGGCGGCGAGCGCGTCGTGAGCGGCCGCCGCCATCGCGACGAAGCCGCCGCGTATGCCGACTACCGCGCCGCGCTGGCGCAACTGCTGCGCTGACGCGCGATAACCGGCGCACGCCGCATGCGTGCGCCGCTCGACTTCTACGGTGATGCGACATGACTGAACAACCGGCTGTATTCACGCTGAAGCAGGGCACGCTGCCGCTGCTGATCTCGATTCCGCATGCAGGCACCTACATCCCCGACGACATCGCCGCGACGATGACGCCCGACGCGCGCTTCGTCGACGACTGCGACTGGCACCTCGAACGCCTGTACGGGTTCGCGGCGACGCTCGGCGCGTCGATCCTCGTGCCGTCGCACGCGCGCTACGTCGTCGACCTGAACCGTCCGCCCGACAACGAGAACCTGTACCCGGGGCAGGACACGACGGGCCTCGTGCCGGTCGACACGTTCGACAAGGCGCCGCTGTATCCGGCCGGCGCGCTGCCCGGCAACGACGAAATCATGCGCCGCCGCGATCGTTACTGGCTGCCGTATCACGGCGCGCTGCAACGCGAAATCGAGCGGTTGAAGCGCGAGCACGGCCGCGTGCTCGTGTGGGAAGCGCACTCGATCCGCTCGCATGTGCCGCGCTTCTTCGAAGGCCGCCTGCCGGACTTCAACTTCGGCACGTCGAGCGGCGCGAGCGCCGCGCCCGGCCTGGCCGAAGCGCTCGCCGCGCGCGTGCTCGAACACGGCGGCTACACGGCCGTCGCGAACGGGCGCTTCAAGGGCGGCTACATCACGCGTCACTACGGCGTGCCCGCCACCGGCGTGCAGGCCGTGCAGCTCGAACTGTCGCAGATCACCTACATGGAAGAAACGCGCCCGTACGCGTACGACGAAGCGCGCGCGGCACAGGTCGCGCCGCTGCTGCAGACGCTCGTCGAAACCGCGCTCGCGCATCGCTGAGCATCGCGCCGCCCCGTTGCGGCGGTGCGGCGAAACGGAGCGGGGCGGCCTGCGCCGCTTCGCGCATGCGCGACCGCAACGCACAAAAACGGCATCGATTCGTCCGGATCGACGCCGTTTTTTTCGTCTGGCCGGAGTCGCGATCGGTACCTGAAAATTTGACGCAATTTTTAGGTGATATAAGCTGAATGTCAGGGAGTCGTCACATACGCATCGGCGGGGCGGGCATCCGGGACACCGAACCGCGCCGCGCCGGGGCGCCGTGATGTCTAGCCGACGTGCCGCGCGCCGTATCCGCTTGACCGCGACACGTGTCCTGCCTTCATCAGTCAGTCGAGTACGATCGTGAAAGCCGCCAGCCCATCGATACGCCGGACCCGAAGTCCGTCGGCGGGCGCGCCGCATCAGGCCGGGACGAACCGGCATGCTGATCGCGGCACGCGTGCCGCCCGTTTGCGCGAGCCTCGTTTTTTCATTGCCTCTCCTCGCGGCCTGCGCCGCTTCAACCTCGTGACCGTGCACGTATTCAGCGCGGTGCAGTGCGACGGCAGCGCTTCGTTGTTGCCCTAGCGTCCGTTTCCGCTTCCACACCGGCCCGCATCGCCTGCCGCCGCACCGCTTGGGCGGCCGGATCGTCCGTGGGTGCGCGACGCAGCGCGTCATGCGCATGCCGGCACGGCGCGGGCTTTGTTCGTCCAGCGCGCGGCCGCGCGTCGCGCCGTCACCGGAGACGCGATCATGCGGGCGCGCCCGATCGTAGCCGTCACCGCCGACCGCATCATGCGCGGTGCCCACCCGAACCATACGGCCGGCGAGAAATACCTCGCCGCGCTGATTGACGGCGCGGGCGTGCTCGCGTTCGTCTTGCCCGCGCTCGGCGCGCGGCAGCCGGCCGCCGCGATCGCCGCATCGATCGACGGGCTGCTGCTGACCGGCAGCTATTCGAACGTCGAGCCGCATCACTATGGCGGCGAGACCAGCGCGCCCGACACGCTGCACGATCCCGCGCGCGACGCGACCGCGCTGCCGCTGATCCGCGCGGCGATCGACGCGGGCGTGCCGGTGCTCGCGATCTGCCGCGGCATGCAGGAGCTGAACGTCGCCTACGGCGGCACGCTGCATCAGCGGTTGCATGCGACCGCGGGCTTCGACGATCACCGCGAGCGACTGGACGATCCGCTCGAGCGGCAGTACGGCCCCGCGCACGTCGTGCAGTTCGCGGCCGACGGGCTGCTGCAGCGGATCGCGCACGGCGCGCGCGAAGCGACAGTCAATTCGCTGCACGACCAGGGCATTGCGCGCGTCGGTGCGGGGCTCGCCGTCGAGGCGAGCGCGCCCGACGGGCTGGTCGAGGCCGTCAGCGTGCGCGGCGCGCGCGCATTCGCGCTGGGCGTGCAGTGGCATCCCGAGTGGCGCTACGCGGAACAGCCGCTGTCGCGCGCCATCTTCGCGGCATTCGGCGCGGCGTGCCGCGCACGCATGACGCATCGCATTCATGCGGCCGGCGGCGAGTCGCCGCTGCCGTCCGCATCCGACGTCGACTGAAAGAGGCCGATCATGCAACCCGAACTGAGCGAATTCCTGCGTCAGCATCGCATCACCGAGGTCGAGGCGATCATTCCCGACATGGCCGGCATCGCGCGCGGCAAGATCATTCCGCGCAACAAATTCGAATCCGGCGAATCGATGCGATTGCCGCAGGCCGTGATGGTGCAGACCGTCACCGGCGACTATCCGGAAGACGGCACGCTGACCGGCGTCACCGATCCCGACATGGTCTGCGTGCCCGATCCGTCGACGATCTGCCTGATCCCGTGGGCGGTCGACCCGACCGCACAGGTGATCCACGACTGCGTCCATTTCGACGGCTCGCCGGTCGAGATCTCGCCGCGCTACGTGCTGCGCCGCGTGCTCGACCTGTACAAGGCCAAGGGCTGGAAGCCGGTGGTCGCGCCGGAACTCGAGTTCTACCTGGTCGACATGAATGCCGATCCCGACCTGCCGCTGCGTCCGCCGGTCGGCCGCACCGGGCGCGCGGAAACCGGGCGTCAGTCGTATTCGATCGAGGCCGTCAACGAGTTCGATCCGCTGTTCGAGGACATCTACGAGTACTGCGAAATGCAGGGCCTCGACATCGAGACGCTGATCCACGAAGTCGGCGCCGCGCAGATGGAGATCAACTTCGTGCACGGCGACGCGCTGTCGCTGGCCGACCAGGTGTTCCTGTTCAAGCGCACGGTGCGCGAGGCCGCGCTGCGCCACAACATGTATGCGACCTTCATGGCCAAGCCGATGGAAGGCGAGCCGGGCTCCGCGATGCACATCCACCAGAGCCTCGCCGATGCGCGCACCGGCCGCAACCTGTTCGCCGACGAGGACGGCGCGGTTTCGCCGCTGTTCCACAGCTATCTCGCGGGCCTGCAGAAGTACACGCCGGCGCTGATGCCGATCTTTGCGCCGTACATCAACTCGTATCGCCGGCTGTCGCGCTTCATGGCCGCGCCGATCAACGTGCAGTGGGGCTACGACAACCGCACGGTCGGCTTCCGGATCCCGCAGTCGAGCCCGGTCGCGCGGCGCATCGAGAACCGGATTCCGGGCGTCGACTGCAACCCGTACCTCGCGTTCGCGGCGACGCTCGCGGCCGGCTATCTCGGCCTCACGCAACAGCTCGCGCCGACCGAACCGATCGCGTCGGACGGCTACGACCTGCCGTACCAGCTGCCGCGCAATCTCGAGGAGGGCATCTCGCTGATGGCCGCGTGCACGCCGCTGGCCGGCATTCTCGGCGACAAGTTCGTGAAGGCGTACCTGGCGCTGAAGGACACCGAATACGAAGCGTTCTTCCGCGTGATCAGCTCGTGGGAACGCCGCCATCTGCTGCTGCACGTGTAAGCGCGCAACGACCGCAATACGGAGGAAACACATGACGTACCGCAACGAATCTGCCTGGATCCAGCCCGCCGCGCCCGCGGCCCGCACGACGCAAGCCGCGCGCTCGACCGCCGAATACCGCGCGCTCGACGCCGCGCACCACATCCACCCGTTCTCCGACATGGGCGCGCTGAACCGCGCAGGCAGCCGCGTGATCGTGAAGGCCGACGGCGTCTACCTGTGGGACTCGGAAGGCAACAAGATCATCGACGGGATGGCCGGCCTCTGGTGCGTGAACGTCGGCTACGGTCGCAAGGAGCTCGCCGACGCCGCGTATCGCCAACTGCAGGAGCTGCCGTTCTACAACACGTTCTTCAAGACCACGCACCCGCCGGTGATCGAGCTGTCCGCGATGCTCGCGGAAGTCACGCCGGCCGGCTTCAACCACTTCTTCTACTGCAACAGCGGCTCGGAAGGCAACGACACGGTGCTGCGCGTCGTGCACCAGTACTGGCGCGTGCAGGGCAAGCCGCAGAAGAAATACGTGATCTCGCGCAAGAACGGCTATCACGGCTCGACGATCGCCGGCGGCACGCTCGGCGGGATGGGCTACATGCACGAGCAGATGCCGTCGAAGGTCGAGAACATCGTGCATATCGACCAGCCGTATTTCTTCGGCGAAGCGCAGCCGGGCGAGACGCCCGAGGCGTTC
This sequence comes from Burkholderia pseudomultivorans, assembly GCF_902499075.1. Taxonomy (GTDB): domain Bacteria; phylum Pseudomonadota; class Gammaproteobacteria; order Burkholderiales; family Burkholderiaceae; genus Burkholderia; species Burkholderia pseudomultivorans. The sequence goes on along the minus strand of NZ_CABVPP010000024.1, from coordinate 27,216 downwards.
GGCCTCGCGCGTGCGCAGCAGCTGGAAGCGAAGATCCTCGAACTCGGCGCGGAGAACGTCGCGGCGTTCATCGGCGAGCCGTTCCAGGGCGCGGGCGGCGTGATCTTCCCGCCGTCGACGTACTGGCCGGAGATCGAGCGGATCTGCCGCAAGTACGACATCCTGCTGGTCGCCGACGAAGTGATCGGCGGGTTCGGGCGCACCGGCGAATGGTTCGCGCACCAGCACTTCGGCTTCGAGCCGGACCTGATCACGATGGCCAAGGGCCTGACGTCGGGCTATATCCCGATGGGCGCGGTCGGCATCCACGAGCGCGTCGCACGGCCGATCATCGACAACGGCGAATTCAACCACGGCCTCACGTACTCGGGGCATCCGGTGGCGGCCGCGGTCGCGGTCGCGAACCTGAAGCTGCTGCGCGACGAAGGGATCGTCGCGCGCGTGAAGCAGGACACCGGACCGTATTTCCAGCGGCGGCTGGCGGAAGCGCTCGGCGATCATCCGATCGTCGGCGAGATTGCCGGGGCGGGGCTGGTCGCGGGCGTGCAGCTCGCGCGCGACCGGCGGCGGCGCACGCGCTTCGATGCAGGCGTCGATATCGGCACGATCTGCCGCGACTTCTGCTTCAACGGCAACCTGATCATGCGCGCAACCGGCGACCGGATGCTGCTGTCGCCGCCGCTGGTGATCGGCACGGAGGAGATCGACGAGATCGTCGACAAGGCGAAGCGCGCGTTCGATGCGACGGCGCAGCGGATCGGCGGCGCGGCGTGACGGGGCGTCGCCCGCCGGCGGCCGCGTCGCCGCGTGCGTCGCGCGGCTACAGATGGGCGAAGCGCTGCTGGTCGAACGCGACGATGCGCGCGACGGAATCGGCGATCGACATCGCGCCGGTCTCGATGACGAGATCGGGCGACACGGGCGCCTCGTATGGATCGGAGATGCCGGTGAACTGACGCGTCTGGCCCGTCATCGCCTTGGCGTAGAGCCGCTTCGGATCGCGCGCGGAGCAGGTCGCGATGTCGGTCTTCAGGTAGATCTCGACGAAGCGTTCGTCGCCGACGATCTCGCGCGCCAGCTGCCGGTCTGCCGCGTACGGCGAGATCAGCGCGACGACGGCCGTGATGCCCTGGCTGTTCAGCAGCTTCGCGATTTCGGCGGTGCGCCGGCAGTTTTCGGCGCGGTCCTCGCGCCTGAAGCCGAGATCGGGCGAGACGCCCGAACGCAGTTCGTCGCCGTCGAGGATGCAGACCGGGATATCGTGTTCGCGCAGATGTGCGGCAACTTCGCGCGACAGCGTGGATTTGCCGGCGCCGCTCAGGCCGGTCAACCACAGCGTATGTGAGTTGGACGTTGTCATGGGTAGTCGGAACGGTGCGAACCGGACACGCGATGCGTGTTCCGGGCCATCCGTCCTGTTCGTATTGACTGGGAGCCGGCGCCGCCTCGGTCGGCCGTTGTTTGTGCGTCGATTCTAGTCAGCCGATATCGGCGCGATGTTACGAAATCGTTACCGGCTATTACGGCGATGGGCCGCGATGTCGCGAATGCGCGTGCGATTGTCGATCGAAGGGAAGGGGCACGGAAATGAAAAAGGCCCGCGTCGTGAGACGCAGGCCTTCGAATTCTTTGGTGGGCGGTACTGGGATCGAACCAGTGACCCCTGCCGTGTGAAGGCAGTGCTCTACCGCTGAGCTAACCGCCCAAAGAAGCTGAAATTATGTCAGAGCTTTTCGGGTTCGTAAAGTACTTTCTGCAAATTTTTTTCAGGCGCGTGCATGAACCGGTCAGCCGGCCGTCGACGGCTCGACCAGGTCGAGGATCGACCCGTCCCGTTTGAGCGTCGCGAGCACGATGCTCGAGTTGATCGACATCACGCCCGTCGCGCGATGCAGCCGGTTGATCACGAAATCCGAGTAGTGGTCGAGGTCGCGTGCGCGTACCGTCAGCACGTAGTTCGAGCCGCCCGTCACGATCTGCGCGGCGACGACTTCCGGCCACTGCCGGATCGCCTCCACGAACGTGTCGTGCCATTCGGGCACGTCGGGCCGCATCGACACATGCACGAGCGCCTCGAACGCGACGCCGACCTTCTTCGGCTCGATCATGCAGCGGTAGCCGGAAATCGCGCCGCGTTCCTCGAGCAGCTTCACGCGCCGCAGGCACGCGGACGGCGACAGCGCGACCGCGTTCGCGAGGTCCTGATTGCTGATGCGGCCGTCGCGCTCGAGCTGTCGCAGGATCCGCATATCGGTTCGGTCCAGAGCCATTTCGCAGAATCCGATAAAAATTGAGATGGAAGCCGCAGACTCTACTGCAAACGGCCGGATTCGTCATCGAAAAGTGAAGCTCATTCTATTTCGTCCTCGATAACATGCGCCCCATGCCTCGACCGCACGGCCCGTCGCCGGCCGTGCCGCCGCCTTCAACCTTCACGTCATCTTCGCCATGTACGAACACATTCCCGCCTATCCGGGCGATCCGATCCTGTCGCTGTTCCAGGCGTTCCAGCAGGACGCGCATCCGCACAAGGTCAACCTCAGCATCGGCCTGTACTACGACGACGCGGGCCGCATTCCGGTGCTCGACAGCACGCGCATCGCGGCCGAGCGGCTGCGCGAGGCCGCCGCGCCGCACACCTATCTGCCGATGGAAGGGCAGGCCGCGTATCGGCAGGGCGTGCAGCGCCTCGTGTTCGGCGCCGACTGCGCCGCGCTCGCGCAAGGGCGCATCGCGACGCTGCAGACGCTCGGCGGCTCGGGCGCGATCCGGCTCGGCGCGGAGTTCGTGAAGCGCTACTTCCCCGACAGCGCGGTGTGGATCAGCGACCCGACCTGGGACAACCATCGCGTGATCCTGTCGGCGGCGGGCCTCGACGTGCATACGTATCCGTACTACGACGAAGCGCGCAACGCGCTGCGCGTCGACGCGATGCTCGCGACGCTCGATGCGCTGCCCGCCCGCAGCGTCGTGCTGCTGCAGCCGTGCTGCCACAACCCGACCGGCCTCGACCTCGACCGCGACGCATGGCGCGCGGTGATCGACGTGCTCGCGCGGCGCGGACTGATCCCGTTCCTCGACATGGCGTACCAGGGTTTCGGCGACGGCCTTGCCGACGACGCTTGGGCCGTGCGCGCCATCGTCGACGCAGGGCTGCCGGCGATCGTCGGCAATTCGTTCTCGAAGAATTTTTCGCTGTACGGCGAGCGCGTCGGCGGGCTGTCGGTGGTCTGCGCGAGCGCAGGCGAGGCCGCGACCGTGCTGAGCCAGTTGCAGGCCGGCGTGCGCCGCACCTATTCGAGCCCGCCGCTGTTCGGCGCACAGCTCGTGTCGACGGTGCTGAACGACGACGCGCTGCGCGCGCGCTGGGAAGACGAGGTCGCGCAGGTGCGCACGCGCATCAAGCGCATGCGCGGCGCGCTGAAGGAACGGCTCGACGCGCGCCTGTCCGGCCGCTCGTTCGATGCGCTCGTCACGCAGCGCGGGATGTTCAGCTACACGGGCATCGCGGCGGCGGACGTCGATCGCCTGCGCGCGTCGCACGGCGTCTATCTGCTGCGCTCGGGACGCATGTGCATCGCGGGCCTGAACGACGCGAACGTCGACCACGTCGCTGCCGCGATCGGCGACGTGCTCGGCAGCCCGGCGCGCCGGGCCGCCTGAGCGCCCCGTTACCGATTCGAAGGAGGAGACACGATGGCAGAAACGATTCCGGTCGACTTGCCGCCGCTCGCGCAGCCGTTCTCGTGGGCGACCCGCGCGGCCGGGCTGATGTTTACCGGTCACGGGCCGGTCGATGCGTCCGGTGCGATCGTCGGCGCCACGATGGCGGAGCAGGCGCGCATCACGCTCGCGAATCTCGCGAAGGCGGTCGCGGCGGCGGGCGCGACGATGGACGATGTCGCGCAGGTGCTCGTGTACCTGTCCGACGTGCAGGCGATGCCCGAATTCGATGCCGAATACCGGCGTCATTTCCGCGCGCCTTATCCGAACCGCACGTGCGTCGGCGTGCAGGGCTTCGCGCATCCGGCGATGCGCGTCGAACTCGTCGCATACGTCGCGCTGCCGACGGTACGAACCTAGCAGGAAAGCCGCCTGCGGGCGGCTTGCATCACCCCACCACAATCATCAGAACAGGCCTGGAGGAGAACATGAGGAGAATCCGTCGATTCGTAGTCCCGATGACGGCAGGCATGCTCGTCGCCGGCGGCGCGATCGCGCAGAGCAGCGTGACGCTGTACGGGATCGTCGACCAGAGCATCCGCTACACGACGCATGCGGATGCGTCGAACGACGCGAGCGTGCAGATGACCAACGGCGCGATCACCAACAGCCGCTGGGGCCTGAAGGGCAGCGAGGCGCTCGGCGGCGGGCTGAAGGCGATCTTCCAGCTCGAAAGCGGCTTCGAACCGCAGAACGGGCAGCTCGACGGCGCGCTGTTCGGCCGCTACGCGTATGTCGGTCTGGCGAGCGGCTGGGGCACGGTGAAGCTCGGCCGGCAGGCGACCGAGGCGTTCAACCTGTTCGGCGACCTCGATCCGCTGACGGTCGGCAACTACACAGCGAACATGTGGCCGTACTTTCTCACGCAAGGGCGCGCGAGTAACGCGGTCAGCTACGACGGCACCTTCGGCGGACTGAACGTCGGCGCGAGCTACGGCTTCGGCGGCGTCGCGGGCAGCCTCGGCGCGAATGCGTACTGGGGCGCGCACGCGTCGTATACGCGGGGCGGACTGATGGTCGGCGCGACGTACCAGCAGGTGCGCGACCTGAACAGTCGCGCGCAGCAGGCGTGGGGCGCGGGCGCGCGCTACGCGTTCGGCGCGGCGACGCTGTATGCGGGCTATCTCGGCGGCATCGATCGTTCGGGCGTGCTCGACCAGCAACTGCTGAATGCGCCGGAGCGCGACGTGACCTACGGTTCGTTCGCCGACAACCCGCGCCGCGACGCGATCTTCTACACCGGCGCGAGCGTGAAGCTCACACCGGCGGTGTCGGTGACGGGCGTCGCGTACTACGACGACATCCGCAACGTCAACGGCATCGCCGGTAACGGCGGCAAGCGCTATACGGGCGTGCTCGAGGCGGAATACGCGCTGTCGAAGGCGACGCAGGTCTACGCGACGGTCGACTACAACCGCGTCACCGGCGGCGCGTTCACCGAGATGCCGGGCCGCGGCAACCAGACCGGCGTCGCGGCCGGCCTGCGCCACATGTTCTGAGTGCGCGGCGTGCGTCGCGTCGCGGCAGCCGGAGGGACCGGCGCCGCGCCGCGCGCCGTCGCGGCTTCGACCAGACAATCGCTTTCGAACGAGGTCATTCGATGCAACCAGAAGGGCAATTCCAGCATATCGCGGCGCGCGAGCACGGCCTGCGCCGCACGCTTTCCGCACGGCAGATGGCGATGATCGCGATCGGCGGCGCGATCGGCACCGGCCTGTTTCTCGGCAGCGGCTTCGCGATCGGCTTCGCCGGCCCGAGCGTGCTCGTCAGCTACGCGATCGGCGCGTTCATCTCGCTGCTGCTGATGGGCTGTCTCGCCGAGATGACGGTCGCCCATCCGACGTCCGGTTCGTTCGGCGCGTATGCCGAGCATTACGTGAGCCCGTGGGCGGGCTTCCTGGTGCGCTACGCGTACTGGGCGTGCATCGTGCTCGCGGTCGGCACCGAGGTCACCGCGATCGCGCTGTACATGAAGTACTGGTTTCCGGGCGTGCCGGGCTGGGTATGGATCGTCGGTTTCTCGGCGCTGCTCGTGTTCGTCAACGCGCGCAGCGTCGACGTGTTCGGTGCGGTCGAGTACGGCTTCTCGGTCGTGAAGATCGCGGCGATCGTCGGCTTCATCGCGCTCGGCGCGTATGTCGTGTTTGGCAATCCCGAACTGGTCGGCAGCGGCGCGGCGCGCGCGGGCTTCCATCATTACACCGGTCACGGCGGCTTCTTCCCGAAAGGCATGTGGGGGATGTGGGTGGCGGTGATCGTGTCGATCTTCAGCTACCTGAGCATCGAGATGATCGCGGTCGCGGCTGGCGAGGCGGAGGATCCCGAGCGCGCGGTCACGCGCGCATTCCGCTCGACGATCGTGCGGCTCGTGCTGTTTTATCTCGTCACGCTCGCGCTGATGCTCGCGATCGTGCCGTGGACGACAGCCGGGCGCGACGAGAGCCCGTTCGTCAAGGTGATGGAGGCGATCCACCTGCCGGGCGCCGCGGGGCTGATCAATTTCGTCGTGCTGATCGCCGCCTTGTCGGCGATGAACAGCCAGCTCTACATCACGACGCGGATGATGTTCAGCCTGTCGCGCGCGGGGCACGCGCCGAAGGCGCTCGGCGAGGTGAACGCGCGCGGCGTGCCGTTCGGCGCGCTGATGCTGTCGACGCTCGGCATCGCGCTCGCGACCGTGCTGAGCGTGCTGTATCCGGACGCATCGTTCACGATCATGATGTCGGTGTCGATGTTCGGCGCGCTGTTCACGTGGATGATGATCTTCGTCACGCACTACTGCTTCCGGCGTCGCCGCGCGGCGCTCGGGCTGCCGGCGCCCGCCTTCCGGATGCGCGGCTTTCCGGTGCTGACGCTGCTCGGCGCGGGCCTGATGATCGCGGTGATGGCGACGACGTACTTCACGCCGGAATTCCACATGACGTTGGTCTTCGGCATCCCGTTCCTGGTCGCGTTGTCCGTTGTCTACGCGGTGTGGTATCGCCGCGCGCAGCCCGCGCTGCAGCCGGAGGCGAAGTAGCGGGGCGCCGCAGCCGAGACGCTAGCCCGCCAACGCGGGCAGCGCGTCGATCGACGCGCGCACATACCCGGCGAAGCGCAGCGCGACCGGTTCCGCGCTGCCGCCGCGCTTCAGTTCGAGCGTGCGCGATTCCAGCGACGTATCCTTCAGCGGCCGGAACGCGAGCCGGTCGCTTTTCACCTGCTGCAGCACGCGCGGCACCAGCGCGACGCCCATCCCGAACTCGATCATCGACAGGATCGTCTGCCACAGCCGCGCCTCGTGGCGGATCACGGGGCTGAATCCCGCGTTCACGCACTGCGCGATGATCAGGTCGTGATAGTGCGGCGCCGCGTCGCGCGGAAACAGGATGAACGGCTCCGCCGCCAGCGCGGCGAGCGCGACCTGCCGGCGCCGCGCGAACGGGTGCGCGGCCGGCAGGCAGCAGACGAACGGTTCCGCATAGACGGGCGTCGACTCGACCTCGGGCGGAAAGTGGCCCCAGTGCGCGTAGCCGAGATCGATCTGGCCGCGCTGGACGGCCTGCACCTGCGCGTGCGTGTTCATCTCGCTCAGCACGACCTCGACGCCCGGATAGTCGGCTTCGAAGCGCCGCACCGCGTCGGGCAGCCCGCGATACAGCATCGAATGGACGAAGCCGATCCGCAGCCGGCCTGCGAGGCCCGACGCGGAGCGCACCGTCAGGCGCTCGGCCTCGGCCGCCTGCAGCAACAGCCGGCGCGCTTCGCCGAGCAGCACCTCGCCAGCATTGGTCAGCGCGACCGCCTTGTTGGTGCGCGAGAACAGCTGCACGCCGAGCGCATCCTCGAACTTGCGGATGTCGAAGCTCAGCGCCGGCTGCGAGATGAACAGGCGCTTGGCCGCGCGCCCGAAATGCAGTTCTTCGGCGACCGCCACGAAGTAGCGCAACTGCCTCAGTTCCATGGTGTCTCCTCCCGGCCCCGGCATCGATAAGTGCCGTCTATCGTACCGGATAAATCCTGTATTGGACGCTTATCGATCGCACGCCTACGCTGTCCGGAAAGCCTGACAGAGCGCCGGCGCGGGGCAGCAGCCACGCGGCCGGCCGATACCGGAGACGCATGCATGAACGACACCGCTCGACCGCCGGCCGCCGGCGCATCCAATATCCCCGACAGCCGGGGCGTCAATTTCTTCACCGCCGATCCCGATCTCGGCGCGTTGCTGAAGCTGCACCTCGGCGACGCGCAATACGCCGAACTCGAACCGCAACTGCATGCGCTCGGCGCGCGCGTGTCGGACGAGCTCGACGCATGGGCGTCGCGCGCGGACAAGCATCCGCCCGTGCTCGAACATCGCAACCGGCGCGGCGAGGCCGTGCAGCGCATCGACAAGGATCCCGCCTATGTCGCGCTCGAACGCGTCGCGTATTCGGAGCTCGGGCTCGCGGCGCTGAGCCACCAGTCCGACGCGGTGCCGCCGCTCGTCAAGTACGCGCTGACCTTCCTGTTCGTGCAGGCCGAATTCGGGCTGTGCTGCCCGGTCAGCATGACCGATTCGCTGACGCGCACGCTGCGCCGCTTCGGCGATCCCGATCTCGTCGCGCACTATCTGCCGAAGCTCGCGTCGCGCGACTTCGACACGCTGTACCAGGGCGCGATGTTCATGACCGAGCAGGCGGCCGGCTCCGACGTCGGCCGGATCGGCACGCGCGCGGCGCGCGACACCGACGCGCAGGGCAACGCGGTGTGGCGCCTGTACGGCGACAAGTGGTTCTGCTCGAACGCGGACGCCGATCTCGCGATGGTGCTCGCGCGTCCCGACGGCGCGCCGGACGGCATCAAGGGCCTCGCGCTGTTCCTGCTGCCGAAGACGCTGCCGGACGGCACGCGCAACCGCTACCGGATCGTGCGCCTGAAGGACAAGCTCGGCAGCCGCTCGATGGCGAGCGGCGAGATTGCGCTCGAAGGCGCGCAGGCCTACCTGATCGGCGAGATCGGCCGCGGCTTTCACCAGATGGCCGACATGATCAACATGTCGCGGCTGTCGAACGGCGTGCGCGCGGCGGGGCTGATGCGGCGCGCGCTGAACGAGGCGCTGCATGTCGCCGCGCACCGCGACGCATTCGGCCGCAAGCTGATCGAGATGCCGCTGATGCAGCGCCAGCTGATCAAGATGCTGCTGCCCGCCGAGGCCGCGCGCGCGATGTTCATGCAGATCGCGCTGCTGCTGCCGCAGGCCGACGCGGGCGATCTTCAGGCCGCGCGCTGCGTGCGCATCCTGACGCCGCTGATCAAGTTCCGCGCGTGCCGCGACGCACGCCGCGTGACGGGCGACGCGATGGAAGTGCGCGGCGGCACCGGCTATATCGAGGAATGGAGCGACGCGCGGCTGGTGCGCGATGCGCATCTCGGCTCGATCTGGGAAGGCACCAGCAACATCGTCGCGCTCGACGTCGCGCGCGCCGCACAGCGCGAGCAGGCGCTCGATGCGCTGCGCGCGTTCCTCGGCGACCGGCTCGGCGCGGCGCCGCTGCCCGACGCAAGCCGCGCGGCGCTGCGGCGCGTCCTGGCGCGGGCGTGCGACGGGCTCGCACGGGTCGCCTCGGCAGGCGACGACGCGTGCGTGCGGCAGGCCGCGTCCGCGCTGTACTACGCGAGCGCGGCCGTGCTGATGGCGTGCGAAGGCGCGCAGCTCGCGCCGGACTTCCGCCGCCTCGCGCTTGCGCACCTGCTCGTACGCTACAAGCTGCTGCCGGTCGATCCGCTCGCGCCGGCCTCGCACGACGACGAATCGGCGGCGATCGGCGCACTGCTGCGCGGCGCGCCCGTGCCGCTCGACATGGCGCTCGACCTGCTGCCGGAGGTGATGCGATGAGCGCGTCGCGCGGTGCGCTGGACGGCCTGAAGGTCGTCGACCTGAGCCGCGTGCTCGGCGGCCCATATTGCACGCAGGCGCTCGCCGATCACGGTGCGACGGTGATCAAGGTCGAGCCGCCGGCCGGCGACGAGACGCGCGGCTGGGGGCCGCCGTTCGTCGGCGAGACGGCCTGGTACTTCATGGGCGTGAACCGCAACAAGGAAGGGCTCGCGCTCGACCTGTCGCGCGACGAAGGGCGCGCGATCCTGTGGCGCCTGCTCGAGGACGCCGACGTGCTCGTCGAGAACTTCAAGCCCGGCACGCTCGCGCGCTGGGGGATGGACTACGCGCGCGACCTGCAGCCGCGCTTCCCGCGCCTGATCCACTGCGCGGTGACGGGGTTCGGCGACGACGGTCCGCTCGGCGGCCTGCCCGGTTACGACGCGGTGATCCAGGCGATGGCGGGGCTGATGAGCGTGAACGGCGAACGCGACGGCGACGCGACGCGCATCGGCCTGCCGATCGTCGACATGGTCACGGGCCTCAACGCACTCGCTGGCATCCTGCTGGCGCTCGCGGAGCGCGACAAGAGCGGGCGAGGGCAGTCGATCGACATCGCGCTGTACGACTGCGGCGTGTCGCTGCTGCATCCGCACCTGCCGAACTTCTTCGGTTCGGGACGCGTGCCCGAGCGCAGCGGCAATGCGCATCCGAACATCGCGCCGTACGACAGCTACCGCACCGCGACTGGGCCGATCTTTCTCGCGGTCGGCAACGACCGGCAGTTCGCGCGGCTCGTCGCGCATCTCGGCGCGCCGGCGCTCGCCGGCGATCCGCGCTTCATCGACAACCGCAGCCGCTGCGCGCACCGGCCCGAGCTGAAGGCCGAACTCGAGGCGCGGCTCGCCGCGCACGCGTGCGAACCGCTCGCGCGCGACCTGATGGCGGCCGGCGTGCCGTGCGGGCCGGTGCGCACGGTGGCCGACGTCGCGTGCGACCCGCATGCGCTGCATCGCAACCTGTTCGTCGAACTCGGCGCGTACCGCGGCACCGCATCGCCGGTGAAGCTGTCGCGCACGCCGGCGACCTACCGTTCGCCGCCGCCGGCGCTCGGCCGCGACACGCGCGCAGTGCTCGATCGCCTCGGCATCGATCCCGAGCGCCAGCAGCAGCTGCTCGACGCCGGCGTGCTGAAGGCGGCGCCCGACCAGGAACCGCCCGGCTGACGGGCCGCCGCCGGCCGGCGGCGCGACACCGGCCAAACGGACAAGGCGCGCGACAGTCGCGCCGCCGACAACGAACATGGAGACATCGATGACCGGTCCGCAAACCCAACCCGCCTCGCCCCCGAAGCCCGGCCGCGCCGCGCTCGCGGCCTTCGTCGGCACGACGATCGAGTGGTACGACTTCTATATCTACGGCACGGCCGCGGCGCTCGTGTTCGGCAAGGTGTTCTTTTCGAGCGCGATGGATCCTGGCGTCGCGACGCTGCTCGCGTTCGTCACGTTCTGGGCCGGCTTCGCCGCGCGGCCGCTCGGCGGCATCGTGTTCGGCCATCTCGGCGACCGCGTCGGCCGCAAGACCGCGCTGGTGATCACGCTGGTGATGATGGGCCTCGCGACGACCGGCATCGGCTTGTTGCCGAGCTACGCGCAGATCGGCGTGTGGGCGCCGGCCGGGCTCGTCGCGCTGCGCGTGCTGCAGGGCATCGCGGTCGGCGGCGAATGGGGCGGCGCGGTGCTGATCGCCAGCGAGAACGCGCCGAAGCGCAAGAGCATTCTCTATGCGGCGTTCGCGCAGCAGGGCTCGCCGACCGGCAACCTGCTCGCGACCGGCGCGTTCTTCGCGCTGAGCGCGATGCCGACGCCCGATTTCCTGATGTGGGGCTGGCGCATTCCGTTCCTGCTGTCGGCGGTGCTCGTGATCGTCGGGATGGTGATCCGGCTGAAGCTCGAGGAGTCGGTCGACATGCAGCGCGTGCTCGCGCGCAAGCGCACCGTGAAGCTGCCGCTGCGCGAAGTCGTGCGCGATCACTGGGTGGTCGTGCTGCTCGCGGCCGGCACGCTGCCGGTGATCAACGTCACGTACTTCCGCAGCACGTTCGCGCTGTCGTGGGCGACCAAGGAGCTCGGCTACGCGCAGGGCACCTTCCTCGGCATCCTGTCGATCTCGCTCGTCGTGCAGTTCCTGATGCAGCCGGTCGGCGCGTGGTTCGTGTCGAAGGTCGACATGCGCCGCGCGATGTGCTGGATCCTGATTCCGGAGATCGTGCTGATGCCGGTGATGTTCCATGCGGTCGGCACCGGCTCGTACTGGACGGCCGTCGCGGGCATGTGCATCTCGACGATTCCGTCGGCGATGTTCTATGGCGCGGTCGGCGGCGTGCTTGCCCGCGTGTTCCCGGCGAACATTCGCTATACGGGGCTGTCGCTCGCGTACCAGCTGAGCGCGCTGGTCGTCGGCGGCGGCACGCCGGTGCTCGCGCAGGCGATCCTCAACGCGACCGGTAGCATCGTCGGCGTCGCGATCGCGTCGGGCGTCTATGCGCTGGTGTCGCTGGTCTGCATGCTCGCGCTGCTGAACCGCACCGGCCATCGCGCGGACGAGCTGTCGACGGCCGAGCGCAGCGACGCGGCCGAGTGGGGCATCGAGAGCGCGTCGGGTGAACCGGAGCAGGCCGGCACGGGCGACAACGGCGACGAGCGCGGCGCGCTGAAGCCGGCCGGGTGAGTCGCCGGTGGCGTCGCGTCGCAATGGACGCGCCAGTGCGTCCGATCGGTCGCGTCGCCCGAAACGAAAACGGCACCGTGCGCAACACGGTGCCGTTTTCGTATGACCGCAGGGCCGGCCGAACGGGGCCGCCCTTGCGACGTGCGTCAGCCTTCCGTCGGCGGCACGTAGCCGGACGCCTGGTCCGCGCCTTCGCCGAAGAAGTATTTCTCGGTCTGCTTCATCAGGTACTGGCGCGCGCGCGGGTCGGCCATGTTCAGGCGGTTCTCGTTGATCAGCATCGTCTGCTGCTTGAGCCAGCCCTGCCACGCTTCTTTCGACACGCTTTCGTAAATGCGCTTGCCGAGTTCGCCCGGCAGCGGCGGGAAATCGAGACCTTCGGCTTCCTTGCCGAGCTTCGCGCATTGAATCATTCGAGCCATCGTGTACTTCTCCTGTAATCGGTCTGGGGGAGGGCAGGCGTGCCTGCGCTCAGAGCTGCTTCATCAGCACGAGCGACTTGCGCTGCCAGTTATAGAGTTTGCGGCGGTCTTCGGGGAGGTCGTCGACGGTCGCCTTCACGAAGCCGCGCTTGAGGAACCAGTGCTCGGTGCGCGTCGTCAGCACGAAGATGTGCGTGAGGCCGCGCGCCCGCGCGCGCTGCTCGATGCGCTTGAGCAGGCGCTCGCCGTCGCCCGAGCCCTGCGCTTCCGGCGCGACCGTCAGGCACGCCATTTCGCCGATCTTCTCCTGCTGGTACGGATACAGCGCCGCGCAGCCGAACAGCACGCCATCGTGCTCGATCACCGAGAAGTGATCGATGTCGCGTTCGATCTGGTGGCGGCCGCGCCGCACCAGCGTGCCGTCCGTCTCGAGCGGCTCGATCAGCGACAGGATGCCGCCGACGTCGTCCGGCGTCGCCTCGCGCAGGCTCTCGAGGTTCTCGTACGAGATCATCGTGCCGACGCCGTCGTGCAGGAACAGTTCGAGCAGCATGCTGCCGTCGAGCGATTGCGGAATCAGGTGCGCGCGCGTGACGCCGCCGCGGCACGCGCGGATCGCATGCTTCAGGAAGAACGCGTCGTCGCCCTGCAGGTCGCCGGAATCGAGCAGGTCGGCGGCCGAATCGAGCGACATTTCGCGAATCAGCGCGCCTTCGTCGTCGACGATGCCGGGCCCTTCGGTCAGGAACACGATCTTGTCGGCGCGCAGCGCGATCGCGGCGGCCGACGCGACGTCTTCCATCGACAGGTTGAACGCCTCGCCGGTCGGCGAGAAACCGAGCGGCGACAGCAGCACGAGCTTGCGGCTCGCGAGCGAATGGCGGATCGATTCGGCATCGATCTTGCGCACGATGCCCGTATGCGCGAAATCGACCCCGTCGAGAATCCCGACCGGCCGCGCGGTCACGAAGTTGCCCGACACGACGCTGATGTGCGCATGCGCCATCGGCGAGTTCGGCAGCCCCTGGCTGATCGCGGCCTCGATGTCGAGGCGCACTTCGCCGGCTGCTTCCTTTGCCGATTCGAGCGCACGCGCATCGGTGATGCGCAACCCGTGCGAAAACTCGGATTCGACACCGTGCAGGTTCAGCTGCTCCTCGACCTGCGGCCGCGAGCCGTGCACCAGCACGATCTGGATGCCCATCGCCTGCAGCAGCGCGATATCGGACACGAGCGCATTCAGCAGCCCCTGCTGCACCACCTCGCCGCCGAACCCCACGACGAACGTGTTGTTGCGGAACTTGTGGATATAGGGCGCGACGGAGCGCATCCAGTCGACGAACTGCGCGTGGCTGGCGGCCGTATCGTCGGCGGCCGGCGGGTTCGCGTCGCCGGTCTGGGCGGGGGGGAGGTCGGTTTGGGAATTCATGGGCGGGATTATAATGCGCCCCCATGTCGAATGTACCTAAAAGTCCCGCGCCGACGCGGGCCAAAACGCCGTCGGCCCGGCACCCGGATGGTGCGGCCGACGCGCGCCAGCAGCAGGGCGAGGTAAAGGGCCACGCGCAGGGCCAGCCGCCGAAGTCGCAGCAAGGCAAGCCGCACGGCGGCGAGCCGCGCCAGCCCGCTGCACCCGACGCGCGCGCGCCGCGCCGCGAACGTGCGCCGCGCGCCGCCGTCGCACCGAATCCGATTCCGCCGATCACGTTCCCCGAAAGCCTGCCGGTGTCGGCCCGACGCGACGAAATCGCGCGCGCGATCGCCGGTCATCAGGTCGTCATCGTGTGCGGCGAGACCGGCTCGGGCAAGACCACGCAGCTGCCGAAGATCTGTCTCGAACTCGGCCGCGGCCTCGGCGCCGGCGGCACGGGCCTGATCGGCCACACGCAGCCGCGCCGTCTCGCCGCGTCGTCGACCGGCCGCCGGATCGCCGAGGAACTCGGCACGCCGTTCGGCGAAGTGGTCGGCTACAAGGTGCGGTTCACCGACAATCTCGCGCCGGGCGCGTCGGTGAAGCTGATGACGGACGGCATCCTGCTCGCCGAGACGCAGACCGATCCGCTGCTGAAGGCGTACGACACGCTGATCATCGACGAGGCGCACGAGCGCAGCCTGAACATCGACTTCCTGCTCGGCTACCTGAAGGAAGTGTTGCCGAAGCGGCCGGACCTGAAGCTGATCGTCACGTCCGCGACGATCGACGCCGATCGCTTCGCGCGCCATTTCGGCACCGACGCGCGCCCCGCGCCCGTGATCGAGGTGAGCGGGCGGCTGTATCCGGTCGAGGTGCGCTACCGCCCGGTGGCCGAGGATCGGCCGGCGGTGAAGCATGCCGAAGGCACCGCAAGCCGCGACCGCGTGAAAACCGCGCGCGAGGCCGAGCGCGACCTGATGGACGCGATCGTCGACGCGGTCGACGAGCTGTGCCGGGAAGGCCCGGGCGACGTGCTCGTGTTCCTGCCCGGCGAGCGCGAGATCCGCGAAGCCGCGGAGGCGCTGCGCAAGCATCACCCGCCGCATACCGAGATCCTGCCGCTGTTCGCGCGGCTGTCCGCGGCCGACCAGGACAAGGTGTTCAAGGCGTCGAACGCGCGCCGCATCGTGCTCGCGACCAACGTCGCCGAGACCTCGCTGACGGTGCCGGGGATCCGCTACGTCGTCGACACGGGTCTCGCACGCGTGAAGCGCTATTCGTACCGGAACAAGGTCGAGCAGCTGCAGGTCGAGTCGATCTCGCAGGCCGCCGCGAACCAGCGCGCGGGCCGCTGCGGCCGCGTGGCCGACGGCATCTGCATCCGCCTGTACGAGGAAAGCGACTATCAGGCGCGGCCGCGCTTCACCGATCCGGAAATCCTGCGCTCGTCGCTCGCGTCGGTGATCCTGCGGATGAAGTCGCTGCACCTGACGGCGATCGAAACCTTCCCGTTCCTCGAGCCGCCGCCGGGCCGCGCGATCGCGGACGGCTACCAGCTGCTCAACGAGCTCGGCGCGGTCGACGACGACAACGCGCTGACGCCGCTCGGTCGCGAACTCGCGCGCCTGCCGCTCGACCCGCGCGTGGGCCGGATGATTCTCGCCGCGCGCGACCAGCAGTCGCTGCGCGAGGTGCTGATCATCGCCAGCGCGCTGTCCGTGCAGGATCCGCGCGACCGCCCGATCGAAGCGCAGGAGCAGGCCGACCAGGCGCATCGGCGCTTTGCCGACGAGCGCTCGGAATTCCTGCAGTGGCTGAAGATCTGGGCATGGTTCGAGGAAGCGGTCGCGCACAAGAAGTCGAACCGCCAGCTGATCGACGCGTGCCGGCAGAACTTCCTGTCGCACCTGCGGCTGCGCGAGTGGCGCGATGTCCATTCGCAGCTGCTGACGGTCGTGCGCGAGCACGGCTGGCGCCTCAACGAAGCCGACGCGACCTACGAGCAGGTGCATCTGGCGCTGCTGACGGGCCTGCTCGGCAACCTCGGCATGAAGGCCGACGACGATCCGCACTATCTCGGCGCGCGCGGCATCAAGTTCTATCTGTGGCCGGGCTCCGCGCTCGCGAAGAAGGCCGGCCGCTGGGTGATGGCGGCCGAGCTCGTCGAGACGAGCCGGCTGTATGCGCGCTGCCTCGCGAAGATCGAGCCCGAATGGATCGAGAAGATCGGCGCGCACCTGCTGAAGAAGTCGCTGTCCGAGCCGCACTGGGAGAAGCGCCCCGCGCAGGTCAGCGCGTTCGAGCGTGCGACGCTGTACGGGCTGCCGATCTACCACCGGCGGCGCGTCGCGTTCGGCAAACAGGATCCGGCGCGGGCGCGCGAGCTGTTCATCCGCGGCGCGCTCGTCGAAGGCGAGTTCGACACGAAGCTGCCGTTCTTCGCGCACAACCGCAAGCTGCTGGCCGACATCGAGCAGCTCGAGCACAAGTCGCGCCGGCAGGACGTGCTGGTCGACGACGAGCTGATCTACGCGTTCTACGACCACGCGATTCCGGACGGCATCCACACGGGCGCCGCATTCGAGCGCTGGTATCGCGACGAGGTGAAGAAAAGCGGCCAGTCCGAGGACAAGCCGCGCCTGCTGTACCTGTCGCGCGACGACCTGATGCGCCACGAGGCGGCCGGCGTGACGACCGAGCTGTTCCCGAAGCGCGCGACGATGGCGGGCGTCGAGATGGCGCTGACCTATCACTTCGAGCCCGGCACGCCGCGCGACGGCGTGACGCTCGCGGTGCCGCTGTTCGCGCTGAACCAGGTCGACGCGCGCCGCTGCGAGTGGCTGGTGCCGGGGATGCTGAAGGAAAAGGTGCAGCTGCTGCTGAAGTCGCTGCCGCAGAAGCTGCGCCGCCACTGCGTGCCGCTGCCCGAGTACGCGGCCGGCTTCGTCGAGCGCACGGGCCGCGAGCGTTTCGGCGCGGGCGGCCTCGTCGAGGCGCTGATCGCCGACGTGCGCGGCGAGACGCAGGTCGCGATGAAGACGGCCGACTTCAAGCTCGAGACGCTGCCCGCGCACCTGTTCATGAATTTCAAGGTGATCGACGAGCACGGCCGCCAGCTCGCGATGGGGCGCAATCTCGCGCAGCTTCGCCAGGAGCTCGGCGCGCAGGCGCAGCAGCAGTTCCAGAAGATCGCGGCGGCGTCGACGATCGCGGCCGGCGGCGACGCCGACGCGGGCGCCGCGACGATGCCGGCCGCCGCGGGCGGCGCTGCCGGCCACGACGGCCGCAGCGGGAAGGGCGGCAAGGGCGAGAAGGGCGCGGCGCCGCACACGGCCGCTTCGGCCGAAGCCGGCGCGACCGCGCTGTACGAGAACCTGACGACGTGGAACTTCGGCAAGCTCCCCGAGCTGCTGGAAATCCGCCGGCGCGGCCAGACGCTGTACGGCTACCCGGCGCTCGTCGATCGCGGCAGCCACTGCGACGTCGAGGTGTTCGATTCGCCCGAGGAAGCCGCGCGCATCCACCGCGCAGGCCTGCGCCGGCTGTTCGCGCTGCAGCTGAAGGAGCCGATCAAGTATCTGGAGAAGAACCTGCCGGGCCTGCGCGAGATGGCGATGCAGTACATGTCGCTCGGCACGCAGGACGAACTGCGCGACCAGCTGATCGACACGGCGCTCGACCGCGCGTGCCTGCAGGATCCGCTGCCCGACGACGACGCGAGCTTCCACGCGCGCCGCGACGAGGGTCGCAGCCGCCTGAACCTGCTCGCGCAGGAGATCGCGCGGCTCGTCGGGCAGATCCTCGCCGAATACGCGGGGCTCGCGAAGAAGCTCGCGCAGGCGAAGCCGTTCGCGCAGGCGTACGCGGACCTCCAGCAGCAGCTCGGCGCGCTGGTCGGCAAGCGCTTCGTGATCGACACGCCTTACGTGCAGCTTGCGCATTTCCCGCGCTACCTGAAGGGCATCGCGCTGCGGATCGACAAGCTGAAGGCCGATCCGGCGCGCGACGCGAAGCAGGCCGGCGAACTGCAGCCGCTCGTCCAGCAATACCAGCGCGCGGTATCGCAGCGCGGCGGCGTGGTCGACCCGCGCCTCGCCGAATTCCGCTGGCTGCTCGAGGAATTGCGAATTTCGCTGTTCGCGCAGGAACTGCGCACGCCGATGCCGGTCTCTGTCAAGCGCCTGTACAAGGTCTGGGAGTCGATGCAGCGCTGACGCGCGACCGCTTTCCCGGCCCGTGCGGCTGCCGGCTGCGGCCGGCAGCCGGTCAGGGCGCCGCGCATGCCGCCGGCGGCGTGCGTCGAAGTGGCGCAATGCCGGCCTCCGTCAACCGGCGGGGCCGGTTGAACGTTCTACAATGACGGTTGTTCCACGACGTGAGTCTTCATGCGCACTTTCCTTTCCCTCGGCCGCACGCTTGCGCTGGCCGCCGCCGTGCTGGCGCCCGCCGCACATGCGAATAACGTGATCGTCCTCAATTCGGCCGAGGCGACGCTTTCCCTGATCGACCAGCAGACCCGCGAGGTCGTCGGCACGATGCCGACCGGCAAGGAACCGCATCACCTGATGGCGACGCCCGACAATTCGTCGCTGATCGTCGCGAATTCGGTCTCGAACAGCCTGATGTTCCTCGATCCGAAGACGGGCAAGCTGCAGCGCACCGTCGAAGGGATCGACGACCCGTACCAGCTCGGCTTCTCGCCGGACCGCAAGTGGTTCGCGGCGGCCGGCCTGCGCCTCGACCGCGTCGACATCTACAGCTACGACGGCCGCGACCTGCATCTCGCGAAGCGCGTGCCGCTCGCGGTGATGCCGAGCCACCTCGCGTTCACCAAGGACAGCAGGACGCTGCTCGTGTCGCTGCAGGTGTCCGGCGAGATCGCGGCGATCGACCTGCCGACCCAGACGGTCAAGTGGAAGATGAAGGTCGGCAAGGTGCCGGCCGGGCTGTGGCTCACGCCGGACGACAAGTACCTGCTGGTCGGGATGACCGGCGCGGACTATGTCGCCGTGGTCGACTGGCGCAACCAGAAGGTCGTCAAGCAGATCTACACGGGCAAGGGTGCGCACAACTTCCGCTCGCTCGCCGACGGCACGCACGTCGCGGTCACCAACCGCGTCGCGAACACGATCAGCATCATCGACGAGAACACGCTGACCAACGTCGGCGACATCACCGGCCTGCTGCCGGGCCCGGACGACATGGAGCTGTCGGCCGACAAGAAGACGCTGTGGGTGACGTTCCGCTTCGCGAAGAAGGTCGGGATCATCGACCTGGCGTCGCGCAAGCTGGTGCAGACGATCGCCGTCGGCCGCTCGCCGCACGGCATCTACTTCTACGATCGCGCGCCGTGGCGCGCGGCGAACGGCGCGTGACGGACGGAGACGGGCCATGCTGCACCTGATCGATGCGTTCGTGTCGGACATCCAGACTTGGCTGTACGTCGACGTCGTGCAGCCGCTCCTCTTCAAGTTCAACCTGATGGACTATGACGAGGACACCTACGACGCGCTGTACTGGGTGATCGTCGGCGCGCTGCAGATGGTGCTGATGTTCGTGCTGCTGCGCCCGCTCGAGGCGCTGCTGCCGGTCGAGCGCTGGAGCAGCCGCAAGGCGGTGCGGGTCGACGTGATCTACACGGCGATCGCGAAGCTCGGCATCTACTCGCTGTTCTTCTTCTTCGCGCTGCAGCCGCTGTTCGACAACTTCCAGGCGTGGCTGCGGCTGCACGGCGTCGCGAACGTCAATCTCGACTATCTGTGGCCGGGCGTGACTTCGCAGCCGATCGTCGCGTTCGCGATCTACCTCGTCGTGCTCGACTTCGCCGGCTACTGGTATCACCGCTGGCAGCACAAGTTCGGCATCTGGTGGGAGCTGCACGCGGTGCATCACAGCCAGCGGCAGATGTCGCTGTGGTGCGACGACCGCAACCACCTGCTCGACGACGTGATCCAGTCGTGCTTCTTCGCGGCGATCGCGCTCGTGATCGGCGTGACGCCGTCGCAGTTCGTCGTGCTGACCGCGTTCACGAACTTCATGCAGAGCATCCAGCATACGAATGCGCGGCTGTCGTTCGGTTGGCTCGGCGAGCGCCTGTTCGTGAGCCCGACCTTCCACCGGCGCCACCACGCGGTCGGCTACGGCCACGAAGGCACGAAGTACGGCTGCAACTTCGGCGTACTGTTCCCGTGGTGGGACATGATGTTCGGCACCGCGTCGTGGAACCGCACGGTCGAGCCGACCGGCATCCGCGACCAGGTCGAGGGCGTTTCCTACGGCGACGGCTTCTGGGCGCAGCACGGCCTCGCGTTCGTGCGGATCTTCCGCCGCCTGTTCCCCGCCAAGCGCGGCGCGGCGTCGGCCTGATCCGGCCGTTTTCCCGTTGAACGGCTTTCCCCCGCGGCCCGCATGCGCTTTGGCGCATGCGGGCCGCGTGGTTTATCCTTTCCCCGTTTTTCCTCATCGAGACAGGCTCGCATGAACGACCTGCTGCGCTCCTTCATCCGTGCATTCGCGAGTGCGCTGCATCCGCGCATGCTGTGGCTCACCCTGATGCCGTTCGTCGTCTCCGCGCTGTTCTGGGGCGCGCTGCTGTGGTTCTCGTGGCAGACGCTGATCGACGCCGCGCGCGGCGCGCTCGACGGCTTCGTGCTGACGGCCGCGCTGTACCGCGCTTTCGACGCGGTCGGCATGTCGCAGCTGCATGCGGTGGTCGCACCGTTCGTCGTCGTGTCGCTCGCGATTCCGCTGATCGTGCTGACCGTGCTGCTGCTGATCGCGTCGATCTCGATGCCGGTCGTCGTCAAGCACCTGTCGAACCGGCAGTTCGCCGCGCTGGAGGCAAAGCGCGGCGGCACCTTCTTCGGCAGCGTGTTCAATTCGCTGGGCGCGGCGATCGTCGGCGTGGTCGTGCTGGTCGTCACGATCCCGCTGTGGCTGATTCCGCCGTTCTTCGCGCTGCTGCCGCCGGTGATCTGGGGCTGGCTCACCTATCGCGTGATGACCTACGATGCGCTCGCGCAGCATGCGAGCCGCGACGAGCGCCGCGAGCTGATCCGGCGGCACCGCTGGCCGCTGATCGGCATCGGCATCGCGACCGGGCTGCTCGGCACCGTGCCGACCTTCGTCTGGGTGTCGTCGATCTGGATGATGGTGCTGTTCCCGTTCGTCGCGGCGGCCATGATCTGGGTTTACGCTTTCATCCTCGTCTTCTCGGCGCTGTGGTTCGGGCACTACTGCCTGCGCGCGCTGGAAGACCTGCGCGCGGCACCGCGCGCCACCACCATCGACCTGGGGCAGGCATGAGCATCGGCATCATCATCATCGGCGACGAAATCCTTTCCGGCCGCCGGCAGGACAAGCATCTGGCGAAGATCATCGAGCTGCTCGGCGCGCGCGGCCTGGCGCTCGACTGGGCCGAGTACGTCGGCGACGATCCGGCGCGCATCACGGCGACGCTGGCACGCGCGATCGCGTCGGGCGACATCGTGTTCTCGACGGGCGGCATCGGCGCGACGCCGGACGACCACACGCGCCAGTGCGCGGCGGCCGCGCTCGGCGTGCCGCTCGAGCTGCATCCGGAAGCGAAGCGGCTGATCGAGGAGCGGATCCGCGAAACGCATACCGATCCCGACCGCCCGGTCGATTTCGATTCGCCGGAAAACCAGCACCGCTTCAACATGGGCGTGTTCCCGGTCGGCGCGACGATCATCCCGAACGGCTACAACCGGATTCCGGGCTTCTCGGTCGGCGATCTCCATTTCATGCCGGGCTTCCCGGTGATGGCGTGGCCGATGATCGAATGGGTGCTCGACACGAAGTACGCGCACCTGCATCACGCGACGCCGCATGCGGAGCGCTCGCTGTACGTGTTCGAGCTGCCGGAATCGACGCTCACGCCGCTGATGGAGCGCATCGAGCGCGATTTCCCCGGCGTGCGCGTGTTCAGCCTGCCGAGCGTCGGCGACGCCGAGCGCGGCGGCATCTATGCGCGCCGCCATATCGACCTCGGCGTGAAGGGCGAGCCGGAAGCGGTCGCGGCCGCGTTCGTGAAGCTGCGCGAAGGCGTCCACCTGCTCGGCGGCGACATCGTCGAGCCTGGCACGCCGCGCTGACGGCCGACGCGCGCCGGCCGCGGCCCGGCGGCGCAAAAGCAGCGGGCCGCGCAACGCGGCCCGTCATCGGCATGTCATCGCCCGGCTCGACGATGATGCGGGCGGGTTCGGCGCGCGGTCAGGCGCCGATCCAGGGCAGTTTCCGGAAGCACCAGCCGTCCACCGTCTTGCGGTGGCCTTCGGCGTCCTTCGCGCCTTCGAAGCCTTCGAGCAGGTCGAACGCCTTCGTGAAGCCGGCCTGCGACGCGGCGACCGCGGCGAGCTTCGAGCGCGCGGCGCTGCGGCACAGGAACAGCACGGGCGTATCGGGCGTGATGGCCGCCTGCAGTTCGTCGACGAAGCCGGCGTTCGGCACGCCGCCCGGGTAGCGCGTCCATTCGAGATGCAGGTACTGGCCGTCGCCGACGAGCGGGCGGCCGATCCAGTCGAGCTCGGCGCGGGTGCGCACGTCCACGAGGCGCGCCGACGGATCGAGCTGCAGCAGTTCGAAAGCCTCGGCCGGCAGCAGCGCGCCGGCATAGTTGAGCGAGCCTTGCGCGCGGCGTTCGTCGGCCTTCGCGTAAAGCTGTTCGAGCGTACTCATGGCAGGGAGTCTCCATATCGGTCAAACGAACATTCTAGCGCCGCGCCGTCGCCCGGGCGTTCCGGTGGCGATGCCGCGCGCGCACCGCACACGCGCTCACCAAAAAGGTGCAGAATGGCGCGCGTGCACCAAGATGATTCGGTGTCGGCGGCGCGCCGGCGGGATTGCACCGGCGCGGTGCATGCGATCGGCGGCCGAGGCGGCGCCGGGCCCCGGAATCGCGCAGCCGGCCCCCGTGGCGGCGCGCCTCCGCGCGATTTGCGCCGGAATCGCGCATGCTGGCACGGAAGCTGCTCTATGGAATTCGGTCGAATCGGGGCACGCTGCGCCAAAGCCTGATCCCCGGTCAGCTCGATAAACGAGGCGGTTCCCAGTCCGCCGGAATTGTTCAATCAGGAGAAGAGGTTATGAGTAAAACCGTCGCCGACGTCATGCAGCTCGTGAAGGACGAGGACGTCAAGTTTGTCGATTTCCGCTTCACGGATACGCGCGGCAAGGAGCAGCACGTGTCGGTGCCGGTTTCGGCGTTTGACGAGGACAAGTTCGAGAGCGGCCATGCATTCGACGGTTCGTCGATCGCCGGCTGGAAGGGCATCGAGGCGTCGGACATGCTGCTCATGCCGGACCCGAACGCGGCATTCGTCGACCCGTTCTACGAAGAGTCGACCCTCGTGCTGACCTGCGACGTGGTCGAGCCGGCCGACGGCAAGGGCTACGAGCGCGATCCGCGTTCGCTCGCGAAGCGCGGCGAAGCGTACCTGAAGAGCACGGGCATCGGCGACACGGCCTACTTCGGTCCGGAGCCGGAATTCTTCATCTTCGACTCGGTCCAGTGGAACACGGACATGTCGGGCTGCTTCGTGAAGATCAACTCGGAAGAAGCGCCGTGGTCGTCGGGCAAGGACTTCGAAGGCGGCAACACGGGCCACCGTCCGGGCACGAAGGGCGGCTACTTCCCGGTCGCGCCGGTCGACACGTTCCAGGACATGCGTTCGGAAATGTGCCTGCTGCTCGAACAGCTCGGCATCCCGGTCGAAGTGCACCACCACGAAGTGGCGGGCCAGGGCCAGAACGAAATCGGCACGAAGTTCTCGACGCTGGTGCAGCGCGCCGACTGGACGCAATGGTCGAAGTACATCATCCACAACGTCGCGCACTCGTACGGCAAGACCGCGACGTTCATGCCGAAGCCGGTCGTCGGCGACAACGGTTCGGGCATGCACGTTCACCAGTCGATCTGGAAGGACGGCCAGAACCTGTTCGCGGGCAACGGCTACGCGGGCCTGTCGGAACAGGCGCTGTTCTACATCGGCGGCATCATCAAGCACGCTCGTGCGCTGAACGCGATCACGAACCCGACGACGAACTCGTACAAGCGCCTGGTTCCGCACTTCGAGGCACCGGTCAAGCTCGCGTACTCGGCGCGCAACCGCTCGGCATCGATCCGCATTCCGCACGTGTCGAACCCGAAGGGCCGCCGCATCGAGACGCGCTTCCCGGATCCGATGGCGAACCCGTACCTGTGCTTCACCGCGCTGATGATGGCCGGCCTGGACGGGATCCAGAACAAGATCCATCCGGGCGAAGCCGCCGACAAGAACCTGTACGACCTGCCGCCGGAAGAGGATGCAAAGATCCCGACCGTCTGCGCGGGCCTCGACCAGGCACTCGAAGCGCTCGACAAGGATCGCGAGTTCCTGACGCGCGGCGGCGTGTTCACGGACGGCATGATCGATGCGTACCTCGCGCTGAAGGAGCAGGAGCTGGCGAAGTTCCGCATGACGACGCATCCGATCGAGTTCGAGATGTACTACTCGCTGTAATCGGCGATGGCGCTTCGATTCAGCGCCGTCATGCCGGTTCGTTCCCGTCGCGCGGCGCGCGGCGGGAACGGCGGAGTCTGAAAAGGGGACGGCGCCCAGCCGTCCCCTTTTTGTTCCGCGATTTCTTTTTTCTGGCTTCTGGCGCAGCAGGCGCGACACGCACGCACGATGGTTCTGAAGAATCTGATCAAGGCGAAGACAGGACACGCCGGCCAACCGACGGACGACGAGCGGCTCGCGCGCTCGGGCCTGCTGGCGGGGCTGGAGGCGTTGCCGACGGTCGTGCTGGTGCTCGACCGCAAGACGCTGCGCATCGCGTTCGCGAATCCGTCCGCGGAGGCGATGCTCGACATCTCGCGCCGCCAGCTCGCGCAGCGGCCGTGGGGCGAGATCTTTCCGAACGCGAACGAGCTGGCGTCGACGATCACCGCGATCGGCGAGGAGCGCTTTCACGCGACGCATCTCGACACCGTGCTCGACCGGCCCGGCCGCGAGCCGCTGCACGTGCATGCGATCGTCGGCTTCCTCGAGAGCGCACCCGATTTCGTGCTCGTCGAGCTGTTCGAGAACGAACGGCAGTCGCGCACCGACCGCGAGGAGCGCATCCACGACCTGACCGCGGTCAACAAGCAGTTGATCCGCAACCTCGCGCACGAGATCAAGAACCCGCTCGGCGGGATTCGCGGCGCCGCGCAGCTGCTCGAATTCGAGCTCGGCGAACGTGAGCGCGACGAGCTGCGCGAATACACGCAGGTGATCATCAAGGAGTCCGACCGCCTGCAGACGCTCGTCGACCGCTTGCTGGAGCCGCACCGGCATCCGCACATTGTCGGCGACGTGAACATCCACGAGGTCTGCGAGCGCGTGCGTGCGGTGATGCTCGCCGAATTCCCGCGCGGGCTCACGATCGAGCGCGACTACGACGTGAGCGTGCCGGACCTGCGCGGCGACAAGGAGCAGCTGATCCAGGCGCTGCTGAACATCGTGCGCAACGCCGCGCAGGCGCTGCGCGAACGGATCGCGCAGGGCGACGCGAAGATCGAGCTGCGCACGCGCGTCGCGCGCAAGGTGACGATCGCCAAGCGGCTGTACAAGCTGGCACTGGACTTGCACGTGATCGACAACGGGCCCGGCATTCCGGAAGAGATCCGCGACCGGATCTTCTATCCGCTCGTGTCCGGGCGCGACGACGGCAGCGGCCTCGGCCTCACGCTTGCGCAGACCTTCGTGCAGCAGCACGACGGGATGATCGAGGTCGAAAGCCGCCCGGGACGTACCGAATTTCAGATTCTGCTGCCGCTCGACCCCTGAGCGGCGACAGTGCGATTCACCGGATTCACCAATATCTGACCGACCTATGAAGCCGATCTGGATAGTAGACGACGATCAATCGATCCGCTGGGTGCTCGAAAAGGCGCTCGCCCGGGACAGCTTCGCGACCAAGAGCTTCGCGAACGTGCGCGATGCGCTGGCCGCGCTCGATCACGAGACGCCGCAGGTGCTCGTGTCCGACATCCGGATGCCGGGCGGTTCCGGCCTCGAGCTGCTGCAGGCGGTGCACGAACGCCTGCCGGGCCTGCCCGTCATCATCATGACGGCGTTCTCCGATCTCGACAGCGCCGTCGCGGCGTTCCAGGGCGGCGCGTTCGAATATCTCGCGAAGCCGTTCGACGTCGACAAGGCCGTCGAGTTGATTCGCCGCGCGGTGGAGGAAAGCCTGCGCAGCGGCGCGCCGCAGGACGACCGCGTGGCCGAGGCACCCGAGATGCTCGGCCAGGCGCCCGCGATGCAGGACATGTTCCGCGCGATCGGCCGCCTGTCGCATTCGGCCGCGACCGTGCTGATCACCGGCGAGTCGGGCACCGGCAAGGAACTCGTCGCACGGGCGCTGCATCGTCACAGCCCGCGCGCGAACGGCCCGTTCATCGCGCTGAACACCGCGGCGATTCCGAAGGACCTGCTCGAATCCGAGCTGTTCGGCCACGAGCGCGGCGCGTTCACCGGCGCGCAGACGACGCGGCAGGGCCGCTTCGAGCAGGCCGAGAACGGCACGCTGTTCCTCGACGAAATCGGCGACATGCCGTTCGACCTGCAGACGCGCCTGTTGCGCGTGCTGTCGGACGGGCAGTTCTATCGCGTCGGCGGCCACAATCCGCTGCGCGCGAACGTGCGCGTGATCGCCGCGACGCACCAGAATCTCGAATCGCGCGTGCGGCAGGGGCTGTTTCGCGAGGACCTGTATCACCGGCTCAACGTGATCCGGTTGCGCCTGCCGCCGCTGCGCGAGCGCAGCGACGACATTCCGCTGCTCACGCGCCATTTCCTGCAGAAGAGTGCGCGCGATCTCGGCGTCGAGCCTAAGCGCGTGTCCGACGAGGCGCTGGCATACCTGACGTCGCTGCCGTTTCCCGGCAACGTGCGGCAGCTCGAGAACCTCGCGAACTGGCTGACCGTGATGGCGCCCGCGCAGACCGTCGAGATCAAGGACCTGCCGCCCGATCTCGTGCCGTCGGGCGCGTCGGTGGCGGCGGCGGCCGACGGCGCGCAGGCGCACGGCGGCGCCGATGC